>CAVPEY010000004.1:0-692854 GCA_963703625.1 uncultured Solirubrobacteraceae bacterium
GCCTGCAATGGAGTCTCCGGTTTCGAGTCGAGGTGACTTCCCCGCTTCGTAAAGCCAGACATTCCGCTTGTAGGGGTCGATAAGCCAGCCAAGCTGCGCACCGTTTGAGAGCCAAGTCTCCATCTTCTCTCTAGCCTCTGAAAGGCTGTCGCTGGCGGACAGGAGTTCGATCACAAACGCCGGCGAAGCGTCCGAAGTGCCGGCGGTCTTTACTGGAAAGGCCCTGAACCTGTTCAGTCGTCGCGTAGGCTCCGTCCGGGCTGAGAGATGATCCATCGGGAAGGAAGAAGCCGGCATTCGAATCGAAAGCTCTTCCCTTCCGGTGCTGCCGCCACCAGTTCGCTAACTGCCGGCTGATTTCGATATTTACACTACTGCTGTCTAATCCCGTCGGCGGGTTAACGACGATCTTGCCTTCCTTCTTCGTGCGCTCCAGCTTCACCAGCTCGTTCGCCGTGCTCATCTGCTCGAACTCTTCGTCCGTAAGAGCAGGCTCCAGCGTAAGGCGGCTGGGCAGCCTCGGGATTTCGAGCGTGCTCATGGAGGTATTTTACGCCGGGAGGCCGAGAGCAGCTCCTTCGACTCCGCTTCTCCCGCCTGTCGCGCAAAGATCCCGCGCCGGGGTCCCGGTCGGTCCTTCGATCAGGATGACATCGCAGAGTTGTTTTCTGATCCCTGTGCCCCGTTCCCTGCCTTTAAGCGAAGGCCATAGCGCGGATTTCTTCCTTGCGGATGGTGAGGCGCTCGACCAGGTCTTCGCGGACTTCGTATCCGCGGCCGGGGGTAGTGGGAACGGTGATCTCGCCTGGGTGAGACTTCGACTGGCGGCTCGATGATGTCTTCCTTGTAATAGCGCTTGGAGGCGGAAACGTCACCGGGAAGGGTGAAGTTTTCGAGCGAGGACAGGGCGATGTTGTGGGAGCGGCCGATACCGGTTTCGAGCATGCCTCCGCACCAGACGGGAATGCCGCGCTCCATCGCGGCATTGTGCACGGCGACGGCTTCGCCGAGTCCGCCGACACGGCCGTTTTGATGTTGATGATGCGGCAGGACTCCATCTCAATGGCGGCGAGGGTGTCGCGGCGATTGTGGATGGATTCGTCAAGGCAGATGGGCGTGTTGAGCTGCCGTTGCAGCATGGAGTGGTAGTAGAAGTCGTCGTTCCAGAGCGGCTGCTCGATCATCATCAGGTCGAAAGCGTCCCAGCCGACGATGATTTCGGCGTCCTTGAGTTTGTAGGCGGAGTTGGCATCGCAGCTGAGGGCGATGCCGGGCCAGCGGTTGCGGACAGCGTCGAAGACTTCGGTGTCCCAGCCGGGCTTGCACTTCAACTTGATGCGCTGGTAGCCGGCCGCCAGTTCGGTTTCGATATCGGCGAGGAGTTCCTCGATCGAGGACTTGATGCCGATGGAGACGCCGCAGGGAATGGTCTGCGGACGCCTCCTAGCAGCTCGGCGAGCGGGATGCCGCGCATCTGCGCTTCGAGGTCCCAGACGGAGTTTTCAAGGGCAGCTTTGGCCATGCGGTGGCCGCGAACCTGGCTTGAGGATGCCGGGGACTTTGCCGGCGTGCGCCGGTTCGGAGCGGGCAAGCGCAGGGGCAAGTTCCTGCAGGAGCATGATCCATGCGGTGTCGATGGTCTCGTAGGAATAATAAGGATGCTCGCCAGCGACACACTCTCCCCAGCCGGTGAGACCTTCGGATTTCAATTCGACGAGGAGAATGCGGCGGTCAGTGGTGATGCCAAAACTGGTTTCGAAGGCCTTAACGAGGGGAATGCGAAGTTCGCGGAGGAAGATTGCATCAATTCTCATAAATAGCTGCTTCTCACGTGTTCGAATGGCGCTAATTCAAAGATACCGTTTCCATCGTTGTCGCGGAGGAATCCGACAACGGCCAGCCCACGGGAGAAGGCCTTCTGAAAACGCTGGCGGTTTTCGGTCTGCACAGCCTGAGCGAGGTGAATGCCGGGCTCCGAAGATCTTCCATTCTGCGACCTGGTGAGGGATCATGATGGTTTCTTCGATGTCGAAATGATGGACCGGAGCTCCGGCGAGGCAGGCCTGGACACGCTTTGAACGGAGATACCACTCCGCGTGGAGACGGTCCGTGGGCAGCCCACCCTGCAGACGAGATGATGATAAACCATAAAAGTTTGATGTATAGGTACGCACTATCGCGCCAAGCTTGTGGATATTTAGGAAAGAATTCTTTATCTCCAGGGGATCGAAGGTCCACTCCATCAGATCGATGCCCCGGTTGAGGGCCTCAATCCGCTGAAAAAGCTTTAGCTGGCGGCCGATGCCGTCGTTGCGGTAGCCGGCGGAGAACGGCCAGCATGTGCGAGTGCAGATACGGGACAGGAGTGTCCTCACGAGGGTCGGGTCCGGGCTTGATACCGGGCAGCGACATGGCGAAACCGATGAGATTTTCGGCTGTCCCCTCGGGATTCGGCGCGGGTGACGTCGAAGGCGCCGATGACCTGGCCTCCGATGCGCTTGCCGACGATGAAGACGCGACGCGGGATGACGTCTCCGTCGCCGTAGCCCCAGGCTGTCGATCTGGAGCTGGACGCAGGCGTCGAGCTCGTCAAGGCCCTGGCAGGAGCGGATGAGTATGGGGCGGCCGTCGCGGGTCATTGCCGAGGCAGACGCCACCTGAGGAACGGTGGTCATACACTCCCTATCTTGCCATGCTTCTGGAGCCTGGGGTTAGCGCTTGGATTCAGCGAGTTTGGCTCGATTCCAGAGGGATTCGAGTTCGTCGGGGGCGAGCTTTTCGAGGGGGTGCGGGCTGGCGGTTTCCATGGAGCGGAAGCGGCGACGGAATTTGGCGTTGGTATCGCGCAGGGCGAGTTCGGGATCGATCTTCAAGTGACGGGCGAGGTTGACGGCAGTAAATAGCAGATCACCCAGTTCTTCGGTGATGGCTTGAGGGTTGTTCGACGCGCCCGGCAGTTCGGCTTCGATCTCGGCAGTCTCTTCGCGCAGTTTGCCCATGAGGCCGGAGACATCCGGCCAGTCGAATCCGGATTTGGCGGCGTTGGAGCCGAGCTTGGCGGCTTCGGAGAGCGCAGGCATCGAGCGCGGAACGGCGTCAAGACGTCCTTCGAGTGCGGGTCCATCGGGTGGCAGACGGCCGGATCGCTCCAGCTTCTTGATCTCTTCCCAGTTGTGGAGGACTTGGCGGGCGTCGATGTTTTCCGTGTCGAGTCCGGTGGCGCTGTTCCCTGCCGCAGCTGCGGCGGCTTCTCCAAAGACGTGAGGATGGCGGCGGATAAGCTTGCGGTTGAGGCCGGCGATGACGTCTTCGATGGTGAAGGAACCGGCTTCGGAGGCCATCTGAGAGTAGAAAAGCACTTGCAGCAGCAGGTCGCCGAGCTCGTCTTTGAGAGCGGGCCAGTCGCGGCGCTCGATGGCGTCGAAGACTTCATAGGTTTCTTCGAGGGTGTATTTGCGGATGGAATCGAAGGTCTGCTCGCGGTCCCAGGGGCACCCGCCGAGCGAGCGGAGGCGGTTCATGATGGCGACTGCTTCGGCGAAGGCGGGGCCGGGGTTTGGGGCGGTCTCGGAGTTGAGGGAAGTCTCCGAGTTTTCTAGGGGTGGCATCGGAGACAGTTTATCGAATGGCGGGATGAGGGGCACGTATACTGCGGCAGCGGCTTTGGTTTACGGGTGAGGGGTTGAATCTTCTCGCGGGAATTTTTGTGGCGCTGCTGGGGCTGACATTCGGCAGCTTTCTGAATGTGTGCATCTGGCGGCTGCCGCGGCATGAATCGGTGGCGGCGGGGCGATCGCGGTGTCCGGATTGCGGAGCCGCGATCCGGGCGATGGACAATATCCCGCTGCTCAGCTTTCTGGTGCTGCGCGGGCGGTGCCGGGATTGCGGGGCGAGGATTGCGTGGAGGTATCCCGCGATTGAGCTGGCGACGGCTGCCCTGTGGTTGCTGTGCTGGCTGGAGTTTGGAATATCGGTTGAAAGCGCGGGGATGGCGGTGTTCTGCTTTCTGGCGCTGGGGCTGGCGGCGATGGATGCCGAGACGATGCTGCTTCCGAATGCGTTCACGCTGCCGGGGATTACGCTGGGGGTGATCTACAGCGGTGCGATCTGCGATGGCGGATGGCTGGGGCGTCTGCGCTGCGCGGGCGTGGCGCTGGGATGGGCGGCGTGCGCGGCGGGTGTGATCCTGGCGATACGCGGGGTGTACTGGCTGGTGCGGCGGCGCGAGGGTATGGGTCTGGGAGATGCAAAGCTCTTTGCGATGATTGCAGCGTGGCTGGGCCCGGTGAATGCTGCGCTGGCGCTCTTTCTGGCGGTGGTAGCGGGGGCGGTGTACGGCATTTTCTGGGTGAATTTGCATAAGCAAGCGCGAGGGAGTGCGGCGCGGATACCACTGGGGTCGTTTCTCTGTGGCGCGGCGATCTATGCGGTGTTTGAGGGACGGTCTACGGTGGAGTGGTATCTGGGATTGTTCAGGTGAAGGCAGGAGGCTGCGAAATCTGTGATATGGCGCTGTGGCGAAGATGATTTCGAGGACATCTGGAGCATCATCAACGATGGTGCGCAGGCTTATCGTGGCGTTATCCCCGACGATTGCTGGGTTGAACCGTATATGTCTCGGGAAAAGCTGCAACACGAGATGAACGATGGCGTTGCCTTCTGGGGCTACGACGACGAAGACCAGCTGGTCGGTATCATGGGCATTCAGGAAGTGCAGGACGTAACGCTGATTCGTCACGCGTATGTGCGCACCGCAAGCCAGAAACTCGGGATTGGAGCGCAGTTGCTGGATCATCTGCTCAAGCTGGCGACCAATCCGGTTCTGGTGGGGACGTGGGCGGATGCGGCATGGGCGATCCGGTTCTACGAGAAATATGGCTTTCAGCTGGTGAGCCCCGCGGAGAAGAACCTGCTGCTCAGGAAATACTGGAGCATTTCGGAGCGGCAGATCGAAACATCAGTTGTGCTTGCGGATGCCGCATGGCGCGACAGCCGGTCGATGAATCTTCCCTTCCCTCAATGATTCAGTTCAGGCTGCCTTCGTTTGCTTGCGGATACGCGCGAGCTGCTTGAGGTGGTGGCGTCCGTGGACGAAGTGGAAGCGGCGCCACTGGTCGGCGGTGAGGGGTCCGAAAATGAAGTGTGGCGCCAGGGGCCGACTTCCGAAGGCCTGCCGACATTTCTCAAGCTTCATGTCCATCTCTTCGAGCTCGGAGCGCATGCAGGCGCAGAGTTCCTCTCCGGACATGGGCGGCATGCCGGATTTGCCGGGGAGCGCATGGTCGGGCGCACTTGCGCCACGGGGAAATCCTCCGCAACGAACGACGAGGAACTGGAGCACGTGGTGTTTCATCTGCCTGGTTTTGCCGCTCGGCGAGTTGCGCTCGAGGTAACGGTCGAAGAGCGCGCCTGTGCTGCGATAGGTGAGCAGCAAGTGCTCTATGACCTCCTGCGTGGTCCAGGCGGGGCCGCCGCCGCGCAGAGAGCGGGCGGGACGGAGCTGACAGGTGTCACAATCTTTGCCGCTGAGCGATTTGCGGTAGCGATTGTGCAGGTCTTCGAAGACGGGATGCACGACTTACCGGTCCTTCGGCAGGGAGTTTCCTGCCGCTAATAATTGTACATAGCGTCATGCACACCTGGCGGCGGGAACGCCGGCCGTCCGCTGCGTCGCTTCCCATCACTCCACAGTAGTGCTCACCGTCGCAGTGTTATTGGCCAGGTTGGGATCTAACGTATCCGCCAAAGTTGCTGCATCGAGCCGTTTTTCGCAATCCCCCTCACTGCACCGTCGTGCTCACCGTCGCTGTGTTGTTTGCCAGATTTGGGTCAGGCGTATCCTCCGTGACCGCTGCGTTTTCGGTGATAACCGTGCCGGAGGGCGCTGTCACCTTCACAGTCAGCCGAACCGTCCATGTGGTGTTCGGGGCCATGCTGGCATTTTCGTGGCATACGATCTGTCCTGTTCCTTGATAGGGCGGAGTCGTACATGTCCCGAGGCCCGGCGTACCGGAGATGCGAATGTAGTCGAACGTTGTGCCCGCCGGCACCTGCGTCATCAGCACTTCGTAATCAGCGTCGTATGGCCCACGGTTCCACACCGGAAACGCATACGTGAGCAGATCGCCCTGCGCGACTGTCGTCGGAGTAGGAATCACCCGCAGGAAGATATCGGCGGACTGGTCCAGAAATGGTCGGTTGCTGCTGACCGTCCCAGTCGGTGTCTTGACGGTGATGGTGCCTTGCGTAACTCCAGGAGGAACGATCGCCGTGAGGTAAGTGTCGGATACCACAGTAAAGGCTGCTGAGATTCCATTGAAAGAGACGGCGCTGGTTCCGGTGAAGCCTTGTCCAAGGATCTGGATGGTGTTGCCAACGTATCCAATTTCGGGCAGGAAACGCACGAAGGGGCCCAAGCCAACATTAAAACTGTAAAAGGTTCCCTGATCAGGGCCTCCGCCCACTGCAGTTGTTCCGTAGAAAACGCCAGTCGTGTGTTGGAGCAAAGTGACTTGCGGGCTTGCCCCAGACCCCAAATCAAAATTGTGAAGCGGGGTGAAGGTGCCCGCCGGCGTCATCCGGAAGAGGACGCCCCAGCCTGATGCTGCTCCGAGGTCGTTCGTTCCGTAGAAATTTCCGCCGGTCGCCTGCATCAAGCCACCCACCTGATTAAGCCCCTCATCATTCCCATTGACGTTATGAAGGGCAGTCAGCGAACCTCCGGACGTGATTCTAAAGACTACCCCACCGTTTTCAGATCCACCCTGTTGGGTGACGCCATAAAGGTTGCCGTCTGCTGCCCGCATTAGCGGAGCGATAGGATTCGATCCGTCCGTGCCGTCAAAGTTGAACAGCACCTGGTATTCCCCGAGAGTAGTGATCCTGAAAATCGTCCCGCCCCCATGCGATCCGCCGAAAACGAGTGGTGCCGTACAAGCCAGTGTCAAGCCCCTGCACCAAAGGAGCATAAGGATTGGCTCCGTCAGTCCCTGCAAATGTGTGAAGAACAGTGAACTGGCCGGAAGAAGTGATTCTGTACACCGAACCAAAACCAGAAGCGGAGGATGCATCGGCCGTAGTGCCATAGAAGCTGCCATCCAAACCCTGAATGGGAGGAGCCTCGGGGTCTAAGCCATCGGCCTGTCCCTTGAAACTGTACAGAGTCGTGACGGTGCCAGCCGGAGTCATCCTGAAAATGGTGCCGAGCGAGTATGTTCCGCCCGCTGTGGTAGTTCCGTAAAAATTGCCGTCAGTGCCGAGCGTCAACCCGCCAACAGGAGATAGTCCATCCGGTCCGCTGAAGCGATGCAGCACCGTCAAAGCGCCTGATGGGCTCATCTTGAAGGCGGTTCCGAGTCCGTCAGTCCAATTATCGTTGGCAGTGCTGTACAAATAACCGTCGCGGCCCTGTGCGATGATGCCTGAATACCTCGGGTCCGTCGGATCTCCAGGCTGGCTTCCGAAGCTGTACAACAGGTTGTAAGTCTGAGCGTGCGCAGACACGTTGCCCGTGGCCAGCATTAGCGACAGCGGTGCGATTGCGAGCATCAAGCCCACAATGCCGAAAGAAGCAGTGTGCTTCCTGTTGGTGACAAAGATATTGGTGACACAGATAGGGGACTTCATTAGCGCACCTCCACACAGCTCTTACATCAGTAAGGAGCGGAGGCGTCACGCAGATGAAGGCGGTTGGGTTCTGGCCTGGGGGGAATCGAGCCATGCGGACGTCGGCGTTCCGGATTCGGTACGCCCAACGGCGAGAATTCTACTCCTTGCATTAGCTTTCTGCGCGAACCGGTCATAGGAAGAGGCTTTTGCATACTGCGAGCGCGTAAAATGCTGCCTGCTTCCGATGTGAGATGAGGGGGAACGCTGATGGTTATGGTTCCTACCGGGCTGGCGACGGCATGGCACAACAGCGGGCAGTTCTGGGTGCAGACTGGGATGGCGGTGGTGCGGCATCCGCTGGTGGTGCTGGTGTGCGCGGCGGTGCCGGCGGCGGAGCGGGCATATCTGCTGCTGGAGACGAGGCCGATTCCGGCATGGAAGCAGTCGCTGCTCGAAGGACTGGTGACCCTCTGGCGGATTTTGCTGTGCGTGGGGATGGTCTGGGTGGCAGTGAGCGGGGAGAGATGGCAGTTGCTGCGTGCTCATTTTTCCGAAAATGCGGCGGCGCAGACTGCGTTGCAGAGGATGGGCACGTACCTGGGCGATCATCTGCACGTGGTGCTGTGGGAGCTGTTCTTCTTTGCGGCGGCGTTTCTTTTGCTGAATTATCTGCTGGTGGTGATGTCGCGAGCGCTGCTGTCGCCGGATGTTCCGCCCACGAGAAATCGGCGCAAGGCTTTCGTGTCAGTGCTGCGGAACCTGGTGCTGGTGCCACTGGCGCTGATCTATCTTGTCGAGCTGCTGCAGTTGAAGGTGTATTGAAGCCGAGGCTCAGGGCGCTGGGAGCAAGGATCAGAAAATCTGAAAAGAGCTACTTCTTTGCGGCTTCGCCTAGTTGGGCAAGAGCCTTGCGGGCGGCTTTGGCCTTCGGGCCGTCGGGGTCGGCGTCGAGATAGACGCGGTAATTCTCGACAGCTTCGCTGGTAAGCTTCAGGCCGCGCGCGGCTTCGGCGAGTCCGAAGACAGCATTGACGTTCGTCGGATCGACCTTTGTGGCTTCCTTGTAGCGCGCGTAGGCTCCTTTGTAGTCCGAGTTGGTGAGATAGAAGCCGCCCACCTTGACGTCCTGCGCGGCGAGCTTGGGATCGAAGATGTAGCCTCCCGCGCCGTCGGAGATGCGGGCCTCCGGGTCGTTGGAATCGAGGTTCTTAAGGCCAGTGCGGCTGGAGGAGTAGTCCGGCGCAGGTGCAGACTTTGAGCCGTCGGCGGAGGTGGGGGGCTTGTCGGATTTTGCCGCCGGCGCGTCAGGAGCGGGGTTGCCTGCGCCGGCTGCGGCCTTCTTCGAGATGTCTTCGGGGAAGGGATTGTCATCGGCGGTGGAGTGCTTGGCAGGCGCCTGCTGCCCTGACTGAGATTTGTCGGCGGGTTTGTTCTGGTCCTGAGCCTGCGACGGCGGCTGGCTGGAGTTCTGGCTCTGATCCGAACTCTGCTGCGATTGCTGCGCGGCGCAGGGCAGAGCCAGAAGCAGGAAAGCGAGGGTGCTGGCCGGAATGCGCATGAAAAACAACTCTCTCCTAGTTTAGACCGGCGGAGCACAAATTGGGCTGCCCGGGAATTGTCGCGCGACGTGAATTTAGCTCTTACGTGCGGCGATCAGCAGCAGGCGGCCTGGCTCCTGAAGGTCAACACTGAAGCCTGCTTTGCGCAGCGTGGCCGCCACCCATTCCGAGGAAAGGCGAAGTTTGCGGTAGGAGCTCTTCTTGAGGATCCAGCCGTTGGATTGCCGGATGTGCACGAGGTCGTGCACGACAACTGAATCCTCGTTTTCGTATTCGAGGAAGCAGGTCATGATCTTGTGGTCGTCGCTGCGGACGGAGAGAAAGCGCTCCGTTCCGCGCAGCTCGCCGGTGAGGTCGCGGTAGGTGAGGGCAAAGACGCCCCCGGGTGCGAGCTTCTTGAAGACGGCGGTGAAAAGGCATTCGACTTCTTGCCGGGAGGAGAGATGGGGGAGGGTGTCTCCCATGCAGACGGCGATCGCGGGCGATGCGGGCAGGTCGATCGCGTCGAGCGCCGTGATGTCTGCGTTGCGGACCCTGATGGAATACGAGCTGCCACGGGCTTTCAATTCTGTCAGGAGCTCGGCGCTGGTATCGACGGCGACGACGGGCGAAAAACCGAGTTGTGCGAGAGCGATTGATTGGAATCCGGGGCCGCTGCCGAGGTCGAGCGCCAAGCCGTGCGGAAGTGGCGGCTGCAGGGTGCTCAGAATCCGCTCGAGAATCGCTTTTTGCTCCGCGACCTTCTCTTCGAAAGGAACACCAAACATCCAGACATAGTGCTCGGAGAGCAGCTGCTGATAGTGATCGGTGACGGCGGACATGGGGATATTCTAGGCGGTTCCGGGATGGTCTTCGCTGAGTTGCTATACTCGGCGAGAAAACACCTTTCTTGCTGCACAAACATGCTCATTATTCGATCCTCGCAAATTCATGCCGCCGGTTGCTACACGACGGCGCCGATCAAAAAGCGCTCACGCATTGTCGAGTACACCGGGCCGCGCATTTCGAAAGAGGTTGCGGACGAGAAGTATCAGTATTCGCCGACGACGTACCTGTTTGGCGTGGGCGACGGGTCAAAAGTGATAGATGGGCACGGCGTTGCGATGTTCATCAATCACTCATGCGATCCGAACTGCGAGACTGGCGAGGTGCGCGGCCATGTGTGGGTCAAGGCGTTGCGCGATATCGAGGCGGGCGAAGAGCTGACCTACGATTACAACCTCTACGACGGCGATGACGATGAGGCGCTGTGCAACTGTGGCGCTCCGAGTTGCCGCGGGTCAATGTATTCGCATGATGAGTTGAAACGCAGGGCACGCGCGGCGAAACGGGCAGCGACAAAAAAGGATTCCGTAAAGCAGAAAAAGGCGCGCTAAGGATCTGCGTTTCCTCCCTTTCAAACTGCGCGAAAGAATGGGCACCCGAACCGCGCGCCCGGTTGGGCGATTAGCAGGTTCTTCGACTCCGGTCGCCGCGGCGACCTTCGCCTAGGATGACCAATCTTAAGTTATTGCCGGGCACTCGGAGTGCCATTAGTCCTCTTTCACCATGCGGACGATGGCAAGCGAGTCTCCGTTGCTGAAGGGCAGGCCGGCGCGTTCGACTTCTACATAGCCGTGGCGGGCGTAGAGAGGCACGCCGGTGAGGGTGGCTCCCATTTCAAAGCGGGTGAAGCCTGTGGCGCGGGCGGCGTTTTCGCATAATTCAAGAATTTTGCTTCCGATGCCGAGGCGCGCCCAATCAGGATGCACATAGAAGGCGCGAATCTTGGCGGCGTCGGTCGCGGGATCGAGCAGGCTGCTGTCGCGACCGGCGGGATTGTCGTCTCCGCCTAGGCTGGTGTCTCCGCCGCAGAGGGTTCGGCGTTTGCTCCAGCCTCCGCTGGCCACGAGAGGCGCGTCGGGAGCAGCCTCGGGGTCTTCGACTACGAAATAAGTCCGGTCGGTGATGAGCTGGGTGTCGAGGCTAAGGTAGGTGCGGAGGGCTTCGTCGATCTGGGCCGGCGTGTAGTCGTTGGCCTGCAGCTCGCGGACCGAGCGTTCGATGAGAGCGTGGATGCGGGGGATGTCGGCGGACGTGGCGAGGCGGTAGTGGAAGCTCGAGGTCGATACGGGCATGCAGTAAGTATGCGGGATTTTGTCAACAGTCAAAGTGACGGTTGGCAATGTTTGATCGCTCGATTGTTGAGCTTTCCACACCGGCGCACTGAGAGGTAACGTCGGGCACGTGCGACGAGTCTCCGCACCCGATACAATCAGACTTTCATCGCATGGCATACCAGGTTTTAGCTCGCAAATATCGCCCGCAGCGTTTCTCGGATGTCGCCGGGCAGGATCACGTGACTCGCACGCTGCTGAATGCGCTCTCGCAGGGGCGCGTGGCGCATGGATACATCTTTTCCGGACATCGCGGGATCGGCAAGACGACGATTGCGCGCATTCTGGCAATGGCGCTAAATTGCCGGACGGAAATTGGGTCGGCGCAGCGGCCGACGCCGGAGCCGTGCGGCGTATGCGATTCGTGCACGGAGATTCGCGCGGGGAATGCCGTCGATGTCATCGAGATTGACGCGGCGACGAATCGCGGCATCGACGAGATGCGCGAACTGCGCGATGCGGCGCGGTACCGGCCGGCGCGGGACAAGTACAAGATCTACATTCTCGACGAGGCGCATCAGATCACCGATGCTGCGTTCAACGCGATGCTGAAGACGCTGGAGGAGCCTCCGGAGCACGTCGTCTTCATGATGGCGACGACGCAGCCGGAGGATATTCCGCAGACGATCCGCTCGCGCTGCCAGCACTTCAGCTTTCACGCGGTGAAGTTCGACGACATTCTGGCGCAGCTGCGGGAGATTGCAGGCAAGGAAGGAATTGCAGCGGAAGACGCGGCTCTGGCGCTGCTGGCCGAGGCGGGCGATGGGTCGATGCGCGATGCGCTGTCGATCATGGACCAGGCGATTGCATCGGCTCCGGTGGAGAATGGGCAGCCGCGGCTGAGACGCGGAGCAGATTCGCGAGCTGATGGGCACGGTTCCGAATGCTGTCTTCGAGCGGCTGATGGAGTCGATCGGCGAAGGCCAGACTGCGGCGGTGATCGAGGAGCTGAACCGGCTGCTGAATGCGGGAAACAGTCCGGCGCAACTGGCGCGGCAGTTTGTGCGCTATCTGCGCAACGTGCTGATGGCGCGGATTGGCGGCGAGAAGTCGGAGCTGCTGCAGATCTCTCCCGATGAACGGGCACGGGCAGCGCGGTCGGCGGTGCTGTTTTCCGAAGAGGACCTGACGCGCTTTCTGCAGGTGATGCTGCGCACCTTCGATGAGCTGAACTATCGGCAGGAGCAGCGCTTCCACCTGGAGCTGGGGCTGATCAAGCTGGTGCACCTGCAGCGGCTGCTGCCGGTGGAGGAACTGCTGAGCCAGCTGCCAGCGCCGCAGGGAGGCAGAACCGGATCGGGTGGTGGTCCATTGCCGCAAAAGAGCGCGGCGGGGCAGGGTCGTGCGCAGAGCAGCGGAGCGGCTTCAGCGTCGCGAGCGAGCGCGGCTGGGAGCGGGCCAGTGACTCCAACTCGTGAGTCTCTGACGCCGCCGCGTGAGACGACGCCGATTTCTCCCTTCGAGGCGGACCGCGGCCGGAAAGCGGCGAGCGAGCTCACGGGCTCGGCGGCTGCGCAGGTTCTGGCTGCGGCTACAACTCCGGTTACGACTCCCAGGACTCTTACGCCTCTCGAGGCGGCGTCACGGGCGGTAGAGACCGCTACGCCGAAGGCTCCAGTGGCGGCGGTTCCCGAGCCGCAGGAGGCGACCTCGGGGGCGCTGGCTCTGGCGGCTGCGGCAGACGGAGGAGCGGCTCCGGATCTGGACCGGGTTCGCGAAGCAGTTTGTTCGGCGCTGGAGAACGCAGGGCACAATACAGCGGCGGTTCTGCTGGATGCCGGTACGTGGCGCGAAAATAGCGGCACTATCGAAGTCGAAGTGGGCATCAAAAAGACCATGCTCGGCCTGACGATGAACGCCGAGGCGGAGAAGATCTGCCGGGAAGCTCTGCGCGGCATTGGCGAGACTAGGAAACTGATCTTCCTGCCGGGGGAGAATGGCGGGAGCGGCACGGCCAAGGCACCGCGGGCAGAGCGGCCGGCGGCGCAGGGCAGCATACAGACGATTGCGCTCGAGAATCCGCTGGTAAGGCAGGCGCAGGAGTTGTTTCAGGCGGAGGTACGCAGCGTGCTGGACCTTCGGGAAAAGAAGTAGGGCGCGAGAAGAAGTAAGGTATTTGAGTTTAATCGGAGCGGGAACGTGAATCCTTTAAAGCTTCAGGAAATGCTGGGTCAGGCAAAGCAGATGCAGGAGCAGATGCAGCAGAAGCTGAGCCAGTCGGTGGTGGAGGCGTCGTCGGGCGGCGGCGCGGTGACGGTAAAGATGAACGGGAAAAAGGAAGTGCTGAAGGTCACGATCGACCCGGCGGCTGTCATTGGCCTGAGCGGCCCGAATCCTGATGTGGAGATGCTCGAGGATCTGCTCACGGCGGCATTCAACGAAGCAGGCCGGCGCGCGGAGGAGATCTTGAAATCGAGCATGCAGGGCATGCTGGGCGGTCTGAATCTGCCGGAAGGATTGATATAGGCACCACGTTCACGGGCCCCGGAGAAATGTTCGCGCCCTGGCGCTGCACAAAGGCTGAGCCATGATCACACGACGCGGATTTCTGAGAGGTTCGGCAGTTGTCGCTGCGGGCGACGCTGACGCAGCGGTCGCTGGCTTCCGCGTCGCTGCAGAATCCGCAGACGGCGGTGGCTCCGGCGCCCTCGAACTACATCCAGTCGATGCGCAACGCGGGATCGACGACCCCGATTACGACGACAAAGCTGACGGACACGATCTTTCTGCTGCAGGGGGTGGGCGGAAATATGGTGGCGCAGACCGGTCCGGATGGGAAGGTGCTGATCGATTCCAGCGTGGCGACCGCGTCCCATGCGCTTCTGCAGGTATTGGGAAAGCTGAACGCGAGTCCACTGAAGCGGTTGATTAACACACACTGGCACTTCGATCACACGGACGGCAACGCAGCGCTTCACGAGGCGGGGGCATTCATCTTTGCTCAGGAAAATACGCGGGCGCGGCTGTCAGCTCCACAGACGATCAAGCTGCTCAATCTTACGATCCCTGCCTCGCCGACGGAGGGGCTGCCGCAGCTTACGTTTCCAGAGACGGACAAGCTGTATGTGAACAACGATGAACTGGATATGGTTCATACGCCGAATGCGCATACGGACTCAGACATCTATATTCACTTCGTGAACGGCAATGTGATTCACACCGGCGATCTGTTTTTCAACGGTGTGTATCCGATGATCGATGCAAGCTCGGGTGGCACAATCAACGGCATGATCCGCGCGGTGGACGAGGTGCTGGGTATCGCGGATGACAGAACGAAAATTGTCCCAGGGCATGGTCCGCTGGGCGACAAGCGCGCCCTGCAGAAGTATCGCGACATGGTATCGACTGTCGCCAACCGGATCGAAAAACTAAAGATTACGGGCCAATCGTTGCAGCAGGTAATAGCCGCGAAACCCACGGCGGATTATGATGCCACGATGGGTCACGGCATGATGACACCGGACTTGTTTGTCACGGTGATTTACGACACGCTGTGAAATGAGCAACAGATACTACCCAGTACCGCGTTGCTGAGTCGAAGATCAGATATTTTCCCGACTGAATTACTCAGAATCCCCGATAGCGTGGTTTTGCACGATGAGCAGCTCGCAACCATTGCTGACATTTGACTTGCCTGGGGGATCTTGCCGTGTCGACGAAACATCTGAAGAAATTCATAACTGATCTGAGAACGATCAATCCCAAGATCAACATCGACCGCAGACTCGGCCGTAAGACAAGCGCACTCGGGTTGATTAACCGTTTGCGGGCGACCGTCGGCGATCCGAAACCGATTCAGAGTGTGTTCGCGGCAAGAAACTATTGCAGCAACCCGCAGTCCGCGCGGTTGAACAAATACGAGCCGGCGATCCGCCGGCTTATTTCCGTGTGGGGGTATGGCAAGGACAAATACCCCTACCAGGAACTGGAGTTTGCGGAGTTTAATCACAGGCGTCTCGTGGGAGGTGTTCCCGCGGACGTTGGCAAACCTACGTTTGAGGCACTGCAGGCATTCCAGGATGATGCCTTTCTTCTCCACATGGAGGCCGGTACGACGTACCTGAAGACTTTGAAGCTGGATAACGGAAGCCGTTTGGACATCACCGCGCGAAGTCTTCTGCTCTGCGCCGGTTTGCTGCCACCGGTGCAGTCTTCCGGCGACAATGGCTATCTCGACAAGCTGGCACTTACCGCCCATGACCTGAAGAGGATGGCGGGCCGGTCAATTCTGGATGTGGCATGCGGAGGAGCCATGTTTCGCGCGGAAATGGAGGTGCTTTTCGGTTGCGAGACGACCGGCTTGGACCTGAATGCGGAGTATGTCGACAACGAGGCGATCAACGCAGGCAAGGAGCGGTACACACAGAGCATGCTGTACCTGAAAATGCTGAGCACCCTTCACAAGCTTCAAACAGTGAATGTCTCCGCCGAATGGGACTGGGTGATCGAAATGGGTGTTGAAAATCTCTCGGGCATCCTCACGAACTATGCGGATAATCCGCCCACGGTCGGCGATATCTTCGAACTGGCGGATGGTCGAGAGAAATGGGACTACGTCACCTCAACCTACCTGCTTTGTTATTTCGAGCGGGACCAGCAGACCGATGCAATCAGAAACATGTGTTCCGCGGCCCGGAATGCGGTCTTTGTTACCACCGGAGGCGCACACACGATTTCACCAGACCTCAATTACGACCGGGGGGCAATTCAGGCTGCGTTTCCCAAGTGCCGCATCGAGATCAAGAGCTCGGAAACTCATCACATCTTCCTCAAGTGATAGCCAGCCGGGGCGTGGCAAAGCCGGCGTGTACCTGTTAAAACAGCGAAGAGGAACACTTTTTGTCGAGATTTGCGGAACCCATGGCGCGGCTCATCGAAGAGCTGCGCAAATTGCCGGGCATCGGCTCAAAAAGCGCGCAGCGCCTGGCGTTTCACATCCTGCGATCGAGCAACGAGGACGCCGAGTCGCTCGCGAATGCTGTGCGCGAGGTGAAGGCGGCACTGACTCTGTGCTCCATCTGCAACAACATCACGGACATCGATCCCTGCCTCTACTGCGCCAGTCCATCGCGAAACCAGCGGCTGGTGTGCGTGGTGGAGGAGCCGACGAATATCGCCACGGTCGAAAAGACGCGCGGATATAACGGCGTCTATCACGTGCTGCACGGAACGCTGTCGCCGCTGCATGGTGTGGGTCCGGAGCATTTGCGCACGGGGAGTCTGGTGGATCGCGTGCGGCGGGGCGATGTGGATGAGGTGATCCTGGCAACGTCGCCCACGGTCGAAGGCGAGGCGACGGCGCACTATCTGGCGGATATGCTGCGGGGAGGCGATGTGGTGATCAGCCGGATCGCGACGGGCGTTCCTGCGGGCAGCGACATCGAGTATGCCGATGAGGTGACGATGTCGCGGGCGATGGAAGGGAGAAACAGAGTTTAGGGTAACGGGTCCGGAGCCTATCCCCTATTCGATTGCCCCTCAGCTGCGCAGCCGGGCGAGCAGGTCCTGTGGGTGAACGGGCTTGGCGAGGATTTCGAATTCGTGGCCCTGACCCCGGGCCCGGTCGAGGAGATCGGCGGTAGCGGCCTGTCCTGAAAAGAGCAGAATCTTGCAGGAGGGCAGGATCTCGCGAATACGGATCGCGGCGTCGATGCCGTTGAGGTCAGTCATGATGACGTCGCTGATGAGCATGTCAGGCCGAAGGGTCTTTGCGGTTTCGACGGCTTTCTCTCCGGTGTAAACGGCGGTCGCTTCAAATCCGCTTTGATTGAGGATGATGGCCAGGGTGTCAGCAATCACTCGTTCGTCGTCGGCAACCAGCACTTTGGGCTTCACGGGCGTTTCGGACATTCGTTCCTTCACATTCTCTTTCTTTTCTAAAGTACAGGCAGTCCTCAGGGACGGCCTCATTCGTCAAACACAGCGGGAGGTCAGGACGACTATAAGAGTATAT
This sequence comes from uncultured Solirubrobacteraceae bacterium, assembly GCA_963703625.1. Lineage (GTDB taxonomy): Bacteria > Actinomycetota > Thermoleophilia > Solirubrobacterales > Solirubrobacteraceae > Palsa-744. The sequence goes on from CAVPEY010000004.1 coordinate 17,277, forward strand.
GGATTCCTTCAAGAATCTTTATGTTTAGGATGATACGCTCTTCGCTGAGGGGATGCTTCATCCTCTCATAATCGTTGGAACCTACAATATCTGCAACTTGACCGCGGGAACTGGCGAGATAACGCCATCCGGCGATGACCGCATCAGCTACTGTTTCACTACATCTGAAGATTTTTCAGGCGGAACGACGATGTCGGAACCAATCATTCGCGCCCAGCAGGTGGAGAAGTACTACGCGCAGCCGAGCGAGAACCGTATCCAGGTGATCGCAGCGACGGACCTGTCGATTGTGCCGGGGGAGATTCTGGCGCTGCTTGGTCCTTCGGGATCGGGCAAGTCGACGCTGCTGCGGATGCTGGCAGGGCTCTCCAAGCCATCGGCGGGCGAAGTGTACTGGCACGGCAAGCCGATTTCGACGGTTCGTATTCACGTCTCGATCGTCTTTCAGAGCTTCGCTCTCTTTCCCTGGCTCACGGTGCTCGAGAATGTGGAGGCCCCGCTGAGGGCTGCGGGGATGGCTCCCGCAGCGCGGAGGGAGCGGAGCCTGAAGATTCTGGATACGGTCGGCCTGGACGGATTCCAGGCGGCTTATCCGAAGGAACTGTCGGGCGGGATGCGGCAGCGCGTGGGGTTTGCGCGGGCGCTGGTTGTGGAACCTGAAGTTTTATTCATGGACGAGCCATTTTCAGCGCTCGATGTGCTGACGGCCGAGAACCTGCGCAGCGAATTGCTGGAGCTGTGGCAGAAGAAGACGATTCCGACGCAGGCGATTTTCCTTGTCACGCACAACATCGAGGAAGCGGTGCTGCTGGCCGATCGCATTATCGTGCTGGGGCAGGAATCCGGGACACGTGCGCACGGACTTCAAGGTGTCGCTGGCGCATCCGCGAGACCGCAAGAGCCCGCCGTTCACGCAAGCTGGTGGATTACATCTACAAAGTGCTCACCAAGCCGGATGTGATGCCGGCGGCAGTTCCCGAGCTGGTGGATGGCAGGAAGGTCCGCGACCAGCGGCAGATGCATTACGAGATGCTGCCGCATGCCCGCCCGGGCGGCATCGCCGGACTGCTGGAGATTGTGATCGACCTGAGCGATCAGTCGGGCCGCGCCGACATCTACAAGCTGGCCGACGAGCTGGCGTTCGAGATCGACGACCTGCTGCCGATTATGGAAGCTGCGCAGATTCTGGGCTACCTGAAGGTGGGTGAGGGCGATGTGGTCATCACGCCGGAGGGACGGGAGTTTGCGGAGTCGGAGATTCTGAAGCAGAAAGAGCTCTTCCGCAAGGCGGCGCTCGAGCACGTACTGTTGCTGCGCCAGATCACGCGAGCGTTGAACAACAAGAGCGATCACACGGTGCCCGAAGAGTTCTTTCTGGATATGCTCGACGAGCAGTTCAGCGACGATGAGACGCAGCGGCAGCTCGAGACGGCGATCAACTGGGGGCGCTATGCGGAGCTGTTCGACTTCGATGCCGCGCGGCGGCGGTTCATTCTGCCGGAGGAGGAAGAGACAGCCGAGACTGTCGAAGGTGCGGAGGTCCAGTGAAGAAGGCCTACCCGCTGTCGCGCGCGCTGGTGGTGGAACGGACCTGGCCGATCTTCCTCGATCTGACGGTCGCGGCGGGACTGCTGGCCGGCTTCTACGCCATCCTGTGGATCGCGAAATTCTGGTTCAGCGGGGCGATTCCCGAGGTGGAGATTTACCGCTCGCCCTGCGCACCTGCCGCTGTACGCGTTTTATTCGACGGTACGCATCTTCGTGGCGTATCTGCTCAGCCTGGTCTTCGCTATCGGTTACGGATACATCGCCGCATATAACCCGCGCGTGGAAGCGCTGATGATCGCAACGCTCGATATTCTGCAGTCGATCCCTGTGCTGAGCTTTCTGCCCGGCGTGATGCTGGCGATGATGTCGCTCTTCCCTTCCCGACAGCTGGGGATCGAGTTCGGAGCGATTCTGCTGATCTTCACCGGCGAGGTGTGGAATATGGCATTCAGCTTCTATTCCTCGCTCAAGAGCATTCCCCGCGAACTGCGCGAAGCGTGCAACATCAACCGCTTCTCGCCGCTGCAGAGACTGTTTCAGCTGGAGCTGCCTTTCGCGACGATTGGCCTGGTGTGGAACTCGATGGTGTCGGTCGCCAGCGGGTGGTTCTTCCTGATGGTTTGCGAGATGTTTCCCGTAGGCAGCAGGAATTTCCGGCTGCCGGGTCTGGGCTCGTATCTGCAGACAGCGGCATCGAGTGGTGATTATCAGGCAATGACCTGGGGACTGATCACCATGGTGCTGATCGTGGTGATGACCGACCAGCTGCTGTGGCGTCCGCTGATCGCCTGGTCGGAGAAGTTTAAGTTCGAAAACGTGGAGAGCGAGGAGCGGGTGACATCGCCGATCCTTCACCTACTGCGGAATTCAAACATGCTGGCGGTTCTGCAGAGGCATACGCTGGTTCCGCTGGGCGAGAGCATTTACCGGTCGCTGGCGCGGCGCGAGGAACGCAGATCGGCGCAGATCAAGCCGCAGGCAGCTCCGAGCCGCCGAAGCGTGGCCACCTACGTCGTTGTAGGAGTGATTGCGGCAGCGGGGATTGCATTCGCAGCGTTCCATGCGCTGCTGCTGCTGCGGCAGGTGCACGGGCACGAGTACCTCATGCTGCTGGCGGGGCGCGGCAGCGACGTTTCTGCGGGTGAATGTTTCCCTGCTGCTGGCCTCGGCGTGGACGATACCCGTGGGCGTGATGATCGGATTTCATCCCAAGCTGGCAAGCATTACACAGCCGCTCGCGCAGATAGCGGCGTCGTTTCCGGCGACGGCGCTCTTCCCGGTGATCCTGGTGGCGCTGGTCAGGCTGGGGCTGGGGCTGGGCATCGGGTCGATTGCGCTGATGATGCTGGGGACGCAGTGGTACATCCTCTTCAATGTGATCGCGGGAGCAATGGCGATACCGTCGGATCTGAAGGAGGTCGCGGATCTCTTTCACTTCTCAAGTTTGCAGCGCTGGACGACGGTGATCCTGCCGGGCATCTTTCCGTTTCTGATTACTGGGCTGGTGACGGCCTCGGGCGGCGCGTGGAATGCGTCGATTGTGGCGGAGTATTTCCACCTGAAGGACCACACGCTCACGACGGCGGGCCTGGGCGAGCAGATCAGCCGGGCGAGCGACCAGGGGAACTTTCCGATCCTGCTGGCCGCGACGATCATCATGGCGCTGATGGTGGTGACCATCAACCGGCTGGTGTGGAGACCACTTTATCGGCTGGCAGAGACGAAGTACCGACTCGATGGCTGAGGGATATCGGCCTCAGTTCGACTGCGGAGGCTTTGAAGCATCCGACTGCGGCTTCTGGTCGGGTTGAGCCGGCCTGTCTGACGAGGATTGGGAGCCGCCCTGCTGCTTGTTGTCCTCGTGCTGCTCGTAAATCGAGTACTGGCGGTCGGGCTTCTTCATCTTGACGGTAATGTCTTTGCTGTCGGAGGTGATCTCGTAGTCATCTCCGAAGGTCTGGAAGCCGTTGGCGATGATCTGCAGGCGCACAGTGTCTCCCACCGGGATGACATCGATCGTGACCTTACCCTCTTCGTTGGTCTTCAGCTCGAGACCACCCTCATCCTTGCCCTTTTTTATGGGATGAAACACAACGGCGGCGTTCTCAACCGGCTTTCCGTTGGTCGCTTTTACCACCGTGACGGTGATTTTTGCGGTCGGCGGCGGCGGCGTATATTTGCGCCCGCGGTGGGTGGTGTCCTGGGCGGAAAGCAGGCCGGAAACGGCCACGAAGAGGCACAGAACTGGAAGGGCTCGATAAAGCTTGCTGAAATGCGGGGCCTGCGTGGGTACAACTTGCTTCATGCTTAGATTGTATGCAATTTCGGTGCTCTGCTGAAAGGGGATCGACCGCTCAGCCATGCACACGGTCAACCAGGAACCGGCTTTGAGCGTCTAAGTGCTTCATGACTGGCTCGTTCTACTTGTATTGGAACGGGCAACGCGACAAACTGGATGAAGAGAAGGGCCTGTATTTGACATCTGATAGGCACGACCGGCGAGATGGTGTGAATCGGAAGTACCTGCGTGCTGCGATCGGTTTTCTGATCGCACTGCCGTTGGTTTGGTGCGGCTTCGCATACGGGCAGGCGACGCCGCAAAGCGTGGAGTCCGATCCGGTGGCGCTGGTGCGCCGCGCATCGCACAATGAGCTGGCCCCCGGGAACGGTCACCCATACCGTTACACGCTGCACAAGGTCGACGACGCCAAGATCACGACGAAAGAGATCGTCGAGACCAGGGACGGCGATGTTGCGCGCCTGGTGGCCACCGGAGACAAGCCGCTGGCGGGCGATGCCGAGCAGGCAGAAATCGACCGGCTGAATAATCTGCTGGCGCATCCAGAGATCCAGCAACACCGTCACCAGAAAGAACAGGAAGACAGCAACCGGGCCAACGAGATGCTCCGGATGCTGCCGGACGCTTTCCTCTATCACTTCGAAGGCATGGTAGATGGTCCAAACGGGCCCTGCTTTCGGCTGAGCTTCAAGCCGAATCCTAATTTCACTCCGCCGGACCGCGAAGGCGAGGTATACCACGGCATGGCGGGCGAGTTGTGGATCGATCAGAAGCAGGAGCGGATGGTGAAACTGGACGCGCATCTGATCGCCGACGTGAATTTCGGATGGGGCATCCTGGGCAAGCTGTTCAAGGGCGGCACGATCGTGGTGGAGCAGAAGGACGTGGGCGAAGGGCACTGGGAGACGACCCACATGCAGCTGAAACTCCAGGGCAAGGTGTTGATGGTCAAGTCCCTGGATATTGAGACGACGGAAGACGCGAGCAACTTTGAGCCTGTGCATCCGCAGATGAGCTATCAGGAAGCGGTGCACATGCTGCTGAACAACAGCGGCCAGGCGCAGGCAGGGCAGACACAGACGGCGGCGCGGAATTAGATAGGCCTGCGGCTCCGAGCCGAGGATTTCGCGGAATTTTGAGTCACATGCGATTGGTCGTGCACGACGCCTGTCGCGCCGTTGCGCTACGTGCCAGAGCACACCGCAGGGATCGATAAGAAAGCGACGCGAAGCCCCCAGGGCTGCATCGCCGGCGGTCGAGGGGCCATTACACCAAACTTGCCTGGCAGATCCAGGGCGCTCGATGTGAGACCACCACGCGTCGAGATCGTCGACCATCAGCTGCATCATGAAATTTCTCGCCCATTCCTTCTTGATAGCGGCGCTGCAGGATAAAGCCGCTTGAGCCCATGCTGAAAATGGCTACGTCGCCGTCGAGAAGCTTTTCAAATCCGAGCGCCTCGTAAAAACGCTTAGACAGATCGAAATCCTGCGAGGGCAGGAACGGACGGGCCAGTTCTGTGCCCGAAGGGATGCGGCTCATTCGAGGATCCTCCTCGCAACGCTTACGATTCTGGCCTGAACGATGGTTTTGAACAAGGCACAAACGTCGTCAAGTCTCATTCTTCGCGGAGAACTTCGAGCGGCTTCTGGCCGAGGATGCGGAAGCTGGCGATCCAGCCGGTGGCGATGGCAAGGATGGCGGTTGCGAAGACGGTGAAGCCCTGAGGCGAAGTAGTCGGCGTGCCAGTGGATGTCCATGCGCTGGAGCAGGATGCGGGCGAGGAGGTTGGCGAAGAGGACGCCGACGGCTCCGGAGAGCAGGCCGAGGACGAGGAACTCGATCGAGAAGACCTGGGCGATGCGGTTGCGGGTGGCTCCGAGTGTCTTGAGGACGACGACTTCGCGGATACGGCGGAAGCGCGTGCTGGCGACGCTGGAGGCGAGGATGATGGCTCCGGAGAGGATGGAGAAGCCGGCGAGGAAGCGGATGACGAGGATGATGTGTCCGGCGACGTCCTGGATGGTCTGGAGGATGTCGGCGAGGTTGATGACGGTGATGGTGGGATAGGCGCTGAAGAGCGTGCGCTCAAGCTGCGGAATGCTGGCGGGGGTGACGTGGATGGCTCCGTACCACGTGGCGGGGACGTCGCGGACGAGGCCGGGAGCGAGGATGAACTCGCTGCGCGCGAATGCATGCTCGCCGTCGACCTTGTAGATAGCGGCGACTTTCGTCGAGATGGTGCTGGTCGGCGACTCCGAAATCGACCTGCGAACCGATGTGGAGATTGAGACGGCGCGCGACGCGGTCGACAACAGCGAGACCGGGATCGTCGGGCTTCTTCCACCACTCGCCCTGGGAGATTTTGGTGCCGCGGAGGGACGCCTTCGGAATAGGAAATAGGCGCGGAGCGAAGCATGCGGCGCGGATAGTTCTGAAGCTTGAGCTGGTCGACGGAAACGCCGTCGATGCTGGTGATGCGCGAGGAGATGACGGGGATGGTTTCGAGCTTGCCCTGCACGCCGGGCTGCTTTGTGAGCAGAGACTGCACGCCGGAGAGTTCTTCGGGCGCGATGTCGATGAGGAAGACGTTGGGCGTGTCGGCGGCGACCTCGTTGTGCATCTCGCGCACGATAGCGTTCTGCATGAGGAAGACGGCAAGGATGAGCATGACGCCCGCTCCGAGCGCGGCGAGGACGGCCGAGGATTGATTGCCGGGGCGGTAGAGGTTGGCGAGTCCGTGCCGCAGTGCCGAGGGCAGGTGCAGCCGGGTCTTGTCGAGAAACGCGCGCAACGAGCGCAGGGTGAGGGCGGAAAGCCCGAGGATGACGAGAAGCACCGCACAGAGGCTGGCGGCGAACCACTTGCCGATGGTCCAGGAATCGGAGAGCGCGGCGGCGATGGCGGCGAGGCCGGCGACGATGAGAGCGATGGCGAACCACTGGAGCTTGCGCTCGCGGAATTTCGGCCCCCAGAAGCCGTAGGTGACGACAGCGATACCGAAGGCAACGTCGACGGCGAGCGCGACGAGGGACCAGCGGTAATGGTGATGGCGCAGGCCGGCGATCCAGAGGCCGAGCGATGCGAGTCCGATAAAGAATACGAACATGAGCAGCAAGCGCTGAATGCGGAGCTGACGCGGGCTTCCTGCGGGGCGAAGCAGGTTGACCCCTTCCGCGGTCTCGACCATCTTGCGCAGGACGGCGATGGGGCGCACGTGGCGAACGTCGAGCAGCGGCGGCAGGCAGAAGAGGATGGTGGTGAGGATTCCGGTGGCAAGCGCGGCGGAGACGGGCTTGATGGCCAGGGCGAGCGGCGGACGCAGCGGCAGAAGCGATCCGAGCAGCGACGGGAAGACGTATTCGACGCCGAGGCCGAAGGCAACACCGATGAGTCCTCCGGCGAGGCCGAGGAAGATGGTCTGCAGCAGGTAGATGCGCAGAATGTCGGACGAGCGCGCGCCGATGGACTTCATGATGGCGAGGATTTCAATGCGCTGCTGCAGGTGGGCGCGCATGGCCATGGCGACGCCGATGGCTCCGAGGACCATGGCGACGAGGCAGATGAGGCTGAGGAGTCCGGTGGCGTTGTCGAGGCCGCGAGTGAGTTCGGGACTGGTCTCGCGGAAGTCGGTGATTTGCGCGTCAGGGAGAATCTTTTCAAGCTCGGGACGGAGCGTGCCGATGTCCTGGACTTTACCGTTTCCGGCGTTGTCGATCTTGAAGAGATAGCGCTCGCTGGCGCGGCTGCCGAGGCCGAGGAGTCCGCTCTGCAGCATGCGCGCCGCGGGTGATCATGACGCGCGGGCCGAGGCCAACGCCGGCGGTCATGCGGTCGGGCTCACGAAGGATGACGGCGGCGATGCGGAAATGCTTCGTTCCGATCTTGAGGTTGTCACCGACTTTGGCGTTGAGGCGGACGAGGAGGTTGTCGTCGACGAGGACAGTAGAGTCATTGAGCAGGTCGCTCAATTTTCCTGGCGGGTTGAGAATGATGTGTCCGTAGAAGGGATAGACGGCGGGATCGACGGCCTTGAGCGAGATGAGCAGCGGCACCGGGTCGCCCTGAACGGACGCCATGGAGACGGTTTCCGTCACGCTGGTGCGCTCGACGCCGCTGGTAGCGAGCGCGTCAAGCTGCTGCTGCTCTTTCGGAGTGGCGAGGCGGAACATGCGCGCGGAGAGGTCGGCGGCCATGATGCCGCGTGCGTCGCCAAGAAGAGCCCTCTGAAATGCCTCGCTGAAGCCGCGTACGCCGGTTAGGGCTGCCACTCCGATGGCGACAGAGAGCAGGACGAAAACAAACTTCGCCCGCGACGCGCGCAGCTCGCGCCAGGCAATGCGGGCGGCGGTGGACCAAGGCAGCGCGGGCTTCGAGGGGGTGGTCATCCGATGACCCCCTCGACCGATGTGGTGGTGGGCTGGGCGTGGGCGGTCAGCTCGTCGGCGACGACGAGGCCGTCGCGCAGGTGTATCTCGCGATCAGCGCGGGCGGCGATGTCGGGGTCGTGCGTCACCATCACGAGCGTGGTGCGGGCTTCTCTCTGACGGACAGTAAGCAGGTCGAGCACGTGCTGGCCGTTGACCGAGTCGAGGTTGCCGGTCGGCTCGTCGGCGAGGACGATGGGCGGGTCGAGGACGAAGGCGCGGGCGAGTGCGACACGCTGCTGTTCTCCGCCGGAGAGCTGGACGGGGTAGTGATGCAGGCGGTCGGCGAGTCCAACGCTCGTGAGAAGGCCGGTGGCGCGGGCGCGGCCGTCTCCGCGAGCGTTAAGCTCGTGCGGCAGCAGGACGTTTTCGAGCGCGGTAAGCGTCGGGATGAGCTGATAGGACTGGAAGACAAAGCCGATCTTCTGGCCGCGCACCTGGGCGAGGCGGTCTTCTTCGAGATGGCTGATGTCGACGCCGTCGAGGAGGACTTCACCCTCGCTGGGTGAGTCGAGTCCGGCGAGCAGGCCGAGCAAGGTGCTCTTGCCGCTGCCCGACGCGCCCATGATGGCGACGAACTGTCCCTGGGGAATGAGGAGGTCGATGCCGCGCAGGATGTCGACGGTGCGGCTGCCGTTGCGGATGGATTTCTTCAGGTTGCGAACTTCGATCATTCCGGGGTCCCTCTTGTAGCGCGTCGCCTGTTACCAGTTTCCCATGCCGGCGAGAGCGCGTTTCGCCGCCCGGGTTTCGCTACAATCGCGAAGTGAAGCGATTTTTTGCCCTGCTGCTCTTTACGCTCACGCCGTTTGCTCCTGCAAAAACAGGCGTTCCGAAACCAGTCATTGTCTGCTTTGGAGACAGCATCACGGCGGGATATGGGATCGATCCGGGCCACAGCTGGCCAGACGGCCTGCAGCAGCGTCTGGACGCGCATGGATATAACTACCGCGTCCTGAACTTTGGCGTAAGCGGGAACACAACCAAAGATGGCGTGAGCCGACTGCCACAGGTGCTGGCCGCGCATCCGCAGATTGTGGTGGTTGAATTTGGCGGCAACGACGGACTGCGCGGACTGCCCATAACCTCCAGCCGCGCCAACATTGACCAGATCATTCAGACGCTGCAGGGTGCGGGAATCAAGGTCGCTCTGGTGGGAATCGTTATGCCTCCGGATTATGGGCCGGACTATGCTGACGCTTTCAAGGAGACGTTTGTCCTGGCGGCCAAGAAGTTCAACGTGCCGCTCTTCCCTTTTGTTCTGCTGCATGTCTACAAGGTTCCCGGAGCCCTGCAGGAGGACGGCATTCACCCCACAGCGAAGGGCGCGGATATCATCGCGGATGATATGTATGACTTTCTCAAGCCGATGCTGAGGAAGTAGCTCAAACGAGAACGATGGTTGGCTGAAAGAGGGTGCCGGCGATGCGTTTGCCGATGGCGACCAGCTGCGCCTGTCCATAGAAAACTTTGACCAGCGGGGCCTGCGTGAATTCCGGCAGGTTGATCTGCATGCCGTTGCGCAGACGGGATAGGGTCTGCTCGTCGGCGGTGACGGCTGGGAGTTCGGGGAGCAGCGTGCGCGGGTGCGGCAGGTGCGCGGCGAGCTGGTTTTCGCGGGCGAGGGATTCGGCCTCGGCGAGCGGGATGGCCTGTTCGATGGTGAAGGGGCCGGAGGCGATGCGGCGCAGAGTGGCGAGATGTGCTCCCGGATGCGGTTCGGGGCCAAGAATCTGGCCGAGCTCGTGGGCGACGGATCGGACGTATCCACCAGAAGAGATACGCATGAGGAACGCGGCGAGTTCCCCGTCGAAAGACGTGATGGCGAACTCGGCGATGTGGATGCGGGCGGCTTTGAGCTTCGGTGTTTCGCCGGAGCGGGCGATCTTGTAGGCGGCCTTGCCGCCGATCTTCTTGGCAGAGATGGGCGGCGGAAGCTGGTCGATGTCTCCGTGAGAAGCGCGACGCGGCGACGCGAATGTGCTCGAGGGTGAAGCGAGGGTCTTACAGGCACGGAAGTTGGAGTGCCTTCGGCGTCGTAGGTGTCGGTGGAGAAGCCGAAGCGGATGCTGCCGGTGTAGGCCTTCTCGTGGGATCCGTAGAACTGGGCGAGGCGGGTGAATTTGCCGAGCAGCAGTGGCAGGACTCCGGTTGCCATGGGGTCGAGCGTGCCGAGGTGCCCGATGGACTGTTCTCCGGTGGCGCGGCGCAGGCGAGCGACGACGTCGTGGGAAGTCATTCCGGAGGGTTTGTCGATGATGAGGAGCCCGTTCACCTTGTCTACTATAGGTGCTCGAACCCAGGTCCGAAAATCCGGACTCTGGGGCACCCAGAGCGGACGGGATCAGATGTTGTTCGGCGTGCGCTCGCGGACGAGGGCGAGGAACTCGTTGCGGGTGTTCTGCTTCTGGAAGACGCCGACCATCGCCGACGTGACGGTCGAGGAGTTCTGCTTCTCGACGCCGCGCATCATCATGCAGAGGTGGCGCGCTTCGATGATGACTCCCACGCCCTGGGGAGCGATGGTGTCCTGGATGGCGTCGGCGATCTGGCGGGTGAGGCGCTCCTGCACCTGCAGGCGGCGAGCGAAGACCTCGACGAGGCGCGGGATTTTGCTGAGTCCGATGACCTTGCCGTTGGGGATATAAGCGACGTGCACTTTGCCGAAGAAGGGCAGCATATGGTGCTCGCAGAGCGAGTACATCTCGATGTCCTTGACGATGACCATCTCGTCGTAGTCGACGTCGAAGAGGGCGTCGTGGAGGATGGCGTTGGGGTCCTCGTTGTATCCCTTGGTGAGGAAGGTCAGGGCTTTCTCGACGCGCTCGGGAGTGCGCTCGAGGCCGTCGCGGGTGGGGTCGGCGTCGAAGCGGCGGATGATCTCGCGGTAGATGTCCTGGGTGGAGAAGTCTTCAAGGCCAGTAGTGCCGATGATTTCTTCCTTCAGAGCCGTACTGGCATGACGGTGGTTGTTCTTCATGCCGGGTGCACCTTTCCCTGCGGTGCGTTCAAGTCGTGAACGGGATACTCGAAGGAATTATTCGAGGTTTCTTCCACGCGCACTGAGATGATTTCCGCCTGATGGAATGCGGCTGTGAGCAGGCGGTGAACTTCGATATTGAAATTTTCGGTGGTCGGCACGGTGCTTTGAAAGCAGGCGTGCGTGTTGAGGTTGGTGTGATCGAAGCGATCGAGGATTTCTTTCTGCACACAGGAATCGAGCGCGACCAGATCGCAGACCATGCCGGTTACGGGTCGATGTTGCCTCCGACGATGACTTCGATGACGTAGTTGTGGCCGTGTCCGTGGGGGTTGTTGCACTTGCCGTAGATAGCGCGGTTCTCGGCCTCAGTCGAAGGCGTCGAGTGCAGGCGGTGCGAGGCGCTGAGGTTGATAACGGCGTCCGAAGTAGGCTCTCATACTTCATGACAGCCTCAGGCCTCACCGTAGTAGTCGGCGAAGAGATCCGGCAGCTCGTAGACGCGGACGCGGTGGAGCTTCGCGCCGGGAATCTTGCCGTCGAGGCGCTTCCAGATGGCGACGGCGATGTTTTCCGTAGTGGGATTGGCAGTCTTGAACTCGGGCACTTCGAGATTGAGATGGCGATGGTCGTAGACGCTGACCACTTCGCGCTCGAGGACGTTCTTCAGGTCCTTGAGATCGACGACGAAGCCGGAGACGGGATCGATCTCGCCGGAGACGGTGACTTCGAGGGTGTAGTTGTGGCCGTGTCCGTTACGGTTGGCGCATTTGCCGAAGGCGCGGCGATTCTCCTCCTCGGACCAGGCGTCGTTCCAGTAATAGTGGGAGGCGGAGAATTCGGCTTTGCGGGTGAGCAGGATCATCGGTCCAACTAGATACCTTAATGATAGATGAGGCAGGCAGAGCAAGGGGTTCAGCGGTTGTGACTCGGATAGTCGCGGCCCTTCCATGCAACTCGTTTTGTTACGGTGTGACTGAACCAGCTGCGGTAGAGCAAAGCGGCAAAGAGCGGCAGGGCGATGGGCGTGATCAGGCAGTCGGCGAAGGGAAAATTGGATTTCGCGACGCGGCGATAGTAGCGCCAGAGATTACGTAACCAGATAAGCAGCAGAGCAAGTAGCCAGACCAGGCGGCAGATTTCGTTCGTAGAGGAACCAGGTGAGCACTGGCAGGCCGACGAGCAGAAGCAGATCGAGGATGCGCCACGCGGCGAGCGCGACGGGATTGCCGAAGAGCAGCGCGAGATTCTTGGTCCAGCCTTCGATCATGGCGCCGAAGCTGCGGTACATGCGGGTGGAGACGGCTTCCGGCGCGTAGCGGAAGCGCAGGCCGAGCTTGCGGCGCTTGATGATGCTGGCCAGTTCTACGTCTTCGAGGACGGCGTCCTTCACGGCTTCGTGTCCGCCAATGCGGAAGTAGACATCGCGACGGATGAGCAGGAACTGGCCGTTGGCGGCGGCGATGTGCGTTTCGGGATCGGAGACCTTGGTGGGTGGATAGGCGAGTCGACAGTTCGCTGAAGACGAGAGGCATGAGCGCGCGCTGCCAGAGTCCGGTGACGATCTGGCGCGGCGAGTAGGAGAGCATGGCGACGTTGTGGCGCTCGGCCTCGACGATGGCGAGACTGAGATGGCCGGGCTCGTGGACGGTGTCGGCGTCGGTAAAGAGCAGCCATTCGCCGCGGGCGGCCTGCGCTCCGGCCCAGACGGCGTTGGCCTTCCCCGTCCAGCCGCGTTCGAGAGCTGGGGCACGCAGAACGGTCACATCGGGAAAGCTGGTGACGATGGCGTGAGTCTGGTCAGTGGAGTTGTCGTCGATGACGATGATTTCCCAATCGCGTCCAAGTTGCCAGGCGCGCTCGGACTGGGCGACAAGCGAGCGCAGACAGTCGCCGAGGCAGTACTCTTCGTTGCGGGCGGGGATGATGACGGAGAGCTTGAGCTGGGGAACTTGATCGGACGCGGAGTTCACTGTGGTCTTTTATTATAGAAATGTGAGTTGGTTCAACAACGGGTTCTGCCGGGTTCGCTGGAAGGGCGCATTTGCTGTACTGATTTTGCTGGCTGCTGACTTTGGCCGGAACGGGCTGCGATCGCGGCGATCATCCGGCACAGGTAGGGACGATTGCTCCGGATTTTACGGTTCACGACCAGGGGCAGACGGTCAGCCTGGATCAGTATCGCGGGAAGACAGTGGTGCTGAATTTCTGGGCATCCTGGTGCCCGCCGTGCCTGGAAGAATTCCCTTCCCTGATGCAGCTACAGAAGCAGGTTCCGAATGTGGTGGTGCTGGCGGTGAGCTTCGATACGGATGCCGATGCCTACCGGCAGTACGTTGCCGACAATCATTTGGGCAACATGGTGATCGCGCTCGATCTCTCGCAGAAGTCGAATCTGGCGTTCGGAACGACGCGGCCGCCGGAGACCTACATCATCGACCCGAAGGGGCGGATCCGGCGGAAGTTTATCGGCGCGCAGGACTGGACAAGCCCGGAGATTGAGAACTATCTGCGGAATCTGTAGGGTCTGTGAACGGGCAGCGTAGCTAGGCCTGTCCGAAAGGGTCCTCCAGAGAGGGCGACTGCGGAGTGAAGAGCTCGGCTCCGTTTTCGGTAATGTGCATGTCGTCTTCAAGGCGCACGCCGAACTCGCCGCGAAGGTAGATTCCCGGCTCGTCGGAAAAGGTCATGCGTGCTGCGATCTTCTGGCGGTTGCCTTTTACCAGGTAGGGCCATTCGTGCATGTCCATGCCGATGCCGTGTCCCACGCGATGCGTGAAGTGCGCGTAGCCCGGGCCGAAGCCGGCGTCATCAATCACCTTGCGCGCCGCCGCGTCGACGCTCTGGCATTCGACTCCTGGCCGAGTGGCGGCCAGCGCCGCTGCCTGCGCCTTGTGCACAACTTCAAAGACCGACTTCATCCTGTCGGTGGGCTTGCCGAGAACCAGCGTGCGCGTGATGTCCGCCTGGTATCCCTCGGCGACACAGCCGTCGTCGATCATCACCACCGAACCTTCGCGGATGACCTGCGGCTGCATCGAGCCGTGGGGCAACGCGGTGAACTCGCCCGTCTGCACACTGGCATAGCCCTGTGGGAATCCCTGCTGCGCATAGGCGCGCATGATCAGGTCAGTGAGATCGTGCGTAGTCGCGCCGTCGTGGATGCTCTTCCAGGCCGCTTCATAGGCGGCAAGCGTGACCTGGTTGGCGAGCGTCATCAGCGCCAGTTCATGGTCGCTCTTGATGCTTCTGCAGCCTGCGGTCACCGGGGTAGCGCTGGTCAGCGTAAAGCCGGGGCTTGCTTTGGTTACGCCATCCACGTATACGAACATGGTTCGTTCTTCTATGCCGATCGTGCCGGCGGAGAGCCCGGCGTCGCGCAGACCGCGGGCTACCAGCGGGTACGGGTCGTCGTCTTCCTGCCAGGTGAGAATGCGAACCCGGTCGCCATCGGGAAACAGCTTCATCTGCTCGCGCAGCCTTTCTTCTTCAAAGGCAGGCGAGATGCAGAACGCATCTCCTTTGCGCGGGAGCACGAAACCGGAGAAACGCTCGCTGTTCCCCCAGCCGATGCCGGTGAAATAACGCAGAGATGTGCCTCCGGCCATGAGAACGGCGTCGATTTTATAGTCGTTCATCAGTTCACGGGCCCGCTGCTGGCGCGCTCCACGCTCTGCCGGGGAGATCGGGCGTGCCTCGTCCTTGCGGTTCTTGAGAGCGGCGATGGCGGGAGGAAGTGCGGACTTTTCGGTCGGCTTTTCGGTTTGGGCAAGGGCATCAGACTGATGAAAGACGCCGGAGGCCGCAGGGAGCAGCGAGCTCACAGCGGCTGATTTCAGGAAGATTCTGCGATCGATCATGTTGTTTGCATTTGTATATCAGACAGCGGCGGCAGCAGTTGCTTTTTATCACCTGCGTTTGCATTTGCTCGAAGGCGCCACGCCGCTGCTATGATCAGCGTATGACGCAGCTCGAGGTCCTCTACAGGTACGAACAGCATCCCACCGAAGCGACGATGTTTGCCCTGGGCAAGATGCGCGAGGTGTACGGCGTGCGGCGCATCCGGATGAATCCCGACTGGAAAACGGTGCAGGTGGAGTACGACGCGACGCGGCTGAACAAGGCTGTTGTCTACGAATTGGTGAGACAGACAGGGCTGGATATCGTGGAGGAGCTTCCGCTGATTCCGCCGCAACCGGCGGTAGAAGCAGCTGCGGCTCCGCGCTCAGACCAAGTAGGTCTACTTTGTCGCCCGAATCAGGATGTTCTGCGACAGAATGGCTCCGCCCGCACCCGTTTCCGCGAGCAGCAAGAGCCGGTGTTGAAACGTCAGGCAGTCCCATAAGACGCGACGGACAACGCTCTTCGCTCCGTGGATGACAGGCTTATCCTCGTAAGTTTCTATCTTGCGAAAACCGAGGGAGCGAAAGATCTGGTTCGCCGATTTTGCGGTGAAGGCCAACCGGTGCGTGAAGTCGCCGTACCGAACGCGCATTCCGTAGAGGCCCTCGGCGTTGGGGACATGGACGAGGCAGGTTCCGCCGAGCACGAGTACGCGCTGGACAGAGTCCAGCAGATCGAAGAGCTCCTGAGGCTCGAGGTGTTCGATAACGTCCATGAGCAGCACGGCGTCCAGCGATCCGTCCGCGTGGCGCGCGAGAAATTCAGCCACATCGCCAAGCTGTGCCTGAGAAATGCCGAGCTGATGGGCGAGCTCGATCTGCTCCGGCGATGTGTCGACCCCCTCGATGCGGGTATAGCCAGCGCGAGAGAGAAAGTACAAAAGTGCGCCATGGCCGCAGCCAAGATCTGCAATGCGCGAGTCGCGTTGCTGAGGGAGATAATGTGTAATCAGATGACCGACGTAGGCGCTGCGCGGACGGAACAGCTGTTCCGCGTTATCGACTCGCCCTGATGCCCCGCTTGACCGCTGGAGACGTACGAATTGTACAGGCGTCTTTTCCATGAAGCGGTGGTGCTGGTCTGCCATGTATCGTTTGGCTTCCTGCCGGGGTGCATTGCGCAAACTATGCGTTCGATGGCGCAGTATACATGAGATGCTGCCGCGTATCTGGCGTAAATGGCGTCGTCTCGACGACGCATTTCGCCGTGGCAGATTCAGATATCTTGGATTGCATCGCAGCGCGTAAATTGATATCTTTAGAAGAGTTCGCAGTCACCTTTCTTTAGAGTGCGCCCATAGCTCAGTTGGATAGAGCGATTGACTACGAATCAATAGGCCGGAGGTTCGAATCCTTCTGGGCGCACCATTTAGAATCAAATACTTACCTTCAATTTACCCAACTCGCGTGAGCGGTTATGTCAGGCGAAATGTCAGGCAGCACAACAGCCTTGCGATTCCGCTTGTTCACAATCTCCGCAGCCTTATCGACTTCCGGATGCAGATATTTTTGCGTTACGCTCAGGCTGCTGTGCCCGAGCAACTTCATGAGCGATGCAATGTCGCCACCCTCCTCCAAGTAGCGCGTTGCGAAAGTGTGCCGAGCTGAGTACGGCACGATGGTTAATGGAATCGGTGGAATACCCCGAAGCAGTGCTTCTTTGTTTGCAGCCTTCACCGTTGCGTGCCACGCCTTTGTAATCGTGGCCCTGTGGCCCGACTCTGACTCACCCGGGAAAACCCACTCGCCCTCCACCTGGCGAGCCCGTAGGAGCGACCGCATTCGATTCGAGAGGGGAAGGTATCTCTTCGAACGAATCGACTTCCCATAGGGCACAAGAAGACGATCCCGGTCCCACTGGATATGCTCGGGCTTCATCCGCATGACTTCTTCCGGCCGCATCCCGCAATCAAAGATGATTGTCAGAATGTCGCCCAGCGGTTCCTCAGCCACGCGCAGCAGCAGTGCTTCCCACTCAGGGGTGATGATCCCCTCGCGGCCGTACTCCTTCCGCAGCTTGATACGAGGAACGCCGCGGAGTACTCCGACGTCAGCCGCATAAGACAGCATCCGTCGAAGGGTACGCAAGGCTTGGTTCGCATTCGAAGGACCACCCGGGAACACCAGTACCGCCGCCTCTGACGTTCCGATTTGATCCATTCGCATGTGAGCCACGTCCGTAGACTGCAAGAGTCGCCAGCCGTTCCGGTAGCAGTACACCGTATCTGCATCTAGGCTGCCGGCGAGTTTCTGTTTCTGGATATGCTCAAGGAACCGTTTTGCGAACTCCTTGAGCAGCGGAGCCTTGCGGAGCATAAGATTGCCAGTCTGCAGCACTACTTCTGCCCTCTTCAGCGCCTCAAACGTTTCTGCCTTGCTCTTAACGGTCTCCCGCGTGGAACCCCAATACGGAACCCCGTTGTGTTCGAACTGGTAGTGCCAATACTTACCGCGTTTTCTTAGCACGGATCTCCCCCTCAAATGCTGCCCGCACGGAAGGAACCCGCTTGCACTTTTCCAGATGGTCAAGCACATGAGGCAAATAATAACGCACCGAGGCGTTCCTACCCGAGCCGAGTTTGACGTAAGGGAAACCGGTCCCCTGGCACCGCTGACGCCGTAGAGACTTTTCACTTAAGCCGAGCCAATCGGCGAGCTGTTTTTCTGTGAGAACTGCCGCATTACGAATCTGAGCAGCCAAGCTCTCATCGTTAGGCAGGTCACGCGCGGCCCGCGCAACACCCTTAAAGATCTGCATGAATTTTTCCTTTGTGAATGGATTGGGTGTTACGTCTGAAACGCATGAATCTAAAGGAAACCGGTACCCTCAATGTCTGCGCGATTTCAGAAACCCTTAGCAACTGCGCGGAATACTCAGCGCCAGCTATTCCTGTCACCTCGTGAGGAAATGTGGTGAAAATCTGCGCCATATCGAACTCCTGTGGCACAATCATGTCCTTGTTTTTCGCGGGTGTCCAAGACCTTCTACGTCAACGTTGATGCCGCCGAAGCATCAACATGGAACGCCGCGGAACGTTTGAGGCAATACGAGAGCGACAAGGAAATTCGAAGAGGTTTTGAGCTATTCGTGCAAACAAATTAGTTCACGCGAAAAGCCTGTTTCCGCCAACTGAGGCTAGGTTTCTGGATTACCCACTCGAGAGCAGTCGCAAATTGATGAGCCAGTCGCTAGTGGTCATAAGCTATCAATCATCGTTGACTCTGCTTTAGCGGCTATTTCAAAACGCCTTAGGCAGTAAAGGCGGCGCAGGCTGTCTTCTCATCCGGGTGCGCTTGTCCGATGGCGGGCCCTGATAATCCAGCGTATGTAATTGGGGTGTGTCCAAACTGTCACCGTCGCGCTGACACAACAACCGCCTACGCTCATCTCAGCGGCCTGACCGTGCCTATGGCCGAGCTTTGGAATATGCCACCGCGGATTCCATACGGATCCTCCGATCCTCCTTGGCATCACGGAAGCCCTTCGGCTACGGGTGGGTAACGGTTGCATCCGGAGCAGTCTTGGATAACAGAAGAAGTATCGCACCGAAATCTGGATTGCTCGATGAGCGACTGGCGATTTGGCGTCAACTGAAGCGAACTGGGTCTCACGTAGTCGCTCTATTCGCCCGGATGATACGTGCGCTCCGCGTGACCCTTTAGCTGCTCAGGGTAGAAATAAATGTCGCGCATTGTTAACCCGGAACCGCCTTCTGTCGTCACAGGGATGATCGCTCGTCGTGTTCATGTCTCTTTTCGGGGACCAACCTCCAGAACTCAGTTTGGGGACAGGTTCCACCCGAGAGTCGTGATTCCCGCTCCACGGTTTCCAACCCCAATCCAACCCCAAATATCATTGCTCGAAATGTCTTTACGGCTCTTTGGCACTCTTTGAAACTCCCAACCACGCTCTCCAACTCGTTGAAAATACGCTACTTACATCACTCATAACCCAAAGGTCGGTGGTTCAAATCCACCCCCCAAATCAAAAGATTCAATAGGTTACGAGAGAACGTAACTACTGAGCAGGGAGCAATTAGGGAGCATTCAGCCAGCAGCAGCGCTAACCGTTCCGTCTAAGAATGGGCCTAGGACTCGCGATCCTTGGCCCATTACCATTTCCACAACTTTAGCGTTCGCCACTACTACCTTGCCTGGCATCCGCCGCTTCCCGTACTCGCGCGTCATCGAACTGCTCGAGTGGCGCATAAGGCGCGTCTGAATCTCCATCTCCAGATCCAAGTCATCCATCATCGCCCGGTAGCTATGGCGAAATGCGTGGAACCCCAGGTTCGGAATCCCGATGCGCTTCCCCGCAGGAACCAGATGCTTCTTCGCCAGATGCGACCTGTGATATGGCCGCTCAGTCAAAGGTGAGCCGAACACCCACCCGTTGACCACCGGCTCCGCAGAACGCCACCAGCGCAGCAGCATCGCCAGCTCTGGGTGCAATGGGACCGGAGCCTCCGACGAATCCGTTTTCGGAAGATCAGAGTACATCCCGACAACAGACCGCCGAATGTGAAGCGCCGACTCCTCAAAGTCCACATCCTCCCAGCGCAAACCAAGAATCTCGCTCGCGCGCATCCCCGTGCATATTGCCAGTTGCACGATGACGCGAACTAGCGGGATAAGTTCAGGATCGTCGATAAGCTCGCCGTACTGCTCAAGCGTGATCAGGACCGGCTTGCGCATCCTGCCGCCGCCGCCCCTGAGCTTGACGAACCCTACCGGGTTGGCCTGTATCTTAACGACACCTGCCCCCATCCCGAACTCGAACAACAGGTGCATCAGCGCCTTGATGTGGTGCTTCGTCTTCGCAGATAGCTCGTACTGGCCTTCGTGTGACCGCAGCCCCTTCAGCCATGCCCGAATCACGTGCGGGCATTCCACCATAACGTCGATGCTCTCCATCCCCCACTTGTCCCTTATCCGGGCC
Source organism: uncultured Solirubrobacteraceae bacterium (assembly GCA_963703625.1). GTDB lineage: Bacteria > Actinomycetota > Thermoleophilia > Solirubrobacterales > Solirubrobacteraceae > Palsa-744. The sequence continues at coordinate 37,372 of CAVPEY010000004.1, forward strand.
AGGTAGGAGCGATACGAAGCAGCCGTGGACTCACGCCGGGGCATCTCTTCCGCAATGAATGACCTTGCCAAAATCTGTTTGAATCTTGCATTTCGGCAGTGCTTATCGGGGTTTTTCGGGTATCGTTGATGCGGTCCCGATGCCCGAAACCAGGGTTCAGGCGCACTGTTCCCGGAGCATGGCTGGTGGTTGAGCGATGAGTTTGGGAAGCCGGATCAGGTTATGCGCGGCGCAACTGAACACGAACAGCCAGTCCACCTTCTCCAGTCCGCGCAACTTGACTTGCCGAAGCGGACCAGTTTGCTTCAACCACCCAAAGCCCTTTTCGATCAGCCAGCGGCGGCTCAGACTGATCGCATAACCAGGCTGCCGCGTCGTTCTGCGGTCCAGGTTGCTGCTGCGGTTCTTGTCGTTCTTGGTGATGTGCGGGGTCACATTCAGCTCCCGTACGGTGCGCACGAAATCCTCACTGTCATACGCCTTGTCGGCGCCCACAGGGATGCGGCGCGCACGGCCTTGTTGCCTCTCGGCCAGCATCAACAGCGCAGCCTCGCGCTCTGCGTAGCCGTCAGCGTGAGTCACCATCGCCGCGGCGATCAACCCGTTGCGGTTCTCAACCAAAGCATGGCCAAGATAACTCAACTTCGATTCCTTCCCGTAGCTCTTCTTGTACAACCGCGCATCGGGATCAGTGGTGGACTGATGTGTATCGTTGCTGCGCTTTTGTCCGCGAAAGTCCGTACCGTCGTCATCGTCGGAGCCGTCCTTGGAGCGAAAACTCTTCTGCGAAGCCCAGGCCTGGATCAGCGTGCCGTCTACGGTAAAGTGCTCGTCAGACATGAACTTCTTCGCCTGCTTGTTCACCTCGGCGAAGAAACGCTGGGCCACATCCGAGCTCAGCAACCGATCGCGGTTCTTGGAGAACACCGCATGGTTCCACACCGCATCGTCCATGCCCAGGCCCACGAACCAGCGAAACAGAAGGTTGTAGGCGATCTGCTCGACCAGCAAGCGCTCCGAGCGAACCGAATAGAACACCTGCAAAAGCAACCCCCGCAGAATATACTCCGGCGCGATCGATGGCCGCCCGGAGGCTGCGTAGAGCGCATCCAACTCCGGGCTCAGCGTCCCCAGCACCGCGTCCGTCAACCTCCGAACCGCTCGCAGCGGATGATCCGCAGCTACCCGCTGCTCCAACGAAACATAGCTGAACATCCCGTCTTGAGTACGCTCGTCTCCACGCATGTCTGTTAGACGACCTACCTCTTCGCCGCGACGCCACAGGTACCTATTTCAACAAGTTCTTAGATCAGTCCACGCGTGGTGAAGCCTCCATCCCATGCTTTCGGGGCATATCTCCTTTCGTCGATTCTTCTGCTGCCAATTGCTTAACGCCGATTTGCTTCGATCTCGTCCGAAAATACCCTCTCGGAACAGGCTGGGCTTGACAAAGCACAGAGCCGTGCTTAAATTCTGCGGATATTCTTCCCAGATCTTCCTTCGCTCCTCTGGGCTACTCACCAGCTCAACTGTTGTCAGCGAATCTATCTGAAATCTTCGCTCTCACCGCTGCTCGCCTGACAGTCGGCCCATGCTCTGCGAGAGCTCAGAGAAAAAGGAACGGACCACATGATTTGGCGCGAATCCACTGAACTCGGTGGCCAACTGCAAGGAACGCCAACACTTGCGGGCTGGACGACTCGGACACTGAACCTTGCAGCGCGCGGGACAAATAATAACGTGATCTTGCGCTGGCGCGATGACACCGGATGGTTGAGCGATTCGGAAGACATCGGTCTCGCCGGTACGGATCAACCCGCCATCGCGCAAGTCAACGGTATGCTGTGCGTCTTCTCGCGAGGTACCGATAATGCATTGTGGGTTGGCGGAGCGATGGCTCCGCAAAGCCTTGGCGGTGACGTCCAGTCGGCTCCGACCGTTGCCTATTGGCATCTGGATTCTTCCGCTCATATCTTCGTGCGCGGTTCCGACAACGCTGTTTGGCATCTGGCCTGGTCGCCGGGCATCGCTCCGGGACCTTGGCAATCCATCGGCGGCAGCATTGACGGGATGCCTTCCGCGGTAGCCTGGGGCCCCAATCGCATCGATGTCTTCGCCCGTGGACGCACAGCCGCACATCTCATGCATTGCTGGTGGGACGGCGTTAGCTGGAGCGCGTGGGAAGATCTGGGCGGCCTGGTTGGGTCGTGGCCCAGCGCGATCAGCCGGGACATAGGGAGCCTCGAGGTCTACTATGCCGATTACGATTCTGTTCAACTAGCCGTCCGTTCGTTCAATGGACAATGGCAGCCGCTCCGGGCCATTGCTCCGATCTTCGACGGCACACCTTGTGCTTTTTCATTCGGGCCGAAACACGTTGAAGTGTTCAATACGTCGGCCGCGGGACAACTGCGTCGAGTGTATGGCGAGGGTGTCCGGACCGGAGATGATCCGGTGAACGTCTCTACTCAGTTTTCGAGCGCGCCGGCCTGTGCCGCCATCGCGACTACTACCATCCATTGCCTGGCCCGCGGCGCCGACAATCACCTGCACCACATCAGTTACGACGACGGATTCTGGAACCAATGGGAAGACCTCGGCGGAGTCCTCAATGGCGATCCCGTAGCCGCCTCTCCCGCTTCCGGGATACTCGATGTCGTAGTTTGCGGTCAAAACAATGAGATTTTTCGCCGTCGGCTCTCAAACAATGCTTGGGGTGATTGGATCGAGACTTCCGGCGTAACGAATGATCTGATGACCATGATTAGCGCAGGAAGTCAGTCCCGCTTCCTCGTACGCGGAACCGATAACCACCTCTACGAAGGAGTGGTGGCCCTCGATAATTCCTGGCAAGGATGGCGCGATCTCGGCGGCAACTTGAGCACACCGCCGCACATTGTCTCGGTCGATGTAGACGCTCTTCCAAAACCGCAAAATGCCTTCGGACCAAACGAAGCAGTGGCCGCCGGCGCCTACGTCTGCGCCCTCGATTCCGCTGGGATGACCAGCTCTCGACGACTGGGGCCAGGCGCCACAGACTGGGATGCCTGGGCAGGCTTTGCGGACGGCAACGCTCGGATCGCAAAACCGCTCTACGTCACCTGGCCTCTGGGCTTTCCCGCTGTGGAGGGCAACATTACAGTTCCTGAAGTGTCGCAGGCAGGGTGGGTAGGGCGAACATCGACGGGCGAGCTACAGGTGTTCGGCCAGTGGTGGCAGCTGGTTGTAGAGCAGGGATTCGCATCCTACATCAATCTGGGCGAGATGCCGTGGACGACGATTCAAACCTTCATTCCCGGTCTTGCCACTGACCCCGTAGGCATCATCATGCTCGAGCCGCTCGACGCATCGGTTCCAATGGAGCCGACAACCTGGGCCTTTGCTCGCCAGGCCGACGGGTTGCTCATGTTCACAGGAATCAACTCCCTCGCGCCCGCACACACTTACACCTGGGACGCTTTCGGCGGCTATCGCTCGCAAGGTGATCCGGCCCTGCTCATACTCTGGGAACGTTATGAGGACATCCAGCTGCTTCACGCGGTTTTTGTCAGCGACTCCGGGCAATTGGTCGCCCGCAGCGGGAGCTATCAACCGGAGCCGGTGAGGGTGCGCCCCACTCCATCCGGCCATAAGACGATTCACCGGCCGATAGGAATTCACTTTCCGGCAGTCGGGCACTGACCGTGCTTCGCATTCAAGCTTTGATCACGTCGTTCGGACCGAGCCAGGTCACTGTGGAAGAGAAGAGTGAAAAGCCACGCTGGTTGATCTCCTTAATCTTTCTTCGACAGCAAGAACCTTGTCTGGCAGGCGTTAGCTCAGCACGTAGAAATCAGGATCCGGACCCGGAGTAAAACCCATCCGCCTATAACCTTCCTTCAGCAGCTTCCGGTGGAAAGCGAAAAAGCGCTCAATCACTTCGTCTTTGGTTCCGAGATGCTCGTCGCCGCGGCTGGTCTCAAAGCTGTACTTCTTTTCGCCGTCGACATCCCAGATGCGCACATGGGCGCTCTCCCAGGGACCGGCGACTCCCGGCCTATCGTACTGAGCATGTGCCACAGCGTTGGGCCTTTTCTCGGGTGGACCGAGTAAGGAAACGGAACCGGTTGCGACGCTCGAGACAGCGGTAGCAGGTTGGGAAGACGTTCCCTTTATTCCCGTAGCGGGCTTCTTCGTGAAATCCGGCTTTTTGCCGATGGGCGGCGGCTGAATGGGCTCACCATGCAACACCCGCAACAACTTCTCGTATTCGTCCTCGGAGTAAGGGTTGCCGCTGAGATTTACGCCCATTCTGCTCTTCAGATAAACCGGCAAGGAAGAGCTCCATGCGCCATCGCGCAACACGGGAATGAACTTGTTCGTATGCATGTGTTCCGCCAGCTCAGCCGTGATGACCATCGACTCGTAACCGACTCCGCCCTCGCGCTTGTCCGCTCGCTCAGCGTAGTTCGGGGTGCAGACCACGATGACGAAATCGCTGTCGGGACTCAATGAGCGTCAGGCACGCATTTGCAATCGAAATACACTTCGAGATCGTTTCAAGTGCGATGTAGTCGAATGGATACCGATACGCGGCTCTGGGCAAAATCCCCATTGCCTCTATAACCGCTTTTGACTCGGTCAGGTAGCCGCGAAGCTTTCCAACCTCTTCAACGCACATACGCCATTAGACCCTCGAAGCCACCTCTCACTTTTCGATCCGTTCTGGCACTTTCCGAAACACCCGATTGAAAATCTCATGCGCGAGTTCAACTGACTCATCGATTGCGTGACTGGTCGGGATCACCCTGACGTTTACCTGCTTCTCACGCGCCAACCTGATGCCTGCGATCATGCACGCGCCCATGTAGATCAGCGTGCGATTCGGACGCGGCACGTGTGCGTTGGGATCGAACATCGCTTACCTCGCACCGCCCTGTGAGGCGACGTCATTTATCGCTGGATTCTCCTTCAACTGCGAGCGTGGCCGATCCAACGTGAAAGTCAGACAGCGAAAGATAATTCTGTGGCATCTCGCGTTTGAAATCGTAGCTTTGGCCCACTATCAACCGCGTACATTTGTTCTGTATTCGTGCTTCGCAGTGAGCCTTGATCGTGGTTCCGTCATGGCGGATCACAAACGCGATCATGTCAACGTCTTCGCCGTTTCGCTGCTCGATATAGTGCCTCATTGCGATGATCTTGTATGATCCGCCGCCCTGACATCCGACAGCGAAAACCAAGACGATCATTAATGTGCTTGCGATGGCCCGTTTCATCTCACCCATGCCTTACCTCGCGCCGCCCTGTACGCTCCGCACAGGCTTCTTGATCAGTGTGTAGGATATGCGACCCTGAAAGACTTCAGTCGGCAGGTAGCGCCGGTGCTCGCTGCACAACGGTCACTTGACCGCGATCCACGACGCAGGCAACGTCTCGACGCCAGCGGGAACGTTCTCGCCGCATCGCTTGCAGCGGATCACGAAATCTCGCCAGCTTTGAGGACCCTGGAACATGGATCAAGGGTAGGCGAAGAAGAAGCGAAAATCAATGAGAAAATCGCAGGCCGGAGCGCACCCGACTCCTACATCAGCGACGGTGTGCACACTCGCTGCAACCGCTGACGTGGTCATTCAGCAAGCTGCGCGCAGCCATGACCTTCTGTGTGGCTCGTTCCGTCCGTTCGTGAATCGTCATCAAATCCTCTATCGAATCTGTTGGGCGTAAGCGCGCAGCAAACAGTTCTGCAACCTGCAACTCCAATACGTCGAAGAGAGCGTCATGAACCGGACAGCGCGTGGGTTTACAGGCCAACGCGGTCACCTCGGTTGAGAACGGCCCTTGCTACGGCAATCAAGTCGATGGGGCCGCCGACCGGGGTTAAGATATCGCTACCATTTTGGGTTATCAGCTTGGCGAAGGTCTTGGTCAGTGTCATGGTTTGCAGCCTGTGGTCTCATGGCACTCACCGTCGCGAGCACAACGAATTGTCGTCAGCGTATCAGCGTGTCCGGTCTGTTTAGAATTCCTCGTTTGGGCTAGTAACTATTCCCGATAACGGGCATCACGCCTTGGCCGTTCTCCTTCCGCGCGGCACTCTGCGGCATAGAAGGGCGGGGGGCGCGTGGTTCAGACGCGCCTGATTGGGGAATGAGAGAGCGGGTTGCGATTTGCCGCACAGCCACCAATTCAAGCGGCTGCCTTGTGAGGATTGCGGAGGGAGGATTGATCTTGAGGACATCATCCCTGATCCAACGCTCTTGGTCTGAGCAATATTGAACACAGTCAGCAAGAGCGTGTCCCTTTGGACTACGGCGACTCCACATAATGACGCAGGACGCGTCCGCGGCTCCATGGGTAACTGTGGAGAGCCGTTTCCATTTGTGCGACTTCCTCAGAGAGCCACGGTCAAACGTCCACGTGTTCGTTCTGACCCCAAACACGAAAACGCCCCGCCGTCTCCGATGGTCTGGAAACAAGCAGGGCGCGGGGTCTGTCCGCATCTCTCAAACGTCAATACGCTTCGTTGACCATTGACCTCAGTCAACACGCTATGACGGCTCAGAGATGAGGATGGACTGTGCCGTAACTGTGCCGCACAGTTTTGGAAGTCCTTGTAAATGCTTGAATATACTGCAACAAGCTTAACGTTCTTCGGTGCGGGCTGTCTTGGTTAAGTTGCTTTATTATCAACAGCTTACTGACGCATATGTTGGAGTGACTACGAATCAATAGGCCGGAGGTTCGAATCCTTCTGGGCGCACCATAAAATCAAAAGACTTAATCAAATCATCCGAAAACGGCAATTCCCGCCCTGGGTAATTTTGTGGGAACTCTACCGGCAATAGCGCCGCATAAATGCCGAAATAGCGGTTCTCGTCGCCTCGTTCCGCATATCCGCATGATGCTCCGTCATCTTGCGGCTCAATTGACCTTTAAGCCTCATGGTCATCGCATCCGAGGCGTGTTCTTTGAATAAGAGTTCTCATTCTCCCAAACCCAAAATTTGCCGCCATGCTTCTTCCATGTGGGAGACTGGTACCGAGGCGGGTTTAGCTCGCAAAGATGAACTACTACCTGGTCCACACTACCTATCCGATTCTCTTTGTCGTGGTATTTGCCCGCCAGCTTTGTATTCCCCTTCCCTCGATCCTGTTTTTGCTTTCAGCCGGCGCACTCGCCGGATCAGGCAAACTCAGCTACGCCGGAGTATTGGCCGTTGCAACTCTCGGCTGCGTACTCGCGGACTCGGTCTGGTTCGAAGCAGGCCGCTTGCGGGGGAAGCGAGTGCTTCGTTTGCTCTGCGCTCTTGCTCCGGATCCGAGCCACTGCATTCGCAAGGCGAGAGCTACCTTTGCCGGTCGAGGTCTCAATCTCTTGCTGATTGCGAAGTTTGTGCCGGGACTCGATGGAGTCTGCCCGCCATTAGCGGGGATGTCGGGAACGACAAGGCGCAGCTTCATCGTTCACGACGCCGCTGGAGCTGCTCTTTGGTCCGGAACCTACATTACCTGCGGTTTCGTTTTTGCAAAGGAACTTGAGCAGATCGCGCGATACACTTCTGTGCTTGCGAATGCCCTCATCCTGATTTTCGGGATTCCTTTCCTGATCTTTTTTGTTTGGAAAATGCTGCTGCTGCTGCGTTTGATGCGACTTCTGCGCTCACGGCAGATCGCTCCTGAACTGCTGAAGGCAAGACTGGACGAGGGTCAGAAGGTGGGTGTTATCGACTTGCTAAGGTTCGAGGATGATCCCGAGGAGATAGTCGGGATTCCAGGAGCGGTTCGTCTCGACCCTGGCGAACTACGACACAAACGAAAAATCATCCTGCCTGACGGTCTCGACGTGGTTCTCTATTGCCGCTCGAAGAATAGCTTCGTGAGTGCACGCGTCGCCGCCGTAATGCGTGGTCACGGAATCGACAGCGTCTATGTCCTCGCGGGAGGACTATCAGCGTGGGAAGCAATGAAGTTTCCGGTAAGTCTAGATTTCGCGACGCCGGAGGAGGAATTGGCGCGTCTTGGCATCGAGGTCCATCCCCCCTGGAAGTCCACCAGCGACAGCGTTTCTGTTCCCAACCGGTGAGTTCATGGGCGTGTTTCGGACCGGACACAGCGAGCGGCTCACGATCCGTTATTCCTTATTCGGACGGGCCTGGCCAACGAACCATTCCGCGACCTTGCTGAACCTCCCGACCAGATTGCCTTTTCCATCGAAGACGCGCAGAGTCTCTCCATTTTCCTGGGCATTTACCCCGTCAGTCACTACAGCAAATTCCTGGCTGTTCTGCATTTTTACAAATACGGGCATGGGTATTTCTCCTATGACGAAGCATGGTAACGCCCGCGTCCGTCGTTCGGCGAGATTATCTGGAATCCAAAAGCAGAACACCAGCCCCAGACGGAGCCGGCGTCGCGTAGATCGTCGGAAAGGGTGATCAGTAGATGCGGAAGTTCACTTCGATATTGACCTCTACGGCTACGGGATGTCCCTGGTAGTAGGCCGGCTTGAACTTATACTGCTTCACCGCTTCGACCGCCTTTTCATCGAGGCCCATGCCGAGCGGTCGTACTACGCGGACGCGCTGCGGATTGCCCTGGGCATCGACGATGACCGAGACGACGCAGATTCCCTGATACTTGGCGCGGCGCGCCTCGTCAGAAAATTCAGGATCGACGGAGAAGATCACCTGGGGAGCAGAGACGCCTCCGCCGGGACGCATCAGGCCGCCGCCGTATCCTCCGCCTTCGCCGGGACCGACGCCATTGCCATTGCCGGAGCCGATGCCTCCGCCGCGGCCACTGCCGAAGCCGGAGCCTGAGCCTCCGCCCTGCGAGGCCAGCGCAACCTGCGGCGACTGGGGCACGCCGACATTAGGCATGTTGGGAGCATCAGGCAGCTTGACCTGCTGCGGCATGACGATGGTGGGGTCGACGGCCAGCTTGGGATTGTCGTTGCGGATGATCTGTGGAGGCACTATCTGGGTCTTAGCCATCTTGGGCAAGTGACCCTTGGAGGCTTCGACGAGTTCGTGGGCTCCGCCACCGCCACCACCGCCCATGGACTGATTCATCTTCAGCGTCATGGGGATGAACGGCTTGACGTCCAGCGTCGGCGAGGTTCTTTTTCCTCTCGATGGCGCGCGTACGCCACTGCGCCCAGAAGAAGAACAGGATCAGACCGATGACGACAACGTGTGCCACGACAGCCAGCGCGCTCGACATCGGGCTGCGCTTGACGACCATGGGATCGACAACGGTGACCGGCTTCGAGGTGAGCTCCAGCGGAGGCAGCTTCTTCGGAAAGAAGATGTCCGTGACGCTGGCTCCCAGAGTCTTCCAGACCGGCTCTTCTTTGGTCGGATCCTCAACAGCGAGTGGTTGTGAGGTGAGTTCGAGCGGCGGAAGCTTCTTGGGAAAGAAGACATCGTGAAGGCTGGTGCCGAGAGATTTCCAGACCGACTCTTCTACTTCGAGATCTTCGACTGCGACTGGCTTAGAACTTAACTGAAGCGGGGGTTGCTTCGAAGACGAAAAGGCGTCTCGCAAATTGGAGATGAGCGAGGACCACATGGAGCCGCTGGTCTCGAACAGAAAATCGGGCTCTTTTTCTGCCGGCCGGGTTATGTCTGGCTCCAGTTCAGGAGGTGTCAAAAGCTGATTGCCCATATTGCTCTGCCGAAGGGCTGCCCCGCGGCTATCTCTCCATTATGGACGACTGCTGGCCTGCTTGTCTTGCCGTATCTCAACCAGTTCATCCCTATTTCAGGTTAGGACGCGCGCAAAAGCATGCAGGCTGTACCAGCGCCACCCAGTATAGACGGCATCCGCTGCACTAGGTCACTGATTCGAAGAAGATTTCGTTCAGACGATACAATGAAGTTTTACCCCACTGATGATGACTACGAAAGAAAAGACGTCCCCCGCGGGTACGACCGCGAGCACTGTGAACGAAACGGCGACACCGGAGAAGAAGCTGGAACTGAAGTCGACCCTGACCCTTCCGGAAACCAAGTTTCCGATGAAGGCAAACCTGCCCCAGAATGAGCCGGTCCGGCTGAAGCAGTGGAAGGATTCCGGGCTGTATGAGCAGATCCGGGCGGCGCGCAAGGGTGCGCCGAAGTACATCCTGCATTACGGGCCGCCCTACGCGAACGGGCCGATCCACCTGGGCCACGCGCTGCAGAAGTGCATCAAGGACTTCGTCCTTAAGTCGAAGACCATGGCCGGGTTCGACGCTCCGCTGGTGCCCGGATGGGACTGCCACGGGCTGCCCATCGAGATCAAGGTGGACGAGAAGCTGGGGCGCAAGAAGCTGGAGATGCCGGCGCTCTCGCGTGCTGCGCGCCTGCCGCGAATACGCGCAGAAGTTTATCGACCTGCAGCGCAGCCAGCTGGTGCGGCTGGGGGTCTTCGCATACTGGGACAAGCCCTATTTGACGATGTCAAAGCCTTACGAGGCGAAGACGCTGGAGACCTTCTACGACTTCTTCGAGAAGGGCTTCGTCTACAAGGGGCTGAAGCCGGTCTACTGGTGCCTGCACGACCGCACGGCGCTGGCCGAGGCCGAGGTCGAGTACGAGATGCACACCAGCCCCAGCGTCTACGTGCGCTACGCGCTGACCAGCGATCCGGCGGCGATCGACCCGGCGCTGGCCGGGAAGCAGGTGTGGACGATCATCTGGACGACGACTCCGTGGACGCTGCCCGCATCGCTGGCGGTGGCGTTCCATCCGGAGTTTGACTACGTCGCGCTGCGAGCAGGACGGGAATGTGTACATCGTCGCCGAGGCGCTGGCTGCGGCGGTGCGCGAGGCCTGCAAGCTCGAAGGCGCGAAGGAGATTGCCAGGTTCAAGGGCGCGAAGATGGAGCGCGTGACCTTCAAGCATCCGTTCCTGGAGCGGAGCGTGCTGGGCGTGAGCGCCGAGTATGTCACCTCGGATGCGGGTACGGGCGCGGTGCATACGGCTCCGGCGCATGGCGCGGACGACTTCTACACCGGTGCGCGGTACGGGCTCGACCAGACATGCAACGTGGACAACGAAGGGCGGCTCCGGAACGGACGTCCCGGAGTGGGAAGGGTGCACGGTCTTCGAGGCGAACGAGCCGATCATCAAGCTGCTCGGCGAGGTCGGCGCGCTGATGGGACGCAGCGATATCTATCACTCCTATCCGCATTGCTGGCGCTGCCACAATCCGGTGATCTTCCGGGCGACGGAGCAGTGGTTTATCGGCATGGAGACGAAGTTGAAGAACTCGATGGGGCTACATCCGATAACGCCGCAACTACATTCCGGCAGCGGGCGCTCGACGAGATCAAGCGGGTGAAGTGGGATCCGGCGTGGGGCGAGGACCGCATCTGGAACATGATCGCGACGCGGCCCGACTGGTGCATCTCGCGGCAGCGGATCTGGGGCGTGCCCATCGCGATGTTCCTGTGCAACAAGTGCCATACGCCGCTCGAGAACAAGCTGGTCAACAAGCACATCGTTGCGCTGTTCGAGAAAGAAGGCGCGGAGGCGTGGCACAAGTATTCCGTCGAAGATCTGCTGCCTGCGGGAACGAAGTGCGCAGTCTGTGGCGCGGTCCAGCGAGATGGCGAACTTGCGGCGTTCCGCAAGGAGATGGACATCCTCGACGTGTGGTTCGACTCGGGGATCAGCTGGAATGCGGTTCTGGTGGGCAATGATGAACTGGCCTTCCCGGCGGACCTCTACATCGAGGGTGCGGACCAACATCAGGGGGTGGTTTCACTCTTCCCTGCTCTGCTCGGTCGCGGTCAAAGACACCGCTCCCTACAAGAATGTCGCCACCGTGGGCTGGACACTCGACGAACAGGGCCGCGCGTTTTCGAAGTCGCTGGGCAACGGTGTCGATCCGGTGGATATCGCCGACCGGCTGGGCGCGGAAGTGGTGCGGCTGTGGACGGCGAGTGTGGATTTCCGCGAGGACGTGGCGGCCAGCGAAAGCCTGATGCAGCGCGCTGCAGACAACTATCGCAAGCTGCGGAACACGTTCAAGTACCTGCTCGGGAATCTGCACGGGTTCGACCCGTTGCGGGATGCGGTGAAGGACGATGAGCTGCTGCCGCTCGACCGCTACATGCTGGCGCGGACGCGCGAGCTGACGGAGAAGGTTCTCGACTGGTACGAGCAGTTTGAATTTCACCGGGTGTATCACGCGATCAACGAGTTCACCATCGTCGACCTCTCGGCGCTGTATCTGGACGTGCTTAAGGACCGCATGTACACCTTCGCTCCGGTGAGCGTGGAGCGAAGGTCGGCGCAGACCGTGATCTGGAAGATCACGGAGGCGCTGGTTCGGCTGGTGGCCCCGATCCTGAGCTTCACTGCGGAGGAGGTCTGGGGCTATCTGCCGAAGACGGCGCGCGAAGCGAGCGTGCATCTGGCGGAGTTCTTGCCGCCGGAGGAGATTGCCGGGGAAGACAAGGCTCTGCTGGCGAATTGGGCAGCGCTGCTTCGCGTGCGCGATGAGGTGCTGAAGAGTCTCGAAGAGGCACGCAAGGACAAGCGCATCGGCAAGGCGCTAGAGGCAAAGGTGCGCATTGAAGCCGACGCAGACACGGACGCGCTGCTCAAACGTTATCTATCCGGTTTGAAGGAACTGCTCAATGTTTCGGAGGTTGAGATTGCCTTCGGGGACAAGCTCGGGGTGACGACGCTGCCCGCCGACGGCGTCAAATGCGAACGCTGCTGGAACTACCGCACGGACACCGCCCCGTACGGCGACTGGCCCGTCGTCTGCGGACGCTGCCGCGGGGCGCTGGACCTGATGGGCTATAACTCCCTGACCGCTTCAGTAGAAAAGCAGGCACACGCATGAGCCGCATTCGCGACTGGCGGCCGTTGCTGCTGGGTGTTTCAGCTCTGGTGATTGCGCTCGACCGGATCACAAAGCTCTGGGTGAGCCGCCACATCATCGAAGGCGACGCGATCACGGTGATTCCGCACGTATTTCGCATCTCGCATGTGGAGAACTCTGGCGCGGCGTTCAGCATGTTTACCGATCTGCCGAATCCCGAGCGGACTCGCTGGATGCTGACGGCGTTTTCTCTGCTGGCGGCTGTGGTGGTGCTGGTCGTGCTTTTCCGCGTGGGCCGCAGGTTTTCGCTCACGGCGCTTTCGATGGCGCTGGTGCTGGGCGGCGCGCTGGGCAACGTGTGGGATCGGATTCGCTACGGCATGGTGGTGGATTTCCTCGAGGTGCACATTGTGCACTACCACTGGCCGGACTTTAACGTGGCCGACTCGGCGATAGTGATCGGCGGGATCCTGCTGCTGCTCGACTCGCTGCTCTCGCCGGTGCCCGCATCGAGCAAGCCCGCGCAGACGACGGCGCAGAGTGACAGCACACGAGCGTAGGCGCGACATATGACGGTGTCGGATTTCCGGCGGATCGCACTCAGCCTTGAAGGTGCTGAGGAAGGTTCGCACATGGGGGCAGCCGATTTCCGCGTGGGTGGAAGGATCTTCGCGACTCTGGCATCGCAGAGCGAAGGCTACGGCAATCTGATGCTGACGCCGGAACAGCAGGCGGATTTCGTCGCGGAGATGCCGGACGTATTTCTGCCGGTCAAGGGCGGATGGGGCAGGATGGGCGCGACTCACATCGTTCTGGCGAAGGCGAATGAAGACGTGCTCGCAGGCGCGCTGCGCACCGCGTGGGAACTGCGGCGGCGGGCCAATGAGAAGACTCGGAGGGGCGAGGAAGACACGTTCAGCGCAACACGATAGCCTGATTGCACCCGCATGAAGATCCGCATTTTCTCGGCAATATTGCTCCTCACGACGTGCGTGCTTCACGAGGCTTTCGCGCAAACGGCGCACGCACAGCGCTCCGAACCGAAGCAGCTGGTCATCATTGACACAGATATCGGCGACGACATCGACGACGCCTTTGCGGTTGGGCTGGCGCTGCAGAGTCCCGAATTCAGGATTCTGGGCATCACGACGGCATTCGGCGATACGAAGCTGCGAGCGCAGCTGGCCGAGCGGATGCTGGCGGCGGTAGGGCGCGAGGACATTCCAGTCGTTGCCGGCATTGAGACGGCTCCGCGCACGAAGTTTACGCAGGCAGCGTATGCGGAGGGCGGCGATGCGAAGCAGGTGCAGCCGAGGTCGGCGCCGGATTTCATTCTCGGCGAGATTCGTAAGCATCCGGGCGAGATCACGCTGATTGCGATCGGGCCGCAGACGAACCTGGGCGCGGCGATCGACAAGGATCCGGCGACCTTCGGCAAGCTGAAGCGGATCGTGATGATGGGCGGGTCGGTCTACAAGGGATACAAGGGCGGCGCGCCTGATCCGGAGTGGAATATTCTGTGCGACATTCCGGCGGCACAGAAGGTGTTTACGTCGGGCGTTCCGCTGTATGTGATGCCGCTCGATGCGACGATCCTGAAGCTCGAGACCGAACAACAGCTGCAGAAGCTGTTCGATCAGCAGACGCCGCTCACGAGTCAGATTGAGGAGCTTTACGCGAATGGAGTGGGACCGAAGCAGACGATTCCGACTCTCTTCGATCCGATGGCGGTGGGATATGCCGCCGATCCTGAGCTTTGCCCGACGACGCCCCTGCACATCACCGTCGACGACCAAGGGCTTTACGCGGCCGGGACCGGGTGAGCCGAATGCCCAGGTGTGCCTCAAGGCCAATGTCGCTGCCTTCTTTCCCTTTGTGCTGAAACGGCTGGGTTCGCCGCTGCGGTCCGGTCCTGTCCTCGGCCCGGTCGCGCGGTTTCCTGAGCCGTTGCCAGCCCCTATAATCAAAATGGGACTCTTTGTTTTCCCGCCGGTTTTGCGACCGATGGGATCGCTCCCGTTTTGAGCTTGGGGCAGACTTTTTGACCGATCAGATCGTTATCCGCGGTGCGCGGACTCACAACCTGAAGAACATCGATTGCGATATTCCGCACGGCAAGCTGGCGGTGGTTTCCGGCGTGTCGGGCTCGGGGAAATCCTCGCTCGCGTTCGATACGGTCTATGCGGAAGGCCAGCGGCGGTATGTGGAGTCCTTATCCGCGTATGCGCGGCAGTTTCTGGAGCGGATCGAGAAGCCGGATGTGGACCTGATCGACGGGCTGGCTCCGGCGATCGCCATCAAGCAGAAGAATTCGACGCGCAATCCGCGCTCGACGGTGGCGACTGCAACCGAGATCTACGACTACATGCGGTTGCTGTGGGCGCGCTGCGGCGTGGTGCACTGCGTGGTCTGCGACGGCGTGGTGAAGCGTGACACGGTGGACGAGATTGCCGCGGCAGTGCTGGCGCTGGGCGAAGGCACGCGGCTGCACGCGATTTTTCCGGTGACACCCAGTTCGCGGCCTGTTCCAGCAGCCGAGACAGACCGAGGAGCCGGAAGCGAAGACTCCGCGCGCGAAGAAGGCAGCCAAGAAAATCGCAAAGAAAGCCGAAGAACCGGCGCTGACTGACGAGTTGAAGGAGCGGCTGACGGATCTGCGCAAGCGCGGCTTCAACCGGCTGTACCAGGGTGGAAGGATTTTCGAGTTTTCGACGCCGGAGTCGCTGCTGGAGGTCAACTTTGCGCTGCCGGTGTTTGTGCTGGTGGATCGAATCGTGGTGTCGGCTGATAACCGCGCGCGCATTGTGGATGCGGCGGAGATCGGCTATCGCGAGGTGGGCGAGATCCTGTTCGAGATTGTGCCTCGCGAAGGCGACGAGGTCGAGCGCGAGCGGCTGCGCTTCTCGGCCGCATTCGAGTGCAAGAATTGTCACCGCGTTTATCGCGAGCCGGAGCCGCGGCTGTTCTCGTTCAACAATCCGTTTGGCGCGTGTCCACGGTGCCAGGGGTTTGGCAACACGATCGACTTCGATCTCGACCTGATCATTCCGGACAAATCGAAGACGCTCGACCAGGGGGCCATCGATCCATGGAATCGCCCGAAGTATCGCTCGTACTTCACCGAGTTGAAGAAAGCCGCGAAGCAGCATGGAATTCCCATGGATGTGCCCTGGTTCGATCTCGTCGCCCGATCAGCAGGCGTTTGTGCTCGACGGCAACGGGGCATTTCTCGGCGTGCATGGATTCTTTCGGCTTCTGGAACGTAAGAAGTACAAGCTGCATGTGCGCGTGATGCTGTCGAAGTATCGCGGGTATGCGCTTTGTCCGGAGTGCAAGGGTCAGCGGCTGCGTGCGGAGGCGCGGGCGGTGCGCGTGGGCGCGGAAAGGAACATCTGCGAGGCAGCGGCGCTGACGATCCGCGCGGCGAATGAATTCTTTCAGGGCATCGAACTTACGCCGATGCAGCAGGAGATTGCGGGAAGCATCCTGCATGAGATTCAGCAGCGGCTGCATTTTCTCGATGCGGTGGGACTGGACTACCTGACGCTGGACCGGCTGGCATCGACCCTGTCGGGAGGCGAGTCGCAGCGAATTCAGCTGGCGACGTCGCTTGGGTCGCAGCTTGTCGGCGCGCTGTACGTGCTGGACGAGCCTTCGATCGGACTGCACACGCGCGATACGGCGAAGCTGATCCGGATACTCGAGAACCTGCGCGATCTGGGCAACACGATTCTTGTCGTCGAGCACGATCCGGATGTGATTCGCTCGGCCGATTACCTGCTCGACCTGGGTCCGGGTGCCGGTGAGTTTGGCGGACGCGTGCTGGCGGCAGGCACGGTGGAGGAAGTCGAGCGGAATCCCGATTCGATTACGGGAAAATATCTCTCCGGGCAGCTGACGATTCCGGTGCCGACGCGGCGACGCGAGGCGGGCACGGCACGAAGGACTGGATACGGTTGCGCGGAGCGCGGGCGAACAACCTGCGCGGGCTGGATGTCGAGATTCCGCTGGGCATGCTGGTGGGCATCACCGGCGTGTCGGGGTCGGGCAAATCGACCCTGGTGCACGAGGTGCTGTACCGCGTGATCTCGCACCACCTCGGCAAGACGGAGGGCGGCGATCCGGCAAATGTGTATCGCGAGATCAAGGGGACGGAGCGGCTGAACGATATAGTTCTGGTCGACCAGGCGCCGATCGGGCGGACTCCGCGGTCGAATCCGGTGACGTACATCAAGGCCTTCGATGCGATTCGTGAGCTTTTTGCGGCACAGCCGGAGGCGCAGCGGCGCGGCTACGGCGCGGGACATTTCTCCTTCAACGTGCCGGGCGGCCGCTGCGATGTGTGCGACGGCGACGGCACTGTGACGGTCGAAATGCAATTCCTGGCGGACGTGGAGCTGCCCTGCGAAGAGTGCAGCGGGACGCGGTACAAGGCCAGCGTGCTCGAGGTCCGGTACAAGAACAGGAACATTCACGAAGTGCTGCAGATGACCGTCAAAGAGGCATTGCGGTTCTTTGCCGGGCAGAACAAGATCGTCGAAAAGCTGGCAGTGCTGGACGAGGTGGGACTGGGCTACGTGCGGCTGGGACAGTCGGCGACGACGCTCTCGGGCGGCGAGGCGCAGAGGGTGAAGCTGGCGTCGCATCTGGCGTCGGTGCGGGCCAGTGCGGGCAGCGACGGCAGGAAGCGGCAAAGCCGCGTGATGTATATCCTCGACGAGCCGACAACGGGGCTGCACTTCGACGACGTGAGCAAGCTGCTCACGGCGTTTCGCAAGCTGATCGATGGAGGCGGGTCGCTGGTGGTGATCGAGCACAATCTCGATGTGATCAAATCGGCGGACTGGGTAATCGATCTGGGCCCGGAAGGCGGCTCTGCAGGCGGTCAGATAGTGGTTGCAGGCACGCCGGAACAGGTGGCGCAGTGCGAGTTCTCGCACACCGGCTATTGGCTGAACAAGGTTCTGACGGCGCGGCGCGAGGTCGCGAGCGAAGTGGTGGCGTGATGCGGTCGGGTCTTCTGAAGCTGTTGCTGTTGCCGGTTGTTCTGGTTTCTGCGGGGCTCCATGCCCAGTCGGCTCCCCTGCCACCGGGGGCGACCGCGGACGACCAGCAGCAGACAGGGCCTCTCGCCCAGGCGGAAGCGGCGATCGACGCGAAGAACTACGACAAAGCGCGGGGGCTGCTGGATGCGTACCTGTCGGTCCATGCGGGTGACGCCCGGGCGCTCTTCGACCGCGGGTATTGCGATGACGCGCAGGGGCGGACGCAGACGGCGGAGGGTTTCTATCGCAAAGCGATCGCGGCCGACCCGAAGCAGTTTGAAGCACGAATGGCGCTGGGGCTGCTGCTGGCTCAGACCGCGTCCGAAAGTTCGAAGGCAGAGGGCGATGCGAAGGCCGAATTGGAGACGGCCGTGACGCTGGATCCGAATCCGCCGAACCCGGCAGCCAAGGCGCAGGCGTACCGGACGCTGGCCAAATTGCTTCGTCAATCCGACCCGGATCAGGCGAAACAGGACTTGATTGAAGCGTTGAAGTTATCTCCTGAAATCATAGATGACACTCTGCTTACCGCAGAGATCGCCGAAGCTTCAGGAGACCAGGCCGTGGCTGAGGAGGCGTACCGGCGCGTGCTGAAGGTCGACCCGGAATCGTCCGTGGCGACAGCCGGGCTGGCGCACCTCTTGCTTTCGGAGAAAAAGTACGCCGACGCGGAGCCGCTGCTGAAGGCAGCGCTGAGCCGGGATCCCGACGACCCAGCGCTGAATACGCAACTTGCCGCCCTGCTGGCTGCGGAGGGCAAGACGGACGAGGCGGTGATCGCGCTCGAGAAGCTCCACCAGCTCAAGCCCCAGGACCGGGAGATCGGCATGATGCTGGCCGACGCCTATGTGCAGGCGGAGAACTACGAAAAAGCCGATGCCGTCTACGCAAATCTGCTCGCGGCGGCGCCTACGGATGCCGAATTGGCATCGGAGCGCGGCCAGGTCCTGATCCAGGAACAGAAGTACGACGAGGCGCTGGAAATGTTCCAGCGCGCAGTGAAGATCAAGCAAGATGATTCCGATGCGTGGGGAGGGATCGCATTTGCGGCGTCCAAGACCGGCCAGTTCCAGCTGGTAGTCGACGCCCTTACGATGCGATCAAAACTAGCTTCGGAAACACCGGCTACTTACTTTCTATGGGCAACCGCTTACGATAATCTTCATCACAGACAGCAATCAGTGGTGTATTATCAACTGTTTCTTAAGTCGGCTCTGGGAAAGTTTCCAGACGAGGAGTGGCAGGCAAAGCAAAGGCTGGCGGTCCTCGAAAAAAAGTAAGTAGCGTTTGACGTTCCCGTTGCACCCCGGGAGGTGCATCATGCGGTTCGTTCTTGCTTTCGCACTCGCTACGCTTGTCGCCGCCCCCGCGGCATCCGCGGCAACGGATAAGGTCCTCGACGCGCAGCAGATTTCTGCGCTTGCCAGCAAGGCTGCGCAGGCCGCCCCTAAAGAGCAATGCTTTATGTATGCCGAACTGGCCCACTCGATGCTGGCGCTGGCAAGCCAGCAAATGTCGGCGGGCGACAAGACAAAGGCATCGGCTTCACTTAAAGCTGTACAGGAATACACCGAGAAGATTCACATGGGCGTCGCGGATGACGCGAAAAAGCTCAAGAATGCCGAAATTCTGATGCGGCACACCGCCTACCAGCTGAAAGAACTGATGATGGGCGCGTCGCTGGACGATCGTCCGACCCTGGAGTCGACGCTGAAGCAACTCGACCAGGTGCAGAACGAGATGATGATGCAGGTGTTCAAGCATTAGCGGCGTCCGTCTCACACGACTTCGAATCTCCTTCGTGCACGCTGGTGAAAGTCAATCTGCAGGTTGCCACGACCAATGACGTTGCGGAATTGGTGTCGCTGCGGAACGCGGTAGCGCAGCTCCTCACTTCACAACATGGAAACGGACACTGGTCTTACGGCGTGACCGACAAGGGCGTCTGCTTCGAGATGCAGCGCGGAACGATCTACATTGCGAGATATCGCAAACGGCTCATCGCTACGCTGACGCTGTCCACCCGGAAGCCGTGGGCTATCGACAAGAAATTTTTTAGTACGAGCAGGCGGCCGCTATACCTCACATCGATGGCGGTGACTCCGGGCCGGCAGCGGAAAGGCCTCGGCAGGCTGTGCATCGAGCAGGCACGCGAGATTGCCACACGATGGCCCGGCGATGCGATTCGGCTGGATGCCTACGATGCTGCTGCCGGCGGGGGTGAGTTCTACCGGAAATGTGGCTTTCGAGAAGTGGGCCGCGCGACCCACAGAAATTGTCCGCTGATCTACTTCGAAATGCTGCTTGGCAGTGCTGCCTAGCGAGCGACCAGATCATTCTCGGATGACGCCGAAGAAACCGATCCGCGAAAGACACGCGTGTTCGGAGGCCAATGGCGCGATGGTTGGGAAGTCATATCCGGACGTCCATACGGCGGGTGGTTGGCCGATATGCTGCGGGTGTCAGGTACCTGAATCATTGCCGGAAGGCGGCGGGCCTGGCACCCCAGACCAGCTTGAAGCGCAACCGCAATTGCAGTTGCCGTCCAGAGCTTCAACCAGTGAGATGCCATGCTGCCTCCCTACCGGCGCGCGAGTTTGAGTCGCGCATCGGTATGCCGGGTAGTGACGGAGAGGCAGGATTCGTTTCAGCGTGTGCGCTTCATTCGTTGCGAATCACTCGGCGCGCAGCGCCTCCACGGGATTCACCGACGCGGCGCGGCGTGCGGGGATGAAGCTGGCCACAAGCGCCGAGATCCCGAGCAGCGTAGCGACCGAGGCGAGGGTCGGGATATCCCACCAACGCACACCGAAGAGCAGCCTGCCCATGAAAGCTGCGGCACCGATCGCGCAGGCCAAACCAGCGACAACTCCGAGAACAGTGAGCAGTCCGGCCTCCTTGAGGATTAGCTGATACACAGAACTCTTTTGCGCTCCCAGCGCCATGCGAACACCGATCTCGCGGGTGCGCCGGCTGACGGAGTAGGCAATGACGCCATAGAGTCCAACTACGCCGAGAACGAGGGCAAGGACGGCGAAGCCTCCGACCAGCCAGGCGGCCGAGCGGTGCAGGTATGCCGTCGGAGAATCGTGAATGCGCTCACGCATGGTGACAGGGTTGAAGGTTGCAAGGCCGGGATCGATTTCGTGAATGGCGGCCGCTAATAGCGGCAGCATGGACCGCTCGTCCTGCGAAGTGCGAGTGATCACGGCGAAATCGATATCCGGATCCTGATTAAAGGGAACATACATCGCTGCACGTGGCGCGGCATCGAGCTGGCCTTCCTGAATGTCATTGACGACTCCGATGATTTCCTTCTTGGCGCCGTCGAGGTTGACCTGCCGCCCGACGGCGTTCTCATTGGGAAAATACTTTGCCGCCAGCGAGCGATTGATAACCGCAACAGGCGGCCGTGATGCGTCTTCCTGTTGGGTGAAATAGCGTCCCTGCACAAGTTCGGTACGGAGGGTGGCGAAATATCCGGAGCTTACCCTGCGGTAGACAGACTCGTAGCTCTCGCCGAGCTGCGGCCTTCCCACCACGGTGAAGACCTTAATTCCGTCGCCGTCGCCCAGCGGCGGTGTGTTCGAAAGGGTCGCCGATTCCACTCCCGGAAGGTTTTGGACCCTGGCGATAATCTGCCGCCCGAGCGCAGCCTGCTGGGGGTCTTTCCTGTATGCGCCGCCGGAGGCATCGATCTGCACCATGGCAAGACGCTCGGGCACTATTCCGGTATCGACGTGAAGCAGGTAGTAGAAGCTCTTGCCGAGCAGCCCGGCGCCCACCAGCAGCACGACGGCCACGGCGAGCTCGACAATGACAAGGTTGGCTCCAAAGCGACGCCACATCACGCCCGCCGAGCCGCGTCCGCCTTCGCTCAAGCCGGCGTGGAGATCCTCCATCGGCAGCCGCAGTGCCGGCATAAGCGAAAGCAGAAGGCCGGTCATGAGAGAAACGGCGCAAGCAAAGAGCAGCACCCGCCCATTCAGTCCGAGGCCGCGGAGGTAGGGCATGGTGGCCATCATGTCACGGGGGATGAGGCCGGCGATGAGCCGCATCGTGAGATAGGCCGCACCCGCGCCCAGCGCACTGGCAGCTATGGCCACGGTAAGGCCCTCGGTGACGAACTGGCGGATCAGCCGGGCGCGCGAAGCACCCAGCGCGCCGCGCACCGCCATCTCCCTCTGGCGGCTCTCGGAACGGACCAGCAGGAGGCTGGCGACGTTGACCGTGGCAATGAGCAGCAGCAAGGCTGCTCCGGCCAGCAGCGTAAGCAAAATAGGCCGGATATCGCCGAAGATCACATCGGTGATAGGAGCGAGCAATGCGCCACGGCTGCGGTTCGAATCCGGATACTGCTTCTCGAGCTGCTGTGCGATTGCCCGGATGTCGGCCAGTGCGGATGACAGCGAAGCCCGGTCTTTCAACCGTGCGACTCCGAAGGAGTTATGGCATCCCCGCATCTTTTCGCAATCGCCAGAAGCATTTAGAGCCGCCCAGAAGTCCGCAGGCTCGGCCGGCGCAAAGTGGAAATCGCTCGACAGAACTCCGATGAGGGTGTGGGGAACGTCATTCAGCGTGACAGTCTGGCCGATGACGTCGCGGCGGCCGCCATATCTCCTCTGCCAAGCCGAATAACTTATGAGCACCGTGCGGGGCGCGGATGGAGAATCGGCATCGGGATGAAAATCGCGCCCCAGCACCGGAGTGACACCGAGCGTGTGAAAGAAGCCCGGGCTGACGCTGGCGCCAAAGGCCTCCTGCCTGCCTGTGGGCGTGCGCAGCATGAAGCTGTAGGGCGAATAAATGTCCACGGAGGTGAAGGACTTATTGAGCTTCTTCCAGTCCAGGTAGTCGAGATAGGACAGATGAAAGCGCGGCCCGACCGAGATGGTTTCGAAAAGAACAACCAGCCGCGAGGGATTCTGGTACGGCAGCGGCTGGATGAGGGCCGCGTCCACAAAGGCGAAGATGGCGACGCTGGCGCAGATGCCGAGCGCCAGCACCAGAATCGCGGTTGCCGCAAATCCCGGATTCCTGCGCAGTTGGCGCAGAGCGAAGCGCAGATCCTGCGCGATGCTCTCGGCTCGGAAGGAGACGACTTCCCTGCTCTGCTCGTGCAGGCGCGTATCGTTGCCGAAGTGGCGGCGAGCGGCGTGCTGCGCGGCTTCACGCGTCATGCCGCCGGCCTCCAGTTCTCTCGCCTGCTGATCGCGGTGAAAGCGCATTTCCTCTCCCAGGTCGGCGTCGAACCTTTCGCGGCGAATGAGAATGAGGATCTTCCTGAAGAATCGAGCGATCGTTTCCATTGATTTCTCTCCGGGATCAAAAGGCTATTCAGCGCGCAGAGCCTCCACGGGATTCACCGACGCGGCGCGGCGTGCGGGAACGAAGCTGGCCACGAGCGCCGAGATCCCGAGCAGCATAGCTACCGAGGCGAGGGTCGGGATATCCCACGAACGCACACCGAAGAGCAGCTTGCCCATGAAAGCTGCGGCACCGATCGCGCAGCCGAGACCAGCGACGACTCCTAGGACGGTCAGCAGGCCGGCTTCTTTCAGAATGAGTTGGTAAACCGAGCTGCGCTGCGCTCCCAGCGCCATGCGAACACCGATTTCACGGGTGCGCTGGCTGACGGAGTAGGCAATGACCCCGTAGAGGCCAACAACACCGAGCACGAGGGCGAGAACGGCAAAACCGCCGACCAGCCACACGGCGGTGCGCTGAATATAGGCGGTCGGCGAATTGTTGATGATCTGAACCATGGTGAGCGGGTTGCGCGTGCCAATGTTCGGGTCGACCTTGTGGATGGCAGCCGACAAGGCCGGGCAGCACCGCCTGCTCAGCCTGCGAGGTGCGCGCAACGATTGTGAGATAGTTATCGGGGTCCTGGTTGAAGGGGTGATAGACCGCAGGCCAGATCTCCTCATTCAACCCGCCTTCACGAATGTCGTCGACCACGCCGACGATCTCGCGCATGGAGTCAGGCGAAAGGCTCGTATCGCCGATCTTCTTTCCGATGGGGTCTTCACCGGGAAAGAATTTTTTCGCCAGCGCCTGGTTGATGATGAGGACTTTCGGCCTGGATGCGTCGTCCGTCTCGGTGAAATAGCGGCCGTTCACGATGCGGCTCTTGATGGTTGCGAAGTATTCGGAACCTACTTCGCGTTCGTTCACCTCGTTGTGTTCGCCGTTGTAAGGATGGCCAAGAATTCTGATCCACGTTGTATTTCCGTTGCCGCTGATCGGTAGGCGCGTGCTGATGGCGGCCGACTGCACCCCGGGCAGCGTTCTCACCGTTGTGATAATCTGGCGGGCCAACAGAACCTGCTGCTCTGGCTTTTCGTAGGCTTGTCGGACGCGGCGACCTCAAGGGTGGCGAGATGATCAGGAGCGAATCCGAGTTCGACGTGGAGCAGATGGTAGAAGCTGCGCGTGATCAGGCCGGCTCCGGCGAGGAGCACGACGGCGATGGCCAGCTCAAGCACAACCAGATTCGACCCGAAACGCCGCCAGACGGTTCCGGCCGAGCCGCGACCGCCCTCGGCGAGATCGGAGCGAAGGTTCGATGGGGACAGGCGCAGTGAAGGCGCGAGCGAGAAGATTCCGACCGCGAGCAGGGCAACGAGGCCCGCAAAACCCAGCACGCGTGAGTTGAAACTCATGCCCTGCAGATATGGCACGTAGTCGAGCAGGTCGGTGGGGATAAGCCGGAGAAGCAGGTGCATGGTCGCGTAAGCCGCGCCCAGTCCGAGGACACTGCCGGCCACGACCAGCACGAGCGATTCGGTGAAGAACTGCAGCACGAGGCGGCCCCGCGATGCGCCAAGCGCGCCGCGCACCGCCATCTCGCGGCGGCGGTTTTCGGCGCGTACCAGCAGCAGATTCGAGACGTTCACGCAGGCGATGAGCAGCAGCAGTGCGGCTCCGCAGAAGAGCACGAGAAAAAGAGGACGAACGTCGCCGACAATGGCTTCGGTGAGAGAGACAACGGCTGCCCCCTGACCGCGGTTGGTGTCGGGATACTGCTTCTCAAGCTGCGCGGCGATGGATTTCATGTCGGCCAGAGCCGTCGCGACCGAGACGCCGTCTTTGAGGCGGGCAACTCCGTACAGGTTGTGGCAGCCGCGGCGCTTCTCGCATCCGTTGAGCTCCTGGATGGGCAGCCAGAAGTCGGCGCGGTCCGCGCGGCGCGAAGTGAAACTCGCGGGGCAGCACTCCGATGATGGTGGTGGGCGTGCCGTCGAGTGTGACCGACTGGCCGACAACGTCTCTGCGGCCAGCGAAGCGCTGCTGCCAGGTGGCGTAGGTGATCAACGCCGTGCGCGGTGCGGCGGCCGAGTCTTCGCCCGGACGAAAATCGCGGCCAAGAATCGGGTCTGACGCCGAGAGTGCTGAAGAATCCTGCGGAGACGCGGGCGCCCATGGCAGGCTGGACACCGGAAGGAGTGTTGAGGAGAAAGCCCGCGCCGGTCCACGCGTCAAATGACGAGTACACCTTCTGCATCTTCTTCCAGTCGCGGTAGTCCTCCCAGGAAAGATTGGAGCGCGGGAAGACCTGGACGCTTTCGTAGACGCCAACCAGGCGCGAGGGATCCTTGTAAGGCAGCGGCTTGATCAGCGCCGAATCGACAAAGGCAAAGAGGGCGACACAGGCGGCAATGCCCAGCGTGAGCATAAGGACAGCGGTGATCGCGAAGCCGGGATTCTTGCGCAACTGGCGCAGGGCGAAGCGGGAGTCCTGCACGACGCTCTCGGCTCGGAAGGAGACGACTTCCCTGCTCTGCTCGTGTATGCGCGTGTCATTGCCGAACTGGCGGCGAGCAGCGTGCTGAGCGGCTTCACGCGTCATGCCGTCGGCTCGCAGTTCTTTTTCCTGCTGTTCGCGGTGAAAGCGCATTTCTTCCTCCAGGTCGGCGTCGAACTTTTCGCGGCCGAGTGAGGAAGCCAAGTTTGCGGAAGAGGCGGGCGATAGCGTTCACGGCGAGCTCCTGTGCTTCTGCAGCACTACTCTTATGCGTCCTGGAGGACGCGGGTAATGGCTACGATCATCTGGTCGAATTGCGATAGCTCGTGGCTGAGCTGCTTTTGTCCCGCGGCAGTGAGGGTGTAGTAGCGGGCGCGGCGGTTGGTCTCGGTGATCTTCCACTCGGCTTTGACCCATCCTTGAAGAAGCAGGCGCTGGAGGGCCGGGTAGAGCGACCCTTCTTCGACGGTCAGCACATCGTCGGATGCGCTCTTGATCGACAGGGCTATGCCGTAGCCATGAAGAGGGCCACGGGTGAGGGTCTTCAGGATGAGCATGTCGAGGGTTCCGGGCAGCAGATCGGTCTTTCGGGCCATTTCGCCTGATATATAGCCTGTCTATGGATAGAAAGTCAATGGACACACGGAGTTTGTGACGAACAAGCCCAGGCAGAGGACGGAAGCGGGCTGCTAACACCAGTGAGCTTTGAAACACCACGGCAAGGGCTGGATTACTTCCTGTCGGCCAACCGGACATTCCTCAACGCAAGAGCGTTTGAGGTTGTTAATCCACGCCAGTTCTGCCCCTCGCGCTCCGGACGAATAGAGTAGACTCACACGTCGCGACAGCTATTAAATCAAATGGTTGTGAGCCAAAAAGCCCGATCGACGCCATAGGAGCAAAAGCAGCAAAGCACCATATGCTGCATTCAGCGCTGACTTGAGGATGAAAAAACCTGCTGCATCGGCGAGAGTATTCCTGGCAGTCTTTTTTTGCGCGCTGTTGGTTGCTGAACCGAAACCTTTTCCAGTCATCTCGACGGTAGACCAGCCAACTATCGCCGGCCGGCCTGTTGCATTGGACAACGAAGGAAAGCTGCTGCCGTGGCCCATGCCGGACAACACTGGATACTCTTATTCCGCGTATTTTCTTTCGCAGTGGACGATTGTGTGGGATCAATACAATCGCCAGCGGCTACCCTACTATTTCTGCTGTTTCGATTTTGACCGCAAGACATTTGAATTGATCCCGGACCCGCACTGGGTCAATTCGACAGGCTATCTTCGTGCGATGATGCAGGGCTTTATCGAACGTCTGTATCCCTACACTGGCGACCCGCACACTCTGGAATTCCTTGAAAACTTTGTCGATTACGAACTGGAGAATGGTCTCACTCCCGAAGGCTACGCCTGGTCCCAGGTGCCGTATCCGTCCGCGAATCCGGGCAGCGCTCGCTACACCGGCTGGAGCCAGCACGGAGAAGACTTTGTCGAGCCGCATGTCGTCGGAGAAGACGGTTATGCCTATCTCCGGCTATACGAAATGACGGGAAATACGAAGTATCTACGTGCGGCGATTCGTTGCGCCGAAGCGCTCGCCAGAAACTTTAAGCCCGGCGATGAAAACAACTCGCCATGGCCGTTTCGATGCCATGCGCGCGACGGCAGTCTCAAGAACGGGAAAGGAATGTTTCCTTACTCCGCAAACGTCGTCGAACCCATCATGCTGTTCGACGAACTGATTCGCCTCGATCAGGGAAATACTGCTTCCTATAAGAGGGTTCGTCAGGGCGCCTGGGCGTGGCTGATGAAATACCCGATGCACAACAATGTGTGGGTTGGCTACTTTGAAGACGTCCAGGGCAGCATGGACAACATGAACCAGGTCATCCCGCTCGAATTTGCTCGTTATGTCCTCCTGCATCCGGAAAAGGACCCCGAGTGGCGCGAGCATGCACGCCAGCTGATTGACTGGGTGAAGACTACGCCAAAGTGGCCCAAATACATGGTGCACGGCGCGATGGTTACAACCGAACAGGGGAACGGAAAAGAATTCTGTTGCAACCTGCCGAACCAGTGCTGTGACAGCCATAGCTCGAGGCTTGCTGCCGTCGAAGCCCTCTACTATGCCAGGATCGGAGACATTGCTTACAAGCAGGCTGCCTATCGAACTTACAACTGGGTTACATATTTCCAGGGACTTCCCGCCGCAGCCCACGCTCCCTTCAGCAATCAGTGGTGGTTTACCGATGAATTTGCGGATGGACCTCGAAGGATGATGGATGCTTTCTGGGCTGTGCCCGAATGGGCTCCGGCCGATGAGTCGCATCTGCTGGGCTCTCGTTCCGTAGTCACAAAGGTTGCATACGGGGCCGGCAGAGTCACGTACTCAACCTTCGACACGGACTCGACAGATGTACTGCGCCTGAACTTTGTTCCTGATTCCATAAATGTCGGGGGAAGGCCGATCGCTCGCCGCAATGATTTGCTGCGGGAGGGATATACCTTCGACGAAAAAACCCGCACGCTCTGCATTCGCCACACCACCTCCAGAGACGTAGACATTCAGGGAAAGGGCGATCAGGTGCCACCGTCATTCATTACCTTTGACGATCCACACCTTCCCGCGGGAACACCGTTGCTCGGCCAATATCCTTCCGGTGTGATTGATTGGGGTAGCGGAGAGTGGGAGATCGGCACGCCCTTCGGAAAGTTCGGGACCTTTACGCTTGGCAAGTTGGATCCAGATGCAAAGCGGGGAGAATTTCGCTTTTATGCGCCACGCATCTTTGCAGGCATCGATGTTTATAACGACGCAGATAGTGATGCAACATTGACGGTTCGTTCGCCTGAGACTCGGGAGGTTTCCTACACGATCAAGCCAAAAGAACTTCTTCGCTTAAGGACCGGCTGGCACGCCCCGAGTTCTAAAGTGATCTTCGACTTTACAAACGGCCATGCGCTGCGCTTCGACAACCTGGCCTATAGCCATCCCTGATTCTTAGAGCTTCTGCTGGCATTGGCAACGATAAGTCTTCTCGGCAGCAATCTAGGTCACTTCCGAGTGACCGGTAAACCGGAAACAATGTCGTACGCTGTCTCACGGATAGGGAGTTTGGCCTCTTTCGGCCGCGTCGGGCGGGTACTTTGACGTCTGGCTCTTTTGGGGCATCTGCATCTCCCAGGACAGCAAGTAGACTGGCGGAGAGGCTCAGGGTATTTCCTTTATCTCTCCATCCAGCAGGGGTGGTGCGCTGTGAGCACGACCCTCACACCCGTGGCTGACCCGTTCCCAGGCGTCGTGTCCGCACAGAGCCCCGCCGCGTCGCGGAAGCTGCCCTCCTATCTGCCCTGGCTCGACGTGCTTCGCTTCCTCGCCTGCTTCCTGGTGATTGTTCTGCACTGCATTCCCGCAGTTCCTCCAGGAGTGGGTCATGCAGGGGTCGCGCTCTTCTTCAGCATTTCCGGCTTTCTGATCGGGCGCGTGCTGATGAACAGCGAGGGGCTCTCGTACTTCTACGCGCGGCGCTTTCTGCGGATTTATCCAGCCTATTTTGCGACCATTGCCGTGCTCGGCATTTTGGCGTTCACGCCGTTCTTCCATAATCCGGCGCTTGGCGGCCTGATCTGGCGGAATATCCAGTACTACCTGACCTTCACATTTCAGCTGAGCCCCGATAGCGATAAGCTGCCGCTGTTGATCGTGTGGTCGCTCTGCGTCGAGGAGCTGTTCTATCTGCTTTTGCCGTTGCTCTTTCGGCTGAAAAAGCCAGTCAGGATCGCGATTGCGCTGGCGGTGATTGTCGGACTGCTGCTGGTGCCACGCTTTCATCTGCTTCCCGACCGATCGGGAACATGGTTCCTCTTTCCGCTGAATCTCTTCTTTGGCGTCTTTCTCGCGATTTCGCAGCCGCGCCTGCGGTCGAGCTTCCCGTTCGTTGCAGTCGCGGCGCTTGCGCTTGGTCATCGCCAACGGATTCGGCGGGTGGTATCACAGCTTCGGACCGGTAAGCGCGCTGCTGTGCACGGCGACGGTGTGGTCGCTGGCCGTGTATGACGGAAGGCTTCCTCGCCTCTTCGAGCCTGTCCGGTGGATGGGACAGCTCAGCTACGGAATCTACCTGCTGCACCTCTTCTGCGTGTCGCTGGCAGTGCGCGCTCTCGGCGACCTGCGCGGTCACAGTGTGCTTTTTTACTCGGGTGTACTGGCGATAACGACAGTCCTGGCGGTCTTTGCGGCGTGGATCCTGCAGATTGCCATTGAAGACCCGGCACTGAGGCTGAGGCCCAAGCTGCGGGTACATCCGAAGCTCAAGTACCTGTTCGCAGCCATTCAGGTAAGTCTGATTCCGGTGGGCGTGGCGCTGGCGGTACTGCGGCACATGCAAAAGTAATCCGGCGCCCGTGTAGCAGCAGACGCCGGATATCAGGAGGAACGTGGTCTACTTGACCACGGATTGAAAAAGCGGAGACTGCAGAAGCGCGGAGAACTGGCTGTCGGACGAGGCGAAACGAACCTGAAGTTGTCCGGCGCTCGAATCGATCGTGATGTCGTCAACGGCCTGCTTCTCGGTCGCCGTGCCGCTGACCTTCTTGTACATCGCGGCAGCATTTAGCAGAGACGACAGAGTTGCGGCGGTGAAGGTGTCCGGCGTGGCCACGTCGAGCGAGAACTTGACGCCGTTCTGGAAGCTCATGGTGTAGCGCGAGCCGAGAAGGCGCTTCTTGATCTGGTCATAGTCGGTAAGCTGCGACGCTTCCCCGAGCAGGCCGCGCATCATGTACTGCGTGCCCTTCTGATCGAGGATGCTCCACAACGGCTCGGTATCCACGCCGGCCATCTGGCCAAGCATTTCCTGGTTGGTGAGCAGATTGGGCGCAAGGCCGTCCCGTGAGTCGAGCGACGGTTTGAGGGAATCGCTCGAGCCGAAGACCATGGTCGTGGGATTGAGAAAGACGACCTGCATGCCGCTCGATCCCATGGGATACAGCTTGTTCGTGCGATAAAGAACCGGCTTGACCTTGTTCTTTTTGAAGTTGGCGAGGATATCGGCGAGCGAAAACTGCCCCTGCGCGATGCCGACAATTCTTACGTTGTCTCCTTCGCCCGTACGGTATGCCGCGAAGGCCAGCTCGTCGACGTCGTGGTTCTCATTGAAGCCGGAGCTCTTGAGCGCCTGTTCGAGCTGCTTGAGCTCGGGCGGCAGTATGCGGGACTTGAGGTCCATCGCGGCAGGCGAGTTCTGCATGGCGCGGTAATCGACGACGATGATCTGCTGAACGTCGTGGGGTATGGCGGTGCGCGCGTCGCTGTCGAGCTGCGCGGCCACGGCCATAGGGGCCAGTGCGGTGATGGCCGCCGAGAAGATGGCGCTCATTGCGAGCCGGTTCAATCTTGTGTCGAACTTCACGGGATTCTTGCCTCGTATTCTGTGTACCGGGGCAGCGCGTGAAGCGCCGGTCCCTCTGGTTCTGTTATCGCTCTACTTCAAAGCTCAATCTGATTGATGCGTACGCGGCTGATTCGAGTGTCTGAGTGGCCGCAACCAACACATCTGACCTTATTTTAGACGTGAACCGGCCTGGGAAGGCGCGGGCCACGCCAGTGGATGCTCAAGTTTGCGCTCGAGGATTTTTTCCTCGGGGTTGAACTCATGGAAATGACGCAGCCATTCGCTTTCCCGCTCGGCGGCTGCTTCAGGAACCAGACCAATCAACTCCCCACGGGCAATCCGGACATTAAACCGTGCCGCCTTTTGCTCAACCGCCTGGTACACCTGGCTCAACGGCGTCTGACGGAAGTCGGTAATGTTCATGGAGATCTGCGCCTCGCCGTGCGCGAGCACGCCGATTGCTTTCACGCCGGTCAGCCCTCCCGCCGAGGCGCGGATTTCGCGGGCGATGGCGCGAGCGGTGGCGACGTCAGCAGTACTAAGGTAGAGATTCCAGGCGATGAGAAAGCGGCGGGCGCCGACGGCGCTGGCTCCGGCAGTGGGATGCAGATCGGGGCCGCCGACATCGGGACGGCGGGCCACTTCCCGTTTCACAGCGTCACGCAGGCCTTCGAATTGACCCTGGCGTACATTTTCGAGCAGCGCGCGGTCGGGGCGGGCGGCGGCAGCTTCGTAAAAATAGACGGGGATTGCGTGGCGGTTCCAGATTGCCGCTCCTGCCTGGCGGGCAAAGAGCACGCACTGATCGAGCGAGATATCGCGGACAGGTACGAAGGGTATGACGTCGGCCGCACCGATGCGCGGGTGAACGCCGCGCTGGGAGGCGAGGTTGATGAGCTCGGCGGCTCGTCCTGCTCCGCGAACTGCGGATTCAACGACCGCGGCAGGCGGCCCGACGATAGTCACGACGGAGCGGTTGTGGTCTGGGTCACGGGAGAAGTCGAGCAGCGAGACACCGTCGACGGCCATGGCGGCGACGATGGCTTCAACGATGGCCGAGTCGCGGCCTTCGGAGAAATTGGGAACGCATTCGATGAGCGGTGAGGACATGCGGTGTAACCCCTCAGCAGAATGACGGGCAATTTGCCGCTGTTGTTATTTCCACCAGGTGTAACCGATCTGGAATTGTACGCTCGCGTTGACGCCCGGGTTCCGGTCGCCTAATGACGCGCTGGAGATGTGGATCGCGTTCGCGGCGAAATCAATCGAGCGGCGCGGCTTCACGAAGTAGTGGAATCCAATGCCGAATTGCGGCGTGAAATTCCAGACGCTGGTGCCGCCGGGCTGGCCATGCGGGACGAGAATGTCGGGCGGATACTTGTGCGTGGTGTAGATCAGACCTCCCGCGCCCTGCACCCAGGGGACAAAGTGGCGGCGGGGAGTCAGATTCCAGCGGAGGATGATCGGTGTGATGCTGACGCCGGTGTAG
This sequence comes from uncultured Solirubrobacteraceae bacterium, assembly GCA_963703625.1. GTDB lineage: Bacteria > Actinomycetota > Thermoleophilia > Solirubrobacterales > Solirubrobacteraceae > Palsa-744. The sequence goes on from CAVPEY010000004.1 coordinate 69,846, forward strand.
GTCCCGCCGCCGTAGGGGAAATAGGCGTAGCCGGTCTGGCCGTCGTAGATGTACTCCGTCAGCCCGAGGTGCGGCGCAGGCGTGAAAGATTGCCAGTAGGGCATGACCTCGACGGCATATTCAAACTGGCCGCGCAGGATGCCGGGCAGATGCGGGTCGGTGATGACCTTGCCGGCGCGGCCTCCGGCAGAGAGAAAGCTGAAGTCGGAGCGGTTGCCGGTGCCGACGCCTCCCTGAAGGAAGGCGCCGAATTCCCACGGATCTTTTTGCAGTGCCGCCTTCGCTGGGGTCATCGCCGCAGGGTCGGCCGGAGCAGGTGCGGTTTGAGCCGTTGAGTTGAGAACTGCAGTCAGAAACAGCGCGCTGAGGAGGCAAAAAGTTTTCGTACGCAAAGTCCAGCTTCTCCGCAAAATAAAGGCCGCCTGACCGGCGGCCCCGGTTGATGGCGCTCGCTGAGCTTAGCCCGCCACTTCTTCGAGTTGCTTGGCGTCCATGTCGAAGTTCGAGTAGACGTTCTGCACGTCGTCGTGGTCTTCGAGAGCTTCGAGCAGCCGGATGCACTGCGCGGCAGGCGCGCCTTCGAGCTTGGTATAGGTGTTGGCGACCATGGTGACCTCGGACATCACGGTGTCGATCTTCGCGTCTCGGACCGCCTGGGCGACAGCTTCGTATGCGCCGGGATCGGTGATGATCTCCCAGGTGTCGCCTTCGTCGTTCAGGTCGTCGCCTCCGGCTTCGAGCACGATACCCATGAGCTTGTCCTCGTCGGCCGCGTCCTTCGTGACGGCGATGACGCCCTTCTTCGAGAACATGAAGCGGACGGAGTTGGGCTCACCCAGGTTGCCGCCGTTCTTTGCGAAGGTGTGGCGGATTTCGCTGACGGCGCGGTTGCGGTTGTCCGTGGTGCAGTCGACGATGATGGCGACGCCGCCCGGGCCATAGCCCTCGAAGGAGATTTCCTCGTACTGCAGGCCGGGTATCTCTCCGGTGCCGCGCTGAACGGCGCGCTTGATGTTGTCCGCGGGCATGTTCTCGGCCTTGGCCGCGGCGATGGCGCTGCGCAGACGCGGATTGCCGTCGGGGTCGCCCCCTCCGGAGCGGGCCGCGATGGTGATTTCCTTGATGAGGCGCGTGAAGATCTTGCCGCGCTTGGCGTCAAGTGCGCCCTTCTTGTGCTTGATTGTCGCCCATTTTGAATGGCCGGACATAACGAACCTCGGAGCCCTGTCAGGTGAATTTTTGCGGCGAAATGCTGGAAAACAAACCTGCTTCAGAGCAATTGCCGCAACTGTGAAGTATAGCAGGGGCGGGGCAGATTTCGCTCTGACCAGGGTTGCCTAATCGTCTTCGCCTGCGTCGTGATGCTCACGCGACGACCGCGGCGCAGGGATGGAATAATCCAGCCCTTCGCGGCTCGCAGCGCGAGTGCTCTGTCCAAGCCGGGGAGGATTGTTGCCGCCGTCCTGCGTGTAGCGGCGCAGGTCCTTGAGGGTCTCGACTTTGTCGCGCGCGTACTCCGTGGCAAGGCGGGTGAGGGCGTAGGTCACGATGTCGCTGTGGTGCAGCCCCTGCATCTCGGGATCGCGGCGGAAGTTGAGCCAGAGACGATGCACCAGCTGCACGTCTTCGCCCTGCAGCGTCGGCGCGTGTGGCCCGATGTGGAAGGACTGGTCCTTGCCATCGGGCATGATGACGTAGAAGGTGAACTGGCGCTTCGGCTCGGGAAGCGCTTCCCATGCCTGGCCCACATGGTAGGCCTGTTCCTGCGCCGACATCTTCGTGGAGAGGCCGGACACCAGTGCGTCAACTTCAAGGGAGTTCGCCGTCTGAACGAGCGCAGCGAAGACGTCGCCCGCGGGAACGACCAGAAGCGAGATGTGCTTGCCGAAGCTTTCAGCGACGGAGACGGCTTTGGTGAAGAGCATCTGCTCGTATTCGCTGAAGAGCTGCTCGTCGAGATATTCGGGGCCGCCGGCGCCCATCATGCGGGCGGTGAGAACGACGACGTCCTGATCGTCGGTATTGGTGCGCGAGAGCGCCCACTTGAGCGCGAAGGGATTGGCGTAATCGCGCATTGTCACCAGGACGCCGCCGGGTTTGATCTCTAATGCCGCGCGGCTGATAATGTCCGGCTGTTCGAGCTGGAAGTGCTCCTTCATCTGCTTCACGGTGACGAGCTGCTTCTTCTGATTCCGGCGCTCTGAAACGCTGAAGATGACGAAGAACGTCGCGGCGAATGCGATTCCGCTCTCGGTGGCAACACTCTTGGTGAAGAGATTGACGATCGCAGTCGTAACCAGAACCAGGAAGACCGAGAACAGGCCGACCGGCAGCTCGGTCTTGCCGATCTTGATATTGATGGGAACCTTCCAGCCGCGCTCGCCCTTGTACTTCCAGCGCAGGACAAGCATCGCGAGGCTGTTGAAGGTGAAGCTCCAGATGACGCCGAAGGCGTAGGCCTCGCCCAGCGTGATGACGTTGCCGCGGCTGACGATGATGGTGAACAACTGCAGCGCGGTTACGAGGTTGATGATGCGGTAGCTGGTTCCGAACCTGCGTTGCGGCTTGCGGAACCAGTCGGTCAGCACTCCATCTTCGGCAACGCGCATGAGCACGCCGGTCGAGCCGATGATGGACGTGTTGATCGCGCCGGAAAGAATGAGAAATCCTACGATGACAACAAAAATGCGGAAGACGATCTTCAGCGTAACCGGCCCGACCACGTTCATCGCGAGGCCTGCGATCAGGTTGTCGCGGTAGACCGGAATGCGCACCGAATCGGGAATGAGCATCACCGCGAGCAGCGAAACGATTCCGGTGAAGACGAAGCTGTAGATGGCGATGACGATCGCGGCGCGCTTCAGGTTCTTGAGCTTGGGATGCTCGATTTCGCGATTGACCTGGGCAAGCGTTTCCTCGCCGCTCATGGCGAGGATGGAGTGGCCGAAGGCCATCAGGATGCCGAAGAGGCCGAGGGTAGTGGCGAGCTTCGATCCTCCGAGGAATCCGAGCGCTTCCTTCGAAAAGTGCAGGTTGGATGGCGTGGGCAGCGGCGGCAATTTCGCGCCGACGTGGATGGCCGACCAGATACCCCATCCAAGAAGCAGAACCACCATGATGGTGGTGATCTTCATGACTTCGAGAGCCTTGTCGCTCGACTCTTCGATGCCCTTGATGTTCTGCCACCAGTAGTAGATGGTGACTGCGGCGCAGAAGACCGCCGAGGTTCCATTCACCGGGAACTGCCACGCAACGTGATGCGGGCCAATCAATGCCGCGGGGAGCCATCCGTGCAGGGCGCCCACATTCATCAGCTCATTCATCAGGCCGGTGATGTATTGGCCGGCGGAGACGCCAGAGATCGGTCCCGTGAGGATGTAGTCGAACATGAGCGCCGAGACGCTCAGCTTGGCGAACGTTCCGCCCAGCGCCTCCTTGACCACGCGGTAGACTCCGCCGCGGGTAAACATGGAGCAGCTCTCGACGTAGACGGCGCGCACCGCGAAGGAGAAGAGCATGACGCCGAGGATGAACCACGGCGCGGCCTTGCCGACAGCCTCTTCAGCGATGCCTCCGGCGTAAAAGGCGGATGATCCGAGATCGTTGAGAACGACTGCTGCCGCCCGCCAGAAGGAGATGAAGGTGAGCATCACCGAGGAGGCAACAACCAGTCTCACTCGGTTGGACTGCGGGGCGGAAAACGTTTGTCCAGCGGGCATGAAGTGTGGGCGTTTTGCGGGTCAGAATCGGGCAGTTTCCATGACCATCTTCGTCCTGACGCTCACGGCTGAGTGTATGTCTGATCAACGACGGCGTCAATGAGAGAACGCGGCCGATGTGATCGCTAATCGTCTCCGAGGAGTTCGCCCAGATCTTCGATGAAGCTGAGGATCACGACGACGGAAGAGCCAGCGAGTCCGATAAAGAACAGAACTGTGAGGAGATGCATCGCGAATTGCAGAAAAGCGATCACAGAGGGATTGTATCCCACCACGGTTCCTGCGACCGCAGGTGCTAGACTCAGCTTGGAATGCCCGTGATTTCCACCCGGACACCCGTCGCGAGCGCCACCGCCGCGCGGCTCGCGCCCTCGATCATGCTGGCGCTCCTCTCCGGTTTTCTCCTGAATCTTCCCTTCCCGATTGCGGGTCCCCTGCCACCCTGGCGGGCTGCGTTTGCGTGGATCGCGCTGGTCCCGCTGATGTACACGCTGCTCGATCCGGAGAATGCTGCGCATCCCCGGTATCTGAAGCGTAGCGCTCTCACGGGATATCTGTGCGGCATCTTCTGGTACATCCTCAACTGCTACTGGATCTACCACACGATGCACCTCTATGGCGGGGTTCCCGCGGCCGGAGCGGCTGGAATCGTTGTTCTTTACAGCATGGTGCTGGGGCTGTATTTCGGGGTCTTCGGGCTGGGCATCGCTTTCCTGCGCAGGGCGTCTGGTGGCGCCGGGGTGCCACTGATTGTGGCCCCGTTCCTGTGGGTGGCCATCGAGCTGGCGGCTTCGCGCATTACGAGCGTGCCGTGGGACCAGTTTGGATATTCGCAGGTCGACAACTTTCTGCTGACGCGGCTCGCTCCCTGGACAGGCGTTTACGGGATCTCGTTTGTGCTGATGGCGGTGAACGCGTTGTTCACGGCGGCGCTGCTGTCGAGGTCGATCCACATCCGCCTGCGGCTGGCTGTGGGCGCGGCGCTGGCGGCCGTGCTGATGCAACTGGGAACATGGGTGCAGCCGAAGCCTGTTCCGACGCAGGCGCTGGCAGTGCTGTTGCAGGCGAACTTCGACGTTCGCGAAAACAATGACTGGACGGGCGACGAGTGGGATCGGAATATCGGCCGCTTTTTAAGCCAGAGTGAGAACACTCGCACGCCGTGGTATCAGGGAATGCCCGATCCCGGGAAGCCTCTGCAGTACGAGTTCAGCGGCGGCGTGCACGAGCCGCAGCCGATTTCGCTGATCGCGTGGCCGGAGTCGCCTTCGCCGTTCACGGAAGGCGATCCGCGATTTCAAGCGGCGATGCGTCAGCTCGCTACGTCAACCGGAGCGGGGATCGTGGCGGGGAATCCGACTGCTGATTGGGAGATCGCGGACTCCGGCGAGCGCGTGCTGCGCGAGTACAACTCGGCGTCGTTCTTTCTCTCCGCAGGGCGATGTCGTCGGACGGTACAACAAGATTCATCTGGTCCCGTTCGGCGAATATGTGCCTTACCGCGATCTTTTCTTCTTTGCGCATCACCTCACCAGGCAGGTCGGCGACTTCTCTCGCGGGCGTGAGCGAAACGTCTTCACGGCGAATGGCCACCGATATGGCGTCTTCATCTGCTACGAATCGATCTTTGCTGATGAGGTGCGGCAGTTTGTGAAGAATGGAGCGGAGGTATTCGTGAATATCTCCGACGACGGCTGGTACGGCGATACAAGCGCTCCCTGGCAGCACTTGAACATGGCGCGGATGCGGGCGATTGAGAATCACCGCTGGATATTGCGCGACACGAACACCGGCGTTACGGCGTCCATCGATCCTTACGGACGCGTGGTGCAGAGCTCACCGCGGCATGTCTTCACTTCCCTGCCGGCGATGTACGGCTTCTACGACGACCTGACGTTTTACACGCGGTATGGCGATGTCTTTGGGTATAGCTGCTGCGTTGTTGTTCTCGGCGTAGTTCTAGCGAGTCTGCGGAAGAAGCGCTTCTCAGTTTGAAGAAACTCTCTCCCAGGGCTGCAGAACTCTGACCGAGGCCATGCCCGCGGCGGTCGCAGCCTGGATGCCCATCTCGGTGTCTTCAAAGACCAGGCACTTCTCTGGCGCGACGCCGAGACGTTCCGCGGCCATCAGAAATGCCTCCGGGTGCGGCTTGGCATTTTTGTAGTCGCCTGCGCAGACCAGCGTCTCGAAGCGGTCGAGCAGGCGCAGCGTTCGCAGCGACTTGATTACGCTCTCGCGGGTGCTGCCGGAGACTACGGCGAAAGGAATCTCTCCGTGGCGCGCTTCGATATGCTCGACGACTTCGGGGACCGCCTGGAGCTGCGGCAAGATCTCGTAGTAGTACGCTTCTTTGCGCGCGGCCACGCGCCTCCACCGGCATCTGCAGCCCGTGCTGCTCGTTCAGCGACCGGATAATCTCCACCACCGGCATGCCGCCCCAGGCATAGAAGGTGCTCTCCGGAAAGTCGCAGCCCCACTCGCCCAGAGCGCGCTTCCACGCGACGTAGTGCAGCGGCATCGAGTCGGCGATTGTGCCGTCGCAGTCGAACAGATATGCCTGGAAGGACCCGGCAGGCAGCGTCAGTTTTCTCGAATCAGTCATCTCTTCCATCTTCCCATAGAGCGACGGGCCACAGAGGCGACGGCTCGCTCGCCTGTCGGCTGCGCATCGTCTTGCTAGAATAAAAAGAAAAAGTCAGGTCCAAACACGTGCTAAACGATCTCGAATTCGCTTACACTCCCGTGCGCGATAAAGTCCGCGACCTGCGGGAGTATCTTTGACGCTCCCCGCCTCAGGTCTGATTTAGCCACCATCGAACAGAAGCTCTCCGACCCGAACCTGTGGTCGAATCCGCAGCTTTCGCAGCCGCTGATGCGCGATCGCAAGCGCATCGAAGCGCTGCTCGCCGACGACGCGGAGCTGGAGCGCAAGACCAGCGACGTCGACGCGTATTTCGATCTGGCGCGCGAGGGCGAGCCGGTCGAAGACGACCTGAAGCGCGAGATCGACTCCCTCAACAGCTTCGCCGAAGAGATGGAGACGCGCACTCTGCTCTCCGGCGAGACCGATCCGCTGAATGCCATTGTCGTGGTGCATCCCGGCGCGGGCGGCACCGAGAGCCAGGACTGGGCGGAGATGCTGATGCGCATGTACCTGCGCTGGGCCGAGCAGCAGGGCTTCAAGGCGGAGATCAACGACATTCTGGACGGCGAAGAGGCGGGCATCAAGTCGGCCACCTTCACCATCACCGGCGATTACGCCTTCGGGCTGCTGTCGGGCGAGATCGGCGTGCACCGGCTGGTGCGCATCTCTCCCTTCGACCAGGCGAAGCGGCGGCACACGTCGTTCGCGTCGGTTTTCGTGTCTCCGGAGATCGACGACTCGATCCAGATCGACATCAAGCCGGACGATCTTCGCACCGACACCTACCGCTCAGGCGGCAAGGGCGGCCAGCACGTCAACACGACGGACTCGGCGGTGCGCATCACGCATATTCCGACGGGCATCGTCGTCGCCTGCCAGAACGAGCGCTCGCAGCACAAGAACCGCGAGCGGGCGATGAAGATGCTGCGGTCGCGTCTCTACGAATACGAGCTGGAGAAGAAGCGCGAGGCCACGAAGAAACTCGAAGACTCGAAGCTCGATATCAACTTCGGGTCACAGATCCGGTCGTATGTGCTGCAGCCCTACCGCATCGTCAAGGATCATCGCACCAAGGTCGAGTTCGGCGACGTAGACCGCGTGCTTGACGGCTATCTTGCGCCCTTTATCCGCGGATACCTGCTGATGCGCCGGAACGGCGGAGTGCCGGTTGGCGTGGATGCGGGAGACGATCTGGAGTAGCGCCGATACTGCGTGTTGTGGATCATCCTCAACGACGATCGAGGGAGGTTCGCTAGGGAGTGGTGAAGTGGTTGACCGAGCTCTTCACCCCATCGCTCTTGCCGTTGGCCTGCATCGAGTCGACGGTGTAGTAGTAGGTCGTCTGCGGCTTGAGGTTATCAAGGCGCACGCGAAAAACCGTCGATGAGTGATCCGGGTTCAACCGGATCGGGAGATTTGGCGGTCTCGGTCAGGCTATGTGGATCGGTACCATAGTGCACGACTCCGTAATGCACCGGGGATCCGCCGGGATTATTCGTTGTCCAGCTGATAATCGTCAGATACTCCTTCGCCAACTCGATCTTAGGCCCCTCGATGATTCGCACCTGCGCAGCTTCTGGAGTGGTCGGACTTACCTGGGCGCAGAGGCTGCCGCTCAAAACCGAGATCGCCAATAGGACAAGCGCTCTGCTCATGTTCACACCTCACCTACGGAAGATGATCAATGTCCTGGCATTTCCGCCATTCAGCGTTCCGCTACGGAATAGACGGGCTCGGGACAGGCGCAACGCCGCAGATAGCGCGATGCGCACGGCGGTAGAGGCGGAGTCGGGATCAGGAGCTCGTTGCCTTGGGTCGCAGCCGAACCACCCTTCATGCAGGCACCCGTAAAAGTATCGCTGTTGAGGTAAGGCCTCGTGAAACCATCCGACAATGTTTCCAGGAAGGCGACGATCTGGTTCTCCTCCTCATCCGTCAGGCCAAGATTACCGGTGGTCATATCGATATTGTTCCGCACCTCTGGCATGGGCCAGCAGTCTACTTTTTCGGTCGTTCCCTGTCGGGCAATGTCCGGAAGTGACCGGGTACGCATACTTGTCGCGCGTGTTGTAGAAATGTACGACCTGCTTCAGGCTCTTGAAGTAGCCGTTGTGAAAGAACCCTTTCTGGAAGTAGGGGCCGGGAGCTTCGGTGGTGGGACATTGTGGCGGTGTCAACGCCACGTCGCGCACGCTGGACACCTGCATTTGGCCGTCGACAGTGGGCGCGTATTGTTTCCAGTTCACGTTCGGGTTAGGGCCGGAACCGAACCCGCTTCTGAGGAAAGTCCCGAGTCCCAAATCTCTGTAGCCGAAGCCGTAAGGATTGGCAATGAACCCGTAGGAATCCGGCTTGGTCTGGTAGTAGAAAGCATCCCTGGGATTCAGCGGCACGCCCTCATTTGCCGAGCCGAAGCAGGTGAACAGAGGATTCACCATGGCGGCCGCGCTGGTGTCGGTCTGATCTGATTTCAGAGTGGTTCCTCTTCCGTCGAGGTGGCATGAATTGCAGTTGCCCTTGCCGTTGAACAGTTTGAAACCCGCCATCTCGTCTGCAGTGAGCGTGTATTTGCCGGCCAGGAAGGCGTCGAATTTCGACGAGAAAGCGCTGACCTGCACGGACTGCTCGTATGAGTCGATGGACTGCGCCCAGCGGTCATAAACGATGTTTGCGCGGGTTCGGTCGGCCGGACTTAGAGGAACTGGCGTGGTGCTCCCGCCAAACACCGCAGCCCCTCCCGGGGTTGCGCAGATCTGCTCGGTCTCGCGTGGGAACTTGATATCGAACGAGCCCTCGCCCCATACCTCTTCAAAGAGAGGTCTGTACACGGCCTGGGAAAGCCGAAACGCGATGCAGGCAGTATCAGGGAAGCCCATTTCCTGAGTGTCGACGGGAGGACCCTGTGCCTGCTCGGCGTCGGGAACCCTTAGCTTGTATCCGGTTGCGCGTGAATCCCAGAAGTTTCCACCAAAGAACAGCCCCTGTACCTGGTTGTATTGGAGTACAGGGAAGAATGGTGAATACGGGTGTCGTTGCGGTGTCCGCTTGCCGGCCCGAAAGTGAACCGTTCCGGGAAACGCGACCATTGTCAGGTTGACCGAGGGGATCGGTCCGCTGAAGCCGGCGTATGGCATGTGGCAGGACGCGCATGCCTGGTTTTTGCCCGGCGAGATATTCTTGTCGTAAAGCATAAGCTCGCCGAGCGTTTCTATTGCTTCAGTCCCGGTATTCTGAAGGATCGGCGGCTGACCTGCCAGAATTGGGCGGCCTAAGGTTTTCCAGCGCGCCAGCGCACGGCCTTCGATCACATCGACCTCCCGTTGAACCCGGGCTATTTCGGAACTCAAGTCTGACGGTAGAATCCCCGGGGGTACGGGTTGTAGACCTGTGCAGATCGGGCTGCGACTCCGCTTCGGATTGTCCGCGCACGATGTGAGCGGAGATGGACACTGCGATCACGATCGTCACGCAGGCCACACCCAGCGCTATCAATCTTGTCTGTCTCATCACGAACCCCCTAAAGCCGGCGTTTCGACAAACGGCGTGGAAGCCTTATGCGTTTATATCGGCATCATGATGACAACGGATTCCATCGTACGTTGTGGCTCTGCGCCAGATCAAAACCCAAGTAAAGAGTGATCCACAACAAACACTTGCCAAGGATCGTCTAATTGACTAATGTTCGTAGCCGGAGGCTGGTTTGCCCGGGATTGTTGGTATTGTTCGCGAGACCTACCCCCAGGAACGCCGCGTTGCTCTGGTTCCCCGACAATGTGAGGCCCTGCGGAAGTCGGGATTCGAAATTCTCATTGAACAATCGGCAGGCGTGGAAGCCGGCTATCCCGATGAGTTGTACGTGGCGCGTGGCGCGCGCATCGTCGGCCGCCAGGATGTCTTCCGCGATGCCGAGATTCTCGCGCAGGTCCGGTGCCTGGGCGCGAATCCCGAAGCCGGCCGGGCCGATCTGCCGAATCTTCGTTCCAAACAAATTCTGATCGGCTTTGCAGAGCCACTGAGTGCGCTCAGGGAGTGCGCCGATCTGGCATCGGCGGGTGTTTCCCTGCTCGCCCTCGAGCTGATCCCCCGCATCACCCGTGCGCAGAGCATGGATGCGTTGTCATCGATGGCTACTATCTCCGGCTACCGCGCGGTGCTGATGGGCGCGACTCACCTCCCAAAGATGTTTCCCATGCTGATGACCGCCGCGGGCACGCTTACGCCCGCGAAGGTGTTTGTGCTGGGTGCGGGCGTGGCCGGACTGCAGGCCATCGCAACCGCCCGTCGGTTGGGCGCTGTGGTGTATGCCTATGACGTGCGTCCTGCGGTGAAGGAGCAGGTGGAGAGCGTGGGCGCGAAGTTCGTGATGCTCGATGTCGATGCAGCATCGTCGGAGGACAAGGGCGGCTACGCCAAGGCCATGGACGAAGAGTTCTATCGCCGCCAGCGCGAACTGCTGACCGAGACTCTGCGCGAGCAGGATGTGGTCATCACGACGGCGGCGGTACCGGGCCGTAAGTCGCCCATCCTGATCACGGCCGAAATGGTGGGGGCGATGCAGCCGGGATCGGTGATCGTCGATATCGCGGCGGAGCGGGGCGGCAACTGCGAACTGACGCGGCCCGGCGAGACGGTCGTCCACAACGGGGTAACGATTCTCGGGCCGCTAAATCTGCCGTCGCTGATTCCCCACCACGCCAGCCAGATGCTCTCAGCGAACATCGCCGCGCTGGCCAAGCTGCTGGTTCGCGAAGGCCAGGTGGGCCTGGACCTCGAGGACCAGATCATTCGCGAAGCGCTGGTGACCCATGAAGGCAAGGTCGTCCATCCGAAGGTTGCGGAGCTGTTGGCCCTGGCGGCTCATGCGTAGGTAGCGGCAGAGTCAGGGGTAAGTAGTCAGAACTGTAGGAGGGAAGAATGCCGCCGGACTTTATTTCGAATCTTTATGTATTCATCCTGGCCGGGTTTGTCGGATTTGGGCTCATCAAGCGGGTATCGCCCCTTTTGCATACGCCGTTGATGTCGCTGACCAACGCCCTCGACGCCATCGTGGTGGTAGCAGCGATCATCATCACGGGGAGGCATGAGACGCCGCTGACCACTACGCTGGGAGCGATCGCGGTGGCTGCTTCCTTCAGCAACATGGTGGGCGGATTTTTCATCACCGACCGCATGATCCGCATGTTCAAATCCGGCGCGGCCAAGAAATCATGAACGCGGCGGCCATTCAGCAGTACCTCGACTTCGCTTACATCGCCGCGGTTGTGCTGTTTATCCTGGCGCTCAAGTGGCTGAGCTCGCCGGTGAGTGCGCGCCGAGGCGTGTTGGCCGGCGAGGTCGCGGCTGGTCTGGCGGTTGTAGCGACGCTCTACAACCCGGAACTGGTCGCTTACAAGTGGATTGTCATCGCACTGATTATCGGCGCGGGAATCGGCATTCCCCTTGGCATGGTAAAAATTACGGCGGTCCCGCAGCGGACAGCTTTGAGTCACGCCTTTGGCGCTCTCTCGGCGGCAATGATCGGCATTGCGGAATATTATGTGGGGCTTTCGCATATAAGCCGGTTTGAGATGGGCGAGATCGCGATGGAAGTGATCATCGGCTCGCTGACGTTCACCGGCAGCTTGATCGCCGCGGGCAAGTTGCAGGAACTTCTGCCCCAGCGTCCGATTGTTTATAAGGGGCAGAATATTGTTAGTCTTTCCGTGCTTGGCGCGGCCGTTTTATTGGCCGCCGCGTTGGTAATACATCCGGAACAGACGGTGTTGTTCCCGATCATGGTGATTGTGGCTCTGCTGTTTGGCGTAATGCTGGTGACGCCGATCGGTGGCGCAGATATGCCGACCGTGATCTCACTGTTGAACTCTTATGCAGGATTTTCGGCGGCTCTGCTGGGATTTGTGCTGAACAGCAAAGTGCTTATCGTGGCGGGCGCGCTTGACGGCTCGTCCGGATTCATTCTGTCGGTCATCATGTGCAAGGCGATGAACCGGTCATTCACCAATGTCTTGTTCGGCGCCTTCGGCACGGTCCAGGTCGCCGTGGGAAAGATCGAGGCGCGCCCGGTGCGCTCGGCATCTGCCGAAGAGGCTGCCGAGATACTCGACGCAGCCCGCAAAGTCGTCATCGTTCCCGGATACGGCATGGCCGTCGCGCAGGCCCAGCACAAGCTGCGCGAGCTGCACGACATCCTCACCAAGCGTGGCATCGAGGTTTCCTTTGCGATTCATCCCGTTGCCGGCCGCATGCCTGGACACATGAATGTGCTGCTGGCTGAGGCCGACGTTCCCTACGACCGGCTGATCGAGATGGACGAGATCAATCCCGAGTTTCCCCGGACCGATGTTGTCCTGGTGGTCGGCGCAAACGATGTCGTCAATCCGGCTGCGCGCAACGACAAGAACAGCCCCATCGCCGGCATGCCCATCCTGAATGCTTCGGAAGCGCAGACGGTGATGGTGATCAAGCGCAGCATGAGCCCGGGCTTTGCCGGCATCGACAACGAGCTCTACTACCTCGACAAAACGCTCATGTTGTTTGGGGATGCGAAGAGCTTCCTGACCGGGATCAATAAGGAACTGAACACCGCCGGCGCCGGAGCTTAGTTGCTCGACGAAACCGGCGGCGCTCTATCTCGCCGCTAGCTCGCGGGGGGAATGTACGTCGAGCCGGGTGGCAGCATCAGCGGCTCCTCGGGCATGACAATCCAGAAGATGACGTAGGCCACTATGCCTGCGCCTCCCCCGAAAACGGCAAGCAGCACAGTGATTACGCGAACCCACGCCACATCCCAGCCGTAGTTGTTGGCCAGCCCCTGGCAGACGCCGGCAACCATACGCCCGGCGCGGGGGCGGATCAGGCGCGTCTGCACGGTGTACAGCGGCGGATTGCCAGGATTCACCTGCGCGCCGCAGGCCGAACAGAAACGCGCCTCATTGTTGATCGAAGTTCCGCAATTTCTACAGAAAACAGCCATGTTGCATCTCTCTTTCGTAAGGGTCTGCTAACAGATCCTAAAAAGCTTACACCCGTCAGGCGCCGGCCACGATGCGCACAATCGCCGGAACCACAACCTGCATCACCGCAGGAATCACGACCCCGGCAATGCCGACTCCGGCAATTACGCCGAAAGCCAGCGCCAGGAAAGTGAGGGGGAAAGCGGGAACCGCCGATTGTGTTACAACCCGGGCCGCGTATCGATTGCGCCCTGTTACGGTTGGCTGAATCATGGCACGAACCTCCGTTCCATGCCAACAAATACGCAAGCCGAGGATTCGCGGTTCCCGCCGGGGATCGGGCTAGCGGCCGGTGTAGGCGGCGCGCTGGAACTTTCGGGCCTGATCGGCCTGGGCCGTATCGCTGCCGGCGTCAATTACGGCCTGGTACTGTTCGCGGGCCTTATTGTGGTCATTCATCAGGTCGTAGACCTCGCCGGCGGCTAGCAGGGAGCGCCGCTTCAGCTCCGGGCTGGTTGTGGGCAAATATGCGCCCTGGCGATAGGCTTCGGCGGCTTCGGCGTAGAGCTTCTGCCCGCGAAGGCTGTCGGCCAGGCCAAAGTAGGGTAGCTCGAGGTGCGATGAGGGGTAGTATCCCGGACGTTTGGCGTCATCGATCACGCGACGATAAGCGGCAATTGCCTTCATTCCCTCGCCCGCATCTTTCGAGAGATTGGCAACTTCCAGCGCGAAGAGGAAGTCGCGCGGATACTGCCGTGCCAGGCCCTCGGCGATCTCCTTGGCCTGCAGGTACTTCGCGTCCCGACGAAGGAAGATCATCATCGCCGTCCGCGATTCGACACTGGTGATGACGCCGTGATCGGCTGAATCCTGCAGGAGCGCCATGCCGGCCGCCTTCGTTCCGTGGATGCCGGCGATGCCGACCAGCACCTTGAACCCAAACGGCAGCGATCCGACGACGTACTGGTAGATGCCGACGACCATCTTGGCATCGACATAGTTGGGATTGAGGTCCAGCACCCTCTGGTGGTCGTTCCTGGCTCCGAGGGCGAGTTTGAGGCCGGCAGTGTAGCTGCGTTCGACCATGGCCAGATAGCAGGCTTCCAGCGAGCGAGCCCATCCCCGTGCGAAGAGCGCGTTAGTGTCGTTGGCGTTGTTCTTGAGCTGGGCGTTGGCCTGATCGTAGGCCTTGTCGGCGAGGGCGTTGATCTCGTCGCGTACTTTCGGATCTTCGACGACGGTGTGGTGGCCGGTCAGGAAGCCATCGTTGGCGTAAAACGTTGTGTCGAGGAGGTCGAGCCGGAAGAGCTCCTGGAAGAGCGTTACATACAGGATATAGTCGGTCGCGATGGGATCGGCGGGATGCCCCTCCTGAACCCGGTTGAAGCGGCTGAGCGCCCCCTGATAATCCATGATGTAGAAGCGCTGGAATGCATCGACTACCTCGGGATTGCGATTAAGCGGATCGGTGTCGACCGTTTCCCCTCCGGCAGACATGGCCGGGGCAAGAACAGCGACAACGGCCAACAAAACGAATCCGGGAATCGCGGCAAGCCGGAGGCTGGAAATTTTTGGCACGTGCATTCCGTATTGAATCTTAGACGAGACGGGTTTCACCTTGGACGCGCGTTCCAACACCAGCGCCCCTCGCTCTTCTGCGACAAACCTTTCGATGCTATCGTCTTCTGGTTGACGGGAGAATGAGCGGCGACCCGGCGCCAGGGTTGGAAACTCCGGGCGGCCGATGCTGCCGACGCTCAGGGTTTCCCAGGATCCGAAAAATGACGAGGAACGATCTTATTCACCTGTTGGTCATGCAGGCGCGAGCCAACGGGTTCGAGCTGCGCAATTGGTACCAGTCGAAAATCGACCGCCACTGGACCAGCCAGCAGACGGCAATTGAGACGCTGGGCTCGGGGCATCGCTACTACGCGCTGCTCTTTTCGCACGACTTTGCCCGGGCCTTCTGGAAGCCGGGCACCCAGATTCAGTTCGTCGTCCCCACCCAGCATTTTTCCCGGCTGAACGCCAAGGGCCAGCGAATTGCCGTGACGCGAAAGGCATACACCCGGCGAACGCTGAAGCCCAACGCCTGGAAGTACCATCTGCGGCAGATGGCCGCCTGCGAGGAGCCGCTGAGCTACATCCGGCGCTTTCTGGTCACGCACGAGGAGCTACGCGCCCACCGATCGGGCCCGAAGCCGGTCGAAAGCGAAGATGAGGACGCCCAGCTCGAGTCTGGATCCTGACAAACGCCGACTAGAGCGATCGAGACGATAAAGGTGGTTCAGCGGGCCACGTCCCTTGCCGACAGGGTAAGCAGCCTCCATCGCTGACTGGACATATTGTTTCGCCCCGGCGACGGCCTCCGGAGCGGACGAACCCGCGATGAGTTGCGCCAGGAGGGCCGAGGAGAAGGTGCAGCCGGTTCCGTGGGTGGCTGTCGTCTCGATCTTCCGGCCCGGAAACCAGTGCTCGGCACCCCTGGAGGTCAGCAGGAAGTCGTCGGGAGGGTCGAGGTGGCCTCCGGTGACGACGATGTTGAGGCCGGGATAATTCCCCGCCAGCACTCGGCTGACGGCGGCAATCGAGTCGCGGTCAGAAACCTCGACCCTGGCCAACTCGACCAACTCGTCGAGGTTTGGCGTTACCCAGCCCGCCAGCGGAAGCAGCTCTCTTTGGAGGCTCTCGAGCCCACCGGCGTCGAGCAGGGTCCGGCCGGAACTCGAACGGACGATGGGGTCAAGGACGATCCGCTCGCGCGGAATGCCCGATCCCGTGAGGAAGCGGGCGACGACACCGACGATATCCGCCGTGGCCAGCATCCCAATCTTGACTCCGGCGATTGCGATGTCCGCGGCCAGGCAATCGAGGGTTTCGCTGAGGAATCCAGGACTCACGGCGTGGGAACGACGGACCCCCTGTGTCGATTGCACCGTAAGCGCAGTGATCGCGGCCAGACCGTAGAGGTTGTGCGCGGCAAAAACCTTCAGGTCGGCCGTAACTCCTGCTCCCGACGAGGGATCGAAGCCGGCGATCGTGAGGGCGGCGGGCCGCTGAGGCGCTGTCGTGGTCAATGCTGGACAACGCCTTTCGCCGAGGTTACCTTTCGACAAATTCGTAACAGTTCCTAACATATTTCTTGCCATGAATGCAAGCGATGAGTATAAATAAATCCCGTTGCTCGTTTGACTTACGGTTTGAAACCTCCATACAATTTCTACAGGAGGACTATGAACCCTATCGCAATCGATACGATCAGACGCTCCCGTCGCTACGCCCTCGTGGCAAGTGCCGCTATTCTCGCGGTGCTTGGCATATCCGGCTCAACAGCCGGCAAAGCTGAACAGCCCGTGAAGAAGCAGGGCCCGCAACACCATTGGCTCCAGATTGGCCGGGCTTCGTGGTACGGAAGGTTCTTCCAGGGCCATGAGACTGCCAACGGCGAAAACTTTGATATGAACGATCTTACCTGCGCCCACCGCAGCCTTCCCATGGGATCGCTGGTGCGGGTAACGAATCTGAGCAACAACAAGACGGTTGTGGTCCGCGTAAACGATCGCGGCCCTGTTCCGCGCAGCCGGGTAATAGACCTTTCCTATGCCGCCGCCCGCTTCCTGGGATTCGGAGGCAGCGATGCTGGAACCGCTCCTGTGCGGCTCGAATTGCTCAAGGATGATCCCGTGCTGGCCCAACTGGTCTTCCCGCTGAACACCGCTGTTGTCTTCCCGCTTACCCCTTCACTGGTGCGGTAGGCAGCTCGGTAGATTTTCCCGATAATTTTCGGCCAGCCCGTTTACGATAATCCTGGTGAGTTTGCCCGGTCTCGAACTCGACGGTGCTCATGCGTCTGCCCTCGGCGCGCGCGAACGGCTTATTGTCGCTCTGGATGTTCCGAATGCGGCCCAAGCGCTGGCGTTGGTTCAGCGCCTCGGAAACCTCGTGCAATGGTTCAAGATTGGGCTTGAACTCTACCTGGCCGAGGGAAACCGGATCGTCGAAAAGGTGCGTGAACGCGGTCACTCCGTTTTTCTCGACCTGAAACTGCACGATATTCCTAATACGGTTGCCGGGGCGATACGCTCGGTGGCCTCAAGCGGCGCGGGCAAGCTGACTGTTCACGCGGCAGGAGGGCACGCCATGCTGGCCGCCGCGCAGGAAGCCGCCGAGTCGACACCCTCCGCTCCGCATCTGCTAGCTGTAACGGTTCTCACCAGTATGGACCAGGCACAGCTGGGGGCCACGGGAGTCAGCGGGTCTCCCAGTGAGCAGGCTTTGCGACTGGCCGCGCTGGCTTATTCGGCAGGCATACGCAGCCTAGTTGCAAGCTCGCACGAAATAGCTGAGCTGCGTGCACACTATCCCGATTCGAAGCTGGTGATTCCCGGAATTCGCCCGGCAGGAGCGCTTATCGGCGACCAGAAACGGGTGGCAACGCCCGCCTCAGCTATCGCCGCCGGCGCCGACTATCTGGTTATCGGACGCCCGATCACGCAGGCTCCTGATCCGGCCGCGGCAGCGCAGGCGATTCTCGACGAGATCGCAGCTGTGACGGCCTGAGCGTCAACTACTGCACCGGGACCGTCGTGGCGACCTTGATGTCCGCCGAAGACTCACCAATCATCACCTTCACCGGCTCGCGCTCGACCTGAAACGCACCGGTCTTCTCATCCCAGTAGGCCAGCGTTGAAGCCTTGAGCGGAATCTGCACCGTCTTGGTCTCGCCCGGCTTAAGAGCGACGCGCTGGAAGCCTTTAAGCTCCTCGTTTGGCCGTTCGACCTTCGACCCGAGGTGCGTGACGTAAAGCTGGGCCACCGCATCCCCTGCCATGGTTCCCGTGTTCTTCACGTCCACGCTGACCGTGACCGTGCCATCCTTCGCCAGCGTCGGCGAGCTCGTCTTGAGATTCGAATACTGGAAGGTCGTATAGCTCAGTCCAAAGCCGAACGGGTAGAGCGGCTCGCCCTTGAAGTACATGTAGGTGCGGCCGTGGCGGATGTCGTAGTCCATCATGGGCGGCAGCTGGTCGAGCGACTTCGGCCACGTTGTCACCAGGTGTCCGCCGGGGTTGTAGTCGCCGAAAAGCACCTGCGCGAGGGCTGTGCCTTCGTCCTGCGAAGAGTGCGTCATGTGAAGAATCGCCGGAACGTTCTCCTGACTCCAGTTGATGGCGAACGGAAAGCTGGAGATCAGGATGACGACGGTCTTCGGGTTCACGTCGTAGACCTGCTTGACCAACTGCTCCTGATCGAGCGTGATCCTCTCGCGGTCGCGCCCCTCGCGGCCGTCACTGGGCACGGTGCATGGAAGCGTGCCGCCCCCGTCCGGTGTCGCGTGCCAGTCGTGCGCCATGTCCGGCCCGCAGGTGGGATCGTTGCCGATCACCACGACCGCCACGTCGGAGGAGCGAGCCGCGTTGATGGCGGCGTTGCCGATTTCATCGGCGGCATAGTTGACCTTGATGTTCGGGCCTACCTCATCCCTGATTCCCTGCAGCGGAGTAATGGCGTAGGGCGGCGTGCCGCCGTACCAGTCCCAGTGGACGGAATTGGCGAGGGGCCCGATCACCGCGATGGATTTGATTGATTCCTTCTTCAGCGGCAGAAATCCGTTTGCGTTCTTCAGCAGAACCACGGATTCAAGGGCCATCTGCTTGGATACCGCGCGGTCAGCGTCGGTGTTCCACGGCTCGGGAGCATCTTTGACCTTCGAGTAAGGAACCATCTCCGGCGGGTCCAGCAACCCGAGCCGGATGGTGACGCGAAACTTGGGACGGAGCAGGTCGTCGATTTCAGCCTCGGTGATCGAACCGTCCTTGAGGGCGGCCTTGGTTTCATCCTTGTACTGGTCGAGGAACTGATTGATGCCGGCCTTGAGGCAGGCGACAACCGCGTCTTTCTGGGTAGGAAAGCGCTTGTGGTCGGTAACCAGCAGCTTGACCGCTCCCCCGTCGCTCGACAACACATCCACGCCCCAATCCTTGATGACGATGCTCTTCAGGATCGGGTTGATTGCCATCGGTGTGCCGTTCCACGCGTTGTACGACGCCATCACTCCCTTGGCACCGCCTTCGAGGAAACCCATGCGGAACGGGACCGAATAGTATTCCCAGAAGAGCCGCTGGTCGAAATCTGAAGACGAACTGGTGCGCTTGTTTTCGTTGCTGTTGGCAAGAAAGTGCTTCAGCAGCGCCGCGGCCTGCCAGTATTTCCTGTCGGACCCTCCGGCCCGTCCTGCAGTCCCTTAATAAACGACACCACCATCGTCCCGTTGAAGAACGGATCTTCGCCGTAGACCTCTTCGCTGCGGCCCCAGCGCGGATCGCGGGCCAGGTCCGCCTGCGGACCCCACAGCATCAGGATCTGACGGTTGTACTTCTCGGTCTGCGTGATGAATCGCGCCTCGTGGCCTTCGACCGCGCCCGCCTGACGAACCAGTTCCGGATCCCAGGTTTCGCCCATGCCCGGCGGCTGAGGAAACTGCGTCGTGGTGATCGGGTCGCGGCCGGGTCTGGGCTCGCGCTGGACGACTCCGTGAATGCCTTCGGAACTGCCGAAGTTCGGCACGCCGAGACGGGGCACTCCGGTTCGCGTTCCCAGGCAATCGATCTTCTCGTCGGTTGTCATCAGAGAAAGAAGATTGTCGATGCGCTTCTCCATGGGAAGGCTCGGATCACGGAAGGGATAAGAAGGCTGTTGAGCAAAGACCGGAGTGAGTCCGAGCGCGATTATGCCAAGAGCGGTTGCGAGCGAAGGTTTCATCGTGAGCGCCTTCCGTCAAGATTCGCCGGGATGCGTTTCCTGAAGTTCTACCCGGCGGCGGCCCCAGACTAACACGCAGATTGTTCCCGAACCGGCCCTTCAAAAACGAACTCGGCAAACGTTCGTAACTGCCGGCACGGCTGCACCGTCATTCCCCACCATTACACTGGCTGTGTGAATTTCACTTCGGACGACGCGCAGCTCGCCTACACCTCGATTGGACAGGGACCGGCAGTGATCCTGTTGCATCCCACCCCCTGCGATCATCGCTTCTGGCTGCGCGTCGTGGAGTCGCTCAGCGGCAGATATCGCGTGATTCTGCCAGATCTTCGCGGCCATGGACAGTCGGAGGCCGGCACCGGCCCCATCACGATGAGCAGGCTCGGCGCGGATGTGGTGCGACTGCTCGATGTTCTGGGAATTCAGCGAGCGCTCTTCGCCGGCTGCTCCATCGGCGGATACACGCTTTACGAATTGTGGCGCGAGGCTCCGGCGCGAATTTCCGCGCTGGCCTTCTGCTGCTCGCGGCCGCAGGGCGATGCCGACGCCAATCGTGCCAAACGCGAAGAGTGGATCGCCAAGATTCGCCAGCGCGGCACGGGAGATTTCATCGACGCGATGCTCGAAAGCCTGATCGGACCGACGGCGCGGCAACGTTCGCCGGAGAAAATTGCCGAAGGGCGCGAGATGATGCAGACGGTTCGGCCGGACGCAGCGATCGCTATTCAGCAAGGGCTGGGCATGCGGCCCGACTCCGTAGAGACAGCCCGCGGCATCCATGTGCCGTGCTTTGTGCTGGCCGGCGGAGAAGACACGTCCTCCACTCCCGCTGACATGAAGCTGCTTGCGGAGTCTATCCGCAGCGGCGGCTACGGCGCGGAGTTTCACCTGCTGCGCGATGCCGGCCACTACGCCCCATGGGAGCAGCCGCAGATGGTCGGACGCCTGTTGCGTCGATTCTTCGATTCGGTAGTGGACTAGGCCTCAGCTACGCGTCGAGCTTCTCGAGATGCTCCGTCTCGCACTCCATTGTGACGCCGGGCACAGGCAGCCCCTCCTGAAGTCCACGTGCTTCGAGGTCGGCCCTTAATTGCTCGATGTTCTCGAAGAGCACCGCATTCAGGCCGACTTCTGCCGCCGCAGCGATGTTCTCCGGCTTGTCGTCGAGAAAGAGCGCCTTGCGCGGTTCGACCTTGAGCTTCTCGCAGGTGTGGAGATAGATCGCCGGATCCGGTTTGCAGATGCCGAGCTCGCACGACCACGTGTGATGCTGAAAGTGAGCCAGCCAGCCGAACTCCTGCCGCATGTAGGCCAGAATGTCTTCGCCCATGTTGGAGAGGATCGCAGTCTTGATTCCCTCTTCCTGCAGGCAGATGACCCAGCCCAGCATCTCCTCGTTCAGCGAGGTCCACATAACGATGTCGGTTTCGATGAGGTCGTCGATGCGCTCCGGCGTGAAAGAAAGGCCCGCTTCATTGGCGAACTTCTGCCAGTAGGTGCGGCCGTTCAACTGTCCCATGTCGTACGCGTGGCGGTGAGCCCAGTAGTGGCGGTCGAAATCGGCCCGTTCGAGACCGGTGAGCGCAATCAGTTTTTGCTGCGCCTGCGGATCTTCCGAATTGCTGAGAACTTTTCCGTAATCGAAGATCACAGCTTCGATCGGCATGAGCACTCCTCGCAATGAATTGGCAACCTGTATCCATTATCCCAAGAATGAATAAGGAAGCCGTTGTGAAAAGATGAATTCGATGCCACAGCGTCTCACTTTCTCAGCGCGCACCGCGTGGGATATTTCCGAAACGGAACTGGCGCAGGCCATCGCAGAGCGGCGCCAGCGCGGATTGCCGCTACTTGATCTGACGGCGTCGAACCCGACGCGGTGCGATTTTATTTACGACGAGCCAGCGATTCTCTCTGCGCTGTCGAATCGCGATTCGCTCGTGTACGATCCCGATCCGCGCGGCATGCTGAGCGCGCGTGAGGCAGTCGCCGGCTATTACGCTGATCACGGCGCCGCCGTCGATCCCGCGAACCTGGTGCTGACTACCAGCACCAGCGAGGCCTACAGCTACCTCTTCCGCCTGCTCTGCGATCCGGGAGACGAAGTGCTCATCGCGCAGCCCAGCTATCCGCTCTTCGATTTTCTGGCGCAGCTCGAAAATGTACGGCTGGTTCCCTACCCACTCTTTTACGACCACGGATGGCATATCGACGCCGAGTCATTGCGCCGGTTGATCACCGCCAGGACTCGAGCCATCGCTTTGGTGCATCCGAATAATCCCACCGGGCACTTCACGAAAGACGAGGAGCGGCACGAGCTGGAGGCCTTATGCGCCGAGCACGGACTAGCGCTTATGGTCGATGAAGTCTTCCTTGACTACAGCACCGCAGGTCACACCGGTCGAAGCTTCTCCTCCGGGCCCCATCCGGTGCTTACCTTCGTCCTGAGCGGCCTGAGCAAGATCGCCGCTCTCCCGCAGATGAAGGCTGCCTGGATCGCCGCCTTCGGTCCGGAACCGGATCTCTCCCACGCGCTTAATCGGCTGGAGGTCATCGCCGACACCTTCCTGTCGATGAACGCGCCCATCCAATGCGCCCTCCCCACCTGGCTGGCGGGCCGGACCAGCCTTCAAAACCAGATCTCCCGCCGCGCCGAAAACAACCTGCGCAGTCTCGACTCGCTGATCGCATCCCAGACGATGATCTCGCGGCTCGAAGTCGAGGCAGGCTGGTACGCCGTTCTGCGGGTGCCGGCGCTGACATCTGGAGAGAAGCTGGCAGTGCGGCTGGTCCGCGAGCACGGGCTCTCCATCCATCCAGGGTATTTCTTCGGATTCTCCGGCAACGGCTGGCTGGTTCCAAGCCTACTCACACCAGAGAACGAGTTCCAGGCTGGAATTCAAGTTTTGTCCCGCTTTTTCAGCGAGGTAGAGCCTGAACCATGAGGGATGTTATCAAGTTTGAGTCCGGTCAAGTGCAGGATTAGATTAACTTAATCAACTAACTGTAAATACACCGCTTACAGGCGAACACCCGGTTGCAGGAACGGGTTCGACTCCCGCTCCTCGCCGATGGTCGTGCGGGGTCCGTGGCCGGGAATGACGCGCGTGTCGTCCGGCAGTGGCAGCAGCCGGTCGTGGATCGACCGCAGTATCTTCCGTGAGTCGCCGCCGGGCAGATCGGTCCGCCCGATCGATCCGGCGAAGAGCGTGTCCCCGGCAATCAGCAGCTTCTCCGGGGCAAAGTGCAGGCAGATGCTGCCCGGCGTGTGTCCCGGTGTATGGAGAACCTGAGCCGTGTGGCCTGCAATCCCGACGACCATTCCCTCTTCCGCGCTGGTGTCAGGCGGAGCGACCTGCGGCGTCTCGACGCCCAGCCATCCCGCCTGCACGTCCATCATCTTCAGCAGCGGGAGGTCGTTTTCATTCAGCAAAATCGGAGCGCCCGTCGCCCGCTTGAGTTGTACCGCTCCTCCCACGTGATCGATATGCGCGTGGGTCACCACGATCTGTCGAAGTTTTAGTCCGTGCTTTGCCAGCCGGGACAGAATCTCCGGTATATTGTCGCCTGGGTCGATCACCATGGCTTCACGGGTCGTTTCATCGCCCACGATGGTGCAGTTGCACTGCAGCGG
Source organism: uncultured Solirubrobacteraceae bacterium (assembly GCA_963703625.1). GTDB lineage: Bacteria > Actinomycetota > Thermoleophilia > Solirubrobacterales > Solirubrobacteraceae > Palsa-744. Next base: position 93,558 of record CAVPEY010000004.1, read on the forward strand.
CCCGACGGGAAAGGTTTCGAGGATCATGATTTCATTGTCCGCGAAGCCGCCCGAGGCGTACAAATGGCGAGTCAGCGAATTTGCCGGGAGAGCGAGACGATGGCAGCTAGAAAAGAATGGACGGAGTGGCACCTTACTCCGCGGGGCTGGGAAAAGGGAGCAACGCGCGTGCACGGCCAGGGCAACACGTGGGTAGAGGAGCCTGTCGACCGCCTGCTGAGTTGCGTATACCAGGAAACCGAAACCGATGCGTCCCCCGACGTGCAGAAGTGGTCCGAAGAGACCTTCCACTCGAAGAAGAAGGATGAGGTGGACGCGGCACTCGGCAAATTCGGCCCCTGCCCGGAGCGCCTGGGATAACGCCGCAGAGCAGCCTGAGGAATTTCAAAAACAAACCGATGCGCGAATGACGCCGCGCCTGATATAAAGTGCCGTCACCATTTAGGCGGTCCCTCGCTGACTTCTGTACTCCCGCCGCGAATGCCCACGACCGAGTCAGGAGACAGTGCATGTCATTCGATGTCATCGTAGGATCCACCAAATCTACGTCACCCGACGCTCCAAAAGATTTACTGAGCGATGTCAAGTCCGATTTCAAACTCGGACCGGAGCTTGAAAGCCATCTGAACCAGCCGCTTTCCACGCTGCCGCAGAACTTGCGCAGTGTTGCCGTTGACTGCGAAGGAGGTCCCTCGTTCACGGCCGGCGATTTCACCTTCTCCCTGACCGCTGGAGTGCAGGGAACGCTCTCCGTGATGCTGGGCGGCGATCCGCTGGTGAGTTATGCCGACGAGTTTGACACCAGCATCGACATCGTTTCGCAGCCGAAAAGCACTCCGCCAAAACCTGTCGTTATCCCCGTGCCCGCCGGCCAGGCCTACGTCTGCGTCGAGCTCGAATTCACTATCGGAGGGGGCATCTCCGCGACTGCTCCTGTCGGGATGGTCGGCATCTGTGGGAGCGCGAGCGTGCAGGACACCTTCGGCAACGCCTTCTACAGAAAATGCAGCCCATCGGACACGCTGCATGATGCCATCGGCGCGGCGTTCGCCAACTATGTCCTGCCCCTTCATCCCCTTACCTTCGACCACCTGGACGTGGGCGACTATCTTCACCACGACTTCAATGCCAGCCTCAAGCTTGGCCTTGGCGCAAGCATCAGCTGCGACAACTTCTTCTATGGAGGGCAGGCGAAGTCTGATCTTGCCGGCGCGACGAAGGCGTTTACGCCATCGCCATTGCCCGTCCAGCCCATCAGTGCGGATGCCGCGCTGTCATTCGATTTTTCGTACAAGAACACCTTTGAGGCTCTTCTGTGGAAGACCGACGCGAACACCGGGCGCATGCACCTGTATCGCGCCAAGGTGCAGGATGCCGCCCTTACGCTCCACGCCGGCATCGGGCTAAACCTCGACCAGACAAAGAGCGCCGCCGCGATCGCCACGCAAGTAGGCGAATCGATCAGTAAGCGCCTGCCGCCGTCGCTGGGCAATTCGTTTAAGAGTAAGGTCCTGCCAAAGGCCGCATCCGAAATCGGCAATGGTGCCGGAGACGCCAGCGACAAGATCGCAGGATGGCTGAAGCCGGACAACAAGGGTCGCGCTACGCTCGATATCGCCATTGAAAGCACTCAACAGAGCTTCCTGCTCGTCGACTACACCTTCAATTTCGGCGCTGCGCAGTTTGCGGCCGCCTGGAAGACAGCGATCGCAGGAGACTTTCTCAGCCGCTCTGGCTACGCCGAACGGCGGGGTGACCATGTCCCCGGGCGGCGGCCTGGAGAAGCTCTACAGCAAGAAGACCTCTCTATGCCTGAATCTTTTTGGCCAGCTCAACGCCCAGTGGAGCGATGCCATCATCAGCAACTCCAGCCTGATCTACGCCGGAAATAATACCTTTCATCTCGCCGCAGAGACAGGCCGCCAGCTGCTCTTCCAGGTGAACAATAAAAAGCGCGAGATCGATATTTACTTCGCCGCCCAGGCCGATCTCACCGGGCCAACCTTGCAGCTCGGCCCCATCAATCTGCACTGCGTTCTGCAGGCAGCGAACAACCCAGGATTCGGCGCCTACGTCGCAGACTTTCTCGACAAAATGAGCGCCGGTCCGAACGCCGCCCCGCTGGTGCAGAGCATCAAGTCGCTCGCCGGTCAAGCGGGAACAACCGAGCGCCTTCAGATCATCTTCAGCGAGGGCACCTACTCCCGACTGAACGCTTCGACTATTGCAAACGGCAAGCCTGACAACGAAGCGCCGGACCAGCAGAACTACAGCGCGTTCGAGACCGCGTGCGGAAAGCTGTTCACAAGCTCGCCGGCGAATTTTTCTTACAACAATCAGAGCTTGGACTATGGGATCTGGCGTAACTGGAACATCGCCTGCACCAACCAGTGGCCGGCTCCGCCGACCTCGTCTCCCGACCGGACAAACCCGGGGAGCACCGCCGGCGGGCTCGTCTATCTGAACCAGCAGTTCCCAGGGGCGGGAATCGAAGCAAACGGCATCGGCTATACGCTCCGCGCCGCAGGTGATTTCATGAATTTCTGCGCCGATCTCAAGAGCCTGGTGACAATCAGCTTTTCAGGGTCCCAGCTCGATCCCTGGAACCAACTGCTCAAGCATCTTCAGTCCATCATTACCAATGATGTGTCTCCGTATTTCGTCGCACCCGTCGTGCTGGCTCTCACCGTTTTGTGCTCGGGCGGCAACCTCCCGAGCGAGATCAAGGGGCCCGCTCCCGCACTGACCGACAAAAACTCGATCGCAGTTACGGTCACGTACTCGTAGCCGCAGCAGCCTTCGCGCGGCCGATCTCATCTACTCTTAAAAGATGAATGAAGCCGCAACCATCCGCGAGATTTTGGATCGCGCCAGGACCATTGCCGTGGTGGGACTCACCAACCGCGAGGGCCGCGCCTCTCTCGGCGTTTCGCGCTTCATGCAGAGCCGTGGATACCGCATCGTCCCGGTGAATCCGCGGATCGACAGCGCGCTCGGCGAGAAGTCGTATCCCACACTCGACGCGGCGGTCGAGGCCGTTCCCGACATCGCCCTCGTGAATGTCTTTCGCGCTCCCTCGTATGTTCCGGAGATCGTGAAGGACACCATCCGGCTGAAGATTCCCTACCTGTGGCTGCAGGAAGGCGTGATCCACGACGAGGCCGCCGCCTAGGCCGAGGCAGCGGGCGTAAAGGTGGTGATGGACCGCTGCATCCTGAAAGACCGCATGGCCGCCGGCTGGGAGACTTCGCGTCCAGGGGACGCGCCTTCGGCGCAAAAGCCATAACACTCAGCTGCTCTGCATGTGCTGTGCAATTTCCTTCACCGCCCGGTGCGCCGACAGCGCCGCTCCCTCCTGCCAGCCGGCCAGATGGCTCACGTAATCTCCGGCAATGAAGTAGCGCCCATCCGGCTTGCTCAGCTCTGTCGTACGCCGGCTTGGTTCCCGGAAAACCATTCAGCGCGAGGCAGCCCAGGCTGTAGGGAATCTTCTGCCACGAGACATAGATCGGCTTGGCCAGCAACTGTCCGTAGCCGGGATGCAGCGTCTCGACCGCGGCGCGCGATGCGGCGAGCTTTCCTTCCGTCGACAGCGCGCCGAACTCGGTCGGCGCGCCGCTGCCCCAGTCCTGCTGCTCGAAGTTGAAGCCGGAGAGGATCACGCCCGTCTTGCTGAAGAGCTTCCAGCTCGGATACCAGACCAGGTCCCACCGTCTGCTTGGTGAAGGAGATGCCGCCGTAGATGTTGCACTTCTTCTCCCAGAAGCGCGGCGACTCCCATCCGATCTTGTAGAGCGAGGCGACCTTCATGCCCTTGAAGGCCTGCTTCTTCGCGGCGAGAGAAATCAGTGTCGAGCGTATCGAGAATCGTGATGGGCAGCGTACAGATGCAGTAGTCGGCCTGGACCGTCTGCGTCGCCTTCGAGGCGGCGTCGGTGTAGACGACCGTTACGCCCTTCTCCGTCTTGCGCATCTGCTGCACCGGCGATCCGTAGCGCACGATCGGCCCGAGCGATTTGGCGAAGGCATACGGAATGCGGTCCATGCCGCCCACCGGCTGGAACATCGTCGCCTGCCAGTCGAGCTGCTCTTCGTAGAGCTCGCCCATGGAGAAATCCGCCACCAGAAGCTCGTGCAGCTTGAGCGGCGGACGCAGCTTTTCTTCATCCGGACCTGCGCCCGGGCCGATATCCACGCCGCTGCGCTCCGAGCCCGTGTACTTGTAGTTCTTGTCGAGATCGCCGTAGGTCTGCAGGAAGGCGAGCATCTTCTCCGTGTCGTCTTTGCTCAGACCTGGTCGAGTCCGTGCTGGTCGATGCACTTGGCCAGCAGCTCGGAGATCTAGCCGCGCGTATCGTTGACCACCTGCCGCTGCTCGACTGGCTTGCCGCCGTTCAGATCCTTCGCCTGCATCAGCGTGCTGCGCGAGGTGTTGATCTCGACTTCGAGCGGCACACCCAGCTCTTCGCAATAGCCCAGGATGGTGCGATGAATCGAGGGCAGACGCGCCGGCCCGGGATTCAGGTAGTTGTCGCCCTCCCAGTCACAGGTTTGGACGGTGCCGTCGGTGAACTCGACCTTGCTGCCGTTGCGGACCGTCCAGCTGCGGCCGCCGGGCCGCTCGCGCGCTTCGAGCACGATGCATTCGAAGCCCGCCTTGCGCAGCTCGTAGGCGGAGACGAGCCCCGCGATGCCCGCGCCCAGAATCACAACCTTCTTGCCCGAGCCGTAATTTGCCGGCAGCTGCGGCAAAGGAGAAGCCTCGGCAACCGTCGCCAGCAGCCCGAGAGACTGCATTGCGGTAAACATCGCCCGGTAACCGCCCGCCGCCGCCACGCGGGTAAGAAACGTGCGCCGGGTCCATCTTCCTGAAGTCAAAGTCATCCTCAAACCCTTCCCTTGCAATCCGAGGGATGAAAGCAATCTTTGTGTCTGGTGAAATCTGACAACCAGTTTCGCTCGCTTCGCGCTCCGCCTGCAATCCATCCAGCAAAAACTTCTAGCGCGCATAAAGAGAACTTCTCGCAACCGACGCCCTACAATGGAATCAGAATGCCCATGCGCCCCCGATTTCCAGCCTCGGCACTGGCCGCTTCCGTCTTCTGCGTTCTACTGGCGCTCTCGTCCGCACTGTGGGCAGCCCCAACGGCGACCGCCCCTCACCTTACGGTGCAGATGGTCGTCCCGCCGGAGCAGATCTATCCGGGGCAGATCTTTACGGCGGGCTTGTACTTCAAGCTCGATAAGGGCTGGCATGTTTATTGGATCAACGCCGGCGACTCGGGTGAGCCTCCCGCGATCAAGTGGAATCTGCCTGGCCGGCATCACCGCCGGGGCGATTCAATTCCCCGCTCCCAAACGCCTTCCCCTGGGTCCGTTGATGGACTTCGGCTACGACAACGAGGTTCTGTTTCCGATTGCGATCCATGTCGCTCCGGACTTCAAACCTGCCGGACCCAACGTCACGCTGGCGGGTAAGGTCAGCTGGCTCGTCTGTCGCGAAGTCTGCATTCCGGGCAAGGCGCAGCTTTCCGTCGATCGCGCCGCACTCGCCCAGGCGCCCCCACTCGACAAGGAGAACCCCGCGGACGCGCAGCTGCTGGAACGGTTCAAGGGCACGCTGCCCCAGCCGCTTCCCGGCAGCGATTCGGCCAGATTTCGCGCCAGTCCGAACGGCTTCGAGCTGACCGTCGCCACCGGCCACGAAGAGAAGTCCGGCGCATTCTTTCCTTTCGAGCAGAGCGTGCTCGCAAACGCAGCTCCGCAGCCGGTCAAGCCGCTCAACAACGGCATATCCATCGCGCTGACCAAAGATGACAACCTGCACACTGCGCCTAAGGAATTGAGCGGCGTGCTGGTGCTGAGTGATGGCCGCGCCTATGTAGTTCACGCGACTCCCGGCGCACTGGCTTCGGCCAGCCTGACGCAATCGTCGGTCAGCATGCTGCGCATTGTGCTGCTGGCTTTCGTCGGCGGAATCATCCTCAACCTGATGCCTTGCGTCTTTCCAGTCCTGTTCATCAAAGGGCTGGCGCTGGTGCAGTCCTCTTCTCACGAGCGCCACAGGCTGCGTCTGCACGGCCTGGTGTACACGCTGGGAATCCTGGCTTCGTTCTGGCTGGTCGTAGGCGTGCTGCTCGCGCTTCGCGGCGCCGGACACAACCTCGGCTGGGGATTTCAGTTCCAATCTCCAACCTTCGACGCGCTCATCGCGATGCTGCTCTTTTTCCTCGGACTGTCGCTCGCCGGACAATTCGAGATCGGCCTGACGCTGACAAGTGCCGGCTCTGGATTAGCGGCAAAGAGCGGATACACGGGCAGCTTCTTCACCGGTGTGCTTGCGGTGATTGTGGCTACGCCCTGCACCGCTCCGTTCATGGGAGCGGCGATCGGCTATGCGCTTTCGAACTCGGCTGTGGTGAGTTTCGCCATTTTCACCGCGCTGGCGCTCGGCCTGGCCGCGCCCTATCTGCTGCTGGCTTTCAATCCGGCGTGGACGCGTCTGTTGCCTCGTCCCGGCGCGTGGATGGAGATACTCAAGCAGGCCGTGGCCATTCCCATCTTCGCTACAGTGATTTGGCTGATCTGGGTATTCACGCAGACGGCGGGCACGGGCGCGCTGGTGGATCTGCTGATCGCGATGCTGCTGCTGGCTGTAGCCGGCTGGATCCTCGGCCGCTGGCCGGCGAAGGCCGGAGCAACTATAGCGGCAGTTCTCGTTTTGGCTCTCGCCGTCGCGCTGCCGGTGATGGCTGTCCGCAGGGCAACTCCTTCCCCGAGTGTAGTGAATGCCGAGACAGCCAGTACCCAATGGGCTCCGTTCAGTCCCGAGCTCGTCGCGAAGTACCGCGCGCAGGGACGGCCGGTCTTCGTCGACTTCACGGCGAGTTGGTGCCTGAGCTGCCAGGTGAACGAGCGCGTGGTGCTCAGCCGCGCCGATGTGCAGAATCGCCTCAAGACCAGCGGCGTCGCGCTCGTGCGCGCCGACTGGACCCGTCACGACGAGACCATCGCCCAGACGCTGGCTTCACTCGGGCGGGACGGCGTGCCGACCTATGCGCTGTACCCCGCCGATCCGCAGGCTCCCCCGGTGCTACTGCCCGAAGTGCTGACGCCGGACATTGTTTTCAACGCGCTGGACAGTATCAAGGCTACGCCTGGTCACACAGGGTCCGGTTTATAGAGATTTCAGGAAACAAACCCACGTAAACGCCCGTCTAAGCGCCATAAAGGAGGCTTCCTCCATGCGAATCCGGACCCGTATCTGGACAGTGGCTCTCGTTGCCGCCTTCGCCTTCACCCTCACTGTTCTGGCCGCCCGCGTCGGTGATCCCGCTCCTGACTTCACCGGAACGGACTCCCACGGACAGACGCACAAGCTTGCCGATTATCGAGGCAAATTCGTAGTTCTGGAGTGGACCAACAACGGCTGCCCTTTTACACAGAAGCATTACAACAGCGGCAACATGCAGTCTCTGCAGAAGGAGTGGACCGCGAAAGGCGTGGTGTGGTTGACCATTCTTTCCTCGGCTCCCGGGGAGCAGGGCTACATGACCGCCTCTGACGAGAACGCCTACATGAGCAAGGTTCACGCCGATCCGACTGCGGCGATCCTCGATCCCACTGGCGCCATCGGACGCGAATACTCGGCGCGAACGACGCCGCACATGTTCGTGATCGATCCCAGTGGAAAGCTCATCTACGCGGGCGCGATCGACGACCATCCCACGCCCGACCCGGAGGACATCAAGTCCTCGAAGAACTACGTCTCCGAAGCGCTCACGCGAAGCAATGGCCGGCAAGCCGGTCGCGACCTCATCGACGCGTCCCTACGGATGCAGCGTGAAGTACGCCAGCGGCGGCGAGTAGGAGTCACAAGCAGCTCCACCGACTTCACGCCGCTCTAAAGCGGATAGCGCCCCTTCTCGATCGCGGCTCGCGCTATCTTGCGGCTGAGGGAGATCGTGTCCGCGGGCTCGTGTTTTACCAGGCGGCGGTAAATTGCGAGCTGCGTCCGCAGCATGTCACCCTCGGCAACCGCGGCAATCACCTGGCGCGCCGCCGACTCGATGATGTGGAACGCCATCGCCGCGTAGAAACGCGTCATGTCCGCGGCTAGCTCCGCATTGGAAGACTTTGCCGCAGCCAGTTTTCGCGCGCGGGAAAGTGCGGAGTCGAAAGCATAGACCTCCATGATGATGTCCGCCAGCGCAGCCATCACCTCCTGCTGATCGGCCAGGCCGTTCATATACTTCTGGCTCGCAGCACCGGAAGCAAACAGCGCCAGCTTCTTCGCATTGGCCAGCATCTGCGTCTCTCGCGCCAGCGGATCGTCGGCACTGTCTCCCTCGCCAAACGACGGCGGCGACATCAGCTCTTCCATAAGCTGCTTGATGGCCGCCAACAGGGGCAGCTGGCCGCTCATCGCTCGCTTCATCAGGAAGCCGGTGATGATGAGCCGATTGATTTCGTTCGTGCCTTCGAATATGCGGTTGATGCGCGAGTCGCGATAGGCGCGCTCCGCGGGATAGTCTTCGACATATCCATAGCCGGCATATATCTGCACGGTGTGGTCGACGACCGCGTCCAACATCTCCGAACCCCAGACCTTCAGAATCGAGCACTCGACGGCGTACTCCTCGATGCGCTTCTGAATCTCACGCGAATTGTGCGCTTCAGCTTCGGGAATCGCGGTAAGCGCCGCGTCAATCGCTCCGATCGTGCGGTAGGCCATCGATTCACCGACATAGATGCGCGTGGCGGAGTCGGAAATCTTCTGTTGGATCAGCCCGAACTCGGAGATCGATTTGCCGAATGCTTTGCGCTCCTTCGCGTAGCTGATGGCATTAGCCAGCGACGTGCGCGATCCGCCAAGGCAGGCCGCTCCCAGCTTGAACCGCCCGATGTTGAGAATGTTGAAAGCGATGTGGTGGCCCTTGCCTGCCTCTCCTAAAAGATTTTCCGCAGGAATGCGGCAGTCGTTCAGGATCAGCGGGCAGGTCGACGATCCACGGATGCCCAGCTTGTGCTCCTCGGCACCGACCGTCAGACCGGGAGTGTCGCGCTCGATCAGAAACGCCGACATCTTTGCTTTGCCGGGGTCAGGATCAGCGGGATCTGCAATCTTGGCGAAGACGGTAAACAGATCGGCGAAGCCCGCATTGGTGATCCACATTTTTTCGCCGTTCAACACATATTGGTCGCCGTCGCGGACGGCGCGTGTGCGAATATTCATCGCGTCGGAACCTGATGACGCCTCTGACAGCGCATAGGCGGCGATCCACTCTCCGCTGGCCAGCTTCGGCAGATACTCCCGCTTCTGTTCCTCGGTCCCATACCAGACGATGGGCAGCGTGCCGATGCCCACGTGCGCGCTGAAGGCAACGCTGAAGCTGCCCAACACCGACATGCGGTCGGCAATGATGGCCGATGTGACCTTGCCCATCGCCAGGCCGCCGAACTCCTCGGGGATGTCAACCGCCATCAGGCCCAGATCGCCGGCCTTCTTCAGCAGACCGCGCGTCACATCAAAGTGCTTGGCCTCGATCTCGTCGGCGGCGGGCAGCACTTCGTTCACCGCAAATTCGGCTGCGGTGGAAGCGATCTGCTGCTGCTCGTCGGAAAAATCTTCAGGTGTAAATATGCTGGCAGGATCAGCTTCACTCAGCAGAAAGCTGCCGCCGGTTACGACAGGGGATGGCGCAAGAGTCGTGGCCATGGGGTGTTTCGCTCCTCGTATGCGGCTTCAGCTCACTCCGCCGCAACGGGACATGGTACTCCGAATTTGTGACGGCGCGATAATCAGTTCAGGCTCTCAAACACTCCAGCCGCGCCCATGCCGCCGCCAACGCACATCGTGACCAGTCCATAGCGGAGTTTGCGCCGTCGCAGCTCGTGCAGAATCGTCGCCGTGAGTTTCGCTCCGGTGCAGCCGAGAGGGTGACCCAGCGCGATCGCTCCGCCGTTGACATTTACTTTGGCCGGGTCGAGTCCAGCCTGCTGAATGACAGCCAGCGCCTGCGCGGCAAAGGCCTCGTTCAGTTCGATCAGGTCAACCTGGTCGAGCGTGAGGCCAGCAAGTTTCAACGCCTTGGGAATCGCGTACACCGGCCCAATGCCCATAATCTCCGGCGGGCACCCTGCCGTCGCAAAGCTGATAAAGCGGCCCAGCGGCTGGATACCCAGTTCCTTCGCCCGCTCTTCCGAAATCACGACGGCTGCGGCTGCGCCATCCGATGTCTGCGATGAATTTCCCGCTGTAACCGTGCCCTGCGCGTGAAATACCGGCTTCAGTTTGGCCAGCGCTTCAGGCGAGGTATCAGCGCGAGGGCCTTCGTCCGTCGCAAATTCCGATGTCTTCACGCTCGGCTTCGACGGCATCCCATTCGCAGTGATATTTATCACCGTGACCGGCACGATCTCTTCCTGGAAGTGTCCGGCGTTGATTGCGGCTAACGCCTTCTGATGACTGGCCAGCGCAAACTCGTCTGCCTGCTCGCGGGTAATACCGTACTTCTTAGCGAGATTCTCAGCGGTCAGCCCCATCGACAGATAGGCATCGGTGTAGTTCTCGATGAGCCATGGATTCGCGCTGAGCTTGTTTCCACCGGAAGGAATCATGCTCATCGATTCAGTTCCTCCCGCCAGCACCGCCCGCGCCCGGCCTGAGCGGATCGAATCCGCAGCAAGCGCGATCGCCTGCAGGCCCGACGAACAGAAACGGTTGATGGTCATCGCCGAGACCTCGACCGGCAGACCCGCGCGCAGGCTGGCAATGCGGGCGACGTTGGTTCCCTGCTCCGCCTCGGGCATGGCGCAGCCGAGAATCACGTCCTCGATTTCTGCGGCGTCAAGAGCAGGCACTCGCTGAAGCGCGCCCTGGATAGCGGTGGCGGCAAGATCATCGGGACGAGTGGTAGCCAGCGTTCCCTTGGGAGCTTTGCCCACAGCGGTGCGAATGGCGGCGGCGATAAAGACTTCAGTCATAACGTTTCCCTGCGCTCCTGATCATACGCGGCATATATGCAATCGGCGCGAGCGCTCGCCGGACCAATCAATTCGAGTTGTCGAGGACGATCCAGTTACCGTCCTCGAAATAATGCGTGGTGGATGATTTCTCCACGAACGCGTCGTCGATTCCATCGTGATCAAATCCGTTGTGTGAGGAAGCGCCACCCTTTGCTGCACGTATCTGCGAGGGACCGCGTCGTGCAATTCCCCATGCGGACCCGTACGCGCCTACCACCTCCGAACCGAGCCATTCGGTATCGCGCTGACGGCGCAATGCGATGGGCACGGAAAGCTTTGACTGGAAGAATACGTACAGCGTCGTCGACCCATTCACCGAGCACAAAACCGCCCAGTCATCGCTTCCCTTCCGCTCCAGCGAGGCGTGAACGACGTTCTCCGGCGCACGCGCCTCGTAGGTCTGCGGAACCATGCAATTTCGCTCATTCAGTTGCGCCGAGACTGCGGGCGGCATTGCCGGAAACGACGTCAACGGCAGCAGGCGAATGCGATAGACAACTTCAGCACCGCTCGGCAGGCGCACGCGACCGGTTTCCATCTGTTCGGTAGAACGCGGCGCCTGATTGGGCTCCTGAGCAGGCACGCGCCATGGCCCGCCCACTGCTGCTGCCATAAGAGCAGCGCTCACCATCACCGTAGCTGCGCGAAGAGTCATTGAGCCAGAGCGTACCAGCGACCCTAATTCCTGAGCGGCTTGCCAGTCTGCAGTGTGTGCGCAATCCGTTCCTGCGTCCTGCGCTCGCCGCACAACGAAAGAAACGACTCGCGCTCGAGATCAAGCAGATACTGCTCTGTCACCAGCGAACCCGGCGTGAGCGAGCCCCCGCACAGAATGCGCGCCACATGAGTGGCCACCTTCACATCGTGGTCGCTGATGTACTCGGCCTGCCGCATCAGGTGAATTCCCAGTTTCAGCGTAGGCAGTACGCCCTCGCCCGGAACGGCAACCGTACGCGGCGTCGGAGCCGTGTAACCGGTCTCCGTTAAATAGATCGCCGTTTCACGCGCGTCGAGCAGGAGACGCTCGCGGTTCACGGTGATCTGGTCCGCCGGCGCGAGCAAGTCCAACGCCCGCGCTTCTGCGGCCGACGTTGACACTTTCGCCATGGCAACCGTCTCAAAGCGCTGCCGTAGGGCGTCCTGCAGGTCAGCCGACAGCGCAAAGCGCACGGGCGCCGTCGCGGGATCGATCCCGGACGAAGCTTGCGCCGCATCGATCGCGTGCAGCGCCATCTCCTTCGTGCCGCCACCACCGGGCACCAGCCCTACGCCCGTTTCCACCAGGCCCATATAGAGCTCGGCATGCGGCTGGCGGCGCGCGGCATGCAGCGAAATTTCTGTTCCGCCTCCCAGACAAAGATTGAATGGCGCTGCGACCACCGGACGCGGACAGAACTTGATCGAGGCCGTCATACGCTGGAAGGCGCGCACAGCCATGTCGACCTCATCCCATTCGCCTTCCTGAATGCTGAGCAGCAGTTGCATGAGATTCGCGCCGACGGAGAAGTCGCTCGCGTCTCCGCTGATGACAAAGCCACGGAAGTTGCGCACGTGCTCGCTCGCAGGATTGAGCGTCTGCGTAATCATCGAGACGATGTCGTCGCCGATAGCGTTCTTCTTCGAATGCAGCTCGAGCAGCGCGATGTCCTCGCCGATGTCAATGAGCGAGCAGCCGGCATTCTTGCGAACCACCTTATTCGCGCGCCGAAATGTTGCCGCACTCGCAACGCCCTCCGGCTGCTCAATCTTTTTGTAGCCGCCCGTCTGCAGATCATAGACACGGCGACCGTCGGGTCCGTCACCGTACCATGAAGTCTTGCCCGACGTGAGTATCGCCTCTACCTGCGAGCTTACCTGCAACCCGGCCGCGCGCATCCGCGCCACCGTTTCGGAAACGCCAGCTGCGTCCCACATCTCGAAGGGCCCAAGCTCCCAGTTGAAGCCCGTTCGCATGGCGCGGTCGACGGAGGCCGGCGAATCGGCGATCTCCGGCAGCGTCTCCGCCGCGTAATTCCAGATGCCGCTGAGCAGCGGAAAGAGAAACGCAGCCGCTTTGTCCTTCTTCAGATCACCGCCCAGCACCAGCCGAAGACGCTCCGGCAACGACTCGGCATTTTTAGCCATCTCGACGGACGGAAACTTCGGCCGCGCCGCTGGACGATACTCCAGCGTGTGCCAGTCGAGCGCCAGCCGGTTGCTCTTCGGATCCTTCACAGCGGGATCTTTCTTGTAGAAGCCCTGTCCGGCCTTATCGCCCAGCCATCGGCGCTCGAGCATGGTTTCGATGAACGGCGGCAGCGTGGTCGCGCTCGCATCGCTGCTCGCGCGATTCGGCAAAGTTTCGCGCGACGTGTGCAAGCACATCGATGCCCACCATGTCCGCCAGGCGGAACGTCCCCGTGCGAGGCCATCCAATAATTGAGCCGGTCAGCGCGTCCACATCCTCAATCGTAAGGTTCTGTTCCTGCATCAGGCGCACGGCAGTCAGCATGGAGAAGACTCCGATGCGGTTGGCGATGAAGTTCGGTGTGTCCCGCGCATAAACGATGGACTTGCCCAGCCGCCGGTCGGCGAACTCGGCGATGGTTGCAACTAAGGCCGGGTCGCTCTCCTTTGTTGGAATAATCTCCAGCAGCCGCATGTACCGCGGCGGATTGAAGAAGTGCGTCCCAAACCATCGCCGCCGGAATTCTGCCGGTGCGTTCGCAGCGATGGACGCGACGGGAAGACCACTGGTGTTGGTCGTGACGACGGATTGCGCGCCGACATGCGGCGCAATCTTTGCCAGCAGGGCCTGCTTGATCGCCAGATCTTCCGTGACCGCCTCGATGATCCAGTCGCAGTCCTTCAACCCGGCAAGATCGTCTTCGAAGTTTCCTGGCGTTATCAGCCGCGCGGATGCGGCGTCGTAAAACGCAGCCGGCTTTGCCTTCAGCAGCGCGGCGATCGCGCCGGTAGCGATGCTGCTCCGCGCCTTCGCGTCGGTATTGCCGGGCGGAACAATATCGAGCAGCAGGACAGGAACTCCAGCGTTCGCCAGATGTGCGGCGATGCGCGAGCCCATCGCACCTGCTCCGAGAACGGCGGCGCGGCGCAGAAGCGGAGGGGCGGTGTGGACTGGAATCTGTTCGGCGACTGCGGCGCTCATTTGTCGGCTCCCCTGACTTCGCTATAGCACCGCGAGCTGCACGGTGAAATTGCGTGCGAATCCGGAGGCAGAATACTGAGCGCCGTAGGCGGGGGTCAAGCAACGTCCATCGCCGAAGGCCGCCACAAAATCCGAGTGCTACAATTCGCCCCACCGGAGGAAGCATGACGGTAATTACAGTCCATCGCGTTGTCATCGCAGTCCTTGGCTCGCTCCTTCTCGCAGCGGCCGGGGTCATCTACTCGCAGCAGACCGCTTCGCAGACGCAGCGCTTCCCGCAGTTCGAAAACGAGGATGTGAAGGTCTGGAAGTCGGTCGTGCTTCCCAACCAGCCGCTGAACATGCACCGCCACGATCATCCGCGCGTCATCATCGCCTTAAAGGGCGGAACAATGAAGATCGTCGACCAGAGCGGCGCCGAGGAACCGCATGTCTGGGATACCGGGAAAGGCCTACTGGCTACCCGCAAACCCGCCCGGCACCAAGCATGCTGACGTGAATGCGGGCGATCAGCCCATCGAGGTTATGGTCGTGGAGCTGGAAAAAGAAAATTGAGCCTTGTCGCCTGACAGCGCGTCGAAAGCGAAAAGGAGCATTCATGAAAATTCTCGTTCTGATATCTCGCTTTTTGCTGGGCCTCGTCTTCGTCGTCTTCGGGTTGAACGGTTTCCTCCATTTCATACCAGCCCAAATGCCCCCTGGCCTGGCGGGGCAGTTCGCCGGGGCGATGCATCAGTCCCACTATGACCTCGTTGTCAGCGCCATTCAGGTAATCGGCGGCGTGCTGCTGCTCGTGAATCGCTATCTCCCCCTCGCCCTTACGCTTCTCGGACCGGTGATTGTCAATATTCTGCTGTTTCACGCACTTCTCTTCCCGCAGGGACTGGCTACCGCCGTCGTTGTCGCCGTGCTTTGGTTCATCCTGTTCTTCCGCTATCGAGAATACTTCTCGGGCTTGTTCGTACAGCGGGCCTCCTGACGGCGAGGCAGCCTGAATACCAAAACAAGATCTTTCGAATCACTCATAGCGGTCCTGCCGGCATCTAATTGAGCTACTCCGCGGAACCCTGCAATGAAATCAGCCATCCACTTAGCTCTGACAGTGCTTCTCCTCAACGGAGTTGCGATCTCTGCGACCGCTCCCGCAAGGCCGCCGGCGCGCGGAGCGGTGCGAATGGAGGTGCGGAACGGCCAGTTTCACGTTCTCGACAGCGTGATGGTGACCGTCACACGGCTCGACACCTGGATGATTCCCAAAGGGCAAATCGTTGACCTCGACAGAATGAACTCCTTTACCCTGCAGATCATCTCCGGCGAAACCCGCATGAAGGCGCCGGATCTGACCGCTCTTCTCAACCAATACCTCTTCCCGCACGCCAAGGCTCCGATCGGGAACATAACTGTCACCTTCGAGGGCGGCACGGTGGTGGTAAAAGGACAATTGCACAAGGCGATCGACATTCCTTTTGAGGGAAAGGGCGCGGTCTCTATCGCCGATGACAGCGACATACTGCTGCGCTTTACCGAGTTTAAAGTCGCCGGAGTGCTGAAGAAGGGGCTGCTCGATGCCCTCGGCATCAAGTTGGCCAGCGTTGCTCAGCCCGCGAAGCAGTCGCGATTCCACATCGAAGGCGATGACATTATCCTGCCCATCGCTGCACTGTTTCCTCCCCCGCGTGTCGCGGGCAAGCTGACAACGGTGCGCATCGACGGCGCCGATCTGGTGCAGGTCTTCGGTCCCCCTGACGCAGCGTTGAGCAAGCCGCCGGAAGCCGCCCAAAACTACATCTATTTTCACAGCGGCCGGATCAGATTCGCCAAGATAACCATGGACGATGTGGACCTGGAGCTGGTCGATAAAGACCCATCCAATAATCTCGACTTCTCGCTCGAGCATTACTATCAGCAGCTGCAGGCCGGCTATACGAAGATGACGGCAAACTATGGCCTGGTAACGTACATCCCCGACTACTCCGCCATCGCCCAAAAGCCGCAGTAGCTTCAGAGCCGGCCAGACCGCTCCCTCAATTTTTTGCCGCCATCGGGCATGGCGTTGCCATTAAGCTAGGCCTTGCGGTTAAGCTAACCGGGAGCGGAGGAGGGCATGGGAATGCCTGCAGACGGGACGAACAAACCTGCTGGAATCAGCATTGCGGCGATCGTTTTGGCGTTGATGGCGGCTGTTGGATTGCTGGCGGCGGGCCTTCTGGTCGCCGTTCTCTTCCTGAAGCACTATCCGGTTGTTCCCAACATCCCGACGGTGCGTCTCTTCGTCGTCTGCTTCGATCTGCTCATGTTCCTGCTCGTTCTCTGGAGCATCTGGACAGTGGTCGGCCTCTTCCAGTTGAAGCCATGGGCGCGCTTCTCCATCCTCGCACTCGGCGCGCTCGACCTGTGCTTCTTCGGGGTGCAGAGTGTAGGCCTGCTCATGCTGCGCAGCCGCTCCGATTTCTCGCTGACGATGCCTGCCGGGCCCGGCGCCATCCACGTTTCGACGGTGCTCCTGGAGATTGCCGCATTCGATGCCGTGCTCGCCCTGATTGGGGTCTGGTGGCTGGTCTACTTCAGCCTCTCGCATGTGCGGCTGGCCTTTGTCGGCGAGCACACCTCCTGAATTGCCGCCGGCTGCCGGATTTACACTCACCGGCAGGATGCTATAGCGTCAAAGTTGTGTGCACGCCAATGTATGTCTCATTTGCGTGCGATATGGTTCTGTCGAGGTCCCATGAAATTTTTCTCTGCTACGCGCTGCACAGCGCTGCTGTGCTGTCTGGCAATCGTCGGTCACCTCTCCGGTCAGGATATGGCCAGCCCGGCGCATTTCCTCGCCGATTTTGAGAAGCGCGTCACGGTTAACGTCCTGCCCAACGGGCTCACGCTGATCGTCTGCGAACGTCCCGAGGCACCGGTCTTCTCCTACTTCACCATCGTCGATGCCGGTGACGCCAACGATCCCGGCGGCCAGTCCGGCCTCGCGCACATGTTCGAGCACCTGGCCTTCAAGGGCACGAAGGACATCGGCACGACCGACTACGCAAAAGAAAAAATCGCACTCGATAAGGTGGAAGCCGCCTACGCGGCATACGATGACGAGTTCCGCAAGCGCGTCGGCAAAGATCCGGCCAAGCTCAAGCAGCTTCACGACGCCTTTCTGGCAGCGCAAAAGGACGCCCAGCAGTACGTCATTCCCAATGAGTTCACGGAGATCGCCGAAGCCAACGGCGCTTCCGGTCTGAATGCCCAGACCAGCCTCGACTCCACGCAGTATTTCTGGAGCATGCCCTCGAACCGATTCGAGCTGTGGGCCTACATGGAGAGCGACCGCATCGGCAATCCCGTTCCGCGCGAGTTCTACAAGGAGCGCGACGTGGTAATGGAAGAGCGCCGCATGCGTGTCGACTCCAACCCTATCGGCCGCATGGAAGAAGAATTCCTCGCGGCCGCATACGTCGCTCATCCCTATCACCGGCCGAATGTCGGGTGGGCGAGCGAGCTCAGCCAGATCACCGCCACTGAGGCCGCGGCATTCCACAAGACGTATTACGTCCCTGCCAATATTGTGGTCGCTGTCGTCGGCGACGTGAAGGCCAGCGATGTGATGCCTGTCCTCGAGAAGTATTTCGGCCCGATTCCCGATGGCCCCAAGCCCCCTGAGATGACGACCGTCGAGCCTCCGCAGACGGCGGAGAAGTCCGTCATCATTCGCGAGGCCACGCAGCCGCTCTATCTTGAGGGATACCATCGGCCTGACTATCTCGACCCCGACGATGCCGTCTACGACGCCATTCAGGACATCTTCTCCAACGGCCGCACCTCGCGCCTGTACCGCTCGCTGGTGCGCGATCAGCAGATCGCCGCCGTCGCCGAAGGCTTCAGCGGATTCCCCGGCGACAAGTATCCCGGCCTGTTCGCCTTCGCAGCCGTGCCCAACCAGGGCCACACGCCGCAGGAGATGCGCACCGCCATCCACAAAGAGATCGATAAATTGAAGACCACAGACGTGACCGACGAAGAGCTCGCCATGTTCAAGACACGCGCCCGCGCCGACCTGCTGCGCGGCCTCGGCGAAAACCAGGGACTCGCCGAGCAACTGGCCATTTATCAGTTGCGATACGGCGACTGGCGCGAGCTCTTCAATCAGCTCAAGAAGATCGACGCCGTCACCAAGGCCGATGTGCGCCGCGTGGCGAACAAGGTCTTCGTCGAGAACAATCGCACCTACGCGATGATCGAGTTCGCGCAGCCCCAGCAGGAAAAGGGCGCAGCACAAACAGCAGCCTCCCAGGGAGGTGCGCAGTGAACGTCCAGAAACACGCACCTTCGGCGCGTAAGTTCGTATGCGGATTTGCCGCCTGCCTGATGTTCGTGCTGCCCGGCCTTGCTATCGCGCAGCAAACGGTCACCGTTCCGCCTGACGCGAAAGCCGGACCCCAGACAGAGCCATGGATGAAGATTCCCGTGCCGCCGCTGCCGGCTTTTCATCCTGAGAAGCCCAAGCGCATCGAGCTGAAGAACGGGATGGTGATTCTGCTCGAAGAAGATCACGAGCTTCCCTTCATCAACGGAGCCATCAACATCCGCGGCGGCGAGCGCGATGTCCCCGCCGCCAAAGCCGGATTCATCGGCCTCTACGGCGACGCCTGGCGCACCAGCGGCACGGCGACACAAAACGGCGACAAGCTCGACGATCTGCTCGAGGCCAAGGCCGCCAAAGTGGAGACCGGCGGCGACGTCGACTCGACAGCCGTCTCCTGGTCGGCCCTCACCAAGGATGAGGACGAGGTATTCGCCATCGCGGTCGATCTGCTCGAGCATCCCGCCTTCAGCGAGCAGAAGTTGACGCTCGCTAAGCAGCAGGCCGTCGCCGGCATCGTCCGCCGCAACGATGACGCCTCTGAGGTCGCCGGACGCGAGGCGGAGAAGCTTGTCTATGGAGCCGACAGCCCGTACGGGCGCCAGCCTGAGATCGCCACTGTCATGGCGGTCACCGTGGCCGATCTGGAGGCCTGGCACAAGAAATCCATCTTCCCCAACAACATGGTGATCACGGTCGTCGGCGACTTCAACTCCGACGATATGGAAAAGAAGCTGCGCACGGCCTTCGAATCTCTGCCCCGGGGACCGCAGTGGCCCAAGCTCGAAACCCAGTTTCCGGGACCGAAGCCCGGCCTCTACGGCATCAATAAGTCAGACGTAAACCAGAGCAATGTCTGGATCGTCGGCCTTGGCACCGAGCGCAACAATCCCGACTACTACGCGCTCGCTGTGATGAACGAAATATTCTCCGGCGGCTTCGGCTCGCGTCTCTTTCAGGACGTGCGCACGAAGCAAGGCCTCGCCTATTCGGTGAGCGGCGGCTACGGCGCGTCCTACGATCATCCCGGAATGTTCTACACCGCAGCCTCCACCAAGAGCGAGAGCACGGTGAAGGCGACGCAGGCCATGCTCGATCAGATCGGCAAGCTGAAAACCGAGCCCTTCACCGAGGCCGAACTGACCAGCGCCAAAGATCAGCTGCTCAACTCCTTCATCTTCCGCTACGACAGCAAAGAGAAGATCATCAGCACCGCCGCGCAGCTTGAGTTCTACGGATATCCGCCGGACTTCCTCGAGAAATACCGCGCCGGCATTGAAGCTGTAACCATTGCCGACCTCGAACGCGTGGCGAAGAAATACATCGATCCGTCGAAGTTCGCCGTTCTCATCGTGGGCAACGAGTCGCAGTTCGGCACCGCATTGACCGACCTCAAGCTGGGCCCGGTGCATCCCATCGACATCACCATCCCCATGCCTCCGGGCATGCGGCAGCAGATGGAGGGCCCGGGAAACTGAAATGCGGCAGGGAACAGGGCTCAGGCAACAGTGTTCCGACGGGCTGGTTCAGGATTCAAACGCAACGCCTTCTTCGACCCGCTGCCGGTGCCTGTTCCCTGTTCCCTGATCCCTGTACCCTGTGGTTATGAAGCTCGCAATTGTCATCATGGCTGGAGGCAAGGGCACGCGCCTCAAGTCCAAGCGCGCCAAGGTGCTGCATGAAATCGGCGGCAAGCCGCTGCTCCGGCATGTGATCGACAGCGCCCGTCAGATCGTCGCGCCGTCCGATATCTATGTCGTCGTCGGACATCAAGCCGCCGCTGTCGAGGCCGCCGTCAAAGATTCCGGCGTCCGTTTCGTTCACCAGGAAGAGCAGCGCGGGACGGGTCACGCCATCCAGACGGCCCAGCAAGCCGTCGAAGGATACGACGAGCTTCTCGTCCTCTCCGGAGACGTCCCCCTCCTCAAGCCGGAAACCATCGCCCGGCTGCGCGATTTTCACATCGAGCAGCGCGCCGCTATGACCATCCTCACCGCCGCACCGCCCGATGCCACCAGCTACGGCCGGGTGCTGCGAAAGAAGCCGGATTCGCCCGAAGTCAAGGCAATCATCGAGCAGAAGGCGCTCACGCCCGAACAGCAGAGCCTGCGGGAAATCAACTCCGGCATTTACGCCTTCAAAGCCGAGCCTCTCTTCGCGCACATCAGCGAACTGAAGACCGAAAACGCGCACGGTGAATACTACCTCACCGACATGGCCGGCCTGCTCGTCGCCGCGGGTGAGCGTGTCGTCGCAGTTGAGGCCGCCAACCCGGTCGAAGTGCTGGGTGCCAACACCATCGCCGAGATGATGGAACTCGACCGCGAGCTGCGCCTCGATACCGCGCGCCGGCTCATGGCACAAGGCGTGACCATCTTGCGCCCGGAAACCACCGTCATCGACACCGCCGTCGAAGTCGGCCCCGACACCGTCATCGAGCCTTTTGTCCAGTTGCTGGGCGAAACAAAGATCGGAGAGGATTGCCGCATCCGCTCCTATACGGTCATCGACAACTCCACGCTCGCCGATGGCGTATTGGTGCTGTCAGGGCTGCAGATCGTCCATTCGCGCGTCGGCGCCGGAGCGCGCGTCGGTCCCTTCTCGAACCTGAGGCCCGAACAGCGACATCGGCGAAGGCGCCCACGTCGGGAATTTCGTCGAAATGAAGAACGCCAGGCTGGGCAAGGGTTCGAAGGCCAACCACCTCACCTACCTGGGAGACGCCGACATCGGCAGCGGCGTCAACATCGGCGCCGGCACCATCACCTGCAACTACGACGGCGTGAATAAGTACCGCACGGTCATCGGCGACGGAGTCTTCATCGGCAGCGATTCAACGCTCGTGGCGCCGATCACGATCGGCGAGGGATCGTACATCGCCGCCGGATCGACCATCACCGAGGATGTTCCCCCCAACGCCCTGGCGCTGGGCCGCGCCCGCCAAGTCACAAAGCCGGACTGGGCCAAAACGCGGCGAGCGAGAATCTCGAAGAGTTGACTCGCCCTGGGGGAATCGCTGGCAATCGCCTGCTGTCCAATATCGGCAGCCTGCTCGGCCGGTAGTCAGTGTTTTGCCCCAGCTTTTTTTGTTTTGTTGATGTCGGTCGGGAGTAACTACGCGGCCTGCTGCTCGTCGCCTTGACCGGCCGACAACACCTGCCGCAACCGGATGCGCGCCGAGAATAACGCACGCTGCACCTTGGCTTCCGGCATATCGAGGAGCTGCGCAATCGACGCCGCCGAGTATCCTTCTACATCGCGCAGCAGGAAAAGCAGCCGCTCGGTCGGCGGCAGCTCCTGAATCGCTTCTTCCAGTTCGGTACGGCGCACATTGCGCCCGGAGAGGTCCGGCGACTGGCTGGCCAGGCTCTTGAGATCCGGCAAAGTCTCGAGTGCGCCCAGCGGGAAATACTCGCGGAGCTTTTCTACGAGGGCTGCATCGATCTGGGGTGCCTGCGGCTCGGCTGCCGCGCGGAAGGCTTCGACGAACGTTGTCGTCAGGATGTGTTCGGCTTCCAACTCGCTGCCCGTCATGTAGAAGGCCAGAGCGAAGACGCGATGCCGATGGCTGTCGTAGATATCACGCTGTACGTCGATGGCCTGCTGATGCGCCTGCCGCGAGGCCACAACTCTGATCGATTTGTCGTGAACGATTCGTTCCAGGTCGAACAAGGCTTGCCTCTAAACCGAATAATACATGTATATTAACTGGTTACTCAGCAAAGTTAAGCACAGCTGGATGCAAATTCACGCTTTGCCGATATTGCACGACAATATAACTTGAGAAGTATGAAGCAGTGCCTGGGTTGTATGGCCTTTCCAATTTAACGACGGCCGCCAGGACTCTGCTCAAGAGAATCAAAGTATTGCCTTTTTCCCGTCTGCCGATCGATCAACCAGCACCGGCTGTCCGTCCTGGCTACAAACAGGCCGGCAAGATGCTCCATGACTAGCCAAGGTGTCCAGCCGCGGAGAAACATGGCGTTAGAACGAATACTGATTGTCGACGACGAGCCCTATGTGCGGACCGTTATGGCCGCCATGCTCGAAAAATCGAGCTATTCCCCGGTTCTGGCCGCAAATGGCCTGGAAGCAATCCAGCGTCTGGTTAGCGACCCGCCTTACGACCTCATCCTTTCGGACATCATGATGACCGGCCTCGACGGCATCGGACTGCTCGAGCGCGTTCGCGAAGTCCAGCCGGATACGCCGATGGTAATGGTGACCGCCATTCACGACATCAGCGTCGCGATTACCGCCATGCGCAACGGCGCCTACGACTACCTGCTCAAGCCCTTCGAGCGAGATCAGTTGCTGGCCACCGTCAAGCGGGCGCTTGAGTACCGCCGCCTTGTCCAGCAGAATTCCGTCTATCGCTACAACCTGGAACAGCTGGTCACTGCCCGCACCGAGATGCTGCGCCACGCGATGACCGATCTCGAACGCTCTTACGACATCACCCTTGAAGCTCTCGGCGACGCGCTGGACCTGAGAGATGCGGAGACGGAAGGCCATTCCAAGCGCGTAACCGCGTATACCATCGCCCTGTCGCGCGCGATGGAAGTGCCGCCCGAGCATATTCGCACCATGGCCCGCGGCGCATTTCTTCACGACATCGGCAAGATGGCCATCCCCGACTCCATCCTGCTCAAGGCGGGCAAGCTCGACCATCAGGAGCAGTCTATGATGCGCGAGCACTGCGCGCGCGGCTACCAGATGTTGCGCAAGATCCCCTTCCTCCATGATGCCGCAGAAATCGTCTACAGCCATCAGGAGCACTACGACGGCAGCGGATATCCGCGCGGCCTGGTCGGCGATCAGATTCCCCTCGGCGCGCGAATCTTTGCCGTAGCCGATACCCTGGACGCCATCACCTCTGACCGGCCGTACCGCCAGGCGAGAACCTTCGACGCCGCTCGGCAGGAGATCGCCCGCTGCTCCGGCACGCAGTTCGATCCGAAAGTCGTGAAGGTCTATCTGGATATGCCCAACCGGCTGTGGGAGGATCTGCGGCGGGAGATCAGTCATCATGGCCGCTTCTCACCCCTGTCCTTTGCCGGAACGGTCGAGAGCAGCGACGTTGTCAATTAGAATGAGCTATCAGCAGTGTGAATGGGCTTTCACTCCAGAGGGGAGACGCGATGCCGATTTTAGGTAAGGATGAGCTGCGCGAAAAGCTGAATTTACTGCCTGAATGGAAAGAAGAACGGGGGGAAATTGTGCGCCGGGCGGAGTTCCCTGACTTCGTCGCGGCGATGGATTTCGTCAATATCGTCGCCGGAAAGGCAGAAGCAGCCGGCCATCATCCGGATATCGACATCCGGTACAACAAGGTCCGTCTCGCCCTGGTTTCACACGATGCCGGCGGTCTCACCCAACGGGACTTTGACCTGGCCGAGGCCATCGAGGCTCTTCTGGACTAAACGCGGACGATTTGCGCTGAACCCGCGAGGTGCCAAGCCCGCAGGCCCAGCACCGCGAGGTCTTTTAGGACAGCCCAATCGGGATTGCCTGTGCCCGCCGCCTGACAATTCGAAACTTTTCTTCAATATATGTCGTCTTCCCTACCAAGGCTCCGCCGGGAAGGTTCCGGCGGCCGGTTCCGGATATCTGACAAGGTCTTCCGGTTCCAGAAGGCCACTGCGAGGCCGCCAAAGGCTGCCGAAGCGGCGAGCAGCAACGCGGTTTGCCACAGTTTCCTGCCTGAATCACGGGCGGGCGATGGAGAATCGAATCTATTAGATTTGGGATCGGAGTCTGCGGTCATGGCTACATTTTGCAGTATTCGGGCCCTGGGGCCCTGTACCAGCTTGTGGTTCCAAAAAAGAGAAGAAAAGGTACAACTTTTAAAATAAATCGGTGTTTCGATGAAAAGAAGCTTGTATGAGTCCCGGATTCCGGTTACACTTCTAAAAGATTGGAACAGTTCTTTGATGCGGGTGTACCAACGCGACGGCTTGCTGCTGATTTTGTTCGACGAGGCGGAGTTCAGCGCATCTAACGCGGATGCTTCGGCTTGCTGCAACGAGATTCCGGGACCTAACTCGCCGCTGCCTGGGATCGCGGGTCCGGGAGGGGGTCTGGTCGGGGCCGTGGTTCTGTCGAGGTACGTGCGGCCGGGGACTATCACCACGACGCCGTACAACCACTACTCGATGTTGCGGACCATCGAGGACCTGTTCGGCCTCGACCACCTTGGTTATGCGGGACAGAATGGCCTGAGTTCCTTCGACGTGGATGTCTTTGTTGCAGTTCCTTAGCGTCAGCACGAGGCATCCGGCGCGATTAGAATAGAGGCGAGATGAACCTCGCTCTGGCAGTGCTCTTGTTCTTCGCGGCTCCAACGCCATCCGATGTCGCGGCGCGGTTGGTGCGCTGGAAGCCTGTCGAAATGCCTTACAATCCGGCCGGACTCGATCAGGGCCAGCGCCAGGCGATCGAGAAGCTGGTCGATGCGTCGCGGCTCATGGAGTCGATTTATTGGCAGCAGAGCGATCCGGAGGGCCTGGCGCTGTATCGTTCGACCAAAGACGCCAACCTGCGCCGGCTCCTGACGATCAATGGTTGCCGGTGGGATTTGATCGATGAGAACAAACCCTTCGCCGGGTCGAAGCCCATCCCGCCGGGGCGCAATCTCTACCCGGAAGGCCTTACGCGCGCACAAATCGAAGACTACGTGAAGGCGCATCCCGGCGAAAAAGACGCGATCTACAGTCCCTATACGGTGTTGCGGTGGAACGGAAAGAAGCTCGAGGCGATTCCTTATCGCGTGGAATACAAGAAATGGCTCGATCCAGCGGCTAAGTTACTGCGCGAAGCGGCGGACCTGAGCGGAGACAAGGATTTCGCGCGTTTCCTGCGAATGCGCGCCGATGCGCTGCTGAGCGACGACTACTATCCGAGCGACCTGGTGTGGCTGGATCTGAAGAATCCGAAGATCGACGTTATTTTCGCGCCTTACGAGACGTATCTCGACGACGTGCTGGGCGTGAAGACCTCGTACGAAGCGGCTGTGTTGATTCGCAACGAGCCCGAAAGCGAAAAACTGGCGCTGTACCAGAAATATGTTCCGGACATTCAGGACGCTTTGCCGCTTCGCCTCTGAAGACCGGCCGTCGAAGCGCGGCCACTTGACGCCGATGGAAGTGATGGACGCGCCTTTTCGCACGGGCGATCTTGCTGCACGGCTATCAGGCGGTGGCGGACAATCTGCCGAACGATCCGCGCATCCACGAAGCGAAGGGCACCAAGAAGATCTTCTTCAAGAATTTCATGGATGCGCGCGTGAACTATGTGGTGCTGCCGCTGGCGAAGTACTTGATGCCGGCGCCACAGGCCGGTCGTGCGTCGGGCGAGGGTTATCTCGCGGCTGTGGTCTTGCATGAGATCTCGCACGGATTGGGTCCCGCTTTTGCGCGAGTGAACGGGAAGCAGACTCCGATCACGGAAGCGCTCGGTCCGGTGTATTCGGCACTCGAAGAGGCCAAGGCGGACATGGTGGGCATGTTCGGCTTGCAGTGGCTGATGGATCATGGCGCGCTGCCGAAAAATCGCGCCGAGGAATACTATGCGTCCTACGTCGCTGGAATTTTCCGGACGCTCCGGTACGGGACGGCTGAGGCGCATGGGCGGGCGGAGATGATGGAGTTTAATTTTCTGCTGGAACAGAAGGCCATTGTCCGGTCCGGCGGCAAGTACGCTGTGGATTATACGCGCATTCCCGCGGCCATGGCGCAGGTCTCGAAAGAGCTGCTCGAAATCGAAGCGACGGGCGAATCGCGCTCGAGCGGAAGCTTGGTTCAACCGCTACGACAAGATGCCGCCGGATCTGGCCCAGACGCTTAAATCGGCCAAGGACGTGCCCGTGGATATCGAGCCGATCTTTTCGTTTCCGGTAATGGAGTAATGCAAAGCGCAGACCACGATCCGCGCTTCGCGAATGCGGTTATTGGAAATTCACGCTCTTGGTATCCGAAGATGAGAAGCCAATGAACGCGTAGTCCACATTGGGAATTGTTACGGGAAACGTGATCTGATTGTTGACGGTCAAAGCCCCCGAGAAGACCGGTGAGAGAGAAACTGCTCGCGTTGCCGGTACCGGTAAACCCGAGAAAGAAAAGACTGACCTCCGTGGTTGTTTGCGCGCCAGCCGTAACTGCCAGAGCAATTGATGCTCCAAGACATATTACACGTTTCATGTTTTTCTCGTCTCCGGCAACGCAGTAAAGCGCAGACCGCATTTTCACGGCCTGCGCTGTTCACTCCACGAGAGCGGCTATTGGAACGTTACGCCCTCGCTCTCCGAAGCTTCAAAACTGAAGTACGCGATGTCCAGCCTCGGAATCGTCATAGGAACCTCGATCTGGTTGGCGACGCCCAAGCTTCCCAGTGGGATCGGGATGAGGGGATTGGCCACCGAGGCCGGCAAGCTCAATAAGACCACAGCGGGAATCGTAAACTGCCCATCCGTATCCTTTGCCGTGCAGGTGAAGAAAGCTCCGATGGTGTCACTTCCATCCTTCGCCGTACCTAACACGAGCGAATAGCCGGTAATCACGACGCTGCTATTCGGATCGCCTCCTGTCCAGGTAATTTGCTGGCCATTAGCCCTAGTGATGGTAGAGATGCTGCCTTTGTTGGTCCAGGTTAGGGAGGCGGGAAGAGTCAGGTTTTGCGAGAAAGCGCCAACGTCGGCGCCTCCAGGGCCAGAGACCGTGTAGGAGCCCGGGCTCAAATACAATTGCTGACCTGAAGCGTTGCTTCCCAACGACGCGTAATACGTGATGAGGGTCTGACCGTTGACTGTGGTAGTCATCTTGGGAAGCTGCTTGGTGCCATTCGGTCCGGTTACTGTACTCATCTATGGTTGCCGGCGTTAGCCGGATGCTTGCCTCGCTGAGCAGGCGGATGACCTGGGCGGCGTCCGTGCTTCTATCTTTCCCCGACGGCATCGAGCTTTCTGAGAGCACGTCCGCAAGGGCGCGACGCGCCTTTGGTGCGCCAGCCACCGCTTCGCTTGCAAGGCTGCTAAGCACCCTCTGGGCAGCCTCGGCCGTCCCGGCCGGAATCGGCTCGTTGAGGAAGTCCAGGGGAATAACACGGCCGGTTTCCATAGGGTCGGTCCAGCCCCTTCCCTTCCGCCACGCGCATCAGAACCATCAGCGCTTTTGCGCTGTAACGGACCCGTTGAGTCAGAAGCGCCTTGCCGAAGGCGTCTATGCCGGCTGGGCCCGAGTGTCAAGGATCATGAGAATTCCCCAGGTGTGATTACGGGTTTTCCCCACCTTGTGGGAGGCCGGTGAGGGCTGGTCGGAGCGCGGCGATGGTGTCGCGGTGGCGGCGCATGCGGTAGCTGTCGCCGGTGATGGAGAGCACGGTGGCGTGGTGTAGGAGCCGGTCGAGGACGGCTGTCGCGACGGTGGTGTCCTCGAAGATGTGGCCCCAGTCGGCGATCCCGCGGTTGGTGGTCAGGATGATGCTGCCGTGTTCGTAGCGGCGGCTGATGACCTGGAATAGGTGCGAGGCGGCTTCGCCGGGCATCGGCAGGTAGCCAAGCTCGTCAACGATGAGAATCTGCGGTCCGGCCCAGAACCGCATGGTGTTCGCCCACCGTCCGTCCATCGCTGCGCGTGATGTGCGGGCAACGAGGTCGGCGGCGGTGGTGTAGTAGACGCGGTAGCCGGCGTGCACGGCACGGTGCCCGAGTGCGATCGCGAGGTGTGTCTTGCCGACTCCGGGCGGACCGATCAGCAAGCAGTTAGATTTCTCCTTAACGAACCGCAAGGTCGCGAGGTCCTCGACGAGCCGGCGGTCGAGGGTGGGTTGCGCGTCGAAGTCGAACTGCTCGAGTGTCTTGTGGGCCGGGAGCCGAGAGAACCGCATTCGCCCGTCGAGTCGGCGTTGCTCGGAGGCTTCGACCTCGACGGCCAACAGGTCGTGCAGGAACCGGGTGTAGCCTGGCTTGTCCCGCTCAGCGGCCTCCAACGCCGGTGCCAGCGCGTCGGCCGTGGCCCCGAGCTTGAGGTAGGCGAGATGCGAGCGGAGCTGCTGGTAGCTCGTGTCGGCGCTCATCAGCACGCCACCTCCGCCAGCTTGGCGTAGTCGGCGAGCGACACGACCGGCGCGACCGTCTCGGCGCGGCCGTGGAGCTTGGCGAGCTCGGCGAGCGCCGTCTCGCCGGCCGGCCGGTTGGTCTTGCGCCGACAGGCGGTCTGGGTCGTGAACGCGTCCAGAACGGCCCGCTCGAGCTGGACCTGGTGCTCGGTGCTGCGGATCGTCTGCTCGGCGCCGGCTGGGGCGCGCCGGTGTGTCGCGACCTTGATCCCTTGCGCGGTCACGATCCGCAGGTGCGGCTCACCGACGCGCGCACGGACCGCGAGCCGCTGCCCGGCGTAGCCCGGCGGGACGCTGTAGTGGTTGGCCTCGAACGCGACCAGCGCGGTGCGCGACGCGACACGCTCAACCATGATCTCGGCCGGGAACGCGAGCGCTGGCAGCGGCTGTAGCGGCTCGCTTGAGCCGAGCTCGCCGACGGTGCTCCCGCGCCGGCCACGCTCATCGGACACCGCCAGGGTGAAGGTGTCAAGTGACTGCTGCGCCTCATGCATCGATCCGACCTTCGCGGTCCGCCACCAGCGTCCGGCGATGAACTTGATCGCCGCCTCGACAACACCCTTGCGCTGCGGGCGGTGCGCCGGGCAGACAGCCACGTCGACGCCGTAGTGCTTGGCCATCTGCGCGAACTGCGGGTTCAGCCGGTCGGTGCCAGGAATCACCGCGGTCGCCATCCGGTCGACCCGCCACACGAGGCTGCTGCCGCCGAGACCAACCAGGATCTCGTGCGCCGCGCCGGCCAGGTACCCAAACGTCATCTGCTCGCAAAACATCGCGCGGAACCGTCCGGAGTGCGACAGCACACCGACCAGCACGTAGGCCGGCTGCCCCCACGGCGTGCCCGGGAGCTCCAGCCAGTCCCACTGGATCTCCTCGCCCGCTGGGTGGTCGATCTCCGTCGTCGGCGCGTTCCCGCGCCGCTGCTCACAGACCAGGCACACCGGCCGCAGCCCGGTGCGGCGCAGCTCCCTGACCAACGTCGGATACGAGCGGTCGAACCCGGCCGCGGTCAGCTCCTCGAGCAACGTTACCGCTGGCAGGTGCGGATCATCGACGAACCTCGCAGCGATATAGCCACGGAACGGCTCCAAGCAACTCGCCGCTCGCTCCCGAGACGACACCCCGCCAGCAGCGATGTACTTCCGGACTGTCTTGCGGTCCCGGCCCGTGTGACGGCTGATCGCCGACTGATTCCAGCCGCGCGCAGCCAAAGCATGTATCTCCACGTCGTTCTCCTCTGTGAGCATCCCCACCGGTCCCTCTCGCTCGTCATGGCTTCAAGAACCGATGACGGTGAGGGGGACCCCAGACAGACCGCGCCCGCGCGTGGGGTTCGACTCCGGCTCGTTCCTACAGAACTCGCCTACGTCGAACCCCACGCGCGCAGTGACTACGCCCTAGCCAACATGAGGACTTCTTGTGATCGAATCTGAGGAGAATCCCGTGATCCAGTGCATGTGCTCAGCGCAGCGGATCCGCTGCCCGGCGCCCCGAGGGGTTGCAGGCGATGCTTTGCGATGCCTGTGCCCGCGGCGCTGACGATCCGCAGTGTCTGCTCGCCGAGGCGCACACGAACCGTGACCTCTGGGGCGCCCGCCAGCGCGGCGGGGACGGTGTAGTGGTTCTACACCGTAGTGCTTCGCGCACGCCACGAACCCCGGCAGCAACCGGTCCGTGCCCGGGTAGACGACGCCCGCCATGTGGTCGGTCCGCCAGCGACGCTGGCCGAGATCGGCGCAGCCTATGACACGTGCGTCGAGTAGCCTCAGGCCGGCGGGCCGTGGAAGTGCCAGAACACTGTGGTGGCTCGCAGCAGAGCCTCCTGATAACGGGCGCGGTCCGCCTCCGGACCGTTCAGCAGCGCTTCGATTCGCGGTCTCGAGATGAAGCTCCACAGCTCGGAGCTCGGCTCCGAGAACAGCCCGCGCACGAGCTCGAGGCGCTTCTCGAGCCAGGCGTGCGGGAAGGGATACGCCGGCTGCACCGCCGCCGGCGCCCGATCGTCCCCACTCGCGCTCGAGCGCGCGGGTTGCACACGTTCACGAATGGCGTGCGTGAGCTTGCGGCTGGCGTGCAGGGGCGCGACCCAGGATCGTTGTGGCAGCAGCGGCGACTCGAAGCGATGGTCGCGCAGCGCCGGCGAGAGCTCGGTGAGCAGGCGATAGTGCGGCGCCTCGATGTAGCGCTCGGCGGCTGCAAGCGAGAAGCAGTAGTCGACGAAGGCGCGTGAGCAGAGCGGCAGGAACGCATCGTCGGTACCGGCCATCCTGCGCCCGCTGGCACCCCAGCGGCCCACGCGCTCGAACGTGTAGAACGCCTCCTGCAGCTCGTGCGGGCGCCACCCCTCGCCGAGGCGCTGCTCCCGGAAGCCATCGAGGTAGCGCCCGAGCTCCTCGCACGAGTCGGGCGTCATCAGCCCGCCGTCGTTTCTCGCCTTCATCGCCAGCAGCTTGCGCTGAGCCCGGACGGATGCGCGCAGGAACGGCACGTTGGTCGCGATCGCCGTGAGCTGACCGGTTCCACATCTCCCGATCTCGCCGCCGACGCCACCGAGCTTCACGCCCAAAGGCGGCCGCTGCACCGACAGGTCGATGTAATCACCGATCTGCTTCAGGCTCACGAGGCCATCGTTCTGGCGGACGAACTGGATCGCCGCGTCGGTCCAGTCGCGCGACGCGCCGTTCGGGTCGTGACACACGACTTCGTGGCGCAGCCCGAGGCCCTGAGCGATCTCGCACGCGATCACCACGTCGGGATGGTCGGCCGTGCCGCCGGTGAAGTACAGCGCATCCTCGCCCGTCGCCTTCAACAGCGCCGCGAGCATGCGCGTGTCGCGCCCGGCGGTCAGTGCACAGCCGACCCTGTCCATGTCACGAACGGCGCTGGCGGTCAGCGACGTCAAGCTCTCGGCCACATCGCTCGCCGCGAAATGCTCGTTGCCGCGCCGGGGGATCGTTTCCGGCCCGAAGTGTCGGCGCGTCGCGTGCCCGTCGCTGCTGAAGCTGTGGCGTGCGCCACCGCACAGGACGCTCACCCCGCTCGTCAGCGTAGCGTCCCCCGCGGCCCAGCCCAATCCGAGGAACGAGCTGACTCCAAGCGGATCCGGGTCACGCAGCTCGAGCGTCGAGGCGATCAGGGTCGCACTGTTGCTGATCAGCCAGCCGTCGCCGTCGCGGGCGACGAAGACCTGCACGAGCCCGAGCGTGTCCAGCAGCACCTCGGCGCGCCCGCACTGGAGGTCGAGACGCACTGCGTTGAACTGTCCCTCCAGGCTGCTCTCCAGCGTCGGCCAGTTGGCAGCTAGCGCCTCGGCGTCGCAGCCGCGAAACCGATCCAAGCGTTCAACCGGAAGCCCGTCGAACCACGTGAGGCGGGTGTCGTCGCGGGCCAGGTATCGGCGCGGCCCGCAGCGCTCCTGACCGTGGTGGACCCCAGCCGCGGCGATCCCTCCGCCGTGCGAGCGTGCGCTCCACGCCGTCGTCGGGTCGAGCGCAAACGAATCGCCCACCGCGCTCAACTCGGCACTGAGCCGCCCCTCGCTGAGCGAGGGAGCGTTCACCGCTATCGCGTACAGATGCACTCGATCCCCCCGGGTGTGTTCTGTCTTTACCTAACGCTTATGTTACTCCAAGTACCCGGCAACGCCCGCGGCCAATCGGGCGGTCGCTTGCGACGCGACGTTCGACTCGGGGTGGCTCAGCTCGCGCAGCTCACTCGCCGCTGCTGCGCAGACCGGCGATCGCGAGCGCGGCCACACCCTCGCCGCGCCCGACGAAGCCCATCCCCTCGCCGGTGCTCGCCTTGACGTTGACGCGGGCGATCTCGAGGCCGAGCACTCCCGCGAGCCGCTCGCGGATCGCCTGCCTGTGCGGCGCGAGCTTCGGCGCTTCCATCACAACGGTGCAGTCCACGTTGACGATCTCCAGACGCTCATCGAGCACGCTGCGCACGACGGCGGCGAGCAGCTGCATCGAGTCCGCGTCGCGCCAGCGCTCGTCGCTGTCGGGAAAGAGCGCGCCGATGTCTCCCAGACCGGCGGCCCCGAGCAGTGCGTCGATCACAGCGTGTGCGAGCACATCGGCGTCGGAGTGACCGTCGAGGCCGAGCTCGTATGCGATCTCCACACCGCCGATCAGCAGGCGGCGCCCAGCTGCCAGCCGATGCGAGTCGAAGCCAATCCCGACGAACGTCATCGCCGCGACGCTTCAGAGGAAGCGCTCGTCTCGCCGATCGGCACGAGACGTCGCGCACGACCCTCGAACACGCACAGCTCGCGCACCCCCAGCTCGTCGAGCAGCTCCAGCGCCCGCTCGTAGTCCGCGCCGACGTCCTGCGGGCGGTGAGCATCGCTCGACAGCGCCACCGCGACGCCCGCGTCGACGCACATCTCCAGGAAGGCCCGCGACGGGTAAAGCTCACCGGCGGGCTTGCGCAGGCCGGCGGTCGACACCTCCACGGCGATGTCAGCTTCGGCGATCGCTTCGACCGCCGGCTCGTAGTAGCGACGCAGATCGCCCTCGGGCGTGCGTCGCGAAGTGCCCTGCCTCGGGGCGGGGTGGGCGGGGTGGGCGGGGTGGGCGGGCCCCCAATACTTCACGAGGTCCGGATGCGCGGCGATGTCGAACAGCCCGCTGCGAGCGGCCTCGGCGACCGTCTCGAAGTATCGGCGCCAGACTTCCTCCGGGGAACGGCCTGAGTCCCAGACGCTGTAGTCGTCCATGTCGACGGCGCCCTCGCGTAGGAAGTGCACGGAGCCGACGACGTAGTCGAAGTCGCGAGCCTCGAGCAGGTTCGCGGTGCGGTCCTCGGCGCCGGGAACGAAGTCTGCCTCGATCCCGAGCCTCAGATCGGTCTGCTCGCGCACGAACGCGCAGTACTCGTCGAGATCGTCGTGGGCGTAGGTTTCCCAGAAGGGGTGGCGCCAGATGGTGAGCGCCTGCGCGAAGCGGTAGATGTGTTCGGAGACGCCGAGCTCGGCGATCCCCCGTTGCTCGGCAACCTCGCGGTAGCGCTCGACGTTCGCCTGCGTGAGGTACGCGGAGGCCTCCGCGTCGCGGCCGTCGGGTCGGAGGTGGAGGTGGTAGTCGGTGAGCACGTCGACGGCAGCGATTCAAGCAGGATTCACGCAGACGGCCGTGAGCTGTCATCGACCCCGGATCGTCGCGCGAGCAGGAGCTCGGCGAGGGCGAGGTCGAGCGGCGTCGTGACCTTGAGGTTCTCGTCGCTGGCACGAACGACGATCACCTTGCCGCCGGCGCGCTCGATCAGCCAGGCGTCATCGGTTGCCCGCGCGAGCTCCGCCGCGGGCACGTCCAGGCTGTGCTCGAGCGCGGCGCGGCGGAACACCTGCGGTGTCTGCACCGCCCACAGCTCGCGCCGCTCGAGCGTCTCGCTGACCGCGCCGTCGGCGCCGACGCGCTTGATCGTGTCCGTTACGGGCATCGCGGCGATCGCGGCGTGGGCGTCTGTGTCACGCTCGAGCGCCGCGATCACAGACTCGGCCAGAGCCGGCGTCACGAGCGCGCGAGCGGCGTCGTGGACGACGACCGGATCCCCGGGTCCGACCGCGTCGAGCGCGCGCAGCACCGACTCCGAGCGCGTGGCGCCGCCGCCGACACAGAGGACGAGCGGCGATCCCGGTGCCGCGGTGTCGAAGTCCACGCCGGCAATGTCACAGTCGCCGGGCATCGCAATCGCGACCCGCTCGACGCCGCTGGTCGCCCGCAGCGCTTCCAAGCTCCAGGTGAACAGGGGGCGCCCGCCGAGCTCGACGAGCGCCTTCGGTCGGCCGGCTCCGAGGCGCTCGCCGCTGCCTGCGGCCACGATCAGCGCGACGGTCATCGCGAGGGGCGCTCGCGCACGCGGCAATTGTGCTGCCGCGTGCGCGAAAGCCTCGTTACTTGGCTCCTGCGGCCGCCATCTGGTGGTTGGCGGAGTCCTCGAGCAGATCGTCGAGGTAGCTCTCGGCCTCGTCCTCGTCCTTGTCGAGCGCGTACATCAGCTCGGAGGCGAGGATCTTCTTGGTGCGGGTGAACATCTGCTTCTCACCCGTGGAAAGCCCCTTCTCGCTCTCACGCAGCGAGAGGTTGCGCACGACCTCGGCCAGCTCGTAGATGTCGCCCGTCTTGATCTTGTCGCGGTTGTGCTTGAACCGCCGGTTCCAGTTCTTGGGCATCTCTGAGACTTCGTCGCGCAGCACGTCGAGGACCTTCTTGACGGTTTCCTCGTCGATGACTCTGCGCAGGCCGGCGAGCGCGGCGTTCTCGGTGGGAACTCGTACGGTCATGTCGTTGTGAAGGATCTTGATCGTGAGGTACTCGCGGCGTTCGCCGAGGATCTCCATCTCCTCCTTCTTGAGTACCTTCCCCGCTCCATGGTGGGGATAGACGACATGGTCTCCGAGCTCGAACTCGATGTACTCGACTTCGCGAGTGACCTCGAGCTCCTCTTCCAGTACTGCTTCTTCAGTTGCTTGTGCGGGGATGATGTCCTCCTTCGTTGCGAGCGACGACTGAGCCGCCCTTGAGTCAAGTCTGCAGGTAACGATCCACGAGGTTCAGCTCCTGCAACCTGCGCAGGCCCTCGCGGATGTCCTTGGCGCGGATCTCGCCCACACCCTCAACCGCCTCGAGATCCGCATCGGTGGCAGCCAGCAGCTCGTCGAGGCCGCCAAATTCGCTCACGATCTGCGTGACGACCAGCTTGGGCAGTCGTGGGATGCGTCCGAGCACGCGGTAGCCGCGTGGCGAGACGGGATAGTCGAGCGTGTTCAGCTTGCGGTCGTAGCCGAGCAGCTCGGCCAGGCGCCCGAAGTCGAGCAGGTCCTGGTGCACGAGCCGTCCGATCTCCTCAAGCGCCGCTGCGAACACCTCGTCGGAGTAGTTGGACAGGTAGTCGCGCACGAGCGCGGACTTCTCTGCCGCCGCCCCGACCATCGTCTCCTCGAGCTGCATCTCGATCAGTCGGCCCTCGCTGCCGAGCTCGACGATGTAGCGCTCGATCTCGACCGCCATGCGCGTGACCAGCTCGGAGCGCTGCAGCACCGTGAGCACGTCGTGCAGCGTCGTGCCGCCCTCGAACTCGAGCGCCGTGAGCCGTGTGGAAACTTGATCCAGGCGCGTGCGGAACTTGTCGAGCGTGGCGAGCGCCTGGTTTGCCTTGGCGAGGACCACGGGGATGTCCTCGAGGATGTACTTGACGCCGTCCACGTAGACGGAGACGACCTCGCGCCGCTGCGAGATCGCGATCACCAGCGCGTCGGTCTGCTTGGAGACGCGCTCGGCGGTGCGGTGCCTGGTGCCCGTCTCGTGCGAGAGGATCGTCGGATCGGGC
Organism: uncultured Solirubrobacteraceae bacterium; assembly: GCA_963703625.1. Lineage (GTDB taxonomy): Bacteria > Actinomycetota > Thermoleophilia > Solirubrobacterales > Solirubrobacteraceae > Palsa-744. Next base: position 129,533 of record CAVPEY010000004.1, read on the forward strand.
ATCAGCTGCACGTTGGCCATCGTGATCTTGGTGGCGTTCGCGTTGAGGATGATCGCGCCGTCCATCTTCGCTATCTGGTACAGGAACGCGGGGGTGTAGTCGATGTCGAGCTTGATCCCGCCCGAGTTCAGGAAGCTGAGGTCTTCTGGCTCGCCGATCACGATCAGCCCACCCGTGCGCGCGTGCAGGATGCTGTCGAGCCCCTCACGCAGGGCGGTCCCGGGCGCGATCATCTCCAACGCCCTCATCAGCCCTGGATCCGGTCGTACCTCGTTGTCTAGATCTTCGCCGGATCGTGGAGCCACGGCCCCTGATTCTAGGGCAATTATCAATCTCTTAGCAGCTCGTACACTGCGCACATTCCTGGATTCAGGATGCGAGGACGCCGCTAGCCGTCGGGGGCGAGCGCTTCACGCGAGCGTGCCGCCGGCTCGGGGGCGGACCGCAGCGAGCGCTCGGCGGCGGCCGGCCTGCGATCCTCGACGCGCGTCAGCGCTGGCGTCGTCGGCTCGGGTACCGTGCGTGGGCGCCCACCGGAGGGCCCGCCCGGCAGCGCGAGCGCGAGCGCTTGGCGCAGCGTCGCCGCCTCACACGCCTGGCGCCCGCTGTCAGGCGGCGCGATCACGTCGGTCAGACCGTGCCTGGCGGCCTCCTCCAGGCGTCGCTCGGGGTGCCCCACCCAGCGCAGCTCTCCCGTGAGCCCGAGCTCGCCGAAGCACGCTCGCGGCTGGGGCGAGTGTGCTGTTTGAATCGGCACTCCGCGGCTTGCGCTCGCGACGGCCAGTGCGACCGCGAGGTCGCAGCCGGGCTCGTCGACGCGCACTCCCCCGACAACGTTCACGAACACGTCTGCGCCGCCGGTGCGTACGTTCCCGTGGCGTCCGAGGATCGCCAGCACGAGCGCCAGCCGGTTGCGGTCCAGACCCGAGACAACCCTGCGCGGCTGCTCGAGCTCGGAAGGCGCCACGAGCGCCTGGACCTCGACGAGCAGCGGGCGTGATCCCTCCATCGCCGCCAGCACCACGCTGCCGGGCGCGCGCGTCGCCTCGGCGACGAACCTTGCGGATGCGTCCAGCACCTCGACCAGCCCGCCCTGGCGCATCTCGAACAGGCCCGCCTCGTTGGTCGAGCCGAAGCGGTTCTTCAGCGCCCGCAGCTCGCGGTAGGGACGCTCGCGCTCGCCCTCGAACTGCAGCACGCAGTCGACGAGATGCTCGAGCACGCGCGGGCCGGCGAGCGCGCCCTCCTTGGTTACGTGGCCGACGAGGATCACAGCGATGCCGCGGGACTTGGCGAGCTCCATGATCCGCGCCGCCACCTCTCGCACCTGCCCGACCGAGCCCGGCGCACCGGACAGGTCTGATGCGCGCAGCGTCTGCACCGAGTCGATCACGCATGCCTGTGGCGCGTGCGCCGCGAGCGCGTCGAGCACGACGTCGAGGTCGGTCTCGGCGAGCACCGGCACCTGCAGCGCCGCGCTCTCCGCGCTGTTGCCGTTGGTGGGGTTCAACACGAGCCGCTCGGCGCGCAGCCGCACCTGCTCGGCGGACTCCTCGCCGCTGACGTACAGCGTTCGATGACCAGCCTGTTGCAGATACCCGAGCACCATGTTGGTGAGCGTCGACTTGCCGATCCCGGGCGAGCCTCCCAGCAGCACCAGCGAGCCGGGCACGAGTCCGCCGCCGAGCACGCGATCGAGCTCGCCGATGCCGGTGGACATGCGACTGACGGGCGCCGTGCCGACCTCCCTCAGTGGCAGCGGCACGACCTTTGCACCACGCGGAACTGCGGCGGGGGCGTGCAGGCCTCGCGACCCGCGTCCGCTCTGCGCACGCTTCGTCGGCGTCGCTTCCTCGACGAGCGTGTTCCACGCCTCACACCCCGGGCACTGACCGTGCCACTGGGCTGACTGAAAGCCGCACTGCGAGCAGGTATGGACGGTGTCGCGGGCCATCGTCCACCCAGCGTAAGCGTCGGTGGGGACGCCCCCGTCTATGAGAGGCGTGGGCGAGAAGATTCGTTTCTCAGCCGCTTAGTGCATATCAGCAGCGGATTACCCGTCTTTACATCATAACCACGTGTTACTGTCCCATGTATGGGGTTCCTTGTATGAGCCGAGCGGCGAAGATGGACCGAATACGGGCGGTGTCGAGCGCATTTACGCCCGGCGCACCGGTGGGCCAACTCGAAATGCTCGCCGGCCGAGCCGACCAGCTCACTGACATCGTCAGCGCCGTGTCAATGCGGGGGCAGCACGTGGGCCTCTACGGCGAGCGGGGCGTAGGCAAGACCTCGCTGGCGACCGTCCTCGCGGAGTACTTCACGATCATTGGGAGGTCATCGCGGGTCGTCGCATCGAGATTCCGGCTTTCTCGAATCACTTGAGCCAGTTCCTCGAGCCCGAGCGCGGAGCCGTACTCCAACGCGAGGGGTCATCCCGCCGCTACTTCTACCGGTTCGCTGACCCGATCTTCCAGCCTTACGTCATCCTCACCGGACTATCGCGAGGACTCATCACGGACGACCAGCTTCGGAAGCTCCAGAAACGTGACGAGGGGGAGCTCTCCACGCCTACCGCCTACGAAACCAGCTCGCCGCAGCAGCTCTTCTAGCCGAAGCTGCGCTGCGGGCGCTACTGCTCGTCCGGCTCGCCGATCTCCGGTCCGCCGGCGACTGGCGGCGTCTCGCCCTCGGAGAGCTCCTCGCCGCCTTCGGCACCGACGCCCACGGGCGTCTTCTGCTTCTTGGGCTGGACGATCGAGAGGCGCACCTCGCCCTCCTGGTCGCCCTCGGCGGGGTCGACGACGACCGTCGCGCCGGGCGTCAGCTGCTCGCGCAGCACGAAGTCGGCGAGCGGGTCCTCGATGTAGCGCTGGATCGCGCGGCGCAGTGGCCGCGCCCCCATCGCCGGGTCCCAGCCCTTGTCGACGAGCAGATCCTTGGCGGGCTCGGTCAGCTCCAGTTGCAGCTCGCGTTCGGCCATCGACTCGCGGATCCGCAGCAGCAGCAGCTCGACGATCTGCTTGATCTCCTCCTTCTGCAGCTTGTGGAAGACGATCACGTCGTCGATGCGGTTGAGGAACTCCGGACGGAAGACCTTCTTCAGCTCGCCCATGATGCGGTTCTTCATGTCGTCGTAGGTGATCCCCGTCTCGTCGTCGGAGACCGCGAACCCGAGCGGCGTGTTGCGCGCGATCTCGGCGGCTCCGATGTTCGAGGTCATGATCACGATCGCGTGGCGGAAGTCGACCGTGCGCCCCTGGGCGTCGGTCAGCCTGCCATCCTCGAGGATCTGCAGCAGGATGTTGAAGACGTCCGGGTGCGCCTTCTCGATCTCGTCGAGCAGCAGCACGCTGTAGGGCTTGCGGCGCACGGCCTCGGTCAGCTGGCCGCCCTCGTCGTAGCCGATGTAGCCCGGGGGCGAGCCGACCAGACGCGAGACGGCGTGCTTCTCCATGTACTCGGACATGTCGATCCTGATCAGCGCTTCGTCGTCGCCGAACAGAAACTCCGCCAGCGTGCGTGCGAGCTCGGTCTTGCCGACACCTGACGGGCCGAGGAAGATGAACGATCCGGTCGGGCGCTTCGGGTCCTTGAGCCCGGCGCGCGAGCGCCTGATCGCCTTCGAGATCACCTCGATCGCGGGGTGCTGGCCGATGACGCGCTTGTGCAGTTCGTCCTCCATGCGCATCAGCTTCTGTGTCTCGGCCTCGGTCAGCTTGAACACGGGGATGCCCGTCCACATCGAGACGATGTCGGCGATCTCCTCCTCGCCGATCGACGGACGTTCGCCGGTCTCGCCGGATTCCCAAGCCTGCTCGAGCTCGCGTTTCTTGTTGGTGAGCTTGCGCTCCTTGTCGCGCAGCGCCGCGGCCTTCTCGAACTCCTGAGCCTCGATCGCGGCCTCCTTTTCGCGCCGCGTCGACTCGACTTCGCCCTCGAGCTCGCGATTGGCGGGCGGCGAGGTCATCGACTTGATGCGCATCCGCGAGGCGGCCTCGTCGATCAGGTCGATGGCCTTGTCGGGCAGGAAGCGGTCGGAGATGTAGCGGCTCGCCAGTTCCCCGGCCGCGCGCAGCGCCTCGTCGGTGATCTGCACCTTGTGGTGCTGCTCGTAGCGGTCGCGCAGGCCCGTGAGGATCTCGACCGTCTGGTCAATCGTCGGCTCGTCGACACGGATCTGCTGGAAGCGACGCTCCAGCGCGGAGTCGCGCTCGAGGTACTTGCGGTACTCGTCGAGCGTCGTCGCGCCGATCGTCTGCAGCTCACCGCGCGCGAGCGCCGGCTTGAGGATCGAGGCCGCGTCGATCGCGCCCTCGGCCGCCCCGGCGCCGACGAGGTTGTGGAGCTCGTCGATGAACAGGATGATGTCGCCGCGCTGGGTGATCTCCTTCATGACCTTCTTGAGGCGCTCCTCGAACTCGCCGCGGTACTTGGAGCCGGCGACGAGTGCAGCCAGGTCGAGCGTGTAGATCTGCTTGTTCTTGAGCAGCTCCGGTACCTCTGAGCTGGTGATCCGCTGCGCGAGGCCCTCGACGACGGCGGTCTTGCCGACGCCGGGCTCGCCGACGAGCACGGGGTTGTTCTTGGTGCGCCGCGAGAGGATCTGCATGATCCGCTCGATCTCGGTCTCGCGCCCGACGCACGGGTCCAGCTTGCCCTCGGCGGCGAGCTTGGTCAGGTTGCGGCCGAACTGGTCCAGCAGCTTGGAGGACTTCTTGCCCTCGCCCGCGCCCGCGCCCGCCCCTGCGCTGCCGCCGCCGGACTGGCTCTGGCGGCGGCCGCCCGGACCGGAGAGCATGCGGATGACCTCGTTGCGGATCTTCTCGGAGTCGGCGTCGAAGTCGAGCAGGATGCGCGCGGCGACGCCCTCGTTCTCGCGGACCAGGCCCAGCAGGATGTGCTCGGTGCCGATGTAGTTGTGTCCCAGGCTCAGCGCCTCGCGCAGGGCGAGCTCGAGCACCTTCTTGGCGCGCGGGGTGAACGGGATCTGCCCCGAGGTGACCTCCTCGCCGGAGCCCACGATCCGCACCACCTGCGCGCGCACCCGCTCGACGGTGATGTCCAGGCTCTCGAGCACACGCGCCGCCAAGCCCTCCTCCTCGCGAAGCAGTCCCAGGAGGATGTGCTCGGTGCCGATGTAGTTGTGCTTGAGCGTTCGCGCCTCCTCCTGCGCGAGAACGACGACCTGTCGGGCCCGTTCTGTGAATCGCTCGAACATGGTGTGATTCCTTCCTACCTGGGACGGTGCCTCAAGGGTGCTTCGTAGTGTTCACGGTCCAAGTAACGCCTCCGAGGAGCAGTCTACCAATCGCCCACCCGGCCCTATCGGGGTCATCGGCAGCGTGGGGGTGCGGCTTGATCGCGGGACGCCCGCGCGGCCGGCGCCGCGGTCAGTCGCGCATCGCCGGGAACAGCACGACCTCGCGGATCGACTCGCGGCCGGTGAGCAGCATCACGAGCCGGTCGATGCCGAGGCCGACGCCCGCGGTCGGCGGCATCCCCTGCTCGAGCGCCTGCACGTACTCCTCGTCGTAGGGCATCGTCTCGGCCTCGCCGTCCTCGAGCAGCTCCACCCGCTCCTGCGCGGCGAAGCGCGCGCGCTGCGTGTCGGGGTCGATCAGCTCGCTGAAGCCGTTGGCGATCTCCATGCCGCCGGCGAAGGCCTCGAAGCGTTCGACCAGCCCCCGCTTGGCGTCGGACGCGTGCTCGCGCGCCAGCGGCGAGATCTCGGTCGGATAGTCGATCACGAACGTCGGCCTCACGAGGCTGGGCTCGACGTACTTGGACAGCAGGTCGTCGGCCATCTCGAACCAGCAGGCCGCCGGTCTTCACGTCGAGGCCCCGCTCGCGGATCGCGGCTGCCAGCTCCGCAGCGCTCGAGTGCGCCATCACGTCGACGCCGGTGGCCTGCTCGATCGCCTCGACGAAGCCGACGCGCGGCCACGGCGCGGAGAAGTCGAGCTCGCCCGCGTAGCCGACCGCTTCGGCGGCCGCGCGCACGATCGCTTCGGTGCGCTGCTCGGCGCCACTCGTAGTCGGCGTAGGCCTCGTACCACTCGACCATCGTGAACTCGGGGTTGTGCTTGTGCGAGATGCCCTCGTTGCGGAAGTCCTTGCCGAGCTCGTACACGCGCTCGAGACCGCCGACGATCAGCCGCTTGAGGTAGAGCTCGGTGGCGATCCGCAGGTAGAGGTCGCGGTCGAGCGCGTTGTGGTGGGTGGTGAACGGGCGCGCCAGCGCGCCGCCGTAGAGCGGCTGCAGCACCGGCGTCTCGACCTCGATGAAACCGCGGCGTCGAGCTAGCCGCGTACGGCCGAGACGATCCGCGCGCGGTCGATGAACAGCCGCCGCGTGTCCTCGCTTGACGATCAGGTCGAGCTCGCGGTGGCGATAGCGCGTCTCGACGTCGGTGAGGCCGTGATGCTTGTCGGGCGGCGGGCGCAGCGCCTTGCCGAGCATCGCGAACGCCTCGACGCGCAGCGACAGCTCGCCGTGGCGGCTGCGCATCGCCGCGCCGTCGACGCCGATCAGATCGCCGAGGTCGAGCGAGGTGAGCAGCTCGAAGCGCTCCTCGCCGAGCACGTCCACGCGCGCGTGCAGCTGGATCTTGCCGGTGCGATCGACGAGGTCGACGAACGCGGCCTTGCCGGCGCCGCGGCGCGCGGCGATGCGACCGGCGACGCGGTGGCGCTCGTCGGTTTCCTCGCCGGCCTGCAGGTGCTCGTAGGCGGCGCGGATCGCGTCGATCGGCTCGACGCCGGCGAACGCGTGCGGGAACGCGCCCGCGTCGGATTCGCGCAGCGCGCTCGGCCTTGGCGCGGCGCTCGGCGATCAGCTCGTCCAGGCCGTGCCTGCTCGGCTCGCTGGGCTCATCAGATCGATCGGACGTGGCGCTCCTCGGATCCGCTCATCGCGGCGAGCCTACTCGAGGCCGACGTCGATCTTGGTGATCTTGAGCTTGCGCGCGGGGCCGCGCGGGACCTTGACGGCGACGGTCTCGTTGCGCTTGTGCCCGATCAGCGCGCGGCCGACGGGCGACTCGTTGGAGAGCTTGTGCTCGTCGGGCTTGGCCTCGGCCGAGCCGACGATCGTGTACTTGACCGACTTGCCGGTCTTTTCGTCCTTGACGTGCACGACCGAGCCGACCTGGACGACGTCGGTCGAGAGGTCCTTGGCCTCGATCACGGTCGCCATGCGCAGCTTCTCCTGCAGCTGGGCGATGCGGCTCTCGAGCATCGCCTGCTCGTTCTTGGCGTCGTCGTACTCGGAGTTCTCGGAGATGTCCCCGAACTCGCGCGCCTCCTTGATGCGTTCGGCGACCTCGCGGCGCTTCTCGGTGGATAGCAACTCGAGCTCGTCCTTGAGCTTCTGCAGTCCTTCGGGGGTGAGGATGACGTCCTTCGGCATGTGGTGGCGGGACTCGATTCCGGTTTGGTGGTCCGGTCGCGGCACACAAAACCCCGCTGCGAGCGGGGGCTTCGCCGGACCGGGAGGCATCGGCGAGCGCAGCAGTATAGCGTGGCCGGCAGGCCCCGGTGAGGCGTGCCGGAGAGCCCCGCTGAGCGCCTACACGGCGAGCGCAGCGGGCCGGCAGACGGCGTCGAGCAGCTCGTGCACCTGGATGAGCGTGGACGCGCTCTGCAGCGATTCCTGCAGGTCCCTGGCGGCCCCGCGTCGAGCTGCAGGCGCGGCACGTACCACGGGTAGAACTTGCGCAGGTAGCGCGTGGCGCGCTGCTCGCCGAGGTGCTCGACGGCGCGCGCGATCGTCCAGTCGAGCTCGCCGAGCACCTGCGTGCGGGTGGGTCGGCGCTCGGGCTCGCAGGCCGCCGGCGCGAGCAGCTCGGCGAACAGCCACGGGTTGCCGAGCGCGCCGCGCGCGAGCATCACGGCCGCGGCGCCGGTGGCGGCGAACGCCTCGCGCACGCTGTCGGCGTCGTCCAGGCCGCCGGTGAGGATCACGGGCGCCGGCAGGGACTGCGACGAGCCGCGTCGACGAGCTCGTAGTCGGGCTGCGCCTCTGTGGTGGACGGCCGCCGAGCGCGGGTGAAAGCGCGATCGCCGCGACGCCCGCCTCGGCGACGAGCCGGTGGGCGAGCTCGAAGCCGCTGTCCTCGCCGGGCCTGCACCCCGGAGCGCAGCTTGACGGTCACCGGCAGCGACCGCCACCGCCGCGGCGTCCGGCGCCCTCGACGGCGGCGCGCGCGACGGCGACCGCGCGCTCGGGGTCGTCGAGCAGCGCGGCGCCGGCGCCGGTCTTGCGGACCTTCGGCACCGGGCAGCCCATGTTGATGTCGATCGCGTCGGCGCCCGCGCGCGGCGACGTACGGCGGCTGCCGAGCGCATCACCGCGGGGTCTTCGCCGAACAGCTGGATCGACGACCGGCCCGCCGCGTCACGCTCGCGCGGGTCGATCCGCAGCATCTCGTTGCAGGTCTTCTCGTTGCGGTGGTGGATGGCGTGCGAGGAGACCATCTCGGAGACCGCCATGCCGGCGCCGTAGCGCTTGGCCTGCAGGCGCACGAACCAGTTGCCGATCCCCGCCAGCGGCGCGAGCAGCACGCGGTTGGGCACGCGCAGCGAGCCCAGGTCCAGCCTTCGTCGGAGTCGCCGCGGCTCGCCGCACATCAGCTGTTGCGCTCGTGCAGCAGGCGCAGGCCGGTGAGCGTCAGCAGGTCGTCGACCTCCTCGATCTCCTCGGTGTAGGGCACGACCAGGCGCGCGAGACCGCCGGTGGCGATCACCTCGGTGCGCTCGCCGAGCTCGTCGTAGAGGCGACGCAGGATCGCGTCGATGGCGCCGGCGTAGCCGAACACGACTCCCGAGCGAATCGCGTCGACGTGTTCTTGCCGATCACGCTGCGCGGTGGCGCGAGGTCGATCTTGGGCAGCCGCGCGCCGCGTTCGGAGAGCGCTTCGAGCGATATCTCGATGCCCGTCATCAGCGCCCCGCCGACGTAGTCGCCCTCGCGCGAGACGACGTCGAAGGTGGTCGCGGTGCCGAAGTCGACGCACACCGCGAGCGCTCCGAAGCGCTCGCGGATCGCGACGGCGTTGACGAGCCGGTCGGCGCCGATCTCGCGCGGGATTGTCGTAGCGGATCGCCATGCCGGTCTTGGTGCCGGGGCCGACCACGAGCATCTGGTGTCCGAGGTAGCGCTCCGCCATGGCGGTCCACTCCGGCTCGAGCTGGGGCACGGTGGAGGAGACGATCGACGCGTCGAGATCGTCGAACCCGTATCCACGCAGATCGAGCAGACTGCTCAGCGCGGCGCCGAGCTCGTCGGCGGTGGACTGGCGCACGGTTGCGAAGCGCCAGTGCTCGAGCAGCTGCTCGCCCGCGAACGCCCCGAAATGGGTCTGCGTGTTACCGACGTCAACCGCGAGCAGCATTGGCGAGCATTATGCTCCGAGCAACCGTGACCGTAGCTGCTCCCAAGCTGTACGTGCAGCCCGCGTCGCATCCGTGCGCTGCGGTCGAGGCGGCGCTGACGCTGAAGTCGATCGCCTACGAGCGCGTCGACCTGATGCCGATGAGCCAACTGCTCGTCGGTCCTTTGCGCTTCGGCGGCACCACCGTGCCCGGCCTGCGCATCGGCTCCGAGCGCGTGGTCGGCTCGCGCGCGATCATGCGCACGCTCGACTTGTTGGCGCCCGAGCCGCCGCTGCTGCCGCCGCCGGGCGATCCCCGCTACGCGCGCGTGCTCGAGGCTCGAGCGCTGGGGCGACGAGATCTTCCAGGCGGTGCCGCGGAGGCTGCTCCCGGCCGGGTTCGTGCGCCGGCCGCAGGCGATGGAGTCCTATCTGGGAGACGCGCGTCTGCCATTGCCCGTTGGGGTCCTGCGTCGCGCCGCGCCCGTAGTGGCAAAGCTGCTTTTCGCAAAAAGCAGGCACCGTGACGGCGACGCGCGCGCCGACCTGGCCGCGCTGCCGCGCCAGCTCGAGCGCATCGACGGCTGGATCGCCGAGGGGCTGCTGGGTGGCGATCAGCCCAACGCCGCCGACCTGCAGATCGGCGCCAGCATCCGGCTGCTGATGAGCGTCGTGGACGTGCGCCCGCTGATCGCCGGGCGCCCGGCCGCGCAGCTCACGCGCTACTTCCCGCCGATCGCCGGCGAGCTCGAAGCGGGCGCGCTGCCGCCTGAGTGGCGCGCCTCGTCGGCCGCAGAGCGCGCGAACCAAAACCCGGGCCGATGAGCCGCCGCGCCGCACGCGCCGCGCCGGGAGATCAGAATCAGGCGCGAGCCAGCGTCAACTGCCGAGGAGAAGAAGATGCAAGCTGTCCGCACCCCAGATGAGCGCTTCACGGATCTGCCCGATTGGAGCTTTGACTCGCAGTACGCGCAGGTCAGCGCCGACGGCGACACCGTGCGCATCGCCTACGTCGATGAGGGCCCGCGCGACGGGCGCGTCGCGCTGCTGCTGCACGGCGAGCCGTCGTGGTCATATCTCTACAGGCACATGATCCCGCCGCTGCTCGCCTCCGGGATGCGCGTGGTGGCCCCAGACCTGATCGGCTTCGGGCGCTCGGACAAGCCGCGTGAGCGCGAGGACTACAGCTACGACCGCCACATGCAGTGGCTGGCCGGTCTCGTGGTGGGACACCTCGACTTGCACGGCATCGTGCTGTTCTGCCAGGACTGGGGCGGGCTGCTCGGGCTGCGTCTGGTGGGCGAGCACCCCGAGCGCTTCGCCGGGGTGGTGGCATCGAACACGATGCTGCCCACCGGCGACCACGATCCGGGCGACGCGTTCCGCGCCTGGCGCGACTACTCCCAGAACACCGAGGACCTGCAGATCGGGAAAATCGTCAACGGCGGCACACACCGGGAGCTCTCAGAGCAGGAGATCGCCGCCTACGACGCGCCGTACCCCGACGCGAGCTTCAAGGCCGGCGCGCGGCAGTTCCCGGCGCTCGTGCCGATCACACCGAATGACCCGGCGGCGCCGGCCAACCGCGCCGCGTGGGAGGTGCTGAAAGGCTTCGAGGCGCCGTTCGTGTGTGCGTTCGGTGACTCCGACCCGGTCACGCGCGGCGCGGACGCGGTGCTCGAGAAGCTGATTCCGGGCGCCGCAGGACAACCGCACGAGACGCTGCCGGAGGTTGCCCACTTCTGCCAGGAGGATGGCGGCCCGCGCCTGGCGGAGATCGTGATCGAGCTCTCGGGCCGGCTCAACGGGGCGGGCTGAGCGCACAGCGCAGACGCGCGCGCGTTGCAGAACCTGCCGTCGCTGCGATCCTCGCCACCGCTGCGATACAGGATCCTCGGCGCTACAGTCGCGGTGGCGAAAGGTGCATGCGCCGCGCGAACGCCGGCGGGCCGCCATCCCGATGCGCACGCTCGATCCGCAATCCCTGACCAAGCACGTAGACCGCCTGTATCGCGCGGCGTGGGCGTTGTGCGGATCGCGCGAGGACGCCGAGGACCTCGTCCAGGAGACGTTTGCGCGCGTGCTCTCGCGACCGCGCGTCCTGCAGGGCGACGACGAGCTGTACTACCTGATGCGCGTGCTGCGCAACACGTTCCTGACCAGCCTGCGCACCGCCTCGCGTCGCCCGGTGAAAGGTGCCGTGATCGAGGACGTCGTCGCGGCAGATCCCAGGCCCACCAGCCGCCCGGAGCAGGCATACGAGGTACAAGAGGTCTACGAGGCGATCTCGCGATTGCCGGACAACTTCCGGATGGCACTGGTCGCGGTGGACGTGCTCGGCCTCTCCTACAAGGAGGCAGCACGGGCGCTGCGCGTGCGCGAGTCGACCCTGACGACGCGTGTGTTCCGAGCGCGCAAGCAGGTCGCCGCGGGACTCACCGGGGAGCCCGCGCAGGAGAAGCAGCAGCTCGCCGAGACCCGACGGGAAGGCAGCGGCGCGAGCGGAGTCTCTTACAGTGAGGAAAACCCAGCATGAGCGAGACATCACCCCCGACAGAGTCCGAGCTCGTCGACTTCGTGCGCTCGATCGACGTGCCCGCACCGCCGGAGCTGCACCGTCGGATCGACGCCATGGTCGCCGCCTCCTCCCCCGCGCGCAACCATCGCCAGCGCCGGCTGCGCTTTGGCGTCACAGGTGCCCTGGCGGCGGCCGTGATCGCGCTGGCGCTGGTGATCGCGAGCTCAGGCGGCGGCTCGACGCTGACGCTGCACACCGCGGTCGCACTGACGCAGCGACCCGCGACGATGCCCGCTCCGGCCGAGAGCGGACAGGATGACGGAGCGCTCGCAGCGCATGTGGAAAGCGTGGCGTTCCCCTACTGGGAAGACCGAGGCTGGCGCGCGACCGGCGAGCGCGTCGACCACGCGGCCGGGCGTCGCGTCACGACGGTCTTCTACGAAGGTCGCCACCGCCAATGGGTCGGCTACGCGATCGTCGCCGGCACGCCGGCTCCGAGCGTCGGCGGCGGAGCCGTCGTCAAACGCGGCGGCGTGCCCTACCGCTTCACCGTCACCAACGGCGTCAAGGTCATGACCTGGCTTCGCAACGGACGTCTGTGCGTCGTCGCCGGACACGGCGTCAGCAACGCCACGCTGCTGTCGCTCGCCAGCGGCGTCGGAAACGGCGCGCACGCCGCCTGAGCGGCGCCGCACTGTAGGCCCTCCCTCTCCGAGCGCCGCTCAAAGCGATCGGTCCCGCGGCGTCCGCAGCGGGCGCCCGGCCCAGCGCACGCCCTCCTCGAGCGACAGCGCCGGCAGGGCGTCGGCGAGCCGCCGGCCGTCGGGGGTACGCAGCTCGAAGTCCAGCTCCAGAGCTGGAATCAGCACGAAGCGACGCGTCAGCAGCTGCTCGTGCGGCAGCGTCATCCGCCCGTCCCTCAGCTCGAGCTCGCCGAGCAGCAGCACGTCGATGTCGATCGCGCGGGGACCGTGACGGACGCCGTCGGCGCCGCGGCCGAGCTCGCGCTCCAGTCGCTTGACCGTGTCCAGCAGCACGAGCGGCTCGAGCGCGGTCTGCACGCGCACGCACGCGTTCAGGAACGGCGGCTGATCGGTCACCTCGCCGACCGGGTCGGTGTCGTAGGTCGAAGAGCACGCGAGGACCGTCACGCCTGCGCGTGGCAGCGCATCCACCGCCCGCTGCAACTGGGTGCGGCGCTCGCCGACGTTGCTGCCGAGCCCGAGCAGCCCGACGCGCTGCATGGTGGCGCTCATCGAGCGGACGCTACCGGCCACGGCGATCGCTCGGGGTGTCAGCTGCGCGTCGTCTCGGCGCCCGCGACGACTGCCTTCTCGCCCATGATCTGCGCGAACGGCAGGAGACCGGACAGTGGCCGCAACATGGCCGTGAAGTCGGCGGTCCTGAAGGCTGAGGCCGTGCTCACGATCAGCTCTCCGCTTCCCGCCACACCTCGACGGAGACTTCGTCGACGCTCAGCGCAATCGGCGGCTCCGGCTTGGCGGCCTTGACCCACACGCCCTCGAGCTCGTAGTCGGCGAGCAGGCGGTCGGCGATCGTGCTGCACAGGCGCTCGAGCGTCTTGTGCGAGCGCTGCTGGGCGATCAGCGCGACCAGTTGACACACCTCGGCGTAGTCGACGGTGTCCTCGAGCGCGTCGGTGACGGTCGCGTCGGTCTCGCCGATGTCGAGACGTAGATCGAGCACCAGCCGCTGGCCGACCTCGCGCTCCGCCTCGCTGACGCCGTGGTGGGTGTACAGCGACAGACCGGTGATCTCATCGTGACCGACTCGGCCGTCTCCTCGCGATCGTCGTCGAGCTCGCCGTCGTCCTCTAGCTCGTCTGCGTCGTCGTCCCCCTCGGCGTCCATCGCCCGCCCAACGTAGCAGCCGCGACCGCCAGCGCGTCGCGAACCGGAGCGACGTCGTGCACGCGAAACACGCTCGCGCCGCGCTCGAGCGCGAGCACGTTGGTGGCGATCGTTCCCGGCAGGCGCCCCGCCCAACCGACGGGCTCCGTCGCCCCCGCTGCGTCAGCCAGGATCCGCCCCAGAAAGCCCTTGCGCGAGATCCCGACCACGAGCGGCCTGCCAAGTGTCGTCAGCTCTCCCAGCCGGTCGAGCAGCTCGAGGTTGTGCGCGACCGTCTTGCCGAAGCCGATGCCCGGGTCGAGCATGATCAGCTCCTCGCGCACGCCCGCGGCGACAGCGAAGGCCAGGCGCTCCTCGAGGAACGCCTGGACCTCGTCGACCACGTCTCCATAGCGCGGATCGCGCTGCATCGTGCGCGGCTCGCCAAGCATGTGCATGAGACAGCATTCGACGCCGCGCTCGGCGACGAGCCCGGCCATCGTCGGGTCGCCGCGCAGAGCCGTCACGTCGTTGACGATCGTCGCGCCCGCCTCGATCGCCGCACGCGCGACCGCCGCCTTGGACGTGTCGATCGAGAGCTGCGCACCGAGATCCGCCGTCGCGATCCCCTCCAGCACCGGCAACACACGCCTCAGCTCCTCCTGCTCCGACACCGGCTCGGCCCCCGGCCGCGTCGACTCGCCGCCGACGTCGAGGATGTCGGCTCCCTCCTCCACCAGCCGCCGCGCATGCGCGATCGCCGCGTCGGCATCCAGGAACGCGCCCACCGTCCGAGAACGAGTCGGGCGTCACGTTGACGATCCCCATCAGGCGGTAGTGGGGTCCACCCCCCGCGTCAGTCATTCCTCAAAAACGAATGCTGTATAGCCATAGTGGGACAGACTTCAAAGCGAGGCATACTCGCCGCGCCCGCGCAAGCACCCCCCCCCAGCCGCGCTCGCACTTGCACCTCGCACCGCGAGCCTCGTGCTTAAGCCGGCTCAGGCCGTTCTTTGTCGGTTGCCCGCAGCTCCGCCGTGCCGCCGGCGAGGCCGGGGCGCGGGATCGGGCGCGGCGCTTCGCGCTCGGCGCGGTCGACGGCGGTCGGCGGCGCCGGCAGCTGCGGCTTGGTCTCCTCCTCGACGCCGAACACTTCCTCCTCGCTCTTGCCTTCGAGCAGCGCCAGGAACTCCTCCTTCTCGATCGTCTCGCGCTTGACGAGGATCTCGGAGATGTTCGTCGAGGTCGTGCTGGTGCTCGGTGAGGATCGTGCGCGCGCGAGTGTGGGCGGCCTCGATGATGCGCCGCACCTCGTCGTCGATCTCGCGGGCGATCTCGTCGGAGTAGTCGGGCTCGGTCGAGAACTCGCGGCCGAGGAACGGCTGACCGTGGTCGTGGCCGAACACGCGCGGGCCGAGCTTTTCGCTCATGCCGAAGCGCATCACCATCTGCTTGGCGGTGGCGGTGACCTTCTCGATGTCGTTGGAGGCGCCGGTCGTGATCTCGCTGAACACGAGCTCCTCCGCCGCGCGTCCGCCGAGCGTCATCGCCATCGCGTCCTCGAGCTCGGCGCGCGTGGTCAGGAAGCGATCCTCCTGTGGCATCGAGATCGTGTAGCCGAGCGCCTGCCCGCGGGAGATGACCGAGATCTTGTGCACCGGGTCGGAGTGCTCGAGGAAGTGGCCGACGAGCGCGTGGCCCATCTCGTGGAAGGCGGTGATCAGGCGCTCTTTCTCGCTCATCACGCGCGTCTTCTTCTCGGGACCCGCGATCACGCGCATGATCCCCTCCTCGAGCTCGACCTGGCCGATCTCACGCTTGCCCGTGCGCGCGGACAGCAGCGCGGCCTCGTTGATCAGGTTCGACAGGTCGGCTCCCGTGAAGCCCGGCGTCTGCCCGGCGAGCGCGTCGATGTCGATCACCTTCGCCAGCGGCTTGCCGCGCGTGTGCACCTCGAGGATCTTCGCGCGGCCCTTGCGGTCGGGGCGGTCGACGGCGATCTGACGGTCGAAGCGGCCCGGGCGCAGCAGCGCCGGGTCGAGGATGTCGGGCCGGTTGGTGGCCGCGATCATGATGATGTTGTCCTTCGCCTCGAAGCCGTCCATCTCGACGAGCAGCTGGTTGAGCGTCTGCTCGCGCTCGTCGTGACCGCCGCCGAGGCCGGCGCCACGGTGGCGCCCGACGGCGTCGATCTCGTCCATGAAGATGATGCACGGGCTGTTCTGCTTGGCCTGCTCGAACAGGTCGCGCACGCGCGAGGCGCCGACGCCGACGAACATCTCGACGAAGTCCGAGCCCGAGATCGAGAAGAACGGCACGCCCGCCTCGCCGGCGACCGCGCGCGCGAGCAGCGTCTTGCCGGTGCCGGGCGGCCCGTACAGCAGCACGCCGGTCGGGATGCGCGCGCCGAGCGCCTGGAACTTCTTGGGGTTCTCGAGGAATTCCTTGATCTCGTGCAGCTCCTCGACCGCCTCGTCGACCCCGGCGACGTCGCGGAAGGTGATCTTGGGCGAGTCGGCCGACATGCGCTTGGCGCGCGACTTGCCGAACGACATCACTTTCGAGCCGCCTCCCTGGACCTGGTTCATCAGGAAGATCCAGAACCCGAGGAACAGCGCGAACGGCAGGATGTAGGTGAGCAGCCCCAGCAGCGCGCTGCTCTTTTCGGATTCGACGTTGAACGGCACCGCGTCTTTTTCGAGCGTCGCGATCAGCTGCGGCGAGGCCTGTTCGATGAACCCGATTTCATAGCTTTCCTTGTGGCCTTTGCTGTTGACCTTGACTTCAAGCGCTTTGCCCTTGTTCTTGAACTCGACCGCTTCGACTTCGTGTTTCGGGAGTTCTCTGGCGACCAGCCTCTGGTAGCTGTGGGCAGGTTTGTTGCTGCTCGGGTTGACGAGTTTGACCGCGAGGAACGCCAGCACCACCACGATGAGGATTGGGAATGCGGCGCTCTTGAAGAAACGGCTCATGGCTGATCCCTGACGGTTCTGGCAGCGGCTGAAGTCGCGGTAACCAGTGCCCTAGCGTACCATGCGGCCTGCGATTTTCCGGTGGTTGGCGACCCCACCCATCCGGCCCGCGCGGCCCCTTCTAGCGCTCGAGAGCGGCCACGAACGGCAGGTTGCGGTAGCGCTCGGCGTAGTCGAGCCCGTAGCCGACGACGAAGCGATTGGGGATCTCGAAGCCGACGTAGCGAGTGGGCAGATCGACCTTGCGCCGTTCCGGCTTGGTCAGCAGCGCGCACACCTCGAGCGTGCTGGGGTTGCGCGAGCCGAGGTTGCGCAGCAGATACTGCAGCGTCAGGCCCGAGTCGACGATGTCCTCGACGATCAGCACGTCGCGGCCTTCGATCGAAGCGTCGAGGTCCTTGAGGATGCGCACCACGCCCGAGGAGTCGGTCGCAGAGCCGTAGGAGGCGACCGCCATGAAGTCCAGCTCGACGGGAATCTCGATGCAGCGCATGAGATCCGACAGGAAGAACACCGCGCCCTTCAGCACGCCCACCAGCAGCAGCGGATTGGATCGATCCGCCTGGTAGTCGCGCGAGATCTGCTCACCGAGCTCGACCACGCGCCGCTGCAGATCCTCGGCGCCGACCAGCACATCTCCCAGGCCGGGCTCGCTGGGCAGGCTCGCGGTCTGGGCCACGCCTCGGAGTCTAGTGATCGACCGGCGGCTGCTCGCGCGGCCCCTCCGGCGGCTCCTCGGGCGGCTCGCCGCGTGCGTGCGCCCGCGCGGGATCTCGTGGCTCGAGCGGAACCATCTCGAGCACGCCGCCGCGGATCACCGCGCTCGCGTTGCCGCCGACGTGCAGCTCCGCGTCGCCGCCACGGCGCCCCAGCGCGATCAGCTCCTGCACGCGTGCGCCGGCCTGCGGCACGTAGGTCCCGGTGGCGTCCTCGGCGAGGCGCACCACGACCATGCGCGCGAGCGCGGCCGGCAGCTCCTGCAGGCGCAACAGCGCGATGCTCGGGCGCCCCGCCAGCTCGTCCTCGACGAGACCGTCGAGCAGCTCGGTCTCCTCGCGCAGCAGCGCCGCCGTCCGCAGCACGCTCGCCTCCGCCGCCGGGTGCACCGCGCGCAGCGCCGGCACCAGGCTCGCGCGCACCCTCGCGCGCGCGAAGCGCTCGTCCTCGTTGCTCTCGTCTTCGCGCCACCGCAGGCCTTGCGCCACGCAGTACGCAGCCGTCTGCTCACGGGTGACGCCCAGCAGCGGCCTGATCAGCCTGC
Organism: uncultured Solirubrobacteraceae bacterium; assembly: GCA_963703625.1. Classification (GTDB taxonomy): domain Bacteria; phylum Actinomycetota; class Thermoleophilia; order Solirubrobacterales; family Solirubrobacteraceae; genus Palsa-744. The sequence continues at coordinate 147,508 of CAVPEY010000004.1, forward strand.
CCTCGCTCGCCGCCATCCCCAGCAGCGCGCGCCGTCCAGGCGAGGCGGCGAGCCGGTACAGGATCGTCTCGACCTGATCGCTCGCCGTGTGCCCCGCCGCGATCAGCGCATCGCGCTCCCGCGCCACGCGCTCAGCCTCCGCGTAGCGCACCTCGCGCGCCCACGCCTGCAGGTTGCCCGACGGCGGCGCCGGCGCCTGCTCCTGCGCCGCCGAGACAGCTTCCACGGAGGCGCTTAGGGGCCGGCGCAGGGCACCGCGCTCGATGCGCACAACCTCGAGCTGGACGCCGAGCTGCTCGCACAGCGCAGCACAGTGAGCGGCGTCCGCGTCGGAGCTCTCGCGCAGGCCGTAGTTGACGTGCAGCGCGCTCACCGACGCGCAGCCGAGCAGTGCAACCGCCACGTCGAGCAGGCACGTCGAGTCACGCCCGCCGGACAGCATCACCACGACCGGCCGGTCGCGCGCGAACAGCGCGCCGGCGCGCACCTGCTCGCGCACCTGCTCGCTGATCATCGCCGCGCCTACGCCTTCCGGGGCGAGACCGCGAACAGCTCGGTCGGCTCAGGGAAGCCCTTCAGGCGCACCTCGCCGATGCGCCTGAACTCGAGCCCGTCCACGCCCTCGGCCAGCTCGACCACCGCGCGCGTAACCAGGACCTCGCCCCCTCCCGCGCGCGCCACCACGCGCGCCGCCTGGTTGACGTCGCGCCCGTAGTAGTCGCCGTCGCGGTACAGCACCTCACCGTAGTTGATGCCGATCCGCGGCAGCGGGTCGCCCGCGGCGATCCCGGCGCCGAGCGCCACCGCCCAGCCCGTCAGCGCAGCTGCGTCCGAGCCCACCACCATCACCTCGTCGCCGAGCGTCTTGATCACGCTCGCATCGACCGGCAGCGTCCGTTCGACCGCCTTCACGAAGCGCTCCACCGCACCCAGCGCAGCCTCGTCGCCGCGCTCGACCGTCAGTCGCGCATACCCCGCCAGGTCGGCGAACGCGATCGCCACCCGCAGGCGCCCCTCCTCGAGCGCATCCGCGCCGAGATCGGCCTCCATGTGGCCGATCATGTCCTGCTCGACGAACTGCGCCAGCAGGCGACCATGGAGGTAGTTCATGAACGGCGCCGCGAACGGGAGCATGTCGCGCATCAGCCCCTCCATCTCGTCGGCGATCTCCACGCTGGCGACGCCCGAGCGCATCAGCGGCTCGTGCACGTACAGGTGGATCAGTCGCACCTCGGCGTCCGCGATCTGGGCCACCGCCTGACCGTACACGCGCATCAGCTGCAGGAACGCCGGCAGCGGCAGGCCCGCGTCGAGCACCGCCGCCGCGTATTTGAGGATCTGCACGTCCTCGTCGGAGAACCCGTCCGCGGGCAGCGCAGCCAGCCCCATGGTCGTGGAGAGGCGCTCGATCAGCCCTGCGTCGACCCCGGTGAGGCGCGACGCCTCCCGCAGCGAATGGCGCGGTCCCGGGCTGCTCAGCAGGTTCTCCAGCGGTCCAACCGCGAGCTGGCCGTTCTCGCTCGCGCGCTTGATCTGCTCGAGCGTGTGCCCGCGCGCGCGCAGCCTCGCGATCACGCGCGCATACGCGGCCGCCGCCGGAGTCCAACGCCCGTCAAAGCCCGGAATCAGCCCGCCGTCCACCCAGCGCTTGATCGTCGCCCGCGACACACCGGCGCGCGCAGCCACCTGGGCGAGCGTCAACTCGCCCCTCTCGCCGACGGGGTCATCCGTGAGCTCGACCACTCAGCAGCGCGACGCGACGGGCAACAGGGGGGCGGGCATCCCCTCCAAAGTCTAAAGTCGCCGCCCTTGTCGCACAGCGACCCCATCCACCTGCACCCCACCGCGCCGCTCGCCGAGCGCGTGCTGCTGCCCGGCGACCCCGGGCGTGCACTCGCACTCGCCCAGGCGCTGCTCGTCGAGCCGCGCATGTTCAACCACAACCGCGGCCTCTGGGGCTACACCGGTGCCGCGCCCGACGGCGAGCCGCTGACGATCCAGTCCACCGGCATGGGCGGACCGTCCGCGGCGATCGTGCTGAGCGAGCTGATCGCGCTCGGCGTGCGGCGCGCGATCCGCGTCGGCACCTGCGGCGCGCTCGCCGAGGGACTGGCGCTGAGCGACCTCGTGATCGCGCGCGAGGCGATCTGCGCCGACGGCACCTCCCGTGCGCTCGGCGCCGGTGAGCGCGCGGGCGGTGACGGGGCGCTGACGGAGGCGCTGGCAGCGCACGCGCCGGCCGCCCGGATCGGTGCGATCGTCAGCGTAGACCTGTTCTACGGCGGTGGCGAGGAGCGCACGCAGCACCCCGACGCGGTGGCGGTGGAGATGGAGGCTGCAGCGCTGTTCGCGACGGGCGCCAAGGGGGGCGTGCCGGTGGCGTGCGTGCTGGCGGTGTCGGACACGTTCGACGCGCACGGAGCGCGCGCACGCATCGACGACGAGCGGCTCCTGGAGGTAGCCGAGTCGATGGGGCGAGCGGCAATCGCAGCGCTTACGGGATGACTCGTCGGCGGCGTCGCGTCCGCACCGTCAGGCTTTCGCCGCGGGGCTCGTCGTCGCTTTCGCTCTGGGTTTGGCTTTCGTTTTCGCCTTCGCTTTGCCCGCAGGCGTCCGGGCTGTGGTGGCTTTGGCTGCGCGCGGCCGCTCTGCCCTGTGATCGAGCCGCTCGGTCACTCGCTGCAGCTGGGCCTCGATCGTCGACAGGCGCTGCGCGATCTCCGAACGGTCACTGCCGGCCGGGCCCAGCGCCCTGTCCAGGCGCTCGACGCCATCCTCGATGCCCTCCAGGCGCAGGGACACCGAACGCAGACGCCGGGTCAGCCGTTCGATGTCCGCCGCCGAGGGGATGTTGAGCGCCCCCATCGCGACCTCCTGGGCCTGAGCGGCCTTCTCGCGCGCGTCGAATGCACGCCCGATCGCCCCCGTCAGCACAGGGTTCTCCAACAGCTCCGACAATGCCTTGCCGAGTCGATCCTCCGTGGTGGTGCCGAGCCGCTCGCGCAGGCTCCGTGCGACATGGCTTGCGTCGGACATGCTCTGGGTGCTCCCGGTGTCGAATGGATGGAACCCAATGCAAGGATACGGTGCAACGATGCCCCAGCAGCTGTTCGTCTTCATCCAACTCGAGTTCCCGTGGACGCTCGGACCCGCGGACGGCCGCTATCTGATCCGCCGCAGCGAGGACGGCGAGCCCGAGCACGTGGTGGTGCTCGGGACGCTCGAGGCGACCGGCAGGCCGATCGGCGCGCCCGCGGGCGCCAGGCGCAGCGGTGTGTGGCTACCGCGGCGCCTGCGCGAGCGTCCACGCAGTATCCCCGCGGGAGCGGAGCCCGCGCCCGTGTCCACCACCCGCGTCACGGTCATCGACCCGATCTCGCTGTCCGCCGAGAGCCAGGCCCGCGCATGGCTCGCCGAGCTCGATCGCGAGCGCGAGGTCGGCGCCGCCGTCACGGTCGTCAACCGCGTCATCCATGCGCACCGGATCGCCGCCGCCGATCCCTACGTGCACGAGGTCGCAACCGCCCAGGCGCTCGTGATCAGGGCCGGATGGGGCGAGGGCGAGCAGGTCGCAGACGGCCGCTGGCTGCACGCCCGCGGCCTGCCGTGGCACGACGGCCGCAGTGCCGGCGCAGGCCCAGCGGCCGCGCGCCGTGGCCCCGGTCGCGACCGCTCATGGGCGCTGCGCCCGCAGGAGCGCCTCGCTGCGCTGCTCGGCGCGCGAGGAGCGGCGCTGGTGTGCGAGGAGCTCGCGCTGCGCGCGCGCGCGGACCTCGATCACGGCCGCCTGGCGCACGCCGCGCTCGAGCTCGACCGCGCGCTCGCGCTCGCCGTACCCGAGCTGCACGGCGAGAGCCGGCAGGATCTCGCGATCCGGATCGCCGAGCTCGAGCAGCTGCGCTCCGGCGTTCACGCGCAGGCGCAGCTCGCGCTTCCGGGCAACCACGCGGGAGCGCACGCCGCAGGCGCCGATCAGCCGCGCGGCGCGCTCGACGAGGACCTCATCGCGCACGCGCTCGGGCGCCTCGAAGCGACGCTGCGCGCGCGCACCGCAGCCGGGCTCTAGGCTGAGCGAGCCATGGACCCGACCACCACCGCGATCGGCACCTGGAGCGGCGGGCGCTTCATGCACTTCGGCGAGCCGCTGGATGACGAGCGACTGACCTCGCTGCTGCGCCCCGGCGACGGGCATCGACACGGTGATCACTGCCGACGTGTACGGCGCCGGCGAGGCCGACCATGCGCTCGGCCGCGCGCTCGCCGGCGTCGAGCGCGAGAGCTACTGCCTGGTCGGCGCGATCGGCCACGACTTCTACACCGGCGAGCGCGACGGCGCCAAGGGCTTCCCACGCTTCACCGATCCGCGGCTGCGCGCCGCGGCCGACTACGCGGACTACATCCGCATGGCGACCGAGCGCAGCCTCGAGCGCTGCGGGGTCGACCGCTTCGACCTGCTGCTGCTGCACAACCCCGACCACATCGGCTACTCCAGCGAGGCCGTGTGGGAGGGCATGCAGGCCGTCCGCGACGACGGGCTGACGCGGCTGCTGGGCGTCGCACCGGGGCCGGCAAATGGCTTCACGCTCGACCTGATCGACTGCTTCGAGCGCTTCGCCGAGCTGATCGACTGGGCGATGATCATCCTCAACCCGCTCGAGCCATGGCCCGGCGAGCTCGTGCTCGGACGCCGCCGCGCGCACGACGTCGAGCCTGATCACGCGCGTCGTCGACTACGGCGGCCTGTTCCACGACGACGTACTGCCCGGGCACGCCTTCGCCGCGCCACGACCACCGCTCGTTCCGCCCCGCCGGATGGGTCGAGCAGGGCCACGAGCAAGCTCGAGCTGATGCGTCCCTACGCGGCCCGTCACGGGCTCACGCATGCTGCAGCTCGCGTGCGCTTGGAACCTCGCCCACCCGGCGTGTCCGCTGCGTCGCGCCGACGCTGATCCAGGAGAGCGGCGCCGCCGCACGGCCGATCGAGCGACAAGCGCGCCGAGCTCGCCGCCGTCACGACGCGCCGCCCCGCTCAGCGCCGATGAAGTCGAGGCGATCGCGCGCGATCGGCGAGAACCGCGGCTGCATGACGCTGAAGGGCGCCAGCCTCGACTACGCCGGCGAGCCGCGCCGCCGACCGCTGGGAGCTGGACGAGCAGCTGCTAGAGGTCGCCGGCCGCTGGCAGATCGATCCACAGCGCGACCTGCGCGGTCCCGCGCCGGCCATGGCCAACCGCGGATGAGGAGGCAGCGATGAGCATCGACGTGGACGCCGTCAAGCAGGGACAGAAGCTGATGTGGGCGGCCGGCGACTATCCCGACATCGCCCGCAGGATCGAGCTGGCCGCCGAGACGCTCGCCGAGGCGGTCGGCGCCCGCACCGGCGCGGAACTGCTCGACGTTGCGACGGGAACCGGGAACGTGGCGATCGCCGCCGCGCGCCGCGGCGCGAAGGTCACCGGCCTCGACCTCACGCCCGAGCTGCTGGACGTCGCCCGCCGCCGCGCCACAGACGGCGCCCTGGAGATCACCTTCGTCGAGGGCGACGCCGAGCAGCTGCCGTTCGCGGACGACTCGTTCGACCTCGTCACCTCCTGCTTCGGCGTGATCTTCGCGCCTCGACACGAGCAGGCCGTCAGCGAGCTCGTCAGGGTCGCGCGGCCCGGGGCGACGATCGGGATCACCGCCTGGACACCCGAGGGCCTCAACGGCCAGATGTTCAGGACCGTCGGCTCCTACATGCCGCCCTCGCCGCCCGAGCTGAAGCCGCCCGTCACGTGGGGCGATGAGCAGCACGTCAGCTCGCTGTTCGCCGGCACGGGCGCCGAGCTGAGCTTCGAGCGCCGGACCGTGACCTTCACGCACGATTCGCCCGAGAGCTGGGTCGAATACAACGAGCGCGTGCTCGGGCCGACGATCATGGCCAAAGCGGCGCTCGAGCCGCAGGGCCGCTACGACGAGCTGCGCGCCGAGCTGATCGGCATGTACAGCGCCGCAAACGAAGCGCAGGACGGCAGCTTCCGCGCCGACGGCGAGTACCTCGTGGCGCTCGCGCGGCTGCCCGGCTGAAGGACCGCTGCCGCCCGCGGCACGGCGGACTCTGTATAGCGTTGGTTATACGGCGCGCGCTGGTGAGTCTCCGTCCACAGCTCTGTATAGCGTTGGTTATACGCCAGCGTTTACTCGCCGGTGAAGCGCGGCGCGCGTTTGCCGAGGAATGCGGCGATGCCCTCGCGCGCGTCGGCGCTCGTGAACACCTCCGCGAACGCGCGCTTCTCCGCCTCGATCCCCTCGTCGAGATCGCCCGCCGCCGACACGCGCTTGATCTGCGACACCGCGAGCGGCGCCTGCCCTGCGAGCTTCGCCGCCCACTGCATCGCGGTGTCGAACAGTTCGTGATCCTCCACCAGGCGGTTGCTGAGGCCGAGCTCGAAGGCTTCGTCGGCGAGGATCGGGTCGCCGATCAGGTTCATCTCGAGCGCCTTGTTCTCCCCCACCAGTCGCGGCAGGCGCTGGGTCCCGCCGAAGCCCGGGATGATCCCGAGCTTGATCTCCGGTTGACCGAAGATCGCCGAGCGCGCGGCGATGCGCACGTTGCACGCCATCGCGAGCTCGCAGCCGCCGCCGAAGGCCAGTCCGTTGACAGCGGCGATCGTGACGATCCCGTCCGCTTCGAGCTCGCGAAAGAGCGCGTGCGCGCCGTCGATCAGCTCGCGCCCGGAGGACTCGTCCATCGTCGTGAACGCCTTGATGTCCGCTCCGGCGCAGAACAGGAACGGGTTCGATGAGGCGATCACGAGCGCGCGCACGGGCGGATCGGCGGCCTTGACGCGGGCCCAGACCTTGCCGAGGTCCTCCACGACCTGCGGCGAGATCGAGTTCATCTGTCCGTTCGCGAGCCACGCGACGGCCACCCCGTCCGCGCGCGTCTCGAGCTTGACGACCTCGGCCGGCTGCTCTGCGTCGGGCTGCGGATAGGCGTAGAAGCCCTGCCCGCTCTTCTGCCCCAGCCGCCCCTGGGCGACGAGGCGCCGCAGGATCGTCGGCGGTGCAAAGCGCTCACCGAAGCGCTCCCGGGCGTTCTCCATGCGCTCGAGGACCGCGTCGAGGCCCTCGCTGTCGGCCTTCATGAACGGCGGCAACAGGCCACGGCGCGGGTCCAGGCCGGCGCCGGCCATCATCCCGAAGTCGATGTCGCGGTGGGTCGCCACGCCCTCCTCCAGCACCAGACAAGCCTCGAGGAACGTCTTCAGCGACAGCAGCTCTACGAGCTCTGCCACGTCGGGCGCGTTATCGCCGGCGATGTTCGGCTCGCCCTGCGGGTCGTAGAAGCCGTCGCCGCCCGTCTTTGCGCCGAGCTTGCCGTCGGCGACCAGCTTCTGCATGCCCTTGGGCACGTAGAAGCGTTCCTCGCCGTAGGACTCGACGAGGTGCTCGGCGACGTGCAGCACCGTGTCGAGGCCCAACAGGTTGACGAGGTAGTAAGGGCCGACCGGGACCACGCCCGCGGCGCCGACGCCCTCGTCGATCTGCTTGATCGACAGGCCCTGTTCCTCCTGCGCGCGCCACACCTCCGAGATGCCCGAGTTGAGGATGCGGTTGACCACGAAGCCGGGAACCTCGATGCACGTGATCGGCTGCTTGCGGATCGCCTGCGCGAACGTGATCGCCGCGGCGACCGTCTCCGCGGAGGTCTCCTCGCCCTCGACGATCTCGATCAGCGGCATGATCGACGCCGGGTAGAAGTAGTGGAAGCCGATCACCTTCTCCGGCCGCAGCGTCGCTTCGCCGATCTCCGTGATCGACAGCGAGGACGTGTTCGACGCGAGGATCGCGTGTCCGGGCGTCGCCGCGTCGAGCTCGGCGAACACGCTCTGCTTGATCTCCATGCGCTCCGGCACCGCCTCGATCACGAGGTCGACCTCGCCGAAGGCGTCGTAGGAGATCGTGCCGTGAATGCGCCCGAGGATCTCGGCGATCTGCGCCTCGGCCTGCTCGGCCGTGATCTTGCCGCGCTCGGCCAGTTTGCCGACCTGGCCCTGGGTCACGTTTCGCGCCTCGTCGAGGCCCGCCTGCACGAGCGCGTCGTCGATGTCCTTGAGCACCACGGGGATGCCCGCGGCGGCGATGGTCTGGGCGATCTGGCCGCCCATGGTGCCGGCGCCGACGACGGCGGCTTTGAACACGAACATCAGGCGGGCACCGCTGTCGGCTCCTCGACCCGCCGCGGCAGCAGCGTCTCGCGCGCGATCACCAGCCGCTGGATCTGCGAGGTGCCCTCGTACAGCTGCATGATCTTGGCGTCGCGGAACAGCTTCTCGACCGGGTACTCCTTGATGAAGCCGTAGCCGCCGTACACCTGCACGGCTTCGGTCGCGATCTTCATCGCGGTGTCCGCGGCGAAGCGCTTGGCGTGCGAGGAGACGAGCGTGTTGCGTTCGCCGTTGTCGAGCATGAACGCCGACTTCCACGTCAACAGCCGCGCCGCCTCGATTTCGGTGGCCATGTCGGCGATGATGAACTGGATCGCCTGGTGCATCGCGATCGGGACGCCGAACTGCACGCGTTCCTTGGCGTAGTCGATCGCGAACTCCATCGCCGCGCGCGCGATGCCGGTCGCCATCGCCGCGACGCCCGGGCGCGTGCGGTCGAGCGTCATCATCGCGAGCTTGAAGCCGTGGTTCTCCTCGCCGAGCAGGTTCTCCGCGGGGACCTCGACGTCGTTGAAGGAGATCGTCGCGGTGTTCGACGCGCGCTGGCCGAGCTTGTCCTCCTTCTTGTCCACGACCACGCCCCAGTCGCGCTCGACGACGAACGCGGAGATGCCGCGGTGCCCTGCGTCCTTGTCGGTCTTCGCGTAGACCGTGTAGTAGTCGGCGTAGCCGCCGTTGGTGATGAAGCACTTGGAGCCGTTGAGCACGTACTTGTCGCCCCTGCGCACAGCCGTGGTGCGCATGCCCGACACGTCCGAGCCCGCGTCGGGCTCGGTCAGGCAGAACGACGCCAGCAGCGGAGCTTCGGTGAGCATGCCCAGGTACTTCTTCTTGATCTCCTCCGAGCCGCCCAGCGCGATCGGCGCCGTCGCCAGGCCGTTGCAGCCGAGCGAGGTCTGGATCCCCGAGCAGCCCCACGAGAGCTCCTCCTCGATCAGGCAGCCGTCGAGATAGTTGGCGCCGGCGCCGCCGTACTGCTCTTCGATGTGCGAGTTCATCAGGCCGACGTCCCACGCCTTCTTGATGATGTCCGCCGGCCACGTGCCGTCCCTGTCGTACTCCCAGGCCACCGGGCGTATCTCCTTGACGGCGAAGTCGTGCGCCATCTCACGCAGGTTCTTCTGCTCATCGGTGAGCGTGAAATCGACCATTCTCGGGATCTCCTAACGGGCTGACACGTGGATGTAGATTGACTGGTCAGTCAATCTACTTGGAGGGTAGCGGAGAGCCAGGCCATCAGCAAGAATCAAAGGATCGTGTACACCGTCTCCGCGACCCTGCTGCTGGCCCTGAGCCTGAGCGGCGGGGCGCTCGTTGTGCTGGCCACGGTGGCGCTGATCGCGATCGTCTCGGTGGCGTTCGCGATCACCGGCGGCACCGGCAGTGCGTATGACCAGATCGGCGCCGGGGGCATCGCCCGGGAAGGCGAATACGAGGCTGCACCCGCCCCTGTGGCCGAGTCCCCCGCCGGGCGAGCACAGCGCGAGCTGGAAATCCGCCAGCTGTTGAACGCCCGCAGCGAAAGGCTCGTGCGCAGCGGACAGCCGGGGCTGGACGTCGATGCCGAGCTCGCGCGGCTGCTCGCTTCCGAACAGGCTGGGCCGGCTTCCAACCGGCCCGACCCCGAGCTCGTCGCGGAGGTGCGAACGCTGGTTGTGGCGCGCAACGAACGGCGAATACGTCAAGGCATGGAGCCGCTCGACGTGGAGGCGGAGGTCAACCGCGCGCTCGAGCAGCTCGGGCCGTAACACAGTCCTCACGCCCTCGGGTGTATAAACGCGCAATGACCAACCCGCGCCGCTTCCAGCTCGATGAGATAACGCTCCGACCTGGCACCTACTTCAACCCCCAGACCGAGATCATGATCGTGGTCGACGACTCGCCGGAGGTGGACCACGAGATCTTCGAGTCCAGCGACTTCGACGGCGAGGAGTGGGTGCTGATCGCCGAGGAGGCTCCCCTCGACGAGCCCAAGCGCGACGAGCTCGTCGAGCGCTTCCAGCTCTCCCACGGCGCCGGGGGTGAGCTCCCGCCCGAGGACGACGAGCTCGACGACGAAGAGGAAGAGGAGGACGAGCTCGAAGGCGTCGAGGAGCTCGGGCTCGAACCGGAGTGATCTGCGCGGCGCCCGCGCTAGCATCGGCGCGGTGCAACGCGCCACGCGTCTGGCGGCGCTCGCCGCGGGCGTGCTCGCCCTCGGCAGCGTCCTGTCCCCCACAGCTGCCGTCGCCCGCGGCTCCTCGAGCGCGCTCGGGCCGGCTCGCGTCGTGGTGCCCGTGCGAGCACGCAGCGCCGCCAGTCGCGGGCCGAGCGTCTCGGCAGCGCTCGCGAGCCTGCTGCAGGCCGGTGCGATCAGCGAAGCGAGCTATCACTCCGATTACGCGGCCTACGTCGCCGCGAAAGGCTCGCTGGCAAAGCTCAGCGGCACGCGGAAGGTTGAACTCGGCGCCGTGCTCGGCAACGTGCAGGCGATCGCGGGTGCGGGCGAGCTGATCCCCTCGCGTCTGCCGGCGCTGTTCCTGACGCTCGAACGTAACCGGCAGTGGTGGACGACCGAATCGTTGCTCTCCAACGACGAGCGGATCAGCTTTCCCGAAAGCAAGATCATCTGGGAGCACTATCCCGGCCAGGGGATCGAGATCCAGTGGCTCGCGACCTTCGGTGAGGCCAACGGCTACTACCTCTCCGGCGACGAAAACTCAAACCTGCGCCAACTGCTCGGCGAAGTCATCCCGCTCGCGACCCAGCGCGCCGGTGGGATCGCATGGGAGTACATGTTCAAGTTCGACGGCGGCACGCCCCCATGGACCAGCGGCCTCTCCCAGGGCACCGCGTTGCAGGTGCTCGCGCGCGCGTGGTCGCGCTTCAAGGAACCCGCCTACCTGGCAGCCGCGCAGCAGGCGCTCGGCATCTTCAAGACGCCGCCGCCGCAGGGCGTGCGCGTCACGACGCCCGCCGGCGCGCTCTACGCCGAGTACACCTACGCGCCCGCCGACAAGATCCTCAACGGCTTCATCCAGGCGCTCGTCGGCCTGTACGACTACACGGCGATCACCAAGGACCCGCTCGGTCTGTCGCTGTTCGAAGCCGGTGACGCCCAGGCGCGCGCCATGGTGCCGCTGTATGACACGGGCGCGTGGTCGCTGTACGACCAGTTCGGCGAATCGGACCTCAACTACCACGAACTGCTCACGGAATTTCTCCAGCACCTGTGCGAACGCACGCGCAAGGGCTCGCCCGCAACACCCGCCGGCGCCGCGGCTACCCAGATCCCGGGCGATCAGATCTACTGCACCACCGCGCAGCGCTTCACCACCGACCTGCGCACGCCGCCGGTGATCGCGCTGCTTTCGACGAAGCTGCCCGGCGGTGCCCGCGCGGGGGTCCAGGTCTCGCTGTCGAAGATCGCGACCGTCACGATGACGATCCGCCAGGGCTCGCGCGTGGTGTGGACCAACCGCGCGACAGTCGAACGCGGCAAGCCGCGGCTGCTGTGGAGCACGCCCGCCAAGGGCGGCAGCTTCACGGTCCAGCTCGTCGCCACCGACCTGGCCGGCAACTTCTCGACGGCCAGCGGCACCGTGCTGGTGAGCCGGCATTAGCCGCAGGCGCCGCGCCTAGACTAGGCGCCAGTGCCCCCCGCCGACACCAACCCGCCGCGCCGGGAGCGCGTGTGACCCGGCTCGCGCACGCCTACCGGGCGTTGACGCCGGAGCAGCGACTCGCCGTACTCGCGGCGCTCGCGCTGTTCGTGTCGATGCTGCTGCCCTGGTACAGCAAGAGCGACACGCTCGTGGTCCACGGTGCCGCCAAGGCCACCGAAACCAGCCTCAGCGCGTTCCAGGCGTTCTCCTTCGTGGAGGCGGCCGTGCTGCTCGTCAGCGCAGCCGTGCTCGTGATGCTGTTCGCGCGCGCGGAGGGCCGCGGCTTTCCGCTGCCGGGCGGCGACGGCCTGATCGTGATGGTCGCTGGAGGCTGGGCGGCGCTGCTGATCTTCTACCGGCTGCTCGACAAGCCCGGCCTGCAGGGCAACGAACGCGTGACGGCGACGGTCGGCGTCGAGTGGGGGATCTTCATCGCGCTGCTGCTCGCGCTCGGGCTCGTCTACGCGGGCGGGCGGATGCGCGCGCTCGAACGGCCGGCGCCGCCGCTGCAGCGCAGGCGCGGCGGGCCTCCACGCCCGCCCGTGGGGCCGCTGGTGCCCGCGGAGCCCGCGGCGCCGGTGGACCTCGAGGCGACCGTCGTGACGCCGGCGCGAGCGGCTGCGGGCGGACGGACGTCGCCTTCGACCGCTGCGCCTGCGCGAGAGCCGCGGACTGCGCGCCAGCGCGGACGCTTCCCGCCGGCGCCAGCCGCGAAGTCACCGGAGGGGGAGCAGCTGTCGTTCGAGGACCCCCCCACCCGCTCGGAGTAGCCGCCGCCTATCATTGCGCGGACGATGCCAGCCCCTTCGTCCTCGGCGCCAGCCTCCGTCGCAGATGTAGCCACGGGCCTGCGCGACGTCGGCTACCTCCCGGGCGAGTCCACCGCGCTCGTGTCCTTCCTGGCGACACGGCTCGGCAAGCCCGTGCTCGTCGAGGGACCCGCCGGCGTCGGCAAGACCGAGCTCGCCAAGGCGCTCGCCGCGTATCTCGGCCGCGAGCTCGTGCGTCTGCAGTGCTACGAGGGGCTCGACGAGGCCAAGGCGCTTTACGAGTGGAACTACCGCAAGCAGCTGCTGCGCATCCAGGCCGAGGCGTCGGACACCGGCTGGGAGGCCGTCCAGGAGGACATCTTCGGCGAGGAGTTCCTGCTCGCGCGCCCGCTGATGAGCGCGATCTCCTCCGAGGAGCCGGTCGTGCTGCTGATCGACGAGATCGACAAGACCGACCAGGAGTTCGAGGCGATGCTGCTGGAGGTGCTCTCCGACTTCCAGATCTCGATCCCCGAGCTCGGACGGGTGCAGTCGCGCACGCACCCGGTCGTGCTGCTCACCTCGAACAACTCGCGCGAGCTGACGGAGGCGCTCAAGCGCCGCTGCCTGTACCTGTGGCTCGACTACCCCGAGCTCGAGCACGAGCTCGAAATCGTGCGCCTGCACGCTCCCGAGCTCTCCGAGACCGTCGCCCGGCGGCTGGTCGAGGTGATCGGCATGGTGCGCGAGCTCGACCTGAAGAAGCCACCGTCGATCGCCGAGTCGATCGACTGGGCACGCGCGCTGCTGCTGCTGGGGGTCAAGGACATCGACGCGGAGACGTTCACCGAGACGATGTCGGTGATCGTCAAGCACCGCACCGACATGGACGTCGTGGCCGACCGCGTGGGATTGAAGCTCCGCTCGCCCGCCGATGTCGCCTGACCAAAGGGACGGACCGGAATCCGTCCCGTCTCCCTCAAATCCTTCGGACGGACCGCACTCCGAGCTGGAGCGCCTGCCCGCACGGATCCTGGAGCTCGGCGAGGAGCTGCGCCGCGAAGGCGTCGCTGTGGGAACCTCGGAGATGCTCGACGCCTTCGAGGTGCTGCGCGAGATCAGCTGGACCGAGCAGGCGGACTTCCGCGAGGCGCTCGCCGCGACGCTCGCCAAGAGTCAGGAGGACCGGCGCGTGTTCGAGCTGGTGTTCGAGCGCTTCTTCTTCCGCGCGACCGAGATCGCCGCCTCGCAGGAGGGCATCCGCGAGCAGGACCTCGCAGCGCTCGGCGAGCTCTCCGACGAACAGCTCGAAGAGCTGCGCGCCCAGATCGCGGCCGCCCTGCGCGACGGCTCCGAGGGCGCGATGCGCGACCTCGCGCGGATGGCGATCGCGGCGTTCGCCCACCGCCAGGAGGGCTCGGGGGTGATCGGCGTCGACGTCCAGCGCATCCGGCGCGCCCTCGGGCTGCGTGCCGAGCCGCAGCCGGAGCTCCCCGATGAGGACCCGCGGCACGACGGGCTGCCGCGCGACGCGCTGCGCCGCTTCGAGGCGCTGCTGCGCCGCGAGCTCGAGCGCGCTCAGATCGAGCGCACCGGCAGCCTGCCGCCCGCGCGCCCGCTCGGCGAGCTCGACCGCGCGCTGCCGTCCGGCCCGCTCGCCGACCTCGCGGCGGTCCACCGCGTCGTCACCCAGCTGCGCCGGCGCCTGGCCACCCAGGGAATGCAGAACCGCGGCCATCGCCGTCACGCGCACGTCGACGTCAGGCGCACGATGCGCGCGTCGCTGCAGACCGGCGGCGTCCCCGTCGTGCTCAAGTACCGCCCCCGGCGCCCGAAACGTCCGGAGATCTACGTCCTGTGCGACGTCTCCACGAGCGTGACGTCCGCGTCGGTGTTCTTCCTGTCGGTGCTGCACGCGCTGCACGACACGTTTCGCAAGATGCGCTCGTTCGTGTTCATCGAGCGCATCTCGGAGGTCACCGACATCTTCGAGCACGAGCGCAACTTCAAGACCGTCAGCGAACGGATCTCGAGCGACGCCGGCGTCGCGGACATCTCCGGATACACCGACTACGGTCGCGTCTGGTCGGAGCTCCTCGTGCAGGTCGAGGACGACCTGCACCCGCGTGCCACCGTGATCGTGCTCGGCGACGCGCGCACCAACGGACGTGACCCGCGCGCCGACGTGTTCGCGCAGATCGCCGCGCGCGCGGGGCGCACGTTCTGGTTGAACCCCGAGCCGCGTCTGTACTGGAACTACGGCGACTCGGTGATCGCCTCCTACGAGCAGCACTGCACCGCGTTCGAGTGCTGGACCACCGCCCAGCTCGAGGACTTCGTCCGGGCGCTCACCCGGCCCGTGATCTCAGCCTCCTGACGCGCCGGGCGTCGGCGCCGGGCGCGCGCTAGCATCACCGGTCTGACAGCAGACACCAGGGGGGCTGGCGGGAAGGCCGGCTGAGATGGCGCACCGGAAGTGATTCCCCCGGCGCCGACCCTTAGAACCTGTGGGGTAATGCCCGCGAAGGGAGGAAGTGCCGAGCCAACTGCAATCCCGCCTCGCGCCCTGTCCGCGCGAGGCCGCGCACGACCCGCCGGCGATCGTGCTCGACGGCGTCACACGCGCCTACCGCGAGCGTGGCGGCGGGGCGGTCCGCGCCCTGCAGGAGGTGTCGCTGCACGCCGCGCACGGGGAGCTGCTCGCCGTCGTCGGCCCCAGCGGCTGCGGCAAGACCACGCTGCTGGAGCTGATCTGCGGACTGCAGGCCCCCGACAGCGGCTCGCTCAGCTCGGCCGCCGCGGTGCTGATGCCCCAGCGCGACCTGCTGCTGCCGTGGCTGAGCGCCGTCGAGAACGCCGCGCTGGCGCCACGCATCAGCGGGCTCACCCGCCGGCACGCACGCAGGCACGCCGAGGGGCTGTTTGCCGAGCTCGGACTGCACGGCTTCGAGGACTCGCATCCGGCAGAGCTGTCCGGTGGCATGCGCCAGCGCGTGGCGTTCCTGCGCACGCTGCTCTCGGGCAAGCCGGTGCTGTGCCTCGACGAGCCATTCGGCGCGCTCGACGCGATCACACGGGCCGAGATGCAGACATGGCTCGCGCAGGCGCTGGCGCGCGAGCCGCGCACCGTCGTGCTCGTGACCCACGATGTCGAGGAGGCCGTCCTGCTCGCAGATCGCCTCGTCGTGCTGTCGGCCAGGCCCGGCCGTGTGATCGGCGAGCTCGACGTGCGCCTGCCGCGACCGCGGGCCCGCACCGACGCGACCGTGGTCGGGCTGCGCGAGCGTGCGCTCGCCCTATTGCACGACGGGGCGCGCGGCACAGGCGCCGGTGGCCGTGCCGGTGCCGGCGAATGAGCGCGCGCCTGCCAGCCTCGCCGGCAGCGCAGCGCAGTGGCGGCCTGCCCCGGCGGCTCGGCGTCGTCCTGCCACCGGCACTGCTCGTGCTCGCGCTGCTCGGTATCTGGGAGCTGTACGTCGATGCCGGCTCGGCGAGCTCGTTCGTGCTGCCGGCCCCCCACTCGATCGCGAGCGCGCTGTGGAACAACGCCGGCTTCCTCGCCGCCAACCTCGCGCCGACGGCCGAGGAGGTCGTGCTGGGGATCGCGCTGGCGCTGGCGCTGGGCTTCGCGCTCGCCGTGGCGGTGCACCTCTCGCCGGTCCTGCGCCGCGCCGTTTATCCGCTCGCGATCGGCTCGCAGGCGGTGCCGATCGCCGTGATCGCGCCGCTGCTCGTCTTCTGGTGGGGCTTCGGCGTGTTTCCAAAGCTGGTCGTGATCGTGCTGATCTGCTTCTTCCCCGTGCTCGTCACGACCGTCGACGGGCTCGCAGCCGTCGACCCCGACCAGCTCAAGCTGCTGCGTACGCTCGGCGCTTCGCGCTGGCAGGCGTTCCGGCTCGCGGAGCTCCCGGCGGCGCTGCCGGCGGCGCTCAGCGGAGCGCGGATCGCGCTCGCGGTCGGCGTGATCGGCGCCTATATCGCCGAGTCGCAGACGGCCACCACCGCCGTTCACGCCGGGCTGGGGCATGAGATCAACGCCGACCTGACCGCCCTGCAGACGCCGCGTGCATACGCTGCCGCGGTCGTGCTGTTCGGATTCGCAATCGTGTGCTTCAACGCCCTCGCGCTCGCCGAGCATCGCTTGGCGCCGTGGGCGAGCCAACCGAGAGGAGACACCCGTTGAGAGCTCACTTCGTGCCGCGCCGGCGCAGCACGCCGATCCTGCTGGCCGTTTGCTGCGCCCTCGCGCTGGGCGCCTGCGGCGCCAAGCAGGACGTGATCACGGCGCCGGCGACGAAGCCGTTCACGGTGATGCTCGACTGGTTCCCCAACGCGGATCATGCCGCGCTCTACGCGGCGATCGCCGATGGCGACTTTCGCGCCGTCGGCCTGGACGTGCAGCCCGTCGTCCCCTCCGAAACGGCGGAACCGCTGAAGCTGCTCGCCGCCGGCAAGGTCGACGTCGCGATCTCCTACGAGCCGGAGGTTCTGCTCGCGCGCGATCAGGGACTCAAGGTCGTCTCGATCGGAGCGCTCGTGCAGCGGCCGCTGACGTCGCTGATCGCGCTGCCCGAACAGCACGTGAGCAGCGTCGCGAGCCTTGCCGGCAAGACCGTCGGTACCGCCGGGATCCCCTATCAGGCGGCGATGCTGCACACGATGCTGCAGCACGCCAAGATCGAGCCATCGCGCGTACGGGAAGCGAACGTCGGCTTCAACCTCGTGCCGGCGATGCTCTCCGGTAAGGTCGCCGCCACGCTCGGCGGCTACTGGAACTACGAGGCGATCCAGCTGCGCCTGATGCACAAGCACCCGACGGTGATCCCCGTCGATCAGGCCGGCGTGCCCACCTACGACGAGCTCGTGCTCGTCGTGCGCGAAGGCGAGGCCCGCACCGACGGACAGGACCTGCGGGCGTTCCTGCAGGCGCTCACGCGTGGCGAGCACGCCGTGCGCGGCAATCCGGCGGCCGCCGCCGCGCTCGTCGTCAAGGCCAACCCGTCCTTGGAACCGAAGCTGCAGCTCGAATCGATCAAGCAGACGCTGCCGGCGACGCAGCCGGCGAGCCCGAGCGACCCGTTCGGCTGGCAGGACCCCTCCGCGTGGGCCGCCTTCGGCGCCTGGATGTTCTCGCACGGGCTGCTCCGGCAGAACCCCGGCACGAGCGGCCTGCCCCCTTTCACCAACGAGTTCCTGCCCGGCCAGGGCATCTAGAAGATGGCGCGGATCGGGCTGCTCACCGGTGGCGGGGACTGCCCGGGCCTGAACGCCGTGATCCGCGCCGTCGTGCGACGCGGCCTCGCCGAAGGCGGACACGAGTTCCTCGGCTTTCGCCACGGCTGGGCAGGCGTGCTCGCCGACGATGCGATCGAGCTGACCCTGCAGAGCACCGTCGGCATCCTCCCCCGTGGCGGCACGATCATCGGCACCTCGCGCACGAACCCCTATGCGGATGGACGTGACGGCACGGCGCTCGTGCGCAGCACGCTTGACGCCCGCGGCGTCGACGCGCTGATCCCGATCGGCGGCGAGGACACGCTCGGCGTCGCGCTGCGCCTGCATCACGACGGCGTCCCGATCGTGGGCGTGCCCAAGACGATCGACAACGACCTCGGTGGCACCGACGTCACCTTCGGCTTCCAGACCGCCGTGCAGATCGTCACCGACGCGATCGACCGCCTGCACACCACCGCCGAGTCGCACAACCGCGTGATGGTCGTCGAGGTGATGGGTCGCCACGCCGGCTGGATCGCCACGCACGCGGGCATCGCCGGCGGCGCCGATGCGATCCTCGTGCCCGAGCGACCCTTCGACATCGAGCAGGTCGTCGCGCACCTGCGCCGCCGCCACGAGCGTGGGCGCAGCTTCTCGATCGTCGTCGTCGCCGAGGGCGCGACGCCGCGCGAGGGCACGCTGCAGACCCGCACGGACACCCCGACCGATGCCTTCGGGCACGCACGGCTCGGCGGCATCGGCGTGACGCTCGAGCAGGAGATCGAGCGACGGACCGGCTTCGAGAGCCGTGTCACGATCCTCGGCCACGTCCAGCGCGGCGGCACCCCGGTGGCGTTCGACCGCGTGCTGGCCACCCGTTTTGGCGTCGCCGCGATGGACGCCGTCGCCGCCGAGCGCTTCGGCTGCATGGTCGCGGCGCGCGGGGTGGAGATCGTCGCGGTGGCGCTCGAGCAGGCGCTGCGCCAGCCGAAGCTGCTCGACCCCGAGCTGTACGCGACCGCCGAGCTGTTCTTCGGCTGAGCGGGCCACGCCAAGCACGCGCGCACGTGCTTGACTTGAGCGACGATGGCGCGGACGACGCCCGCAACGAGCATGCGCGCGATGGTCTTCGAGGAGGTCGGACGCCCGCTGCGCGAGGTCGAGCTGCCGATCCCCGAGCCGGCCCCAGGACAGCTGCTGCTGCGCGTCCATGCCTGCGCCGTCTGCCGCACCGACCTGCATCTGCTCGACGGCGAGGTCGAGATCCCCTCGCCGCCGCGCGTGCTCGGCCATCAGATCGTCGCAACCGTCGTCTCGGGGGGTGACGCCGCTGGGGACGAGCTCGGCGACGAGCGCCGCGTCGGCGTGCCGTGGCTCGGCTGGACCGACGGCGACTGCGCCTACTGCACCAGCGAACGCGAGAACCTGTGCCCGCACGCGCGCTTCACCGGGCGCGACATCGACGGCGGCTATGCCGAGTACGTCGTGGCCGACAAGCGCTACTGCTTTCCGATCCCTCCGGCCTACACCGACGAGCAGGCGGCGCCGCTGCTGTGCGCCGGGCTGATCGGCTACAGGGCGCTGCGAATGTGCGGCGAGGCGCGTCGCGTCGGCTTCTACGGCTTTGGCGACTCGGCGCACATCCTCAGCCAGATCTGCGTCCGGCAGGGACGCGAGGTGTACGCCTTCACCCGACCCGGCGGTGACAAGGCGGTGCAGAGCTTCGCCCGCGAGCTCGGTGCGGTATGGGCGGGCTCCTCACAGGAGCCGCCGCCGCAGCCGCTCGACGCCGCGATCATCTTCGCCCCCGTCGGCGCGCTCGTGCCGCTCGCGCTGCGCGCCGTGGCGCCAGGCGGCACGGTCGTGTGCGGCGGAATCCACATGAGCGACATTCCGAGCTTCCCTTACAGCATCCTCTGGGAGGAGCGCGTGCTGCGCTCCGTCGCCAACCTCACCCGCCGCGACGGCCACGAGTTGCTGGAGCTCGCACCGCGCGCCGGCGTCGAGACCCGCACCACCACATATCGCCTCGCCGACGCCAACGCGGCGCTCGACGATCTGCGTGCCGGGCGCTTCATCGGCGCAGCCGTGCTCGTGCCCTAGGCGTAAGACCGAGCAGGGTGTTCCACCAGAGCCTACCGAGCGCCAGGATGTCGGAACAATTCGGCAACGGCCTCTGTTCTGGTCGTGTATTGTCCAAGTAGCCAAACTTGGGCCCAGACGAGGAGCGATGGCGAGCGTAAGCCCGGAGAAGACAAGGTGGATGCGGGGTCCGTCGACGCCCTTGCGGGGCGCGCTGCTCGGCCTCCTGCTGGAACGACCCGGACACGGTGGCGATCTGGCCAACCGTCTGGCGGCACGGCTCGGCGAGACCTGGCGGGTCGACACCAACGATGTCTACCGGCTGCTCGAGCAGCTCGAGAAGACGGGGCTGGCGGTCTCGCGCGACGAGCCCAAGCGCAACAACCACCGCCGCACGCACCTTGTCTACTACCCCACCGTAGAGGCCTCGGAGGCGCTGACGCTGTGGATGGAGACACTGCTGCCGCGCGAGCCCGTGCGCTTGGGCCTGCAGGCGAAGCTCTCGGTCGCGCGCGAAGAGGACGCCCACCGGCTGCTCGCGGCGCTGCGCGCGTACGAGCGCGAGTGCCTGATGCTCGCCCAGCTCGTGAGCCCCGCCGACGGGCGCGGGCGCTCGTGGACGTCGCTGTGCCTGGACTGCACGCGTGACGCCGTCTACGGACAGCTCGAGGTCGAGGTCACCTGGGCATCGCGCACGCGCCAACGCATCAACGAGTTCCTGGAACGCAGCCAGTAGCGTCAGCGCGATGTCGCCGCTGCTCTCCTTTCTGAACGTCAGCAAGCGCTATGCCGACGGCGGACGCGAGATCGCCGTGCTCGATCGCGTGTCACTCGAGGTCGAGGCCGGCGCGTCGGTCGGCATCCGTGGGACACGGCGCTCGGGCAAGTCGACGCTCCTGCGCCTCGCCGCCGGGATCGCTCTGGCGGACTCCGGCAGCGTCTGCTTCGACGGTCGCGACATCGCGCGCATGGCGGGCAGCGAGCGCGGCCGTCTGCTGCGCGGCGAGATCGGGTTCATGTCCGCGGCGGACTGGCGCGCGACGCCCGGCGAGCGCGTCGTCGACCACGTGGCGACCTCGCTCGGCAGCGAGGGCCTGACGATGCGCGAGGCGCGCCGCAGGGCGATGCGGGTGCTGGACCGGGTCGAGATCGGCGCTGCGTGCGCCGAGGAATCGACCGTGTCGCTGTCGCTCGACGAGCGCGCACGCGTGATGCTCGCGCGCGCGCTCGCGCGCGCGCCGCGGCTGCTGATCCTCGACGAACCGGTGCTGCTGCCGAACCTCAGCGAGCGCGACAGCTTCAACGCGCTGCTGCGCGCAGCGGCGAGCGAACACGACATCACGCTGCTGATGGCCTCCGAGGAAATGGTCGCCCTGCAGGGTGTCACCGTGATGATGTCGATCGCCGACGGCGAGCTCGTCTCGACCGAGCCACGCGGCGTCGTGGTGCCGCTGCCCGGCCGCCGGCGAGCCGGCGCGGAGCGCTCCGGGCAGTGAGCACGCTCGAGCTGCGCGAGGTCGTCAAGCACTACTCGAATGGCATAGAGACCGTCAAGGCGGTCGACGGCGTGTCGCTGAGCATCGCCGGCGGCGAGTTCGTCGCCCTGTACGGCCCGAGCGGCTCCGGCAAGACCACGCTGTTGATGCTCGCAGCGGCCCTCGCCACGCCCGACAGCGGCACGGTCTCATTCGACGGACGGATCCTCGGCGAGCTCTCCGAGCGAGACAGCGCGCTGTATCGCCGCCGGGACGTGGGCTTCGTGTTTCAGGCGTTCCACCTGATGCCCCACACCTCGGCGCTCGACAACGCCACGATCAAGCTCACCGGCGATGGCTGCACGCTGCGCGAGGGCCGGCGTAGGGCGCTGCCGTGGCTCGAGCGCGTCGGGCTCGGCGCGCGCGCCGAGCACACGCCCGAGCAGCTCTCGATGGGCGAGCGACAGCGAATCGCGATCGCGCGAGCGCTCGCCAACGAGCCGCGGCTGCTGCTCGCGGACGAGCCCACCGGCAACCTCGACTCCAAGCGTGGCCACGAGATCCTCGTGCTGATGCGAGACATCTGCCACGAGCGCGGCATCCCCGGGCTGCTGGTCACGCATGACACCGACGCGGCCGCACTGGTCGATCGCGTGCACACGCTGCGCGACGGACACATGGCCGAAGGCACCGACCCGGAGCTGGCAGCGACGTCGCCGTGAAGAGCCCGCTGAACCCCGCGATCGCGGGGGTCCGGCTGAGCATGCTGGCGCACCTGTACAGGGCTCGGCTGCGCTCGCACGCGGTCCAGGAGCTGCTCGCCGGCAGCGGCATCGCGGTCGGCGTCGCGCTGGTCCTCGGCGTGCTCGTCGCCAACGCCAGCCTGACCGGCTCGGCGGCTGAACTCGTCCATCAGCTGGTGGGCTCGGCGCGCCTGCAGCTGGCCGCGCGATCGCAGCAGGGATTCGACGAACGGCTGCTGAGCGCGACCCGCGCGCTACCGGGGGTGGCGGCGGCGGCGCCCGTGCTGCGTGAGAACATCGCGGTCCTCGGGCCGCACGGCCGGCGCCAGTCGGTGCAGCTGATCGGCGTGACCGACGCCGTCGTGCGCCTTGGCGGCTTCGCCACGCGCGAGCTCGGATTGGGCGGCTTTCGCTTCACCAGCGGGCTGATCCTCCCGGCGAGCGTCGCGGACGCCGTCGGAGCCGAACCGGGTGGGAGCGTCACCGTGCACGCGTTCGGCACCGCGCACCCGGCGACCGTGGCGGTGGTCCTGAAAAGGCCGCCCTTCGGCGTACTTGCCGCGAGTCCCGTCGCTGTGACCCTGCTGTCGAGCGCGCAACGCCTGACGGGCCTGCACGGCCGCGTCACGCAGGTGCTGGTAAGGCCGCGGCCCGGTGCTGACCGCTTGGTCGCGGCGGAGCTGAGCCGGCTCGCCGCTGGACGCGTGAGCGTCGTCGCGGCCGACCAGGAGCTGAGCCTGCTCGCCCAGGCGGTTCAGCCCAACGACGAGTCGACCACGCTGTTCGCCGCGATCAGCGTGATGGTCGGCTTCCTGCTGGCGCTGAACGCGATGCTGCTGACGGTGCCCGAGCGGCGGCGCTTCGTCGCCGAGCTGCGCCTGCAGGGCTATGACTGGCGCCAGATCGCCGTGCTACTGAGCTTTCAGGCCACGGTCCTCGGCGTCGCCGCTTCGGCTGTCGGGGTGCTGCTCGGCGCGGAGCTCTCGCGCGCGTTCCTGCATCGCATACCCGCCTACCTGACGACGGCGTTCCCGATCGGCAGCCAGCAGACCCTGCAGCTCGGCACGGTCGCCCTCGCCGTCGGATGCGGTGTGCTTGCGACGATGCTCGCATCACTGTCGCCCGTGCTCGATCTGCGCCCGGGCCGGGCGAGCGAC
Source organism: uncultured Solirubrobacteraceae bacterium (assembly GCA_963703625.1). Classification (GTDB taxonomy): domain Bacteria; phylum Actinomycetota; class Thermoleophilia; order Solirubrobacterales; family Solirubrobacteraceae; genus Palsa-744. Next base: position 170,782 of record CAVPEY010000004.1, read on the forward strand.
GCCGTCTTCCGTGACCGCTCCGGCGGCGGCGAGGTGCTCGCGCCGGGGACGCCGACGAAGCTCGCCGTTCTGTGCGCGGCGCTGCTCGTGGCGATCACCGCGGCGGTGCTGATCGCTCCAGGCCTGACGATCGTCGGCGGAATGGCACTCGCTCTGGTGGCGCTGCTGGTGATCCCGAGCGTGTTCGCGCGCGCCGCGCGCGTGTTGCGCTGGGCCGGTGAGCGCGTCCCCAGCAGCTCGCTGATCGTCGTCGTCTCGGAGCTGCGCGCTGTCACCACCCGCTCGGTGGCGCTTGCCGGTATCGCCGCTCTCGCCGTCTACGGCAGCGTCGCGATCGGAGGGGCGCGCGCCGACCTGCTGCGCGGCCTCGATGCCAGCTTCGCTGAATATCTGCACACCGCGCAGCTGTGGGTGACGACCGGTGGCAACGACCTGACCACCAACGCATTCGAAGCTCCAGGCGCCACGAGTGCGATCGCGCGCGCCCCCGGCGTCGCCTCGGTGCGCGTCTATCAGGGCGGCTTCCTGGACGTGGGTCGGCGGCGCATGTGGATCGTTGCACGGCCGCCTGGAGACGTCACGCCGATCCCCGCCAGCCAGCTGCTGCGCGGCAACCTGCGACAGGCAACGCGGCTCGTGCGGGGCGGGGGCTGGGCGACGATCTCGCAGGGCTTCGCCTCCGAACACCATCTCGCGCCGGGCAGCCACTTCACGCTGCCGACGCCCAGCGGCGAAGCGCGCTTGCGGGTCGCGGCGATCACGACCAACCTCGGCTGGTCGCCGGGGGTTGTGATCATCAGCTCGCTCGACTACAGCCGCTACTGGCAGACGGAGCAGCCGTCGGCGCTCGAGGTGAACCTGCGCCCGGGCGTGAGCGAAGCGGCCGGCAGGCGGGCGGTGGTCCAAGCGCTCGGGCCGAGTGCGGGGCTCGGAGTCCAGACGTTCCGCGAACGCCAGGCGCAGTACGCGGCCGACTCACGCCAGGGCCTTTACGCGCTCAGCGAGATCGCGACGCTGCTCTTGATCGCCGCGGCTCTGGCGGTCGCCTCTGCGCTCAGCGCTGCGATCTGGCAGCGCCGGGCCCGACTGGCTTCGCTGAAGATCCACGGCTACGACACGGGCCAGTTGTGGCGCGCGCTGTTGCTGGAGAGCGCGATCGTGCTCGGCATCGGTTGCAGCGTCGGCGCCCTGGCCGGCATCTACGGCCATGCGCTGGCCAGCCGCTGGCTGCGGTTGCAGACGGGCTTCCCGGCTCCATTCGAGCTGGGACTGGGACGAGTGGTGCTTACGCTCGCGCTGCTCGCCGCGATCGCGCTGGTCGTGATGGCACTCCCGGGCCTGCTCGCAGCACGCTCTCCGGCGCGCGCGAGCCTTCAGGAGTGACTATGTATCGCAGCTCAGGCAAACGAAACTGTTCTGGTGGTTGCCCCCACCCGCAGTCAACTCACGCTGGCGGGCGCTTTTGCAGGAGCTGCCTCCAGATACTGGCTGGGGGTGTATCCGCTCGTTGGCCGCGAGCTCCGTCACTGGCATGAGCGCGCGGAGGAGATACCCGATCCGGGACTGCGCCGGCTCGCGCTGCTGACGCAGCGCGCCGAGCGTGGAAACCTCGAAGGCGCCGCCGCCTTTGCCGTTTTGGTGCCGCGCCCGCATCGTGGGCGTGTCGTTCGCGCGGTCGTCGCCTTTCAGGCCGCCTACGACTACATCGACACCCTCGCCGAGCAGCCAAGCAGCGACCCGATCGCCAACGGCCGCCAACTGCACCTGGCGCTTCTGAGCGCCCTCGAACCGGAGTGCGCACACCCCGACTACTACCAGCATCATTGCGGTAATCGGGACAATGGCTACATCAGGAATCTGATAGAGACATGCCGCCTCGCATTTCGCGCGCTTCCCTCACACGCGGCGGTGGCCGACGCGGCGTTGCGCTCGGCGCGGCGCATGGTCGCCTACCAGAGCCTCAACCACGAAGCGGGCGAGCCGCGCCGCGCCCTGGCCACGTGGGCCTGTGGCCTGACGCCGCCCGGCACTGGCCTGCGCTGGTGGGAGACGGCCGCCGGGGCCGCGTCGTCGTTGACCGTCTTCGCGCTGATCGCCGCGGCCGCACGACCGTCCCTGCACGTGAGCGACGCCGCAGCGACCGAGCACGCCTACTTTCCATGGATCGGCGCGCTGCACGTGCTACTCGACAGCCTGATCGACCGCAGCGAGGACATCCAGAGCGCCCAGCACTGCCTGGTCGACCACTACGCCTCGGCCGAGGACGCGGCGAACCGGCTCGGACTCATCGCCGGCCGCGCGATGCGTGCCTCCGAACTGCTGCCCCGCGGCGTGCAGCACGCGACGATCCTCGCCGCGATGGTGAGCTTCTATCTCTCCGCGCCCGGCCCTACCACACCCGCGACGATGCTCGCCGCTCAGACCGTGCTCGAGCGGATGGGTCCGGTCGCGGCGCCGACGATGGCCGTCCACCGCGCGCGGCGGACAGCGCGCCGGCTGCTCGCCGGCGCCGATGCGCGCGCGGTTCGCGTGGGCGCGCGAGCGTCAACCGCGGGACTTCCCCGCTGAGCGCGCGACTCAGGCGGCGCCGGCGATCAGGTGCGTCGCCGCCAGACCCGCCCACTCGCCGTAGGGCAGGAAGAGCTCCCGCACCTGCTGCTCGTCGGCGCGCGCGTAGGGGTCGCCACCGCTGAGCAGGCGTCCGACGAGCTTGAGCAGCGCGAGGTCTCCGGCCGGCACCTGGTCGTGGCGACCCTGACCGTGCAGGGCGAGCATCTCGACCGTCCACGAGCCGATTCCCGGGATCGCCCGCAACCTGCGCCAGCCACGCTCGTGCTCGCCGTCGTGCAGATCGATGCGCCCGCGCGCGATCTCGCGCGCGGCGCGCACCAGCGCCAGCGCCCGCGACGCGGCGAGGTCGAAGGACTGCAGCAGCGCGGGCGCCGTGCCGGCCAGCAGCTCGACGGGCGGCAGGTCGCACAGGCGGCCTGGCGCCCCGTCCCAGTCGCTTCCGCGGCGCCCCAGCGCCGCGACCATGCGACGCTCGATCGCGGCTGCGCGCTCGTACTCGATCAGCTGTTCGCAGATCGCCCACGCGAGCGCCTCGAACGGCTCCGGCCGGCGCCCCGCGCGCAGCCATGGACGCAGCCGCAGCGAGCGCCCGATCAGCGGGTCGCGAGCAAAACGGCGCAGGAACGCGCGCAGGTCCTCGTCGACCCCGAGCGCGAATCGCATCCGCTGGATGCCGTACGCGGCGGCGGCGCGGGTCGCGGCACGCGCGCCGAGCACGACGACGTCGCGGCCCGGCTGCGCGACCCGGACCACGACCGGCTGATCGCCGTCGTGGAGCAGGCGCTCGAGCACGCCGCCGCGACGGCGCAGCAGTCCGTCCATGCCGTTGCCGCGCGGCAGCCGGAACGGCCCCGCCGGCGTCACCTGCTCGCGCAACTCAAGCAGCTGGCTCAGCGCCGCCTCAGCGATCGCCCGAGCCGCCGAGCAGATGCACGTCGACCAGGAATGAGCGACTGCCGACGATCTGCACGAGCTCTGCGGCCCTGCCGTTGCTGCGCTGGGCGCCGGCGCGGTTGCGCCGTGCCGGACGGCGCGCGTGGGCGCCCTTGCCGAGCGCGCTCGAACGGCGCCTGCGGCGGTGGACCAGACCGACGACCGCGGCGCCGGCGACGAACCCGCCAGCGGCGACCGCGGCGGCCTGCACGGCCGGCATCACCGCGCCCGCCGGGCGCGGTGAGAGCGCGTCACCGCCGGGCCGCACCCGCAACATGTGCGGCTCGTCCACTAGCACCGGCAGCGCGTCCACCTCCTCGCCCTCGAGCTCGTGCTCGTCCCGCGTGGCTGACTTGGGGGACTCGCTCACCTCGGGGAGTGTAGAGGGAGCCTCAGACTGCGTCTACAGCGGGCGCTCGTACACGCGGTAGCGGCGCTTGATCTTCGCCGCCCATGCCTTCCATGGCGCGGTTCATGGGCTTGTTGATCTCGAGGATCCAGCCCATCTCGCCGCCCTTCTGCGGGGTGCGTTCGGCGGCGTCGAAGTGCATCTGGTAGAAGCGCGCGGCGACACCGGTGTGCTGGTAGGCGGGCTTGACGCCGAGCGCGAACACGCGCACCGCGTCGATCTTGCCGCGCTCGCGCAGCGCGGTCAGCCAGCCGAACGGCAGCAGCCGTCCGCGCGGGCGCAGCTGGGCCAGCACCTGGTTGTAGTCGGGCAGCGTCAGCGCCGCGCCGACGACCTCGCCGGTGTCCTTGCGTTCGGCGACCATCGCCCAGTTCTCGTCGAGGATCGGGCGCAGCTCCTTGGCGTAGTGGCGGACCTCCTCCTCGGTCAACGGCACGAAGCCCCAGTTGCGTTCCCAGGCGGCGTTGTAGACCTCGAGGAAGCGCGTCGACCTCGACGTCGAGGTCCTTCTTGCGGAAGTTGCGACACACGATCCCGTGCTCGGACTCGACCTTCGCGGCGACATCCCAGATCGCCGGATGGACCTTCTCGCGACCGCTGACGTCGAGGCTCCACATGTACAGGTCCATCGCCTTGGACAGGCCGGCGTCCTGCTCGAGCAGTGCACTGGTAGTAGCGGTGGTGCCACGGACTGAGGATCATCGGCGGGTGCTCGAAGCCCTCGACCAGCAGGCCCGCTCTCGTCGTTGGTGGTGAAGCTCCATCGGGCCGACCATCGCGCTCGCGCCCGCGCTCGCGCAGCCAGCGCTCGGCGGCGTCCAGCAGCGCGCGCGCCGCCTCGGGGTCGTCCTCGCACTCGAACCATCCCGAACAGCCCCCAGTCGTTGCCCTGGAACTCGTTGAAGGTTGCGATCGATGTGCGCGCTGATGCGCCCGACCGCGCGCCCGTCGCGCCACGCCAGGAAGTACTGCGCCTCGGCGTGCTCGAAGAACGGGTTTCGCGTCCGGTCGAGCTGCTCTTGAGGTCGCATCAGCAGCGGCGCCACCCAGTTGGGCTCGTTACGATAGAGCCGCCACGGCAGCTTGATGAACGTGCCCTCAGCTCGCGCTTGCTCTGGACCGGCCGGATCTCGACTGCTCATCGCGGCGCGAACCCTATATGCCCACCTCAACAGACGTCTTCGCAAAGGTCCGCGGTCACGAGCGCGAGGAGCTGCTGCGCGCCGCGCGCGACGCCGACCTGATGCCCTACTTCCGCACGGTCGAGTCGCCGGCGATGCCGGTCGTCGAGATGGAGGGCGCGCCGCGGATCATGCTCGCCTCCAACAACTACCTTGGCCTGACCGGCGACGAGCGTGTGATGAAGGGCGCCGAGGACGCGCTGCACCGCTATGGCACGGGGCTGACCGGTTCGCGCCTGCTGAACGGCACCACCCCGCTGCACCTCGAGCTCGAGCGCGAGCTGGCCGAGTGGATGGACACCGACGACGCGATCGTCTTCACCACCGGCCACCAGGCCAACGTCGGCACGCTCGGCACGCTGCTCGGCCCCGGCGACACGGTGATCGTCGACTCGGCCGACCACGCTTCGATCCTCGACGGCGCGCTGCTCTCCAGGGCGAAGCTGCGCCCGTTCCGCCACAACCGACTGGACAAGCTCGAGCGGGCGCTGGCAGCGCGCCGAGCAGGACGGCGGCGGCGTGCTGGTGGTCGTCGACGGCGTCTTCTCGATGGAGGGCGACGTCGCGCCGCTGGTCGACATCACCGAGCTGTGCGCGCGCCACGGCGCGCGCCTGATGGTCGACGAGGCGCACGGCGCGGGCGTGCTCGGCGCGCGCGGCGCGGGCGCGTCCGAGCTGCTCGGGGTCGAGGACCGCGTCGACCTGCGCATGGGCACCTTCTCGAAGTCGCTCGCGGCGTGCGGCGGCTTCGTCGCCGGGCCGGCCGAGGTGATCGAGTACCTGCGCATCTCCTCGCGCGCCGTTCCTGTTCACCGCCTCGGCGGTCCCGGCCGCGCTCGGCGCCGCGCTCGCGGCGCTGCGCATCGTCCGCTCCGACGAGGGCCCGGCGCTGCTCGCAGCGGTGCTCGAGCGCGCCCGCTATCTCGCCGACGGGCTGCAGCCGGCTCGGCTACCGCACGCTCGCCGGCGCGCCCGTGCGGACGGGGCCCGGGCCGGACGCGCCGAGCGAGACGATCGCCACGCCGATCGTCCCGGTGCTCGTCGGCGACGACTGGAAGGCGGCGCTGCTGTGGCGCGCGCTGTATGACGGCGGCGTGTTCACCAACTGCGCGCTGCACCCCGCGGTGCCGCCGGGCGGAGCGCTGCTGCGCACGAGCGTGATGGCCACCCACGATCTCGCCGACGCTCGACCGCGCGCTCGAGGTGTTCGCGCGGGTCAAGGGCGAGTTCGAGGCCGAGCACGGCCCGCTGCCGGGCCCCGAGTCCGACTGACCGCGCTCGCCGCGGCAGTGTGGCGCTCCTCGCAGCAGCCCTCGGCGACGCCGCGCAGCTCGTCCAACGACGGCCACCGACTTGTCCAATTCTTCACAAGTGCGACCGCGACACGAAAAAGGTCGCTTCTAGCGTATGAAGCGCCGTCGGCGCTGTTGACCGCGCGACCCCGTCCTGGCGTAGCTTCCGACCTGCGCTCTGCAAGACCGTTTCGAGGTTCGCCCTCCACAGTCACGTCGGGAGAGGGGCGACATGGCGGGACAGCCGCGACCAGTCGCGGCGGACCTCGTACGTCGTGCGAGCGCGTATCCGTCAAACAATGCAAGCACGTTGCTCGCCGGCGCTGACCTGCGGGCAGCGGGGAGAGTGCACAAATGAACGCGACAGCGACGGTTGCCCCTGCCGGTCCACAGTACATGCGCGCCCTTGAACGCGCGAACAAGGTTCGTCTCGCCCGCGCCGAGCTCAAGCGACGCGTCGCCGATCGGCGAGCTGCGACGTGGCGGAGGTGATCCTCGAATGCCCGTGGGAGGCACAGAGCATGGCCGTCGCGGACCTGCTGATGAGCCAGCGCCGTTGGGGCCAGACCCGTTGCCGCAAGTTCCTCAGCCAGGTCCCGATGTCCGAGAAGAAGACGATCGGCTCGATGACCGAGCGCCAGCGGCGCACGCTCGCGGCGCTGCTGACCTCTGTGAATCGGGGTCGCGCGTGGACCGCGACCCCATGGCTAACGGACAGCCTGACGACAGCTTGAGCTGCCACCAGCCGGCGAGCATGCCGATCAGACCGAGCCGTGGCCGCACCTCCCATACGCCGCACCCACCCTGCCCGAGCTCGCGCACGGGCAGGCGCGCGAACTTGTAGCGGCCCGGTTCGAGCCGCATCCGCTCGAGCTGCTCGCGCGCGCGGCGCTCGTGCTCGTCGCGCTCGCTGCACCCGTGCGCGCAGCTGCTGCGTGCGCGCGACGAGCTCGTCGCGCGACGCGCTCCAGCGCGCCGAGATCGAGCAGCGTCGGGGCGCTCGGCCTCCTGCCTGCGGGCGCCGGCGGCACCGCGACGTAGGGGAAGCGTTCGGCGACGATGCCGACAGCTCGCGCTCGAGCCGCGCGATCTGTGCCCGCAGCGCTGCGCGTGCGCGCTCGCGCTCGTCGCACCGGGCCCGTGACCCGGGCCTCGCGCTCGATGACCTGCCGCTCGTCGCTGCTCACGCTCGCCTCCTTCCGGGCAACACGATTCTACCGTACGTCTCGAGCGTCCGTGCTGGCAGGTCCACAGCGCCTCCTCGACGTACAGCGACGGCACCCCGTCGACCTGCACCGCGAACAGCGTCACGCGCGTCGCGTCTCGGCTCCTGGCTCGTGCCCCGGCGCGAGCTCGCCGAACAGGACCGCGAGCGGCGCCGAGGCGTCGGCGACGACGAGGCCGCCCGCGGGCAGCAGCCGGCGCGGCGGGCGAACGCCCCAGCGGCTCGCCCTCGGCGCACGCCCTGATACCGAGCTCGCCGTCGAGCCAGCGCGCATCGAGCGCCCACACCGGGCACACCGGTGTCGAGCAGCGCGATCAGCAGTACGTCCTCGAGCAGGCCGGCGCTGGCAAAGCCGCCGCGCAGCATCCGCTCCATCATCGCCGCCTCGATCGGCGTGCGCACGACGTCAGGGTCGAGGCCGATCTGGCGGAAGAACACACGGTAGGCAGCCGGGACCGGCTCGCGGCGGATGCCCACCGCCCGCGCTCCGCGAAAGCGGTTGGACAGCTCGTGCAGCCGCGTTCGAACCTCCGCCGGCGAGTCACCTGTGAGCGCCTGCTTGCGTGTGCGCAGCGCTTCGGTCACGAACAGCGACAGGCCCGGCAGCTCCTCCTGCAGCTCGCGTTCGCGCCAGCCTCGGACCGACTGGCGCTGCTCGGGGCGAGAGCCAGCGGTTTCGCTCAAGGCGCCGGCTCTCCCCGCGCGCGCGCCTGTGAGGCGGCCACGAGCGCTTGCACGCGTGCGCGCAGCGTCGCCCGCGTCGGCGTGCTCAACAGCGCCGGGCTCTGTACGACGCCGCCTGGATACGCGAAGTTGACCTGCGGGCAGCTGAGCGACTTTGTAGAGCGAGCCAGCCGCGCCGTCGCTGTCGACGCCGACCGGCAGCGTCAGCCGCTGTGAGCGCAGCAGCCGGCGCAGCGCTGCGCGGTCTCCCTCGATCGCGACCGCGGCGAAGCGCACGCTCGGGAACGACGGCGCGAGCTGCTGCAGCTCGTTCAGGATCGTTGTGCAGCCGCCCGCGTCGAGGAACAGCGCGAGCACCACGGGCCCCTGTTCGTAGAGCTGGCAGATGTTCAGGATCTGGGCTCCGCGCTCCGCGCAGGCGGGCACGAGCCCGGCGCCGCCCTGATCGGCGCGCGTGGCGATGTCAGCGTCGCCCTGCAGGCTGCCCAGCACGAGCGGCACGGCGAACGGCGCGACCCGGTTGCCCGGCGGGATGCCGCTCAGCACGGCGGGCCGCAGGAACAGCAGGTAGATCGCCGCGAGCGCCAGGATCACCGCGCCGGCCAGGCCCGCGTAGCGCCCGTAGCGCGGGTTGCTCGCTTTCATCGAGCTGCGCGCGAAGCCGCCAGCCCGCGCACGCGCGGCAGCGGCCGTCTGCTGACACCGCCTTCCGCAGCTGCGTCGGAGATCACCAGCGTCGCGGGCAGCGCCAGCAGCACACCCACGAGCGAGACGCTGAGGTCGATCAGCGTCACGAGCCCGAAGTCGCGGAGCATCGTGATGTCCGAGAACACCAGCACGCCAAAGCCGGCGATCGCCGTGACGCCGGAGGCCGCGATCGCGGCACCGGTGCGGCGATAGCTGCGGCGCAGCGCCTCGACCGTGTCGTAGCCGGCGAGGCGCTCCTGGCGGTGTCGCTCGGAGAGCAGCACGCTGAACTCGGTCGAGATCGCGATCACGAGCGCGCCGAGCGTGACCGACATCGGGTTCAGCGGCACCCTGACAACGAACAGGATCAACGCCGACCAGCCGCTGGCCAGCACGATCGGCACCATCGGCACGAGCGCGCGACGACGGTCCCCGCGAAACGCGAGCGCCAGCACCAACGCGACCGCGGCGAGGCCGACCAGCAGCGTCTCCAGGCGCCGCCAGGGGTCGGCGACCGCGGCGCCCGACTGCGCCGCCAGCACCGACAGGCCGACGAGGCTCGCGTGCACGCCGGCGGGCGGATGCAGGCTCGAGCGCATCTGTTCGATCAGGCGCTGCTGACGGTCGAGCCCCATCAGCCGGATGCCGAACGCGAGCGTCGCCACGTGCCTGTCGGGCGTGATCACGTCCTGGGAGAAGTACGGGGGGATCACGTCCAGCAGACCGTTGATCTCACGTTGGGAGAGCTTCGGGACGCCGGTGCTCGGCGATCCCTGGCCTTCAAACAGGTCGGGAAGCGAGAACGCCGGGCACAGGCTCGCCTTGCTGCAGCCCTTGGTCGAGCTGTAGCCGAAGCGGGCGAGCACCCGCTTCTGATAGCCGATCATCCATTCGATCGTCGCGGGCTTGGTCAGGTCCTTGCCTTCGATCATCAGCTCGATTTCGCCGCCGACGCCGGTGATCTGCTCGACGGTGTTGAGGTTCTGCAGCGAGCCGAGGTTCTGCGGCACGAGCTTGGTGATGTCGGTCTGCACCTTGGTCTGGGTGTCGAGGCCCCAGCCGAGCGCCGCCAGCGCGAGTCCGACGCCGAGCACGCGGCCGGGATGGCGCACCGAGCCGACGAGCGCGGCGCTGCTGATCAGGCGGGTGAGCGGGTTGTCGGCGACGAGCTCGCGCGCGCCGCTCCACGCCGGGGCGAGCAGACGCGTCGCGAGCCCACCCATGCGGGCGCCCGGAGCAGCAGCTGCGCCAGGCGCGCCGGGCACCGACAGCGCGATCGCTGCGGCCCCGACGCTGAACGCGCACACCAGCGCGATCGCAACCCCCACCACCAGCAGCACGCCAAAGCCGCGGACCATCGGCACCGGCGAGAGCAGCAGCACGAGCATCGCCGCCGCGCTGGCCGCGGCCGCCGTCGCGATCGTCGGGCCGCCCGCGCGCGCCGCGCGCTCCACCAGCGCCGGCGCGTCGGCGCGCGACGTGTCGAGCGCGGCGCCTGCGTCGACGCCTGCGGCGCGTTCGGCCTCATCCTGCACGCGCGCCTGGAACTGGATCGAATAATCGACGGCGAGGCCCACCAGCACGGGCAGCACCGCGATCGAGGCCATCGTCAGCGACGCCCCGACGGCGGACAGCGCGCCGAAGGTGAGCGCGGCGGCGAGCAGCGCCAGCGCCAGCGGTAGCAGGCGCGGGCGGCCCGAGAAGACCAGCCCGAGCGACGCCGCCATCACCAGCAGCACGGCGATCAGCAGCAGCTCGATCGAGTGGCTGATCGAGCTCGTCAGATCCGAGACGATCACCGGCTCGCCGGTGACGATGTAGCTCTCGCCGTGCGCGAGCTGCCACTGCGGCATCGCGCACCGCCTGGCGGATCAGGCCGATCGTGCGCGTCCGCTGCGCTTCCGAGAGCCCCGCCTTCATCCGCACCGAGACCAGCGCCGCATCGCGGCTCGGGAACAGGTAGGCGAAGCGCGACTTCGGCGTGCCGGCGGGCTTGGTCGAGTCGAACACGACGTTCGAGACGAAGTTCGCGTCTTCGATGCTCGGCCGCGCGTTCAGCCCGTATTGCGAGCGCGAGCGTCACGAGACTCGACTCGAATTCGGCCTGGGTCACCTTGCCCGCCTGCTGCGCTAGCACGCGCGCCTGTGCGCTCGGCAGCCCGCGCGCGCAGCGCGGCGCTGTAGATCGAATGTTCCGCCTGCTTGGCGCGGAGCGCCGCCGCGTTGCTCTCGCTCGTCAGCTGTTCGTCGATCCGTTCGGCCGCCTCGTCGAGGAACGTCCCCGGCCCGAATACCACCTTGACGGTCCTCGCGCGCGCCAGCTGCCCGCACGGTCCGTTGACGCCGCCCTCAGCCGGCAGCGCCTTCGCCGGCACGTTGCCGGACAGGCAGCCCTCGAGGCCGAGCAGCCGCTCGATGTCGGAGCTCAGCACGAGCTGCTGCAGGTTGCCCTTGACCAGGACCGCGATCGGCTCTTCGCCGAAGTTGCGGTAGAAGCGCTGCGTCGCCTGGTACTGAGGGCTCGAGCTCGACACCAGCGTGCTCGTCGCCGCCGTCGGGCGCAGGCGCAGCGCGAGCCCGGCCGCGCCAAGCCCGAGCACGATCGCGACGGCGATCACGAGCCGCGGCCGCCGCGCGGCGGCGCCCGCGAGGGCCGACAGAATTCGCGATGCGTTCACAGATGAAGGCTAACCGGGCGAGGTGTCACTGCGAGCCGGCTGTTATGCCCGGGGGTTAGTCCATGCCGAGAGGGCCGGCCGATTCGCCGGAGAGGAACTGCCGCACGAACGGGTTCTCGGACGCGAACAGCTCGTCGGCCGGACCGGATTCGACGATTCGGCCCTTCCACAGCACCGAGATGTGCTCGGCGACGCGTCGCGCGCTCATGATGTCGTGCGTGATCACGACGTAGCAGCCGCCGTTCTCGGCGTGCACTTCCTTGATCAGCTCGCACAGCAGCGCGGTGCGCACCGGGTCCAGGCCGGAGTCGGGCTCGTCGAACAGCACGATTTCGGGATCGAGCACCAGCGAGCGGGCGAAGCCGGCGCGCTTGCGCATACCGCCGGAGAGCTCGTTCGGCATCTTCCCGCCCTCGCCCCCAAGCCCCACCTCTTTCATGCGCCGGTTGACGATTTCGGCGATCTCGTCCTCGCCCTTCTCGGTGTGCTGGCGCAGCGGGAAGGCGATGTTGTCGTACAGGTTGAGCGAGCCGAACAGCGCGCCGTCCTGGAAGAGCACGCCGAATTTTCGGCGCATCGCAAACAGCTCGTCGTCAGATAGGCTGGGGATCGAGACCCCGTTGACGAGCACGTCGCCCTCGATCGGGATACAGCAGCCCGACGATGTGCTTGATGCAGACCGACTTGCCGGTTCCCGACGGGCCGATGATCATCGAGATCTTGCCCTCGGGCAGCCCCATGTTCAGCCCGCGCAGCACGTGGTTGCTCCCGAAGGACTTGTGGACCTCGACGAACTCGATCGCGTCGGGGGCGTTGGACGGGCGGATCACCCCGGTATGGAAGGGGTACTGCTCCTCGTCCTCGCCCTGCCCCTGCACAGGAGGATCCTGCGTCGCCATTCTCAACCGCCGATGGGGGCGCGGGCGTTGGTGCCCCAGAAGATCTGGGTGCCGAATGCGTCGATCACGTTCACGAGTATCAGGTTCAGCACCATCGACTTCGCGGTCGCCCTGCCCACCCCGACAGGCCCACCGCTGGCGTTGTAGCCGTAGTAGCACGCCACGAGCACGATCGCTGTCGCCATCCCCAGTCCCTTGAGCACGCTGAACAGGAAATCCGTGGGATTCTGGAACTGCCAGAAGATCAGCAGGAACCCTCCGCTCGACGTGAAGCCGAGCTGATCGACGATCGCCAGATATGAGGCGAGGAACGCCACGCCGATCGCCGTGATGTACATGAACGGCAGCACGATCCACGTCGCCAGCAGCCGCGTCGCGCACAGGAACACCATCGAGTCGACGCCCATCACCTCGAGCGCGTCGATCTCCTCGGAGATCCGCATCGCGCCGAGCTCGGCCACGATCCCGGTGCCGACCTTCGCCGACAGCATGTACCCGAACACGAGCGGCACGGCCTCGCGCAGGTTGCACCACGCGGCGAACACGCCGGCGTAGTTCGGCGTGCCTGTGGACTGGTTGAAGTAGCCCGCCTGGATGCCGCAGCCGCCCAGGCCGATCAGGAACACGAGGCCCCAGATGACGGTCGTCGAGCCGATGATCAGGATCCCTGCCTGGCGCAGCGACTCGCCGAAGAACCTGAACACGCGCAGGCTGAACACGTCGCCGACGATCGTCCCGGTGAAGCGCGCGATCTCGCCGGTCGCGGCGAGCCATTCGCGCGGCACAGCAAGCAGTTCGTTCACTTGATCACCAGGATCTGCGGATGGGTCGCCAGCAGCGTCTGCGTGAAGACGTAGTTGAACGCGCCGATCCCGAGGAACGCGACGACGACGGCCTCGTTGACCGCGCGCCCGACGCCCTCGGCGCCGCCCGACGCGGTCATGCCCTTGTAGCAGCAGACGATCGCGATGATCGCGCCGAACACCGTCGACTTCAGCACCGACCCCCACAGATCCGTGACGTCCGCGTTCGCGAACAGCGTCCCCCAGAAAGACCCCAGCGAGCCACCGTTGTAGATCTCGGCGATGATGCCACCGTAGATCCCGAACAGCAACGCGTAGATATCGAACAGCCCCGTCACGATCATCAACGACAGGAAGCGCGGCACCACGAGGTTCTTGACCGGATCGACGCCGAGCACCTGCAGCGCGTCGAGCTCCTCGCGCACCTTGCGCGCCCCCAGATCCGCCGTGATCGCCGTGCCGGCGACGCCCGCGACGACGATCGCAGTGATGAACGGGCCGATTTCGCGTACGACCTCGATCACGAAGAAGCCACCGAGACGGTCCAGCGCGCCGAAGATCCTCAGGAAGTCCGCCGCCTGCAGCCCCGGCGCGCCGTAGTTGATCGCCACGGTCGAGACGAGCAGCGGAAACCACACGAGCCGCAACGTGAACAGGAACTGCGAAACGAGCTCCCCGCCATACGGGTACGGCGGGCGCAGCACGGACCACACGGTCCTGCCGGTGAGGATCATCATGTCCCCGAATTCCTCGAGCACATGCCTCGCCGGTGTGCCCGCCCTTTCGGCGACGCCGCGTACCATCTCTCCCTACTCCTCCTCGAGTCGCGATCAGTGGTCGGACAAACTCTACGCGATGCGCCGCCCGCGCGCCGCAGCCTGGCGCCCAACGCCTCGCGCAGGCCGACACGACGCGCCACCCCCGCTGGTATCGTGGCGCGATCGTGAGGGGAGGGTGTAAAGGCTTCTGGGTGGTGCCGTGTCGCGCTCGAGCGGCCCTCTCGCGCGTGCCGAGAACCTCGCCCGCGGTGGCCTTGGCGCTGGCGGCGCTCGCGGGCTGCGGCGGCGGCAGCCGCCAGGACGCGCACGAACCGGCGGGCACGTTCGCGATGAAGGTCGGCGCAAGCTTCCCCGCGGCGCAGTCGATCGCGCGCCCGTCGCGGTTTGTCGTGGCGGTGCGCAACACCGGCACCCAGACCGTCCCCAACGTCGCCGTCACGATCGACTCGTTCGACTACAACTCAAACTATCCGGGACTGGCGGTGCGCAAGCGCCCGGTGTGGGCGATCGAACGAGGGCCCGGGGCGATCGCCTCTCCGCCCGTGGAAACCGAGAACGTCAGCCTGCCGGGCGGCGGTCAGACCGCCTACGTCAACACGTGGGCGCTCGGCCCGCTCGCGCCGGGCAAGGCGAAGCTGTTCGTGTGGCGGGTCGTGCCCGTCAAGGCCGGCACCTTCACGGTCCACTACGTGGTCTCGGCGGGGCTCGCCGGCAAGGCCAAAGCACGGCTCGAAGCGAAAGCGGGCATTCACGGCAAATTCGCCGTCTACGTCAAACCGGCGCCCGACCTCAAACACGTCAACCCGAACACCGGGCAGGTCGAAGTCGGACAGTTCCCCAGCTCGCCCTAGCCGGGCAGGCGCCGAAGGCGCGGCGCCGGCGAAGCCAAGCATCCGGGTTTGGCCGACTGTCGAAAGATCGCGTTGACGATTTCGCCATCGGTTGATCCCTTTCAGCCCGCTTGGCACTACGATTGCGTGCGGCTCTGTGCGCTCGCCGGAGCCGGTGCGCCCCCACACTTCTCGAGGAGGAATCGACCGAGCCCATGCCCAGGACCCGCCAGCAGAACGTCACCGCCGCGCAGTGGAGCGCCAACGGAACCGCGCTCGGGTCGCCCGACCTGACGCTCGCCGACAATCAGGTCTTCGGGGCAAACGTGTTCTCGGCTGCCGTGCAGCGCCGAAGGCTGCCCAAGCACGTGTACAAGGCGCTGCAGCGCACGCTCGCGCGCGGTGAGGCGCTCGACACGTCGCTGGCGGACGCGGTCGCGCAGGCGATGAAGGAATGGGCGATGGAGAAGGGCGCGACGCACTACACGCACTGGTTCCAGCCGCTGACGGGCTCGACGGCGGAGAAGCACGACTCCTTCTACGGCCCCGCGGGCGACGGATCGGCGATCGCGGAGTTTTCGGGCAAGGAGCTGATCCAGGGTGAGCCCGACGCCTCGTCGTTCCCGACCGGCGGCATCCGCGCGACGTTCGAGGCGCGCGGCTACACCGCCTGGGACCCGACGAGCCCGGCATTCATCCTCGAGAACCCCAACGGCGCGCTGCTGTGCATCCCGACGGCGTTCACGTCGTGGACCGGCGAGGCGCTCGACAACAAGATCCCGCTGCTGCGCTCGATGGACGCGCTGTCGGGAGCTGCGATCCGCGCGCTCGAGGCAGCTCGGCGTCGAGGACGCCCAGCGCGTGTTCACGACGATCGGCTGCGAGCAGGAGTACTTCCTGATCGACGAGCAGTACTTCTTCGAACGGCCCGACCTGGTGACCACCGGGCGCACGCTGTTCGGCGCCAAACCGCCGAAGGGCCATGAGCTCGACGACCATTACTTCGGCTCGATCCCCGAGCGCGTGCTCGCGTACATGCTGGAGCTGGAGCTGGAGCTGGCGAAGCTCGGCGTCCCGATCAAGACGCGCCACAACGAGGTCGCCCCGAACCAGTACGAGGTGGCCCCGATCTTCGAGAACTCGAACGTCGGTGCGGACCATCAGATGATCACGATGCAGATCATGCAGAACACGGCGCGCCGCTATGGCCTGGTGTGCCTGCTGCACGAGAAGCCGTTCGCGGGCGTCAACGGCTCGGGCAAGCACAACAACTGGTCGATGGGCACCGACACCGGCCTGAACCTGCTCGACCCTGGCGACACGCCGGCGGAGAACCTGCAGTTCCTGTTCTTCTGCGCGGCCGTGATCCAGGCCGTCAACAAGCACCAGGCGCTGCTGCGAGCGTCGATCGCGAGCGCCGGTCAGGATCACCGCTTGGGTGCCAACGAGGCGCCGCCGGCGATCATCTCGATCTTCCTCGGGGCAGAGCTCGAGAAGGTCTTTGGCGCGATCGAGGCGGGCAAGGTGCAGCCGTCGAAACCGGGCTCGTTCCTCGGGCTTGGGACGCCGGTGCTGCCGCCGCTGCCGCTGCACGGAGGCGACCGCAACCGCACGAGCCCGTTTGCGTTCACGGGCAACAAGTTCGAGTTCCGAGCGCTCGGCTCGAGCTCATCGCCGGCATTCCCGAACACGGTGCTCAACACGATCGTCGCGGAGTCGGTCGACGAGCTGAGCGACAAGCTGAAGACGGCGTTGAAAGGCTCGAGCGCGACGCTCGAGAAGGCGGTCACGACGGTCGTCAAGGGCGTCTGGGCGTCGAACAAGCAGATCGTGTTCGACGGCGACGGCTACTCGGAGGCGTGGCACAAGGAGGCCGAGAAACGCGGCCTCGCGAACCTCAAGACGACCCCCGACGCGCTGCCGTGGCTGGTCGAGAAATCGACCGTGGCGGCGTTCAAAAAGTACAAAGTGCTGTCCAAGCGCGAGCTCGAGGCCCGCTATGAGGTGTTCACCGAGCAGTACGTGATGAACATCAACATCGAGGCCGAGACGGCGGCGGCGATGGGGCGCACGATGCTGCTGCCGGCGGCGGTGCGCTACCTCAACGAGCTCCGAGACAGCGCTCTGGACGAGCTGATCGCGGAGATCGAACCGGTCGTCAAGGAGCTGCACTTCGCGCAGATCGAGCTCGAGGACGCGAACCTCGCCGCCAACCACCCGATCGGCGCCCAGAAGGAGGCCGTGTACATGCGCGACACGGTGATCCCGGCGATGGAGGACGTCCGCGAGGTCGCCGACCGCCTGGAGAAGCTCGTCGCCGACGACCTGTGGCCGCTGCCGAAGTACTCGGAGATGCTTTTCATTAAGTAGGCGTGGGCATGGCAAGCGGCGGCCGTGGTCTCGTTCGGGCGGCCGCCAGGCAGCGATGGACGGTGAGCGACGGCCGCGGGCCCGATCGCGGCCGTCGCTTCACCATCCCCGTCTCCGTCACAGAAGAAAGTGACGGCGACCGGTGCGCTGCCGGTAGGTGCAGTCGAGCACCTGCGGGCAGCGCCTGAGCCATCCGTAATCGTGCCCCGGCTGGGTGCCGAGGACGATCGCGAGCTCGTAGTCTTCGGGGCCGAAGCCGGAGGCGTCGCGGCGCGGATCGGGGTCGATGCTGTGCATCGGCTCGCCGTCGACCCGCAGCGCCCCGATGAGCGGGTCGTGGAAGTCGACCTGCACGCCCTCCTGCAGCAACCGCGAGATGATCTCCACCGACGGCGAGTTGGTCGCGTCGGCGACACCCGGCTTGTAGGCGACTCCGACGACGAGCACGCGCACGTCGCGCAGCTGGCGTCCGGAGCGCAGCAGCAGCTCGTGCGCGCGCATCGCCACCCGTCGCGGCCGTGCGGCGATCGTCCGCATCGCCTCCTCGATCAGCGTCGCCGGTCGCCCGTGCTCGCGCAGCCCCGCCAGCATCTGGTAGGGATCCACGCCGACGGCGTGGCCGCCGACTCCCGGCGAGGGGTAGTGGGGCATGAAGCCGAACGGCGTGGTGGCGGCGGCGTCGGTGACCTCGATCGGGTCGAGTGCGTGCGTGCGGCAGGCGTCGGCCATCTCGAACGCGAGCGCGATGTTGACGGCGCGGAAGCTGCTCTCGTAGAGCTTCACCATCTCGGCGGCAGCGGGCGAGGAGACGCGGTGCAGCCGGTCACACAGCGGGCTCAGCAGCTCCGCGGCGTGGCCGAAGCACGTCTCGGTGACGGCTCCGAGCACACGCGGGGAGCGCGGCTGCCCATGCTCGGCGACGCCGGCGTCGGTGCGCTCCGGTGAGAACGCGACGAACACGTCCTCGCCGACGCACAGGCCGCGCCCGGAGAGGGCCTCGACGAGCAGCTCGCGCGTGGCACCGACGAACGTGCTCGATGTCAGCACGAGCGTCTGCCCGGCGCGTGCGTGCTCGACGACCGCCGCACACGTGCGCCGGAGCGGCTCGGTGATCGCCTGGCCGCGCCGGTCGACGGTCGTTGGGACGCAGATCAGCACTCCGTCGGCGGCGCCGAGGTCCTCGAGCTCGCCGGTCAGCTCGAAGTCCTCCCCGCCCATGTGCACGCGCAGGTACTCCCAGTCCGCGCGCGGAATCTCGGCACGTCCCGCGCGAATCTCGCTCAGCCGGCTCGCGGACGTGTCGATCCCGACGACGCGGACGCCGGCGCGACGCAGCGCGATCGCACTCGGCAGGCCCGTGTGGCCGAGCCCCACGACGGCGACGAGCGTGCGGCCCGCCTCGGCGACGTCGCTCGCGCGCAGCGCGCCGGCAGCCGTCTCGCGCAGATGCTCGCCGCGGCGGGCGAATGCGGTGCCCTCGAAACGATCCCTGACCGGCGCCTCAAACAGATCCTGCGGTGTCATGTTTTCTCCCCCTACTGGCTTGACGCTCGCGAGCATTGTGCAGCGGCGCAAACCCGTTCGCGGAGATCTTCGACGCTTAGCCGATGCTCGCGTCCCGGCAGGCCCACGCGGCTGTCGTCCGCTTCGGGCAGGGACTCGACGCGGCGGTCGGAGCGGGCCTCGCTTCAGCCCTGCTGGCGTCGGATCACAGCGGTTGCCGAGGCGACGGCGACGACCGCTCCGTGCTCGTCGCGAAGCTCGCCGGCGAGGAAGGCGACATCCTTGCCGCGCGACCCTCGCGCGCCATCGCGCCAGCATGCCATGTCTCGGCGATCGGGGACCTGGAGCCGTGGATCTCTAGCATTGCGTGGAATGTCACAGCGCGACTATCTTCAGGCGATCGCCGAGCACGTCGTCATCTACGACGGCGGCATGGGTGCCACGCTCGAGCAGTTCGACCTCACGCAGGAGGACTACGGCGGCCTGCAGGGCAAGTGCCATGAGGCGCTCGTGCTGAACCGCCCCGACGTGATCGAGGGGGTGCACGCCTCGATGCTCGACGCGGGCGCGGAAGTGCTCGAGACCGACACCTTCCAGGCCTCGCGCATCAAGCTCGGCGAGTGGGGTCTGGCCGAGTACACGGTCGAGATCAACACGAAGGCCGCGGAGCTCGCGCGCAAGGCGGCCGGCGAGAGCCGCTTCGTGGCGGGCTCGATCGGCCCGACGGGCTACCTGCCGGCGTCCGAGGATCCATCGCTCGGGCAGATCCGCTTCGGCGAGCTGGTGGAGGTCTTCACCGAGCAGGCCGCGGGGCTGATCGACGGTGGCGCCGACCTGCTGATCATCGAGACGGCGCAGGACATCCTCGAGGTCAAGGCCGCCGTGTTCGGCGCGCGCGCCGCCTTCAGGAGCACCGGCCGCGCGCTGCCGATCCACACTTCGGTCTCACTGCTGCCCAACGGCGGCAAGATGCTGCTCGGCACCGACATCTCCGCGGTGCTGACGACGCTCGAGGCGTTGCGGGTCGATGTGATCGGCCTGAACTGCTCGACCGGCCCCGAGGACATGCGCGACGCGATCCGTTTCCTCGGCGAGCACTGCCCCGTGCCGGTCGCCTGCATACCGAACGCCGGCCTACCGTTGCAGGGTCCCGACGGCGAGACGATCTTCCCGGAGAAGCCGGAGCCGCTCGCCGAGGCGCTGAAGGAGTTCGTCGAGCGCTACGGCGTGGGCGTCGTCGGCGGCTGCTGCGGCACGACCCCCGATCACATTCGCGCGATCGCAGAGCGCGTCGCGAAGCGGCCGGTGGCAGCGCGCCCTGCCCCCCGCGCCCCTCATTTGTCATCGATGATCGCCGCGACGCCGCTGCAGCAGGAGCCGCCGCCGACGATGGTCGGCGAGCGCGTCAACTCGCAGGGCTCGCGCAGGGCCAAGGAGCTGCTGCTCGCAGACGACTACGACGGCCTCGTGCAGATTGCCGAGGATCAGGTCACGGGCGGCGCGCACGTGCTCGACCTGTGCGTCGCGCTGACCGAGCGCCAGGACGAGGACGAACAGATGCGGCTGCTGGCGAAGAAGGTGTCGCTGACCCAGCCCGCGCCGATCCAGATCGACTCGACCGAGCCCGAGGTGATCGAACGCGCGCTCGAGCAGATCCCCGGCCGCGCGATCGTCAACTCGGTCAACCTCGAGGCCGGGCGCGCGAAGCTCGACCGCGTCGTCCCGGTCGCGCTCGCGCACGGCGCCGCGCTGATCGCGCTGACGATCGACGAGGTCGGGATGGCGAAGACGGCCGCGCGCAAGGTCGAGATCGCACAGCGCATCCGCGAGCTCTGCTGCGAGGAGCACGGCCTCGACCCGCAGCTGCTGATCTTCGACTGCCTGACGTTCACGCTGACGACAGGCGACGAGGAGTGGCGCCCCTCCGCGGTCGAGACGATCGCGGGCATCAAAGCGATCAAGGAGCAGATCCCGGACGTGAAGACCTCGCTGGGGGTCTCGAACGTCTCCTTCGGCGTCTCGCCCGGCGCGCGCGCGGTGCTCAACTCGGTGTTCCTGCACCACTGCGTCGACGCCGGCCTCGACCTGGCGATGGTCAACCCCAACCACATCACCCCCTACGCGGAGATCCCAGACGGGGAGCGTCAGCTCGCCGACGACCTCGTGTTCAACCGCCGCGAGGACGCGCTGGAGAAGTTCATCGAGCACTTCGAGTCCAAGGGCCCCGAAGACACTGCCCAGGGCGCTGCGGACCCGACCGAGGGGATGGAGCCCGAGGAGGCGCTGCACTTCCACATCCTGCGCCGTCGCCGCGATGGCGTCGAGGACCAGATCGACCGCAGCGTCGAGAAGATCGGCGCGGTACCGACGCTGAACGAGGTGCTGCTGCCGGCGATGAAAGAGGTCGGCGACAAGTTCGGCGCCGGAGAACTGATCCTGCCGTTCGTGCTGCAGTCGGCCGAGGTGATGAAGCGCGCGGTCGCGCAGCTCGAGAAATACCTGGACAAGCTCGAGGGCTACACGAAGGGCACCGTGGTGCTGGCGACGGTCTTCGGCGACGTGCATGACATCGGCAAGTCGCTCGTCAACACGATCCTCACGAACAACGGCTACACGGTTGTCGACCTCGGCAAGCAGGTGCCGATCCAGACGATCGTCGATGCCGCCCAGGAACACGACGCGACGGCGATCGGGCTCTCAGCGCTGCTCGTCTCCACCTCCAAGCAGATGCCGGCGTGCATCCAGGAGCTGCAGGCGAAGGGCCTCTCCTACCCCGTGCTGATCGGAGGCGCGGCGATCAACCGCGCCTTCGGCTACCGCGCGCTGTACCCGAGCGGCAAGGACTCAGACGTCGTCTACGAGCCGGGCGTGTTCTACTGCAAGGACGCGTTCGAGGGCCTGTCGGTGATGGATCAGCTGGTCGACGACGACGCGCGCGCAGCGCTCGTGCAGAAGCTGCTCGCCGGGGCCAGCGAGTTCCGCGCCAAAGGCGAGGCGCCCGAGGAGGAGCTGAACTTCGCCGATGACTCGGTACGCTCGGCGGCACGCACCGACGTGCCGATCCCGACGCCGCCGTTCTGGGGCGTCGAGGAGATCCCCGTCGACCTCGACGAGGTCTACCGCCACCTCGACACGCACGTGCTGTTCAAGCTGCACTGGGGCGGCAAGGGCGTCAAAGGCGAGGCCTGGCAGACGCTGCTGCGCGAGGACTTCCGCCCGCGCCTGGAGCGGATGTGGAAGGAGCAGACCTACCTGCATCCGCGTACGCTGCTCGGCTTCTTCCCGTGCTACGCGCTCGGCAACGACATCGTCGTGCTCGACCCCGAGGACCGCGCGACGGAGCTGACCCGCTTCGTGTGTCCGCGCCAGCCCAAGGGCGATCGCATCTGCCTCGCCGACTTCTTCCGGCCCGCGATCGGCCCGGATGGCGGGGCGGGCGGGTCTCGATCGACCGGCCGGGTGGGCGGGCCTCCATCACAACTCGACGTGATCGCGGTGCAGGCGGTGACGGTCGGCTCCGAGGTGACCGAGCTGATGGCGCGGCTCGAGGCCGAAGGCGAGTTCGCAGAGCAGCTGTTCGTGCACGGCCTCGGCGTACAGACGGCCGAGGGGCTCGCGGAGTGGCTGCACTACGAGGCGCGGCGCATGCTCGAGATCCCGCTGACGCAGGGAAGGCGCTACTCGTGGGGCTACCCGGCGGTGCCGGAGCAGTCAGAGCACCTGAAGGTGCAGGAGCTGCTCGACCTCGGCCAGATCGGCATGACGATCACAGACGGCTACGCGCCCGAGCCCGAGCAGTCGACGCTCGCGATGGTCGCCCACCACCCCCAGGCGATCTACTTCGGCACGCGCCAGGGGCGGCTCCTGCCCGAGGGCTCACCCGACGCCGTGATCCGCGGCTCCGACAGCGACCCGTCGCTGTTTGGCGAGCTCGGCGACGAGGATCCGCCGGACGGGGCGGTCGAAGCCGAGGACGAGCCGGCGATGGCGGGCGAGAGCTCGACCTGAGCTTTTGCCGCCGACGGGACTACTCTTCGCGCGGCGGCGGGCGGAACAGGATCCGCTTCACCTCACCGGCGGTGCCACCGCCGAGGCGCAGCGCCGTCTGGAAGCCCTCGCCGCCGAGCTCGCCGGCGTCGAGTGCGCGGCGCAGCTCGTTGAGCGCCGGCAGGTCCTCCTCGGCAACCTGCTCGCGCGCGGTCTCCAGCAGGACCAGGTGGCGCGGACGCTTGAGCGTGGCGGCGATGCGCACGAACGGCTCCCGCTCAGCCGGCTCGAAGCCGTCGGCAGCGAGGACGACGGTCTCGCGGTTCTCCAAGCGCTTGGACACGGCAGCCACGAGCAGCTCCTGCGCGCGCGCCGGGAGCTCATCGTCAGCTACGCGCCCGGCGAGCAGCGCACGCACCTTCTCGAGCGAGAGCAGGCTGGCGCGGTCCTCGATCAGGCGGTCGAGGAAGGCGTTGCGCTCGTCCACGGAGGCGCCGAGCACGACCAGCAGGCTCCCTGGCGAGTAGCGCAGCCGGTCGCCCGGCGCCAGCACGCGACAGTGGACGGTCAGGTCGAGCGGCCGCGGCGGCGCGCCGTCGCGACGCGGGCGATCAGAGGACCAGCCGGTCCGCTCGTCGTCCGAGATCTTGACGCTGCGCGCAGGCGGTCGTGAGGCCATGGCCCCCATCATGCCCTAAACGGACGCCCGCATCCGGTGCGCATGGGCGCTCGCGCTTCGCGCCCCGGGGCGGCGCTCAGCTCGAGGGCTCCCGAGAGGCGGCGATCAGGGCGAGCTTGCCGTCGCGATCGAGCGTCTTGATCCGCGCCTCTTCGCGCATCGCGGTGTTGCGATCGGGCATCGGCAGCGCGAGCACGAGCTCCACCGGCAGGCGGCTGGCGGTGTAGCGGCTGGCCGTCCCTTCGAGATGACGCGTCAGTCGCCGCTGCACGTCGTTGCTCCAGCCGGTGTAGAGCGACCCGTCGGCGCAGCGCAGCAGATACACCCAGGCATCGGACATGCGGGACTCATACGCCGCTGCGGCAGCGAACCCTGCTTTATGCATATCGTCCAGACTGTCGGCACAGTTCATGTCTTCGGAATCAAGCTATTCCGAATCGCTATGGCAGCGGGTCTCCGGCTGATGCAACTGCGCCGCGGCGAACGACGGCGGAGGCGGGCAGCGGGCCGAGCTTGACCGGCGCCGCGTGCATCGTGCGCAGGCGCACTTCCCGCCACGACAGTCCCTCGTTGACGAGCGCGGGCAGGCCCATGATCAGCGCGCTCGCGAGCTCCACGGCCTGCAGGACGATGCCGTAGGCGATCGCTTCGGGCGTGGAGACGTGGTAGGCGCCGGCGAGCACGAGCACGCAGGCGGCCTGGAAGACGCCGATGTTCGCCGGCGTGGCGGGCACCACGGCGGTGACGTTGACCGCGAACAGCACTGCGGCGGCGGCGCCGACGCCGGCTTGCGAGAGGCCGAGCGCGCTCAGCAGCACCCAGCAGGACAGCCACTGCAGCGCCCACGCCGTGAGCTGCGTGACGGTGGCGAGGCTCGCGTGCCGCGGGTTCGCGAACACCCGCATGCCATCGCGCAGGCGCAACAACGAGCGCCGCGCCGCGGCGAGCAGCGCGCGCAGTCCTCGCGAGCGCGACAACGCGGCGGGCGGCGCCAGCACTGGCGCGATCGCCAGCGCGAGCAGCGCGGCCAGCGGTGCCAGCGCGAGCAGCGCCAGCGCGCGGTCGTGGCGGTCGAGCACGGTGGCGCTCGAGAGCGTGACGCCGCCGAGGATCAGCAGCGCGAGCACGTTGAGCAGCGTCTGCGAGACGATCGTGCCGAGGACGATCGGCAGCGTCTCGCGCGCGCGGCCGAGACGCCGCGCGACGATCAGCGCGCGCGATGGCTCGCCGAGTCGGGCGGGCTGCGTGGCGGACATCAGCACGCCGATGAACGTGCCCTGCATCGCGTCGCGACGTTTGGCCGGCCGCCACGTGGGGGCAGCGGCGAGGATCGAGTGCCATGAGAGCGCGCGCGCGAACATCGCGGCGCACATCAGCGCGAGGCCGGCCGCGATCAGCCCGGGCTTGGACGCGACCAGCGAAGCGGCGACACGGGTCACGCCGACGTGTTGCAGCGCAACCGCGGCGAGCGCGCCGCCCACGAGCGTGCTGGCGACTACCCCCGCGCGACGCAGCGTGCGCCGACGTCGCGCGCCGCCGACCAGCGGCGGCCCGGGCGCGAGCAGCGAGGGCAGGCGCTCGGCTGGGATCCGCGGCTGCAGGTCGGCGGGAGCGAGCCCGTAGCGCACGGCGGCGCGTCCAAGGCGAGTCGCGGGCGAGCCGACGCGCATCGCCTGCTCGTAGCAGTCGAGCACCTCGGCGGCCACGCGCGGCCACGCGAAGCGCTCGGCGCGCTCGCGCGCGGCGAGCGCCATCCGCGCGCGCGCGTCGGGGGCGAGGGCGAGCTCGCGCAGCGCCTCGGCAAGCGCGAGCGGGTCGCCGCCGGGCACGAGCAGTCCGTCGGTGCCGCCGCGCACGACGTCGCGATATCCCGGGATGTCAGAGGCGACCACGGGGGTGGCGGCGGCGAAGGCCTCGGTGAGCACCATGCCGAAGCTCTCGCCGTGCAGCGAGGGCGCGCACAGAATCTCGGCGTGGGCGAGCTCGGCGAGCTTGCGCTCCTCAGAGACCTTGCCGAGCGCCCGCACGCCGCGGTCATCGAGCATCATCGGCGCGATCTCCTCGGCGCTCGCGCCGACGAGCGTGAGGGTCGCAGGGATCTGGTCGCGCAGTGCCTCGAACGCCTGCAGCAGCACCGGCAGCCCCTTGCGTTCGACCGCCTGGCCGATGAACAGGATCCGCAGCTCGGGCTGCGCCGCGGGCGCATCGGCGTGCTCGGCGCCGTCGAGCAGGTGCACGCCGTTGGGGACGATGCGGTAGCGACCGCCGTAGAAGCGCCGCGCCGTCCAGGCGGCGGCCTCGGAGACGGCGATGCGCGCGTGCAGACGGTTCATGCGTCGGCGGCCGCCGAGCGGGCCGGCGGCGACGCCGTTGGTGAGCGCGTTCTCGGAGTAGGTGTGGAAGGTGCCGACCAGCGGCAGGCTCCCCGCGTTGGTGAGCGCGAACCACGAGAGGAACGGCACGACCGGCTCGTGGATGTGCAGCACGTCATAGCCGCCCTCGCGCAGCTCGCGGCGCATCGCGAACACGGCGGCGGGCGTGAGCGCCATGTTGGAGACGGCGCCGTTGGCGGGCAGCCCGACGGTGCGCCCGAGCGCGACGAAGTCCTCCGGCACGGTCCGCTGCTGCGGACGCGCGCCGCGGTGCAGGCGTCGCGAGAGCGCGTCGTCGGGGTCGAACGGCGCGAGGATGCGTGGTTCGTGTCCCGTCGCGGCCAGCTCGGAGGCGAGCGCCTCGATGTGGCGCGTGACGCCACCGGGGTACGTCCACGAGTACGGCGACAGCAGCGCGATCCGCACGCGCCTACTCTATCCCCCCAAGGGGTCGTGGAGGCCCCGGCGGTGCGATAATCGAGCGCGTGAGCTCGCGGCACTTCGTCAAGTACACGTTCCTGAAGCTCGACCCCGCGTGGCGCCGGCTCGACGGCGAGACTCGCGCCCGGCACAAGCGCGAGTTCGCGGCCGCGTGCGAGGACTTCGCCGACGGGCACCTGCTGCAGAGCTTCTCGCTCGTGGGCACGCGCGGCGATGTCGAGCTGCTGCTGATCTCCGAGGCCGAGAACCTCGATCGCATCCACGAGTTCCACGTTGTGCTGGCACAGAGCGGGCTGATGCAGTGGGCGCAGATCCCCTACTCGTTCCTGGGGATGCGCAAGAGCTCGGAGTACTCCGAAGACGAGCGCGTGCGCCCGCGCCGCTTTCGCGGCCGCTACGTGTTCGTGTATCCGTTCGTGAAGTCGCGCGAGTGGTACGCGCTGCCGGCGGATGAGCGCTGGCAGATCATGCAGGGACACATCCAGCTCGGCCGCGAATATCCGGGTGTCGACAACCACACGACCTACTCGTTTGGGCTCGACGACCAGGAGTTCGTGGTCGCGTTCGACACCGACGACGTCGGCACGTTCCTCGACCTCGTGCAGCGGCTGCGCACGACCGAGGCTTCGCGCTACACCGCCCGCGACACGCCCAGCTTCA
This sequence comes from uncultured Solirubrobacteraceae bacterium, assembly GCA_963703625.1. Classification (GTDB taxonomy): domain Bacteria; phylum Actinomycetota; class Thermoleophilia; order Solirubrobacterales; family Solirubrobacteraceae; genus Palsa-744. The sequence goes on from CAVPEY010000004.1 coordinate 197,765, forward strand.
CGTGCCTGGCGATGTCGCTGGAGCGCGCGCTGAACGCGCTCGACGGCGAGCCGGTCGCGCTCGAGGCGCTCCCCTCTGCCTAAGCGCGCGCTCGCCCACCTGCGCGCGGCAGACCCCGTGCTCGCCAAGCTGATCGACGCCGTCGGCCCGCTGGACGACTCGCGCGCCGGGCGCGGGCGGGTGGGAATCGGATCAACCGCCCACTACGGCGCGCTCGTGCGCGCGATCACGGGCCAGCAGCTGTCGGTGCTCGCCGCGAGGGCGATCTACGGACGCCTGACAGACCGTTTCGAAGGCCGGCCCCCGACACCGGCGGAGATCCTCGCCGACGACCCAGAGGAGCTGCGCGCGGCCGCGGGCCTATCGCGCGCGAAGGTCAGCTACCTGCGCTCGCTCGCCGAGCACGTGATCTCGGGCGAGCTCGAGCTCGAGCGTCTGAACGAGCTGTCCGATGAGGACGCGATCGCCGAGTTGGTCGCCGTCAAGGGCCTGGGCCTGTGGACGGCGCAGATGTTCCTGATGTTCCACCTCGACCGGCCCGACGTGCTGCCCGTCGGCGACCTCGGGATCCGCCGAGCGATCGAACGCGCCTACGCGCTCGAGGACCTACCGGACGCGGCCACGATGGAGCGGATCGCCGCGCCGTGGCGTCCGTACCGCACGCTCGCGAGCCGGTACCTGTGGCGCTCGTTGCAGAACGAGCCGGGGTAGATCCCGCCCGCTACTGCTTCTTCGAGGAGTGCTGCTCGGACGACTTCTTCGCCGGCGACCCGTACTTCTTGCGGGCGGCCTTTTCGCACTTGACGCGCTTTGCCTTCTTGCTCTTCGCCTTGTACTTCGTCCTGCACGCCTTCAGTGCTTTGGCGAGCAGCTGCGCCTTCGTGATTTTGAAGGCCTCGACGCCTTTGCAGCCCGTGATCACGACCGGCGTCGTCTGCGAGATGAACGCCCCGTTCTGGCCGGTGATTTCGGTCGGTATGGTCAGCGTCTGTTTGCAGAGGTTGAAGTTTTCCTTTTCCGGCACGCTGGGAGTCAGCGCCGAGTGCGGGCCCTTCGGGAAGACCGTTTCGAACGTCGAGAACGGCGCGTCGGGCGAGGTTTCGAATTTCGAGTAGGTGATGCCTTCGTGAATGTAGGTCTTGCCGTCCACGACGATCTTCACGCCTTCGCCCTGCAGCACGAGCTCGACGTCGGGGAACGCCGCGCCACCGTGCGAAACGAGGTAGGCGGGGCCCCGCAGCGGGTTCTTGAAGACCGGAGTGTGCACGACGCCTTCGCCGATGACGGAGCCTTCGTCGCACGAGGCGGGGTTCGCGTCGAAGACGGCTTCGAGGCACGCTTTCTGGATCGTCGTCAAGCGCGATGGGAGCTTCGACGGGATCGTGAGGTCGACCTTGTGGATGTTCGCCTGGCCGGCACTCGGGAATCCGATCTTCACCGCGAACGTCGTGCCTTCGGTTTTGCTTCCCTGTCCGACAACACTGGCCGTCAGTTTCGGCGCGAACGCAAGCGAGGCGCAGTTCGTGGCCTTGAACGGCGACAATACCGGCGCGTTCGTAGCTTCGTAGCCGACGAGCGTGCCCGTGACGGCCATCGTGTTGCAGCTCGTTGGGTTGAACTCGAATTCGGGCCTGTTGACCGTCACGTTCAGCTGTTTGATCTGTGCGGGAAGACCTTTGATGAATTCGGGCAGCCCCGGATAGTTTTCGACGGTGCCAGCCTGTTCGTTGATGACGCTCGTCGCTTCGGTGTCGATGTTCGCGGCCGCGGTCGTTTCGTTGACGTTGATCGTCGAGCGTACGACGATCCGCCCGATGTTGAACGGACCGACTTTCGTGGCGTCGGTCACGGTGGAGAGCCCGAATGGCGCGCCGTCGTAGGGGCCGGTGAGGTAGACCTTGCCCGCCAGCTCGACAGGCGCGTTGCCCAAACCCGAATACGTGGTCGATTCGCCGATCTTGCTTTCTTCGCCACATTTTCCTTCGGCGGCTGCCGGTTCACCGCAGAGCGGCACCGAGCCGAGCTTCGCAGCGACACCGGGTGGGAGTTCCATGTCGATCGCTTTGAGCGCCTGGCTACCGTCAGGTCGAGCGATCGTGAGCGTGAACGGCGAGTACTTGGCCGCTTCGGGGTTGCTCGAGCCCGCCTGGAAGCTCGGCGCAAACGGAAGTGTTTCGCCGGCGTTCGTGCACGGGGTGCCATGCGGACCTGAGGTGATCGCGAGGCCTCCTGGGCTCGACGATCTCGGGAACGGTTCGCCTTCCTTTTGGGACCACGTTTCAAACGATGCAGCAGCGGGGTTGGAGCCGCAGCGAGCCGGAGTCGCCTGCGACGCCGTTTCCGCGCCCGAGCTCGAGCCGTTGAACAGGTGCAGCTTCAGATGCTCGAACGCTACCTGCGGCGTTTCCTTGAACCTCGACACCAGCTGGCCGTTTGACCGGATTTCGACTTCACCCGCGAGCTTGACGAGCACTTTCGATTCGGGTTCTTCGGCGATCATGTACAGGACGAGCGGCGAGGCGAACGGGTTGGTGTCTTGGCTGGCCAGATACAGCGAGCCGCTGACCGGGTTCGAGAGGAACGGCGTGTTGATTTCGACGGTTCCGATCTTTGACGCGACCGGACAATGCGGTTCGGCCCCTGCTTCCCGCGCAACCGGCAAAAGGAAAGAGAAGCGCTGTTCTTCGAGCTGGGCACCCAACGAGGCCCCGGCTTCCTCAAAGCCGGCCTGCCCCACACCGCAGGTAGCGAGAGAGTTCGCCGCGCCCGCGCTCGTCTCCAGTTCAGACGGAAGTTCGAGGGTCGTCGATTTGATGTCTGCCTCGGCCCGCTGGCCATCTGTAAGCGTCCCTTCCTGGGGCACGCTGACTTCCACGGTCAGACCTGAAGGAGTGCTCGCGCTGTGCTCGTCCGTCTTGACTTCGACCGTAGGGTTGAAGTCGAGTTCTTTGCACCCATTCAGCTCGAACCGCTCCGTCGCTTCAGGAAGTTCGGCACCACCCCACGCTTCACCCGTGACCTTCGTCACCTGAGGACCGCACGACGTGGGAAGCGTCAGGAACGCTCCTTTGTTGTGTTCCTCGTGTTCGCCGCATTTCGGCGGTTGCGGCTTGATCTTTATGTCGTAGCTGCCCTTACCAAGGCACTGCCAGCCGCGTGCGTTGTCGTGGCGTTCGTCTCCGGGCGTTCCCCAGATGGTGACGCTGCTGGCGAGCAGTTGGATATCGTCCGACGCATTGACGACGCTGACTGAAGCGCCGTAGTCTTCGCCCGTCCGTACCGACGTGTTGAGAGTCACGGGCACGTGGAAGGTCTCGAAGCCGAAGCGTGCCGGCTCTCCCGGACCCGGTTCGAGGTTGAACACCGGAACTGCCAGCTGGGCGAATTCGAACGTGTTGGGGTGTGGATCGTTGACGGCGACGTCCGCCACGCCGATGACGGTATCTTCGGGGCAGCTGTTGCGGTTGTTGACTTCCTGAACTCCGAACTGGGCGTCGGTGCACTCTGGGACGGCGCTCGCACGGCCGACCAAGCCTGCCGGCAGGTTGAACGTGAGGTTCTTCGAGAGCGCGGGCGCGGATGGCAGGGTTTCGGTGCCGGGACCGTTCTTCTGCAGGGTCTCGTTGAAGTTGACCGTCGTGGTCAGCTGGAAGGGATGAGCTCCCGAGAGGTCCTCGGGCTGGAACTCTTCGTTTTCCGGCGAGACTCGGAGCCCTTCGGGTTCGATCCCGTATTGGGGTGCTGCGCCGAACGCTAGGTCCTTGCGCTGTTCCCCGGCGAGCTGCGCCCCTTCGTAGACTTCAACGGCGTTGGCCGCTGGCACCGCCGGATGAGAGGTCTTGACTTTGATCAAGAAGTAGATCGTTTCAAATGGTTCGAGACCATTCGACATCGTGCATTCGACGACCTGCGTCGACTTGACCGTGCATTTGAAACCGGACTGTTCTTCGCCATTTGTATATCTGTATGTGCCACCAAAGTTGCTCTCTACCTGCCTGATCGCGGTCGCTTCGACGCCCGCCGGGAACGTGTCGATGACACGGATCGGTCCTTTCGCTTCGGTGTCGCCAACGTTGCCAGCAGACACCGTGATTCCGCCTTCGCCTGCGGGAGGCAGAGCGGTCGGAGCCGCGCGCGCTTCGACATTCCAGTGAGGGAGGACCGCTGCTCCCGCTTCCGCGGCGAGCGCTCCAGAGGCGCAGGTGAGGCCGGCAAGCAGCGTCGCAGCCGCGAAGATCGCGACAGCTGGGCGGCTGCAAGAGCATTCGACGCGTCGCCTTGTCATTTCGCGCGGCTCGCCTTCTCCGAAGGCTTCTTTGCAGGCGGCCCGTACTTCTTGTGAGCAGCCTTGTCACAAGCGAGACGCCTGCTCTTCTTCTTGGCCTTCCTGCAGGCCTTCAACGCGATCGCGAGCTTCTGCGCCTTGGTGAGCAGCTTCGGTTTGGTCGCCGTTTTGCTGGGGAGCACGCTGACCTTGCCGAGCTGAGCTGTGATGTTCCCGGCGCCGGAGGTGTCTTCGGTTGCGCTCTTCCCCGCTCCGCCGGAGAACAGTTCCGGGGCAGGCCTGCAGGCTACCGATGCTTCGTCACACGACGGCGTGACGGCGTGCGCGGAGCTCGTGCACGGCGAGCTAGGTTCGCACACGTGCGCGTCGTAGACCGACAGACTGTTTTCCGGGTTCGGGGCCAGCGGCTCGGTGCTCAGGAAGAACACGTCGTTTCCGTTGGCGCTCGCGTCGAGGAAGGCCTGTTCGTGTTCTGAATCGCCGCTGGAGACAAGTCCGACGCAGCCGCCTTCCGTGGTACAGCTCCCGGCCCCGTTCGGCTGGTACTCATAGACCATCTCCTTGACCCCAGTCGCTCCGGGCACGAGGTCGTCGGGGCTGTTGAAGAACAGCCGGCCGTCGTCGGTGAGATACCGCGACTGATAAGTCGCCAGCTTCTCCGAGAGGGAGGTCCAACCGGGGATGTTTCCGGCAAGCCAGTGGTCGGCTTCGGTGGGATTCGATCCGAGCTCAACTTCTTCGGCCCAGATCTGGGGTCGGTCCACGAGCAGGCCCAGCCCTTCGGGACTGTTGCCGTTGTTGACGGGCTGAACATCGTGCACGCCCACCGGCGGGGCGCCGTTCGGCATGCACGACGCGCAGTCGACGAGGCCGGCCTCAGCGTTGTAGAGATAAACCTCCTCGTCCCGATTGCCTGTTGTTTCTTCGAGCGGTTCGTAACCCGTCAGGTTGCGTTCGGACATGAAGGCGAGGTACTGACCGCTCGGCGAGACGTGCGAGGTCTGGTAGGCGAGATCCGCTTCACGGGGGAAGTCGCCCCAGTCAGGACCGTCGTGCGATGAGAGCGCTGCAACGAGCTTCGTTTCCCATCCACCAGCGTGGTAGTGGCTGACGTACAGATTGCAAGTAGTTCCAAGCGGGCGCCGTTCGTTGTGCGCGCAGTGGCCCGGCGAGGCACCCGAGGCGAGCTCTCCGTTCGCCATGAAATAGACGTAGGAGCCATCTTCGCTGATTCCGATGACGCCACCCCCCTGATGGAAGCTGTTCACCAAGACGTCCGCGCCGGGCTGCGGTGTCAGGTCGCGAAGTTCGCCGCCGAGGCCACTGACTTCATACACATACAGATCAGGTGAGTTCGCGGTCGCGCGCGACGCAGCGGTCAGCCGCTGCGTGTCTGTGAAGAAGATCCTCGAGCCGTCGCTCGTGGCGGCCGCAAAGTTTGCGCTGGGCACATCCGCCGTTTCCTTTCGGCTGGCTTCCGCCTGTTCGAGTGCTTCGGTCTGGAAGGAATCGAGTTGGAGCGTCCTTTCTGTCGCCGTGTCGCGTACATACAGGTGTTTGGGTGAAGCGCTTGTCCAAATGACACGCGACCCGTCGCTGGAGATCGCGTTGTTGGTCAGGGCGCCCTGCGCACCTGGCACACCGAAGCCGAGCCTTGCTTCCGGTTCGCTCACGCCATCGGGGAGCACGCCAACGCGCTGAAGCGGTTTGCCGTGTTCGACCCACTCGTAGAGCCCGGGGTCGTCAGATACCGAGCGAAACACGACGTGACTCAGGTCAGTCGTCGCCCCTTCGACTTCAAGGCCACCTTCTTCGCTCGCACCGCCGAATTCGAGGCTTCCTCCGCCTTCTACGAAGATGTTCGCGTTGGCGTTTTCAACGAGGGCCAGAAAGCCGGCGTTGTGGTTCACGCCCCCGTTTTTGAGCGCTTCTGCGAAGTTAGCGCTTCCGCTGGCTTCCGGGCCCAGCGGCGCATCCCCGCGCAGGTAGATCGACTTCTGCAGAGTTTCGTTGGGCGCGAGCGACGGTTGCGCCAGCGCGCCAGCCGCGGTGATTGGCTCCACGAGCGCGAGCGACAGGTTCGGACTGAAAGCTCGATATTCCTTGGCCCCACCCACGCGAGAGCCGTTGGCGACCGACGCAGGCGTATTGATGTCAGTCGTAGTCCATCCGCTCGAACCTCGAATCGACAGCTGCTGCGTCGGCACTGGGCTCTGGCTGCCTTCCGGATGCTCTCCGGCGAATGGGCCGTTCGATATGTATGTGATCGCGTTTCCTGTTTCCGACGCCTGTATCAGGCCTCCTTCCAAGGTGGGCGCTTCCGGTACGGCGCCGGCCTTGACCGGCGAGGACACGAGTTCCCATTCGCGCCCATCGGGAAGGCCGGTCAACGTGGCCGCGGCCGTGAAGCTCTTTTCGACACTTGCAACCGTACCGTGCCCGTTTTCCGCGACGACGCGGTAGTAGTAGACGCCGGGCGCCAAACCAGCAAGCGCCTGGCTCACCGCCTGCGGGCCGAACGCCGCGCCGAGGTCACTTGACGATGTGCTGATACACCCAGACGTCGGCGGCGCGCAGAAAGCGGGACCGTATTCGAAGTGATAGTGCGTGTCAGCGCCGCCGGCGTTTACCTCGGCGCCCAGTGTCCACGCGCCGAGCGACTCCTGAGCGGACAGACTCGAGACACTCGGCTGGCCTTCGGGCGCGAGTTTGTAGACGTCTACGTCGTGCGACGCCCCGTCGAGCACGAAGAGCTCCCCGGTGTCGCTGTCGAATGCGACCCCCACCCCTTCGCTGTCGCCGTTTTCGGGCGGCAAGGTCAACTGTTGCAGGAGCTCGCCCGGTCCTTTCGTGTCGGTCGGCGGCGCGAACTCCGACACCGTGCTTACTTTTTCACCGATGGCACCCGTAAGGTTCACCACGTAGAGATCGTTGCGTTCGGCGCTGTCTTCCCCTGGGCCCTCGTTGTCGTTCACTGCGACTGCGCCCAACGCTTCGGGCATGAGCGCGGGGTTCAAGATTTCTCCGGTGCGGGTCAGCTTCGCGAGGACGCCGTAGCGTTGACCGCCTTCATATTCCGGATTGAGCTCTTCAAATTCGCGCTTGTCGTATTCGAGGATCTTCTGCTCGAGCGGTTCGTTGCTCACTCCCACAGAACCGACGTAGAGGCCGTCGTTGCTGTCAACCGCCAGGTCGCTGCGCGTGCTTGTCCCGAGTTGCGTGCTTTCGGTCGAGACAACAGCATTCGTCACGGCGTTATTGAACTTCGTGATTTCGCCATTTGCCGCTGAAACGAGCACGTTTCCGTTTGCATCGACGGCGAGACCCCGCAGGCCACCGCTGGCAGCGAAACCTTTGATCTTCGATTCCATGAGTTTGCCGGCTACTTCGGTGAACTTCACGAGCGTGCCCTTCGAGGTGCCGACATAGACGACCCCAGCCGAGGGATCGGAGGCAGACGGGGAGTTGTCAACCGCAACCGCGACGGCTTTGGGAACTTCGAGGGTTTCGCCGGGCGCCTCCGCGACGGCTTCGCCGCTTGCATTGTTTGTCGGCTTGAACTGCTCGACGGTTCCGGGGTCTCCTTCGACCACGTAGACATCGCCCGTCGCGTCGCTGACCGCGATGCCCGACAGTTCGGGTGAGTGTTTCTTGTTCGCTTCCACGACCTTGACGGGAAAATGGAAGCTCGGCGTGGTTTCGTGCAGGCGCTCCCCTTCGACGGCGGCCTGCGCCGACGCGCTCGTGGCGAACAACGCCCCGATCAGCACGCAGAGCGCGGCGAGCCCGACCAGGGAGGCATGCCACGGATGGCGCGAGTGGGTGCCAAGCGCATCAGGGAGGCGTCTGCTCGATGGAGCATCGAAGCCGGCCACCGAAAGTCGATTCCCCTGATCCCTCGCCATCCCTTGCTCTCTCCCTCTCCCCGTCCCGTTCCCGCCTGCGCTTACGCCTGTCATCCGTGACGCCTCCTGTACCGAGAAGTCTAGCCGGCTGCCAGCAACTGTCAAGCGGGACCCGCGGCCCCGACGCTCCCCGCCCGGGCGAACGATCCGCTCTCCTGGAAAGCAATAACGTGCACGAAACCGAAGCCTCGCGCACGTTTTGCACTTCCGCCTCGCGACCCCCGGTCGCCCGGGGGTCGCTCAGCCGATGCTTCAGGTGAGGCTAGTTGACGTGGATCATCTCAGCCGGGCTACCGGTGAGCGTGAAGACGCCGACCTGTTCTGACGCGAACGGCCCGAGAGTTTCGGCCGGTTCAAATGCCGGCGACGCCGAGAATTCGGTCTGGAGGTTCTGTTCAACTGCTTTTTCGAAGTCGAACGAGGTAACCGTGCCGGTGGTGTTGACCGGGGTGTTGTTGCCGCCGACGGTTCCGCCGGTCCTGATGACCGCAACGCCCGTGCATGCAAACTCGGCGAGGTATTCGCCGGAGGCCGGTTTGAGGACCGTCTCCGCCTTGCCAGTTGCCGGTTCAGTCAGGGTGCCCGACAGCGGGAAGGTCACGATGTTACCTTCGGTCGCCGTGTTCTGGCATTTCTGACCGGACGATTCGCAGCCGGTGAAGCTGGTCTGCGTCGAGGTTGTCGTGCCGCCTTCAATCAGGCCGGCACCGGAGCTGGCGCTGCATTTGACCGCGCCGAAACCGGGGGTGATCAATTCGGCAGGACCGCTGCTCGTCGTGTACGCCGGGCTCGGGGTTGATTCAAAGCCACCCTTGTGGTCCGGTTTACCCTTCTTTTCGGCAACCGTTTTGCAACCGCTTTCGGTGAAGTTGCCGTGCTTTTGGGCGTAACAGCTGTCGGCGGGCTCGAATTCAAAGCCACCCTTGTGGTCCGGTTTACCCTTCTTTTCAGCAACCGTTCCGCATTTGTTTTCCGTGAAGTTGCCGTGCTTGAATGCGACGCACTGCCCAAATTCGGCAGCTGAGGCTGACGACGCCACGGACACGGCGGCAAACGCGCACGCGACCATGAGGCACAGCCCGAGGATCTTGATGCGTTTCATCTGTCCACTGCTCCTTTTCCCTCTAGGAATAAAGCGACCGACCACGAGACATCCCCCTCCGGGCAACCCCCCGAAGCCAGTCAGACACCGTCAGCTATCTCCGATAGCCGGCGACGGAGTTGCGCACGACCCTGCCAGAAAACATCTCCTGAATCAAGGTCAAGCCCAAAGCGTCCCCACCCAGGCAGCTCGCCTCCCGCGGGAAGCACAAACCTGCCGAGGGCGTGGGTGATCCGCACCCCTCTGCGACGCTTGACATCATGTCCAGCCGACCGTACCACAGGGCGCGTCCTGTCGTCAACCCTCCCGGAGCGGCGCGCGCGTCAGCGCCGGCGGCGGACCACCACGGTGCGGTCGGCCTCCGCCACTATCTCCCAGCCAGGCGTGCCGTCACCGCGGAAGTAACGCGTGAGCACCGCCGTAGGGCCCGGCAGGCCGCGCCCGTCCGGCTCGCCGGCGCGCGCGTCGTGGAAGACGACGCAGCCGCCGACCGTGACGAACTCATGCCACGAGCGCCAGTCTCGCTCGCAGCCCGCCTCGGAGTGGTCGCCGTCGATGAACACGAGGTCGACCTCACGGTCCCAGCCGGCGGCGACCTCGTGCGAGAGCGCCACGTGCCAGTGCACGGCCGCCGCGACGCCGCGCCGACGGACACCGCGCCCGAGCGCGCGGCGGGTGGCCCACTCGCTCGCCGCCCAGCCCTCTGGGAGCGCGTCGGGGCGCGAGCCGAACGGATCGATCAGGTGCAGCTCCGCGTCCGGTGCGAGCACGTCGAGCAGCGCCAGCGCCGAGGCGCCCTCGTAGACGCCGATCTCGACCACCCGCCGGGCGCCGCGAGCCGTATCCAGCAGCACGCGCGCGTCCGCGGCCGAGTGCATTGTGCGCGGCGGAATCAGGCCGAGTCCGAGCGCCACCGCGCGCAGTCGCACGTCATCGCGTACGCGCATCGGCGTCTGGCCGCGAAGCGCCTGGGGCAGAACCGCCATCTGCCCTAGAGCCTACGTGTCCCTCCACCCGGCGCGCCAGTCGCGCAGCCCGGAGCGAGGGCCGTCAGACCGCGGAGACCTGCTCCTCCTCGGCGACGCGGAACGAGGAGCCGCAGCCGCAGGCGGCCACGACGTTGGGGTTGTTGACCTTGAAGCCCGCGCCCTGCAGGCTCTCCTCGTAGTCGATCGTCGAGCCGCGCACGAACTGCAGGCTCTCGCCGTCCACCAGCAGCTTCAGGCCGTGGCTCTCGAACACGACGTCGCTCTCGCGCTGCTCGTCGAACGCCAGCTGGTACTGGAAGCCCGAGCAGCCGCCGCCGCGCACGCCCACGCGCAGGCCCGCAACGCTCGACGTCCGCCTGCTGGGAGGCGAGGAACTCGTGCACCTTCTCGGCGCCCTTGTCGGTGATCTCGATCATCGCTCTGCTCCTGTGGACATCTTGGAGACTTTCCAAAGTATAGCGGTGGGCGGCGGGCGCTCGCGCACGTGCACAGACCTTCTACCCTTGAGGCGCATGCCCTCCGCAGAGGACATAAAGCAGCGCATCGAGGCCGCCATCCCGGGGGCGCACGCCGAGGTCGAGGACTACACCGGCGGCGGCGACCACTTCCGCGCCACCGTCACCGCGCCCGCGTTCGAAGGACTGCAGCCGGATCGAGCAGCACCGTCTCGTCTACGACGGTCTTCGGCGCCGAGATCGGCGGAGCGATCCACGCGCTCTCGCTGAAGACCCACGCCCCCTCGAAGATCCCCACCCACTGACAGCCAGGAGCACTCCATGTCCAGCCAGCCAGTCCCGACGCCACTGCCGATGTCCGCCGCCCAGCCCGCGCCGGCGCCCACGCCCAGCGAGCGAGACGCAACCCGATCCGCGACGCGATCGCGCGAGGCGATCGCCGAGCACAAGGTGATCCTGTTCATGAAGGGCACGCCCGAGGCGCCCGCGTGCGGCTTCTCCGCGCGCACCGTCGCCGTCCTGCAGGCGCTCGACGTGCCGTTCGCCGCCGTCGACATCCTGCCCGACCCGCGCATCCGCCAGGAGCTGCTCGGCGCTCTCGAACTGGCCCACGATCCCGCAGCTGTTCGTCGACGGCGAGCTGCGTCGGCGGCTGCGACATCGTCACCGAGATGTACGAGTCCGGGCGAGCTCGCGGCGCAGGCGTGTGCGTGTAGCGTCCCGCGCCGCATGGCCCCCGTCGCGGTCGCCACCGACAGCACCCACTACCTGCCCGCGCGCGCTCGCCGACGAGCGAGGGCATCCACCAGGTCAGCCTGTACGTCGGCTGGAAAGGACGAGCCCGAGCGCGAGCTCGAGATGGACGGCTTCGACGCCTTCTACGAGCGGCTGCGCAACGACCCCGAACTGCCCACGACCTCGCAGCCCTCGATCGGCGACTTCCTCGCCGTCTGGGAGCCGCTGCTCGACGCCGGCCAGCGACGTCGTCTCGATCCACCTCGCCGGCGGCATCTCCGGCACCTGTCGAGGCGGCGCGCCAGGCGCACGGGCTGCTGCGCCGAGCGCGGCCTCGGCGAGCGCGTCGAGGTGATCGACGGCGAAACCGCCTGCGGCGGCACGGGCCTGCTCGTGCTCGCCGCCGCGGCCGCCGCCCGCGACGGCGCCGATCACGACGCGGTCACCGCGCGCGTGCGCGAGGCGCGCGCGGCGCTGCGGATCTGGTTCTGCCTGGACACGCTCGAGTACCTCGGCGCGGCGGGCGCATCGGCAAGGCGCAGGCGTGGCTCGGCGGCACGCTGAAGATCAAGCCGATCCTCTCGCTCGAGCACGAGATCGTGCCGGTCGAGCGCGTGCGCACCGCCGGGCGCGCGTTCGAGCGCATGGTCGCCTACGCGCAGGAACTGCACGACAGCGGCGCCGACGGCTGGGTCGTGCAGCACATCCAGGCGCCCGAGCAGGCCGCAGCGCCTGATCGACCGCTGCCGCGAGATCTTCGACTCCGAGCCCGTCTTCACCTCCGAGGTCGGTCCCGTGATCGGCACCTACACCGGCCCGGGGCTGATCGGCGTCGGCGCGATCCCGCGCGTGCTGCTGTCGTGATCGGCCGATCAGTCGCGGCGGCGGCGCCGGCGCAGCACGCGCGCGCCGATCATCAAGCCGACGACCGCCGCGCCGACCGTGATCTCTGTGCGATGGCGCTCGACGTGCGCGCGCCAGTCGGTCAGACGCGTCGACCTCGCCGCGCAGCTTCTGCACCGACACCGCCAGCTCCATGCGGTTGGCCTCGATCGAGCTGCGGATCTCCGCCGGCGAGCGCTGCGCCATCAGCTCCGCTCCCTCGCGAGCGCCGACGAGCTCGCAGCGGCCGGCCCCGTGCGACCGTGACAGGCGCCGCGCCCGTGGCCACCGCTCTCGCGGATCTTGCGCGCCTCCTCGATCGCCATGCTCGGCACCGGCGGCGCTGCCTTTTTGACCGCCCGCGCCGCGATCAGCCCGGCGAGCGCACCGAGCACCACGAGGATCACGGCCATCGCGAAGAAGCCCCAGAAGTACGTGAAGTCGTTGCCGATCGGGAGGTAGTAGTAGAGCAGCCAGGCGCACCCGACAGCGCGAACACCAGCGCCGTCAAGAAGAACACGCCGGCGGCAACGCCGACGACAGCGCCCCTCACGAGCTTCGTCGCCTTTTCGGTGACCTCGACCTTGGCGAGCTCGATCTCCTCGCGGACGAGCAGCGTCGCGCGCTCGGACACCTCGGCGATCGTCGCCGCGATGTTCTGCGTCTCGGCTCTCGCGCGGCGTTCGCCGACCGCTCGCCGGCGGGCGGTGGCGGCTGAGCGCTCACTCCGGCGGCTCCTCGTCGAACACGCGCCGCCACACGAGCGCCGCCGCGCGGTGGGCGACGATGCTCGCCAGCGCGCTGACGCCCGCCAGCAGGCCCGACCACATCAACCGCTTGACCATCTCGTTCTCCATCGCGCGTCAGTCTATTCCCCGCCGTCGGTCGAGTCCGAAACGTCGCCGCTCGCTCACGGCTCTCCAGACCGCCGCAGACCGTCTCCACGACGAGCCACTTGGCGCGCTCGAAATGCTCCTCGCCCTGCGGCAGCAGGTCGAAGATCCAGCCCGTGAGCAGCTGCTCGATCGCGCCGTAGAAGGCCATCGCCGCGAAGCGCGCTTCGATCTCCGCCTTGAACACGCCCTGCTGCCTGGGCCTTCGACGATCATCCCGCCGATCAGCTCGTAGGCCTCGCGGATCGTCGCCGATGTGCGTGTTGCCGAACGAGTTCGCCGCTCGCGTCACCTCGACGATGATCACCTTCATCAGGTCGGGGTCGTGCCGGTAGCTGTCGACGATGAACGACGCGATCGCTGCGAGCTTGTCGCGCACCGGGACCGCCGTCGCGTCGACCTCGCGGATCAGCTCGAGCATCACGTTCCAGCGCTCGAGGAACAGCGTGTCGAGCACCTCGTCCTTGGAGGCGAAGTAGTGGTACACGAGGCCGTAGGCCACGCCCGCCTCGTCGGCGATGTCCGACACGCGGCAGGCGTGAAAGCCCTGGCGCGCGAACACGCGCACCGCCGCGTCGAGGATCAGCCGGCGCTTGTCCGCCGCCTTCGCGCTCGAGGCCGGTGCGCGTCCCGTGCTCATACCGTCTCCGCGACAGGCCAGCGATAGGCCTCGGGACGGCGGTTGGCGAGCGCGGGCAGGCGCGCGCGGATCGCTAGCTGGCGCTCGAGATCGAGCTCGGCGAGGATGTAGCTCTCGCGTGTCTGGCGCCTGCGCGAGCACCACGCCCCACGGGTCAACGATCATCGAGCGTCCACCGGAGTGCTGCGAGCCGGGGTGCTCGCCGACCTGGTTGGCGGCGATCGCGAACGCCTGGTTCTCGATCGCGCGCGCCCGCACGAGCGTCTCCCAATGATCGCGGGTCGTCGCCAGCGTGAATGCCGCCGGCACCGTCAGGATCACGCGCACCGCGCACCGCGAGGATCCGATACAGCTCAGGAAAGCGCAGGTCGTAACAGATCGACAAGCCCGAGCTCGACGCCGTCGGCGGTCCGTGACAGCACGATCTCCTCACCCGGCTCCTCGAGCGCCGACTCGCAGTACGTGCGCCCGCCGACCTCCACGTCGAACATGTGAATCTTGCGATAGATCGCCATCACCTCGCCCTGCGGGCTGACGTGCACCGAGGTGTTCGCGAGCTTCGACTGCCCGGCGACACGCTCGAGGATCGAGCCCGCCACGAGATCGACGCCGAGCTCACGCGCGATCGCCCGCGCCCACCCGATCGCGGCGCCGTCGAGCGTCTCGGCGCCATCGCGCAGATCCTGCTCGGTCCCCATCGCCGTCCACTTCTCCGGCAGCACGATCAGCTTCGCGCCGTCCGCCGCGGCGGCGCGCGTGAGTCGATCCGCGTGGGCCATGTTCGCGACCTGGTCGGCGGTCGAGTTGAGCTGTACAGCCGCCACCCTCACAAGCGCCTCCTCCCGCGATACGCAGTTAGATTGACTGGTCAGTCAATCGTTGAAGCATAACGCTCGTGCTGATCTGATTTTTGCGCGGCGGCGGCGCTAGGTGCTGCACCTCGAGTTACGGTGCTACACTGATCATATGCCGACGACCCGCCCCCGCTATACGGTCACCGACACCGGTCCCCTGCGTGGCCTGCTCGACGACGCCCAACGACGCTGGCCCGAGATCGACAGCCGCAAGGAGCTGCTGCTGCGGCTGGCGGAAACCGGACATCACTCGCTGCAGCTTGATGAACTCGAGGATGAGGCGGATCGCCGGCGAGATCGCCAGCGCGCGGCGCTTGCCGGCCTGCAGGGCAGCGTGGACTGGGACGCGATCAGAGACGACCAGGCGTGGCGCTAGTCAAGCTGCTGCTTGCCGACAAGTCAGCGCTTGAGCGAGCTACGTCCGAGACGCTCGATCTCGGCGAGATCTGCGTCTGCGCAGTGATACGTCTCGAGATGCTCTATAGCGCGCGTTCGCCCCGTGCCTACGAGCAGATCGAGGAGGGCCTGGCGGCGTTTCGCGAATTGCGCATGGACGCGGAGACGATCGCCACGGCCGTCAGCGCCCAGCAGGAGCTCGGCAGGCGAGGGCGGCATCGTCTGCCGATCCCGGACCTTCTGATCGGAGCATGCGCGCAACAGCACCAAGCCGCGGTCCTGCACCTCGACCGCCACTACGACACGCTCGCCGAAGTTCTCTCCTTCGAGCCCGTTCGCCTAGCGGGCTGAGCTTGCGGCTCACCGGCTCGGTGACGGCGCAGCGCCGCGACCAGCAGCTTCGAGTGCATCGCGCCGATCAGCTCGCGCAGCGGTTCGGTTCCGGCCGCGACGATCTCCATCGCGCGCTCGACCTCCACCTCGCCCGCCAGGCGCTCGAGCAGCGCCTGCACCTCCTCCTCGACCAGCGGCTCGAGCGCCTCGCGGTAGCGCAGCGTGTCGTACACCGTGAACCCGAGCGCCTCGTCGTAGCCGCCCGCGCGGAAGCTCGCGATCGCCTCGATGATCTTCACGTCGTCACGGTCGTATCCGCGCTTGTTGGGCGTCAGCACGCCGATCTCCGCCAAGCGGCTCAGCACGTTGCGCGGCACGCGGTAGCGCTCCTGCGCCAGGGCACGCGAGACGCGCGTTCCGTCCTCGGCGCTGATCAGCGCCCGCTCGAGGATGCGGTCCTCGAGCTCGATCAGCGCGCGCACGCGCTCGGGGTCCTCGTGCAGCGCGTCGCGAATCACGCGCAACGGCATGAAGCGCTGCTCCTGCAGGCGCTTGATCAGCGCGATCCGCTCGACGTAATCCGGCGGGTAGTAGGCCATGTTGCGGCTCGTCCTGACGATGTCCCCGCCCGCGCCCAGCAGCCCCTCGCGCAGGTAGTAGCGGATCGTCCCGGCGCTCACACCCGAGCGCTCCGCCAGCTCGCTCATCTTCAGCAAGGGCGGGCGGACCTTCGATTTACTGCTCATCGGCGGCTCACGCTCGAAACGTCGGCGCCGGCTCCGAGCCCGCGCCCGCCCGCGTGCGGCGCCGCGGCCGCCGCCGCACCCGCGCTGAGCATCGCGGCGACCTGCGCGGGCGTATAGCCCGCGCCCAGCAGCACCTCCTCGGTGTGCTCGCCGAGCGCCGGGCCCGGCAGTCGCGCCGTGCTCGCCCGGCGTGCGACTCAGCTTGACCGGGATCCCGAGCTGGCGCACCGGCCGCTCGACGCCGGGCTGCTCGAGCTCCACGACCATCTCGCGCTCGCGCACGAGCTCGGAGTCGAGCGCCTCGTCGAGCTCCAGCACCGGCTCCAGGCAGCAGTCGTGCTGGCGCGCGAATGCCTCCCACTCGGCGCGCGTGCGCGCCCTGAAGATCTCGATCACCTGCGCGTGCGCCTCCGAGCCCGGACGCTCGAACTGCTTGGCGATCAGCTCCTCGCGACCCACGCCGCGGCACCACGCCTGCCAGAACTTCGGCTCGAGCGCCCCCAGCGACACCCAGCCGTCGGCGCACTCATACGGGCGGTAGCAGATCAACGCGCCCGCCAGCGGCAGATCGCCGCGGTGCGGCACCGTGCCGTCGGCGAAGTACGCCGCCGCCACCATCGCAAGCCACGACAGCGCGCCGTCGGCCATCGACACGTCGACCAGCTGCCCCTCGCCGGAGCCGGGGTGGGCGGGGCGTCCGTCTCGTCCAGGCGAGCCGTCGCGCTCGCGCAGCGCCGCCATGATCCCGAACGCCGCCATCAGCGCGCCGCCGCCGAGGTCGGCGATCTGCCCCGCCGCTTGCACCGGCCCTCCGCCGCGCTCGCCCGTCAGGCCGAGCAGCCCGATCAGGCCCAGGTAGTTCATGTCGTGGCCCGACGCGTCGCGCTTCGGGCCGTCCTGTCCGTAGCCGGAGATCGCGCAGAACACGATCCCCGGGTTGCGCTCGCGCATGCGCTCGTAGCCCACGCCGAGGCGGTCGAGCACACCTGGGCGGAAGGATTCGAGCACCACGTCGCGTTCGCGCACGAGCTCGCAGCAGCGCCTCGCGCCCGTCCTCGCTCTTCAGGTCCAGGCGGATCGAGCGCTTGTTGCGGTTGAGCGACAGGAACAGCGCCGACTTGGCGCTGTCGTGGGCGCCCTCGTAATACGGAGGCGACCAGCGGATGTAGTCGCCCATGCCGGTGTCCTCGACCTTCAGCACGTCCGCGCCGAAGTCCGCCAGCAGCAGCGAGCAGAAGCCGCCAGGCAGCAGCCGCGAGAGGTCGAGAACGCGGATGCCCTCCAGGGGGAGGCTCACGCCAGGCTCCTCTCGCGCGGGGGGATCGCCAGCATCGCGCGAGCCTCCTGCACGCTCGCCGGCCGGCGTCCCGTGTCCTCGGTCATCTGCCTCGCCTTCGCGATCAGCTCGCCGTTGGAACGCGCCATCGTCGCCGTCGGGCAGGTACAGGTTGTCCTCCAGGCCGACGCGGATCGAGCCGCCGAGCGTGAGCGCCGCGGACACCAGCATCCACTGGTCGCGCGAGATCCCGATCACGCCCCAGTGCGAGCCCTCGGGGATGTTCTCGACCATCGCCGCCAGGTTGCGCGCCGTCGGCGGGATGCCGCCGACGACGCCCATCACGCAGTCGACGTGCAGCGGCGTTTCAGCACGCCCATGTCGATCAGCGGCGCCAGGCTGCCGACGTGGCCGACGTCGAAGCACTCGTGCTCGGGTTTGATGCCCAGCTCGTTCATCGCCTCGAGCAGCTCGACGATCTCCTCGAACGGGTTCTCGAAGACCATGTTGAACACGAACTGCTTTCGCGAGCGCGAGTACTTCGCGTAGTTCATCGAGCCCATGTTCAGCGCCGCCACCTCCGGGCGGCACGCGCGCAGGTACTCGATGCGCTTCGCCACCGGGACCCCGATCGTGCCCGTCGAGTAGTTGATGATCGCGGCGTCGCCGACCTCCTCGCGGATCGCGTCGGTGATCGCCTGGAAGTCCTCGATCTCATAGCGTCGGCGTGCCGTCCGGTTTGCGCGCGTGGATGTGGATCATGCACGCCGCCCTCGTCCACGATCCGCCGCGCCTCCGCCGCGTACTCCTGCGGCGTGTAGGGGATCGCCGGGCACTGCTCGCGGTTGGCGATCGCGCCCGAGATCGAGCAGGTGATCACTACGGATCGTCGAGGCTCATCGGTCGTCCGTTCTGTGTGTCTCGTTTTGGTTTATGTGCGCCATGGTTATACGGCCGACGAAAATGGTCATACGGGGACGACCCCGTGACGCTTCCACGGCCGCTCGATCTTCTTGCCGGCTGACATCTCGAGCGCCCGGCAGATCGTCTCGCGCGTCTCGCGCGGGTCGATCACGTCGTCGATCAGGTCGTTGCCCGCCGCGATGTACACGTCGAAGATCTTGCGAAAGCCCTCGATCAGCTCGGCCTTCTTCGCCGCCGGGTCCTCCGCCTCGTCGACCTGTTTGCGGAACGCGATCTCGACCACGCCCTCGGCGCCCATCACGCTGATCTCCGCGCTCGGCCACGCCACGATCAGGTCCGGCTCGTAGGCGCGGCCGTTCATCACGTAGTAGCCCGCGCCGTAGGCCTTGCGCGTGATCACCGTGATCTTCGGCACGGTCGCGTTGGCGACCGCGTACAGCATCTTCGCGCCGTGGCGGATGATGCCTTCGGCCTCGACCTTCGTGCCGACCATGAAGCCCGGCACGTCCTGGATGAACACCAGCGGGATCGCGAACGCGTTGCACAGGTTCACGAAGCGCGCGGCCTTGTCGGCGGAGTCGTTGTCGAGGATGCCGCCCAGCTGCTTGGGCTGGTTGGCGACGATCCCCACCGGCCGGCCGCCGAAGCGCGCGAAGCAGGTGATGATCGTCTTCGCCCACTGGCCCTTGATGTCGAAGTGCTCGCCGTCGTCGACGATCCTGCCGATCACCTCGTACATGTCGTACGGCTTGCGGTTGGACTCCGGCAGCACGTCCAGCAGCTCGTCCTCGCGCCTGTCGATCGGGTCGCTCACCGGCAGGCTCGGAGCCTTCTCTTCGCAGTTCTGCGGCATGTAGGAGAGGTATTGCTTGATCCGTTCGATGCACTCCTCGTCGTCGGCCACCTCCATGTCGCCGACGCCCGACTTGCGGCAGTGCACGCGCGAGCCGCCGAGCTCCTCCTGGGTGACGTCCTCGCCGACCGCGGCCCGCACCAGGTGCGGGCCCGCCAGCGCCATCGAGCCGCGGCCCTTGACCATCGGCACGAAGTCCGCCAGCCCCGGGATGTAGGCCGTGCCCGCGGCGCAGGGGCCCATCAGCGCCGCCACCTGCGGGATCACGCCGCTCATCACGACCTCCTCGCGGAACAGGTGCCCCGAGCCCGCGAACATCGCGCCCGCCGCCTCCTGCACGCGCGCACCCGCCGAGTCCAGCAGCCACACGAACGGGATGCGCTCGCGCAGCGCCAGCTCGCGCAGACGCGTCGTCTTCAGCTCGCCCGTCATCCCCATCGACCCGGCCATCACCGTGAAGTCGTACGCACACACGGCCGTCAGGCGCCCGTTGACCTTGCCGTAGCCCGTGATCACGCCGTCCGCCGGCGCCTCCACGCCGTCCATCGCGCGCTGGGAGAAGTGCGGGCGGGCGTGGATTCCCAGCTCCACGAACGTGCCGTCGTCCACCAGCAGCGCGATCCGCTCGCGCGCCGTCAGCTTCTCGCGCGCGTGCTGCTCGGCGATCTTCTCCTCGCCGCCCCCCATGCGGATCTGCGCGCGTCGCGCCTGCAGATCCTCGACCAGCGGGCGCAGCAGCGATGTCGCGGGCGCCTCGGCTTTGCGGGCAGCCATCAGCGACCCTTCCACTGCGGCTCGCGCTTCTCGAAGAACGCCGTCACGCCCTCGACGATGTCCTCCGTGGAGAGCGCCAGGCTGAGCTGCGCGCGCAGGTAGTCGAGCGCGTCGTCCAGCGGCATGTCGAGCTGGCGGCGCATCGCCTCCTTGCCCAGTCGCATGATCACCGGCGACTTGCTCGCGAGCTTGCCCGCCCACTCCGCGGCCAGCAGCGTCGAGCTCCGCGTCGGCCACCACGCGGTTGACGAACCCCGCCGCCAGCGCCTCGCGTGCGCTCCAGCGCTCGCCCAGCAGCAACAGCTCGTTGGCCTTCTTGCGCGGCACGTTGCGGTAGATCAGCGCCATGATCATGAACGGGAAAGTGCCCACGTTGATCTCCGGCGTGCCGAACGTGGCGTCCTCGGAGGCGACGATCAGATCGCACGCCAACGCGATTCCCAGCGCGCCCGCCAGCACGTGGCCGCGCACCACGCACAGCGTCGGCTTGCCCAGCGCGCCGATCAGCTTGAACAGCCCCACGAAGCGCTCAGAGGCGAAGTGCTTGTCCACCAGCGGCGTGTCGGCACCGAAGCCGCCGAGGTTCGCGCCCGAGGAGAACGTCTTCTCGTGCGAGGACGCCAGCACCACGCAGCGCGCCCGCTCGTCGTCGCGTGCACGGTCGAACGCCTCGATCAGTCCGGCGAGCAGCTCCGGCGAGAGCGCGTTGCGCGTATCCGGATCGTTCAGCGTGATCGTCGCGACGCCCGATTCGGCGAGCTCGTACAGGACCTTGTCGGCGGGCACGCCAAGATCGTACCCGCATTTGAGCGGGGAGTAAGCAGCGCTACTGTCTACTTCTTCTTTCGACGCTCGCGTTCGATCGCTTCCGACCGGCGCGCGAGCCGGCGGAGGCGGCCTGCCCTGGCGCTACGTAAGAAGTGGAAAGCTCTACTATTTACTTTAGCGTGGGCGTGCGTTAGCGTCTGACTCGGCCCCCGACGGGCCGCCCACGCGACCCCACACGAGCAAGGAGACCCGATGGCCGCCACCGCCGAGAGCGTGCGCAAGCCGGACTTCAAGAGCCAGCGCAAGCACTTCATCTTCACCGACGAGCACGAACAGCTGCGCGAGTCGATCCGCAGCTTCGCCATCAAAGAGCTCGCGCCGCACGCCGAGGAATGGGAGGAGACGACGTTTCCCGACTCCGTGTTCAAGCGCATGGGCGAGCTGGGCTTTCTCGGCCTCGACAAGCCGGAGCAGTACGGCGGTCAGGGCGGCGACTACTACACGAGCCTGGTGCTCGCCGAGGAGATCACCAACGCCAACTCCGGCGGCCTGGCGATGGGTCTGGCGGTACAGACGGACATGGCGATGCCTCCGATCCTCGCGTTCGGCACCGAGGAGCAGAAGCGCCGCTGGGCGGAACCGGCGATCAAGGGCGACGCGATCCTGTGCCTCGGGATCACCGAGCCCGACGCGGGCTCGGACGTGTCGGGCATCAAGACACGCGCGGTCCGCGACGGCGATGACTACGTGATCAACGGCTCCAAGACCTACATCACCAACGGCCACCGCGCCGACGTGATCGTGCTCGTCACCAAGACCGACCCAGATTCGAGCCCACCCACCCACGACGGCTTCACGCTGTTCCTCGTGCCGATGGACAGTCCGGGCGTGATCCGCGAGAAGAAGCTGGAGAAGCTCGGCATGCACGCCTCGGACACCGCGCTGCTCGCCTTCCAGGACGTACGCGTTCCCGCGGGCGCCGTGCTGGGGCAGGTCGGCAAGGGCTTCTACCACATCATGTGGGAGCTCCAGGGCGAGCGCCTGATCGGCGCAGCCGGCTGCGTCGCGGGCGCGCAGAAGTGCTTCGAGCGCACGCTGCAGTACGCGCACGAGCGCAAGGCGTTCGGCCGCGAAATCGGCAAGTTCCAGGTGATCCGCCACAAGTTCGCCGAGATGGCCACCAAAATCGAGTCGGCGCGGCAGATGGTGTACGTGACCGCGTGGCGGTTCAACAACGGCGAGTACCCGGTGCGCGAGATCTCGATGGCCAAGCTGCACGCCGCGCGCATCGCCTGCGAAGTCGCCGACGAATGCATCCAGATCCACGGCGGCGCCGGCTACATGCGCGAGTACGGCGTCGAGCGGGTGTGGCGCGACATGCGCCTGAACCGGATCGGCGCGGGCACCGACGAGATCATGCTCGACGTGATCGGCCGTTCCTACGGCTTGTGAGGCTCACGACCCTCGGCCAGGACCTCCGTCGTGGGGGCGAGGCGGCGGCGCAGACGGCTGTTGAGCAGGCCGAGCGCGAGCATCGGGGCAGCTGTGTGGCGGAGGATGTCCGGGACCTGGTTGTGCTGGCGTTCGAACAGCTGCCGCCGTTCGGCCTCGCGAGCGACCGCGTCGTCGGGATGACGCGCCTGGATCGCGTTCAGCTCGTCGAGGAAGCTGCTTCGATCACGTTCCTGCTCGGGCGTCAACCGCGGTGGGGCCAGGCGCCGCACGAACACCCCGCGCGCGACGCCGGCTCCGAGCAGGACCAGCGTGCGCCACAGCTCGAGGCGCCGGCCGGTGCGCCGGTCGACGGTGCGCAGCCCGAGCAGCAGCTGTCCGGGGCTGCGCAGCTGCTGGCGCAGGGACTCGGCCGCCGGCTCGAGCAGCCCCATCCAGCGTGCCGCGCGCGCACTCTCGCCGCCTCGTCGCTTTCGCCACAGCCACGCGGCGCCGCCCACGAGCGCGGCGTCGATCGCCCCGGCGAGCATGCGTCGCGCTCGCGGCGCAGGCGTGATCTCCGTGCTCGTCATCTGGCACATCTTCCATCAACACGCCGGCCGACCTCGAGACGCCCGTGCTGCGGCTGATCACGATCCCGATCAGCCACTACTGCGAGAAGGCGCGCTGGGCGCTCGACCGGGGCGAGCTGCGCTACCGCGAGGAGCGCCACATCCAGGGCATCCACCGAGTGGTGGCGCGACGCGCAGGGGGCGGCGCCACGGTGCCGGTGCTCGTCACGCCGGACGGCGCGATCGGGGAGTCACACGAGATCCTCGTCTGGAGCGACGCGCACGTGGCGCCCGAGCGACGGCTGTTTCCCACCGAGCCCGCCGCGCGCGCCGAGGTCGACGCGCTCTGCCGGCGCCTGGACGACCAGCTCGGGCCACCCGGACGGCGACTCATCTACGTGCACATGTTCCGCCAGCCGAAGCTGGTGTTCGCCTTCAACGACCAGGGCGTGCCGGCGTGGGAGGACGCGATGATGCGAGTCGGCTGGCCGCTGCTGAAGCGCGTCGGTGCGCGAGCGCTCGGGATCGTTCCCGGGATCGAGGCGACCGACGAGGCCGCCGTCTTCCACGAGCTCGACCACGTCGCAGAGCTGCTGTCCGACGGTCGCCCGCACCTGTGCGGCGAGCGCTTCGGCGCCGCGGACCTGACCTTCGCCGCGCTCTGCGCGCCGGTGCTCGTCTCGCCCGGGTACGGCGTCGCGCTGCCGCAGCCCGATGCGCTCGCACCCGCCACCGCCAGGCTCGTGCAGCGCGCGCGCGAGCATCCAGCCGGGCGCTACGCGCTTGCGCTGTTCGCCGAGCACCGACGGCCAGCGCCGACCCACGCGACGGCTCCTACGGTGGGCAGCGAATGACCCCGACGATGCCCCCGTTCACCGATGAGCACGAACAGCTGCGCGCCTCCGCGCGTGGCTTCATCGAGCGCGAGCTCGCGCCGCACGCGCAGCAGTGGGAGGACGAGCGCTGGTTCTCCGATGACGTGTTCGGAAAGCTCGCCGCGCAGGGTCTGCTCGGCCTCAAGTACCCGGTGGAGTACGGCGGGCAGGGCGGCGACTACCTGCACGAGGCGGTGCTGTGCGAGGAGCTGGCACGCATCGGCTCCGGCGGCACCGCGGCGGGCATCGGCGCGCACATCAACATCGCCACCCCACCGATCTGGAAGTTCGGCACCGCGCAGCAGAAGCAGCGCTACCTCGTGCCGTCGATTCGCGGCGAGAGGATCGGCGCGCTCGGCATCACCGAGCCGGGAGCCGGCTCAGACGTCGCGGCGATCTCCACGCGCGCGGAGCGTGTCGACGGCGGCTGGCTGCTGAACGGCGAGAAGACCTACATCACCAACGGCGTGCGCGCGCACTTCATCGTGACGGCGGTCAAGACGACCCAGGACGGCGGCCATCACGGCATCTC
The DNA here is from genome assembly GCA_963703625.1 of uncultured Solirubrobacteraceae bacterium. GTDB lineage: Bacteria > Actinomycetota > Thermoleophilia > Solirubrobacterales > Solirubrobacteraceae > Palsa-744. The sequence continues at coordinate 221,985 of CAVPEY010000004.1, forward strand.
GTTCCTGATCGTCGACCGCGGCGACGGCGTCGTGTCGGCGAAGCTGGACAAGCTCGGCTGGCACGCCTCGGACACCGCCACGATCAGCTTCCAGGACGTGTTCGTGCCCGAGGAGAACCTGCTCGGCGAGCTGAACGAGGGCTTCAAGCTGATCATGGCCAACTTCCAGTGGGAGCGCCTGGCGATGGCGCTCGGCGCTGTCGGCGCGATGGCGCTCGCATGGGAGCGCACCGCCGAGTTCGCCCGCGAGCGCCAGGCGTTCGGACGCCCGCTCTCAGGTCACCAGGTGATCCGCCACAAGCTCGCCGATCTCGCGACCTCCGTACACACGTGCCGCTGCGTCACCTACGACGCGCTGCGACGCTTCGTCGCCGGCGAGGAGCCGCTGCGAGAGGTGACGATGGCGAAGCTGCTCACCCAGCGAGCGTGCTTCGAGCTGATGGACGCGTGCCTGCAGATCCACGGCGGCGCCGGCTACATGCGCGAGTACTTCATCGAGCGCGCCGCGCGCGACGCGCGCCTCGGGCCAATCGGCGGCGGCAGCGACGAGATCATGCGCGAAGTGCTCGGGCGGGTGCTCGCGCTGTAGGGAGGCGCCGGTGCACGCGGGCGCTTGCAAAGAGCTGTCCAAACCTCACCCTTCCTGCTCATGTTTGCCGGCCTCGGGGCCGATACGTCCCCCGTGGCCCCTCTACGCACCCTCCGCAACGTCGCGCTTGCCGCGCTCGCGCTCGGCGCCTGCGCGGCGGTCTCGCCCGCGCTCGGCGCCCAGGGGAACGCCCGCCACAGGGCCGTCTGCGCGAGCTACCACGCCGGCAGTGGCACGCTGCCGGGGAGCTGCAGCAAGCACGCCGGCGCCAGCTATGGCCACCGCGTCTGCGTGAACACGCGGTTGCGCCCCTCCGCCACCAACACCGCGCTGATCCGCGCCGCCACGCTGTGCCTGATCAACCGTGAACGCATGGTCCACGGCGAGCGAGCGCTGCGACCGAACAAGCGGCTGCGGCGCGCCGCACAGGCGCACTCCGTGAGCATGGCCTTCGGCGACTACTTCGAACACGACGGACCGAGCGGTCAGACGCCGCTCGCGCGGCTGCGAGACGCGGGCTATATCTCGAGCTCGCGCGTCGGCTACGAAGTCGGCGAGAACATCGCGTGGGGGACGCTCTATCTGGCGACGCCGCGCGCGATCGTCGCCGCTTGGATGGCCTCGCCGGGACACCGGGCGAACATCCTCGACGTCCGCTACCGCGAAACCGGGATCGGCGTCTCGCCGCACCCGCCCGCCTCGCTCGCCCACGGGCAGCCCGGCGCGATCTACACGCAGGACTTCGGCGTCATCATCGGCGGCTGACGCACGCCGCGCGGCCGGCGCTCAGCGCGAACGCCGCGCGGGCGCAGCGGCGCCGGGGGCGAGCCACGCGTCCGCGCCCGCGCCCTGCTCCCAGCCGAACGTGCTGGGGTCGGCCATCGTCTCGGGCAGCTCGAGGATCCAGCGCTCGTGCAGCGCCGCCAGCGTGTCGATCAGCTGATCGACGCCGGCGAGCTCCCTGGGGTCGAGCGGCGCTGCGACGTCGACGCAGACCCGGTATCCGTCGCGGCGCGCGCGCACCGGCACAACCAGCGCGTCGGCGCGGATCGCCAGCTGCGCGGTGCCGTCGGCGAGCGCCACCGGCTTGCCCAGGAAGCGGGTCTCGCGTGCGCCGGGCATGTCGAAGAACAGCAGCACGCGCTCGCCGCGCTCGAGCAGCGTCTGGATGATGCGAAACGAACCTTTGGCCGGCACCAGGCGACTGTGCGTGCCTTTGCGCCAGCGTGCCAGGCGGCGCCCCCAGTGGTCCGAGCTGGGTGGCTCAAAGAACCACGCTCCCGGCACCAGGTACGTGTCGGGGCCGTCGAGCGGGCGCACACACTGCAGGCGGTAGTACGGGCCCATGTGGCACGCGCTGAGCACGACGCCGCGACCCGACGACAGCGCCTGCTCCAGGCGCGCGCCCGACGCCGCGTCGAGCGTCGCAGACCACGGACGCTGCCAGAACAGCGCCCGGTCGACCTTGCCCTCGACCATTGACGCGCGCGCGAGCTGCGGCAGCTCTGCCGCGCGCGAGGTCCCCGCGAGGATCGTCTCCATCGCCGCGAGCGCCTGCGCGCGCTCGCCGCTGTAGCGCTCCCACACGTGCCGGCCGCGGCGTTCGGCTCTGCCCACCGCGATCCGCACCGGCACGACGCTCCGCACCCACGCCGACGTCTTGACGCGGAGCGCGGGCGACGCCGGCGGCATCCGCGGCGGGGGCGTTCGCCGCTCGACGCTCTCGAGCGCTCGCTCGAGATATGACGCCTGTTCGACGCCGGCCTCGGTGTCGGCGTCGGCGTCGGGCTCGAGTCCTTCCGCGAACGCGCGCAGCAGGCCTGCGACCGCAGCCGGCGTGGGGTGGTCGAAGATCAGCGTCGAGGGCAGCGCCAGGCCGGCCGCGCTGCACAGGCGGTTGCGCAGCTCGACGGCAGCGAGCGAGTCGAAGCCGAGCTCCTCGAATGAGCGCCGTACGTCGCTCACGCCGGCGGACGGCTCGCCGAGCACGGCGACGATCTGCTCGAGCACCAGCTCGACAGCCGCCGCGTCGCGCTCGGCGGGCGCAACACCCGCGAGCGTCTGTGCCAGCGAGCCGTGCTCGACCTCGCGCGGCGGCGTCAGCTCGCGCTCGATCAACTCGCGCAGCTTGAAGCGCTGGGGCTTGCCGTTGAGCGTCTGCGGCAGCTCGTCCACGAACCGGATCACGTGCGGGTATTCGTAGTCGCGCAGGCGCTCTCTGCACCAGGACCGCAGCGTCTCGGCGAGCCGCTCGTCGCCGCGGTCGCCCGCGTCGCACCTGACGAACGCCGCGACGCGGTTGTAGTCATCGACGCGCACACCGACGACGCCCGCACCGTTGACGGCCGGGTGCTCGAGCAGCACCTGCTCGATGTCAACCGGCGAGACCCACAGCCCGCCGACCTTGAGCATGTCATCGCCTCTGCCCACGTACTCGTATGTCCCGTCCGCTCGCCTGCGGAAGCGATCGCCGGTCGCGAGCCACTCGCCGCGCATGCTGCTCGTGGTCTTCTCGGTCTGGTGCCAGTAGAAGGCGGCGCGCGAACCGCCGCGCACTTCGAGCGCGCCGACGCCGGCTCCCTCGACGTGCTTGCCCGCGTCGTCGATCAGCCGCAGCTCGTAGCCCGGAACCGGGCGCCCCGTCGTGCCCGGTACGACCTCGCCCGGCCGATTCGAGCAGAACGTGACGAACATCTCGGTCGCGCCGATCCCGTCGACGATCTCCAGCGCGAAGCGCTCGCGCCACTGCTCGAAGGTGCGCACCGGCAGCGGCTCCGCCGCCGACACGCACAGCCGGACCGAGTCGAACGCCTCCGCGGCGTCTGGGTCTGCGACGAGCTGCCGGTACAGCGCCGGCACCGAGCAGTAGACCGTCGGGCGCTGCTCGCGCAGCGTCGCCAGCAGCCGCTCCGGCGTAGGCGCCCCGTCGAGCAACACGGCGCTCGCCCCGAAGTGCAGCGGATAGGAGAGGCTGTTGCCGAGGCCGTAGGAGTGGTAGAGCTTGGTCGTCGAGAACATGCGGTCCTGCTCGCGCATGTCCAGCACGTGGCGCCCGAAGGTCTCGCACGTCACCTCCATGCTGCGGTGCAGGTGCACCACGCCCTTCGGCTTGCCCGTCGATCCCGACGTGTACAGCCAGAAGGCCATGTCGTCGCGATGGGTGTCGGCCGCGTCGAGCTCGTCGGGCTGCGAGGCGAGCGCGGCGTCGAGCTCGGCTGCGCCGTCATCGCTACCGCGCACGAGGAAGCGCACGTCGGCGCCCGCCAGCGCGGCGCGCAGCTGCGACAGGATCTGCGCGTCGCACACCGCGACCTCGGCATAGGAGTCCTCGATGAAATGCCGGAAGTTGGCCTGTGTCTCGCGCACGCTGACCGGGATCGGCACCGCGCCGATCCGCATCGCTGCCAGGAAGGCGACCGGGAAGACGGTCGTGTCGTCGAGCGCGAGCAGCACGCGCTGTTCGCGGCGTACCCCCAGCTCGCGGAGCACATGGCCCATGCGGTTGACCTGGCGAAGCAGCTGCTCGTAGGTGAGCGAGTCGGCGCGCGTGATGTACGCGAGGTTCGCGCCGCGGCCGGCTTCGACGTTGCGGTCCACCACCAGGCTGGCGTTGCAGCGCTCGCCGACCGTCATCTCAGTCCACGGGCGGCGCTGTCACGAGCGCGAGCACGAATCCGTCGTAGCCCTTGTCCCCGACGGTCTGGATCGCGGTCGCGCTGAGGCGCGGCTCGGCAGCCAGCAGATCATAGAAGCGGCGCACCCCCTGCACGCCGCCGTCCTCCCCCCAGGGCTCGCTGCCGTTGGCCTCGACGATCGCGCCGCCGCCGATGACGTTGTCGGCCACGATCAGCGTCCCTGGATGCGACAGCTTCAACGACCACTCCAGGTAGTGCGGATAGTTGGCCTTGTCGGCGTCGATGAAGATCATGTCGAACGGCGCGGCTTCGGCGGCGAGCGCAGGAAGCGTCTCGAGCGCCGGCCCGACGCGCACCTCGACGGTCTCGCCGAGACCCGCTCTTGCGATGTTCCCGCGAGCGACCTCGGCGAAGCGCGGACTCGCCTCGAGCGTCACGAGCCGTCCATCGGGGGGCAACGCGCGCGCCAGCCAGATGCTGCTGTAGCCGCCGAGCGTCCCGAGCTCGAGGATGCGCCGCGCGCCTGTAACGCGTGCAAGCAGCTCGAGCAGCTTGCCCTGACTGGCCGACACCGTGATCGGCGGCAGCTCCGCGGCGGCGCCCGCGGCGAGCGCAGCTGCGGACACGCTGTCGTCTCCGACGAGCTGTCCGGCGAGGTAATCGTCGACCGCGCTCCAGCGCTCCTGGCCGAGCGACGCAAGCGCGGGGCCCGCCAACCGCCGCGCCGCCTGCACGCGCAACCGCGCCAGCCGTTCCCCCAGACGCTGCGACGCTCCTCTAGCCATTGGATATGCTCGCCCCGTGAGGACGCAGGTCGGCATCGTCGGCGCCGGGCCGGCAGGGCTGACGCTGGCGTTGATGCTCGAGCGCGCGGGCATCGAGTCGGTCGTCCTCGAGCTTCGCTCGCGCGCGTACGTCGAGCAGCGCGTGCGCGCTGGGCTGCTCGAGCACAACACCGTCGAGCTGCTCAGCGAGCTCGGCGTCGGCGAGCGGCTGGCGCGCGAGGGTCTCGTGCACCGCGGCATCTACCTGCGCCACCAGGGCCACACCCAGCACATCGACATGACCGCGCTGACGGGCCGGCGGATCACGATCTACGGACAGCAGGAGGTCGTCAAGGACCTGATCGCGGCGCGCTCGCGTTCGGGTGGGGCGCTGCACTTCGACGTCTCCGATCTCGCGCTCCACGACCTCGACGGCGAACGGCCCCGGGTCAGCTACATCCATGCCGGGGCGCGCCGCGAGCTCGAGTGCGACGTGATCGCCGGCTGCGACGGCTTTCACGGGGTCTCCCGGCGTTCGATACCCGCCGGCGCGCTCAGCGAACACGAGCTCATCTATCCGTTCAGCTGGCTTGGGATCCTCGCCGAGGCGGCGCCTGCGACCGACGAGCTGATCTACGCGTGGCACGAGCGCGGCTTCGCGCTGTACTCGATGCGCGGGCCGAATGTCAGCCGCCTGTACCTGCAGGTCGCGACGGCCGAGCGGATCGAGGAGTGGCGCGACGCGCGGATCTGGGCGGAGCTGCAGCTGCGCCTCGCCAGCGACGGCTGGCGCGTGAACGAAGGACCGATCCTCGACAAGGCGATCACCCCGATGCGCAGCTTCGTGTGCGAGCCGATGCGCTACGGGAGGCTGTTCCTGCTCGGCGACGCCGCGCACATCGTGCCGCCGACCGGCGCCAAGGGCCTCAATCTCGCGCTCAACGACGTGCGCCTGCTCGCCGGCGCGCTCGCCGAGTGCTACGAGGACGGATCCACGCGATCGCTCGATGCCTACTCCGAGACGGCGCTGCGGCGGGTGTGGCAGGCGCAGGACTTCTCCAACTACATGACCCAGCTGCTGCACGACCTCGGCGGAGGGCCGTTTCAACAGCGCCTGCAGCTCGCGCGTCTGGATTCCCTCGAGCGCTCCCCCGCCGCCGCGCGCAGCCTTGCCGAAAGCTACGTCGGCCTGCCGGCGACTGCTGATTTCTGAACCCACGCTCAGAAGCCGGCCGCGCCGGGAGACCCGACGAGCTGGTAGCGACCACGGCGTCGCTGGAGCGCGAAGTGCTCGGTGATCAGCAACGCCGGCTGCGCCTGCGTGACGATCCGGTATACGCGCGACAGGGTGCCGGCCGACGCGCTGGCCTCAGCCCAAGCCGGTGGAGGCGCGAGCCCGAAGCACAGCAGCTCGCGCGAGCTCTCGAGCTTCAGATGCGCCAGCGAACCACCGATGCCCTGCGGTGTCTCGCCGAGCGTCGCCTCGAACTGCGACGGCAGCCGTTCGGGGAGGATGTAGGACTCCGCCCACACCGCCAGATGCCTGTCGGCGATGTGCATCGTCACGCGCCTGCGCAGGCACTGCCGGCCCTCCCCGACGGCCAGGTAGCCGGCGGCCGGCTGGCGCACGGGCATTGTCACCTGCTCGACGGGGGCGACGGTCACGCGCGACAGCGTGTGCGCTTCCAGCGCCCGCGAGACCGTTCCATCCGTGAACAGCAGCCCGCGGAGCAAGGGATCGAGATCGACGATGTCCAGGTCCGCGAGATGCGGCGATTTCGCCTGCTGGAGCAGGAAGTGAGCGTCAACGAGGTGTCCGGCGACCAGCGGCTCCTCCGCCGTCGTCACGCGCCCCCCTGAGGTCGCGGTCGACATCTCAGCAGCTTACATGCATTCTTACGAAACGCTTACATCTCGCCGTCAGAGGCGCGTCGATCGCGGCGAGCCATATATAACTCGGCTTCCCACCACCAAAGGAGACCGCAAGTTATGGGAGTACTCGACGGCAAGTCGGCGATCGTCACAGGCTCGGCCCGTGGGATCGGACGCGCCACCGCGGAGCTGCTCGTCGCCCAGGGCGCGGAGGTCCTGATCAACGACCTCGACGGCGACGTCGCCGAGCAGGCGGCCGGCGAGATCGAGGGCGAGACCGCCGTGTTTGCAGGCGACCTCACCAAGCCGGGCACAGCGGACGCGCTCGTGCAGCAGGCGATCGACTCATTCGGCAAGATCGACATCATCGTCAACAACGCCGGCTACACGCTCGACGCGCCTGTGCACAAGATGTCCGACGAGCACTTCCAGGCGATGCTCGACATCCACACGGTCGTTCCCTTCCGCGTGATCCGCGCCGCCGCGCCATACCTGCGCGAGCCGGCAAAGCTTGAGCGCGAGGAAGGCAAGGAGGTCTTCCGCAAGATCGTCAACATCTCCTCGACCTCCGGCACCTTCGGCAACGCCGGGCAGGCCAACTACTCGGCGGGCAAGGCCGGCGTCGTCGGCCTCACGAAAACCGTCGCCAAGGAGTGGGGCCAGTTCAAAGTCAACGTCAACGCCGTCGCGTTCGGCTTCATCGACACGCGCCTGACCCAGGCGAAGGTGGACGAGAACACGATGGAGAAGGACGGCGAGCAGATCCAGCTGGGGATCCCCGAGCAGATGCGCCAGATGGCCTCGGCGATCATCCCGCTCGGCCGTCCCGCGACGCCCGAGGAGGCGGCGGGCGGCGTGTTCTTCCTGTGCTCGCCGTGGTCCAACTACGTCCACGGACAGACACTGCACGTGACCGGCGGGATCTTCGGCGGCATGACAGGCTGACGCCGGGTCGAGCCGGCGCGGGGCGGCAGGACGACCATTCTCGTGCTGGTGGCAGGGTGGTGTCCCGCGGTGGACGCTGTATAGCTATGGTGATACAGCGTCCACCGCAGAGGTGAAGGTGCTCGGACCGCGAAGGTCGAGCAGGCAGCCCGAGAAGTAGGCACCCGCGGGCGAGGCGAGATAGGCGGTCAGCGCGGCGACCTCGGCGGCGCTGCCCGTGCCGGGCGCGACCGCCACGGCAGTCACGCCGTGTCGAGCCCACTCGATCGAGAGCGTCCGCGCGAGGTTCTCGAGGCCGGCGCAGGCGGCCTCGGCGTGCTCGCCGGCATCGGAGCGTGGCGCGATGTAGACGATGCGCCCGCCGCGGGAGTCAGGCAGGAACGCGCGCTCGGCGACCACCCGCGTGACGTTCCAGCTCGCGTCGAGACACGCGCCGAGCGCACGGCGCGCGACGGCGACGGCGCCGGCGCCGGCGCCGTCGCCCTCGGAGGCGCGCGAGAACACGCTCGCGGCGTCGACGGCGAGCAGCTGGATCGCGCCGCTGTCCGCGAGCGCCTGCGTGGCGGCGTCCGCTGCGGCGCGCGCGGTCGCATCCTCCTGACCTTCGACCCCCCAATCGGCGGCGAGCTCACAGGCCCAGACACGCGCGCCGAGGCCGGTGCACGCTGCGCCGAGGTCAGCGCCAACTGCGTCCTGGGCGCCGGCTCCCGACGCGCGGGCGAGCAGCATCGAGACGTGCTCGAGCAGCCCTGGGCGCAGCAGCGTTGAGGCGTCGAGCGCGGACATGCTCGCCAGCAGCCTATTGGCCGGCGTGCGCCGCGGCTACTGGGCGGCGGGCGGGTAGCCGCCGGCCTGGAACGGACCCGACGGGTCGGGCTCGGGCTCGAGCGCGTCCTCGCGCGAGCGTCCACGCAGCTCGAAGTACATGACCGAGGAGGCGAGCGCGACGAGCGGAGCGGTGAGCACGCCGACGATCACCCTGACGACGATGCCGACGCCGGCGCCGGCCGAGTCGGCGGCGCCCTCGATCACGAACGAGAACACGCTGACGAGGATGTAGAGCACGGCGATCACGCCGAACACCTGCCAGCCGTTGCCGCGGACGAGCTCGCGGCTGCGCCGCAGCGCGGCGAACACCCCGGGGCGCTCGAGCACGACCACCGGCGCGGCGAGCGACCACACGGTCAGCAGGTACAGCCCGGGGATGATGATCAGGATGAACCCGATCACGACGCCGATGCCGGCGACGATGCCGACGAGGATCAGCTGCCCGAGCACCGGCGTGACCGCGCGCAGCAGCTGGCCGGGACTGGCGTCGCGGCGCCCGTCCTGGATGTCGGCGACGAGCTCGACGACCATGCCGGTGAAGAGCGTGCCTGCGACCAGCTCGATCAGCACCGCCGCGAGCGCAAGCCCGGGGCTGGCGACGACGAGCAGGTCGGCGAGGATGCCGGTGAACACGAACAGGACCGCCGCGGCGGGCATCAGGACGGGAGCCTGGTCGACGTAGATATGAAAGACGCGGCGGATCACCGCTCCGGCGTCAAGGCGCTGTTGCATACCGCCTCTGGGAGCTGCGTCGAGGGCACATGCGGCGAACCCTAGGGGACGCGCCCGACGATCGGCCCGCCTCAGACGACGGGCGCGCTTTGCGGAGCACGCCGCTCGGCGCGGCGCTGCTCGCGCATGCGCCGCAGGATTCCCTTGCGGCCGTGCTGTTCGAGGCCGCCGTAGAGACGGCGGATCTCGACCAGGACCTGGTCGGCGACCGCCTGCTGCTGCTCGCGCGTGGCATCCTGCACCGGTTCCCAGCAGATCGGCTCGCCGTACTGCACGGTGACCTTGGGAAACTGCAGGCGCTTCCAGTTGCGGACGTGCGAGGAGCCGTAGATCGCGATCGGCACGATCGGCGCGCCGGTCTCCAGCGCGAGGCGGCCGATCCCGGGCTTGGCCTGCTCGGAGACTTTGCCGGTGCGCGAGCGCCCGCCCTCGCAGTACATGGTGATGGCGCCGCCACGCTCGAGGATCGAACGTGCGGTGATGAACCACTCTTCGTCGCGTGCGCCGCGGCGCACGGGGAACACGCCGCCGTGCGTGTAGATGAGCTGCATCGGCGGTTTGAAGAGCTGCGACTTGGCCATGAAGCGGACCTTGCGGCGGATGTAGCAGCCCATCAGGAAGTGGTCCATGAACGAGAAGTGGTTGGGAGCGAGGATCACTGCCCCGTTGCCCGGCACCTTCTCGACGGAGATCGCCCGCGCGCGCAGGAACGTGTACGCGTACAGCGATGTGAGAACGCGCGTGAGCTCGTACGCCCAGTCCGGTTCGCGCGTGCGGGCGCGCTCGTGGAAGCGGTCGAAGTGCTCCTTCGGCCGCGGATCGGTGTAGACCTGCTCGCGCATCGGCGCTAGATCGCTCATCAAACGCTCTACGTCCGCCACGGTGCAAGGTTACGCGCGAGCAGCCGCCGCGGCTGCGTGACGGCCTAACGCCGAGCGTGATGGACGCGCGCGAAGTCGAGCAGCTGGCGCGCGCGATGGACGAACCCCGAGAGCGTACGGCCGCCGGCGCGGTGATCGAGGTCGAGCTCGATCTCGATGAGCCGGTGGCCGGCGCGCACGGCGTCGATCGTGATGCCGATCTCCATGCCGAATCCGTCAGCGAACGGCAGCACGTCTTCGAGCGCGCGGCGGCTGAGCGCCCGCTGCCCGGAGATCGGGGCGCTGGTGCGCAGGCCGCCGGCGCGCCTGCGGATCGCCCAGCGCGCGAAGCCGAGCGCGAGCCCGAAGCCGCCGCCGACGCGCCTGGCGAAGATCGCGACGGCGACGTCGCCCTCGCCGCGCGTGACCGCATCGGCCAGCGCGCCGAGCCGCGCGGCGCAGGCGCCGAGGTCGCCGTCGCACAGGACGAACACGGATCTGCGGCCGGGATCGCAGGCGGCGTCCGGGTGATCCGGCGCAGGAGCGCGGGTGTCGCGCAGCGCATCGCGCGCGGCGCGCGTGACGGCGGCGCCCTTGCCGATCACGGCCGCGCTGCGCACGACGCGCGCGCCGGCCGCAGCGGCGATCTCGGCGGTGGCGTCGTGCGAGCCGTCGTCGGCGACCCAGATCGGCGTCCCGGGAAACGCGCCGGCGATCGCCGCGAGGGTTGCTGCGATGCGCTCGGCCTCGTTGCGGGCGGCGACGACGATCGCGTCGGCGCGGGCGGTTCGGTCGGCGGCGCGATCTATTGTCCTGGTCCTATTGTTGTGGCCTGGACAGCGAACGTCCCGGCGAGGCGCCGACCGCTGCGTGGAGGATCAGATGACTGACGTCGAGGCTCATATCACGGGCACGGTATGGAAAATCGAGTGTGCGGTGGGCGACACGGTCGATGAGGGCGACACGGTGGCGATCCTCGAGTCGATGAAGATGGAGATGCCGGTGGAGGCCGAAGACTCGGGCACCGTCACCGAGATCCGCTGCGAGGAGGGCCAGTCGGTCAACGAGGGCGACACGTTGGTAGTGCTCGAGTAGCTCGCCCGGTGTCCCCCGGCGCCCCCACACGCGAGCTCGCCGACGGCAAGCTGCTGGTCGATGAGCCGGCGGCGGGCGTGCTGCGGCTGACGATCTCAAACCCGGCCAAGCGCAACGCGCTCGACCATCCGCTGCTCGACGCGATCAGCGCGACGCTCGAGCAGCTGGCGGCGGCGAGCTCGCATGCGCGCTGCGTGATCGTGACCGGCGCGCACGGGATGTTCTCCGCGGGCTACGACATCGGGGAGATCCCGGACGAGGACTTCGAGGAGCAGGCGGAGCGCCTGGTGGCGCACCCGTTCACGCTGGCGATCGAAGCGCTGGAGGCATTCCCGTACCCGACGCTGGCGGCGCTGCCGGGTCACACGATCGGCGGCGGCCTCGAGCTCGCGCTGGCGTGCGACCTGCGCGTGGCACAGTCCGGCATCAAGCTGGGCATGCCCCCGGCGAAGCTCGGGCTGGTGTACTCGCACACAGGTCTGCGCCGCTTCATCGACGCGATCGGTGTTACCCGTACGCGTGAGCTGTTCCTGCTGGGCAACTACATCGACGCCTCGACGGCGCTCGCGTGGGGCCTGGTCAATCGTGTGGCGGCTGCGGCGGAGCTCGGCACGATCGCGCTCGAGCTGGCGCAGGAGCTCGCCGGGAACGCGCCGCTGTCGCAAACGGGCAACAAGCGCGTGATCGCGGCGCTGCTGCGCGCGGAGAGCACGCTGGCGCCCGACGTGGAAGACGAGCTGATCGAGCTGCGCCGCGCGTCGTTCGCATCGCGTGATCTGCGTGAGGGAATGCGGGCGTTCGCGGAGCGACGCGCGCCGAGCTGGCGCGGCGAATAGCCGTCCGCCACACCTCATACGGTGTGGCAGGTGGCGCCGCTGATCACACGCGAGGAAGCCGTTGCGCTCGGAGAGATCGAGGACCACGCCGAGATCGAGGCACTGATCGAGCGGGCGTGGCAGGTTCGCGTCGGCCGCTTCGCGGACTCGACCGACATGTGCTCGCTGGTGAACGCCAAGTCCGGCGGCTGTGCGGAGGACTGCGGCTTCTGCGCGCAGTCGCGCTTCGCGGATGCGGAGACGCCGATGCACGCGATGATGGAGCCCGAGCAGATCCTCGAGCACGCGCGCGCCGCGGAGGCTGCTGGGGCGCACCGCTTCTGCATGGTGACGCAGGGGCAGGGGCTCTCGAAGCGAGATTTTGAGAAATATTTGGCGGGCGTGCGCATGGTTTCCGAGCAGACCAACCTCAAGCGCTGCGCGTCGGTCGGACACATCTCGGCCGAGCGCGCGAAGGCGCTGCGCGAGGCGGGCATCCAGCGCGTCCATCACAACGTCGAGACGGCGGAGAGCTACTACGACGAGGTGACGAGCACCGTCCGCTACGAGGGCCGGCTGCGGACGATCGACGCGGTCCGGGAGGCGGGCCTGGAGACATGCGTCGGCGGCATTCTGAACCTCGGCGAGACGCGCGAGCAGCGCGTCGAGATGGCGTTCGAGCTGGCCGACATCGACCCGACGAGCGTGCCGATCAACATGCTCAACCCGCGGCCTGGGACCAAGTTCGGCGACCGTGAGTACATGGACCCGTGGGAGGCGGTCAAGTGGATCGCGATCTTCCGTCTGATCCTCCCGGACGCGCTGTTCCGCCTGTGCGGCGGGCGCGTCGAGAACCTCGCGGAGCTGCAACAGCTGGCGGTCAGGGCCGGGATCAATGGCGTGATGATGGGCAACTTCCTGACGACGCTCGGCAACGAGCCGGAGACCGACAGGGCGATGTTCGAGGAGCTGGGGCTGAACGTGGCGCGCCAGCCGGACAACGCCGCCAACCCGCGACCGGACAACCGTTCGGGTTGGCTCGCGGGTGAGACCCCGGATGTGGTGCGCGAGCTGCGCGACGGCGCGGCGAGTGCTGATGAGATCGACCTGGAGGTGCGGCTATGGGATCCGTCCAAGCAACTGCGCTACCGCGCCAAGCGCGCGGCGCCGCCACCGCGACCGGACGGTGCCGCCAACAGGGCGCCCAGCCCGACCTTTTGACTCACGACACAGGGGGCGAGCACAGATGAGCGAGATCGAACAGCGCCTGGAGGAACTGGAGCAGCTCGGTCTCTCCCGCCGCCTGCGACTGGTCAGCGGGCCGCAGGGCCCGACGGTGCTGATCGACGGCAAGCCGGTGCTGCTGCTGTGCTCGAACAACTACCTCGGGCTGGCCGACCATCCGCGGGTGCGCGAGGCGGCGGCGGCGGCGGCGATGCGTTGGGGCGTCGGAGCGGGCGCTTCGCGGCTGGTGTCCGGGACGATGACGATCCACCGGCGCCTGGAGGAGGGGCTGGCGGACTTCAAGGGCACCGAGTCGTGCCTGCTGTTCGGCTCGGGCTATCTGGCGAACATCGGCGTGATCGGATCGCTCGCCGGCGCCGGCGACACGGTCTTCTCCGACGAGCTCAACCACGCGTCGATTGTCGACGGCTGCCGCGTGTCACGGGCGGAGGTCGTCGTGTACCGCCACCGCGACGTCGAGCACCTGATGTGGAGCCTGCGCAAGCACGGCCGCCGCGAGGGCGCGCGCCGGCTGATCGTGACGGACTCGGTGTTCTCGATGGACGGCGACGTGGCGCCGCTGGAGGACATCGCGGAGCTGGCGGGCATGTACGACGCGCGCCTGATGGTGGACGAGGCCCACGCGACCGGCAACCTCGGTCCCGGTGGCCGCGGAGCTGTGGCGGAGGCGGGGCTCGAGCGCGAGGTCGATGTGATCGTCGGAACGCTTGGCAAGGGGCTCGGCTCCTACGGCGCGTACGTATGCGCGAGCGCGGAAATGGTGCGCTACCTGATCAACACGGCACGCCCGCTGATCTACTCGACGGCGCCGCCGCCGCCGGTGGCGGCGGGCGCGCTCGCCGCGCTGAACCTGCTGCGCGAGCGCCCACACCGTGTCGAGCGACTGCGCGCCAACGCGCGCGCGCTGCGTCGCGGGCTCGCGCGCGAGGGCTTCCCGGTGGCAGACGGGGACGTGCACATCGTGCCGCTGATCGTCGAGGACGAGCGCGCGGCGATGCACCTGTGCCAGGAGGCGCTCGAGCGCGGCGTGTTCGCGCAGGCGATCAGGCCGCCGTCGGTACCGGCCGGCTCCTCGCGCCTGCGGCTGACGGCGATGGCCTCGCACACCGCGTCAGAGCTCGAAATGGCGGCGACCGTGTTCGCCGACGCGGCACACGCGATCGGGCTGGACCCCGAATCGATCACTCCAGCGCCGCCCGAGCGCCGGCAAACGATCGAGGAGCTCGACGAGCGCGAGCCGGCGTACGCGGAGCGCGGGCACGGAGAGCTGCGCTACACCGAGCTGGCGGTGCTTACGCACGAGCGTGCCGGAGCAGGCGAGGATCCCTCGGCGCCGTTCGATCTCGAGCGAGACGGCGGCAGGGCACCGCTGCTAAGCGCCGCGGAGACCGCGGCGAGCCCGGCGCCCACGCATGAGCAGCCGACCGAGGAATTCAACGTCGAGCTGGACATGGAGAGCGCCGAACACGCTGCTGAGACCTCGGCGCCGGACGTGCCGTTCGACTTCGAGCGCGAGCTGCACGACGTCCGCGCGGCCTAGCGCTCGACGCTCGACGTCCTCGGCGCTCGTGCGCGGGCTGTTCGTCACAGCGACCGACACGGGCGTCGGCAAGACCGTCCTGAGCGCGGCGCTGCTGGCGGCGATGGCAGCGGCGGGCGAGCCTGTACGCGCCTTCAAGCCGGTCGTGACGGGACTCGACGACGAGCAGGAAATCGCCGCGCGCGGAGACTGGCCGGCCGACCACGAGCTGCTCGCGGCGTGCGCCGGGATGATGCCCGAGGAGGTCTCCCCGCTGCGCTTCGGCCCCGCGGTGTCGCCTCACCTCGCAGCCGAGCTCGCGGGTGAGTCGATCGAGCCGCAGGCGCTGCTCGCCGCTGTGGCTGACGCGGCGGCGAGTGCGGCGAGTGCGGCGACGGCGATCGCAGGCGGCCGGCAGCAGACGCTGATCGTGGAGGGCGTCGGCGGGCTGCTGGTGCCGCTGCGCGAGAATTACAGCGTTTGCGACTTTGCGGTGGCGCTCGGCCTCCCGGTGCTGATTGCCGCGCGTCCGGGCCTCGGCACGATCAACCACACGCTGCTGACGCTGCGCGTCGCGCGCGACGCCGGGCTGGAGGTGCGCGCCGTGGTGCTGACGCCGTGGCCGCGCGAGCCGACGGTGCTCGAGCGCTCCAACCGCGACACGATCGCTCGCGTCGGCGAGGTCGCGGTGCACATGCTTCCCGAGGTCCCCGGCCCGCAGGCCTCTGAGCTCGCATTCGCCGGCGGCGAGCTGCCGTGGCGAGACTGGCTCGCCGAGCCCGCGCGCGCGTGAAAGGCGACGGGCAGCAGTGGACGTGTCACGCGCGTGCCTCAGCTCGCGAGCCCGCGAGGACGGCAGCGACCACGGCGCTGGTCACGCTCCGCAGGTCCTCAGCGTCGATCACGTACGGCGGCATCGTGTAGATCAGGTCGCGGAACGGGCGCAGCCAGACCCCGCGCTCGACCGCCGCAGCACTCGCCGCCGCGACATCCACGTCGGTGTGCAGTTGCACCACGCCGATCGCGCCAAGCACGCGCACGTCCGCCACGCCGGAGAGCGCGCGAGCCGGCTCGAGTCCGTCGAGCAGCCCGGCTTCGATTGCCTGCACGCGTCCGCGCCAGTCCTCGCGTTCGAGCACGTCGAGTGACGCGAGCGCGACCGCGCACGCGAGCGGGTTGGCCATGAACGTGGGGCCGTGCATCAGCCCGCCGCCCTCGCCCGAGGAGACGGCGTCCGCGACCGCGGTGGTGCAGAGCGTCGCGGCGAGCGTCATGTAGCCGCCGGTCAGCGCCTTGCCGACGCACATGACGTCGGGACTGACTCCGGCGTGCTCGCAGGCGAACATCGTCCCGGTGCGCCCGAAGCCGGTGGCGATCTCATCGAGTACCAGCAACAGGCCGTGCTCGTCGCAGATCTCGCGCATCAGCGCGACGCACGCGGGCGAGTGAAAGCGCATCCCCCCCGCTCCCTGGACGACCGGCTCGACGATCACGCCCGCCAGATCATCGGCGTGCGTTGCGGCGAGCTGACGCACGTGCGCAGCCCAGCCCTGATCCAGGCCCGCGTTGAAGCCGTCCGGGGGACGCTCGGCGAAGACGTGCTCGGGCAGCACGCCGGCGAACACGCTGTGCATGCCGGTGATGGGATCACATACCGCCATCGCACCGGTCGTGTCGCCGTGATAGCCGCCGCGGATCGTCAGCAGGCGCGTGCGCGCGCTGCGCCCGAGCGCGCGCTGGTACTGCAGGCACAGCTTGATTGCGACCTCGACCGAGACCGAGCCGGAGTCGGCGAAGAACACCCGCTCGAGACCGTCCGGCGCGAGCTCGGTGAGGCGCTCGGCGAGCCTCACCGCGGGCTCGTGCGTGAGCCCGCCGAACATCACGTGCGCCATCTTCCCGAGCTGCTCACGCACGGCGCTATCGAGCGCCGGATGACGGTAGCCGTGGATCGCGCACCACCACGAGGCCATGCCGTCGATCAGCTCGCGCCCGTCTGCGAGCCGCAGGCGCACGCCCTGCGCCGAGACCACCGGCAGCGACGGCAGCGCCGCCGGCAGCGCACCGTAGGGGTGCCAGACGCGCTCGGCATCGATCGCCAGCAATCGCTCCCATTCGTGCTCCGGTGGGGCGGCTGGGTGCGCGGCGCCCAACCGAGTACCTAGTCTGCGTACAGCGTGAAATCGCGCTTGCGCGCGCCGCACACGGGGCAGAACCACGTGTCGGGGATGTCCTCGAACGCGGTCCCCGCGGGAATGCCGCCGTCGGGGTCGCCCTCGTCGGGGTCGTAGATGTATCCGCAGGACTCGCAGATCCAGCGTTGCAGCGTCTCGGTGACGGTATCGCTCATGCGCGAAAGATTAGCGGCCGGTAGGGTCAGTCGATGCGCGCATCTGGGGAGAGCGAGCGGCCGGCGCCCGGAGAGACCTATAACCCTGGCGCGCCGACACCGCCGCGCCAGGCAGCCAGCGTGATCCTGCTGCGCGACGGGACCGGCGAGGACAGTGGCTCCGGGAGGCTCGAGGTGCTGCTCGTCAAGCGCACGCCCGAGGCGCGGTTCATGGGCGGCGTGTGGGTGTTCCCGGGTGGCGCCGTCGACGCACAGGAGGGCGAGGGCGACGCGGCGCACCGCATCGCCGCCGTCCGCGAGCTGAGCGAGGAGGCGGCGATCACGCTCGACACGCCTGCGGAGCTCGTGAAGTTCTCGCGCTGGATCACCCCCGCCGAGGTCCAGATCCGTTTCGACACGCACTTCTTCCTCGCGCTGCTGCCCGACGGTCAGGAGCCGCGGATCGACGGCGAGGAGTGCGTCGATCTCGGTTGGTTCACGCCGGCAGGCGCGCTCCAGGCCCACCGAGACGGCGAGATCCTGCTCGTCTTTCCGACGATCAAGCACCTCGAACAGCTCGGCGCGTTCGCCTCGGTCGAGTCGCTCATGAGCTACGCGCGCGGGCGTAACGTGCAGCCGGTGCAGCCGCGGGTGCTTGTCGACGGTGAGGTCGCCCGCATCGTGCTTCCGGGCGAGCCGGGGTACTGACGGCGTCGGTCTCCTCCGAGACGATCATCCAGGGCGGCCAAGGCTTCGGACTCGGACGGCCGTCCTCAGAGCTCGCGCCGGAGATCCTCGCCGGTCTTCAGGAGCATCGAGCGCATCGAGCGCATCGCCCGACGGACACCCAGCGCCTCACGCTCACCGCGGCGCGCGCCGGCAGCGAATCGGCATCACGAGCATTGAAGGGCTCGGAGTCAGGCCTACCTCCCGACACGACTCCGATAACCGGCGAACGGTCTGCGCCTGCGTCGTTGGCGTGGGTCGACATCAGCCACGTCCATCGCGCTCACGACTCTTAGGAGACACTCATGCCTACCCGAACGGCAACGCCCACCCAGTCCAACGCCGCTGCCGACGCGCAAGCCGCATCGGACGAGGCGATCCGTCCGTTCACAGTCGAGTTCTCCGAGACGGAGCTCGAGGATCTCCGTCGGCGCACCGCGGCGACGCGCTGGCCCTCCAACGAGCTCGTTTCAGATCGGTCGCAGGGCGTGCAGCTGGCGACGATCCAGGCGCTCGCCCGCTACTGGGCGTCGAACTACGACTGGCGCGCGTGCGAGGCGCGACTGAGCGCGCTGCCGCAGTTCAAGACCGAGATCGACGGGGTGGACATCCACTTCATCCACGTGCGCTCGCCACACGAGAACGCGCTCCCGTTGATCATGACCCACGGCTGGCCAGGCTCGGTGATCGAGCTCTTGGAGACCATCGGCCCGCTGACTGACCCGACGGCGCACGACGGAAGCGCCGACGACGCGTTTGATCTCGTGCTGCCGTCGATGCCGGGCTACGGGTTCTCCAGCGACCCGACGGAAGTCGGTTGGAACGTCGGGCGCGTCGCGCGCGCCTGGGCGGAGCTGATGCACCGACTCGGGTATGGCCGCTACGTCGCCCAGGGCGGCGACCAGGGCGCCGCCGTCACCGACGCGATGGGCCGCCAGGCACCCGACGGGCTGCTCGGGATCCACATGAACTTGCTGTTGGCGGGACTCGGCGGCGGCTACCACGAGGCGGAGCCCACCCAGGAGGAACGCGCGGCGCTCGACGCGATCGCCACGTTCACCACGACGGGCAAGGGCTACTTCATCGAGCAGGCCACGCGGCCGCAGACGATCGGCTACGCCCTACTCGAGTCACCCGTTGCGCTGGCGTCCTGGATGCTCGACCACGATACGGACAGCTACTACAAGATCTCGAAGGCGTTCCTCGACGGTCGGTCAGCCGGCAATCTCACGCCGGAGCGGATCCTCGACAACATCACGCTGTACTGGCTAACTGGCACCGGCGCCTCGGCGGCCCGTTCGTACTGGGAGGGTGCTCAAGCCGCAGATGCCGCGGCCGGGCATGCTCCTCCGCAGGTCTCACTCCCGGTCGGTTTCAGCACATTCCCCGGCGAGATCTTCCGCGCCCCGCGCAGCTGGGTCGAGAAAGCGTACCCGAACGTCACCTACTTCAACGAGGTTGACAAGGGCGGGCACTTTGCCGCGTGGGAGGAGCCTGAGCTCTTCAGCCAGGAGCTCCGGGCAGCATTCCGATCGCTCCGTTAGCAAATGCCCACCGATGGAGGTGGCAGATGGCCGAGCTCAGACCGCAGGTAGAGGGAATTGTGCAGCTGGCAACGATTCAGGCACTCGCGCGCTATTGAGCGACTGATTACGACTGGCGCAGATGCGAAGCGAGGCTGAATGCGCTGCCGCAGTTTATGACTGAGATCGACGGGCTCTACTGGTTGACGAAACACGGGGGTTTCTGCCGGCCGCCTCTACTGGGAAACACCCTGGTAGACTTTCGTCTGGTGATTCGACCCCGTGGACGCACCCGTGCTGCGGGCGGCCGGCGGCGGCACCCTGCTGGCTACCAGCGGCGGCTTTGCCGACAACCCGGTGCCCGCACTGGCGAGCCTCTCCATGGGGAAGGCCGGGATGCGCTCGGCGCAGACCCTGATTGCCGCCGGCGTCCAGGAGCTCGGATGGTTTCGCGGCTCGGTGGACGATATGCGCCAGCGCATAGGAGCCGGTCCGCCGCGGCAGTGACGAGCCACAACGGACCACTCCCGTGGCGACGAGCCACGCGCGGCCGCTGTCGTGCTGCGCGCTCTGACGCCGGGTGTGGGAGCATCCTCGATGCCGATGAGTGATTTCTTGGTCAAGCGCAGCGATCTCCGCGAGTGCCGGATCGTGGAATCCAGGGTGCCCGAGCTCGAGCCTGGACAGACGCTGCTTCGGGTCGACAGCTTCGGGCTGAGCGCGAACAACGTGACGTATGCGGTGTTCGGCGAGATGATGTCCTACTGGGACTACTTTCCAGCCGAGAACGGCTGGGGCCGTGTCCCGATGTGGGGCTTCGCCCAGGTGGAGCGAAGCGAGGCAAGGGATGTCGAGCCGGGCACGCGCGTTTACGGATACCTTCCCCCCTCGTCTTACGTTGCCGTGACCCCCGCCCAAGCCGGCGCAAACGGCTTCGTCGACGGCTCGCCGCACCGGGCGGCGCTGCCTTCGACGTATCAGCGCTACCTGGCGACCGACACAGATCCTTTCTACCGTGCGGACACCGAGGATCTGCAGATGCTCCTGCGTCCGTTGTTCTTCACATCGTTTCTGATCGAGGACCAGCTCGTCGACGACGGGCTCGCTGCGCGCGGGCCGATCGTGATCTCAAGCGCCTCGAGCAAGACCGCAATCGGCGCCGCCTTCCTGCTGGCGCAACGCGAGGGAGTCGAGCTGGTCGGGCTGACCTCCGCAGGCAACGTCGAGTTCGTCGAAGATCTCGGCGTCTACGCCAGCACCGTAACCTACGACGCGATCGAATCCCTCGATCGAGGACCGGCTACTTTCGTCGATATTGCCGGAGACGCAACCGTGGGCCTCGCTGTCCACGCGCACTATGCGGAGGAGCTCGTCTACAGCATGAGAGTGGGGCGCACGCACTGGGAGGCGCCCGGCGCTGGCGACGGCGAGCTGCCCGGGCCCTCACCAACCCTCTTCTTCGCCCCCGATCGCGTCACCAAGCGCTCTGAGGACTGGGGGTCCGCCGAGCTTCAGAGGCGGGTTTCTGGGGCCTGGCACCCGTTCTGTGAGTGGACGCGCAGCTGGCTCGAGGTTATCCGCGGCCGAGGCTTCGAAGCGGTTGAGCGCGCCTACGTCGATGTGCTCGAGGGACGCGTCGAGGCCAAGACCGCCCACGTGCTCTCGCCCGATTGAGCCGCACACCGTGGAGCTTGTCTGCGAGCGGTCTCGCTGACGAGCGTCAGACGCTCGTCGACCCTACCCGAGCAGCGCCGTCAACTCCTCGCGGCTGGGTCCCGGAAGCTGCAGGCGCTGGTTCTCGCCAGCCACCTCGAGCGCCCGCTCGGCCACGCCGTCCTCGGAGAACGTCTGCCCGAGGGGCTTCAGGACGGCGCGTGAGTCCAGGTAGGCCCTGAACAGATCGGGGTCGAACACGGCCGCCGTGTTGAGCGCGTGCCTGAGAACGGCTGGGCGCTCGCTGGGCGCAGCTGGCTCGAGTCCCTCGCGCAGCGCATCAATCTCGCGCAGACGGTCCCGATCCTCTTCGACAGTTTCCCGATACCACGGAGTCAGCCTCGCCTCGGTGGCCGCATCCCACGCCTCGGCGAACTCCAGCGGATCGTCCAAGTGCGAGCCGACGACCTCTCGCAGGGCCCGCGCGTGCAGCAGGCCGAGCGATATGCCACGTCCGAGGGAAGGGTTGGTGCAGGCCCACGCGTCACCAAGCAGCGCGATCCCGGTGAGCAGCGGCCGGCCGTCCGCGAGTGGGCGGCGGTAGCGGTCGAGCACGCCACCCATCGCCTCGAGCTCGCTGATCGGCTCGCCCTCCAGCCAGTGCGCGTGCAGCGGACAGGCCTTGACGACGGCCGTCCACAGATCAGGGTCGCGCATCCGCTTGAGCACGCGATCCCCGCTCGAGGTGACGAGCGTCACTGCCCACGTGCCGTTGTCGGAGGGGAGCGTCAGAACTGAGAAGCTGCCGAGTGGCGCGAGTAGCGGGCCGAAGGGCTGCGGCGTCGTGCCGTCGAGCGAGCGGAAGTAGCGGCCGTAGTAGATGAACCCGGAGTCCTCGGACTCCTCGTGCAGGGGCCCTATGTCCGCGTCGCTCAGCAGGCGCGGCAGCGGCGAGCGCCGGCCCATCGCGTCGACAACGAGGTCCCCGCGCAGCGTCTCGCCCGAGTCGAGCCGCACCCCGTCCACGTGCGGCGTCCCGTCGACCAGATGCATCGTCAGCTCCTTCACGGCCGTGCCCCGACGGACCTCCAGGCACGGCTCCTCCGCCGCGGCCCTGCTCAGGACCTGCTCGAAGATCGGGCGGCGGGCAGTGTAGGTCACGAAGCGCTCATCCCCCGCCCGCGGCCCGGCCTCGGCGAGGTTCGGGGGCATCAGCGCGAGCAGATCCAGGCGCGCAGCGCCAGCCGCCACGAGACCCTGCAGGACCTCGGGAAGGTCCTGCTCGAGCACGGCGCGACCGGCCGGCGCCAGGAAGTGCGCCAGCCGGAACTGCGTCACGCCGCCGCGGTCCCACGTTCCCCATGCCCCGTCGAGCGAGTCCGGCACCGGCGCCGCATCGCGCTCGAGCACGGTCACCTCGTGCCCGTCGCGCGCCAGCATCATCCCCCCCGCCAGCCCACACACGCCGCCACCCAAGAAGATGATTCTGGCCATGCGCCGCTCACCCCCCAGCGCGCTCGGCGCGCTCTCGCCTGACGAGATCGACCCCAACTGAGATTGGTGCCACGAGGTACGGATAGTAGGCGCCCGCGTTGGCCGACGCTCTACGAGTGCGCCAGCCGCGCGTAGGCAGCGCTCAGGACTGCTGCTGCGCGGCGATCACATGCGTGACCGCGTTGATCAGCGCGAGGTGGGTGAACGCCTGGGGGTAGTTGCCTAGGTGCCGGCCGGATGAGGCCTCGAGCTCCTCGGCGTAGAGACCGAGCGGCGAGGCGTAGGAGAGCAGGCGGTCGCACAGGTGCTCGGCTTCGCGATGCTCACCGATCTCCGACATCGCCGATACGAGCCAGAAGGAGCAGATCAGGAAGGTGCCCTCCTCGCCGTGCTGGCCGTCGTCGGTGTCCTCGGTCCGGTAGCGCAGCACCAGCCCGCCCTCTGTGAGCTCGTCACGGATTGCCATCACGGTCGCCCGCACGCGTTCGTCCTCCGGAGGCAGGAACCGCACCAGCGGCACCAGCAGGTTGGATGCGTCGAGCGCGTCGGTTTCGTAGTGCTGGCGAAACACGCCACGCCTGTCGACGCCGCGCTCGAGGATGTCCAGCTTGATCTCGTCAGCCAGCGCCTGCCACTGCTGAGCATCCTCGACGTGGCCCCGCCGTTCCGCCAGACGCGCGCCGCGGTCCATCGCGACCCAGCACATCAACTTCGAGGAGACGTAGTGGCGAGGCTCGCCGCGCGCCTCCCAGATGCCCTGGTCGGGCTCCCGCCACACCGCCGCCGCGCACTGCACCTGGTCGGCCAGCACCGGCCACAGTCGCTCGGGTATGTGGTCGCGCTTCTTGGAGTGCAGATAGACGGAGTCGAGGACGGCGCCGAAGACGTCGTTCTGGCGCTGGTCGAAGGCCCCGTTGCCAACACGCACCGGTTTTGCGCCCTCGTAGCCCTTGAGATGCTCGAGCGTCGTCTCGGTCAGCTCCTTCTGGCCCTTGATCCCGTACATGATCTGCAGCGAGCCGTCCTCGTTGCGTTCCATGTCGGCGACGTACTGCACGAAGTCGTCGGCCTCCCAATTCAAGCCAAGCGCGTGGAGCGCCCACAGCGTGAACGACGCGTCGCGCATCCAGCAGAAGCGGTAATCCCAGTTGCGTTCGCCGTGCGGCGTCTCCGGCAGCGACGTCGTCGGGGCGGCGACGAGCGCTCCCGTGGGCATGAACGTCAGCCCCTTCAACACGAGCGCCGAGCGCTGCAGGTGAAAGCGCCACGGATGGTCGGGATAGGTACCGTCCGCCAACCACGAGCGCCAGAAGTGAGCGGTGCGCTGCATGTGCTCTTCCGCCTGCTCAACCGTGTGAGGACCCGCCCGCCCCTCCGTCCACGACAGCGCACAGAAGCGCTTCTCGCCTTCGTTCATCGTGTGGCGGCCGTGCGCGCGGTTGCCCTCGATGCCCATCCGGATGTCGCTGAACAGACGAAAGGCGGTTGTGTCGTCGGTCGCGTCCATCATGCACGTACCAGCCTCGCCGCTGTTCGCAACGCTCCAACGTGCCGGAGTGGCGCCGTAGTCGAGCATCGGCTCGCACACGATCTCGACCTGCACCTGTCCCTGGATACATTCCACGATCCGCACCAGCAGGTGGTCGGCGTCGTAGTCGGTCGGCGGGCGCGTGTGACTCGAGCCCTCCTTGTTGTCGTGCCACGGGCCGATCGTCAGCGCCTCGATCACACGCAGCCACCCCTGAGGGGTCATCCAGGTGGTCTCGATGATGTTCGTGCCCGGGATGTAGCGGCGGCCCGCCGGCACATAGATGCCGTAGGGCCCGACGCGCCAGCTGCCGGCGCCGCGGTCGAGGATCGCACCGAACACCGACGGCGAGTCGAAGTGCGGCAGGCACATCCACTCGATCGAGCCGTCCGCCGCGACCAGCGCGCCCGTGTGGCAATCCGACAGGAAGCCGTACTCCGCGATCGGCGGGAACGGAGAGTCAAGCGACGTGGCGCTCGAGCCGACGGAGCCCGCTGCGGGCTCGCCGGCCTCGCCGACTGCGAAGCTCACCACTCAGTCCGTTCGAACTTGGGACGCTCCACCCCATCGGGGAGGACCTGATCTTCCTCCAGCTTGTCCAGATGCGCGGCGAGCGTGGCTGTCGCGAGCGGCCGCATCGATGGGGGGATCTCCGGCCATACGGCGTCCAGCAGCTCCTCGACCGTGCGGCGGCCTTCAGCGAGCGCAATGAGCAGCCCGTGTTCCCGGTCGATACGGTGTGCGAGGTAGTCGTCCAGCTTCGTCTGCGCTTCCCAAACCGGCGGCCCGTGGCCCGGACACAGCACGTTGAAGTCCTCGCGCATCCGCAGGCGCGCGAGCGCCAGCAGGTACCCGGACATCGCACCGCGGTACGGACTGATGAAGACGCTGCCATCACCAAGCACCGCGTCGCCCGTGAAGCACGCGCCCGAGCCCACCAGCGCGAAGTGGTCGGCGGCGTGTCCGGGCGTCGCGACGGCCTCGAACGGACCGAAGCGCGTGCCCTCCGCGAGCAGTACGTCGACCGCCCCGCGTCCTGCCGCCACGGGCGCGGGATGGCTCTCCAGCAGCGCACCAGCCGCTTCACTATGGTCGTGATGATCGTGCGTCAACACCACACCGCCGAGCCCGCCGCGGCCGTCGATCGCGGCGCGTAGCCGGCTCAGATGCCCCTCCTCCAGCGGCCCCGGATCGACCACCCAGGTCGGGTCGCGCGCGACGAGCCAGGTGTTTGTGCCTGTCAGCGTCAGCGGTCCGGGGTTCCCCGCGCGCACGAGCAGGATGTCGTAGCTCGTCAGCAGCTGCGCCTCGGACCCGGCCTCTGCCGAGCCCCCATTAGATCCTGCCGCGGCTTCGGGGTTATCCGCGCGTGAATCGCTCATGCGCAGCGACGTTAGCTGACTGTGCGGCCGAAACGGCTGCTGCCGGGCTACCGCCCGCGGCCGGCAGCCCGCGCGCCGCGTCCGGCGGCATTGCGCGCGCCGCTGCGTGGCCGTTTCAGCCTTCCGCTTGGCCGAATTGATCCGTGTCCGCCGCCGCGCGCTCGCTCCCCGACGGCGATACCGGCGAGCCCCAGCTCGCGGTCCAGACCCAGCTCGCGCACCATCCCGGCGAGCTCGCGAGCCTGGTCGTGCGCCACCAGCGTGACACCCACGCCGCTGGCGCCAGCGCGCGCGGTGCGCCCGATGCGGTGCACGTAGTCCTCGCGCGTGGCCGGGATGTCGTAGTTGATCACGTGCGTGATCCCAGCCACGTCGATTCCGCGCGCGGCCACGTCGGTCGCCACGAGCGTGTCGACCACGCCGGCCTCGAAGTTCGCCAGCGCACGCTCGCGCTGACCCTGGGACTTGTCGCCGTGCATCGCCACAGCGCGCACGCTGCTCGACGCCAGCCGCTTGACCAGCCGGTCCGCGCCGCGCTTGGTGCGAACGAACACCAGCGTCAGCCCGCGCTCGGCCTCGCCCAGCTCGGAAACCAGGCGTGCGACCTTGCCCTCGTGGCTGACCGTCACGAAGCGGTGCTCCACGTCTCCCTTGCGCTCAGCCGAATGTGCGTGCTCGTGGCGACGCGGGTTCGATGTGTACGCCTTGGCGATGCGCCCTACCTCGCCCTCGAGCGTCGCCGAGAACAGCATCGTCTGTCGCTCCGGGGCGGTCATCTTCACGATCCTGTCCACTACCGGACGAAAGCCCATGTCGAGCATCCGGTCGGCCTCGTCGAGGACGAGCATGCGGATGCGCTCCAGCGACACGTCCTTGCGCTCGATCAGGTCGAGCAGTCGCCCAGGGGTCGCCACGAGAATGTGGGCGCGCGCCGCGAGGCGCGCCTGCTTGACGATGCCCGCGCCGCCATATACGGCCGCGATCGACAGCGCGCGCGCGTGTGCCAGCGAACGCAGGTCTTCGACGATCTGTAGCGCCAGCTCGCGCGTCGGTGCGAGCACGAGCGCCGAGGGGCGCGCGTCGGAATCTTTCAGGCGCTCGACCAGCGGCACCCCGAACGCGAGCGTCTTGCCCGAGCCCGTCGGTGACTGCGCCAGCACGTCGTGACCGGCGAGCACGTCGGGGATGACCATCCCCTGTACGGCGAACGGCTGCTCGATCCCGCGCTTGGCAAGCTCATCTACGACGACCTCGGACACGCCGAGCTCGGCGAACGTTGCATGCTTCATGTTGTTGGTGCTCCTTCTGGCGACCCGATGGCCGCCGCTGCAGATGGAGATTCGACTGACCCCATCCGCGCCCTTCAGCGCCAACAAAGACAAAGAACCTCACGGACAGCCTCGCCGCCCGTAGGCTGACCGTAGCAGGCCAGCCTCAGGCCTACTGAATGTTGGCCATCACGTGCTTGACGACCGTGTAGTCCTCGACGCCGTAGATGCTCAGGTCCTTGCCGTAGCCGGACTCCTTGAAGCCGCCGTGCGGCATCTCCGAGACGAGCGGGATGTGGTCGTTGATCCACACGCAGCCGAAGCGCAGCGCCTTCGACACGCGCAGCGCGCGGCCGACGTCGCGCGTCCACACCGACGAGGCCAGGCCGTAGCGAGTCGCGTTCGCCCACGCGATCGCCTGCTCCTCGTCGGCGAACGGCTGCACCGTGATCACCGGCCCGAATATCTCGTTCTGGATCATCTCGTCGTCCTGGCGCAGACCCGCCACCACCGTCGGTTCGACGTAGAAGCCCGCGCGGTCGGCCGCGTTGCCGCCGGTCACGATCTCCGCGTGGTCGGGCCTGCGTTCGAGAAAGCCCTCGACACGTTCGCGCTGGCGAGCGGAGTTGAGCGGGCCGAGGGTCGTCTCCGGAGCGAGCGTGTCGCCAATCAGAAGGCCCTGCGCCTGCGCGGCAAGGCCGCTCACGACGTCGTCGTACACGTCACTCGCCGCGAGCACGCGCGTGGCCGCTGTGCAGTCCTGGCCGGCGTTGTAGTAGCCCGTGCCCGCGATCGTTTCCAGCGCGCTCTCCATGCTGACGTCGTCGAAGACCACGACCGGCGCCTTGCCGCCGAGCTCCAGGTGCACGCGCTTGAGCGTGTCCGCCGCGGTCCGCGCGAAGTGCTTGCCGGTGTCAACCGACCCGGTCAGCGCGAGCATGTCCACATCGGGGTGGTTGATCAGCGCCTCGCCGGTCGGACGACCGGGGCCGGTGACGACGTTGAGGACGCCCTTCGGCAGGATCTCCGCCGCCAGCTCCGCCAGACGCACGGTCGTCATCGGCGTCGTCTCAGCCGGCTTCAGCACGACTGTGTTGCCGGCCGCCACGGCCGGACCGAATTTCCATACCGCCATCATCAGCGGGTAGTTCCACGGGGTCACCTGCCCGATCACGCCCACCGGTTCGCGCCGCGTGAACGACGTGTAGCCCTCCATGTACTCGCCCGCCGCCCTGCCCTCCAGGTTGCGCGCGGCACCCGCGAAGAAGCGCAGGTTGTCCACGATCACCGGAATCTCGTCGCCCTTGACCGCTTCGATCGGCTTGCCCGCGTTGAGCGCCTCCAGGCGCGCGAGCTCCTCGCCGTGCTCCTCGACCAGGTCGGCGAGCGCCAGCAGCGCCTGCGAGCGCTGTGCCGGCGTCGCGTTGGACCAACCGCCGAACGCGCGACGCGCCGCGAGCACCGCCCGATCGACCTCCTCGGCGGTCGAGATCGGGGCGCGCGCCAGCTCCTCGCCCGTCGCCGGGTTGAGCACCGGTTCGGTCCCCCCTGAGGGCGACACGCGCTCGCCGTCGATGAAGTTGCTCAGGGTCTCAGTGGAGCGCGCCATGCGTCGTCCCCAGTGTAGGGAGCGCGCGGCTCGCAGCGCGTCGTTTTGCGTGACCCGCGCGGCGAGCTCCGCGCAGCTGGAGGCATCGCGATGACCTGACCGGTGCCGGACGCGCCTTCTGCGCCGCGACGATCAGCGCGCTGCCGGCTCCGCCAGAGCGAGCGCTTCGGCGACCGCCGGGTGTGTGATCTGACCGTGGTCCACGTTCAGGCCCTTGCGCAGCCCATCGTTGAGCTCAAGCGCCCCAGGCACGCCGAGCTCAGCGAGTTCGATCAGGTATGGCAGCGTCGCGTTCGTCAGCGCGTACGTCGAGGTGATCGGCACCGCTCCGGGCATGTTCGTGACGCAGTAGTGAGTGATGCCGTCGACCTCGTAGGTCGGGTCGGAGTGAGTCGTCGGGCGCGATGTCTCAAAACATCCGCCCTGGTCGATCGAAACATCCACCAGCACCGCATTGCGCTTCATCAGCCGCAGCTGCTCGCGCGTCACCACGCGCGGCGCGCGCCCGCCGTGCACCAGCACCGCGCCGATCACCAGGTCCGCCGCCGGCAGCATCTCCTCGATCGCGAGCGTCGAGGAGTACACCGTCGAGGCTCTGCCCGCGAACGCTACGTCCAGCTCGCGCAGGCGGTCGATCGAGCGGTCGAACACGAACACGTCGGCCTGCATGCCGATTGCGATGAACGCGGCGTTCATGCCCACCACGCCGCCGCCGATCACCAGCACCGTCGCCGCCGCCACGCCCGGCACGCCGCCGAGCAGGATGCCGCGACCGCCGAGCGGCTTCTCCAGCATGAACGCGCCCGCCTGCGTCGCGATCTTGCCCGCCACCTCGCTCATCGGCGCCAGCAGCGGCAGCCGCCCCTCTGCGTCCTCCACCGTCTCATACGCGATGCACGTCGCGCCCGAGGCCATCAGCCCGCGTGCCAGCTCTGGCTCGGCCGCCAGGTGCAGGTAGGTGAACAGCGTCTGTCCCTCGCGCAGGCGCGCAACCTCCTCCGGCTGGGGCTCCTTGACCTTCACGACCAGCTCCGTCTCGGCGAACAGCGCGTCAGCATCCGCGAGGATCAGCGCGCCCTGCGCCTGGAACTGCTCGTCGCTCATCGCACTTCCCTCGCCTGCGCCGCGCTGCACCAGCACCTCGTGCCCGCGCGCGGTCAGCTCCCTCACCCCCGCCGGCGTGATCGCCACGCGGTACTCGTCGCTCTTGACCTCGGTCGGGACCCCGATCCTCATCGTGCCAACTCCCTTCCTCGCAGTGCCAGCCAGAACTCGATCCGGTCGCGCGCGCTGGAGAAGTCGCGCCCCGTCAGCTGCTCGATGCGGCGGATGCGGTAGCGCAGCGTGTGCCGATGGCAGAACAGGGCGTTCGCCGCCTTCTCCCAATGCCCGTTGTGCTCGATGAACACGTCCAGCGAGCGCACCAGCTCATCGCCGTAGTCGCCCTCGCCCTGTTCGATCGGCCCGAGCACGCTGCGGCAGTACGAGTTGAGTGCATCGTCGTCCTGCAGCGACAGCAGCAACTGGAACGCGCCCAGATCCTCATACGTTGCGACCTCCGGACCGCTGCCGTTGCGCAGCCGCACCGCCTCGAGCGCGCAGCGCGCCTCGTGGAAGGCCATCCGCAGCGAGTGCGTCGCCGTCGGACGACTCGCCGCCGCCTGCACGTCGCCGAACCGGCCTGCGAGCTCGGCGCGGATCGTGCGCGCCAGCTCAACTGGAGCGACCGGCGCCGACCCTCGCGCACCGACACCCGGATCGATCACCGCGCACACCAGCCCGGCGCGGATCGCCACCAGGCTCGGAACGCGCTCGCGCTGCAGGCTCCGCTCCACGACCTCTGCCGCGGCGCCCGGGTCCGGCGGCCTGAACGCCAGCACCGCCACCTGCTCGCCGATCCCGAACGGGCGCAACCGCGCCTGCAGGTCCTCCGGATACAGGTGCCCCGTCAGCACCTCCGCGAGCACGTCGCCGACCATCGTGCGCTGCAACAGCTCGTAGCGCTCGTCGAGCAGCCGCTCGAACGCACGCTCGGTGATCGCGATGAACGGCAGCTCGTAGGGAACCTCGAACAGCGGGAACTCGCGCTGACGCGCCTGCGTCACCAGCGCCGCCGGCAGCCGTTTGTACGCGAAGCCCGTGCCGAAGCCGAGACCCGCGATGTCGTGGTCGGCGAGCCGGTCCACCAGCTCGCGCTGGGACTTCGGGCCGGCCAGCTGGATGCCCGTCGACAGCAGCAGCTCGCCGCCTTTCAGCCACGGCGTCGGATCGATCAGCTCCGTGCAGTGCACCCAGCGTACGTGCGTCTGGGCGGACTTCGCGCCGCTGACGAGCCCCAAGCCGAGCTCGTCGATCAGGCTCGCGACAGTGAGCTCCACCGCTCCATCCGCTCTGACGCCTCGCTCAACACCGGGCGCAAGATCGCCTCGATCTCCTCGAACTGCTGCTCGCCGGCGATCAGCGGCGGCGACAGCTGCACGATCGGATCGCCGCGGTCATCCGTCCGGCAGATCAGCCCGCGGCTGTACAGCTCGCCCGACAGGAAGCCGCGCAGCAGCTGCTCTGACTCCTGAGCGTCGAACGTTTCCTTCGTGTCTTTGTCCTTGACCAGCTCAATCGCCTGGAAGTAGCCCGCGCCACGCACGTCGCCCACGATCGGCAGGTCGCGCAGACTCTCGAGCATGTCTCTGAAGCCGCCCTCGTTCTCGAGCACTCTTCCGCACAGGTCCTCGTTCTCGATGATCTCGATGTTCGCGAGCCCAACCGCGCACGCGACCGGATGACCACCGAACGTGAAGCCGTGGTTGAAGATCGCCTTGCCGTGTAGGAACGGCTCCGCGATGTGGTCGCCCGCGATCACTGCGCCGAGCGGCGCGTAGGCAGAGCTGATGCCCTTCGCTGTCGTGATCATGTCGGGCTCGTAGTCGTAGCGTTCGCAGCCGAACCAGTGGCCCAGCCGGCCCCACGAGCAGATCACCTCATCGGAGATCAGCAGCACGCCGTGGCGGTCACAGATCTCACGCACCCGCTGGAAGTAGCCCTCCTGTGGCACGAAGCAGCCGCCGCCGTTCTGCACCGGCTCGAGGATCACCGCCGCCACCGTCTCCGGCCCCTCGAATTCGATCGCCTGCTCGATCGCGTCCGCCGCCCACAGCGGGTCGCGGTCCTCCTGCCAGCGATACGAGTTCGTGTTCGGCACGTGCACGCCCCCGGGCGTCAGCGGTTCGAACGGCACGCGCAGCGGCGTCAGGCCGGTCGCCGTCAGCGCGCCCATCGAGGTGCCGTGGTAGGCCAGGTTGCGCGAGACGATCTTGTGCCTGCGAGGTTCGCCCATGGCTGCGTGATACGCCTTCGCGAGCTTCCACGCCGACTCCACCGCCTCCGAGCCGCCCGAGGTGAAGAACACACGGTTCAGGTCCCCCGGCGCGAGCTCCGCGATGCGAGTCGCCAGCTCGATCGAGCGCGGGTGTGCGTAGCTCCAGTTCGTGTAGAACGCCAGCTCCTTCGACTGCGCCGCGGCCGCCTCGCCGAGCTCCGCGCGACCGTGGCCGACGTTCACGCAGTACAGCGCCGACAGGCCGTCGAGGTGGCGCTTGCCGTGCTCGTCGTACACGTAGCAGCCCTCGCCGCGGACGATCACCGGCACCTCGTGGCCGGGATCCGCGAAAGAGCCCATTCGCGTGAAGTGCATCCACAGATGCCGCTTGGCCTGCTCTTGGAGATCACCGGACATCAAAACCCGCCCTCTCGATCGCTGACTAGACACTCGGGACAACGCTAACCGCTGTCCGTGGCCCACTCAATGAGCCGCCCGGTCAACAACTTTCCCTGCCATTGTACGACTCGGCCAAGCGTTCGCCGAGGTTTTGGGGATCGCGCCCATTGGCGTGGTCCGGGATTACGCGTAACTTTCCTCACAAGACATCACAGCGTCCGCAGTACTCCAGAGAGGAGCCGTCTGATGGCCACCGACAGCGCCGCCGTATCCGGGTCTCCCGCTTCGTCTGGCGTCATGGACAAGGGCCTGAAAAAAGGCGCGATCGGCTACCTGTCCAACATCGTCATCGGTGTCGCCTCGACCGCACCCGCGTACTCGCTCGCCGCGACGCTCGGCTTCATCGTGGCCGTCAAGGGCGTCGGCGTGCACGCCCCGGCGGTGATGCTCGTGGCGTTCATCCCGATGCTGCTCGTCGCCGCCGCCTACAAATACTTCAATCGCGCCGACCCCGACGCCGGCACGACGTTCGCCTGGACCACGCGTGCGTTCGGACCGATGACCGGCTGGCTGAACGGCTGGGCGATCTTCCTCGCGGACGTCGTCGTGATGGCCTCGCTCGCGGACATCGCGGCGATCTACACGTTCAAGCTCTTCGGCTTCACCGAGCTCGGAGAATCCAAAGCGGCGATCATCATCGCGGCCGTCCTCTGGATCGCGATCATGACCTGGATCTGCTACCGCGGCATCGAGCTTTCGGCGCGGATCCAGCAGTTTCTGCTCAGCGCCGAGGTCTTCATCCTCGGCCTGTTCGCGGTCGTCGCCTTCGTCAAGGTCTACGGCAGCCACCCGCCGGCGGGCTCGATCAAGCCGTCGCTGTCGTGGCTCAACCCGTTCGCGATGAACTTCAGCGACCTCGTCGTCGCGCTCCTGTTGGCGGTGTTCATCTATTGGGGCTGGGACTCGGGGGTGGCGGTCAACGAGGAGTCCGAGGATCCCGCCAACGGGCCCGGCAAGGCGGCCGTCGTCTCGACGATCCTGCTCGTGCTGATCTACGTCGTCGTCACCGCCGCCGCCCAGTCCTTCCACGGTGTCGGCTTCCTCACCAACGAAGCCAACCAGGAAGACGTGCTCAACGCGCTCGGCACCGGTGTCCTTGGCAGCACGCTCAACAAGCTGCTCGTGATCGCCGTGCTCACCTCCGCGTCGGCCTCGACGCAAACAACGATCCTGCCGACTGCGCGAACGACGCTGTCGATGGCGCACTGGAAAGCCGTGACCGCGTGGCTCTCGCGCGTGCACAAGACCTACCTCACGCCGACCGTCTCGACGCTCGGCTTCGGCGTCCTGTCGGTGATCATCACCGTCGTCCTGCTGCTGCTGTCCTCGAGTGTGCTCGAAGACTCGCTCACCGCGATCGGCTTCCCGATCTGCTTCTACTACGGCTTCACGGGCGTAGCGTGCGCGTGGTACTACCGCCACGACCTCACCGAAAGCGCGCGCAACTTCCTGCTGATCGGCGTCGGGCCGGTGCTCGGTGGCCTGATGCTGTTCGGCATCGGCATCAAGGCGGCCTTCTACTACGGCCACGCCGAAAACGTGTCGTCGAGGCCGATCCTAGGCATCACCCTGCCGCTGTGGATGGGCATCGGCGGCATGATCCTCGGCGCGATCATCATGCTCGTCTCGCGCCCCTACTTCAAAGAGTTCTTTGGGCGCAAGACCGAAACCGCCCCCCCCTGGGCTGCTCGATCAGCCACCGCCGACCGGGCCCGTGCCCGGGCGCGTGGATTTCTAGGCCTGGGACGCTCCGGGCCTAAGCAGCCGGAAGTCGCTCGATCCCGGCGACTTCGTCGAAGCCGCCGTCGAAGCTGAGGATCCGAGCGATCTTGCGACGGCGCATCACCGCGACGTGAACCGCGTCGCGGGCCGCGAGCCCAGGATGAGCATTGACGACGTCGCTGGCCATGAGCACATCGTCCATCTCCACTGCGAACACGTCGTCGGCGATCTCTTGGAGCGCATTGAACGCGACCCCGATCCGGTCGCGGCGATCGAGGGACAGGTAACGATGCATGATCTCCTGAAAGACCTCGCTGCTGGTAACCATCGCCTCGCGTCTGGCGATCAGCCGCTCGACCGTCACCTGGGCGTCGAGCTTGTGCGGATGCGGACGTCCGACGAGGTACATCGGGACGTTCGCGTCGACGAAGATCAAATGTCGCCGCCGCCCATTCCCGCCTCGATCCCGGCGAGGCGCCCGGCCTCTGTCTCAGCGAGCATCGTCTCGATATCGACTTCACGCCCGTCCGTTTCGAGGCTGACCGCCTTGCGGACAGCCGCGAGCTTGCGTTCGACGTCGCCGGTCGACACCTTGCGCTCGGCCTCACGCAGCGATTGACGGACCCACTCGGACATGGTCATACCGAGCGCGTCCGCGACCCGCTCATAGCTCTCCAGTTCGTCGTCTTTCACTACGACCTGAAGACGCTTACTCATATCAGTAGTATGACACACTACCGTGGCGCCTGTGGTGCGGGGGACTCATCGGGCATACCCATTTATCCGACGCGCCGCCTATGCGGGGACGCGATTCCATGCTCGCCTCAGCCCGCGACCTCCATCTGCCCGTGCGGTGCGCCGTACTCCGCCAGCAGCTCGAGGAACGGCTGCGGCGGGAACGCCTCGGGTCCGAGCACGCCGGCGCCCTTCCACTCGCCACGGTCGAGCAGCTCGAGCGCGACCGCCGGGTTGACGGCCGTCTGCCACACGACGGCCTGACTGCCGTACTCGCGCATCGTCGTCTCGTTGTCGACGACGTGGTAGAGGTAGGTCGAGCGGGGCTGGCCGTCGCTGCCGGTGCCGCGTCACCCACGTGCCCGCGCAGGTGCGCCCGCTCATACGCTCGCCGAGCGTCGCCGGGTCGGGCAGCGCCGCCGCGACCACGTCGCGCGGAGCCACCTTCGTGCCCCGCACGGACACCGGCTCGGTCGAGTCCAGACCCAGTTTGTGCAGCGTCGAGAGCACGTCGATGAACTCCTGGCCGAGGCCGTACTTGAAGGTCACGCGCTCGCACTGCACCCAGCGCGGGATCAGCACGACCTCCTCGTGCTCGACGTTCACGCATTCGACCGCGCCGATGCCCTCGGGGAACTCGAACACCTCCGGCTCGGAGAACGGCGCCGTCGTGTAGAAGCCGCGCTCGCGCTCCCAGATCAGCGGCGGGTTCAGGCACTCCTCGATCGTCGTCCAGATCGAGAACGTCGGCGCGAAGTCATAGCCCTCGACGACCAGGTCGGCGCCGTCGCGCACACCGACCTCGGTGATGCTCGAGAACAGCTCGTCGGCGGCGTAGCGTGCGAACACGTCGGACAGGCCGGGCTCGACGCCGATCCCCACGAGCGCCAGTACGCCGTGCCTGCTCCCAGCGCTCGTGCTCGGCGAGCTGCAGATCGCCGAGCATCTCACCGGGCAGCTCGTACGGGCGCTCGGGGTGCGGATGCGACAGCGTCATCGCCATGTCCAGGTAGGTGACCTTGCGCGTCGAACGCGGCCGCGAAGATCGGCTCGTTGAAGCGCGGATCGCACGCGTTCAGGACGGCGTCCGGCCGCACGCGCCCGATCAGCTCGACGAGCTCCTCGCGGCTGGACGCGTCCACGCGCTCGGCGCAGAAGCGGTCGGGTTCGCCGAGCCGCGTCCGCCGCCGCCTGCGCGCGCTCGAGCGCCACGTCGGCGAGCACCACGCTGCTCGAAGACGTCCCGACGCTGCGCGATCGCGGCGAACGCCGCTCCCACACCGCCGGCTCCAACAACGAGGACCTTCATCGCCGCCAGTCTGACGCAATGCGCAAGTTTGCGATGTCACAAGTTCGAGCGCTTCGTGCTCCGCAACGCAGCAGGCCGCTCCCGTATGCTGCGGCGATCCGCGCGGTCCCAGACACAGCAGACCGGCAACCCCGGATCAGCGCCGGATGAGCACCGGCCTCCCCAGCCCGCCGCGCCCCTCAGCCGAGACGCCCGCGCCCGCGCCGGGTGACGGCGGTGCGAGTCGTCGACAGGTCCGCGCAGGCGCCAGAGCAGGCTGGCCGGACCGCCGGCCGCTGGGCGCCATCGCCGACGCTCGGCCGCCGTGAGATCGCGATTGTCGTGCTCGCCGGCGTGCTCGCTCGCGATTCTCACAAGCTGGCCGCTGGTGCTGCACATGTCCAGCCGCATCGCGCCCGATCTCGGCGACCCGGTCCGCACCGCCTGGGAGATCGCGTGGGTCGGGCACGCGATGCTTCACAGCCCGCTGCACCTGTTCGACTCCAACGCCTTCTATCCGCACCCACTGAGCCTCGCCTTCTCGGACTCGCTGCTCGGCTACGGCCCCGCCGCGTTCTTCGGCTCGGGCACGGTCGCCGCGCTGGTCCGCTACAACCTGCTGTTCCTGTGGGCGTGGTCGCTGTGCTTCGTCGGCGCGTACCTGCTCGCGCGCGAGCTCGGGCTCGGCCGGCTGGGAGGCGCCGCCGCCGGCCTCGCCTTCGCCTACGCGCCCTACCGCGTGACCGAGGCCGGACACCTGCACGTGATCTCCTCCGGAGGGTTCGCGCTGGCGCTGTTCCTGCTGCTGCGCGGCTACCGACGGGATTCTCGCAAGCTCGTGCTCGCGGGCTGGCTGCTGTCCGCCTGGCAGGTCAGCCTCGGCTTCACGCTCGGGCTGCAGTACTGCTATCTGCTGCTCGTGCTCGCCGCGCTCACGTTCGTCTTCTGGTGGCGCGGGCGCCTGACCCCCGGCGTCGCGTGGCAGCGACCGGCGGGGCGCCCGGGGCGTGAGGAGCGCCTGACCGCAGGCCCAGGCCACGCCCCCGGCCCGGCCGCGGGCACCGACCCCGAGGCTGCGCCGCGCCGGCGCGGGCCGCTGCTTCCGCGGCACCTGCTGGGCGTGACGCTTGTCGGGCTCGCCGTCCTCGGCGCCGTGACCGTCTATCAGGCCAGGCCCTACCTGAAGGTCGCAGCCGAGTACCCGACGGCCAAGCGCACGCTCAGGGAAGTCAAGACGTACTCCGCCGGCCCTGCCGCGCTGCTCGGCAGCGTCCTCGGAGAACCGCGTGTGGGGCGCGGCGACGGCGGGCATGCGCGCCAAAGTCAACTCGAAGAACGAGAGCGTGTTCTTCCCCGGGGGGCTGATCCTCGTGCTCGCGTTGATCGGGCTCGCCGCGGGCGCGTATACGCGCCGATTGCGGCTCGGCCTCGCAGCGGGCGTGGTCGTTGTGTCGATCCTCGCGCTGGGCTTCGGCCTGACCGGCGCCGGCTATCCCTACCGGCTGCTCTACGACTACGCGCCCGGCTGGGACGGCGTGCGCGTGCCGGGGCGGATCTTCACGCTGGCGACGCTGTTCTACGCGCTGCTCGCCGGCGCCGGGGCGCAGGTGCTCGTCGGGCGACTGCGCGCGTGGGACGCGCGACACCGGCTGAGCACCGCGCTGCCCGCGGCCGGTCTGCCGGCGCTCGCCGGAGCGGCGCTCGCTGATCGGGATCCTCGGCGAAGGCGCCGGGCACCTCGGCCACCCGGTCGTGCCGCAGCCGGCGCAAGGCTGAGATCGGCCTGCCCGGGCCGGTGCTGGACCTGCCCACCGACGGGGCCGCTCGACCGCGTGTGGCAGTACTTCTCGACCGACGGCTTCTACAAGATCCCGATCGGCAACAGCACGTTCGACATGCCCGCGGTGGACGACCTGCGCGGCGGCATGAACGGCTTCCCCGATCGCGCGAGCGTCGAGAAGCTGCGCTACTACGGCATCCGCACGGTCGTGCTGCACACGGTGCTGCCGAAGGGCCTGCCCGGCCGAACACGGCTGCGCGTCGTCGCCCGAGCCGCCCGACCCGGCGGCGGCCGCCGCCAAGCCGATCGCCGGCCTCGGCATCACCCGCCGGCAGGTCGGCTCGATCGTGATCTATGAGATCGGACCGGGGCCGAAGGCCCTGCACGGAACCGACTGATGACGCGCCCGCGCGCCTCGCGCTGCGCCGCGATCCTGCTCGTGGGCCTCGCCTCGCGCCGTGATGATCCAGAGCTTCTCCTGGAACCAGACCTCTCACTACGACCTGATCCGCGCGCTCAACAACGACGGCACGACGATCGACCCCTACCAGGCGAACACCGGCGACAAGGTCTTCTACAAGGGCCACTACTACTCGGCGCGCGCGCCCGGGCTGGCGCTGTTCGCGCTGCCGTTCTACGACACGCTGAACCTCGTCGGCGCCGAATCGTGGACCGATGCGCACGTGGCGCCGCCCGAGCACCCGGGCGACGAGATGATCTACCTGATCGGCCTGTGGGGCAACGTGCTGCCGGGGCTGCTGCTGCTGCTGCTCGTGTGGCGCGTGGCCGAACGCTTCGAGCCGGGTTACGGCGTCGGCCGCGGCGGTGGCGCTCGGCCTCGGCACGATGGTGCTGCCGTTCTCGCACGCTGCTGTTCTCGCACGTGTTCACGACGTTCCTCGGCTTCGCCGCGTTCTGCGCTGATGCTGCGCGAGCGCGACGGACCGCCGAGCCCGCTGCTGCTCGCGCTCGCCGGCCTGGCGATGGGCTACGCGTTCTCCTCGGAGTACCCGCTGTTCTTCGTCGCGATCGTGCTCGGCCTGTACCTGCTCTCGCGCCGCGACGCGCTGACGCCGCTCGGTGTTCGTGCGCCGCGCGCGGCGCCTACATCGCCGGCGGCCTCGTCGGGATCGTGCCGCTGCTGCTCTACAACCACTACGCGTTTCACTCCTGGACGCACCTCGCGTACTCCGACGTCCCGCGCCAGCAGAAAGGCTTCTTCGGTATCGGCGCCCCGAGCCTGAAGGTGCTGGCGACGCTGCTGCTCGACTCGCGCGGCCTGCTGACGCTCTCGCCGATGCTGATCATGGGCGCGATCGGCACGGTGCTGCTGTACAGACGCGGCCGGCGCGCCGAGGCGCTCACGATCGGCGGCATCTGCCTGTGCTACCTGGTCTACAACTCCGGCTACTACCTGCCGTTCGGCGGCGGCTTCATGGGCCCGCGCTTCCTCGACACGATGCTGCCGTTCCTGGCGTTCCCGATCGCGCTCGCGCTCAAGCGCTTCCCAGGACCGACGATCGCGCTTGCCGCGGTCTCGATCACGACCACCGTGATCGCCACGATCACGCACCCGCTGGTCGGCTACGAGAACGAGACGGTCACGTGGATGCGCTACCTGCGCCAAGGGCCTCTTCCAGCCGACGATCGCCTCCGCCTACGGCCTCGGGCGCGGCTGGGGCGGGATCTGGCCGTTCTTCCTGGCTGCGGGCGGCGGCCGTCGTGCTGGCCGTGTGGGCGACCCCACGCCTGCGCCTGTCCGCGGCGACGCTCGCTGCGGGGCTGCTCGCGCTGCGTCGGCTGGGGCCTGTTCGCGACGCTCGCGCCCACCGTGCTCGGGATCGACCACGCGGGCCTGGCGAGCATCTACGGCGCCGGCGACCACACCGCCTTCAACCTGCCGCTGCACTCCGGCAGCAGCTACCCGCTGGAGACGCTCGCCCCGATCGCCGTCGCTCGTCGGCCTGCTGGCCCTCGGCGCGATGCGACTGGCGCGCAACCAGCCAACGGAGCGCTCGCGCCGGCGCGAGGGCGGCGCCGGCGCCACCTCGCCGACGCAGCCGGCGCTCAGCGGGTGATCAGCTCTTGACGGTCTTGACGTTGCACTTCGCCGCGTGCAGCTGACGGCACACGACCACGTAGCCGGGTCGCGGCTGTTCGTGGACGTTCGTCAGCCCGGCGTCGAAGCGTGTCGAGTAGCTGCCGCCGGTCCAGTCGTAGACGTACAGGCGCTTGATCTGCGGCAGCGCGGACGGCGAGCGAGAACATGTACTTGATCACCTTGGCGGCCCGCGTCAGGCCTGAGCCGTTCTTGTTCGGGAAGGCGCCGCACGAATTTCACGATGCCCGCCGGTCTCGGTCAGCCACACCTGGCCGCCGAGCGCGCTTCACGAGCTGGCGCGTGCGCCAGCTTTCGAGGCGGTTGACGTCGGAGTAGTTGTGCAGACCCCAGATCTTCGGCATGACCGTCTGCAGACGGCCGATCTCGCGCTTGAATTCCGAGATGTAGCTCAGCGTCGGACTGATGTTGTACGCATCGAGCACGTCGAGCCCGATCACGGTGCAGCCCTTGCACACGCGTAGCAGCGCCTGGTAGTACTTGGCCGCCGCCGCCCGCCGAGGGGCTCGAGAACTGCGTGCGGCACGTTGCCGCGGTTGGCCTCGTCCCACGACTCGTACTGGCGTACGTGGGGGAAGCAGCTTCACGAACTTCTGCACGTCGCGCTGGTAGGCCGAGACACTCGGCAGCTTCGTCGGCGAGTACTCGGAGTGGTAGAAGGCGACGAGCACCTGCTGGTGCGCCGCTTCCGCTGCCTTGATGAAGTTGATCGCCTGGTCCAGCGAGTAGGAGTGTGCGACGGCGTCGTAGGGAGCGACGTAGCGGACGATCTTCGTGTGCAGCTGCGTGCACAGCGAGTTGCCGAACATCTTCGGGCTCTCGTCGCCGATCCCCGTCAGATATGAGCTGGCCGCGTGAGCGCGGGCGGCGGCGCTCGCGCTCGGCGCCGCGCCGGCCTGGCTGATGGCGCCGAACGCAAGCGCGGACGCGAGCAGCGAGACGCACATGACTGTGAGGAGGCGGGGAAGTGTTCTCATATAGGTGGGCAACAGGGTAGGTCCTCGATGGTTGCGTAGGGGTCACACACTCTTACCAGGCGTTTAGGCCACGCCCTGCACCGCCGCGCGAACTTTACAGTCGGTGTTTAGATCGCGCCATCGGCGATCTCCGGTCAGTCCGCTCCCACCGCCCCCTCGGCCAGCGGCTCGCTGGCGTGGCCGCGCGAGTCCGGGGTCCGCGACGACGCGGACGTCCACGCCCGGCAGCCCGCGCACCAGGCGCATCAGCAGCGAGCGCTCGGGGCCGGCGCCGAGGCGCCCAAGCCCGCGGCGCTCCGATGGCGTGCCCATGAACACGTACGTCGTGCCCAGCGAGCGTGCGAGCGTCGATCGCGACGTCCGCAACGTCCTCGCCCTCCTCGTACCCGCAGCTGGGCTCCCAGCATCGCCGTCAGCCGCCGCAGCTCCTCCAGGCGCCTGCGGTCATCGGCGCTCGGCGGACGACCGGGCGGGCGCACGACGAGCACGTCGAGCGTCTGCGTCGAGGCGCTGCGCCGAGCGCCACGCGCGCCGGACGACGCGCTCGGAGTGCGGCGCGAGCGTCGCAAGCGCGAGCAGCCGCTCGGCGATCGCCTGCGGGCCCGGCGCGGCGATCGCGGGGAGCCCGTCCTCGTCGCGGCGCACCACGGGCTCCGGCACGCGTATCAGGCGCTTGATCTCGACGTCCTCGGCGACCTGGCGCAGCGCCGTCTCGCGCAGCGCGGCCAGGTTCTCGATCTTGAAGAAGTTGTTCAAGCGCCGCTGGCACGCGCTGCGGCGGGTACACCTTGCCGGCGCGCAGGCGCGCGATCAGCGCCTCGGGGGTCAGGTCGATCAGCACCACCTCGTCCGCGGCGGACAGCACGTCGTCCGGGATCGTCTCGCGCACGCGCGCCCCGGTCAGCTCGGCGACCTGGTCGTTGAGGCTCTCCAGGTGCTGGACGTTGACCGTCGAGAACACGTCGATCCCCGCGTCGAGCACGTCGCGCACGTCCTCGTAGCGCTTCTCGTGCTCGAGGCCGGGTGCGTTCGCGTGCGCGAGCTCGTCGATCAGGCACAGCTCGGGCGCGCGCGCCAGCACCGCCGGCAGGTCCATCTCCTCGAGCGGCGTGCCGCGGTAGCGCACGATGCCGGCGCGGGATGATCTCGAGGCCCTCGGCCTGCGCGAGCGTCTCGGCGCGACCATGGGTCTCGAGATAGCCGACGACGACGTCGCGACCGCTGTCGGCTTCGGCCACGCCCTCCTGCAGCATCCGGTAGGTCTTGCCCACGCCGGGCGCCATCCCGATGAAGACCTTCAGGTGTCCTTTCTCGTCGGTCATCGCAGGGGGTATGGGACGCTACCGAAGTGACCTCGTTCGAGACGGGGGCGGCCGTGCTCGGTGCCCTGCTGATGGTCGGCTCGCTGCTCTCGGGTCTGGCGGGGCGCAGCGTGCTGTCGCTCACTGCCGTGTTTGTGCTCGCCGGGTTCCTGCTCGGGCACGGCGCCACCGACGTCCTTGACTTCAAGGCGAGCTCCGGGCTGGTGCGCGACCTCGCGACCGTCGCGCTGATCGTGATCCTGTTTCGCGACGGGCTCGAGGTCGAGGGAGAGCTGCTGCAGAGCGAGTGGCAACTGCCGCTGCGCAAGCTCGCGATCGCGATGCCGATCACCGCGGTGCTGATCGCGCTTGCGGCGCGCGTGTTCGTGGGCCTGTCGTGGACGGAGTCGTTGCTGCTCGGCGCGCTGCTCTCCCCCACCGACCCCGTGCTCTCCTCGAGCGTCGTCACCGACCCGCGCGTCCCGCGCGTCGTGCGCCACTCGCTCAACCTCGAGTCCGGACTCAACGACGGCCTCGCGCTACCCGCAGTGCTGGCGTTCGCGGCGGCACTCGGCCCGAACAGCGGGCACTTCGTGTGGTGGCGCTTCGTGCTACAGGACGTGGGGCTCGGGTTCGCCTTCGGGCTCGTCTGTGGCGTGATCGGCTCGCTGCTGATCCCGATGGGCACCGGCGGCCCGGAGAGCGGGCGCATTCCGCCGCACCAAAAGGCGCTCTACGGGCTCGGCCTGGCGTTCGCCACCTACGGCCTGACGGTGCTGCCGCCCCGCGGCAACGGTTTCATCGCGGTGTTCGTCGCGGCGATCGTCGTCGGCAACCGCCGCGCCGACCTGCGCCGCTGCTTCGCCGAGCGCACCGAAGAGGTCGTCGAGATCGTCAAGCTCGGCATCTTCGCCGTGTTCGGCTCGCTGCTCACCATCGGCGGGCTGTTCGGCGACGGTTGGGCCGCGATCGCGGTGGTGGCGGCGACGTTTCTGCTGGCACGTCCGCTCGCCATCTGGGTGGCGCTCGCCGGCACGCGCATCGGCAACGCGAGCAAGGCACTCATGGCGTGGTTCGGCCCGAAGGGCGTCGCCACGATGGCGTTCTCGCTACTCGTGCTCTCGCGCCAGATCGACGCGGCCGGGCGGATCTTCAACCTCGCCGCGCTCGCCGTGGTCGCCTCGATCCTCGTGCACGGCGCGAGCGCCACGCCTGGAGTTCGCTGGCTGGCGCGCCGCGAACGGAGCGATCGCACGAGCCCTCAGTCCTCCGGCAATCCAGAGAAGTCGGACATCGAGGCCAAGACCATCTCATAGCGGCGACGTACATCGGCGCGGTCGGACTTCTCGGGCACCGACTCCTCGCACGAGCGCATGATCATGTCCGCCTGCGCGAGCACCAGCTCGCGCTGCTCAGCCGAGGTCGTGTAGGCCATCACCTTGGCAAGGCCGTCGAGTTGGCGGATCATCACGGCGGGCATGCCGCGACTTGCCTGACGGATCTTGTCGTGAGCGCGCTCGAGCAGACGCTCGAAGCCGACGGTGACGGCGATCACGCGCACGCGCCCCGCCGCGTCACGATGCACCGTCGCCGGGCGCCAGCGGCTTGCGATCTTGCCGAGACCGTCGCCGAGCCAGTCGATGCACGCGAGCGCTGTGAAGGTGTCGTTGACCGCGGCTGACAGCGCGCGGATCGCGATCTCCACGAGCTGATCGACGGCGAAGGACAGGTCTTGCGTGAGAGTCCGGTGCGGCCCGGTCGCATGTGCGCCGCCAAGTGCCCGGGCGACCCCCGATGCCGCAGTCGCGGGCCATACGTTCGCGAGCGGCTCCCCCTCGACGACGAAGTGACCGGGACGGCGCAGCAGGCGGATCACCGCGTGGCTGCGGCTGGCGATCTCGATCAGCGTGCTCATGCTGACGTACTGCAGGTAGCCGCTACTCGGCGCGCTCACGACGCCGCTGTCCTCATCCAGGCGCACGAGCATCTCTGACAGAGACGGACCCGTCTTTGGCGCGTCGGACGTCGACAACGCGACCTCGGACTC
Organism: uncultured Solirubrobacteraceae bacterium; assembly: GCA_963703625.1. Classification (GTDB taxonomy): domain Bacteria; phylum Actinomycetota; class Thermoleophilia; order Solirubrobacterales; family Solirubrobacteraceae; genus Palsa-744. The sequence continues at coordinate 266,140 of CAVPEY010000004.1, forward strand.
GATCGCGTGCGCGAGGTCGCCGGCGATGCTCGCGATCACCTGCGGCAGCTGGATCGACTTCGCGATGTGGTCAATGAACACGACCAGCACGCCGACGTCCACGATCACGAGCACCATCGTCACGGTGATCGACAGATGCGGGACGAATTCGCCGTGCGCCCCTGGACCGATCGAGATCAGGGCCAGGATCGCGTACACGAACGTCGCGACGAAGCTGCCGAGCGTCAGCTGGGTGATGCGGTCGCGGATGAAGTTGCGCAGCATGCGCGGGCCGAACTGGGTCGAGGCGAGCGTCAGCGTCACGATCGTGATCGAGAACACCAGCGTCACCACCGTGATCACCGCGGCGGCGATCGTCGTCAGGATCTGCCTCGCCGCGTCGGCGCTGCCGCTGATCACCCACGATGGGAAGTGCAGCGTGCCGTTGTAGGCGGCGCGGTCAAGCGCGTACGTACCGGCGAACAGCGCGACCACGAGTACGATCTCGACCGTCGGCACGAGCCACAGGTTCGTGCGCAGCGCCTCGCGACGCCACGCCGAGGGCAGCGGCAGCTGGAGCCTCATCGCCAGACCTTGCCCGCGGCTGGGCATAGCCGACGTTGCGTGGGGGGAATCGAAAAGGAAGTGTCGTACATCACGTTCGGACAGCACCAAGCGCTGCCGACCAGTCTTCCCGGCTCACCGGCGGCCAACGATACCGGGCGCTGCCGAGGTGCCGCCACGTCAGAAGTGTCCGGTGAGCGCCTCGGTCGATATGCGCCGGTTGTCCTCGGGCGCGGGGCGCAGGATCAGGATCTCCGCCGGGACGCGGTCGAGCATCCAGCGCAGATCCTCGTAGCTCAGGCCAACCGTCGGGTCTTCGTCGGCGGAGACGATGATGCGGTCGAAATGCTCCTGCTCGAGCAGTTTGCGCAGCGCGTCGCGTGCGGAGCGCCCGCGGCCGACGCGCGAGTCGACCTGCACGCCCAGCGAGGAGGCGCGCTGCTCGATCGCCTCGAGCAGCGGCATGCCGCGAGCGCTTTGCACGGGCAGCGCGGTTTCCAGCGGCAGGCTCATCGGGACTCGTGCGAGGAAGGCGGGCATGATTATCGCGTCCTCGGCCTTTGCCAAGCGCACGGCGGCCTCGAACGAGCGGCGGGATATCTCTTCGCCGGTGAACGGCAGCAGAATCCGCCGCTGGCCTGCCTGCAGGCGGTTGTGTGCCGGGCGGCGCCCGTGCGGCGGCAGCCAGTAGCCGGCGGCGATCCCGAGCAGGGCCGCGGCGCACGCGATCGCGACAGCGGCTCCCGCGCTCATGCGCCGTTCACGCTTCCTCCGTTCGGTCGCCGCGAACGATCGGCCACGATGCGCACGTCGACGCCAGGCAGCCGCTGCATCAGTCGCTGCGGCAGCGGCGTGCGCAGACGCGCGAGTCCGCGCGCCGGGCGTGAGCCGCCGATCAGGATGTAGGTGGTGCCACGCCGCGAGGCGACCTCGACGACCGCGCTCGTCAGATCGTCGGATTCCTCCTCGAGCATCCGCGCCCCGAGCACCGACGCGAGCTGGCGCAGCGCCGCAAGCGAGCGCTGTTCCTCATCGGAGAGCTGCTTGCCGGGCACGTGGACCCACAGCAGGTCGAGGCCCGCGCCGAGACGCTGTGCCGAGCGCCACGCGCGGCGCACGAGCCGCTGGGCCCCCGGGTAGGGCTCGACCAACGCGAGCAGGCGCTCGCCGACGGCCTGGGGGGCGTCCGCCGCGAGGCTCTCCTCGCGCGAGCCGACGAGCTCTGTCGTCAGGCGCTTGGCGCCGACCTCCTCGGCGACCTGGCGCAGCGCGACCTCGCGCAGCGCCGAGAGGTTCTCGATCTTGAAGAAGTTGTTCAGAGCTGCATCGATCCGCTCCGCGGGATAGACCTTGCCGGCCCGCAGCCGATCGAGCAGCGCCTCCGGTGTGAGATCGATCAAGACGACCTCGTCGGCGCGGCCGAGGATCGCGTCCGGGATCGTCTCGCGCACGCGTACGCCGCTCAGCTCTGTGATGTGGTCGTTGAGCGACTCGAGGTGCTGCACGTTGAGCGTCGAGGAGACGTCGATCCCGGCGTCGAGCACCGCTTCGATGTCCTCGAAGCGCTTGGCGTGCTCGGTGCCGGCGACGTTCGTGTGCGCGAGCTCGTCGATCAGGCAGAGCTCCGGCGCGCGGCGCAGGATGCCGGGCAGGTCCATCTCTTCGACGATCGTCTCGCGGTATCTGACGCGTCGGCGCGGCACCATCGCCAGACCTCCGGCGATGCGGGCGGTGTCCGCGCGGCCGTGCGTCTCGAGCAGGCCGATCACGACGTCGTGGCCGGCATCCAGTTCAGCGTGGCCCTCGAGCAGCATCCGGTAGGTCTTGCCGACGCCCGCCGCCATGCCGATGAAGACCTTCAGGCGACCGCGGCGGGATTCGGCGGGAGCATTCATGGCAGTGTGGTCGCGCGCTCGCGTCGGTCGCGGCGCGCGCGCCGCTCATCCTCCGAGGAGGTTGTGGACGATCAGGTCGATCAGCTTGATGCCGATGAACGGCGCGATGATCCCGCCGAGACCGTAGATCCACAGGTTTCGCCGCAGCAGCGCGCTCGCGCCGATCGGGCGGTAGCGCACCCCGCGCAGCGACAGCGGGATCAGCAACGGGATCACGATCGCGTTGAAGATGATCGCGGAGACGATCGCCGATTCCGGGGTGCCGAGGTCCATGATGTTGAGGACGTGCAACGGCCCCTTTCCGCCGGCGCTGGCGGCGTAGGTGGAGATGAACACGGCCGGCAGGATCGCGAAGTACTTGGCGACGTCGTTGGCGATCGAGAACGTCGTCAGCGCGCCGCGCGTGATCAGCAGCTGCTTGCCAACCTCGACGATCTCGATCAGCTTCGTCGGGTTGGAGTCGAGGTCCACCATGTTGCCGGCCTCGCGCGCGGCCTGGGTACCGGTGTTCATCGCCACGCCGACGTCCGCCTGGGCGAGCGCGGGGGCATCGTTGGTGCCGTCGCCGGTCATCGCCACGAGGCGGCCCTCGGACTGCTCCTCGCGGATCAGGGCGAGCTTGCGCTCGGGGGTGGCTTCGGCGAGGAAGTCATCGACGCCCGACTCCTCGGCGATCTTCGCCGCCGTCAGGCGGTTGTCGCCGGTGACCATCACGGTCCTGATGCCCATCGCGCGCAGCTGGTCGAAGCGCACCTTCATGCCCTCCTTGACCGTGTCCTTGAGGTAGACCACGCCCAGCACCTGGCTGTCGCGCGAGACGGCCAGCGGCGTGCCGCCCTCGTTGCCGATGCGGTCGAGCTGCACCTGCAGCTCCGGTGGCGGCGTACCACCCTCAGCGCGGACGAGATCGATGATCGCGTCGCCGGCGCCCTTGCGCAGCTGGTGGCCGTCGATGTCGATGCCGCTCATGCGCGTCTGCGCGGTGAACGGCACGAACTCTGCCTGCAGCGTGCTCATGTCGTGCTCGCGAATTCCGTACGTCTTGGCGAGGACGACGATCGAGCGCCCCTCGGGCGTCTCGTCGGCGAGCGAGGCGAGCTGGGCGACCTCGGCGAGCTCGGACTCGGGCACGCCCGGCATCGGCACGAATTCGGATGCCAGGCGGTTGCCGATCGTGATCGTCCCGGTCTTGTCGAGCAGCAGCACGTCGACGTCTCCGGATGCCTCGACGGCGCGACCGGAGAGCGCGAGCACGTTGCGACGCACCAGCCGGTCCATGCCGGCGATCCCGATCGCGCTCAGCAACGCGCCGATCGTGGTCGGGATCAGCGCCACGAGCAACGCGATCAGCGTCGTCTCGGAGATCGCCGTGCCGGCGAACAGGCCGAACGGGCGCAGCGTCGCGACGACGATCACAAAGATCAGCGTCAGCGCCGCGAGCAGGATGTTCAGCGCGACCTCGTTGGGGGTCTTGCGCCGCTCGGCGCCCTCGACGAGGGCGATCATGCGGTCCAGGAACGACTGCCCGGGCTCCTGGGTGATTTCGACTTCGATTCGATCGGAGGTGACGCGTGTGCCGCCGGTCACGGCGCTGCGGTCGCCGCCGGACTCGCGGATCACCGGCGCGGACTCGCCCGTGATCGCGGACTCGTCGACGGTCGCGATCCCCTCGATCACGGTGCCGTCACCGGGGATCAGCTCTCCTGCTGGCACGACCACGATGTCACCGCGCGTCAGCTCGGCGGCCGCCTTGGTCGAGCCGTCGCGCATTTTCGCGACGGTCTCCTTGCGCATCGCGCGCAGCGTCGCCGCCTGCGCGCGGCCACGACCCTCGGCAAAGGCCTCGGCCATGTTCGCGAACACGACCGTCAGCCACAGCCAGATCGCGATCGTGAACGTGTACCACGACGGCTCTTGCGCCGCCGAGCGATTCGCCACCGCCGATCTGGATGAACCACGTCACGGTCGTGATCAGCGCGCCGATCTCGACCACGAACATCACAGGGTTGCGAATCTGGACACGCGGGTCGAGCTTCTTGAGGCTGTCGAGCAGAGCGCGCACTACGATGTCGCGCTGGAACAGCGAGATCGCCTGACGTTCTTGCGTAGCGGGAATCTGGGCGGACATCAGCTGTTTGCTCCTGACCCAGGGCTGCGCCCTGACCCGTGGCTTCGCCCCGTGTGCCCCGCACGATCGAGTGCGAGGTTGAGCACGAGCACGTTCACGCCTTCTTCGCCGGAGAAGCCGAGTCCGCGACCCGAGGTGTACTTGGCGATCAGGCCGTCAACGGTGCCGAGCGAGAGATGGCGCACCGCGGCTATCCGGTAGGCCTGGATCCTGGCGTTCGCGCTTCGAGATTTCCGGGTCCAAATTGGAGCCCGAGGTATTGACCGCGTCCACGGGAATCTTGCCGGCGTTCAGCCCAGGGTCATATTCGACCTTGGTCGCCGGGTTCTTGTTCAGTTCCAGATACGCCTTCATGTTTTCTTCGTCCGCTTCCTTGGTTTTCACGCTGTTGGGACCTTTGTTGGAGAAAGTGCTGGCCGCGGCGTTGTAGGCGCCGCCTTCAGTGGCAGACGGCCGCGACTGGAAGTAGCGCGGATCGGGTTCGGTTACCACGGCACCTTTCACTTCCTTGACCTTGCCGTTCTTTTCGAGCACCGGTGTGCCGAAGTTCTGGCCGATGATCTTCGAGCCGACGAGCTTGCCGTGGACGTACACCTTCTGGCCGTTGGCGTCGCCGGGGAACGCCACCTGGCTGATGCCTGTGATCGCCAGCGGGTAGACGAGCCCTAGCAGGATCGCGAACACGATGACCGCGATGATCGATGTGATTACGTCTCGAAGCCAGGGTTTCATGTCAGTAGAGGTGTCCGGTCAGGCCCTGGACGATCGGTCCGAGCAGCAGGGCGGGGAAGAACGTGAGCGCACCGACGAGGATGATCACGCCGATCAGCAGGACGACGAACGTGCCGTTGTCGGTGCGCATCGTGCCGAGACCGGCCGGAGTGACTCGCTTGCCGGCGAGCGCGCCGGCGACCGCGAGGGCGAACAGGATCGGCGCGTAGCGCGCGAAGACCATGTCGAAGCCGCCGAGCACGTCGGCGAACGTGATTCCGTGAGAGCCGAGGTTGCCTGCGTTCGGCTGGATGAAGCCGGTGTAGCCGGCGAACGCGGAGCCGTTGTTGTTCGCCTGTGAGAGGTACGCGTAGAAGCTCTCGGAGAAACCCTGCGGCGTGTGCACGCCGAGCTTCGCAGACGTCGCAACTTCCGCGATCGAGGAGCGCCCGGCTTTGGTCGCTACGGCGAGCGCTGTGCAGAACAGAGCCGCGAGCGGGGTGATCAGGATGCCTAGGCCGGCGAGCTTGATCTCTTTTGCCTCGAGCTTCTTGCCGAGCCACTCGGGTGTGCGTCCCACCATCAGGCCACCGAGGAACACCGCCAGCAACACGTACAGCAGGATCGAGTAAAGGCCAGTGCCGACGCCGCCGAAGATCACCTCGCTGGCCGACAGGTTGGCGAACGGGACGGCTCCACCGATGCCTGTGAAGGACTCGATCGCGCTGTTGACGGCGCCGCACGAGGTGACAGTGGTGACGACGTCGAACAGCGCCGAGCCGGCGATCCCGAAGCGCTGCTCCTTGCCTTCCAGGTTGCCGCCGCCCGAGCCCGAGATGACACCGGTGTGCAGTCCCGCCGCGTGCTGCGCGGGTGAGCCGTGCGCCTCGGCGACATAGGCGGCCACGACCGCTCCGAGGAACATGATCATCACGGTCGCGAAGATCGCGTAACCCTGGCGGCGATTGCCGGTCATGCGCCCGTACATGAAGATCAGCGCCGCGGGGATGATCAGCACGGCCAGCATCTCGAAGAAGTTGGTGAAGCCACTTGGGTTCTCGAATGGGTGCGCGGAGTTCGTGTTGAAGAAGCCGCCGCCGTTCGTACCGAGCTCCTTGATCGCCTCCTGCCCGGCGACCGGCCCCATCGCGATCGTCTGGCTAAGACCGGTGATGGTGTGGACGTGAAGGTAGTTGGAGAAGTTCGCGAGCACGCCCTGAGAGGCGAGCACGAGCGCGATCACGACCGACAGCGGCGCCAGCACGTAGAGGATCGTGCGAACCATGTCCTGCCAGAAGTTGCCGATGCCCTTCCCGCTGCGTCCGATGATCCCGCGAACCAGCGCCACCGCGACGACGATCCCGACGCCGGCCGACAGCCAGTTCTGCACCGTCAGCCCGATCATCTGGCTGAGGTAGGTCATCGTCGTCTCGCCGCCGTAGTACTGCCAGTTGGTGTTCGTCATGAACGACGAGACGGTGTTGAACGTCACGTTCGCCGGGGCCGAGTGGAAGCCGAGCGGGTTGAGCGCCTGCGGTACGAAGAACGCGTTCTGCGTACGCAGCACGAAGTACAGGAACAGCCAGCCGGCGAGCGAGAAGATGATCAAGCTTTTCGCGTAGGCCTTCCAGTCCTGCTGACGCTCCGCGTCGACTCGGATGATGCGCAGAAGAAAGCGCTCAGGAACCGCGAGGACAGGTGACAGGAACACTCGTTCACCGGCGTACACTCTGGCCATGTAGGTGCCGAGCGGGAACGCGAGCGCGCTCAGCACGAGCACGAACGCAACGATCGTGAACCAGCCCGCGAACGTCATTTACAAGTTCTCGCCGCGGATCAGTGCGTAAAACAGATAGGCGATCACCAGCACCGCGACGACCAGGCCGAAGAAGATCGGCGCCGCTCATGTGCGCGACGAAGAACCCGAGTGGCACTGACGCGCTCATACGCGGTCGATGCCCTCGATCATTGCCAGCAGGATCGCGAACATCACGATCCCGAGAACTATGTAAATGACGTCCATGCGAGCACTATGGGCACCCGCGCGTCACGAACGCGTGACGAAAACGCGGCGACACGATAACGATTTCATAACGGCGGCCTAAAGCCGCTTCGATCACTCGGAAAAGCGGTAACCGACGCCCGGGTCGGTGACGATGAAGCGAGGCCCACCCACCCCTCCCGCGCCGTTCTCGTCGGGCTCGATCTTCGCGCGCAGCCGCGCGATGTGCGTGCGCAGCGGTTGGATGTCATCGACGTACTCTGCGCCCCACACCTCGAGCAGCAGCTTGCGGTGGGTCATCAGCCGCCCGCGGTTGCGCACGAGCACGCGCAGCAGGTCGAACTCGATCGGCGTGAGGTGAACCGGCTCGCCGTCGCGGCGCACGACGCGCGCCGCGAGGTCGATCTCCAATCCGTCGACGACGATCCGCGGCTCCTCCTCGCCGCGAGCCGCGCGGCGCAGCGCCGCACTGCAGGCGCGCCACCAGCTCGCGCGCGCCGAACGGCTTGGTGATGTAGTCGTCTGCCCCCGCCTCCAGCGCTCTCACCTTCTGCTCCTCCTCGCCGACTGCCGAGAGCACGAGGATCGGCATCTCGCTCCACTCCCGCAGCGTGCGGTCAGGGCGATCCCGTCGAGGTCGGGCAGCACGAGGTCGACGATCGCCGCGTCCGGCGGGCGGACCGCCGCGAGGTCAAGCGCCTCGGAGCCGGTTTCTGCCGGCACCGCCTCGAAGCCCGCCTCGCGCAGCACCACTTTGAGCGCACGCACGATCTGCGGCTCGTCGTCGACCACGAGCACGCGCGGCGGGCGCGACGGCTCTGCGGGCTCTCGCGTGCTCACGTGGCCGGCTCTCGGCCGCCTGTCGGCGCGACGGGCATCTGCAGAGGCTGCGGGGCGCCGGTCGATGGCTCGTCTAGAACAGCACGCTCGTTGGGCGCCTCGAGCGGCAGCTCGAACACGAACGTCGCGCCCTGGCCGGGGAGCGACTCGACGTGCAGCGACCCGGCGTTGGCCTCGGTGAAGCCGCGCGCGATCGCCAGCCCGAGCCCGGATCCGCGGTGGCCGCTGCTGCGCGGTGCCGGCACGGTAGAACGGCTCGAACACCCGCTCGAGCTGGGCCGGCGGGATCCCCGGGCCGCGATCGACGACGCGTACGATCACGCGGTCACCCGACGTGCGCGCGTGCGGCGAGGCGCCGACGTCGCGCTCGTCGGGCGAAACCGCGGCCGGCGTGCCCCGCCAGGCCGCCGCACCGCGCGCGCCCGCACCGACACCGGGTGTCCGCCGGAATGGCGTCGCGCGTTCTCGAGCACGTTCACGAACGCGCGCTCCAGCTGCACCGGGTCGACGCTCACCGGCGGCAGCTCGCGGTCGATCGACAGGTTGAACGCCGCGTGGCCTCGCCCGACCTCCGATACGGCCGCACGGATCAGCTCCTCGATCGAGGTCCACTCCCTGCGAGGCTCGGCCGCGCCGGCCTCGAGCCGCGAGAGGTCCAGCAGGTTGTCGACCAGGCGCGCCAGGCGCTTGCGTCTCCTCCTGGATCACAGCGGCCATCTCGGCCCGCTCCTCTGGCGAGATCGACGGCGAGCCGACGGCCTCGCCGGCAGCCGAGATGGCGGTCAGCGGCGAGCGCAGGTCGTGCGAGACCGCGCGCAACAGCGCCGTCTTGACCGCGTCTGCGCGCCGCAGCGACGCCGTCTCGACCACACCACCGAGCAGCGCTTCGCGTTCGAGCGCCGCGCTCAGCAGCGCCTCGAGCGCCGGCACGACGCGCTCCTGCAGCCGGCGCAGGTTCGTCTCCGAGGTGTCGGCGCCGACCAGCAGCGTGCCCAGCCGGTTCGATCCTTCGCGCAGGGGAAAAGCGATGCGGCGGTCGTCGCCTGCGACGGTGTCCATCTCGATCGCGGCGGAGCTCAGATCGAGCGTCTGTGCCACGCGCGCCGCCGCGGTCGGCAGCGCCTCGGCGAGATTGTCCGCCGCGCAGCAGCAGCCGGGCCATCTCCGCCGCGAGGTCGGCCTCCTGCCGGCGCTCGACGGCGTCGCGGGTGCGCGCGCGTGTGACCTCGGCGACCGAGCTCGCGAGCACTGAGACCACCAGAAACGCGCCGAGCGCGACCCAGTCGCCCGAGTGACGCAGCGTGAAGTGTCCGACCGGCGGCAGGTGAAAGAAGTTGAACGCAGCGGCGCTCAGCGACTGCTGTGGCGACGCCCAGCCACGCGCCCCACGTGACCGACACGACCAGCACCGCCGGCACGTAGACGACGCTCAGCGACACCACCGGCGCCACGTGCGCCAGCGGATACACGATCAGCGTTGACAGCGCGACTGCGACCAGCGCGACGATCGCGCCCACCCTGCGGGGGGGCGGCTCCGACGACAGCAGGAAGCCAAACGGCGATGGCACCGCCATCAGCCTAAGACGAACGGGGCGGGTCTCGCCTCCCGCCCCGTTCGGTGCGCCCTGCGCGGTTCGGTGCGCCGATGGAGCCCGGTCTCCTACAGGGGCCCTGCTCCATGTCGTATCCCACCGTCCCGGCGATCATGATCGCGAGTGTCCGCCCGTCGCGAAGTGACGCTCCGGTGACCACGCTGTGACGATCTCGTGACCGCTCGCCTGCGCGCTGCGAGTCAGCTCGCAAACCCTCAAGCTTTCGGGCGAAAAAGCCGATACGGACACGGAGCAGCGCAGACGATGACCTCGCTTACGCTCCACAAGAAAGCGCCGATCCCGCTCGCGTTCGCGGTGGCACTGTGCTGCTGCCTGCCGACGGTGGCGACGGCCGGCGAGCTGCGCCAGCAGCCGTCCGCGTATACCGTGAAAGCGGCCTGCGCCCCGCCGGCGTTCGGACACGCCGGCTGCCTCTCGCTGCGACTCGTGCGACGCTCCGCCTCGATCCGCCCAACGAGCGAGGTTGCAGCGGGCTCGAGCTCGCCCGGGGTGTCGGCGCAGGCGGCGCCCTCCCCGGCGTCCGGCGAAGTCGGCTACACCCCGGAAGAACTGCACTCGGCCTACGAACTGCCGACGAGCGCGCCCGCGGGCCAGACGATCGCGCTGGTGGATGCGTACAACGATCCGACAGCCGCCGAAGATCTCGCGGCCTACAGCGAAGAATTCCGTCTGCCCGCATGCGCGAGCGGCTGCTTCACCCAGTACAGCCAGGAAGGCAAAACGACCGGCCTGCCGTTTCCCAAAACGACGACCGAACTCGAAGCCTGGCGCACGAGCGCCAACGAAGGCAAGAAAGAAGAAGCAGCACGCGCCGAAGGCTGGGGCCTTGAGATCTCGCTCGACATCGAGACCGCCCACGCGATCTGCCAGAACTGCCACATCGCGCTCGTGGAGGCGAAATCGACGAGCTACGCCGACCTCGAAGCTGCCGAGCGCGCAGCCGCCGGCCTCGGCGTGACGACCGAGATCTCGAACTCGTGGGGCGGCCCGGAGTGCAGTGAAGCGCCCGTGTACGAATGCGTGTCCAGCACGCAGGCGTTCGACCACCCCGGGATCGTGATCACGGCCTCAGCCGGCGACGACGGATACCTGAATTGGACCGCCAGAGCGAGCGAACGGGGCTTCGCGTCCTTCCCGGCCTCGTCTCCGGACGTCGTCGCGGTCGGCGGCACGCGCCTGGAACTCAAAAGCCATTCGCACGCATGGCGCAGCGAGACCGTGTGGAACGACGGCGGTGAAAGCGGCGGGGCACCGGACGGCCACGGTGCCAGCGGCGGCGGCTGCAGCGTCGTGTTCGCGGCCCAGCCGTGGCAGCAGAACGTCAGCGACTGGTCCTCGGTCGGCTGCGCGACGCACCGCGCCGTCGCCGACACGTCGGCAGACGCGGACCCGTACACGGGCGTCGCCGTCCGCTACTCGAGACCGGAATGCGAATTTGAATACGAAGAAGAATCCGGCGAAGTCAAGAGCGTCCCGCACTGGTGCACGATCGGCGGCACGAGCCTTGCCTCGCCGCTCGTCGCGTCGGTGTTCGCGCTCGCCGGCGGCGCGGGTGGTGTCGAATACCCAGCCGAGACGCTCTACCAGAACGAGAAGCTGCTGCCGGGCTCGCTGCACGATGTCAGCGCCTCCGCCAGATCCGGCTCCAACGGCAGATGTTCGCAGCCGTTCGACGAAAAAGAAGCGTTGACAGCGTGCACGCCCGAACAGGAGGCCGGCGCCAGTTGCTCGCTGCAGCTCAGCTGCCTGGCCCACGGCGGCTACGACGGTCCGACGGGCGTGGGAACTCCCCACGGCTTGGAGGCGTTCAAACCGCCCTCCACGGAAGGGCTCAGGCAACTGGTCGAAATCGAAGCCGAAGAACGCGCCGAAGCCAAAGCCGCGGCAGAAGCCAAAGCCGCGGCAGAAGCCAAAGCCGCGGCAGAAGCCAAAGCCGCGGCAGAAGCCAGAGCTGCGGCCGAAGCGCAGGCCGCTGCCGAAGCCAACGCGAGGGCGGAAGCCAGCAGGCAGGCCGAAGAAAGGGCGCTCGAAGAAGCACGCCGGCAGGCCGAAACGAAGGCTCAGCCCGCGGTCAACGCCACGCCCGCGCCGTCGCCGTCGACGAGCGCCGTCACCGCATCGGTGCGCGTGTCGGCGCTCGCGCTCACCCAACGGGCGCTCGTCGCGCTGAACGCCCGCCGCCCGAACCTCTCCCAGGTCGGCTTCTCGTTCATCGCGAGCGCCGCCACGACCGTGCACGTGGTGCTTGCCAGGCTCCTCCGCACGCACGGACGTGTGCGTTGGCGCCAGCTCCACGCCTACACGCTCGGTGCGGTGCGCGGTACCAACAGCAAGCACCTGAGCGGACGCGGCGCGCTCGCTGCCGGCGACTACAGGCTCACGCTCGCGCCGTCGGACGGGACCGCCCTCTCGCTCGTGTTCAAGCTCGGCTAGCTCGAGCCGGCGTCGCGCAGCACCAGCTCCCCGCGCTCGGTCAAACGCCAGCAGTTCTGTGCGCCGCGTGTGCCGCCTTCGCTCAGCTTTGCGATCAGCCCCACGCGCCTGCAGCCGATTGAGCAGCTTCGAGATCTGACCCTGGTCGACGATGCCCGCGCGGTCGGCGACCTCGCGGTTGCTCGCCCCGGGGTAGGCGGCAATCGAGCTCAAGACGCGAGCGGTGCGGTAGGTGATGCGCGCCGCCGGCGCGCTCGCCCGATGCGCCGGCCTCGGGCGGCTCGATCGTGGCCGCGCTGCGGATGCGGGGTGGATGGCAAAGCAGCTCGACCGCCTCGGCGAGCACCGCGAGGAGCTCCACGCGACGGCGCAGGACCCGCTCCCCTTGACGATGGTCGGGAGCCTGCGCGGCTCACGTCACGGCGCCGGCGGCAGGGTAGCCGGCGCGCCGTATGCCAGCAGAGCCCGCGGCAGCTCCACGCTGCCGTCGGCGCGCTGGCCGTTCTCGAGCAGCGCGACGATCGTGCGCCCGACCGCGACGGCGGTGCCGTTGAGCGTGTGCAGCACGTGCGTGCGGGTGGGTGGGCTCTCAGTCCCGCGGACGCGAATGTTCAGGCGCCGCGCCTGGTAGTCGGTGGTGTTCGAGCACGACGTCAGCTCGCGGTAGCGACCCTGACTCGGGATCCACACCTCGCAGTCGTACTTCTTGGCCGCCGAGTTGCCGAGGTCGCTCACCGCGATGTTGAGGACCCGGTAGGGCAGCGCGAGCTCGTCGAGGATCTCCTCCTCGATTGCGAGGATCCGCTCGTGCTCCTGCGCGGATTCCTCGGGCGTGACGAAGCTGAACATCTCGACCTTGTCGAACTGGTGCACACGGAAGATGCCACGCGTGTCCTTGCCGGCGGCGCCCGCCTCACGGCGGAAGCATGGCGAGAAGCCCGCGTAGCGCAGCGGCAGGCGCTCGCGCTCGAGGATCTCGCTGTCGTGCAGCGAGGCCAGCGCGACCTCGGATGTGCCCACCAGGAACAGCTCGTCCTCCGGCAGGCTGTAGATCTGCTGCTCGGTGTCCGGCAGGAAGCCCGTCCCGTAGAGCGCGCGTTCGCGCACCAGCACCGGCGGCACGACCGGCTCGAAGCCGGCGCCGCGAAGCTTCTCGAGCACCCAGCGCACAAGCGCCAGCTCGAGCATCACGAGGTCGCCTTTCAGGTACGCGAAGCGCGCTCCCGAAAGCCTTGCCCCGCGATCCATGTCGATCGTCTCGCCCGCGAGCTCGAGGTGATCGCGCGGTGGGAAGTCGAGCTTCCTCACGGCGCCGACCTCGCGCACGAGCGCGTCCTCGGGGCCCGGTGCGGCGGAGGGGTCGGGCAGGTTCGGCAGCGGCGCTAGTGCCTCCTGCAGCTCGCGTTCGACCTCGCCCAGCTTCTGCTCGAGCTCCTTGGCACGCGCGGCGACGAGCCGCATCGCGGCGATCTCGCGCTCGCGCTCGCTCGCATCCGACACTGCGCGGATGCGAGCGTTCGCCTCGTTCTGCTCGGCGCGCAGCCCCTCCAGCTGCGGGAGCAGCTCGCGACGGCGCCGATCGAGCTCGATCACACCATCGAGCCCCCCAACGGCGTCTGGCCCGCGGCGCGCAAGCGCCGCGCGCATGCCGTCAGGGTCCTCCCGGATGCGTTTCAGGTCCAGCACGGGCTGGGCGCGAGCCGGGTGGGCGCCCGGGCCCTATTCCTTCCCGGATTCCACGATGTTCGTCGCGGGCACCTTTTCGGCTTTCAATCCGGAGTACTTCGCGAGGAACTCGGCGACCGCCTGCGCGTTGGCTCCCACGACCAGGTTCTCCGGCATGATCCCGCCGGAGAAGCCGCCGTTGCGGATCGCGTAGAGCACCTGTTCGACGTTCTCCTTGCGGAAGTTGAAGTTCGGTCCGTTGGTCTTGACGCGGTTGGAGACCACCGTCGCGGAGCCCTGCGCGCCCACAACCGCCAGCGTGTGACAGCCGGAGCAGTGGTCGCGGAACAGCACCGCGCCTTTGTAGTACGGGCTGGTCTTCGCGACCTGGATCCCCTGCGAGCCGCAGCCCGCCACCACGGCGGCGCAGGCGAGGAGCGCGATCGTCGTCACTGCTGCTCTCATGCGCCGGGGAATATATAGGCCCGAGGCCGGCACGGAGCGGCGGCCAAGTTATCGGCCTGCTCCATGGAGCGCCGGCCGAATCGTCGGTCTAGAACCCGTGGGCCGTGCTCGCCGCACGCAGCGCGAGGAACACGACGACGATCGCCGACAGCGCCATCACCCCGATCTCGCGACGCACGATCGCCGCGACCAGCGCCTGCTGCTCGGACTCTGGCAGCGCCCCGACCGCGGCTGCGTTCTCGAGCTCGCGCTGGTCGAGGATCGTCTGCGCAGATGCGACCCGCAGTTGCTCGGCCACGAAGGCGATCGCGAGCGCCAGCAGCGCGTACAGGTAGAAGAGGTGTTCAGTCGAGTACCTGCCGGCCGCCGCCAACGAGCCGACGGCGATCACGAAGGCCAGAGCCGAGCCCTGGCCGACGCGCAGCGCCACCCAGAACGCGCCCACTGCGGGCGTGGCCGCGGCGCCGTGCGCTGGTGCTGCGCCGCGATACCAGACCACTGCACCGAGTACGCCGGAGACCGCGTTCAGCGCCGCCACGACAAGCGCGCCGGCGGCCACTGCCTGTGTCACGCCAGGGTGGATTTCGAGCCGATTGCCACTATGTAACACCCTGCCACAAGCAGTGATATAACAGCGCGCGGTGCTGCGCACTTATCTCCCGGCGATCGTATTCCTCATTCTCGGTGGCGCCGTGGGCGGCGCCTTCACGCTCCTGAACTCGGCCATCGGGCCTCGCCGCGCGACGCCGCACAAGCAGGACCCCTACGAGTGCGGCCTGCCCTCCGACGTCAAGCGCGGCCTGCGCTTCGGGATCAGCTTCTATCTGATCGCGATGCTGTTCATCCTGTTCGACATCGAGGTCGTGTTCCTCTACCCGATCGCGGTGGAGCTGCGCGCCTACGGCAGCTACGCGCTCGCCGAGACGATCACGTTCATCGTGCTGCTGTTCGTGGCGTTTGTATATGTCTGGCGCAGAGGAGCGTTGGCGTGGAAGTAAAACGTGAGCCGCTTGGCCCGGCGGGCCAGGGCTCGCCAAACGCCCGCCGCGCCGACGGGGACCTGCGCGTGCAGCGACTCAACGCCGAGCAGCTGCTGCGCGGAGGCGAGATCGAGGGGCGCAACCAGTCGGCGCACCTGAAGGGCACGGAGCTCGAAGAGTACGTGCAGGAACGCGTCTTGACGACCACGTTGGACAGCGCTGTGTCATGGGCGCGCTCGAACTCCTTCTTCCCGCTCGCCTTCGGGCTGGCGTGCTGCGCGATGGAGCAGTTCCACACCGCCGGCCCGCGCATGGACATCGCCCGCTTCGGCTTCGAGGCGTTCCGCGCATCCCCCCGCCAGGCGGACCTGATCATCCTCGCAGGACGCGTGTCGATCAAGATGGCGCCGATCATCCGCAGGCTCTACGACCAGATGCTCGAGCCGAAGTGGGCGATCTCGATGGGCGCGTGCTGCAGCTCGATGGGCGTGTTCAACAACTACGCGCTCGTCCCGTCGGACAAGTTCATGCCGATCGACGTGCACGTGCCGGGCTGCCCGCCTCGCCCGGAGGCGCTGATGCACGGCGTGCTGAAGCTGCGCAAGCTCGTCCAGGACGACCCGGACATGGGTTGGCGGGAGCGCTACGGAGCTGTGGGAACCGAGGAGAGCCCCTAGATGCCCGATGCCACGGGCCTGGAGCTGCTCGCCGCAGAGCTGGGCGACGCGGCGCTTGAGACCGTGTACTTCCGTAACCGCGCGACGGTCGTCGTCGAGCCGTCACGGATCCGCGCGGTGCTCGCCACCCTGCGCGAGAAGGGGTACACGTTCCTTGCGAGCGTGCACGGCGTAGACCACTACCCCGAGGAGCCGCGGCTCGGCGTCATCTATGAGCTGCTCGACATGAGCCGCGTCGACCGGATCACGGTGAAGCTGCGCGTGCCCGTCGACGCACCGACGGTCCCGTCGGTCACCGCGGACGCACCCGATGGCACCGGCTGGCCGACCGCCGACCATCAGGAGCGCGAGATATACGACATGTTCGGCGTGGTGTTCGAGGGGCATCCGGATCTGCGCCGGATCCTGATGCCCGAGGACTACGAGGGCCATCCACAGCGTCGTGACTTCCCGCTCGGCGGCGAACCCGTGCTGTTCACGCGCGACGAGGCCAAATGGCTGGAGTCGCGGGAGTGAGCTCGACCGAGGATCGGACGATGTCCGACTACCGTCGGCGCGAGCAGAGCGTCACGCTCTCGCCCCTCGACGAGCAGCACGATCCGAGCGACCCGGCGCGGCAGGAGCTGCTGACGCTCAACTTCGGCCCGCACCACCCCGCGACGCACGGCGTGCTGCGACTGCTCGTGACGCTTCAGGGAGAGATCGTCCGCGACCTCAAACCGATCATCGGCTACGTGCACACGGGCATCGAAAAGACCGCCGAGGACAAGGCCTACTGGAAGGTGATCCCGGTCGTTGAGCGGATGGACTACCTGTCCTACTACTTCAACGCAATGGCCTTCTGTGGCGCGGTGGAGACGCTGGCGGAGGTGGATGTCCCCCGGCGCGGCCAGTACCTGCGCGTGATCCACCTCGAGCTCAATCGGATCGCCTCCCACCTGATCTGGCTCGGCACGAGCGCGCTCGACCTCGGTGCGGTGTCGATCTTCCTGTACTGCCTGCGCGAGCGCGAGCTGATCCTCGATCTGTTCGAGATGTCCTCGGGCCAGCGAATGCACACCCGCTATTTCCAGGTCGGCGGCGTGATCGAGGACATCCCGGCGGGCTTCGAGGCGAAGCTGCGCGAGTTCC
Organism: uncultured Solirubrobacteraceae bacterium; assembly: GCA_963703625.1. Lineage (GTDB taxonomy): Bacteria > Actinomycetota > Thermoleophilia > Solirubrobacterales > Solirubrobacteraceae > Palsa-744. Next base: position 283,223 of record CAVPEY010000004.1, read on the forward strand.
TGAAGATCATGCCCGAGCGGGCCGACGAGTACGGCGCGATCCTGAACTCCAACGAGATCGTGCTGCAGCGCCTGCGCGGCACCTGCCCGCTGGACGCCGAGACGCTGCTCGGCCTCGGCGTCAGCGGCCCCCTGCTGCGCGCGGCGGGCAACCCGTGGGACCTGCGCAAGGCGGACCCGTACAGCTCCTACCAGGACTTCAAGTTCAAGATTCCCGTGGGCACGGTCGGCGACAACTACGATCGCTTCGCCGTGCGGCTGGCCGAGATATACGAGTCGGTGCACATCATCGAACAGGCGCTCGACGGCCTCCCCGAGGGCCCCTGCATCACCGAAGATCGCAAGATCGCGCTGCCGCCTCGCCACGAGCTGGCGACATCGATGGAGGCGCTGATCCACCACTTCAAGCTCGTGACCGAGGGCATGCGCGTGCCACCGGGAGAGGTTTACTTCCCGATCGAGTCGCCCCGCGGTGAGCTCGCCTGCTACGTGCGATCGGATGGCTCGTCCAAGCCCGCTCGCGTGCACATGCGCGATCCCAGCTTCGTCAATCTGCAGGCGCTCGCGCCGATGGTCCGCGGCAGCTACATCGCCGACATGATCGCCACCACGGCGATGCTCGATCCGATCCTCGGCGGCGTCGACCGATGAGCACGCCCGAGGACATCCTGCGCGCCGCCCGGGCGCTGGAGCTCGAGGCTGCGCAGGAGGGCCTACCAGCGCGCCCGATCCGCCGCTTCGAGCACGGCTCCCGGGCGCCTGGCTGGGACGCGCCCGCCGACCTCGACCAAGGACCCCGCCGAGATCCCCGACCCGACGCTCACGCCCGTGCCGGAGGACCTGCGCGCCGAGATCGAGGCGCACATGGCCAACTACCCGGACCGCCGCTCGGCGGCGCTGCCCGCGCTCGCCGCCGCTCAGCGCCTGCACGGCTGGTGCTCGCCCGAGGCGATCGAGCAGGTCGCGTGCGTGATGCGCGTGACGCCCGCCTATCTGGAGTCGGTGGCGAGCTTCTACGACATGCTCGAGACCTCGCCGGCGGGACGCCACCGCGTGTACGTGTGCACAAACATCTCCTGCTCGCTGTGCGGCGCCGACGAGCTCCACGCCGAGATGCTGGAAGCGGTCGGAGCCGACCCGGACTTCAGCGTGCGATCGTTCGAGTGCCTCGGCGCGTGCGACATCGCGCCGATGGCCTCCGTCGACGGCGTGTACATCGGGCCGCTCACGCTCGCCGACGTGCCGCAGCTGCTCGACGACGTCCGCGCCGGACGTCCGGTGCTGCCCGAGAAGCAGCTCGCGCGCCGGCTGGTCGCCGACCCGCACGCGAACACGCGCGAGTTCCCCGAGCACCCCGCCGCGGGCGAGGCGTGACGATGGCCGGCGCGAGCGCGGGAGGGCGGGCTCCAATCCTGCTGTTCCGCGACATCGACGAACCCGGGCTGAACACGCTCGCGGTCTATGAACGCCGCGGCGGCTACGAGTCGCTGCGCAAGGCGCTCGCGATGAGTCCCGAAGAGGTCCTCGAGCAGCTGAAAGCCTCCGGGCTGCGGGGCCGTGGCGGCGCGGGCTTCGCGATGGGGACGAAGGTGTCGTTCCTGCCGAAGGGCGCGATGGACAAGTACCTGGTCTGCAATGCCGACGAGTCCGAGCCGGGCACGTTCAAGGACCGCGAACTGATGCAGAAGAACCCGCACCTGCTGATCGAGGGAATCATCATCGCCTCATACGCGGCGGGCGCCAACCGCTCGTTCCTGTACATCCGCGGCGAGTATGCGCTGCAGGCCGACGTGCTCGATGCCGCGCTGCTGGAAGCGCGCGACGCCGGCTACGTCGGAGCGGAGATCCTCGGCTCGACGCATTCGCTCTCGATGGTCGTGCATCGCGGCGCCGGCGCTTACATCTGCGGCGAGGAGACAGGCCTGTTGGACTCGCTGGAAGGCAAGCGCGGCAACCCGCGCCTGAAGCCGCCGTTCCCGGCGAACCAGGGTCTCTACCAGGGGCCGACGCTGATCAACAACGTCGAGACGCTGTCGACGGTTCCCGCGATCGTCGCGATGGGCGGCGCTGAGTACGCGAAGCTCGGCGTGGAGACCTCGACCGGCACCAAGCTCGTGTCGGTCTCCGGTCACGTCAAGCGTCCAGGCAACTACGAGGTCGAACTTGGCATCCCCTCGCGCGAGATCATCTACGGACTTGCCGGCGGGCCGCCCGACGGACGCACGATCAAGTGCTGGTTCCCCGGCGGCTCCTCCTCGCCGGTGCTGACGGCAGAGGACCTCGACGTCCCCTACGACTTCAACTCGATGGCGCAGGCCGGCAGCATGCTCGGCTCCGGCGCGATCATCGTCGTCGACGACTCCACGCCGATCCTCAACGTGGCGATGAAGGTCGCCAAGTTCTACCGGCACGAGTCCTGCGGGAAGTGCACACCGTGCCGCGAGGGCACCAACTGGACGGTCAGGATGCTCGAGCGGATCGACGCCGGCGAGGCGACACCGATGGACCTCGAGATCATGGCGTCGGTGCAGGAGCACATCATCGGCAACTGCCTGTGCGTGCTCGGCGACGCGATGGCGATGCCGATCGGCTCGATGATCGCGAAGTTCAAAGACGAGCTCGAAGCGCACATGGAGAGCGCGCGCGTCCGCAACGGCCTCGGCGCCCGCGCCGACTCGGACACCGCGCTCGCCGCGCAGGGAGCGCTCGATGCCTAGGCCCGAACCGAGAACGATCACGTTCACGCTCGACGGCCGCGAGGTGCAGGCGCCCGAAAACGCGATGCTGGTCGACGCGGCGAAGCGCGGCGACGTCGAGATCCCGGTCTTCTGCTACGAGCCCAAGCTCGGGCAGCCGGTCGGTGCCTGCCGCATGTGCCTGGTCGAGATCGAGGGCATCCCCAAGCTGCAGACGGGCTGCTCGACGCCGGTCAAGGACGGCATGGTCGTGTACACACAGAGCGAGCGCGTGAAGACGGCGCAGCGGTCGGTCGTTGAGTTCCTGCTGATCAACCATCCGCTCGACTGTCCCGTATGCGACAAGGGCGGCGAGTGCCCCCTACAGGACATCACCTTCGGCTGGGGCGGCGGCATCTCGCGCTACATCGAGCCGAAGCGGCACTTCGTCAAGCCGCTCGAGCTCTCGCCGCTGATCGCGATCGACCGCGAGCGCTGCATCCTCTGCTACCGGTGCGTGCGCTACTCGCAGGAGGTCGCCGAGGACTACCAGCTGGTGCTGCTCGAGCGCGGGGCGCATTCCTACGTCTCGACGTTCGACGGACACCCATACGTCGCGCCGTTCAGCGGCAACATCATCGAGCTGTGCCCCGTCGGCGCACTCACATCGCGGCCGTACCGGTTCCGGGCGCGCCCGTGGGACGTCGAGGACGCCGGCACCGTGTGCACGCTTCTGCCCCGCGCAGTGCAACGTCAGTCTCACCGTCCGCGACGAGCTCGCGCTGCGTGTCCTCGCCCGCGACAACGGCGAGGTCGACGACGGCTGGCTGTGCGACAAGGGCCGCTTCGGCTACCAGTCCTTCCACGTCGACGAGCGCATCACCGAGCCGCTGCTTCGCGACGGCGGCGAGCTGCGGCCGGTGTCCTGGGAGCGGGCGCTGGCGGACGCCAGCGCGGCACTGGCGCGCGCGGGCGCGCAGACCGGGGCGATCGCCGCCGGCGGCACGACCAACGAGGAGGGACTGCTGCTGGCGCGCCTGCTGCGCGAGCGTCTCGGCTCGCCGCATCTGGATTCGCGCCGCGCCGGCAGCCTGCCGCTGGGACTGCACCGCGCGCTGAACGAGCCGCAGTTGCAGGCCAAGGTCTCCGACCTCGAGTTCGCGCACGCGGTGCTGGTGCTCGACGCCGAGCCCGTCAACGACGCGCCGATCCTCGACCTGCGTCTGCGCAAGGGCGTCCGTCGCCAGCGCGTGCAGCTCGCGGTCGCCTCGCCACACGCGAGCCTGCTGGACGCCAACGCCGCGCTGTCGGTGCGCTACGCGCCCGGTGCCGGCGCGCTGTTCGCCGGCGCGCTGAACGCAGCCCTCAGTCACGACCCGACGGCCGAGGAGCTGGCGCGCGAGGCGGGCGCCGAGCCCGAGGCGATGCGCGAGCTCGCAGCGCTGCTGACGGGCGCCGGCGCCGGCGACGGCGGCGGCGCGCCCGGAGGCGGCGAGACGCCCGTCCGCGAGATCGTGATCGTGTGGGGCGAGCGGCTGACCGCCGGCCCGAACGCCGCCGCCGGCGCGATCGCGCTGCTCGCGCTCGCCGACTCGCTCGGCATGGTCGGCACCGACGGCGCCGGCCTGCTCGAAGTGCCCGCCTTCGCCAACGGCCGCGGACTGCGCGAGACGGGCGTGCTGCCCAATGCCGGGCCAGGTCTGAGCGAGCCGGACGCCGCGACCGGCGAGGCGTCCGCGCGCGACGCGCGCGCGATCGCCGCGGGCCTCGCCGCGGGCGAGCTCAGCGCGCTGTACCTGCTGCACTGCGATCCGCTGCGCGACCTTCCCGACCGTGAGCTGTGGGAGCGCGCGCTCGCCCGCGCGAGCACCGTCATCGCGCACTCGTCGTTCCTGACCGACGCGATCCGTGAGCACGCCGACGTGGTGTTCCCGGCTGAGGCATACGCCGAGAAGGAGGGCACGATCGTGCATCCCGACGGGCGCCTGCAGCGCCTGCGTCCCGCGATCGCCCGCCCCGGTGAGGTGCGCGCCGAGTGGCAGGTGCTCGTCGAGCTGACGCTGCGGCTCGGGTTGGACCTCGACGTGCTGAGCGGCGCGATGGCCTCGCAGCGCGTGTTCGAAGCCGTGCCGTTCTACGCGGGCCTCAGCCTCGAGGAGATCGGCGGTCGGGGGGTGCGCTGGCAGGAGCGCGCAGCCGCCGGCGCGTTCCCGTCGCCCGTCACCGCGGCGGCGCCCGAGGGGCCCTCGGCGGCGCCCGTGCAGCCGCCCGAGGACGCCCACGAGCTCGCCGGCTGGCGCTCCGTGTGGGACGCGCCCGAGGTCGAGCACTCACCGGCGCTCGAGTTCCTCTCGCCCAGCAGCGCAAACGCGCGGGCCACCGGCGCCGCGCCGCCCTTGTCGCTCACCGGCGGGGAGCGCGCGTGATCGCGCTCGTGGGCTACTACGAAGCCTGGTGGATCCAGATCCTCAAGGCGATCGTCATCTTCGCGGTCGGCCTGCAGCTCGTACCGGTCGTCCTGCTCGCCGAGCGCAAGCTGCTCGGACGCTTTCAGTCGCGTTACGGCCCCAACCGCGTCGGTCCGTACGGGGCGCTGCAGCCGCTCGCGGACATCCTCAAGCTGCTCACCAAGGAGCAGTTCCGCCCGACCAGCTCGATCGGCTTCCTGTTCGCGTTCGCGCCGATCATCTCGATCGTCACCGCCGTGGCCGCCTTCGCGATCATCCCGTTCGGCAACGTCCAGAAGATCTTCGGCACACCGGTCGGGCTGTACGGGGTGGACGTGTCGATCGGGCCGCTGTACCTGTTCGCGTTCGGCGCGATCGCCTTCTACGGGATCATGCTCGGCGGCTGGTCATCGGGCTCGAAGTACTCGTTCCTCGGCGCGATGCGCGGCGCCGCACAGCTGATCTCCTACGAGGTCTCCCAGGGGCTGGCGCTCGTCGGCGTGATCTTCACCGCGCAGACGCTGTCGCTGACCGGGATCGTCACGGCGCAGAAAGGCATGTGGTACATCGTGCCGCAGTTCGTCGGCTTCCTGATCTTCCTCACGGCGAGCTTCGCCGAGACCAACCGCGCACCGTTCGACCTCACCGAGGCCGACGCCGAGCTGGTCGGCGGCTACAACACCGAGTACGGTGGCGGGCGCTTCGCCTCCTACTACTTCGCCGAGTACCTCAACGTGCTCGTCGTCTCCGGCATCGTCACGACGGTTTTCCTCGGCGGCTGGCTGTTGCCGTTCGGCATCCACCCGCCCGGCTGGGTCGACCCGTTCGTGGTGCTGTTCAAGATGTCGCTGTTCACGTTCCTGTTCATCTGGGTGCGCGCGACGCTGCCACGCCTGCGCTACGACCAGCTGATGAGCTTCGGCTGGAAGGTGCTGCTGCCGCTGGCAACGCTCAACGCGCTCGTGACCGCCGTGCTCGTGGTGGTGACGCACTGATGGCGGCGAGGGCCGACAGCGGCCAGGCCGCCGCAGCCGCGACGCTGAACGTGGAGCGTTGGAACCCCGGCGAGGACGTGATCGAGGTCACGCGCACCCCGGCGCCGGGCGCCGCGCGCGGCACCTGGCGCACCTTCCGCGAGACCGTTCGCGGCCTGATGACGACCTTCGGCCGCTTCACCGAACACCCCGTGACGGTCCAGTATCCGGAGGAGAAGACGCCCGTCTACCCACGCTTTCGCGGACGTCACAAGCTGCACCGCTTCGAGGAATCGGACCCCACCCACCCCAGCCTCGAGAAGTGCGTCGGCTGCTCGCTGTGCGCAGCGGCCTGCCCCGCCGACTGCATCCGCGTGGTCGCCGCCGAGAACACACCCGAAAACCGAGTGTCCGCCGGCGAGCGCTACGCGGCGGTGTACGAGATCAACCTGTCGCGCTGCATCTTCTGCGGCTACTGCGAGGTCGCCTGCCCGTTCGACGCGATCACGATGGGCCATGACTACGAGCTCTCCGACTACGACCGCACGGACCTGATCTTCACCAAGGAGATGCTGCTCGCCGAGCCGCTCGAGCGCACACCGCTGAGGAACGAGGGCGAGTGAAGCGGCTGGCGGGGCGGCGATCCGAACCAGGGCGGAGACGGACGACATGAGCTCGGTTCTCTTCTTCATCGCCGCCATCGGCGTGATCTCCGGCGCGGTCGGCGTGGTGGTGCTGCGCAACCCGTTCTTCAGCGTGCTCGCGCTCGTCGCGCACCTGCTGTCGCTGGCGGTGCTGTTCCTGCTGCTGCGCGCGGAATTCGTCGCGGCCGTGCAGGTGGTCGTGTACGCGGGCGCGGTGATGGTGCTGTACGTGTTCGTCGTCGCCTACGTCGGCGGCGAGGGCGAGACGCTCGGCGAGCGTCTGCGCGGCGTGGGCGCGCAGGGGCCGGTCGGCTCGGGCCTGCGCCTCGGCGGTGCGATCGTCGCGGGCGCACTGCTGGTCGAGCTGTTGATCGCGCTGCTCGGCACGGGCCTGGAGGCGGTCGACGGCTACGGCGCCGGCTATGCGCCCGGCCCGCACACCTTCGGCACGCCTGCCTACATCGGCAAGCTGCTGCTCACGCGCTTCCTGCTGGCGTTCGAGCTCGCGTCCTTCCTGCTGCTGATCGCCGCCGTCGGCGGTGTCGTGCTCGCGCGCCGCCGCGGCGGTCTCGGCGAGGCGGATGAAGGCGGCGAGGACGCGCTCACGCCGCTGAACCTGCGTGCGCCCGCGGGGGACCGGCACGACCGCCGAGGGGAGTGGGGTTCTGCCGGCCGATCAAGCGCGTCCGGGACGAGCGGATCGAGCCGGAGAGATGCCCGTAGAGACAGGCGCCGGGCGACCCTCATGAGCATCGCCTGGTACCTCGCCGTCTCGGCGATCGTGTTCTCGCTCGGCGCGGTCGGCGTGATCACGCGGCGCAACCCGCTGGTCGTGCTGCTGTGCCTCGAGCTGATGCTCAACGGCGGCAACCTCGCACTGATCGCGTTCTCGCGCATGTGGGGCAACGGCGACGGCCAGATCCTCGCGATCGTCGTGATGACCGTCGCCGCGTGCGAGGTCTGCATCGGCCTCGGCATGATCGTCGCGATCTACCGCCGCCAGCTGCCGATCGACGTCGACGAGCTGCGGGAGCTGCAGGGCTGATGAGCACGACGACGTACGGCTGGCTGGTGCTGGCGTTCCCGCTGGCGGGCACGCTCGTGATCGCGCTCGGCTTTCGCGCGCTGGCCCGGGCGGCCGCGCCGCCGGCTGGATCGCGACGGCCGCGATCTTCCTCGCGTTCCTCGCGGCGCTCGGCGCGCTGATCTCGCTGCAGGGCCACGCGCCGGAGCACCGCCAGCTCGTCTCCTCGCTGTGGAACTACGCCGTCACCGTCGGCATCGACGCGCAGCTGTCGATCCTCGTCGATCCGCTGTCGGTGCTACATGATCCTCGTCGTCACCGGCGTCTCGACGTTGATCCACCTGTACTCGATCTCCTACATGGACAAGGACCGCGGCTTCGTGCGCTTCTTCTCCTACCTGAACTTCTTCGTCTTCTCGATGCTGCTGCTGGTGCTCGCCGGCAACTTCCTGCTGCTGATCGTCGGCTGGGCGTTCGTCGGCGCCGCCTCCTACCTGTTGATCTCCTTCTGGTACCGGCGCACGACCGCCACGCAGGCGGGCATCAAGGCGTTCGTGATCAACGTCGTCGGCGACGTGGGGCTCGTGCTCGGCACGTACTTCATCTTCAAGCACACCGACACGCTCGACTTCCTGCAAGACCTTCCACGCGGCGACACACGGCAGCGCGTTCGGGCACGCCGGCAACAACGGCGACCTCGTCGCCGGCTGCGTGCTGCTGCTCGTCGGAGCGTTCGCCAAGTCCGCGCAGATCCCGCTGCACACGTGGCTGCCCGACGCGATGGAGGGCCCGACCCCGGTCAGCGCGCTGATCCACGCCGCCACGATGGTCACCGCCGGCGTGTACCTGATCGCGCGCATGCACCCGCTGTTCGAACTCGCACCCGCCGCGCAGGACGTGGGCGCGGTCGATCGGGCGCGCTGACGCTGCTGATCGCCGGCACGATCGCGCTCGTGCAGACCGACATCAAGCGCGTGATCGCCTACTCGACGATGTCCCAGATCGGCTACATGATCATGGGCGTCTCCGTCGGCGCCTACGCCGCCGGGCTGTTCCACCTGATGACCCACGCCTTCTTCAAGGCGCTGCTGTTCATGGCCGCCGGCTCGATCATCGGCGCGATGGCCGGCGAGCAGTCGCTGGAGAAGATGGGCGGCTTTCGCAAGGCGATGCCGTTCACCTACGCCTGCTTCATCATCGGCGGCCTGGCGCTGTCGGGCATACCGCCGTTCTCGGGCTTCTTCTCCAAGGACGAGATCCTGCTCGTCACCGGCGAGCGCGGCGGCTGGCACTGGGCGCTGTACGCGGTCGGCTACGTCGGCGCCTTCCTGACCGCGATCTACACGTTCCGCATGATCTTCCGCGCCTTCCACGGCGAGCCCGTGCCGGAGGCGCGCGAGCTGGAAGCAGGGCCACCTGCACCACGCCGACGTGCCCCGCAACCCCGCCAACGGCGAAGTGGAGGACACCGACGTCGGCTTCCCGGGCCCGACCCACGCGATCGCCGAACGGGCGCTGCCGATGCGCGTCGCGATGGCGCTGCTCGCGGTCGGCGCGATCGGCGCCGGGCTCGTGCAGATCCCGAAAGTGGACTTCGTGATCGACGACTTCCTGCGCCCGTCGTTCGCCAGCTCACACGCTGTACGAACCGCACACCAAAGACGGGCTGCTGTGGTTCGGGCTGGTGCTCGGCACGGTGCTCGGCCTCGCCGGTATCGCGATCGCCTACCGCATCTGGGTAGCCCGTCCGGGCACCTCCGCGGCGATCCAGGCGCGCTGCACGGCGTCTACGAGCTGTTCGCCCACAAGTGGTACTTCGACGAGCTGATCGACACGCTGATCGTGCGCCCGACCGCCGCCGCGGGACGCTTCGCGCGCGACACGTTCGAGCGCGTGTTCGTCGACGAGACGCTCATCGGCGGCACCACCGGCGTCGTGCGCGCCGGCTCGGCGGCGGTGCGCGCGGCCCAGAGCGGCTTCGTGCGCTACTACGCCGCGCTGCTGGTGCTCGGCGTCACCGGCGTCGGCTTCTACTTCCTGCTGCAGTCCTGAACGCGAGCTGATCTGAGGATGCCACCGCTCTCGATCCTGATCTGGCTGCCCGCCGCTTGCGGTCTGCTGGGCGCGCTCGTCTCGACGCTGTTCCACAGCAGGGGCATGGCGAGCGCTGCGCCACGGCCGACGACAGCGAGCAGGGCGCCAGCCGCACGTGGGCGGGAGCGTGTCGGGCTCGCTGGCGCTGCTCGGCTCGCTCGCCGCGCTCGGGCTCGCGATCGCCTACATCGCCGACTACAACAGCCGGTGGCGCAGCGCTGCAGCACGTCACCGACGTCGTCTGGATCGCCGAACTCGGGATCCACTACAAGCTCGCGATCACCGGGCTGAACGTGTTCCTCGTCGGCCTCACGACGCTGCTGTTCGCCGCGGCGGTCGCTCGCGGCGAACCTGCCGCTCGTGGGAGCGCCCGCGGCTCTTCTACTTCCACTTCATGCTCGCCGAGTCGGCGGTGCTCGGCGCGTTCCTCGCGCAGGATCTCGCGCTGTTCGTCGCGTTCTTCGACCTGATGCTGATCCCGTTCTACTTCCTGATCGGACGGATGGGGCCGCGAGCCCGCGACCGCGTGCAAAGCGACGATCAAGCTCGTCATCTACACGCTCGTCGGCTCGCTGCTGATGCTCGCCGGCAGCGATCGCCACCGGCGTGCTGGCCGCCCAGCAGGGCGGCCGCCACATCACGTTCGTGCTCTCCGCACTGCAGGCGCTGCCGCTCAGCACGCGGCTCGCAGGAGTGGATCTTCCTGTTCTTCGCCGCCGCGTTCCTGGTCAAGATGCCGGCCTTCCCGCTGCACGGCTGGATGCCCGACGGCTACTCGCGCGATGCCGATCGAGGTGCTGATGGTCTTCTCGGGCGTGCTCTCGAAGGTCGGCGCGTACGGCTTCCTGGCGATCGTGCTGCCGCTGTTCCCGCACGCGGCGGCGCACTTCCAGACGCTGATGCTGGTGATCGCGCTGCTGTCGATCATCTACGGCTCGCTGCAGGCGTTCAGCCAGACCAACGCGCGCCTGATCGTCGGGTACTCCTCGGTGGCCCAGCTCGGCTTCATCACGCTGGGGATCTTCGCGCTGAACCCGCAGGGCGCGCAGGGGGCGCTGTTGCAGATGGTCAACCACGGGCTCGTGGTGGCGCCGCTGCTGTTCATCGTCGCGCTGCTCGCGCAGCGCGCCGGGGGCTCGGAGGACATCCGCGACATGGGCGGCATCGCGTTCCGCGCGCCGGTGCTCGCGTCGCTGTTCCTGATCGTGTCGCTGGCGACGCTCGCGATGCCCGGCTCGTCGAACTTCGTCGGCGAGTTCCTGATCCTGCTCGGCGTCTTCAAAGCCAAGCTCGTGATCGCGATCATCGCCTTCAGCGGCGTGGTGATGGCGAGCGTGTACGCGCTGCGCCTGTTCATCCGCGCGATGCACAACCGCGTCGGGCCGCGCGTGCGCTCGCGCGAGATCACGCCGCTGCGACGGCGCTCGTGCTCGTGCCGCTCGTCGCGCGTGATCGTGTTCCTCGCGCTGTACCCGCAGCTCGCGCTGCACCGCAGCGAAGGCTCGGTCAAGACCGCCGTCGCCCCTGCCGAGACGGCGCTGCATCCGCCGCCGGCGACGCTGGCGGCTCGCGTGCCGAGCGCAAACGGCGCATCGGCCGAAGGTGCGACCGGACCTGTCGAAGAACGCGCCACCGGCGAATCGGAAGGCGCAGCCCCTGAAGGCGCCGAAGGGGCGGCGCGGTGAGCTCACTCGCACCAACGCTCGCGACGGCCCACCTGAAAGGCCCGCACGTCGACTTCGCCGGGCTCTCGCCGCTGATCGCGCTGCTCGGCGGCGCGGTGCTCGTGCTGCTCGTCGGCCTGCTCGGCTCGCGCTGGGTGCGCGCGCAGGTCGTGCCGGCGCTCAGCCTCGGCGTCGCTCGGCGCCGCGCTCGGCCTGACGATCTGGCAGTGGAACGCAGCACAAGTCGATCGTCTCGGGCGCGCTGCGCGATCGACGACCTGTCGCTCGCGCTGAACCTGATCCTGATCGCCGGCGGCGCCTGCGCCGTGCTGCTGGCGTGGCGCTCGCGCGCCGCGCAGCGAAGCCGGCGCACGGCGAGTTCCACGCGCTGCTGCTGAGCTCGATCGGCGGCATGTCGCTGCTGGCGAGCGCGCAGAACACGGTCGCGCTGTTCCTCGGCCTGGAGCTGCTGTCGATCCCGCTGTACGTGCTGTGCGCGACCGAAATGCGCCGCGAGCACTCGCTGGAGTCGGGCCTGAAGTACCTGATCATCGGCTCGGTCGGCTCGGCGACGCTGCTGTACGGCCTCGCGCTGATCTACGGCGCGACCGGCTCGACCGACTTCGCCGCGATCGCGCAACGCTCTGTCGAGCGGCGCGCTCGCAACCGACCCGCTGACGCTGACCGGCATCGCGCTGTGCGTCGCCGGCCTGTGCTTCAAGGCCTCGGTCGCGCCGTTTCACCAGTGGACCCCCGACGTCTACGAGGGCGCGCCCACGCCGGTCACGGCGTTCATGGCGGTCACGACCAAGGTCGCCGCGCTCGGCGTGTTCCTGCGCTTCTTCGACGTCGCGCTGATCGGCGCGCAGTCGAGCTGGGGCACCGGCGCTGGCGGTGCTCGCGACGATCACGATCATCGTCGGCAACGTCGGCGCGCTCGGACAGTCCTCGCTGAAGCGCATGCTCGCCTACTCCTCGGTGGCGCAGGCCGGCTACATGCTCGCGGGCGTGGTCGTCGCGACGCAGCTGGGCGTGGCCGCGACGGTGTTCTACCTCGCCGTGTACCTGCTCGATGAACATGGCCGCCTTCGCGGTGATCGTCGCGCGCGAGCGCGAGACCGGCCTCGGCGACTCGATCGACGCGATCACCGGCCTCGGACGCGAGCGTCCGTGGCTCGCGTGGCCGATGACGATCTCGATGCTCGCGCTCGCCGGCATCCCCGCCACGGCCGGGTTCATCGGCAAGTTCTACTTGATCGACGCGGCCGTCGCGGGCGGCTACACGTGGCTGGGCGTCGTGATCGTGATCGGCTCGATGATCTCGCTCGGCTACTACCTGCCGGTGGTCGCGGCGATGTGGATGCGCGAGGCACCCGCCGGCGCGGGGAGCGGATCAACGGGCACCACGGCGCCTCCAGCGCCCGTGCCCGGCTCGCTGCCGGCGCTCGCAGGCGGCTCTCCCGAGCTCGACGAGCAGGGCGCACTCGCGCCCGCCGGCGGCGACGGCGAGGCAGTCGGGGGCGCCGCGCGCGGCCTCCAGCCCGAGGTCGCGTTCGTCGCGGTGCTCGCCGCGGCGGCGACGATCTTCTTCGGCGTCGATCCCGCAGCCGCTGTTCGACCTCGTGCATCACGCCGGCTCCTCGCTCGGGCTCTTCTGACGCTCGCGCGTCAGCTTCTTGTAAGCGTCGGCGATGATCGGCACGCGCAGACGCGGAGCCCGACGCATCACCCAGAAGGCCGCGCGCATGTGCGGGCGATCGACGACGGCCAGCGGCTTGCCGCGCTCGGCAGCGCGCACGATCGCGCGGGCGGCGTAGTCAACTGACATGGCCTTCTCGGGCGTGACGCCGCCGGTCGGTCCCCACTCGTGCTCCTCCTCGAGCTGGTCGGTTCGCACGTCGCCCGGGCACACGACCGTGGCGCGCACGCCGCTGCCGGCGAGCTCGTGCACGAGCACCTCCCCGAGGCCCACCATCGCCCACTTGCTCGTCGAGTAAGAGGTGTAGGAGGGGCCGCCGAAGAGGCCGAGCTCCGATGAGACGAGCACGATCCGCCCGTAGCCAAGCTCGCGCATCCCAGGCAGCACTGCCTGGGTGAGCCAGATCGCGGCGCCGACGTGCAGGCGGTAGCTGCGCTCGAAGTCCTCCGGCGTGACGTCCTCGACGAAGTCACGCCGCAGCACCCCTGCGCAGCTGATCAGCACGTCAATCGGACCGAGCGCCGCGCTCACCTCGCTGACTGCGCGCGCGCACTCGCTCGCATCGGTGAGGTCGGCGGCGACCGCGTGGTGCTCGCCCTGGAGGTCGCGGGACGCGTCGGCCAGCAGCTGCGTGTTGCTCGCCACGAGCCCGACCTTCGCACCGAGCGACGCAAAGCGGCGCGCCGTCGCCAGGCCGATACCGCGCGATGCTCCGGTGACGAGCACTGTCCTGCCGGCGAAGCCCGAGCTCAACCGAGCCGTCCCGACGCCTCAGCGGCGGCTTCCGCTTCCTGGAGCTGGCGCTCCACGAGGTCGAGCCCAGCCGTCCCAGAAGCCGGGGTCCGCCAGGTCCACGCCGACGATCGCGCCCAGCTCCTCGGGATTCTCGAGCCGCCCGCCGCGAGCATCTCGCAGGTAGCTGGGGCACGAGCTCAGGACCGGTCTGCTCGTAGCGCTCGTACACCGACAGCGCCAGCAGCTGCCCGTAGGCGTATGCGTACACGTAGCCGGGGCTGCCGATGAAGTGCGGGATGTAGGACCACCACGTGCGGTAGCCCTCGGTCAGCTCGATCGAGTCGCCGAACATCTCCGACTGGCTCTCGCGCCCACAGCTCGCCGAGGCGGTCCACCGACAGCTCTCCCTGCTCGCGCCTGTTCGTGTGCACGAGATCCTCGAAGCGGTTCATCGCCACCTGGCGGAAGACGGTCGCGATCGTGTCCTCGAGGTTCTCAGCCAGCAGCGCCAGGCGCGAGGCGGGCGAGGTGTCCTCCTCGAGCAGGCGCCCGAACACGATCGTCTCACCGAAGACCGACGCCGTCTCGGCGAGCGTCAGCGGCGTGCTCTGGTGAAAGACGCCCTGGCGGCGCCGCGAGCGCGAAGTGCACGCCGTGCCCGAGCTCGTGCGCGAGCGTCAGCACGTCGCGCCGGCGGGCGGTGTAGTTGAGCAGCACGTACGGGAACACCGACGGCACCGCCGCGGCACAGAAGGCGCCGCCGCGCTTGGCCGGACGCACCGGCGCGTCGATGCGCCGCTCGTCGAAGAAGCGTTTGGCGAGCGCGCCCAGCTCGGGCGAGAACGACGAGTAGCAGTCGAGCACGATCTCGCGCGCCTGCGCGAACGGGAAGCTGACCTCGTCCTGCGTGACCGACGCCATGCGGTCGTAGTCGGCGAGGCGCTCCACGCCCAGCAGCCGCGCCTTCAGCCGATACCAGCGGCGCGGGATCTCGTAGCGACCGCGGACCGCCTCGATCAGCGCCTGCACCGACTCGTCGCTGGCCTCGTTCGCGAGGTTGCGCGCCGCCAGCCAGTGCGGATAGTGGCGCAGGCGATCGTCGGTGGCCTTGTCGGCGAGCAGCGTGTTGAACAGGTACGCCCGCGTGCGCAGGCCCGGAGCGAGCGCCGCGGTGACGGCTTCGGCGGTCGTGCGCCGCACATCCGGTCGGGGAGCGACAGCCGGCTCAGCGCGACGTCGAGCGCGACCGTCGCGCCCGGATCGGGCGATCCGTCGGCGTCCGGCAGGGCGACCTCGATCGCCGAGGTCAGCTCCTCGAACAGCCGCGTCCACGCGCCCGCGCCGGTGAGCGCCTTCTCGGTGAGGATCTTCTCCTCGGGCTCGCTCAGCAGGTGCTCGCGGTAGCGGCGCACGTTGCGCAGGTAGTGGCGCGCAGAACTCGAGCCCGTCGCCGGCCAGCAGCTGATCGACGCGGTCGTCGCGAAAGCGCCGCCCACTCGCAGCTCGAAGAACAGCAGCGTCGTCTGGATCGCCGTCTCCTGCTCCTGCACCTTCTGCAGCAGCGCCCCGTTTGCCGGGTCGGCGGTGTCGGTGGAGAAGCGAAGCGCCGCGTAGTAGCCGGCGCGAGCCGCGAGCTCGTGGATCGCGGCGAGCTCGTTCATGGCGTCGCGCAGCCCCTCGCTGTCGAGCTCGCTCGAGCTTGCCCGCGTGGCGCTCCGCGAACGCCTGCGCACGCTTCAGCGCCTCGCCGAGCCGGCGCTCGACCCCCTCCACGCCCCTCGCCGTCGACCAGCGGCGCGAGGTCCCACGCCGTCGCCTGCTGGCCGATCTCCGATCGGTCGGGGTCGGCGGGCTCGGCTGGGGCGGAAGCGGCCATCGTCTCGGCAGCTTATCGCCGGCGCAGGCCGGGCACGCGCGCCCGAGCGCATGCTCGAGAGCAATGTCGTCGACGCCGTGAACGGGCGCTGCAGAGCTTGCTAGCCTGACCTGTCAGGCAGCAGAAAGAAGCGTCGCGTGCCTGCGAAGTGCCATTCCAAGAGTCGGGCTGGAATCAGGCTCATTCGAGTCGCGGTGGTGTTGTCGGCCTTGATGGCCCTGGGCAACGTGAGCATCGCCGTCGCCGCGCCACCTGTTGTCAGCATCGTCACTCCGCTCAACGGGAGCGTCAGCAACGACCGGACACCCTCCTTCACTGGCTTCGGGGAAGAAGGCGCTGTGCTGATGCTCAACCTCTACCGCGGCGCAGCACCCGAAGGGACGATCGTGCAGACACTGAGCACGTTCGTGTTCTCGTCGGGGGGCGCTTGGTCGCTTGGTCCCCTCAAGTCTCTCGAAGATGGCACCTACACCGCACAGGCAAGTCAGACAAACGGAGAAACGGGCAGCGCGGCAGTGACCTTTACGGTCGATACGGCTGCGCCTGTAGTGACGCTGAGCTCGCCCGAATCGCCGTCGGATGACGCCACTCCGTCCTTTACCGGAAGCGCAAGTGACATAACGCCGGTCACGGTCCAGATCCATGGCGGCGCGACCGAAGACGGCACGATCGTCTCGCTGGCCACCGCTGCAGGCACCGGCGCGAGATGGACGTCCAGCAGTGCCAGTCCCGCCTTGTCCGTCGGCGAATACACGGCCGTCGCCACCCAAAACAGCTCGCTTCCGGGGAATCCGGCCGGCCGCAGCGGACCGGTCACCTTCTCGGTCACAGCACCTCCGATAATCACGCCTGAGCTCATCCTTGGGCCACCGACGGCCGCGTTCACATGGTTCCCACCGATGCCACAGACGGGCGAACCCGTGTCGCTCGTGTCGAGCTCCAGCGACGCCGCCAGTCCGATCGCAGCTCTCGCGTGGTCACTCTCCAGCGCCGACCCCTTCGAAAACGGCGGCCCGGTCCTCAGCACGTCGTTCTCCACGCCGGGGCCTCACGCCGTGCGGCTGCGCGTCACCAACGCGGCCGGCCTCGCGAGCGTGGCCACCGAAACGATCGACGTGCTCGGCCGTACGACGCCCTTGATGGAGCCCTTCCCGGTGGTGCGGATCGCCGGCAGCTACAACGCGAGCGGCGTCAAGCTCAGGCTGCTCAGAGTGCAGCAGATGCCGGCCGGGGCGCGGGTCACAGTCCGCTGCAAGGGCCACGGTTGTCCCCTCAAATCCTTGAGTCGCCTCGCGGCGAGCACCGGGCAGGCCGTCGCGCAGATCGAATTCAAGCGCTTCGAGCGTTGGCTGCCCGCGGGCGTCTCGCTCGAAATCCTGGTCTCTAAGCCAGGCGAGATCGGCAAGTACACTCGCTTCCGCGTACGCCGCGCGAAGCTGCCTGAAAGGGTCGACATGTGCCTCGAAGCGACGGGCTCCAAGCCGCTCGCATGCCCGGACTCGTAAGCGTCACGAGGCGCAGCGGCGCCGTCCGCAAGACGCCCTAGCATCATCGACCCCCATGCACCAGACCAGCCCCGAGGTGTTCCTGCTCGCCCGCCCGTCGATCGACGTCGAGGGGATGCGCGCGTACCTGCGCGACGTCGGCGGCGAGTCGTGGCTCGAGCGCCGACTCGAGGAGGCCGACGACGGCGCCAACGGCGGCGAGTTGATCGTCGAGTTCGGAGGCCGCGCCTGCTATCGCAGCTGGGAGCCGGGGCTCAACCCGAACGTCACGAGGGTCCGTACCGATCAGCGCGAGTACTTCGCCAACATCCTGCGCTCGGCTCACGGCAGTGTGCTCGAGCACGCGAACTACTCCCTGGCATTTAGAAACGTGAGCCGTGTTTTTACTCACGAGCTTGTCAGGCATCGCGCCGGCTCGGCCTTCAGCCAGGAGAGCCTTCGCTACGTGCGGCTGACCGACATCGGCTTTCGCGTCCCGCCGGCGCTCGAGCCCGTGCGCGACCAGGTGCTCTCAATCGTCGAGCAGCTCGAGGAGTTCCAGATGAGCGCCGCCAAGGAGCTGGGGATCGACGGGGACGGCGTCCCGTTCCACGTCAAGAAGGAGGTCACCTCGGCGCTACGGCGGCTGGCGCCGATCGGCCTCAGCACCGACATCCTGTGGACCGCAAACGCGCGCACGCTGCGCCACGTGATCGAGATGCGCACCGCCGAGGGAGCCGAGGAGGAGCTGCGCCTCGTGTTCGACAAAGTCGCGCGACTGATGCAGGCAGAGGCGCCAGGGCTGTTCCAGGACTTCGCCCGTCAGGACGACGGCTCGTGGGTTCCTGAGTACCGCAAGGTCTAGCCTGGTAGATCGCCGTCAAGCGTCCATCGTGCGCGTTCGCCACGCGCCAAGCCCAGCGAAGATGACGATCCACGCGAGCGTCACGATCACGGCGGTGGCCGTCGACATCGTCACGGTTACTCCGCCTCTGGGGCCGTGACCGTCGTCGAGGCTGATCGGGCTGAAATGCGCGATCGCCTGGCTGAGGATCAGCTCGCGCGAGCTGCCGAGCGATTCGATGTTTTCGAGGATGCGGCTGGCGATCAGCTGCCAGCCGATCAGCACCGTCAGCGCCGCCGGGCGTGACCCGGTCAGCGAGGCGAAGCCGACGGCGACCACGCACACCACGCCGGTGGAGAACAGCGTGAACAGCAGCCCGTTCAGCACGAGCGCACCGCTGGGGGTGGGCGCACCGGAGGCCAGCGCGTAGGTGCCGATCAGCGTCAGCGCGTAGCCGGCGAGGACGACCAGCCAGGTCAGCCCAATCGCCGCCGGAATGCGCGTGGCGAATAGGGCAAGGCGCGACCGGCCGGTCACCACTAGGTCGCGGAAGACCCCTGCTGCCAGATCGCCTGCACCGCCGTCTGTGCCGATCATGATCGCGGCGAGCGGCCCGAAGAAGAACGCGAGCACGCGCAGCGCGTCCGTGAACCCGCCGACGCCGCCAGCCGGCGAGTGTTCAGCCGGGCTCGACGAGTGCTGCAACGCCTTGACGATGAAGAAGATCAGCAACGGCCCCAGCGTCAGCACCAGCGCCCAGATCAGCGTGCCACGTTTCTTGCGCAGCTTCAGGAAGTCCGCTCCCACCATCTGGATCGCAAGCGCCGGGCTCATGCGTTGACCTCCTGCGGCACCATGTCGGCGTCGAGTCGCGAGGTGATCTGCAGGAAGCGCTGCTCGAGGCTCTGACGTACGGGCTCCAGACGCGTGACGCCCAGCCCCGCCCGCACGAGCTCCGCGTTGATCTGCGCAGCCGTCTGCGGCTCACCGGCGAGCACGACGCGAATGCCGTCGTCGTCGCGGCGCGCCTCGGCCACGAGCACGCTTGCCTGGAGAATGCCGAGCGCTCGGTCGGGGTCATCGACGGACACGATCAGCTCGTGGCGCGCGCCGCCGCCCGCGGCGAGATCGGCGATCGCGCCCTGCGTGACGATCTTGCCGCGGTCGACGATCGCCGCCGCGTCGCAAGTCTTTTCGACCTCGTCCAGGAGGTGCGAGGAGATGAACACCGTCCGCCCCTCCTGCTCGACCATCGCGCGGATCATCTCGCGGAACTCCTGGATGCCGCCGGGGTCGAGGCCGTTTGTCGGCTCGTCCAGGATCAGCAGCAGCGGGTCCGCGATCAGACAGCGCGCAACCCCAAGTCGCTGGCGCATGCCCATCGAGTAGCTCCTGACCTTCTGACCCGCGCGCTCGGCCAGGCCGACGCGCGCCAGCGCCGGCTCGATCCGCGCCTGCGTCTCCGGCCCGCGAACCGCGGCCACGATGCGCAGGTTCTCGCGCCCCGTGAGGTGCATGTGAAAGCGCGGCTCCTCGACGATCGCGCCGACACGCTGCAGCGCCTTGCCGCGTTCCGCCGGGACGGGATAACCCAGCAGCCGCATCGTGCCGGCGCTCGCGTGTGTGAGACCCAGCAGCGTGCGGATGATCGTCGTCTTGCCGGCGCCGTTGGGACCCAGAAAGCCGAACGCCACGCCGCGCGGCACCCGCAGGTCGATACCGTCCAGCGCGGCGCGCTCGCCGAAGCGCTTGGTCAGGCCGGTCGTCTCGATCGCCGGTGACGAACTCGAATCCATGTCTGCTCATTGTTATCGGCAGCGTCTCGTCGCGCAATCGGGGATCGCCCCTAGGGCGTCAATGATCGTCGAGGCTCACCAAGCGCCGCTGCACAGCCCAGCGGCTGAGCTCGTGCCGACTCGAGAGCTGGAGCTTGCGCAGCACCGCCGACACGTGCGCCTCGACGGTCTTCACCGAGATCCCCAGGCGCTGGGCGACCTCCTTGTACATGTACCCGCGGGCGATGTGGCGCAACACCTCGCGCTCGCGCGGCGTCAGCTGGTCCAGCTCGACATCCACGGCCGGCGAGCGGGCGGGATCCGACCCTCCCGTCGCGGCGTCCCTCGCAAACGCGTCGAGCACGAAGCCAGCCAGACGCGGGGAGAAGACGGCATCCCCGCCGGCGACCCGCCGTACAGCCTGCGCGAGCTCCGCGGCGGAGATCGTCTTCGTGACGTAGCCGCGCGCACCCGCGCGGATCACTGCGATCACGTCCTCCGCCGCGTCGGACACCGACAGCGCCAGGAAGCGCAGCGACGGACACCCATCGCCCACGCGCGTGATCACCTCAACGCCGCCGCCGTCCGGCATGTGCACGTCGAGCAGCACCACATCCGGTCGTTGCTCGCGGATAACGCCCACCGCATCGTCCACGCTCCCGGCGTCGCCGACCACCGACAGCTCCTCGCCGAGCTCTGCGCGCACACCGGAGCGGAACAGATGGTGATCGTCGACGATCACCACGCGGGGCCTGGCGCCCACGCCCCGCTCCTCCAGCCGCGTCAGCGCGCTCACGCGCTCGACCCCCGCTCCATGACCAGCTCGACCTCAGTGCCCTCGCCGGGACGGCTGCGCACCGCGGCGCGTCCGTGATGGCGCTCCATACGTCCGATGATCGAGTCGCGCACCCCGCGCCGGTCGGCTGGGATCGCGCCCGGATCGAACCCCACGCCGCGGTCGCGGACAAACACCTCCACGCGGTCGGGCTCCACCTCCGCGTAGAGGTCCACGCGCTCGCTGCCGGCGAACTTGGCGGCGTTGGTCATAGCCTCGCGCGCCGCCTGCACGACCGCCTCGAGCCCGCCGTTCAGCGGGCCGTCACCGACCGTGACGACCTCGATCGGGACCCTGTGCAACTGCTCGACCTCTGCCGCTGCGCCCTCGAGCGCCGTCGCCACGCTCGCACCCGCGCCCGGGTCCGGACGCTCCAGCAGCCAGCTGCGCAGCTCTCGCTCCTGCTGGCGAGCCAACCCCGCGACCTCGCGCGGGTCGCTCGCGCGCTTCTGGATCAGCGCCAGCGTCTGCAGCACCGAGTCGTGCAGGTGCGCCGCCACCTCCGCGCGCTCCTGCTCGCGGATGCGCGCCGAACGCTCGAACGACAGGTTGCGCCCCAGCCGCACGAACCACGGGACCATCAGCAGCCCTACGATCGTCGCGATGATCGCGACCACGCCGACCGACTCGCCCAGGTTGCGCTGCACGCCCACCAGGTGCAGCAGACCTGCCAGCGCGAAGGCGACCAGCAGCACGCCGAGCACGAGCCGTGGCGCATCGACCCTGACCGCGTCGCGGAGCTGGCCACCCAGCGCGGTGCGTCCTCGCCACGACGGTCGCTCCGCCGCCGCGATCGGACGCCACACGAGCGCCAGCCCGCAGATCCCCAGCACCATCGGCCACAGCGCGTCGCCGTAGCTCATCCGCGCGGCGAGATGGTGCAACACACCTAGCGCCACGATGGCGCCGAGGCCGATCAGCAGTGCCTGGCGCAGCGCCTCCCAGCGACCGCTGCGAGGCGCGCTGTCCGGCGACACAGGCACGAGCGTCCACGCGAGCGCGTAGACCGCGATCCCCACGCCGCCGAAGGCGACCATCACCACCATCACCACCCGCACGATCGCCACCGGCGCGCCGAAATGCTCAGCCATGCCGGCGCACACCCCACCGAGCAGGCCGCGGTCGGGTCTGCGAGACAGGGGCGCCCGGACCGGCCCCACTGGTGCCTGAGCAGAGGCCATCACCAAATCATCGCAGCGACAGGGCAAGCGCACATAAGGGATTCCCCCTACCCGCGGGGCGGCCACGCGCACGCCCGAGGCGGCCGGCAGGCCGCCCATAGAAAATGACATCCTCAGGCCTCCTCGGCCTGCAGCTCCTTGACCTGCTGCTCGAGCGCGCCCATCACCGCCGGATCGCGCAGCGTCGTCACGTCGCCCAGCGCGCGCCCCTCCGCGATGTCGCGCAGCAGGCGGCGCATGATCTTGCCCGAGCGCGTCTTCGGCAGGTCATCCGCCCAGATGATGCGCTTCGGACGGGCGAACTTGCCGATCCGCTCCGCCACCGTCTCGCGGATGCCTTCGACGGTGCGCTCGTCGCCCTCGAGATCCCCCTGCAGCGTCACAAACGCGACGATCGCCTGTCCGCTGTCCTCGTCGTGCTGACCGATCACCGCCGCCTCGGCCACATCCGGATGCGCGACGATCGCCGACTCGACCTCCGCAGTCGACAGGCGGTGGCCGGACACGTTGACGACGTCGTCGATGCGACCGATCACCCACAGATAGCCATCCGCGTCGCGCCGCGCAGCGTCACCGACGAGATACGTCTCAGGACCGAAGCGTGAGAAGTACGTCTCGACAAAGCGCTCCGGCTCCTTGTACAGGGTGCGCAGCATCGACGGCCACGGCCGGGTCAGCACCAGCAGCCCCTGGCCCTGCTCGATCGGCTCGCCCGTTGACTCCTCGCGGACCTCCGCGAACACGCCCGGGAACGGGAACGTGGCCGAGCCCGGCTTCGTCGCCGTGATTCCCGGCAGCGGCGTGATCATGATCGCGCCCGTCTCCGTCTGCCACCACGTGTCCACGATCGGACAGCGTTCGTGGCCGATCACCTTGTGGTACCACAGCCATGCCTTCGGGTTGATCGGCTCGCCGACCGACCCCAGCAGCCGCAACGAGGACAGGTCGTGCTGGTTGGGCCACTGCGCGCCCCACTTGATGCACGCACGAATCGCCGTCGGTGCGCAGTACAGGATGCTCACCCCGTAGCGCTCGACGATCTCCCACCAGATGCCCCTGTTCGGGTAGTCCGGAGCCCCCTCCCACATCACCGACGTCGCGCCGTTGCACAGCGGTCCGTAGACGATGTAGGAGTGGCCCGTCACCCAGCCGACGTCGGCCGCGCACCAGTACACGTCGGACTCCGGCTTCAGATCGAACACGTAGCGGTGCGTCGCCGAGACGCCCGTCAGGTAGCCGCCGGTCGTGTGCAGGATGCCCTTCGGCTTGGCAGTCGAGCCCGACGTGTACAGGATGTACAGCGGGTGCTCCGCGTCCAGCGGCTCGGGCGGACAATGAGAGCCCGCCCGCCCGGCGGCAGCGACGATCTGCTCGTAGTAGACATCGCGGCCATCCTGCATCGCACACGGCGTGCCCTTGCTCTGCACGACCACGATTTTCTCGAGGCTCGCCAGATCGCCCATCACCTCGTCGACGCGGTCCTTCACCGCCGCCGTCCTGCCCTTGCGCGCCGCGCCGTCCACCGTGATCAGCACCTTCGCCTCGGAGAACTCCATGCGCTCGCGCACCGCCTCCGCCGAGAAGCCCCCGAAGACGACGTTGTGGGGCGCGCCGATGCGCGCACACGCGAGCATCGCCACCACGACCTCCGGGATCATCGGCAGGTAGATCCCGACGACATCGCCCCTGCCCACGCCGAGGTCCTTCAGCGCGCTCGCGAAGCGTTCGACGTCGCCGAGCAGCTCCGCGTAGGTGATGTCGCGCTCCTGCCCGTCCTCGCCGCGCCAGTGCAGCGCCACGCGCTCCCCCCTGCCAGCGATCACGTGCCGGTCCAAGCAGTTGTAGGAGACGTTGAGAATGCCACCCGTGAACCACTTGTAGAACGGCGGGTTCTCGTCGTCGAGCACGCGCGTCCAGCGTCGGAACCACTCGAGCTCCTGCGCCTGTGCCTCCCACCAGCCCAGCGGATCCGCCGCCGCGCGCTCGTACACGCTCGGGTCGTTCAACAGCGCCTGCTCGCGAAACCCCGGCGGCGGCTCGAACTTCTCCACCTCCAGCAGCGACGCCAGCTCCGCGTCGAGCTCGTCGCCCGCCGCTGTCTTCGATTCCGTCGACATCTTGTCACTCCCCTGTCTCGAGCTCCCCGGTGTCTCCTCGCGCCGGGGAGCTATGCTCCCACCGCCGCGCTGTGCCAGCGCGGCGCTCTGTTACGCCCGTCCAAGCGGAACGGTGGGCAGCACCGTGTGCCCGAACGTCGAGTTCACCACCGCCGCAAACGACGCGTACCACGCCGCAGCCGCCGTCGCCAGGCCGAGATACCCGCCCCAGTGCGTGACCGTTTTGTGGGGCCCGTCGGCGCCTATCGCCAGCAGGATGAACGTTGCCGCCAGCAACACGAACACGAGTAGCACCACACCGCTCGTCCGCAGCGCTGCGACCGCCATGTAGGTGGTGAAGATCGCCCACGCCCACAGGTAGACGCCGATCGCGTGTCCCGCGTTGCCGCCGATGTCCTTGGCGTAGAACACGTTCAGCAGCCAGAAGGAGATCCAGAAGCCACCGAACGAGCAGAAGGCCACCGCGCCGAAGGTGTTCCCCGTGCGGAACTCCCAGATGCCCGCGATCAGCTGCACGATGCCTCCGTACGCCAGAGCCAGCCCAAGTACGACCGGCACACCCTTTTCGTCGACCAGGTTTGCGTTGAAGATCGAGAGCACGAACGTCGTCATCGCGAACGCCGCGAGGCCGAGCGGGCCGGGGTCCGCCGGTTTCCAGCCTGTGGTGGCGGGCCGCGTGGGATCCTCGCGCTGCCCACGGTCTTCGCGCGGATCACGATGAATTGCTGCTGCCTCCATGAGAGCCTCCTTTGACTAGCCTCTGCAGCGGCCGCCTCAAAACCTGTTGAGTTGGGTTCCCTCGCGACCCGTTCGCGCCGGAGGGTCGCCAGCGCTCCGCTCCCTCTCCAACGGTTTTCCCGCTAGCAAGTGCGGCTAATCGTCGGAGCCGGCGTCAGCTGCGTCCGCTGCGCTTGCGCCGGCGCCGGCCTGAGGAGCTTTGGCCCGCCGCAGGTGCCGGTGCCGGTGTCGCGCCTGCGACCGCCGGGCTCGGCGAGGAGCCCCCGCCACCCCCTGCTTCGGCGCGCAGCTGCGCCTGCGAGGGCCACGGTCGGGCTTCGCCCGCCGCCCACGCCGGCGGGTCGCCTTTGGGCCAGCGGCCGACGAACAGGATGCCGATCATCACCATCCAGAACGCCGGCACGAGCTGCAGCTCAGCGCCGCCGATCGGCAGGA
Source organism: uncultured Solirubrobacteraceae bacterium (assembly GCA_963703625.1). Classification (GTDB taxonomy): domain Bacteria; phylum Actinomycetota; class Thermoleophilia; order Solirubrobacterales; family Solirubrobacteraceae; genus Palsa-744. Next base: position 308,463 of record CAVPEY010000004.1, read on the forward strand.
AGATCAGCAGCGCGGCGAACATACCCACGAAGGCCATCCAGCGGGGCAGCAGGCCGACGCGCAACGCGTTGATCAGCGTCGCCACCATTCCGGCGGCGAGCGCCAGTCCCGCGAGCAGGTCAACGTAGTCGGAGACCGTGTTCGCAGTGCCGGCCGTGAGCGCCTGTTCGACCGCGTGATTGGAGTAGTTGTGCGAGGTCACAAAGTTGTGCGTCTCGATCGCGCTCGCGATCTGGTGACCGAGGCTGACCAGCGCCACGGCGACGCCGCCGACGATCACCAGCGGCAGCGCAGCCGCCAGCGTCGTGGGCCGCCGGAAGCGGGTCGCATCGAGCAGCGCCAGCAGGACCAGCGTCAGCGCGCCGATCGCGATCGCCGCGAGCAGGCTGCCCGCGATCAGAGAGAACGCGTGGTGGCTCACGAATTTGACCTCAGGCGTGCGCGGGCTGACGGTCGGGTTGGCCACGCCCGACAGCGCCGGCGCGAGGCCCTGCAGCAGGCCCACGGTCGGAGCGCCGCTCAGCGTCCCCGAGATGATGATCGCGCTCAGCAGGTACAGGAAGCCGCCCGCGAACGCCGGCACCGCGAGGCGGCTGCGAAAGTGCGTCTCCCGCGCAACCTGCGCCTTGATCTCTGTCGCGCTCGGCATGAGCAGGGCAGTCTATGATGCGGGCATGGAAAGTGGTGGACTCGGCGACATGTTCGGCGACCCCGAGGAGCTCCAACGACGACTCGCCGAGTTCGCCGAACAGATGCAGGGCAATCAGCGCCTCGTGTGGGCCGACAACGCGATCAAGCTCGCCGTCGACATGACCGTCGCGGCGGTCGGTCGCGTGAACGTTCAGGGCAACGCCGAGGCCCAGGCCGAGCAGATCCGCACGGTCATCGCGCGCGTGTTCCCGGAGGCCGTAGCGCTCGTGCGCGAGGCGCGCGAGGGACTTCAGTAAGCGCCGGCGCGCTCGGCTTCGCGCTCCGCCTCGCGTGAGGCGCGCCCCGCATGCAGGACCTCGCGGAAGGACCGGAAACGGAAGATGAACACCACGGCGCCGAGACCGATCAGCGCTGTGAACACAGCGATCGCGATCTGCTGGCCGACCGAGTACGCCGCCACGACAGCCGTCGGCGCGCTCGTCGCGAACACCTTGACCAGCAGCGCCTGCTGGACGCCGGCGCCGCCAGGCGTGAACGGCACGGCTCCCGCGACCTGGTTGACCGCGAACACGAGCAGCACGTTCTTGACCGAGCCCCCGACGCGGAACGCGTCGAGCAGGAACCAGAAGGCGATGAACCGGCAGATCCAACCGAGTGCCTGCAGCGCCGCGACTTCCCGCAGGTAGCGGCGACGATCGCTCAGGATCGTGAGCCCCTGGCGAACGCGCGACCAGAACGCCTTCGCACGCTCGGACAGCAGCGCGAACGCAACCAGTCCGGCGACGCCGAGCGCGGTGAGCAGGAACAGCGTCAGCTGGAAATGCTCGGCCAGGTATGAGATGTCGAACGAGCTCAGTTTCGAGAAGTCTGGCGGCCTGGGGAACACGCCCTGGGTGAACGCGAAGATCAGCACGAACACGCCGACGCCGACGTCGAAGATCGACTCGACGAAGAAGGCAGCCGCGACGGTCGGATAGCGCGAGCCCGGAATCGAGGAGCGCGCCAGGAACAGCTTGATCACATCACCGCCCCGCGCCGGGACCACGTTGTTGAAGCCGACCGCCGCGAGATACGCACCCCAAATCCGGCGCCACTGGAAGGGCGTCGCCGGGTAGGCCGCGCGCAGGCTGTTGAAGAACGCGCGCGAGCGCAGCGTCAGGTTGAGCCCGAAGAACGCCAGGCCCCCAAGCAGCGCGAGCCAGTGGACCGCCGCGAGGTCCGCGAAGAACTGCCCGGCGGCGCTCAGGAACGAGCTGATGCTCTGACCGATCGAGGCGGAGGCGATGAACGCTGTCACCGTCTCAGCGTACGGTGCCGGAGGGCGCCCAGAGCGCAGCACGCGGCCTCGCCGCCGGTCCTCGCCGCGGTGCTCGATCTCTCGGTCCGAGTCCCCTATCGTGGGATCACCCCGGCATGCCCCCCACTGCGGGACACCACAACACATGAGCGGCGCGGATCTAGGGCTTGCCCTGTCTGTCTTCTTCGCCTGCGCCGTCGAGGCGGTCGAGGCGCTCACGATCGTGCTCGCCGTCGGCTCGACGCGCAGCTGGCGCTCGGCGATCAGTGGCGTCGGAGCCGCGCTGCTCGTGCTCGCCACGATCGTCGCGGCGCTCGGCCCGGCGATCACGAGCCTGCCGATCGATCTCCTGCGGCTGCTGGTGGGCGGTCTGCTTTTGATCTTCGGCCTGCAGTGGTTGCGCAAGGCGATCCTGCGCGCGGCCGGCGTCAAGGCCAAGCACGACGAGCTGGCGAGCTACCAGCAGGAGCGGAACGCGGCGCTCGCCGCCGGCCGGGCACGGCCCGGCTTTGACGGATATTCCTTCAGCGTCGCCTTCAAGGGCGTGCTGCTCGAGGGGCTCGAGGTCGCCTTCATCGTGCTCACCTTCGGCGCCAACCAGCACCGCGTCCCGCTGGCCGCGGCGGCGGCCGGCCTCGCGGTGCTGGTCGTGGTGGCCGCGGGATTCGCCGCCGCCGCGCCGCTTGCGCGGGTGCCGGAGAACACGCTGAAGTTCGGCGTCGGCGTGATGCTCAGCTCGTTCGGGACCTTCTGGGGCGCGGAGGGAGCCGGCGCGCAATGGCCCGGCGGCGATGCGGCGCTGCTGGTGATCATCCCGGGGCTGGCGCTCGTGTCCATCGCGCTGGCGCGGGCCGTGCGCCGCGCCGTGGCGCTGGCGTCCGACGAGCCGGCGCCGGCGAGCGACGAGGCGGCCCAACCGGCGCGGGCCGGCGCATGAGCGCCGCCAGGCGGATCGTGATCGGCTTGTGGGAGTTCGTCGTCGGCGACGATTGGCGTGCGGCGATCGGGGTCGCGGCTGCGCTGGGACTGACCGCGGTCCTCGCCACCACCGATGTCGCCGCCTGGTGGATCATGCCGCTGGCCGTGCTCGCGATCCTCGCGCTGTCGCTGCGACGCGCGGTCCGCGAAGTGTCGCGCCGTGGATGAGATGCGCTAGAAAGCGTCAATGCCGACGCGCGCCGCCAAGAGCGCTGGTCTCCGGGTAGCGCTCACAGGCCCCACCGGCGAGATCGGCCAGGCGGTCGTGGATGCGCTCGAGCGCTCACGCCAGGTCGAGTCGATCCTCGGTATGGCTCGCAGGCCGTTCGACGCGCAGGACAGAGGCTGGCGGAAGCTGTCCTACCGTCAGGGCGACGTCCTCGACCGTGACGCCGTCGACGCGCTCGTGCGCGACGCAGACGTCGTCGTGCACCTCGCGTTCATGATCATGGGCGGCGCCAAGGAGAGCCGCCAGGTGAACCTCATCGGATCTCGCAACGTGTTTGAGGCGACCGTCGCCGCGGGCATACAGCGACTCGTCTACGCCTCCTCGGTGGCCGCATACGGCTTCCATCGCGACAACCCGCAGCCGCTCACCGAGGACGTCCCCGCGCGGGGCACAGCTACCCACTACTACTCCGCGCAGAAGGCCGAGGTCGAGGTGCTGCTCGCGAGGACGCTCACAGGCGGGCGCACCGCCGGCTACGTCTTCCGCCCCTGCATTGTTGCCGGGCGGCATGCTCCGCTGCTGATCGACAGCCTTCCCTACACCCAGATCTCCGAGCGCCTACCCGGACCGGTGCTCAGCCTGCTCGAGGGAGTGCCGATCCTCAAGCCCGTGCTGCCGGACCCGGGCGTCCCCTTCCAGCTGGTCCACCACGACGACGTCGCCAGCGCGATGCGAGCGGCCGTGCTCGGCCGCGGCTCGCCGGGCGCTTACAACCTCGCCGCATCGGGCGAGCTGACAATCAAGCTGCTCGCCGACGAGCTCGGCTGGTACTCGATCCCGGTGCCCGAGCTGGCGGTCGATGCGGTCGCGGACATGATCGCGAGGCTCGGCTTCCTGCCCACCCAGGCGCAGTGGATCGCCGCATTCCGCGAGCCGGTGCTGATGAGCGCGCGCAAGGCGCGGCGCGAGCTCGGCTGGCGGCCCAAACACGATGCCATGCAGACCCTGCGCGAGACGATCCGCGCGACGCGCCTGGATCCGTTGATTCGCTGATCCCCACGCGGCGGGCTGCGCCGCTCGGGCTGCTCGAGCCCGTAGGCTAAGCAGCCCGTGAGCACCATCAAGGCCGCCGACAGCCACACGACCAGCCGCCAGGTGGCCGTCGTCACCGACAGCACCCCCTACCTGCCGCAGTCGCTGATCGAGCGCTGGGCGATCCGGCAGGTGAGCCTGTACGTCGGCTGGGACGGGGATCTGCGCGCCGAGCACGAGTACCGAGACCTCGACGCGTTCTACCAGAGGCTCCACGACTCGCCGCAGCTGCCGACCACCTCACAGCCGTCGGTGGGAGACTTCCTGTCCTGCTATGAGCCGCTGCTGCAGGCCGACCGCGACGTCGTCTCGATCCACATCGCCGCCGGCCTGTCGGGGACTTGTGAGAGCGCGCGCGAAGCGGCGCGGATCGTCACCGAGCAGACGCATCCAGGCCGGGTCGAGGTGCTCGACAGTCAGACCGGCGCGGGCGGGCTCGGCTGCCTCGTGCTGCTGGCCGCGGAGCTCGCGGCGCAGGGTGCGACGCTCGAGCAGGTCATCGACGGCGTTCGCCGCGGCCACGAGAGCCTCGACATCTGGTTCTGCCTCGACACGCTCGAGTACCTGCGCCGCGGCGGGCGCATCGGCGCCGCACAGGCGCTCGTGGGATCGGCGCTGAAGGTCAAGCCGATCCTCACCTTCGCATCGGAGATCGCGCCGGTGGGACGCGTGCGCACCCACCGGCGGGCGCTCGAGCGGATGCTCGCCTACCTCCTCGAGCTGCGCGAGCGGGGCGCCAGCGACTGGATCGTCCAGCACGCCCAATCGCCCGCCGATGCCGAGCTGCTTGCCAGCGAGGGCACCGCGCTGTTCGGATTCGGGCCACTGTTCTGCACCGAGGTCGGCCCGGTGCTCGGCGCGCACCTCGGCTCGGGCATGCTCGTCGGTGGCATGACGCGGCCCTGAGCGCCGTCACCGCCCCGCGCGGCTCGAGCTGTGTTCAGTCGCACGGGGCACCGTTGCGCTACGCCCCTTCTTCGCCTTTGGCAATTTTTTCGAGGTACGGGTGCAGTTCCTTCAGGAACACGTTGGCTTCGACACCTTCATGTTCTTCGGGCAGCGCGCCGGCCGGGTCGTTGTGCGAGTACTCGTTCAGCCGGTCGATCAGCTTCACGTTTTCGCTCGCGATCCCGTTCTGCTCGGCGAGCGCTTCGGCCTCCGTCAGGACGGTCTGCCCGCCGCCACCGAAGAGCGGCTGACCGGGGTCAGCGCGCCGGCGCCGTCCCAACCGTGGAGACCGTCGGCTTCGGCGACTTCGTCGATGCCTTCACCGCCGTGTATCTGCGCCGCCGCCAGCGACAGCGGCGAGGTCTTGTAGTTGACCGAGAGCCCAAAGCCGGCTTCGTTTGTCGCCGGGCTGTCCTGGGGCGGCCCTTTCAGGTCGGAGGGCAGGAACGGGAACTTTTCCGTTCGTAGTGGTTGTGGAACTCCGCGACCAGCTTGGCGAAGTCTTCTTCGCCCTTTTTCTGGAGCTCCGCCGCGTGTTCGACCTGGTATTGCGCACCAATTTCGGCACCCAGGCGCTCGCCTTCTTCGCTCAGTTCCGTGAAGTGTTCCGCCTCGTATATGAGACCGAATTCGTGAGCCTTTTCAAGGACTTCTTTGAAGTGGCTCGCTTTGTATGCCGCCGCGAGCGTTGCGATCCGTTCCCTGAACGCCGGTTCGCTGCCGCCGGTTTCTTCGAGCGCCTGCCCGATGACCTGTTCGACGACGTAGGCTTCAACCTCTTCCAGGGCGATTTTCGAGACTCTCGCTTCGAGCGTTTCTTCGACTTTCTCCGTGACCAGTTTGGTCACCGCAGCGGTGCGATCAGGGCCTTGGCGAACGGCATGAAGTAGCCCGCCGGCGAGGTGCCGGGCTCCATCACGAGCACGTTCGGCGCGCTTTCTCCCTTCGGGTGGACCTTGACGATCCCGACCGGTCGAGCTTGTCCGTCCCCAGCTGCGGCGTCGAGATCGTTTCCGCCTTCTTTTCTGCGCGGGTCTCCTGAACGGCGAAGGTGGTGCGCTTCACCAATGCCTGACGCGTCCGCGCCGCGTGCATCGCGCTCGCAGAGGACGCGAGCGCGGCCAGCGCCAGCGCCGCCGCCGCCGCAGCCGGCGCTACAGCGGGCTCAGCATGACCGTCGTCTCGGCGCGGATCGTCGCCAGCTCCTCCGCCTGCAGGCCGCGTGAGAACTCGTCGATCTTGCGCTTCGAGCCGGTCACCGTGAAGGCGAGCTGTGAGCTGAGCAGGTGTGGGTGCTCGACGATCTTGCATTCCAGGCCGAGCTTCGCCGCCCAGTCGCTCATGGTCTGCTCGACTTCCTCGCGGATCAGCCGCCCCGAGGTGACGATCAGCGAGCGCGTTTCGATCGTCTCGGCGTCGCGCTCGGCGGCCGCTTCGGCCTGGCGCTCCTGCGCCGTTGGCGGCGGATCGGTCTGTCGCCATGCGTCGCGCTCGTCGTCCCAGTGGCCGACGCGCACGCTTGCCGTGATCCCGTCGTGTGCGAGCACCTGCTCGAGCCCATGACGTGCGGCCGCGAGCGTCTGCTCGTCGGCGGCGTAGGCGAACAGGCGCTTGCCGTCGTGCGTGATCACGACGTCGTGCGGGACCATCGCCTCCAGCTCCTTGGCGACATCCGGCCCGCGAACACGACCGAGCAGCGAGCGCAGCGCACCGCCGGGCTCAGGAACATCGAGCTCGGCCTCCAAACGCCAATCCTGGCCGTCCCCGTTGTCCTGCGGCTCGTCCTCCATGGCGGGGACGATATCGGCTCGATCAATAGTCCATCGCCTGAATATTCACGTCGCGCCTTATCGCGGCGTCGGCCACGCGCCATCATCCATACAGACGATGGATATCGAGAACGCACCTCCGGCTCGAGCAAAGCCCCTTCAACCGAGCCGCCGCAAGGTGCCCGGTGACGAGCGTGCGTCCCGCGAGTTGGTCTCGCTCGAACTGACGGAGGCCCAGGTCGAGCGAGTCATCAGCGCCAACGCCGAAGCCCACGGGCCGAGCCTCAGCCTGCTGCTTTCCGGCCTGGTGGCCGAGCAGGCGCTGTCAGCGAGCTCGCTCGAGGAACGCTACTACACCGAGCTCGAGAGCGGACGCCTTTCGCACTCGCTGTTTCGCGGCCTGTTGATACTCGCCTTGTTCATATCCGGCGAAGAGGGCCGCGGCGTCGTCGAAGTCGCGCGGCAGCTTGGTTTGAGCCCGAGCACGACGCATCGCTACATGACGACGCTCGTGGCTTTTGGGCTGCTCGTGCAAGAGCCAGCGACCCGCAAGTATCGGCTCCCGCTTTGAACGAGCGTCCGGTATTCGGCTGGGTCTGCGGCGCGCAGCGACGGCGCGTGCCTGCGCTCAGCCGGCGCTCCAACGGCGCAGCCGCATCACCGCCAGAATCGGCGCGCTGGACCGTCCGAGACAATCGAGCGTACGCGTCGCGACAGGCAGAGCGAGCTCACTGCTCGCCCCAGGGGCTGAGAGGTAGAAGCTGGCGATGCCGGCGAGGATCACCCTGTGGCGGCGGTGGTCTGTAAGCACGCTCGAGAGCGTGCTGGCTTCGTTGGTGATGGCTGCGAAGCGTCGGGCCGCCAGCGTCGGGCTCTCGTAGTGCGCCACGAAGCTGTGGTTGGTGCCGGCGCTGTCATCGGACTGGTCGACGAGGCTGTCGAGCAGCGCGCTGATCGCGCAGACCGACGGGAAATACGCCATGTCGATGCGCGACGCCTGCTCCTGCGTCGTCGCGCAGGCAGCGGCCGCGAACAGGGCGTGAAGCGCCAGGCAGGAGATGCCGGCGGCGGCAAGCTCCCACCACAGGTACCCACCGGTTTCGCGCTGGCTGCCTGCCCAGTCGATCAGTGGTCCGTCGCCTTCGACGAGCATCGCATGGTTTCGACTCTGCGCCTCTCTGCAACGCTCAGCCGCGTGGATCAGCAGCGACTCGATCGCTGACGCCGAGGGCAGCATCCGCAGCGCATCCTGGCATGCACGCACGAGGTCCACGAGATACCCGCCGTCGTCGCGCTGCGGGTGATAGCGGTAGTAGTCGCAGCCCGCTGAGCGCGAGCTGACTGCGTCGGTAAGCGCCTGGTGCAGCTGCAGGCCGTTGCGAAGCACAGCGGCATCGCGCTCCTCGTTGATCGCATCCAGATAGTCGTAGGCGATCTGGAAGCACACCATCAGGCGTACGAGCGCTGCGCGGTGGCGGCGCGGCGCCAGCACCGCGAAGAACGCCGCGGCCTCCGGGTTCAGGCGCTCGCGCGTCAGCTTGAACAGCGCCTGGGCTCGCAGCGTGGGATCGGGGATCTGAGCAGCGCGAGCCGCCCAGCGGCGGATCTCCAACCTGGCTCGCGGGTAGATCGTCAGCCAGTAGACCACGCCGGCCGTCACGAACGCGATTATCTCTACCGCCACGGACGTGCATTTTGGGTTCACACCACCATGCTGGTATGAAAAAGCGGAACTTTCGCGTCGCCGCAACCGATGTTTCTAGTCTTGGAGCGCGAGCTGCGGTGGCGCCTGCGACGCGACATAGCCTGGGATGGCGAGCACGACGAGCGCGCCGACGACGATCAACAGGATCGTCTGGACGGTGTGGAGACCTTCTACGGCGAACGGCGCGGGGAACCCGGTCGTGAGCCTGAGATACCTGTCGCAAAGCAGGTGTCCGTAGATCCCGGCGACCGCCCCAACGAGGCCGCCGGTGCCGAGCACGAGCACCGACTCGAACGTGAGCACGGCGCGCAGCTGCCACGGCGTGAAGCTGTGAATCCGCAACGACGCCAGCGACGCGCGCCGCTGCCAGATGCCGGCTCCGATCGCCGCCGCCATCGCCAGCGCCGCCGCGATCATCAGCAGCAGCGTGATCTGGCTCATGCGGCTGAGACCTTGGCGCGCGAGCACATCGGCCTGTGCCGCCCGCTCGCCACTCGTCTGGACTGTCAGCGCACTACCCGGGCCGAGTACCGCAGCGATCGCACGGCCGAGCTCGGGAATGTCCGCACCTGGACGGGCGCTGACTTCGAGCGCGCTCGGGTCGATGCTCTGCCACGCTCTGCGGTAGTCGGAGTCGTTGACGATGATCGCGCCCGCACTCCAGCCGAGGTTGGTCGTGGTCGCGGCAACGCGATAGACGACCGGACCGCTGGGTGTCGGCAGCGTCAGCCGATCGCCGACATGCAGATGCTGCGCTTCGGCCAGCTGCTGGGAGACAGTGATCCAGCCGCCCGCACGCAGACGCGCCGTCGCAGTGGTGAGCGCTCCCTGCACCAGCTGACTCGCGGGGATCGGCGCCGGGGTGCTGGCGGCGCGAGCGATGATCCACACACGCCTGCCGTCGTAGTCCAGGAAGCCGCCCTGGTAGGTACGTACGGCGGCCACGCCGGGGATGGCCGATATGCGAGCCGGCAGCCGGCCCGCCTGGAAGCTGTTCGTCGCAAGGTCGTCGTCGGCGCCAGCCACCCACAGATCGGCCGTGGAGACGTATTGGGAGTAGTCGCGGTAGAGGCCGTGGAGTAGGTCGTTGTGCGAGTCTTCGGCGACGACGCAGCCGAAGACCGCAATCGCGCCGGTCGCCGCGAGCGCCAGCGAGCGCACGGTCGTCGCCCGCAGCGCGCGCACGGCGACCGTGAGCATGTTCAACCGCGCCGAAGAGGCGGCGACACGCGCGGCGACACGAACGACGAGCTGAAACGCGAACGGGATCGCAAGCAGGGTGGCGACGGCGACGCCGATGGTCGCGGGGACGATTGCCGAGGGCCACACGAGCAGGGGTCCGCTGGTGGCGAGGATCAGCACGCCCGCGGCGATGAACAGGCGCAGCTGCGCGCTGCCCTCCAGCGCCTGGCCAGGTTCGCCGTCCTCGAAGTACACGGCGTCGACGGCGCGGCTGCGACGTAGATCCAGCAACGGCGGCGCGGCGGCCAGACACGTGGCGAGGACGCCGCCCGCGAACGACAGAACGAGCGGCTGCAAGCCGATGACGGTCTGCGTGCCGAGCGGGAACGCGGCCGACAGATAAGTTGGCGTCGCGTGGAAGATCGTGCGCGACAGGAAGTCGCCAGCCGCCAGGCCGACGAGCGACGCCACCACACCCAGGCAGAGAGCCTGAAACAGCAACATCCTCATCAGCTGCAAAGGCCGCACTCCCTGCATGCGCAGGTCGGCCATCATGCGCCTGCGCTCCGGGACGGTCAACAGCATCGCGTTGAACGCGAGCAGCAGGCCGACGATCGCGCTGACCAACACGAAGAACCCCGTCGCCTCCGTGTTTGGCGCGACCGCCTGCTCCAGCAGCGCCACGTCCTGATCAGCCCCGGCGACCGTCAGGCGTTCCGCCGCGAGCACAGTCAGCTCCCGCTGCACGCTCGCCCGCTGCCCTGGCGCGGTCGTGACGAGAATGCGCGTCACGCGCCCGGCGAGCCCGTCGACGTGCTGCACGAACGCCAGCGGCGCGATCGCCGCCATCGCACCCGCCAGCGCTCCGATCGTTTCCGGTCCGAGCACCGCTGCGACCGTGACCGAAGCGGCGCGGCCGTGGACGTCGAGCAGCACATGAGGCGCCGCGGCATCGACTGAGGACACAGATGCGGGGGACAACCCGAGAGCTCGTGCTGTCGAGCTCGGCAGGATCACGCCGGCGCTGGACAGATCCTGCTGGGAGATGCTGTGAGTGATGCTCCCGTCGAGTGCGAGCAGGCTCGGCGCCGCGCTGGCCAGATCGATCGCGACACGTCGGCCGCCGTTCCCGACGAGCGATGCGCTCTCATCGACGATCGGCGCGGCGCTCGTGACACCCGGCAGGCGCCGCACGCGCTGCAACACGTGTTCGTCGAAGCCGGCGGCGTCACGTGCGCGCAGCTGCAACGTCGCAGTGCCCGCGATGCCGCGAACGATTGCGCTGGAGGCGTCGGTGATGCTGCTGTTGGCAACCTGCACGGCAAACACGAGCGCCACGCCGATCGCGATCCCGAGCCCAGCGAGCAGCTCTTGCACCGGCCGGGTGCGCAGCCGCCTGCCGTACAGGTAGATGAGCCCCGAGAGCCGCATCCACTCCTAGCCCTGGCGCTGCAGTAGCGCGGGGGTCGCCACCGGGGCCTCTTCGTCGTCGATCAGCCGGCCGTCGCGCAGCGTGCAGATCCGGTCGGCGACGGCGGCGGCCTGCGTGTCGTGGGTGACGATCAGCACCGCCGCCTGCTGCCGGCGGGCGATCTCCGCGAGCAGCGCCAGGATCTCGCCGCCGCGCTGCGTGTCGAGGCTGCCGGTGGGCTCGTCCGCGAGGATCAGCCGTGGCTCGTTCACGAGCGCCCTCGCGATCGCGACTCGCTGGCGCTCGCCGCCGGACAGCTGATCGGGGGTGTGATTCAAACGCGCCGCTAGACCCACGCGATCCAGCCACGGAAGCGCCGCGCGACGCGCCCGCTTCAAGGGCACGCCGTCGGCGAGCAGCTTGATCGCCGCGTTCTCGACGGCCGGCACGCCGGCCATCAGATGGAAGGACTGGAACACGAACCCGATCTTGCGGCGCTGGTAGTCGGCGGCGTCGGCGGCCGAGAGCTCGGCCAGCGTGCGTCCTTCGAAGCGGATCACGCCGGCGTCCGGTTCGATCAGCGCAGCGGCGAGCATCAGCAGCGTGCTCTTGCCAGAGCCGCTGGGGCCATGCAGCGCGACGATCTCCCCAGGATCGATCGCGAGCGTGACCCCGTCCACCGCGCGCACCACCTCGCCGCCGTAGCCGGGATAGTGCTTGACGACTCTGTCCAGTTGCAGAACGGCGCCACGAGCGACGGCGCTCACCGCCGGCGCGCTCCAGCGTCCGCGCGGCGCAGCGGCACGACCCGCGCCTGCGGCGGCTCCGCCTGGAGCTCACCGTTGTAGATCGTGAGCGCGCGATCCACGCCGGACAGGCCCTGAGCGTCACCGGCGCTCATCAGCACGGCCGTGCCTTCGTTGGCGATCGAGCGCAGCAGCGCGAGCAGCGGGTCGCGCTGCAGGACATCGACGCCGCTGGTCGGCTCATCGATCACCAGCAGTGCCGGCTTCGTCGCAAGCGCGCTCGCGAGCGCCACGCGCGCGAGCTCCGCGCCGTCGAGCTCGTGGCACCTGAGCCGCGCGCAATCCTCGGCACCGACTCGGAACAGCAGCTCCTGACCGCGCCGTCGTGTCTGCTTGGGCGAAACCCGCTGCGCGAGCAGGCCGGCCGCGACGTGCTCGATCACGAGATCACGCCGAGAGGAGGAGAAGCCCGTCTGGCAGTAGCCGATGCGCCTGCCGAGAACGCCGTCGCGGCACTGCGCGAGGTCATGACCCTCAAAGGAGACGGTCCCCTCTTCAGGCGACTCGATTCCAGCGGCGACTCGCAGCAGGGTGCTGCGCCCCGAGAAGCGGGCACCCCACACAGCGACGAGTTCGCCGGGCTCGATATCGAGCGAGACGTCTCTGACCGCCACGCGCTCGAGCCGGCCACGCCGATAGCGCTTCGTCACGTTCGCGATCGACAGCAGGCTCATTGCGAGCCAGCCAACTCCGACTGGCCGGCGCGTGCCGAGAGCAGCTCGGCCCGGGCATAGTTGATCCAGGCGAGCTGAGCGTCGATCATTCGGCGCCGCTCCTCGATCAGCAATCGCTCCACCAGGTCGCCGACGCCGTCGTCCCCGGATGCCGTAACGGGACTCGGTCGCGCAAGCTCCTGGGCCTCGCGGATACATTCGCGCTCGTAGCGGGCGATGAAGTCAAGTGCCGCGTCGACGCTGTGCACGCCCGCGAGCATCATCCGCCCGAGCATCTCCACACGTTGTGGATCGCTGCGCAGGCGCTCGGCCAACCAGGCTCGGTACGCGCGTGCGCCCGCCGCGGTGGCCCGGTAGCAAGCGCCCGCCTTGGCCCCCCGGCTGACTCCAGTAGTCGACCGGGCGGCCATCTTCTCGATCAGCGCAGCCTCCAGCAGCGTGCCGAGCGCTGCATAGATCGACGAGCGACCAACCCTCAGGAAGCCGCCGAAACGGCGCTCGAAGCGCTGTCCGATCTCATAGCCGTGACTCGGCTTCTCGATCACGAGACCGAGCACCGCACACGCGACTTGGGAACGCAGCACGGCAAAGCCCGCCGGGGCCGCACCCCCCTCTTCCAACACGTACTCCCCAGGTACCGCCAACCGTGCTCCTCACGACATAGCGTCGACTGATCGTTGAACTGAACGCAATCGTATCGGTCATTCCACACTTCACGGCTGACCAGTTAGTCAGAAACAAAGACGGCCTTCTCCGGCAGTTCGGGGTCGAGCGTGTCGCCGCACCTGGCTCCGCCGAGCCCGTAGGATCGGCTCGTCCGCATGCAGATCAACCGCTCGATCCCGGCCGCCACAACCGTTCCGGTGCTCACCGTCGCCGATGTCCGGGCAGCGGTCGTGTGGCTCAGCCAGGCGTTTGGCTTCGCCGAGCGGCTGAGGATCGGCGAGGGTCATCGCTGCCAGCTCGACATCCCCGATGGCGGTGCCGTGATTCTCGCCGAGGTGCGACCCGACACCCGCGAGCCGAGGCCCGGGGAGGCGTCGCACTCGGTGCTGGTTCGAGTGAGCGACGCTCGGGCTCACTTCGCGCGCTCACGCGATGCCGGCGCACGCATCCTGATGGAGCCGACCGACTTCGAGTACGGCGAGCGCCAGTATGCGGCCGAAGACCCGTTTGGGCATCGTTGGACCTTCTCGGAGACTCTTGCCGACGTCGACCCTGCGGAGTGGCTCAGGCCATAACCCGCCCGCACGGCGGCGCCGGTAGCATCGGCGCGATGATCGAACCTGGAGAGCAAGCCCCCGACTTCGAGCTCCCCGACCAGGACGGACATGCGGTCAAGCTCGACGACTTCGCCGGACAGGCGCTGGTCCTCTACTTCTACCCCAAGGCCGACACGCCGGGCTGCACAACCCAGGCATGCGGTGTGCGCGATCACCAGGCCGACTACGGCGACGCCGGCGCTGTCGTGCTCGGGATCTCACCGGATCCCGTAGCCAAGATCAAGAAGTTCCACGACAAGCACGGCCTGAACTTCCCGCTGCTCGCCGACGAGGATCACGCCGTCGCAGAGTCATATGGCGTGTGGGTCACCAAGAGCATGTACGGGCGGACCTATCTCGGCAACGAGCGCACGACGTTCATCATCGACCCCGCCGGCGAGGTCGTCGAGGTGCTGCGCAAGGTCAAGCCGGCCGAGCACGACGCGCTCGTGCTCGGCGCACTCGCGCGGATCGCACCTACGGCGGGCTGACGCCGACGCTCATCGCAGCAGGCGCGAGAGGCGGCGGTCCTTGAGCGCGCGTCCCTCCGTCTGACACGCGGGACAGTAAGCGATCACGTAGTCCTCGAAGTGAACGGCGAGCAGCGACGTGGCGCAGCGCGGACAGGGCTCACCCTGGTGGCGGTGGATGCGCAGCGGCATCGGCAGCTTGTCAGGGATCGGCAGGCTGATCGTCTGCTCGTAGTGCGAGAGCGCCGCGTCGAGGGTCGCGCGGATCGCGTCCGCCAACCGCTCGATCTCGGCGGGATCGAGGTCAGCGCCGCGCCTGTAGGGCGACAGCCGCGCCTGCCACAGGATCTCATCGACCCATGAGCGTCCGATGCCGGCGATCACGTGCTGATCGCGCAAGAGCGCGTGCAGCGGGCGCGGCACGTCGAGCAGCTCCTCGAGCCCGGCCTCTCCACCGGGCTCGGGCCACGCCTCGGGCCCGAGCGCCGCGAGCGCGTCGTCGTCGTCGAGCTGCTCGGACGGCAGCAGCTTCACCCACGCGGCCTGCTTGGAGCCGAACTCGCGCAGCCGCAGCTCGCGACCGTCAGCGAAGCCGATCAGCACACGCGAGGTCCGATCGCGCGGTCCCGCCGGCTTGTCGTAGAGCTGCAGCCGCCCGGCCGACATCAGATGCATGAGCACCGCCAGCGCCCTCGGATCATCTGCGCCGCCGGCGACGTCGACGATCAGCTGCTTGCCACGCCGGCGCACAGCGGTGACGCGACCCCCGACGAGCGCCGACAGCGGCGGCTCGAAGGTTCGCAGCGCGTTGATCCCCGGTGCGCGCGCGTAGGCGATCTCCGCGCCTGTCAGCGCAGCGTCCAGCAATCGCGCGGTGATCTCGACCTCAGGCAGCTCCGGCATCGCCCTCTCATCGTAGGCGGATGCCGGAGCGTGCAAGCCGTTTACCGGGCGATCGGCGGCCCTTCGTACTTGACGCCCTTGGGGCTCGTCCAGCGCACGCGCCAGAGCTGCCCTGCGGTCGAGGAGCTAAGGCTCCAGTAGCCGGCGCTGTTGGTCGTGACGCTCCTGAGCGTCTTGTAGCGCCGGGATCTGCTGGTCTTGACGAGGATCGTCACCTTCGTCGCGCCTGCAGCGGGGCGCACCAGACCCCACAGCGACACGCCGTGGCCGGCCTTGCTGACCGTCAGCGGGACCGGCCAGCCGAGGTACAGCGGCTTGGCCCTGCCGTTTGAGTACTCGAGACCCGTTTGGAAGTTCGCAGGCCCGCCGACCGGGTCGTCCTTGAGCAGGTACTGCGAGAACGCCGCCACGCGCGGGTTCTCGTAGGCGATGTGCTCGGAGATCGCGTCGTATTCGGCCTGCTTGGCGGCGGATACGCCGAGGAACTTGTTCGGGAAGCTCTGCACGCCGAACTCGGTCAGGTAGATCGGCACGCCGGCGGGGATCGCGTGCGCCCGGGCGGCGAGGTTCAGCGCGTTCGACAGCCGCGACAGCGCACCGATCGTCACGTTGTCCCGTTCTCCCGGCTTGAAGTACGG
Source organism: uncultured Solirubrobacteraceae bacterium (assembly GCA_963703625.1). Lineage (GTDB taxonomy): Bacteria > Actinomycetota > Thermoleophilia > Solirubrobacterales > Solirubrobacteraceae > Palsa-744. The sequence continues at coordinate 324,418 of CAVPEY010000004.1, forward strand.
ACCGGCGGGCAGCGTGTAGGCGTGGTGCGCGTAGCCGGAGATCTGCAGCTCGCTGCAGGAACCAGCTTTCCCGTATCTCGCGTTCAGGCACAGCGCTTCGCGCATGAACGCCAGCGGCGCCACGGGGTGCATCAGTGCTCGGGATCCTTCCCTACGCGGGTTGACCTTGTCGTAGCCGACCGGCGCGGTCTCGCCGAACAGCACTTTCGGGTGCGCCAGCGCACCGGCTTGCAGGCCCGCGTAGCCAGCCTGATAGAGGCCGCGGTAGATCCGCCCCGAGGCGGACGTCCCGTTTGAGTTCCACTGCGGCAGCAGGAAGACCGACTCGTTGGGCTCGTTCCAGATCGAATATGTCGAAACCTCCGAACCGAACTCGCGCGCCACGGCGGTCGTGAATTCTTCGAAGTCCTTCGGGTCAGGGCGCGTGATGTAGGGCGCTTTGCGGTTGGCGGTCGCCCAACGCGGCGCGGGCCCGGTGATCGTCAGGAGCACGGGCCAGCCAAGCTTCTTGATTTCCGGGAGCAGCGTGCCGTAGTTTCCCCAGTCGTAGCTGACGGGATTGGTCGCCTGGAAGCTCGGCTCGGCAGCGCTGGTTGGGGCCGGTGCGACTTCGCTCCATTTCAGCTCGATGCGCAGCGCTTTGACGCCGAGATATTTCAGTTGTTCGATCGTGTGCTGGCGCGTGTTGGCCTTGAGCAGCAGCGAAGATGCCTCGAAATAAGTCAGCTGACCGTGTGATGCGAGCGCCTGGCCAGCACCGGCGGAAGCGGCGAGAACGCCACAGGCGATCGTTGAGATGAGGAGCTTTCGGATTCTGGGCATGGTCGCTTGAGACACCTCGGCGCAGAGAAGGTTGCGGTCTAGATAGCTTTCCCGTCGATGAGCGCGCCGATCGCACCTGACGACATCGTCCAGACCCCGGCGGAGGCGGAGGGTAACAGCCGTGCTCCGCTGCTGATCCTCGATCCGCTGCGCGCCTTCCTCGACGCCCACGGCCTCGGCGAGGGAGAACTGCGCGCGACCCCGATCGGCGAGGGCCACTCGAACGTCACCTACCTGATCGAGCGCGACGGCTCCGAGGTCGTGCTGCGCCGCCCGCCGCGCCCGCCGCTGCCGCCGAGCGCGCACGACGTGCTGCGCGAGGCCCGGCTGCTGCGAGCGCTGCAGAGCACGCCCGCGCGCGTGCCCGACGTGCTGGCCGTGTGCGAGGACCCAGCCACGATCGGCGCGCCGTTCTATGTGATGGAGCGGATCGAGGGCGAGGCGATCGTCGCAAGCCTGCCCGTCCCGCTGGACACGCCGAACGAACGTCGCCGCATCAGCGAGCAGCTGATCGACTCGCTCGTGGAGATCCACGCCGTCGACTGGCGCGCGGCCGGGCTCGAGGACTTCGGCAAGCCGACCGGCTATCTGGAGCGTCAGCTCCGGCGTTTCGGAGGGCTTTGGGAGCTGAACAAGACGCGTGAGATCCCGGCCGTCGAGACGGTCGGCGCGTGGCTGGCCGAGCACATGCCGAGCTCCGGCGCGGCCACGATCGTCCACGGCGACTACCGCCTCGGCAACACGATGTTCGCGCTGCAGGCTCCCGCCCGCCTGAGCGCCGTGCTCGACTGGGAGATGGCGACGATCGGCGACCCGCTGGCTGACATCGGCTACATGTGCATGATGTGGACGCAGGAGGGCGACCCCAGCGAGGGCCTGCGAGCGCATCTCGGCAACGTCACCCGCGCCGAGGGCTTCTACACGCGCGAGCAGCTGATCGCACGCTATGAGCAGCGTTCGGGGCGTCCGGTCGGAGAGATCCGCTGGTACATGACGCTCGCGCTGTGGAAGAGCGTGGTGTTCATGGAGGGCAACTACAAGCGCGCGATCGCCGGCACCACCGACGACCCCTACCTGCGGCAGTTCGGCGAGGGTGTGCTCGAGCTCGCCGACCGCGCCGAGGAGGTGGCGCTCGGTGGCTGAGCCTGCGCGCGAGAGCGACATCGACCCCTCGCACGAGGCACCGGAGGCCCCCGGCATGCAGTCGGGGACGCGCTCGGGGCTGTTGATCGACTGGGGCGGCGTGCTCACAACCAACCTCTTCGCTTCCTTCCACGCCTACTGCGTGGAGGTCGGGATCGATCCGCAGACGCTGATGGGACGCTTCAAAACGGACCCCGAGGCTCGCGAGCTGCTGGTCGCGCTCGAGAAGGGAGAGCTGGACGAGCGCGCATTCGAGCTGCAGTTCGCGCACCTGCTCGAGGTCGGCCCTGAGGGCCTGATAGACGGGCTGTTCGCAGGTGTGCACGCGGATGAGGCGATGGTGCAGGCCGTGCGCATGGCGCGCGAAGCCGGGATACGGACCGCGCTCGTGTCCAACTCCTGGGGCGTGCACCGCTACCCGCACGATCTGTTCGACGAGCTCTTCGACGGCGTCGTCATCTCAGGCGTTGAGGGCATCCGCAAGCCGTCGCGCCGGATGTACGAGCTCGGCGCCGAGCGCGCCGGCGTCCTGCCTCAGGCCTGTGTGTACGTCGACGATCTGCCGTTCAACCTCGTGCCCGCCGAGAAGCTGGGGATGGCCGCCGTCCACCACACCAGCGCCGAGACCACCATTCCACAGCTGGAACGGCTGCTCGGCGTATCGCTCGTCGCGTCACCCGCTGTATGACAATCGTTATACAGCGCTCCGTCGCGAACGGCCCCGGTGTATCTCGTTTCACGTCGCCTGTATAACGATCGTTATACGAGGTTCCGCCGCGCAAGGACCGGCTCAGTCGCGTCTGCCGCGACCGTACATCAGTTTGAAGAACCCGGCGAGCAGTCTCGAGGTGCGTGATTTGTACGGGTACATGAAGATCTCCTTCTTCATGGCCAGTCGCGTCACGACGATCGCCTGCTGGGAGCAGTACTTGCGGATGCCGCCGGCGCCGTGGCGGGAGCCGATGCCGGAAGCCTTCGCGCCACCCATCGGCAGCTCGAGCACCGTGTAGTTGATCATCGCGTCGTTGACGTTGACCGCACCTGCTTCCAGGCGCCTGGCGATCGCCTCGCCCTTGGCGGTATCGCGCGTGAACACGGAGGAGCCGAGACCGTATGGCGAGTCGTTGGCGAGCCGCACGGCTTCATCGGCGTCGGCGACCTTCATGATCGGCAACGTCGGCCCGAAGGTCTCCTCGGTCATGATCTTCATCGTGTGATCGACGTCGACGAGCACCGTCGGCTCGTAGAAGCGTCCCGCGCCCGGCACCTCTTTGCCGCCGGAGAGCACGTGTGCGCCCTTCTGCACGGCGTCGTCGACGTGGTCCTTGATCGTCTGCATCTGCGGTGGGAACGTGATCGCACCCACCTCGACGGTGCCGAAGCCGCCGTCGGAGCGGCCGACGCGCAACGCGCGAACCTTCTCGGAGACCTTCGCCACGAACTCGTCGTAGACCGGCGCCTCGACGTACACCCGCTCGATCGAGATGCACGTCTGACCGGCGTTCTGCATCGAGAAGTACGTCGCGAAGTTGGCCGCGCGCTCGAGGTCCGCGTCGGAGAGCACGATCATCGGGTCCTTGCCACCGAGCTCCAGCGACGCCGGAATCAGGCGACTGGCGGCCGCCTCGGCGACCTTTTTCCCGGTCTTCGTGGAGCCGGTGAACATGATCATGTCGACCTCGGCGGTCAGCGCCGCGCCGGTGGCGCCGCGTCCGGTGGCGACCTGGAAGACGTCCTCGGGGAGCCCACACTCGCGCAGACCTTCGGCCATCAACAGCGACGTCAGCGGCGTTATCTCAGAGGGCTTGAGGATCACGCCGTTGCCGGCCATCAGCGCCGGGATGCAGTCGCCGAAGGAGTTCGTCAGCGGGTAGTTCCACGGCCCGATCACGCCGATCAGGCCCAGCGGGCGGTAGCGCAGGATCAGCTTCTTGCCCTTCACCAGCACCTGGCTGGACTTGACCGCCTCGTCGGCGAGGTAGCCGGGGCCCTCCTTCGCCCAGAAGCCGAACGCGTTGCCCGCGTAGCCGATCTCGGCGAGGTTCGCGTCCTCGTAGGTCTTGCCCGTCTCTGAGACGATCGTCTCGGTTACGCGCTGGGCGTTGTCCATCAGCCACTTCTGCGCGCGGCGCAGCACGCGCGCGCGCCCGTCGAAGCCGTAAGCCTCCCACTGGGGCTGAGCGGCGCGCGCTCGCGCGGCCATCGCGGCTACCGCGGCTGCGTCGAGGTCCGGGACTGTGCGGATGGTCTCGCCGGTGGCGGGGTTCTCAACCGGTATCTCGCCCGCCGCGGGCTGCTCGACCGGCGCCTGCGCATCGGCTTGCTCGGCGTCGCCGCCTGCCTCGAGGGTCTCCTGCTCGACGTGCTGCTCAACGCTCGCCATCTGTTGCACTCTCCCCTGCTGGTTGCCTGTATCGAGAGAGGCTACTCCTCGACCGCCGGAGAGCCCCGGAGAACCCCGGAGAGCCTCTACTCGGAAAGCTCGATCGAGGCGATGCCGACCGGCTCGGACGGACGGTCGCCGGCGTCCGTGGGGACGGCCTCGAGCTTCTCAACCACATCCATGCCCTCGCTCACCTGGCCGAAGACCGTGTGCTTGCCGTCGAGCCAGGAGCACGCGTCGGCGGTGACGATGAAGAACTGCGAGCCGTTGGTGTCCGGGCCGGCGTTGGCCATCGCCAGCGCGCCGCGCACGATCTTGTGAGGGTTGATCTCGTCCTCGAAGGTGTAGTCTGGGCCGCCCGTCCCGGTGCCCTCCGGACACCCTCCCTGGATCATGAAGTCTTTGATCACGCGGTGGAACGTCAGCCCGTCGTAGAAGCCGTCGGAGGCGAGCTTGCGGAAGTTCTCGACGGTCTTCGGCGCGTCCTCGTCGAACAGCTCGAAGACGATTGGCCCCTCGGTGGTCTGCATCGTGAAGGTGGAGATGTTGCCCTTCCCCTTGTCTCGTGGTCGCCGTGAAAGGCACGATAGCGGGGCGCGCAGCCTGGTCAACGGCGAACTACGACAGGGCTGCCGGCTGGGTGGATGCTCAAGAGCGAGAGCGTCGTTTCGTTGAGCGGAAGCTGTTCGTAGGTGTTGACTTCCACGACCTGCGTTGGCGTGCCCGTGTTGCCCGGGAAGCGCATCCCGACCTCTTCGACCGTGAGGCGAACGGGGGCGTAGGTGTTGGGGTCAACGTCGTACTCGACCGGCCAGGGCACCGGAGACCCCCCCGGGGGCGAGCCGAGCTCATCGCCGAGCAGGCGCTCGACTGGGTGGCCGTCGACGGTCCCGCTACCGGCGTTGTGCAGCTGCCCGGCTTCGAGCAGCGAGTGGATACGAGCTACGGGGTCGGCGCCGAGCGGCCCATCGTGCAGGCTCACCCGCGCGCCGTCTTCGCTTACACCACTCGTTGTCTGCAGTCTGTTGAGCGACTGCAGGTAGAGCTCTTCGGTGCCGCCGGCGTAGGCCAGCTGCGTCTCTTCGGGGTGGGAGCCACCATCCGCGGTGACAAACGGGACCGTGGCGGCGATTCGCCAGCGCGTGGGCTCCGAAGCCGACCACCGTTCGGCGACCCGGGGAGTGTTGTTCTCGGCTTCAGGACCGACGATCTCGGCCTGTGAGCCGCCGCGCATTTCCATGTACGAGGTGGTGACGAGGTGTACCACGTGCCCCACGGGCTCGAGCGCAGCCTTGGCCTGCGCCACGACGTCCAGGCGCCCGCCGCCGCCTGCACCGGTGAACAGCAGCGTGCCGGCGAGGATTCCCGCGAGCGCGAGCGCAGCCACGGCTGCTCGCGGGGGGCGTCGGCGGCGCCTGCGAGCAGGTCTGGCCTCGGCCTCTTGCAGCATTTGGCCGAAGTCCTCGAGGAGGCGCTCGTATCCGGTGTCGTCACGGGTCTCGGTCATGTTTCCAGTGCCTCCATGAGCGTGTTGGTGTCCAGCAGCCGGCTGAGCGTGCCGACCCCGCGCGAGACGCGCTTGCGCGCTGCCTGCTCGGTGATTGCCAGGCGGGCTGCGAGATCGGGGTAGGACAGCTGCTCAACGAGGCGCAGCTCGATTGCCTCGCGCGCATCCTCCGGGAGCATCGCGACACCCGCCGCGATCGCCTGACGCAAGTCATCGAGACCCGCGCGGCGGACAATTTCGGCTTCTGTGTCGGAATCGATTTGTGGGCGCTCGATCCCCAATCGCTGCATCGCTCGGCGCTCTGCGCGCCCGCGACGGTAGTAGCGCCCAAGCTGTCGCCGCGCGATCCCATAGAGCCAGCCACCGGCCTCCTCGTCGGTGGCGCCGCGATAGCGTCCGCGACCGGCGAGCGCCTGGGCAAACGTCTCCGCCCACAGATCCAGCGCGACCTCGGTGTCGCTTGTTCGGCGCACGATGAACGTCAGCAGCTCCTCGCCGTGACGCTCATACAGACGCCCGATGTCGAGCGGTCGATCAGCCATCGGTCCTTAAGTGCCACATCCGAACCGGATGTGACCGATCAAGCGCAGACGACGGTGCGCCTACCTCAATTTCACGCGCTCGAGGCTCACCGATTGGCCGCCGTTCCGGGTCCCGATCTCGCGGCCGTTGAGCGCCTCGATGACCTGGTCCGCCTCAGATGCGGGCACGGACAGGAACGAGAAGCGATCGAGCACGAGCACGTCGCGGACCGCCTCGCCGTCGAGGCCGGCCGAGGACGTGACCGAGGCGACGATGTCGGCCACGCTGAGGCCCGCGGCGCGGCCGCCGCCGAGCACCAGCTTCGTGTAGGCCTCGTCGTCGTCGCGCCGCGAGATACGCGGCTTGGAGTGCCTGCGCGGGCGCTCGCGCACAGGCGTCGGTGCCGCGACCGCGCCCTGCTCCCACTGCGCGATGTGCGTGCCGATGTGGCGTTCGATCGCCTCGAGCTCGCGCTTCTGGCGACTCTCCACGAACGTGATCGCGCGGCCCGAGCGCGGCCGACGCGGCCGGTGCGCCCGATGCGGTGCACGTAGGTGTCGGGGCTCGTGGGCACGTCGTAGTTGACGACGTGCGTCACCGTCGAGATGTCCAGGCCGCGGGCGGCGACGTCGGTGGCGACGAGGATCGGCACGCGTCCGCCCTTGAACGCGAGCATCACGCCGTCGCGCGAGCCCTGCGACATGTCGCCGTGCAGCGCGCGGACGTTCATGCCGCGGTCGCGCAGCGTGCGGAACAGCTGCTCGCAGCGGATCTTGGTGCGCACGAACACGATCGCCTGCTGGCCTTCGGCTTGAGTTGAGGATCCCCCAGTCCCATCTCCGCGCGCAGCACCTCGACGAGCTTGTCGGGCTTGTCCTTGCGTCTCGACCGGGAGCTGGAACTGCGCGACGGTGTCGATCGTGAGCGTCGCCGCCTCGACCTGGATGATCGTCGGGGTCGTACATGTAGCGGTCGGCCAGTTTGCGGATCGGCGGCGGCATCGTCGCGCGAGAACAGCGCCGTCTGGCGGCTGGAGGGCGTCAGCGAGAGGATCTTCTCGACGTCCTCGAGGAAGCCGAGGTCGAGCATCTCGTCGGCCTCGTCGAGCACCACGAAGCGGCAGTCGTGCAGCACCAGCGAGTGGCGCGAGATCAGGTCGAGCACGCGCCCGACGGTGCCCACCACGACGTGCCCGCCGGCGCGCAGCTGCGCCTGCTGGGTGCGGATCGGCGCGCCGCCGAAGACGGCGACGACGTCGATGCCCGCTGTGCGCGCCGTAGGTGCGCAGCGCCTGGGTGACCTGGATGCACAGCTCGCGCGTCGGCGTCAGCACGAGCGCCTGCACGACCTGCTCGCCCGGGTCGATGTACTCCATGATCGGCAGCCCGAACGCCGCCGTCTTGCCGGTGCCGGTCTGCGCCTGGCCGATCACGTCGCGACCTTCGAGCAGCGCCGGGATCGCCTGTTCCTGGATCGGGCTCGGCGACTCGTAGCCGACGTCGCGCAGCGCTGCGAGGGTGGACTCGGAGAGCCCGAGATCGGCGAAGGACTTGGCCATGACGGTAGGTGTGGAGATTAGGCGGACGGGTCGAGCAGGAGCTTGCCGGTCGTGCGCCGCTCGCGCAGGTCGATCTGCGCCTGGGCGGCCTGCTCCGAGCGGGTAGGTGTGCCCGACGATCGCCCGCAGCTCGCCGCGCGCGGCGCGCGCGAACAGGTCGGCGAGCGCCTCGGCGAACATCCCGGGCGCTCGAGGCAGTGGAACAGGTAGAAGCCGACGACCGCGCGCGAGTGGCGCAGCAGCGAGCCGGTCGAGACCTCGTTGGGCTCGTTTGTGGCGATCCCGTACGACGACGATCCGCCCGAACGGCGCGAGCGCTGCGTAGGAGGCGTCGAAGACCTCGCCGCCGGACATCTCGAAGACCACGTCCACCGGCTCGCCGCCGTTGGCCTCGAGCAGGCGCTCGGTGAGCCCGTCGGCGGCGGGGTCGACCGCCACGTCGGCGCCGAGCTCGAGCGCCAGCGCGCGCTTGCTCCTCGCTGGAGGCGCGTCGCGATCACGCGCCCGGCGCCCAGCGGTGACCGAGCTGCACGGCGAGCGAGCCGACGCCGCCGGCGGCGCCGTGCACGACCACGCTCTCGCCCTCGGCGACGCGCCCGGCGGTGCGGTACAGGTGCCAGGCGGTCGTCCCCTGGACGATCATCGCGAGCGCCGTGCCGTCGTCGAGCCCGTCGGGGATCGGGAAGGCGCAGCTCCTCGGGGCGATCGCGTACTCGGCGTAGCCGCCGCTGCCGACGAGCGCGACGACGCGCTCGCCGGTGTCCTCGCGCGACGCCGGCGACCTCTCCGCCGGGAACCAGCGGCAGCGTCGCCTTCTGCACGTAGGAGTTGGTGCGCGTGTGCGTGTCGGCGAAGTTCAGCCCGGCGCGCGTGACCCTGATCAGCACCTCGCTCGGGCCCGGGCTCGGGCGTCGGCAGCTCGGCGAGCTCGAGCACCTCCGGGCCGCCGAACTCGGTCATCTGGATCGCGCGCATCGCGCCGAGGCTATCGGAGCGCTGAGTCGCGAGTGGCCGCGCAGCCGGCCGGCGGGTCGGGCGTGCTCTAAGGTGCGCGCCCATGCCAATCACCGTCGTCGGATCGATCGCCTACGACACCGTCAAGACGCCGTTCGGCGAGCGCGAGCGGATGCTCGGCGGCGCCGCCGTGCACTTCGCGCTGGCGGCGTCGTTCTTCGACGAGGTGCGCGTCGTCGGGCCCGGTCGGCGAGGACTTCGGCGAGGAGCAGCTCGAGGTGCTGCGCCGCCGCGGCGTGGACGTGTCCGACGTCGAGCGGGTGCAGGGCGGCAGCACGTTCTTCTGGCGCGGCGAGTACGGCTGGGACCTGAACTCGCGCGAGACGCTCGACACGCAGCTCGGCGTGTTCGAGGGCTTCGCGCCGAAGCTGTCGGAGCGCTCGCGCTCCAGCGACGTGCTGTTCCTGGCGAACATCCAGCCCGACCTGCAGCGCGAGGTGCGCGCGCCAGCTGCCCGAGCGCGCGCTTCGTCGCGCTCGACTCGATGAACCTGTGGATCGACATCGCCCGCGACTCGCTCGTCGCGGCGATCGAGAGCGTCGACTGCGTGATCCTCAACGACGCCGAGCTGCGCCAGCTGACCGGCAAGCCGAACCTCGTCAGCGCGGCGCGCGAGATCCTCTCCTGGGGCCGGCGCGGGCCGCGCGTGATCGTCGCCAAGCAGGGCGAGTACGGCGCGGCGCTGATGACGCGCGGAGGGCTTCTTCGCGCTGCCCGGCGTATCCGCTGGAGACGCGTCATCGACCCGACCGGCGCCGGCGACACGTTCGCCGGCGGGCTCGTCGGCTACATCGCCGCGCACCCGCAGGAGGAGCTCTCCGACGACGCTGCTGCGCCGCGCGATGGCGCACGCGACCGTGCTCGCGTCGTTCAACGTCGAGGAGTTCGGAACCGAGCGCGTCGAGCGCCTCACCGGCGAGGAGATCGTCGCGCGCATCGAGGAGCTGCACGCGATGACCCAGTTCAGCGGCGCACCGCTGCAGCTGCGCGGCTGAGTGTCGCGCTGCTCCGCTGCGCGGTCGTTGCATCGTTGCCGTCGGCTGATTGCCCGCGAGGGCCTTGTACGGATCCGTCGACGGGTATACGATCGACACGCGTGACGACGTGGACCTTCATCTGGTTGATGGTGATCCTGAAGATCCCGATCGTGGCGCTGTTCATGATCGTGCGCTGGGCGGTCACGGCAGACCCCTGAGGTCGACGCCTGGCGACGACGGCGGCATCGGCCCGCAGCCGCGTCCGCTGCATCCCCACCACCCGCGCTCGCGACCGCCGCGCCCGCCCCGACGCGGCCCACACGGCGGACCCTGCATCGCCCTCGCCACGCGTGCGCGCGATCAGCGCCACGCGCCAGCGACAGACCCACCGCTGAGCGAGCTCGGCGCAGTCGACGAGCACGTCGCCTGCGCCGCGGCCACGAGCGTACGCCCGCGCGAGGCGGCGAGCACATGCGCGGCGTCGCGCATAATCGTCGTAGAGCGTTCCCAAAACCGCAGACCAGGAGATAGCACATGAGCACCGAGCGATCGACGATCGAGGCGGCCACCGGGGCGGCAGCCGGCGAGGCACGTCCGGCGACGGCACGGCGCCCGGGCGACGAGCACGCTGACGGTGACCGACAACCGCACCGGCGCAGACCTACGAGCTGCCGATCCACGACGGCACCGTGCGCGGCGATGGACCTGCAGGCAGATCAAGACCGACGCGCAGGACTTCGGGCTGATGGTCTACGACCCGGCGTACATGAACACCGCCTCGTGTCGCAGCTCGATCACCTACATCGACGGCGACGCCGGCATCCTGCAGCACCGCGGCTATCCGATCGAGCAGCTGTGCGAGCACTCGAGCTACCTCGAGGTCGCCTACCTGCTGATCAACGGCGCGCTGCCGAACGAAGCCGAGCTCGACGGGCTGGGTGCACGAGATCACGATCCACACGTTCGTGCACGAGAACGTCAAGGACTTCATGCAGGGCTTCCGCTACGACGCCAACCCGATGGGGATGCTCGTCGCCTCGGTCGGCGCGCTGTCGACCTTCTACCCGGACGCCAACAAGATCCACGACGAGCGCGTCCGCGGCGATGCAGATCATCCGCCTGCTGGCGAAGATGCCGACGCTCGCGGCGTTCGCCTTCCGCCACAACATGGGCCAGCCCTACGTGTACCCCGACAACGACCTCAACTACGCGGGCAACTTCCTCTCGATGATGTACAAGATGACCGAGCTCAAGTACGAGCCCGACCCGCGGCTCGAGCGCGCGCTCGACGTGCTGTTCATCCTCCACGCCGACCACGAACAGAACGCCTCCACCAGCGCCGTGCGCTCGGTCGGCTCGACCCAGGTCGACCCCTATTCGGCGCGTCGCCGCCGGGGTCGCCGCGCTGTACGGACCGCTGCACGGCGGCGCCAACGAGGCGGCGCTGCGGATGCTCGAGCGGATCGGAACGGTCGAGAACATCCCCGCCTTCCTCGAGGGCGTCAAGGCAGGGCGACGAGCGCCTGATGGGCTTCGGTCACCGCGTCTACAAGAACTACGATCCGCGCGCGCGGATCATCCGCAAATACCTCGACGACGTGTTCGAGGTGCGCGGCAAGAGCCCGCTGCTGGACGTCGCAACGGAGCTCGAGAAGCGGGCGCTCGACGACGAGTACTTCACCTCGCGCAAGCTCTACCCCAACGTCGACTTCTACTCCGGCCTGATCTACGAGGCGCTCGGCCTGCCCGTGGCGATGTTCCCCGTGATGTTCGCGATCGGCCGCACCAGCGGCTGGATCGCCCAGTGGAAGGAGATGGTCGAGCGACCCCGAGCAGAAGATCGCGCGCCCGCGCCAGATCTACACCGGCGAGCGCGATCGCGACTACGTGCCGATCGAGGAGCGCGGCTGAGTGCGGTCAGCGGAGGGCCGGGCTCGGCGGTGCCGGCTGAGGTGTGTCAGCCGACGAACGCTGTATAGCCATGGTTATACAGCGTTCGGATTTTGAATCAAAGAACCAGCGTCGCGCCGTGACGCCGTAGCCAGTCGCGCTCCTCGCGATAGCTGGGCCAGCGTCGCTGCACCAGCGCCCAGAAGCGGGGCGAGTGGTCGAGGATCTCCAGGTGGCAGACCTCGTGCCAGACGACGTATTCGAGCACTCGCTCAGGCGCCAGCAGCAGGCGCCAGTTGAAGCTCATCCGCCCGCTTGAAGAGCACGATGCCCAGCGCGTGCGCTGCGCGCGGATGTCCAGCGCGCTGTATGAGCTGCCCGCGAGCTCGGTGGCGCGATCCAGTCGCGGAGCGATCTCCGTGCGCGCTGCGCGGCGGTAGAAGCGCTCGAGCGCCGGGCGGGCGTCGCCGTCGGGGACGAGCAGACGCTCCCCGGCACGGTGGACGCGCGTGCGTCCCGCCTGCGGGACCAGCTCCAGCGTGGCGCCGAGGTAGGGCACGGTCCCCGCACGGGCGGCCACGCGCGCGAGCACGTCGCGCGCCTCGTCCATGCGCCGCTCGATCCACGGGCGCAGCTCGCTGACCGCGGTCGCCGCGGCCCGCTCGGGCGCGCGCGCCGGCAGCACGACCTCGACGCCGGTGTGCGGGTGGACGTTCACGCGCACCCGCCGCGCCCGCGTGGAGCGCCGAACGGTGTAGGGGATCTCGGGAGCGTGCGAGGGCATCGCACGCTGAGGGTACGCACCGAGCCGGGCGTCGGGCGCATACGCTTGCACAGAGTCACGAACCCGGCGCAGGCCGGTGCGATCGTCGAGCAGGCGCGCGAGCGCCAGCGCGCCTACGCCCGCGACGTCCGCCGGCGCGGCGAGCGGGCCGCAGGCTGACGGAGCTGCGCAACACGGTCATAATCAGGCCGCGATGACGAGGTCCCGGGTCACGCTGCCGCGGGAGGTGCGCGGTGGCTACGAGGTTTACGTCAACGGCGTGCGACAGCAGCTGGGCATCGACTACACGGTGCGCGAAGGCGCGCTCGTGTTCGAGCGCGAGCTGCGCAAGGACAAGATCAGCGGCTGGCGCTGGCTGCTCGGCGCCTGGGGCGTCGGCACCTACCGCCAGGACGACTCGGTGGACGTCCGCTACGAGGCCGCCGACGGCTCGCCGCGCGTCGCCGAGGGGCTCGAGATCGAGCTGGGGTAGACGGCCTTCTCCCACGGCTTGGCGAGCTTCAACGCGCTGAGGATCGCGCGTGTCGCGGGCGAGCGGTTGAGCGTGTAGAAGTGGATCCCCGGCGCGCCCGCCGCGAGCAGCTCCGCGCACTGCAGCGTCGCGTAGGCGACGCCGAAGTCGAGCACCGCCTCGGGGTCCTCGCCGCGGGCGTGCAGCTCGCGCCGCAGGCCATCGGGGATCGACGCACCGCACATCGCGGCCATGCCGCTCGACCTGGCCGACCCGCGTGATCGGCATGATGCCCGGGATGATCGGCACCGCCACTCCGGCCGCGCGCGCGCGCTCGACGAAGTCGAAGTAGCACGGCGTTGTCGAAGAACAGCTGCGTGATCAGGAAGTCCACGCCGGCCTCGACCTTCTCGACGAGGTGCTCGAGGTCGGCCTCGGGGCTCGCGGCGTGGATGTGCGTCTCGGGGAAGCACGCGGCGCCGATCGCGAACGGGTAGTCCGCCGGAGATCAGCTCGACGAGCTCGCGCGAGTACTCGAGGCCGCCCTCGGTCTTGACCCACGCCTCCTCGCCCGCCGGCGGGTCGCCGCGCAGCGCGAGCACGTTGTCGATGCCCGCCTGCCGCATCTCGTCGAGCGTCTCGCGCAGCTCCGCCACGGTCGCCCCGACGCAGGTGAAGTGGGCCATCGCCTCCAGGCCGTACTGCTCGCGGATGCGCTTGACGATCTCGATCGTCTTCTCCCGCGTCGAGCCGCCGGCGCCGTAGGTGACGGAGACGAACGACGGTTCGAGCGTCCTCAGCTCTGCGAGCGCCGCATACAGGTTGCGCTCGCCCTCGGCGGTCTTGGGCGGGAAGAACTCGAACGAGAACACCGGTGCCGCCCGCGGCGAGGATCTGATCGATGCGCATCCCGTGATTATGCAGCCCACCGCTCGGGCTCGCCCGGCGACGCGGTCGACCTTGCCGAGGGCCTGCAGGTGCGTCAGGTAGCAGAGGATCTTCGACAGCAGCCAGTGCGCGTTCTGCTGTGAGAGCGAGTCGCCGTAGACGTGCGGCACGATCTCGAACGCCGTCAGCGGCGCGCCGGCGAGTGCCTGGCAGTACCGCGTCCAGGCGCTCGCGCCACGAGCGCGCGGTTGCCCTGGATGTGGGCGTGCACGTCGGTGAAGGTGCGCCCGTGCCCGGCCAGGCACAGGCGCGCGCCGAGCCGCTCCACGACGTCGAGCGAGCCGAGGAATTCACCGACGGGGTCGGGCGAGTAGCCGTAGTCGAAGTACAGCGAGATGCGCCCCAGCAGGTGATCGCCGGAGATCGAGCAGGCGCCGCTCGGGCTGGAAGAGGCAGACGTGCGAGGGCGCGTGCCCGGGGGTCTCATAGACGATCCACTCGCCGAGGTCGGTGACGACGCCCATCCCGGTGAGCAGGTCGCGGTCCGGCTCGACCGGTCCCGCGATCCCCGATCCGCGCGTGCTGCGCTCGGCGGCGTAGCGGCGCAGCGGCTCCTCGGGAACGCCGCTCTGGCGCGCGATCTCCAGGCGCCGTGCGAACACCGCCTCGGGATCCTCGATCATGCGGTCGAGGTGCTCGTGGTTGGGGTGCATCCACAGCTCACAGCCGGCGCGCTCGACGATCGTGGCGGCCTGCCCGCAGTGGTCGGAGTGCGCGTGCGTGCACACCACCAGCCGCGCCTGCTCGATGCGCAGGTTGCACATCGCGAGCGCCCGCTCGAGGTGGCACATCGATTCCGGCTCGTGCATGCCGGTGTCGAACAGCACGAAGCCGTCGCCGCTCGCGACCGCCCAGGCGTTGCAGTGCGGCACGCCCGGCCACGGCAGCGGCAGGCGCAGACGAAACACGCCCGGGAGCACGCGCTCGCCCCGACCCTGCTCGCGCCTGCTGCAGCACATCGGGCATGGCGCGGAGACTAGACTACGACCCTTCAGCGGCGTAAAGGAGACGGCATGGCCGATCGAGAGAGCTGCCAGCGAGGCGAGCACGAAGGTGCAGGAGGTCGCCGCGAACATGCAGCAGGCGGCGGCTACGCGCAAACGCATCTCGGGCAGCAAGGCCGAGGCCGTCGCCCGGCGCTACTTCGACGCGATCGACGCGCGCGACCTCGACGCAGGCCGTGTCGCTGTGGGCGGAGGGCGGGCGCGAGAACGTACGCGGCCAGGTCGACGTGCTCGCGCCGGAGGGCGTGCGCGACTTCATCGGCGAGCTGATCGGCGCGATGCCCGACCTGCAGCATGCAGGTCGTCTCGACGACGACCGAGGGCGAGCGCTGCGGCGTGCAGTGGCGCCTGACCGGCACGTTCGCCGGACCCGGCCACTTCGGCGGCATCGCCCCGACCGGCATGCCGGTCGAGCTCGAAGGCTTCGACCTGCTGACCGTGCGCGACGGACTGATCCAGAGCAACGACGCGTTCACCGACTCGATGAGCTTCGCCCGCCAGATCGGGATGATGCCGCCGCAGGACTCCGCCGCCGAGAAGCGCATGATGCAGGCGTTCAACGCCAAGACCCGGCTCAGCGCGCGCCTCGGCGCGGGCGAGGCGGAGCTCGTCGCGGAGGGCGTGTGGGTCGTCCAGGGTCAGCCCGGGCGCTGCAACGTCTACCTGATCGAGGACGAGGGCGGGGTGACGCTGTTCGACGCCGGCGCGCGCACGATGACGCGCGCGGTCGCGAGCGCCGGAGCGAAGCTCGGCGGCATCCGACGGGTGGTGCTCGGCCACGGCCACACCGACCATCGCGGCGTCGCGCCCGCGCTTGGCGTGCCCGTCCTGTGTCACGCCGACGAGGTGCAGGACGCCGAAGGCAGCGGCGGCTTTCGCTACTGGCCGCCGGGACTGGCCGGGCTGCCGACGCCGCTGCGCCAGGCCCACCGGCTGATGCACCGCTACGCCTGGGACGGCGGGCCGGTGGAGATCGCGGGCACGGTCACCGAGGGCGAGGAGCTGGCGGGCTTCACGGTCGTGCACCTGCCCGGGCACGCGCCCGGGATGATCGGGCTGTGGCGCGAGTCCGATCGTCTCGCGCTGTGCAGCGACTGCTTCTACACGATCGACATGTGGGGTCGCGACAGCGAGCCGCACTGTGCCCGAGCGGATCTACAACTTCGACACCGAGCAGGCGCGCGCGAGCATCCGCAAGCTCGCCGCGCTCGAACCCGCGGCGGCGTGGCCGGGTCACGCCAAGCCGGTCACCGGCGACGTGCGCAGCAAGCTCGAACGGACCGCCGACGCGGGCTGAACGTGGGTAGGCGCGGGCGTCGCGCAGACGCGGCTGACGGCGCCGAGCAGCGACTACACCGACGCGCACGGCAACGTGCTGAGCCTGCGCGGCTCGCTCACACCCGGCTCGCGCGTCGAGTACGCGCAGGCGCTCGCCGGCAGCGGTGCGCGTCCGTCGAGCACCCGTGAGGATGCGTGGCAGCGCGCCGGTCGAGCTGCTGTTCGAGCGCCTGGCGGTTCGCTGGGTGATCGCCGGCGCGCCGATCGAGCGCCAGCGCGAGCTGCTGGCGCGCTTTCGCGTCGCCTCGCCGGAGGAGCGCGCGTGGGTGCGAGCGGCGCTGCGCGAGCACTGCGCGGAGCACTTCCCAGACGTACAGGCGCCGTAGCGTGCGCTCAGCCGCGCTCGCCCAGCAGCTCCAGGCGCGGCCCGTGAACGCCGCCGGCTGACACGAACCTCGCGGTCGCCGGGCTGAGCACGAACTCGAGCACGGCCCCGGCCTCGTCGCGCACCTCCAAGCGGCGACCGTCGTCGTGGACGGCCAGCACGATGCACTGCTCGAGGCCGCCGCCGAAGTGCTTGATGTGCCCGCGCGAGCCGACATGGGGCACTTGTCGGGAGGGGCGCAGCACGCTTGAATGCTACGTCGCAGGCCGGTTACGCACGACAGGCGCGGCGACGATACCTTCCGACAATGCGCCGCACCAAGATCGTCGCCACCATCGGGCCCGCCTCGCGCGAGATCGAGACGTTGATGCGCATGGTCGAGGCGGGAATGGACGTCGCGCGGCTGAATTACTCGCATGGAACGCTCGACGAGCACGCCGAGACGGCCCGGCGCGTGCGCGACGCCGCCGGTCGGGTCGGGCGCCCGGTCGCGATCCTGCAGGACCTGCCGGGCCCCAAGCTCCGCATCGGCCCGCTGCGCGAGGACGTCGTCGAGCTCACCCCGGGCGAGCGCCTCACCTTCTACTGCGGCGACGGCGACCGCCCCGGCGACGCACACGAGATGAGCATCTCCTGGGCGGGCCTGCCGGAGGCCGTCGAGGACGGCTCGATCCTCTACCTCGCCGACGGCTCCGTGCGGCTGCGCGTCGTCGACGTGCGCGCCGGCGCGTGCGAGCTCGATGTCGAGATCGAGGTCGGCGGCGCTGTCGCCTCGCGTCAGGGGCTCAACATCCCCGGTCCGGTCGCGGCGCTGCCGGCGGTTCCCGAGGAGGACCTCCACCTGCTGCGCCACGGCGAGTCGATCGGCGTCGACATGGTCGCGCTGTCGTTCGTGCAGAAGCCCGAGGACGTCGAATTCGTGCGCGACCACACGCGCCTGCCGCTGATCGCCAAGATGGAGAAGCCACAGGCCGTCGAGCGCGCCGCCGAGATTCTGCGCGCGGCCGACTACGTGATGGTCGCCCGCGGCGATCTCGGCATCGAGCTGCCGATCGCGCGCGTGCCGCTGGTGCAGAAGCAGCTGCTCGAGCTGGCCGGCTGGATGGCCGTGCCGTCGATCACGGCGACGCAGATGCTCGACTCGATGGTCAGCTCCTCGCGCCCGACCCGCGCCGAGGTGGCCGATGTGGCGAACGCGATCCTCGACGGCACCGACGCGGTGATGCTCTCCCAGGAGACCGCCGTCGGCGCCTACCCCGTCGCGGCGGTCGCGATGATGGCGGCGGTGGCCGAGCAGGCGGAGTCGATCGCGCCGTATGAGCGCTGGAACCAGTCGCGCGTCCGTCGCACTCACTCAGACCCCGCGTACACGATCGCGCACAACCTCTGCGACGCAGCCCGCGAGCTGCGCCTCGATGCGCTGGTGATCCCGACGCTCTCGGGCCGCTCGGCGCGCCTCGTCTCCGCGCACCGCCCGACGGTCCCGATCTACGCGCTCTCGCCCGGCAAAGAGACGGTCAGGCGCTGCGGGCTGATGTGGGGCGTGCAGGCGGCGTCGATGCCGCGGCACGAGACCACCGAGGCGCTGATCGCCGACGCCGCGCGGCGCGTGGTCGAGCTCGGCTGGTGCGAGCGCGGCCAGCGCGTGGGGATCACCGCGGGGCTGCCCTCGGGGCGGCCCGGCACCACGAGCCTCTTCCAGATCCAGGTGCTCTAGTCCTAAAGCGAAGGCGGCGCGTTCGATGGCTGCTCGCCGCCCGTGGACTGCAGACCCAAGGAGCCCGACCCGGCGGCGTAGGAGATCGGATTGCCTCCAGCCCCGCGCAGGATGAACGCACACCCCACGGCGATCAGCGCGCCGGCGAGCGGGCCGGCCACGTAGACCCAGTACGCGCTGAAGTCCCCGCTCACGAGCGCCGGGCCGAACGAGCGGGCCGGGTTCATCGAGGTGCCACTGACCGGCGCCGACCAGAGGCCGGCCAGCGCGATGTAACCGCCGACCGCGAGCGCGGCGACGCGGCCGACGTTCTGGGCGGCCGAGGCGGTGCCGAGGATGACGCTGACCAGCGACGCGGTCAGCACCACCTCCATCAAGAGCGCCTGCCAGTCGGCGTAGCCGGCACCTGGAAGCGTCGCTCCGAGGTGCTCGACGTTGCCAAACACGGCATCGAGGAACAGGCACGCGAGCGTCGCGCCGAGCAGTTGCATGACGACGTAGCCGGGTATCCGCCGCCAGGGGAAGTCGCCGCGCAGCGCGAACGCGAATGAGACGACCGGGTTCAGGTGCGCGCCCGATACGGCGCCCATGAACAGAATGATCGCCGTCACCATCAGGCCGGGTGCGACGACGGCCGCGGCGAGCGAGACCTGGCCCTTGGCGTGAAGCAGCCCGCCGCCTGCTGCGACGAGCACGAGCATGAACGTGCCGAGCAGCTCGGAGAACAGCCGACGCCACGCAAAGCGCGGGTCTTCGAACTGGGCCTTGGAGCCGAACTCCAGCGCCAGCAGGTGCAGCGTACGCGCGCCGATCGCGCCGGCGGCAGGCAGCTCCTGTGAAGCAACATCGCCACGCACGACAGGCTCGTCGGGCATCGCCACAACCTATCTGGAATGATCCCCGCCCGTGCGCGCGGACGTCCTGGTCATCTTTGGCATCACGGGCGATCTCGCGAAGGTGATGACCTTCCGTTCGCTCTACCGTCTGGAGCGTCGCGGCCTGCTCGACTGCCCGATCGTCGGCGTCGCCGTGGATGACTGGAGCGTCGAGCGTCTGCGCGAGCACGCACGTGAATCGATCGAAGCCTGCGGCGAACAGCTCGACGCCGAGGTGTTCGACCGCTTCGCCGCGCGACTGTCCTATCTCAGCGGCGACTTCACCGACGCCGCCACATACAAGCAGGTGGCGGAGGCGATCGCCGGCAAGCAGAGCCCGGTCTTCTACCTGGAGATCCCACCGTCGCTGTTCGGGCCCGTGATCAAAGAACTCGCGGGCGCCGGCCTGACCAAGAGCGCGCGCGTCGCCGTCGAGAAGCCGTTTGGTCACGACCTCGCCTCCGCGCGGGCGCTGGCCGGCGAAATCCACGAGTACATAGACGAGTCACAGCTCTACCGGATCGACCACTTCCTCGGGAAGATGGGCACCGACGAGCTGCTGTACCTGCGCTTCGCCAACACCATGATCCACCCGATCTGGAACCGCGAGCACGTCGCCTACGTGCAGATCACGCTGGCCGAGGCGTTCGGCGTGGAGGACCGCGGACGCTTCTATGACCCGGTCGGCGCGCTGCGCGACGTCGTCGTCAACCACCTGATGCAGCTGGTCTCGCTCGCCGCGATGGAGGCGCCGGCCGCGCGCGACGCGACGACGCTGCAGGATGCGAAGGTCACGGTCATGCGCGCGATCGCCGACGCCGACCCCGCGAACTACGTCCGCGGCCAGTACGACGGCTACCTCGAGATCGACGGTGTCGCCAAGGACTCGAGCACCGAGACCTACGCGGCACTGCGCCTGGACATCGACAACCCGCGCTGGTCGGGCGTTCCGTGGTTCATCCGCACGGGCAAGAAGCTGCCGCTCACCCAGACCGAGCTGCGGGCGGTCTTCCGCGAGCCGCCGGAGCTCGGCTTCATCGACGGCGGCCAGCGTCACCCCGAAGCGAACCAGTTCGTCGTCAGGGTCGATCCGACGACGGGCGCGCGCGTCACGCTCGACGCCCACCGTGCCGACGTCGCAGGGCCCGAGCCGGTGAACCTCGACGTCGAGTTCGCCGACCAGGGCGGCGAAGCCCCGTCGGCGTACGAGGTGCTGCTGGTGGACGCGATGGAAGGCGACAAGATGCGCTTCACCCGCCAGGACGGAGTCGAAGAGGCGTGGCGGATCTTTGAGCCGCTGCTGCGACATCCGCCGCCGGTGCACCGCTATGCGCCGGGCTCGTGGGGGCCGCCCGCGGCGGACACGCTGGTCGCGGGCTTCGGACCGTGGCACGAGCCGTGGGTGGCGTGAGGATCAGCGGGAGTCGGCGACCGCGATCGAGAAGCCGGCCGTAAAGCGCTCGCCGGGGGCCAGCACACGCAACCCCTCGCCGCTGCGCAGCGCGTTGGTGGGCGCGGTCATCGGCTCGAAGCAGATGAACTGCCCGGCGCGCGGTGCGAACACCTGGGCATCTGGATAGCCCTCCCGGAACGTCAGCTCGATTCGCCGGCCCGCTCCGGTGACGCTGAAGCGGGCCGGCTCGGGCACCCGGTCGAAGCCGTCGTCGAGCTCACGCTCATCGAGCTCGAAGCGTTGGGGTGCGAGCGCCGGCTCCGCAGCGATCGGGATCTGCTGCGCGTCGAGCGCAAGCGGTCGCATCGCCGGCAGCTCGACGAGCAGGCGCTCGCGCGCTGCCCCCGGCGGCGACAGGTACGGGTGAAAGCCGAACGCCACCGGCACCGGGTCCTCCCCGCACGCATCGACCGTCACGTCGATCTCGAGGCTGCCGCCGTGCAGGGCCGCCTCGTAGCGCAGCTCGTGGCGGAAGGGAAAGACGTCGAACAGCTGCGGCCGTGCGTCGCTCCAGCTCAAGCGCGCCGTCAGCGCGTCCGGGCGGCGATCGCGATCGTCTGCAGGCGTCAGCTCCCACGCCATCAGCCCCGCGACCACGCCGTGTATCGGGAGGCCGTTCTGATCCACGCGCACGCGAGCGAGATCGCGGGTAACGGGCACGCTGCGCCCGGCGGCGCTGTAGTCGAAGCCCGCGAGACGGTTCGCCCACGGGTACAGCAGCGGGATGCCCATCGTCTTGCCCTGCTGCGCGTACGCGGCCACGCCCGCGTTCTGCGCGAGCAGCTCCTCGCCGCGATGGCGCAACGAGCTGCACAGCATCCCCGCGCCGGGCACGAACGTGGCCTCGAGCGCCGACGCCTCGTCGCGCACGAGCACGGTCGCGAGCGCGGGCGCGGTCATCGCGCGAGCGAGTAGGACGTTCGCATACGGGTCATGCGGTCACCTGCGCCGAGCCTAGCGTCCGACCGCACGGACGGTACACCCGAATGGGACGACGAGGACGGAGCCCGCGCGTGCGAGGATTCAGCGGCGAGCCAGCCGCGCAACCACAGGAGGACCACCGTGTCAACCGAGCAGACCGGCGCCGATGGGCGCCCCGCCAGCGCCCCGCCCGAGCTCACACGCGCTCAGATCGAAAAGCTCGAGGGCATCTACGGCAACCGCTACCTGCTCGAGCCCGCGCCCGACGGGAAGCTGCCGAAGATGGGCATGACGGCCGAGGAAGCGATGGGCTTGATCCAGCAGGAGACGGTGCTCGACGGCCTGCCCAACCGCAACCTCGCGACGTTCGTGACCACCTGGATGGAGCCCGAGGCCGAGCAGGTGATCAAGGAATCGCTGCGTGTGAACTTCATCGACCACGCCGAGTATCCGCGCTCGGCGGAGATCGAGCAGCGCTGCATCCGTATGCTCGCCGACCTCTTCAACGCGCCGGGAGAGACGACCGGCACGCGCACGCAAGGGTCCTCCGAGGCGATCATGCTGGGGGCGCTGTCGCTGAAGTGGAAGTGGCGTGCCCGCAGGCAGGCCGCGGGCAGGTCCGTCGATCGCCCGAACATGGTGTTCGGCGGCGACGTGCACGTCGTGTGGGAGAAGTTCTGCCGCTACTTCGACGTCGAGCCGCGGATCGTGCCGCTGCAGCCCGACAAGTACACGATCGATGCGGAGGACGTGGAGCCGCATATCGATGAGAACACAATCGGCGTGGCGGCGGTGCTGGGGACGACCTTCACCGGGCACGCAGACGACATCCGCGGGATCAACGACCACCTCGTGGGACTGAAGGAGATGCAGGGGTTGGACGTGCCGCTGCACGTCGACGCCGCCAGCGGCGGCTTCGTGTGGCCGTTCCTGTATCCCCACTCCGAGTGGGACTTCCGCCTCGAGCAGGTCCGCTCGATCAACGTCTCCGGCCACAAGTTCGGCCTCGTCTATCCAGGGATCGGGTGGCTGATCTTCAGGGAGAAGGACGACCTGCCCGAGGACCTCGTGTTCTACGAGAACTACCTCGGCAAGCGCGACGCGACGTTCACGCTCAACTTCTCCACCGGTGCATCGATGGTGCTCGCGCAGTACTACAACTTCGCGCGCCTGGGACACGCCGGCTACCGCTACGTGATGGAGACGATGAAGTACAACGCGCGCACGCTCGCCGCTGAGATCGCCGCGTGCGACCTCGAGGTGATCGGCAGCGAGCAGGATGAGCAACTGCCGCTGGTAGCGTTCAAACTCACGGGCGAACACCCCTACGACGAGTTCGACGTGGCCGCGCAGCTGGCCGCCGACCGCGGCTGGATGATCCCCGCCTACACGCTGCCGCCAAAGGCCGAACACGTAAAGATCATGCGCGTGCTCGTCAAGCAGACGCTCGGCCACTCGCTGACGACGTGCCTCGGCGAAGACATCGCGCAGGCGTGCGCAACCCTCCAGGCCAGGGGGACCGGGCTGCACCCGAAGGACCGCGAGCGGCGCGTGAAGACGAACACCGGCTTCTGAGCGCGGTGGCGGCGCGCGTGAGTCCCAGGAAACGGGCGACCCACCTGAGCGTCGCCGAACGCGCTGCGCGCGGCCGGGCGGCGCGCAAGCGGGCGCCGCGTCGCAGCCATGGCCAGTTCGAGCCGCCGCGCGCTCGTCCCGACCCGATCGAGCTGCTCGAGCGCCAGGCCAGAGCCCGGGTTCCCGAGCTGGTGCCGATTCGCTACGGGCGCATGCTCGTCTCGCCGCTCACGTTCTACCGCGGCGCCGCGCTGATCATGGCCAGCGACCTGTCCGGCACGCCGCGCTCGGGTCTGACGGCCCAGTGCTGCGGCGACGCGCACCTGTCGAACTTCGGGCTGTTCGCCTCGCCCGAGCGCGAGCTCGTGTTCGACGTCAACGACTTCGACGAGACGCTCCCGGGGCCGTGGGAGTGGGACGTCAAGCGCCTGGCGACGAGCATCCTGATCGCGGCGCGCGGCAACGGCTGCCCGGCCAAGCGCCAGGAGCAGGCGGTGCTCGACACCGTCGAGGAGTACCGCACCGCGATGCGGCGCTTCGCCGCGATGGGCAGCCTCCAGGTGTGGTACTCGCACCTGGATGTCGACGACACGTTCAGCCGGCTGCGCTCGCAGCTCACTCCGAAACTGGCCCGCAACACCGAGCAGACGCTCGCCAAGGCGCGCACGCACAGCAGCATGTCGGCGCTCTCCAAGCTGACGCACGTCCTCGACGGTGTCCCGCGCATCCGCGCCGAACCACCGTTGATCGTCCCGCTCGCGCAGCTCGCCGAAGGCGACGAACGCGGCGAGATCTTCGACGTCCTCAACGACCACATGCGCTCCTACGTCGCCAGCCTCGAGCGTGACCGCCGTGTGCTGATCGAGCAGTTCCGCCTACTCGATTTCGCGCGCAAGGTCGTCGGCGTCGGCAGCGTCGGCACTCGCGATTGGATCGCGCTGCTGCTGGGACGCGACGGACACGAACCGCTGTTCCTGCAGCTGAAGGAAGCGCAGGCGTCGGTGCTCGAGGAGTTCGTGGCGCCGAGCGAGCTCACCAACCACGGCGAGCGGGTCGTCACCGGGCAGCGGCTGATGCAGGCCAGCAGCGACATCTGCCTCGGGTGGCTGCACGCGGAGGCGAGCGGCGACGACGCGCCGCGCGACTTCTACGTGCGCCAGTTGCGCGACTGGAAGGGCTCGGCCGAAATCGAGCAGATGACTGCCAAGGGCATGGCGGCCTACGGCCGGCTGTGCGGTTGGACGCTCGCCCGCGCACACGCCCGCAGCGGCGACCCCGTCGCGATCGCGGCCTACCTCGGGCGCGGTGCCCATTTCGATCGGGCGATCGTCGCCTTCGCCAACGACTACGCCGAGCAGAGCCAGCGCGACTACCGTGCCCTTGCGACCGCGGCCAGCACGGGGCGGATCACCGCGGAGACGGGCGTCTGATCACGACGTCAACCGCGCGCGCCGACTCCCTTGCGAGCGTAGAACTCCGCCTCCTCGCGACCGAGCTCGGTGACCGGGTCATCGCCGTATATCCACTCGCGGGCGATCCTGTGCCAGTTGGCCCGCGCGCGCAGCTGCGAGAGCACCGCCAGCGTCAGCATCTCCATCCGCCGGCCGAACAGGTGCTCCGGGCGCATCGCCTGATGGCGCATCTCGCGGAAGTGGCTCGAGCGCGGATCCGAGCTCTCGATCATCACCTGCGTGGCGATCTCAGGCGAGAGCTGGACGGCTTCGTCAGCCGTCGTGTACCACCAGATCGCATCCCGGATGAACGCCAGCAGCTGCTCGTGATCGACGCGCTCGGGTTCCGGCAGGAAGCCGGAGTCGGCGAGCAGATCGTGCAGCGCCGCAGCGTCGCCCTCGACGACGGCACGCTGGCAGGCGAGCTCGAGCGCCACGGGCTCCGCGTCCATGCGCTTGAACAAGCCGAAGTCGAGGAACGCCACGCGCCCGTCGTCGAGCGCCAGGAAGTTGCCGGGGTGGGGGTCGCCGGAGAACTGACGGTGGCGGTACAGGCAGCCCAGGAAGAAGCGGAAGATGATCTCGCCGAGGCGGTCGCGCTCGGCCTGGGAGCGGGTCTTCAGCTCCTCGAAGCCCGCACCGCTCACGAACTCGCTGACCAGCACGCGCTCGCGCGAGAGCGAGCTGATCACGTCGGGCACGACGATGAACGGATGCCCGGCGAAGATCCGCGCCAGCGAGCGCTGGTTCTGCGCCTCGAGCTCGTAGTCGAGCTCCTCGACGATCCGCTCCTTGATCTCTTCCGCGATCGCCTTCGCGTCCAACCCGGGAGCCATGCGCTTGAGCAGGCGCAGGATCATGTCCAGGTTCTGCATGTCCGCGCGCACGGCGCCGGCCACACCCGGGTATTGGACCTTGACCGCCACGTCGCGGCCGTCGTGCAGGGTCGCTTTGTAGACCTGCCCGATCGAGGCGGCTGCGATCGGCTCCTGCTCGAATGAGGCGAACACCTCCGACAGCGGTGCTTCGAGATCGTCCTCGACGACGCGACGCATCTGCTTGAACGACACCGTCGGCGCGGCGTCACGCAGCTTGGCGAGCTCGCGCTGGAACTCCTCGCGATGCTCCTCGGCCACGAGCCCGACGTCGAGGAACGACATCACCTGCCCGAGCTTCATGGCGGCGCCCTTCATCGTGCCGAGCACCGCCACGATCTGCTTGGCCGTCTCGAGCTGGCGGCGGGCCATCGCCTCTTCGGCGGCCCCCTCGCCGCGCGTCACGTTCGCGGCGCGCGTGCCGAACTGCTTGACCGCCTCGCTCGCAGCCAGCGTCGCCACCGTCGCTGTGCGGCGCGCGCGCGAGGTCGGGATCTTCTCGTTCTCGCGCGCCATTGGTAGTCAGGGGCGCGGTGCCGGGATGGCCCGTTTCCCCATTCCCCTTTCAATCCGTGCGTGCGGTTTTCCCGCACACGGCTTACCGATGATCTTCATGATGGTCATGACGCTGTTGCCGGGTAGCGGATGGTGCCACGCAAACGGTAGAGGCCGTGAGCCTCGAACCACTCGCGCGTCCAGACGGCCAGTTGGCCGGGACGCAGGTTGCGACCGTAACGCTTGCGCATCAGGCCACGGAGGCGCCTCTCGGCATATCCGTCGATCTGGTTGAACTGGATGGCGGCGTTACCGGTACGAAAGTAGTTGCCCCAACCGCGCAGGATCGGATTGATCCGCGAGATCACCTCGCGAATATCCATCCCCGCACGACCTCGACCGGTCAGCGCCTTGATCCGCTGGCGGGCCCTCTTCATCGCCGCTTGCGAGGGCCAACGCTGAAGGTAGTAGCGGCGAACGCCGCGCTCCAGCAACCGACCCGACACGCGGGCATGGAAGTGGCAACCAAGGAAATCAAGACCCTCCCGGCCTTCTCGGAGATCAACAACTCTCGTCTTCTCCCGGTGCAGTTCCAACCCGAGATCGGCCAGCACCTGCCTGGCCAGCTCTCCGGCCGCCTGGGCCTGCGCCTCGCTACGACACATCACGACGAAGTCGTCCGCGTAGCGGACCAACCGGCCATGAGCGCCGTCAGCGAACGCGAGGTCCAGCGCGTGCAGATAGATGTTCGACAACAGCGGCGAGATCACGCCGCCCTGTGGGGTCCCGGCAACCGACTGCCGCAACACCCCTTCGTCCATCACACCCGCCCGCAGCCACTGCCGTACGAGCTTGAGCACACGCCGATCCGAGACCCGCTCTGAAACCTTCCCGAGCAACTGCTCGTGGTCGATCGAGGAGAAGTAGTCGCGGATGTCGGCCTCGAACACGAAGCGGTACCCGTCGATGAACGAGCGACGCAGCACCTCCTTGGCGTCCGTGGCCGACCGGCGCGGGCGGAACCCAAACGAGACATCCAGAAAGTCAGCCTCGAAGATGGGCTCAAGCACGATACGCGCGGCCTGCTGGACGATCCGATCCTTGACGGTCGGAATGCCGAGCGGCCGCACACCACCCTTGGGCTTGGGGATCAACACCCGCCGGACCGGCCGCGGGCGATAGTTCCCCTCGCGCAGGTCACGCTGCAGCTCGGCCAACAGCCGCTCCGCACCGTACTCCCGCACCTCTGCCAGGGTCTGGGAATCGACCCCGGCAGCACCCTTGTTCTTCTGCACGCGCTTCCATGCCTCCTTCAGGACGTCACTCCTGAAGACCCGGTCAAACAGGGCATGGAAACGCCTACCCGGCGACCGCTTAGCGGCCACCCATAGCTTGCGCTGAAGTTCTCGCACATCCCCACCAGTGGCCTCCAACAGCACCATTTCGCTGGCAGGATCGCCGGGCTTATGCCCGGCGGGGCCGGTGGATCGAGCAGTCTCGACCATGCCCTAACGCTTACCCTCGGCGCTTACGCGATCAAAGCAGGGGTCCTTCGCTCCCGGCGCGTTGTTCTGCACGCCGATCATCACTACTACGACCCCCTCGGACTCCCGCTGGCCTCCGCTCGATTTCACCATCGACTTATACGAACGGTCTTCGCTGACGAGGCTGGCCAGACGGGCCTCCCTTGTTCCGTGATCAGACTTTGCGCGCGTGCAAGTCTCCGTACCCCGCAGGGACCCGCCGTGCCCAATCCGGAACCAGGACTGGCGGACATGGCCTTCGCCGTGACATGAGCGGCTCGGCTCCCCGACTGTAAATGTGACGAGGCTGCAATCCCAGCCCACGCGCTTGCTCCCTCCAAAGAGGCTCTCGACGCCCCGCTCAGCCCGCCGCCTCTCAGCAACGAACCGGGGCCTGCTACCGGGCACTCCGGCGTCTACCCGGACCGGACTCCCACCGGCCAGCCTGATCCAGCTTTCAAGGCGCAACATGCCGTGCATGCTAGGAGCTGGGCCGGGCGTGCGACGAACGGCTAGCCCGAACGCTCGATGCGCGAGCCCGGCACGATGTCGTCGGAGCCGTCCTCCCAGCGCACCCACGCCTTCGTGCCTCCGTCGTAGTCGGCGCCCAGCAGCACCAGCGTGGCCGGCCGGCCGAGTGCGATGCACGGCTGCGCGCCTTCGGGATCCAAGCCCCGCCAGATGCGCACGAAGGCGTTCTCCTCCCACTCGCGCGACACCGACGTCGCGTCGGAGTGTCCGGGGTAGACGACGGTGTCGGCAGGCAGCTCCATCAGCGTCCCCATGATCGAGTCCCGCAGGTCGGTGTAGGTGGTGTGCCCCGGCGCTTTGACGCCGCCGACCGAGTCCTTGAAGAGCGTGTCGCCGGTGAACACGACCAAGCCGGCGCCCGCGAGACCGCCGGGCGCGGCGGTCCTGACGGCACGCGCGGGCGCTCCTTCGACGCCGGCGTGCTCGGGGCGCTCGCCGACGAGGAACGACAGCATCCCGGCGGTGTGACCGGGCGTGCGCAACGGCCGCACCTCGAGCGCCCCGAAACGCAGCGTCTGTCCGGCCTCGACGGACCCCATCCCGTCGGGCGTCGCGGGGCCTTCAGCCTGGGCGACGCCTGCGTCGGCGCCGCTGGCGGCGGCGTCTCGCAGCAGCTCGCGCTCGCGCTCGCTGATCAGCACCTGCAGCTTCGGCCAGCGCGCGAGCAGCTCGCCGACGTCGCTGACGTGATCGAAGTGGTGGTGGGTGAGCAGGACGTGGGTGGGCATGAGCGCGAGGCGCTCGGCGGCGTCGATCAGCGGCTCGACCGGTCCACCCGCGTCGATGAAGAACGCCGGTCCGCCCTCGCCGTCGGCGACGAGGTAGGTGTTCGACAGGAACTGTGGATGGCTGGCGCGCTCGACGAGCATCGCGCCATCCTTGCACGAATCCTTCAGCCGGCGTTTGGCAGGAGCACGGTCTCACCAGATGCTCCGCGGCGCGCGGCGTCCGCGGCATCGTGGCCCGGCTGATCGCCTGCAACGAGGCGGCTCAGGCCCTCGAGGTAACGCTCGTCGCCGACGTCCCTGCGCCACTCGAGCACAGGCACCGTGGCGGCGCACTCGGCGACGCGAACGCGTGCCTGCTCGAGCGTGGGCGCGGTGCTCGCGAGCGCGACCGCACGCGAGGTGCCGACGGTGCGGTAGCTGCGCTGGGCTGTCGCGACGGCCGCGGAGAAGAACACGTGGCATCCCGCCGCTTCGATCCGCTCGCGCTCGAGCGTGAAGTCGTAGGCGCCGCCCGCCGCGGGCCCCGCCGGGGGCCTGCCGAGTGCGTACTCCGGCGAGACCAGGTACAGCACGACCGAGGCCTGATCGCGTAGGCGGACGTCCTGCGCGCGCAGGCTCCCGGCGGTGATGCGCTCCATCACCTCCGGCCAGCTGCCGTCGAACAGGCTCATGATGTTCATGCACTCGGGATCGCCGAAGCGCGCGTTGAACTCGATCACCTTGACGCCGTCGGCCGTGGCGAAGAAGCCGCTGTTCATCACGCCGCTGAAGTGGCGTCCCTGCTGGGACAGGCGCTCGATCACGCGCTCGACGATCGAGCAGGCCTGCTCGTAGTGGCCGGCGGCCATGAACGGCAGCGCGCGGTCGGCCATCGACAGCGAGCCCATGCCGCCTGTGCCCGGGCCCTGATCCCCGTCGTAGCGATAGGGGTAGTCGTAGGTGGACGGCGGAAACATCACCGTCCTGCCGTCGCTGATCGCCTGGATGGTGAACTCCGCGCCGACGATCTTCTCCTCGATCAGGACCGTCTCCCCGGGGCCCCCGCGGGCGAGCAGCTCGAGCGCGTAGTCGCGGGCGTGCTCATGGCTTGCCAGATGCGGACCCATCACCTTCACGCCCTTGCCGCCGGTCAGACCGGAGGGCTTGACCACGACCGGGGTCGGGCCGAACGCCGCCAGCGCGTCGGCCACCTCCTCGGGGGCATGGACCACCTGTGTCCGCGGCAGCGCCTCGGGCGCCACCTGCGCGAGCAGCGAGCGCGCGAACGCCTTGTTCCACTCGATCTCAGCCCCGGCGGCGGTCGGACCGACCGCGCGTGTCCCCTGAGCAAGCAGCGCGTCGACCACGCCTGCAGCGAGCGGCTCATCGGCGCTCACCATCGCGATCTCGATCTCTCTCGCGCGCGCGAAGGCGGCGACGGCGTGCGGGTCGCACACGTCGCCGAGCTGGTGGCTGCCGCCGGAGGCGGCTGCGTAGCCCACGATCGATGGGTTCTCGTGACCGACGAACGCGTGCAGCTCGCTGTGCTCGGCCATTCGCTGCGCCAGCGCGCTCTCGCGTCCACCATGCCCGACTATCAGCGTTCGCACGCAGGCAAGTCTAGAGCGCCGTCCCCGCGTGGCTCGCGCGGCCTGGGGCGCGGGCCCGCCGCCGGCTAGGGCTTGGCGCACTTCTTGATGCTCGCGACCCCCACGGCTGCGTTGGACCATGCCAGGTAGGCGACATTGCCCACGGTCCCGATCTTGTAGTGAGTCGCGTGGAAATCACCTTTATCCTTCTGCGCGATTTCTTCAGTAGTGGATTCTGCGTACCGCGATCGGGATTCGTGCGCGTGGAGCGCGGCTTCTTCCGGGCTGGTCGCGACCTCGACGTAGACGTCGCCCTGGCCCGGTAGACCGTGTGCCTCAAATCCCGTGCCCTGATTTTGGTACTGGAGCGGCGCGACCGCGTCGAAGCTCTTGAGTTTGTTGGGGTCGGCGGCTGTGAGATGCGTCTTGGCGAGCGCACCTTCGTCCTTGTAGCCGAGGCGTTCGAGACACGCCTTTACGCTGGCCGCCGACGCGACCGGCGCGGTGGGGGCCGCCGATGCGCTGCCGGTGCTCGCAGTGGTCGGCGTCGTAGTACTCGAGCTCGTGCCCGTCGAGCTGCCGCCCCCGCTCCCGCAGCCGGCGAGCGCCACGGCGACGGTGAACGCCGCCAGCATTACGCGGACGCGCCCGCGGGTTGACCGCGTGCCGGCTTGCACCCGCGCCACGGTCGTAGAGCGCGCGCTGCGAGCTGCATGTGACATGTGACCTCCGGTGACCTCCGTGTTCTCCCCGTTCAGAGCCGGGCATCATACACAGCGCTGGGCGACGCTCGAGCCGGACGATCCGCTGCGGGCGCTGCGACTCGAATAGACTGCGCAGATGGCTCTGATCCACACCTGTTACCGCATCACCGACGTCGATCGATCGGTGGCCTTCTACACCGCGCTCGGCTTCCAGGAGATCGGGCGCATCCCGATCCGCGACGAGGCGGTGAACGTCTTTATGAACCAGCCCGGCGACGGTGACATGCCGCGTCTGGAGCTGACTTACAACTTCGGGGTCGACGCATATGAGATCGGCACCGGCTACGGGCACATCGCGATCACCGCCGACGATCTCGACGCCACGCTGAGCCGCCTGGCCGAGCAGGGAATCGAGCCCGAGAAGCCGCCGTACTCCGTACGCGAGGGCGGCTCGCGACTGTGCTTCGTGAAAGATCCAGACGGCTACAGAGTGGAGCTGATCGAGACGTAGGGACGCCTGATTACAAAGGTCTGAGATCCCGTCGGACTGGGATTGAGGATCACTCTAGGGATGCGTGAACACGTGGTGACTCCCGCTTACACGTCACGAGACCACCCGCCCCCGGAACCGGCGCAGCCCGAGCCCGAGGAACACCGTGCAGAAGCCGAGCAGCACGGGGTAGACGGCGTAGAGGGGCATGTGCGAGGCGTGTGTGAGGCCGGCGCGCAGCCCCTCGTTGACGTAGATCAACGGATTGATCAGGACGACGATCTGCAGCCAGTGCACGCCGTCGACCTGCACCGGAGACAGCTTCGTCCACTGGTAGTAGGTGCCGCCGAGGAACGTCAACGGCAGCACCACGAACCCGAACATCAGCCCGAGGTTGCGTGCCTCGAACACGGTCCCCAGCAGCAGGCCCAGCGAGGTCATCGTCACGCACGCGAGCGGGATCAGCGTGATCACGATCCACCATGTCACCGATAGGTGCGCGTGCACCCCCGGGGCGTGGATGACTCTGGCCATCGGGAACACGATCAGCGCCGCGATCAGCCCCTGCGAGGCGCCGGAGAGCACCTTCGAGACGGCGACCAGCCAGATCGGGCACGGCGCCTGCACGCGGTCCTCGATCTCACGCGTGTAGCCGAACTCCTGGGCGAGCACCATCGCCACCGCCTGGATGCCCTGGAACATGATCGTGATGCCGACGACGCCGGGGACGAGCACGGTTGCGAACGCCGACTCGCCGACGGGGCCGCGCCCGCCGATGCCCTGGCCGATCGTCGGGAACACGTACAGGAACACGAACACCAGCAGGAACGGCTGGATCAGCGTACGGACGACGAACTCCCACTTGTGCTTCCACAGCACGACCAGGTCGCGCAGGATCAACGCGAGCAGCGCCGAGCGGCTCGCGGCCAGCGTCGAGCGCGTCGGCTCGATCGTGATCGGCGCGCTCGCTGCGGCCGGCAGCTTGGCGGCCGTGGTCGTGCTCGCGGCCATCAGTCGCGCAGGTCCTTGCCGGTGAGGCTGATGAACACGGTCTCGAGGCTCGGCTCGGAAACCGACAGGTCGGCGAGCTCGAAGCCGCCGCTCTCGGCCGCGTTGACCACCCTCGGCACCAGCCGCTGGGCATCCTTGACGTGGAGCTCGACGCCGCCCTCGAGCACCCGCGTGCGGGTCACTTCGGGGATCTCGCCCGCCAGCCGCTCGGCGAGCGCCTGCCCGTCGCCGACCGCCTTGACCGTGACGATCGTGTCCGCGCCGATCGTCTGCTTGAGCGCGTCGGGCGTGTCGAGCGCGAGGATCTTGCCGTGATCCATGATCGCCACCCGGCCGCACAGGTGGTCGGCCTCCTCCATGTAATGGGTGGTGAGCAGGATCGTCTGTCCGTCGCGGTTGAGCTCGCCCAGGATCTCCCACAGCGCGAGGCGACTCTGCGGATCGAGGCCGGCGGTGGGCTCGTCGAGAAACAGCACGGCCGGGCGATGGAAGATCGCGCGGGCCACCATCAGCCGCTGCGCCATCCCTCCGGACAGCGCGTACACCGACGCCTTCGCCCATTTCGAGAGCTGCAGCTTCTCGAGCAGCTCGTCGGCGATCTGGCGCGAGCGCGAGGCGGAGATCCCGAACAGACGCCCGTGGAAGTAGAGGTTCTCCCAAACGGTCAGCTGACGGTCCAGCGTGTTCTGCTGGGAGACGATCCCGATCAGCTGCTTGGCCAGGGCGGGCTGGGCGACGACGTCGATCGCACCGACGAACGCCGACCCCGAGGTGGGTATGACGCGGGTGGTGAGCATTCCCGCGGTCGTCGTCTTGCCGGCGCCGTTCGGCCCCAGCAGCCCAAAGATCTCGCCGCCGCGCACGCTCAGGTCGAGCGCGTCGACGGCCGCGAAGTCGGTGCCGGCGTAGACCTTGGTCAGCTCGACCGTGCGGATCACCTCGCGCGCGTGGCGATCGCCGCCGGCGGCTGGACGGGCGCTCGCCGAGGCGTGTGTGTACCCGGCTGGTGGCGCGGGGGGCATCGCTCCCAATCTACTGCGCCGGCGCTACCCTCCCGTGCAGCGATGCCGGACACGAGCAAGATCGCCAAGAACCTCGAGCGCTTTGCACAGGCGGTGGCCGCGCACGATCGCGAGAACCCGACGCATACGGCCTACGGCATCGGCCTTGCGCACTTCGACATGGAGCGTCTCGGGCTGGACGAGGGCGAGGAGATCCTGCCGGGCATCACGATCCACGCCGACGGCGGCGTCACCGGCAACTTCCGCGTGCTGTGCGACGGCGAGCACGACGAGGAGCTGACCGAGGCCGAGGAGCAGGCGGTCGAGGCGATCGCCACGCAGGCGATCCCAGTGTTCTCGCCGGGCCGCTCGCCATTCGAAGAGCAGGACCGCGCGGGCGCGCGGACACAGCGCACCCCGACCCTCTGAGCTTCAACGTTAAGAGTGGAGACGCGCTGTCGCGCGTCTACGCGCGCGGCGATCATGCTCACCAGCCGCTCGATCGTCGGACAGGGGATGCCGTGTCGCGCACCAGCGCGCAGCACCGACCCGGGGATCGCGTCGAGCTCGGGCTCGCGCCCGGCGGCGATGTCGCGCTGCATCGAGCTGCCGAGCGTGTCGTGGGCGGCCTCGAGCTCGGCGACCGCGCGCGCCGGGTCGATGTCCTTCGCTCCCTCCGCTCTGCCCACCGCGCACGCCTGCTCGATCGCGCCCACGAGATCCGCATGTAGCTGCGGCGTCGAGCGGATCTCCCCGAGCAGCACGTCGTAGGCGCTGGTCACACACGCGAGCGCGTTCAGCCGCACGAGCTTCGACCACATCACGTCCGCCTCGGAGTCGGACACGCGCACCGGCACGCCCGCCGCTGAAAGCGTGTCCGCGAGCGCGCGCAGCGCCGGCTCGAGCGCGCGGGTAGCTGCTGGCCATGCTCACGAGCAGGAACGGGCTCGTGTGCACGACGACGCCCGGCCGCGGCCTGTCGGCCTCGACGCGGATCGAGCCCGCGAGCACCGATCCGGGGGAGAAGCGCTCGCGCAGCACGGCGATGTGGTCGAGCCCGTTGAGCAGCGGCAGCACGACGCCCGGCTCGACCGCGACGCGCTCCAGGGCGCTCGCCAGCCCGCTGGCCTTCGTGGCGACGAGCAGCGCGTCGACCGGCTCCTGCAGTCGCGCGAGCGCGCGCGGGCGCGCCACGAAGTCGCCGAACGTCACGCTCTGGATGCGCAGGCCCTCGCGCGCGATCACCGCTGCGGTGCTCTCGCGCGCGACCACGACGACCTCGCCGCCGTCCCGCTCGAGCACGCCCGCGAGCAGGCCGCCGACTCCTCCGGGCCCGAGGACGGCGATCCTCATGCGCTCGGATCGATCAGCACGCCTGGGTTCATGATCCCGGCGGGATCGACCGCGAGCTTCGCTCCACGCAGCGCCGCGGCAAACGGCTCGGGCCGCTGACGGTCATACCACGGCCGGTGATCGCGACCGACGGCGTGATGGTGGGTGATGGTGCCGCCCGCGGCGAGGATCGCGTCTGAGGCAGCGCGCTTGATCGCCGCCCACTGCTCGACCTCCTCGCCTCGGCGCGCGGGCGCGAGCACCGTGAAGTACGGCGCGGGCCCGTCGGGATAGACGTGCGTGAAGCGGCAGAAGACGCGGCCGGGCGCGCCGCAGACCTCGCGCACCGCCTGCTCGGTCGCGGCGCTGACCCGCTCGTGGAAGGCCGGCAGGCGCTCCCACGTGATCGCCGTCTCGAACGTCTCCGCCAGCACACCCATCGCGACCAGCACGTCGCGCACGTACGGTGCGCCGAGGAACGCGTCGCGCCAGGAGCTGACCGCATCGTCGCGGCCGTCGGGCTCACGACGCTCGGCGGTGACGCCGCCGTGCGCCGCGCAAAGCGCGAGCGCGCGCGCCATCGCCGCATCGACGGGATGGTCGACGGACTCGAAGCCGAGCACCAGCAGCGCGGCGCTGCCGTCGCCGGCCATCGTCAGCGCGGCCTCGCCGGCGTCGAGCAGGCGGCAGTTGGACGGGTGCAGCCCCGCCTGAGAGATCGCGCGCACGCCCTCGGCGCCAGCGAGGAAGCTCGTGAAGCGCACCGCAGCGGAGCTCCGCTGCGAGGGGCGCGGCTGCACGCGCACCCACGCGTGGGTGATCACGCCGAGTGTCCCCTCCGAGCCGGCGAGCATCCGATCGGGGCTGACGCCGGCGCCCGATCCCGGCAGCCGCCGCGACTCCCAGGCGCCGGCGGGGGTGATCGCGCGGACCGACTCGACGAAGTCCTCGATGTGGATCCACAGCGTCGCGAAGTGCCCGGCCGCGCGCGTGGCGATCCAGCCGCCGAGCGTCGAGAGCTCGAACGACTGCGGGAAGTGGCGCAGCGTCAACCCGTGCGTGGCGAGCTGCGACTCGAGCTCGGGGCCGAGCGCTCCCGCCTGGATGCACGCCGCGCGCGAGACCTCGTCGACCTCGAGCACGCGATGCAGCGCACGCATGTCGATCGACACGGCGCCGTTGTAGTGAGCCGGCAGCGACGGGGTGACACCGCCGACGACAGAGGTTCCGCCGCCGAACGGGATCGCCGCCACGCGCGCGGATGCGCACCACTCGAGCAGACGCTCGACGTCGACCTCGTCGCGTGGGCGCGCGACGACGTCGGGGGGATGCTCGAAGTGCCCGCCAAAGCCGCGCACGACGTCGGTGTAGGACTTGCCCAGGGCGTGGGACGCGCGCGAGTGCGCGTCGGCGGCGCAGATGCTCGCGAGCGCAGCCGGCGCTTGGACGCGGGGCGCAGCCAGGCGCACCGCGTCGAGTGCCACGGGCTCCTGCGGCTGCGCGAGCGCAAAGCCGAGTTGCGTCTCGAGCGCAGCTGCGGTGTCGCGCAGCTGCGCGCTCGAGGGCTGCTGGTCCTCGAAGCCCCACCCCCAGTGCTTGCGCCGACGGCCGCCCATGGGCGCGAGTCTACGGCCAGCCGTCTTCTCCGGAGCTTCACCGCGCTTTTGGGCGATTCACTAGCCTGTCGCTCGAGTGTCCGATCCGTCAGGAGCCACGCACGCACCGGAGATCCTCGCCCGCGGACCGTGGGCGCTGGAGCAGATCACGGCGCACTGGAGCGACGAGCCGTTCGAGCCCTCGCACGTTCACACGGAGGCCGCCGACGCCGCCATCAGGCAGCTGCAGGAACGCGGCTCGCCCAGCCACGACGGCGTCGCAGCGCGCCTGCTCGACTACCGCGCAGACGCACACGGGCTCGCGATCGAGCTGCAGCCGCTGCGCTGGGCGCTGCGGCTGGTCGAAGGCGACGCCTCGCAGAGCATGGCGGCGCTGTGCGTGACCCGCTCTGCCGACGGCCGCTGGCTCGCCGGCCGACGCGCCCCGTGGGTGTCCTCGTGGGCCGGTCGCTGGGCGCTCGGGGCCGGCGGCGCGGTCGACCTCGGCGAGAGCCCCGCCGACACGCTCGTGCGCGAGCTGCAGGAGGAGTGGGCGGTCGCACCCGAGCGCGTGCGCGGCGAGGCGCTGCTGCGACTGCCACACCGGCTGGTGATGTTCGTCGGGCAGGCGTGGCTCGCCGAGGGCGTCGACGCAGCGGTCACGCCGGATGCGGAGCACGACGAATACGCATGGTGGCCGCGAGCGATCGCGGACTGGCCGCCGGAGGCGGGCGACACCCTGCCACGGATGGCCCAGTGGCTCTCGCAGTGAGCCAGCGTTCGCGTCCTGCGAGCGCCCCGGTGATGAGCCAGCGTCTGCGCGCGGCGGCCGGTCCGCTCACGTTCACGCGTTTGAAGTGGACCTCTTTCGTGCACTCGTGCGTGTACACCGCGCTGCTCGTGTGCGCGTTCGCGATCGGCAAGCCGGAACCACTGACGCTCGTCCTCGGATGGACGCACGGGCTGCTGTGGATCTTCATGTCTGTGGCTTGCATAACAGCCGCGCGTCTGCGGGTCGTTTCGCTTAAGCTCGCTGTCGCCGTGGCGGTCCTCGGAGGCATCGGGCCGTTCTTCGGCAGCTACCAGTTCATCCGCGAACAGCGCCAACGTGCGCTACCGCACGCCGCGCTAAAGTGAGACATTGATGGCAACAAGCACCACGGCAGTGCAGACGATAGACGTCGTAACCCCTGCCGCGGGAGAGTCGGTCACCGAGGGAACGATCCTCGAATGGCGAGTGAAGGTCGGCGACGCGATCAAGGTCGACGACACGATCGTCGAGATCTCAACCGACAAGGTCGACGTCGAGCTGCCCTCGCCGGCCACCGGCACCGTCAGCGAGGTCTTGGTGCAGGAGGGCGACACCGTCACCGTCGGGCAGGTGATCGCGCGGATCGCCGTCGGCGACGCCGCGCCACAGCCCGACGCCGCGCCTGCCAAGCCAGCGACTCAGCCGGCCTCGGCACAGGCACAGCCCACCGCCGCCGAGGCAGCCGCGACGCTCGCGCCCGCCGACGGCACGAAGGTCTCCCCGGTTGCGGCGCGCGCGGCGGCGGTCGAGGGCGTGGACCTCGGCTCCGTGGCAGGCAGCGGGCCGGCGGGTCGCATCACCAAGTCGGACGTGCTCTCCGCGGCGGCAAGCAACGGCGCGGCCACCAACGGCGCAGCGACCGCGACGCCGGCGAGCGAGCCGAGCGCACAGCCGCTGCGCGGCGGCGCGGCGGCGCTGGTCCGCTACATGGAGCAGTCGCGCTCGATACCCACGGCGACGAGTTTCCGCACGCTGACGGTGAGCGTGCTCGACGCGCGCCGGCGCGAGCTGAAGGCAGCAGGGCACAGGGTCTCCTTCACGCACGTGATCGCATACGCCATAGCCCGCGCCGCGGTGGACATGCCGGTGATGGCGACGCACTTCGCCGAGATCGACGGCAAGCCGTTCCGGATCCTCGACGGCCGGGTGAACCTCGGGCTGGCGGTGGACGTCGTGAAGAAGGACGACCGATCGGGGATCGTCCAGCGCACGCTGATGGTGCCGGTGATCAACGACGCCGGTCAGCTCCCGTTCGACGAGTTCGTGCGTGCCTACGACGTGCTCGTCGAGAAGGCGCGCACGAACACGCTGACGGCCGACGATCTCGTCGGCGCCAACGTCACCCTCACCAACCCCGGTGGGCTCGGGACGGTGGCGTCGGTGCCGCGGCTGCTGAGCGGTCAGGGGACGATCGTGGCGACGGGGTCGATCGCGTATCCCGTCGGCCTCGGCGGCGTCGGCGCGAGCATCGGCGCGGAGAAGGTGATGACGATGACCTCGACGTATGACCACCGCGTCATCCAAGGCGCGGAGTCCGGACGCTTCCTGGCGCTCGTCGAGGGATATCTGCAGGGCGAGGACGGGTTCTACGAGGGCCTGTTCGCGGCACTGGGCGTCGAGCTGCAGGCGCTGCCTGCGCCGGGCGCCGTAAGCGCGACGCCGGCCGCGTCGGCCCCCGCGCCCGCCGACGCCGGGGCTCACTACGCCGGCGGCGAAGAGATGCTGCAGGCCGTCCAGGCCGCGAGCACGTTCATCAGCCGCGTTCGCAGCCACGGCCACCTCGCTGCCCGCCTGGACCCGCTCGGCTCTGAGCCCGAGGGCGACCCGGGTCTCGACCCCGAGGCGCTGGGGCTGACCCAGGAGATCCAGGCGAAGATCCCGGCGCGGCTCTTCCAGGTGTACGTCCCCGGGGCGACGCTCGCCGACGCGCTGCCGCACCTGCGCGAGACCTACTGCGGCACGATCGCCTACGAGATCGAGCACATCGCCTCGCATCGCCAGCGCGTGTGGCTGCGTGAGCACATCGAGTCCGGCGCGTTCCGCCACGAGCTCACCAACGACGAGCGCAGGACGCTGCTCAAGCGCCTCGTCGAGGTGGACGCGCTGGAGCGCTTCATGCACAAGGCATACCTCGGTCAGCACCAGTTCTCGATCGAGGGACTCGACATGACGGTGCCGATGCTCGACGAGCTGATTCAGCTGTCGGCGGCGCACGGCGGCCAGGAGGTCGTCGTCGGGATGGCCCACCGCGGGCGGCTGAACGTGCTCGCCCACAACCTGGGGCGCTCCTACGACACGATCTTCGCCGAGTTCGAGGGCGCTTCGACGCTCGAGGCGGTGACGACGATCCCGCAGGGCGGCACGGGCGACGTCAAGTACCACCACGGCACGCAGGGCACCTACGAGCTGCCGGAGGGTGGCACGATCCGCGTCAACCTCGAGTCCAACCCGAGCCACCTGGAGTACGTCTCACCGGTGGTCGAGGGTGCGACGCGCGCGGCGCAGACCTCACGCAAGGGGCCGCACGCGCACCAGGACACCAACGCGGCGGTCCCGATCACGATCCACGGCGACGCGTCGTTCCCCGCCCAGGGGGTCGTCTCGGAGACGCTCAACCTGCAGGCGCTCGACGGCTACAAGGTCGGCGGCACGGTGCACCTGATCATGAACAACCAGGTGGGCTTCACGACGGACCCCGACGACGCGCGCTCGACGCGCTGGGCCTCAGACCTGGCGAAGGGCTTCGACGTGCCGATCATCCACGTCAACGCGGACGACGTGCCGGCGTGCATCAGCGCGGTGCGCCTGGCGTTCGCGTTCCGCCAGGAGTTCGGCCACGACGTGCTGATCGATCTGATCGGCTACCGCCGCTTCGGCCACAACGAGTCCGACGAGCCGGCGTACACGCAGCCGGAGATGTACGCGAAGATCAAGACCAAGAAACGCGTCTATGAACTGTGGGCCGACCGGCTGATCGCCGACGGCGTCGTCTCCAAGGATGAGGTCGACCGCCAGGCACAGGACGTGTGGGACAACCTGACGATCCTGCACCAGCGCCTGAAGGCGAAGATCGCAGCGGCGACGGAGCACGAGGGCGAGCACATCACGGGCGAGTACCAGCTCGACCGCTCGCCGAGCCCGGAGGTCGGCACGGCGGTGCCGGCGGCGCGCCTGCGCGAGCTGGGCGAGCAGCTGCTGCGCGTGCCCGACGGCTTCACCGTGCACCCGAAGCTCGTCAAGCAGCTGGAGCGCCGGCGCGAGGCGCTCGCGGAGACATCGGAGCCGAAGATCGACTGGGCGCACGCGGAGGCGCTGGCGTTCGCGTCGCTGCTGACCGAGGGCACGCCGCTGCGACTGACAGGACAGGACACCGAGCGCGGCACCTTCAGCCAGCGCCACATGGTCCTGCACGACGCCAAGACCGGCCAGACGGTGTGCCCGATCCAGAGTCTGCCCGACGCGCTGGCGCCGCTGGAGCTGCACAACAGCCCGCTCTCAGAGCTCGCGTGCATGGGCTTCGAGTACGGCTACAGCCAGGAGGCGCCCGAGACGCTCGTGCTGTGGGAGGCGCAGTTCGGCGACTTCGTCAACTCGGCGCAGGTGATCATCGACCAGTTCATCGTCTCCGGCCTGGCCAAGTGGGGACAGACCTCGCGCCTGACGCTACTGCTGCCGCACGGCTACGAGGGCTCGGGGCCCGAGCACTCCTCGGCTCGACTGGAGCGCTTCCTGCGCGCGGCCGCCGAGGGCAACATCCGCGTGGCAAGCCCGACGACGCCCGCGCAGTACTTCCACCTGCTGCGCCGTCAAGCGCGCATCGCCAAGCAGCGTCCGCTCGTGGTGATGACGCCGAAGTCGCTGCTGCGTCTGCCACAGGCGGCCAGCGCGATCGGCGACATGGCCGAGGGCACGAGCTTCCAGCCGGTGCTCGCCGAGCCGGGCGTGCAGGACGAGCAGGTGACGCGCCTGGTGCTGTGCACGGGCAAGATCTACTACGACCTCGTCGGGCACCCAGAGCGCGCGTCACACACCGGCCTGGCGGTGGCGCGCGTGGAGCTGCTGTACCCGTTCCCCGAACGGCAGATCCTCGAGCTGATGGCGCGCTATCCAAACCTGACCGAGGTGCTGTGGGTGCAGGAGGAGCCGCGCAACATGGGCGCACGCGCCCACATGTTCCCGCGGCTGATGCAGATCATGCCCGAGGACATGCACTTCGGCTACGTCGGGCGGCCGGAGCGGGCGAGCCCCGGCGAGGGCTATCCGGCCGCGCACATCGACGAACAGAACCGGATCGTGACGACGGCGATCGACCTGCGCCAGCCGATCTCGCAGTACCCGCGCAAGACGCCGGGAGAGCGCTGAGATGCGGGCGCTGTGGAGGCGCTTTCTGGCGATCCGCCGCCAGCGCCGGCGCTCGGCTCGCTCATCGGCCGGTCAAGGGTCGCCGCGTAGTGTGGACCAAGTCATCTTGCTGAGCCGTCGTCACACTCAAAGATAGGACCACGAGCCGAAGCGACGAGCGCTTGCCCTCTCCCCGCTCGCGCGTCTGCTCGGTTATAGGAAGGCCCAGCTTAGATAGATGCGTCAGCCGCCCACTGTGTGCCATGGACAACATTTGTGCAGGTGACCGCCCACAGATTATGTCGCTGTTAGTTTCTACGATAGTGTCGTAGCCGGTTGCGGTATTAGTATCGCTTTCTGTTTCGCCTCTGTCCGACATGACCGTACCTAAGAACGAGATCTACCCGAACCCGCCAGTCGAGGTCGTCGCCTTCGAGCTGCGCATCCCGCATTCCCTCGCGCTCGCCGACAGGGGTGTACAGGCGCAGGTCTGGCAGCACCTGCGCGAGAGGTTGCCGATCACCCAGCCGCAGACCGGCCTACAGGTCGCGATCGGTCCGCCGATCATGGGCGCCCAGCAGCCGCTGCGGATGCTCGACCGTACTCGCACCGAGAGCGTCGTGATCGGCGCTGAGACGATCGTCGTGGAGAACACCAGCTACCGCTGCTACGAGGACTTCTGCGAGCTGCTGCGGGAGGTCCTGAGCGCCGCATCCGCACAGGAGATCGCTGGCTTCACTCGCATCGGTCTCCGCTACATCAACGAAATCCGGATCCCCGGCGTCGTCGCGCCGAGCGACTGGGAGGGCCTCGTTCACCCCGCGCTGCTCGCCGGCGGTGGGCTCTGCCACCAGGACATGAGTGTGCAGCGTCTGAGCGGCGAGATCGAGTACGCAACGAGCACCAGGCATAGTGTGGTGATGCGCTACGGGTCCTTTCAAGGGCGCGTCGTGAACCTCGAGGGGCCGCTGCGCACCCGCACCAGCGGGGCTGGTCCAGCGTTCCTAATCGACCTCGACAGCTACTGGGAAGACCCGGCACGCATCGAGCTGCCCGAGTTCTCGATTCAGGAGATCATGAGCACAACGTCCGAGCTTCGTGCACCCATCCACAAGCTGTTTGAGGTCGCGATCACAGACGACCTGCGTAAACGCTTCAGAGAGGAGCCGACATGACCCCCGAGCCCACAGGCACTGGCACCGGCACGATCACGGAGACCGCTCAACGCTCAGCGCCCGGCACCGTCGAGGGACTGGTGCGTAGAGTCGGCGAAGTTCGCGACGAGGTTCGCATCGTCGGCGAGGACGCCGAGGGTCTGCACGGCACGCTGCAATCCCATGCCCTGGATGCCCGCACCGCGGAGCTCGCACAACGCGAAGCGGTGAGCCTGCTCACCGAACTCTCAACGGAGCGAGGCCTCTCCTGGACGCTGATCGGCAAGCTCCTGGGCATCAGCCAGACCTCAGTGCGCAAGTGGCGACGCGGGCAGACGGTCTCCCCGGAGAACTGGCGCCAGATCGCGAAGCTGCTCGCGTTCCTTGAGACGCTGCAGGCGAGCTGCCCGACGATCTGCGACCAGGCCTCATGGCTCGAGATGCGCATCTCCGATGAAACGACGCTGACGCCCGCCGACCTGTACGCGATGGGCCGCTACCAGCTGCTACTGGACCTTGCGGGCCTGCGCTACGCCCCACACGAGGTGCT
This sequence comes from uncultured Solirubrobacteraceae bacterium, assembly GCA_963703625.1. Classification (GTDB taxonomy): domain Bacteria; phylum Actinomycetota; class Thermoleophilia; order Solirubrobacterales; family Solirubrobacteraceae; genus Palsa-744. The sequence continues at coordinate 367,785 of CAVPEY010000004.1, forward strand.
CGCTGCACTTGACCCGAAATGGCGTACCCAATATGGGGTGGATGACCGCTTCCAGGTCACGCTCGGCCCCGACGGCGAGCCCTCGATCGTGATCCGCGAGCAACCATAGGGGTAGTCCTTGCTCGACTCGCCGGCCTCCGAGGATGAGATATACCTCGCCCGTGCCGGCGACATCGACCCCTACCGGCCGGTCTGTCAAGGCGACGTCTTCGCGGAAGTCCAGCTCCCGGGCGGGAGCAGCCGCACTTGCGCGATGGTGCTCAGCCACCCCTGCGCGATGCGCGCCGGCCCCCGCCTGCGCGCCCGTGTCACGGTGGTACCCGTGAGCGAGCATCAGGCGATCGCACTGGCGCAGTGGACCGAGGGGCACCTACGGGTCATGCCGCTGCCGGACCTGCGCGAGGACGGGCGCTCGCACGCTGCAAATCTGGAGGAGCCCGCGACAATCGCCTCGGAGAGCCTCGCCATCGAGGAGCGGATCGCGAGCCTGTCGCATGACGGGATCATGCTGCTCCAGCAGCGCTACATTCACAATCACAGCCGTCTGGCCGTCCCATTGGCGATGCTCTATGAGGTTTCTGCGGCGGTGCTTGAGGAGCTCGAGCTACAGGAGAGCTGGAACCTTGCTCTCGTTGCACCAGCTGTGGACGACGGCAGCAATCTCGCGGCATGCCTGGAGCAGGAGGCCGCAGCCTTTGATGAGCTGCTGAGCGCCAGCCCCGACGGGCCGAGTCTGCGTGAGCTGCTGAAGACGCCACGGGCGAGAGCTGAGGTACGGCGCACGATCAACGCCGCGATCGCCGAGCGAGTCCGCTGAACGCATGCCCGGCGTACCCTCCCCGTCGATGCCACAGGTCGGACAGCGCGTCTACGTCGACGTCTCGGGCATGCAGACATCCAGTGGAGTGGTCGCGGCAGGCACGGTCGTGGCGGGCACGGTCACGCATATAAGCGCCGAAGGACGACTGACGATCCGCCTCGACGCCGCAGTCGCCGGCAACACGCTCGTCACCGCCCCCCTCGGGCGTATCCGCACGATCATCTGACGTCGCACTCGGCGAACCGTGACGCGACGCCTGCTGGCCCCCAAATCCCAACCCCTTCGGGTCTTTGAAAGCCGCGTCGGTAGGTAATTGACACCCCCAGGGGATGACCGCTAGGAACCGCTCGCAGCGCGGCTGCGGCGCAGACGCGCGAGCGCCTCGGGAGCGCCCTCGAAGCCGATCCCCCGCTCGAGCGCGTCGTCGTGCTCGAGCGCGCCGCTGATCAGGCCGAGGACGAGCTGCGGCGGGCCGCTCAGCACCGCGTCCGGGCGCTCGCTCGTCCCGGGACGTGTGCTGACGGCGCCTTCGCGCGCCTCGATCAGCATTGGCTGCTCGCCGGCACGCACTTCGATCGTGGTGGGGACATCGCAGCGATCGACCAGAAACTGCTCGACGGGCATCGACAACCAGTAGCTGCGGTACTGCTCCTCGCGGCTGGTGGTGGTCATCAGCGGCATCCCCCAGCGTCCGAGCTCGTCGATCACCGCCTTCAGCTGCCTGCCGCGCGGGCTGAGGCTGAAGAGCGCCGTGGCGACCGGCGGCGGTGCCTCGTCGCGCACGACGATGCCGGCCTGCTCGAGCTCGCGCAGACGTTCGGCGAGCAGGTTGGTGGCGATGCCCGGCAGGCCGTTGCGCAGGTCGGTGTAGCGGCTAGGCCCCTGGGCTAGGAGCTCGCGCACGATCAATAGCGTCCAGCGGTCGCCGATCACGTCGAGCGCCTTCGCCACCGAGCAGTACTGGCCGTAGGAGCGCATGCGGCGATTCTAGCGCTTGATTGAACTATTTGTGCATTTACTTGACTTTCTTGTCTTGATGATTTATTAGTACGTCGATGGCGCGCAGGTCCCTCGCTCTGTCGGCACTGCTGGTCGCGGCGTTCGTGATCAACCTCGACACGACGATCGTCAACGTCGCGCTGCCGACGCTGGTTCGCGAGCTACACGCTTCCAACAGCCAGCTGCAGTGGGTGGTCGACGCGTACAACCTCGTGTTCGCGGCGCTGCTGCTGGTGTGCGGCAGTCTCAGCGACCGCGTCGGTCGCAAGGGCATGCTGCTCGCGGGCCTCGCGGTGTTCGGCCTGGCGAGCGTCGCCGGCGGCCTGACCGCAACGGCGGGTCAGCTGATCGTCGCACGCTGCTTCATGGGCCTCGGCGCGGCGATGGTGTTCCCGGCGACGCTGTCGCTGATCTCCAACATCTTCACGGGGCGCTCGGAGCGGGCGCGAGCGATCGGGCTGTGGGGGGCGAGCACGGGCGTGGCGATCGCGCTCGGGCCGATCGTCGGCGGCTGGCTGCTCGAAATCGCCTCGTGGCCGAGCATCTTCTTCGCGATGGCGCCGGTGGCGGCGCTCGGCGCGGGGCTCGTCGCCTACAGCGTGCCGAGGTCCCGCGACCCCCACGCCCCGCGCACCGACCGCGTCGGCTTCGCGCTTTCGACGGCGGCGATCGCGCTGCTGATCTTCACGATCATCGAGGCGCCCGACCACGGCTGGGGCAGCGCCCGCAGCATCGCCGGGTTCGCAGCGGGCGCGGCGCTTATGGCGACGTTCATCGTGTGGGAGCGAGGAATGCGCGAGCCGATGCTCGACGTGGGCCTGTTCCGCAATCCACGCTTCGCCGCGGCGAGCGCGTCGGTGACGATCGCGTTCTTCGCGCTGTTCGGGTTCATCTTCCTGATCACGCAGTTCTTCCAGTTCTTCAAGGGCTACGGCCCGCTGTCGGCGGGCATCCATCTGCTGCCGGTGGCGAGCGCCGTGGGCGTGTCGTCGGTGCTCGGCACCAAGCTCGCGGTCCGCTTCGGAACGAAGGTCGTGGTGGCGGCAGGACTGGCGATGATGGCCGCCTTCTACGCGTGGGTCGCGACCGCCAACGCGGGCCTCAGCTACGGGACGATCGCGGTGCAGATGGTGCTATTCGGCACGGGCATGGGCTTCACGAGCGCGCCCGCGACAGAGGCGATCATGGGCGTGGTGCCGACTGAGAAGGCCGGCGTCGGCTCGGCCGTGAACGACACGACGCGTCTGCTCGGCGGGACGCTCGGGGTCGCGGTGATCGGCAGCGTGTACGCGTCGCTGTACGCCAGCCGTCTCACCAGCCTGCTGCCGCACGGGCTGCCTGCGTCAGTGGCGAGCGCCGCTCACAGCTCAGCCGGCGCGGCGCTAATCGCGGCCGGCCACCTCCGCCAGGCCGGCGAGGGCGCGCTCGCGGCGAACCTGCAGCACGCAGCGAGCAGCGCCTTCTTCCACGGCTTCAGCGCCGGCAACCTCGTCGCCGCTGGCGTGGCCGGCGCCGGAGTGCTGATGGCGCTGGCGCTACTGCCGGCGCAGCCGCTGGTGCCCGCCGCGGAGCTGATGCCCGCGGCCGGCGCAGCGACAGGGCCAGGTCAGGCGCAGACCTCGCCCGCGAGCTCCGGTTAGCGCCCTTTCCAGACTGGCTGGCGCTTTTCCTTGAACGCGCTGGCGCCCTCTTTCGCGTCCTCTGAGTTGAACAGCGGCCCAATGATCTCCCCCTGCTTCTCCCACATCTCCGCGCTCGACCAGTCGAACTGTTCCTGCAGGATCTGCTTGGAGGCGATCAGCGCGAGCGGGCCGTTGTTGCCCAGCTGCGCGGCGAGCTCGAGCGCCGCATCGACCGTGGCACCGGGCTCGACGAGTCGGTTGACGACGCCGAGCTCGTAGAAGCGATCGGCGGGGAACGGGTCGCCGGTGAGCGCGAGCTCCATCACGAGGTGGTAGGGCATGCGCCGCGGCAGCCGCAGCAGCGCCCCGGCAGCGGCGATGATCGAGCGCTTGGCCTCGGGAATCCCCATTTTGGCCCCTCTGGCGGCGACAATCAGATCGCAGGCGAGCGCGATCTCGAGGCCACCGGCGAGCGCGAAGCCCTCGATCGCGGCGATCAGCGGCTTGCGTGCCGATCGTTGAGCGATGCCGGCGAAGCCACGGTCACCGAACCACGAGGACTCGCCCTTGACGAACGCGCCGAGATCCATGCCAGCGCAGAAGAAGCCGCCCGCGCCGGTGAGCACGCCCACCGACAGGCTGTCGTCGGCGTCCAGCTCCTCGAGCGCGTTGCCGACGCCTTCGGCGAGCGCTGCGTTGACCGCGTTTCGCACCTCGGGGCGGTTGAGCGTGATCAAGAGGACGTTGCCGCGCCGCTCGGTGAGGACGGGCTCGGTGGAAACGACTGCGTCAGCTGCGCTCATCGCGACTCTCCTCGCTGGGGGACCACAGCAGCCTAGCGGTCAGATGGCTAAGCGGCGAACAGCTTCAGGTCTGGCTCGCGCTCACCACGAAGCACCGCGATGTCGACCTCCACGCAACTGATTCCGCGTGACTCGGCGAGCACGCGCGCCTGTGGCTTGATGCTCTGCGCGGCCAGCACGCCGCGGCAGGATCCGAGCGCCGGATCGAGGCGGATGCGCTCCAGGTAGCGCGTCAGCTGCTCAACCGCGTCGATCGTCGCGATGCGCTTGATCTCGACGGCGATCCACTCGTCCTCGCAGTCCCTGCACATGAGGTCCACGGGTCCGATGTCGGTGGGCCACTCGCGCCGAACGAGCCTGAACCCCTCGCCGCACCACCGCGGCGTGTCCGCCAGCAGCTCCTGCAGTTCACGCTCGATGCCCTCCTTCTCCAGCGACGCGAGCGTGTCGAGCTCGTGCTCGACGTCGGAGAGCACCTCCGCCACCGATACCTCGAGCAGCTCGTCCTGGCCGCGCTTGCGCACGAGCAGCCGCTCGAGACGACCGTCGGCGCCGGTCTGCTCCTCGATCACGGTCGGCGCGACCATCCAGTTCAGGGGCTTGACGTTGGAGCCGCCGCCGTCGGCCCACACCATGAACGTGCCGTCGCTCTTGAGCATCAGCAGCCGCACCGCCTCGGGCAGGACGGTGCTGAGGCGGCCGGCGTATGCGACCTCGCAGCGGGCGACGATCAGGCGCACCGCGGCAACCTAGCGGGTACGGCGGATCGCTTTCACCTCCGACCCGCCCCCTACGCTCTCGACTCGTGGAACATGCGAGCGCGACCCTGCCGGGCCGTCCCTACCCGCCGCCGCCGGGCCCCGAGTCGTTCTGGCCCGTCCAGGTCACGCTGGTGGTCGCGATCGGCCTGCAGATCGGCCTGCCCAAGCGCCTCACCGTCGGGCCCACGTGGCTGGTGCCAGCGCTCGAGGGGATCCTGATCATCGGCCTGTCGCTGGCCACGCCGCGACAGCTCGAGCACGAGCACACGGCGCGCCGGCGCGCTGCGATCTCGCTGACCGCCTTCGTCAGCGCCGCCAACATCTACGCGCTTGCCGCGCTGGCGCACGCGCTACTGCACAACAAGGTTCCCAGCAACGGCGACGAGCTGGTCATCTCGGGCGTGCTGATCTGGCTGACGAACTTCCTGATCTTCGGCCTGTGGTACTGGGAGCTCGACCGCGGCGGCCCCGGTCGTCGCGCCGCCGGCCACGACGGTCCACCGGACTTCCTGTTTCCGCAGATGAACGACGACGCCGTCCAGCCGCGCTACTGGCGCCCGCAGTTCTTCGACTATCTGTACCTGTCGCTGACGAACGCGGCGGCCTTCTCCCCCACCGACACGCTGCCGCTGTCGCTGAAGGCGAAGGGCATCATGGGCATGCAGTCGATCGTCTCGCTCGTGACGATCGGGCTGATCGTCTCGCGCGCGGTCAACATCCTCTAGCTCGCTAGGCTCGGCTCGATCGCGAGCGCCTGGGCGACGAGGTCGTGCACGTCCTCGCCGGCGCCGAGCGCGAGCGCCCGCCGCAGCGCCTCGAGTGCGCCCTCGCGGTCCATCAGCTGCAGGCGCAGGCGTCCGAGGCGCTCCCACGCGCCGGCGTCCGACGGGCCGCGCAGGGCCGCGCGCTCGGCGGCCTCCTCTGCGAGGTCGATCGCGCCCATGTCTTCGTAGATGCGGGCGGCGAAACGGTGAGCGGCGGGACGAGTGCCGTCGACGCGCGCCCAGTCGCGGACCGCGCGCGCGGCCTCCTCGAGCTTGCCGGCGTTCCAGAACGCGAGCGTCATCAGCCGCAGCACAGCGACGTTGCGCGGCTCTGCGTCGCGCGCGTAGATCAGCCGCTGTGCGGCGAGCAGGTACTCGCCTTCGGCCATCGCGCGCTGGGCTGCGATCAGGAAACGCTCGACGCGCTCCTCGGCGGGGTCGGGCTTTGAGAAGTCGACGAATTTCATGCTGCCCGCCGGCACCGTGCGGATGCCGTGGCTGAACTTGACGCGCGCCCACTGCTGAACTTCCTCGCCGGCCCCGACCGGCTCGGAGGAGAAGTAGATGCCGGCGACGGTGCCGACGCCCCACTCGGGGTAGGTGAGGCAGCGCGCGTAGCGGTGCACGACGGAGTGGTCGGGCACCCTGCTGCCGAAGGGGTCGTTTTCGGCGCGGTCTTTCGCGGCGGCGCGGGCGCGCTGTTCGGTTTCGTAGTTGCGCCGGCCGGCCTCCTCGCGCTCCCGGCGCGCAGCGGCAGCGCTGACTTTGACGGCGTTGGCAGAGACCTTGCCGCCGCGCGAGCCCTCCGCCAGGCGCTCGAGTTGGTCGGCCGCCTCGTTGATCGCCTTGAGGTGGCGCTCGTGCTCGAACTGGCGTCCCTGGGGCGCGACATCGGGGTGCCAGCGCTTGGCCATGCGCCTGCGCGCGAGCTGCACGTCGCGCTTGGTGAACGGCGCCTCGAGCTCCAGCAGGAGCAGGTGCTGCTCGACATCAAGGACCGTGGTCGGCATGACCCGACAACGTTAGCGGGGGTTGGGCGGGATTCGCTTCGTCTCTATCCTGCGTGCGAATGTCCTCCCAGTACATCTTCACGATGCACCGCCTGTCGAAGCTTCATCCGCCCGACAAGACGGTGCTCGACGACGTCTCGCTGGCGTTCTATCCGGGCGCCAAGATCGGCGTGCTCGGCTACAACGGCGCCGGCAAGTCGACGCTGCTGCGGATCATGGCCGGGATCGACCAGGAGTACCGCGGCGAGGCGGCACTCGCGCCGGGCGCGACGGTGGGGATGCTCGAGCAGGAGCCGCATCTCGACGAGAGCAAGGACGTCAAGGGCAACGTCGAGGACGCCGTCGCCGAGACGAAGGCGCTGCTCGACCGCTTCAACGAGCTCGCGGCCAACTACTCCGATGAGACCGCCGAGGAGTTCGGGCAGATCCAGGCGAAGATCGAAGCGGCGGACGCTTGGAACCTCGACACGCAGCTGGAATACGCGATGGACGCGCTGCGCCTGCCGCCCCCCGACGCAGACGTGAGCACGCTCTCCGGCGGCGAGCGCCGCCGCGTGGCGCTGTGTCGCCTGTTGCTGCGCGCTCCCGACCTGCTGCTGCTGGACGAGCCCACCAACCACCTCGACGCCGAGTCGGTGGCGTGGCTCGAGCAGCACCTGTCCGAGTACAAGGGCGCGATCGTCGCGGTCACGCACGACCGCTACTTCCTCGACAACGTCGCCGGCTGGATCCTCGAGCTCGACCGCGGCAAGGGCATCCCCTACCAGGGCAACTACTCGAGCTGGCTCGAGCAGAAGCAGGCGCGCCTGGCCCAGGAAGAGCGCACGCGAAAAGGGCCGCGAGCGCACGATCGCGGCCGAGCTCGAATGGGTGCGCACCAACCCGAAGGGCAAACGCACGAAGTCGAAGGCGCGTCTGGCCCGCTACGAGGAGCTCGTCGCCGAAGAGCGCAACGTCAAGCTCGACGAGGTCCAGATCCACATCCCGCCCGGCCCGCGCCTCGGGCGAGAAGGTGCTGACCGCGACCGATCTGGTCAAGGGCTTCGGCGACCGGCTGCTGATCGAGTCGCTGTCCTTCGATCTCCCGCGCGCCGGGATCGTCGGCGTGATCGGCGCCAACGGCGCCGGCAAGACGACCCTGTTCAGGATGATCACCGGCGAGGAGACGCCCGACAGCGGCAAGCTCGAGCTCGGCGACACCGTCCAGCTCGCCTACGTCGATCAGTCGCGCGACTCGCTGAATCCGGAGAAGACCGTCTGGGAGGAGATCTCCGAAGGCTACGAGCACATCAAGGTCGGCGAGCGCGAGGTCAACTCGCGCCAGTACACGGCCGGCTTCAACTTCAAGGGCATCGGACCAGCAGGCACGGATCGGCAAGCTCTCCGGCGGCGAGCGCAACCGCGTGCACCTCGCCAAGCTGCTGCGCAGCGGCGGCAACCTGCTGCTGCTGGACGAGCCCACCAACGACCTCGACGTGGACACGCTGCGCGCGCTCGAGAACGCGCTGCTCGCGTTCCCCGGCTGCGCGATCGTGATCTCCCACGACCGCTGGTTCCTCGATCGCGTCGCCACGCACGTGCTGGCGTTCGAGGGCGACTCGCAGGTCACGTGGTTCGAGGGCAACTTCGAGGCCTACGAGGAGCACCGCCACACGTTGCTCGGCGCGGCCGCCGAGCGACCCCACCGGATCACCTACAAGCGGCTCGTACGTGGCTGAGCGCCAGGCAGGCGAGCAGTCGCTCGCCGAGCAGCCGGACGGCGAGACCGGCAAGTTCGACCGCGACACGGCCGTGTGGCTCGAGGACGGGCCGCACGGCTCGCCCGAGCGCGACGGTGAGGACGGAGCCGGCCGTCGACTGCGCTTCGGCGCCGTCGTCGCGCCCGACTGGCGCGCCGGTCGCGGACCGCACGGCGGCTATCTCGCGGCGATGTTGCTGCGCGCGCTGGTCGAGTCGGTCGCCGACGCGGCACGCGCGCCGCGCTCGCTGACGATCCACTACGCCAGGGCGCCCGAGCCGGGCCTCGTGCAGATCACGACGACGCTCGAGCGTGGCGGTCGCTCGCTGAGCACGCTCTCGGCGCGGATGCATCAGGACGGCCAGCTGGTCGCGCTCGCGCTCGCGGCCTTCTCCGTCCCGTGGGGCGGCCCGGAGATCTCCGACGTGCAGATGCCCACGGTCGAGCCGGCCGATCCCTCGCGTGAGGGGGTCAGGTTGATCGAGCGCGGCGGGCCGGAGTTCGCGCACCACATCGTGCTGCAGCCGCGGATGCCGGGAATCCCGCTGTCGGGCGAGGAGCAGCCGATGGAGGTGCTCACCTGGATCGGCCTCGCCGAGCCGCGGCCGCTCGACGCGCTGTCGCTCGCCTTCTTCAGCGACGCGCTGATCCCCGCGCCCTACATGCGCGTGCGAGAGCCGGTCGCGGTGCCGACGGTCGACCTCACGATCCACTTCCACACGCACGACGCTCAGCGCCACGCGCCGGACCCGCGCACGCTGTGCCTGGCCAGGACCAGCGCCGAGCTGGTGCACGAGGGCTTCTTCGTCGAGGACGGCACGATCTGGGCGCCCGACGGCACGCTGCTGGCGAAGTCGCGCCAGCTCGCGATCGTGATCCCGTTCGCCGAGCGCTCGTGATCGTCGCCCGAGCTGTAGTGTGCAGCGCGCATGGCTGACTACACCGCGAAGAAGCTCAGTGAGATGGAGGCCGGCTTCGGCGGCGGCTTCATCAAGGCACGCGCCGAGCTGGGGGTCACGGCCTTCGGCTTTCAGGTGATCCAGCTTCCGCCCGAGCTATGAGGACTACCCCGAGCACGATCACGCGGAGAGCGGTCAGGAGGAGGTCTTCCTGGCGCTCGGCGGCTCGGGCTGGATGGACATCGAAGGCGAGCGCGTCGAGCTCGACGGCGAGACATTCGTACGGGTCGGCCCGGCGACGCGGCGCAAGGTCCATGCGGGGCCGGAGGGTCTGCGCATGCTGGTGATCGGCGGCTGCCCCGGCGCGCCGTACGCGGTATCCGAGATGACCGAGCTCAGCTCCGCCAGCTAAGGCGCGACGGTAGCGATGGTGCTCGCGACGTTCACCTTCGGCGACGCGCTGCTCACGGCGCTCGAGCTCGCGTTCCTGTTCCTGTGGATCTGGATCGCGGTGGGCGTCGTGTTCGACATCTTCCGCAGCCACGACCTGTCCAACTGGGCGAAGGCGCTGTGGCTCCTGTTCATCTTCGTGCTGCCGCTGTTCGGGGTGCTCGCATACGTGCTCGTCCGGGGCCACACGATGCACGAACACCAGGCCGAGGACCGCGCGCACGTCGAAGCGATCAGGCAGGCGGGCGGCAGTACGGCCGAGGAGATCGGCAAACTCGCCGAGCTCAAGGAGCGCGGCGTGCTCAGCGACGAGGAGTTCGAGCGCGCGAAGGCGCGGGTCCTCGCGTAGGCAGGCCCCGCTAGCGCGCGAACGAGGTCTCGCGCGTGAGCGCCAGCGCCGCGGCGGCGATCAGACGCGCGCTCGCGTGCACGTCCTCGAGCGCCACCAGCTCGACTGGGGAGTGCATGTAGCGGATCGGGATCGAGACAAGCCCCGTGGGTATGCCGGCGCGGCTGAGGTGCACCGCGTCCGCGTCGGTGCCGGTTGCGCGCGCGGAGGCCTCGACGGTGAACGGGATCTTCTCGGCCTCGCCGGTCTCGAACAGCAGCTCGAACAGCGCGTTGTTGAGCGTCGAGCCGCGCGTGATCACGGGACCGGATCCGAGCTCGTGCTTGCCGGCCTCCTTGACGTCGATCCCGGGGGCGTCGGTGGCATGCGTGACGTCGACGACGATCGCAGCGTCGGGCTCGAGCGCGAACGCGCTCGTGCGCGAGCCGCCGAAGGTGATCTCCTCCTGTGCAGCGGCGACCGCAGCGATCTCCCACTGCCCACCGCCGGCCGCGGCCACGATGCGAGCGGCCTCAAGCGCGACGAAGGATCCCAGCCGGTTGTCGAGCGCGCGTGCCGTCAGGCGGCCGTTGGGGAGCTCGACCGGCTGTGCGTCGATCACCGCGACGTCGCCGATCCGCACCATCTCGCGCGCCTGCTCGCCGTCGCGGGCGCCGATGTCGATGTGCAGGTCGCGGATCTCGGCGACCTTCTTGCGCTCCTCATCGCGCAGCAGATGGATCGGCTTCTTGCCGACGACGCCCACCACGGGACCGCCGCGCGTGTCGAGCACGACGCGTTGACCGACGAGGATCTGTGCGTCCCAGCCGCCGACGGCGCTGAACCACAGGTATCCGTCGTCGTCGATGTGGGTGACGATCAGCCCGATCTCGTCGATGTGGCCGACGATCAGCAGCCGGCGCGGCGCAGCGTCGTAGCCGAGCTTGGGCGCCACGAGCGCAAGCGGCGTGCCGACGACGTCGATGCTCGCCTGCGCGAACTCGCTCGCCGCGTCGCGCCACACCCGCGCGGGAGCAGTCTCATAGCCCGACGGTCCGCGCGCGACGAGCAGGTCGCGCAGGACGGCCGGCACGCCGGCGACCGGGCGCGTGCGTCGCTTCGGCGGAGCTTTGCGCGCTGCGGGGCTCATGCCGCCAGCAGCGCCCGCAGGACGTACTGCAGGATGCCGCCGTGGCGGAAGTACTCCGCCTCGCGCGGCGTGTCGATCCGCACCCGCGCGTCGAACTCGATCGCGGACGCGTCGGTGCGCTCGGCGCGCACGCGAGCCTCAGCCGGCGGCCCGCCGCCGTCGGCCATCGCCTCGGCGAGGCCTGTGATCGAGAGCGTCTCCTCGCCGGTCAGCCCGAGCGAGGCGGCGCTGTCACCCTCGCGGAACTGCAGCGGCAGCACGCCCATGCCGATCAGGTTCGAGCGGTGGATGCGCTCGAAGCTCTCGGCGATCACGGCGCGCACGCCGAGCAGCTTCGTGCCCTTGGCCGCCCAGTCGCGGGAGGACCCGGTCCCGTACTCCTTGCCGGCGAGCACCACGAGGTCGACGCCCTCCTCGATGTAGCGCATGGCGGCGTCGTAGATCGACAGCTGCTCGTTCGAGCGATCGGCGAGGTAGTAGGTGTTGCCGCCCTCCGGGAGGGGCTCCAGCCCAGGCACGCCACGGCCGAGCAGATTGCGCAGGCGAATGTTCGCGAAGGTGCCGCGCATCATCACCTCGTGGTTGCCGCGGCGCGCGCCGTAGGAGTTGAAGTCACGTGGCGCGACACCCTGCTGCTGCAGATACAGGCCGGCCGGGCCGTCGCGCTTGATCGACCCCGCGGGCGAGATGTGGTCGGTGGTGACGCTGTCCCCGAGCAGCGCCAGCACGCGCGCAGCGTCGATGTCACGCACCGGCTCGGGCGCCGCGGGCATGCCGTCGAAGTAGGGCGGCAGGCGCACATAGGTCGAGTCTGGATCCCACGCGAAGCGCTCGCCCTCGGGCACCGGCAGACCGTTCCAGTGCTCATCGCCCGCGAACACCTCGCCGTAGCTCTTGCGGAACATGTCCGCGCGGACGGCCTCTCCGATCGTCTCGGCGATCTCGTGCGCGGAGGGCCAGATGTCCCTGAGGTAGACGTCCTGGCCCTGCTCGTCCTGGCCGAGCGGATCGCCGACGATGTCGATGTCCATCGTGCCGGCGAGCGCGTAGGCGACGCACAGGGGCGGCGAGGCGAGGTAGTTCATCTTCACGTCGGGGTTGATGCGCCCCTCGAAGTTGCGGTTACCCGACAGCACCGACACGACCGCGAGGTCGGCCTCGTTGACCGCCTGGGAGATCTCGTCGGGGAGCGGGCCGGAGTTGCCGATGCAGGTGGTGCAGCCGTAGCCGACGAGGTTGAAGCCGAGCTGCTCAAGCGGCGCGGTGAGGCCGGCGCGGTCGAGATACTCGGTGACCACCTTCGAGCCGGGCGCGAGCGAGGTCTTGACCCACGGCTTCGAGCGCAGGCCGCGAGCGAGCGCGTTGCGCGCGAGGATGCCCGCGCCGATCATCACCGAGGGGTTGGAGGTGTTGGTGCAGCTCGTGATCGCCGCGATCACCACGTGGCCGTGGTCGAGCTCGACCTCGGTGCCGTCGGCAAGTGTGCAGCGCGCGGCGGTCGTCGAGCGCACCGTGACAGCGGCGCCGTCTCCGCCTTCCACGTAGCTCGGGCCGCCGTCGGCGGGGCGCGGGTGGTCGTTGCCGTTGGCGGGCGGATCGCTCGTGGGGAAGCTCTCCGCGTCGGCCTCGTCGCGGGCGTCGTAGCGCTGGACGTAGCCGCCGAGCGCATCCCGGAAGGAGATCTGGGCGTCGCTCAGCGCGATCCGGTCCTGCGGTCGCTTGGGACCGGCAATGCTCGGCTCGACGGTGGCGAGGTCGAGCTCGATCGTGTCGCAGAACGTCGGCGCTTCCGAGCTCTCGTCGTGCCATAGCCCCTGCTCCTTGGCGTAGGCCTCGACGAGCGCGATCCGCTCGCGCGGGCGTCCCGACAGCTCGAGGTAGGTGAGCGTCTCGGCGTCGATCGGGAAGATCGCGCAGGTGGAGCCGAACTCCGGCGACATGTTGCCGATCGTGGCCCTGTCGGCGATCGGCAACCCGGCGAGCCCGGCGCCGTAGAACTCGACGAACTTGCCCACCACGCCGCGCTCGCGCAGCATCTGCGTGACGGTGAGCACGAGGTCGGTGGCGGTCGCGCCCTCGGGCAGCTGCCCGTGCAGGCGAAAGCCGAGCACCTGCGGGATCAGCATCGACATCGGCTGGCCGAGCATCGCCGCCTCGGCCTCGATGCCGCCCACCCCCCAGCCAAGGACTCCCAGTCCGTTGACCATCGTCGTGTGCGAGTCGGTCCCGACGAGCGTGTCCGGGTAGGCCTGTCCGGTCTTGTCGTTGGCGAAGACCACGCGCGCGAGGTACTCGAGGTTGACCTGGTGCACGATGCCGGTGTCCGGCGGCACCACCGCGAAGTCGTCGAACGCGCCCTGGCCCCAGCGCAGGAACACGTAGCGCTCCTGGTTTCGCTCGAACTCGCGCTCGGCGTTCACGCGGAACGCGTCGCTGGTGCCGAACGCGTCCACCTGCACGGAGTGGTCGATCACGAGCTCGGCGGGGGCCAGCGGGTTGATCTTGGCTGCATCGCCGCCCATGCTCGCCATCGCGTCGCGCATCGCGGCCAGATCGACGACCGCCGGTACGCCGGTGAGGTCCTGCATCAGCACGCGCGCGGGCGTGAACGCGATCTCCTTGCTCGGCTGCGCGTTCGCGTCCCAGCCGGCGAGAGCTTCGACGTCGGCAGCGCGCACCGCGCCCGTGCCCTCGTTGCGCAGCAGGTTCTCGAGCAGCACCTTCAGCGAGAACGGCAGCCGGGCCACGTCGAAGCGCTCCTGCAGCGCGTCGAGGCGAAAGATCTCGTAGCTGCGCTCACCGACGGTGAGCGTGTCCCTGGCGCCGAAGCTGTCGTGCGGCATACCCGGCAGTCTACGAGGCGCGCGTCACGCGCCGCTTGCCCTGGCGCTTGGAGCGCAGCAGTGCCGCGTCGCATGCTTCGAGCAGCTCATCGGTGCTCATCGGCGCCTGCCATTGCGCGACGCCGATCGAGGCGGACACGCCGTCGCCGCCCTCTCCGTCGTGTCCAGGGATCTCCCGCAGACGCTCGAGCGCGCGGCTCGCCGCCGCCGCAGCTGCATCGAGGTCCGCGTTGGGCAGGATCACGACGAACTCGTCACCGCCGTAGCGCGCGACGCGATCGAACGCACGGAACTCCCCGACGAGCGCCTGTACGACGCTGCGCAGCAGCGCATCGCCCGCCTGATGGCCGTGGCGGTCGTTGACGAGCTTGAAGTCGTCGAGGTCGATCAGCATCGCCGACAGCGGGCCGCCGGTCCGCATCGCGCGGCCGATCTCCTCGTCCAGCCGCCGGCGCATCGCACGATGGTTCATGCACCCTGTCACCGCGTCCGTCCCAGCCTCCGCGCGGGCCCGCGCGAGCGCCAGCGCGGTCGCGGCCTGCTCGACGAGCGCGGCGGCGAGCTCGACCTCTGCCGGCGAGAACGCGTCCGAGCCACGGCGCACGAGCAGCACGACGGCCTCGACTTCGCCGCGCTCCGCGAGCGGCACGAGCAGCGCGCAGTTGACGGGTCCGGTCTCGGCCAGGCGCGGCACGCTCGCCGCCAGCTCCTGCGGATCGGCGGCCACGAAGCTGCTGCCGGTGCTCGCGACCCAGGCTCACGCCTGGCGGGCGCTCGGCTCGTGGCTGCAGGTAGCTGAGTCGGCCGATGCCGCCGAACATGTAGACGGCGACGAGCTCCTCGCGAGCGTCTCCGTCGACGACGAGATGATGGATACGGACCTCGTCGGCGCCGGGCGCTGACAGGAGCTCGCTCGCGAGCATCCTGAAGATGGCGTCGCCGTTGCCGGCGCTGTCGGCGAGCGCCGTCAGGTTGCGGATGCCGCTGAGCAGGCGATCGATGCCCCCCGAGGATGTCGAGGTATCCGTACCTCCAACGACATTCATGCAGACAATGTACGACATGCGCCGCCCCGCGTGGTCCAGAACCGCGCGTCGGCCCAAACCACCACGTCGCCCTGAAGCGCGCAAAAGGGGCGGCCCCGAAGGCCGCCCCTTTGACTGCAGCATGTCTCTGCGTGCTATCGGAACTTGACCGTGACGAAGGCGGTCGAGTGCGCGCCTTTCTTCTTGGGCACGAAGCCGACACGCACCTTCACGCTGAACGGCTTGCGCCTGTTGCGCCCGGCACTCAAGAGCGGGACCTTCAGCGTCGCCGCTTTGGTGGCGCCGTTCAGCGTCCGCGCCTTCGTCGACAGGCTCTTGCCGCTACCGCTGATGCGCCCGGCCGAATAGGTCCGCACGGTCAGGTAGGCCGTGTTGCCCACCACCTTGTGCCCGACGATCTGCACGCCGCATCCAGTCGGGCTGATCGTCGTGTTCTGTTTGACGACCTTGCCGTTCTGACCAGTGAGGGTCGTCGGCATGATCAGCTTCGCCGTGCACAGGTTCGTGTTGAGGTTCACCGTCGTCAGCGCCGAGTGCGGCCCCATTGGCAGGTTCACCGTGATGCTCGAGACCGGCACGTCGGGGGTGCTCGCGAAGTTGGTCGTCGTGATTCCGTTCTTGATCTTGGTTTTGCCTTCCACGATCACCCGCACACCCTGGCCTTCGAGCACGAGCTCGAGGCTCGGGAATTCTTCGCCGGAGTGCGACACCAGGAAGGCCGGACCTTTCATCGGCACCGAAAGCACCGGCGTGTTCGCCGTGGCCGTACCGACTTCCGATCCGGGCGATTCTTTCCGGCAGTTGAGCGGGTTGGCTTCGAACACCTTCGCCAGGCACGCTTTCTGCAGCGTTGTCAGACGTGACGGCAGCTGCTTGGGCAGCTGCACGAACGCCGATTTCATGTTTGCGTTACCACCGGGCATCGTCAGCGTCGTGACGAGGCTCGCACCCTGAGTTTTCGAGTGCTTGGCGCTCGTCGACGCGGCGAATCCAGGCTTGAAGCCCAGACCACTGCAGCCTTCGGCCTGGAAGGGACTCGAGAGCCCGGTCTGCAGGGCTCCGAACGTCGAGGTCAGGGTCGATTCGGTCGCCTCCACCGCGCAGTTGGTCGGGTTCAGCAGGAATCCCTGCCTGTTTACGTCCACGTTGAGCGAGCGCATGCGGATCGGGATGCCCTTGACGATCGTCGGCAACACGCTTTCAGCTGTCACTCGCGCTGTCGTCGGGTTGATGTTGATCGTCGAGCGCGTCACGATCGTGCCGAGGTTGAACGGGCCGGCGACTGCAGGGACCGCGATCGACAGGCCGAACGGCGCGCCGTTATACGGCCCGGTCATGTACACCGGACCCGAGAACGTGTACGGCGAGCTGCCCGAGCCGGCCGTCACGGTGGCGGTGCCGATCTTGCTGGCCGATCCACACGTGCCCTGCGCAGCCTGCGGTTCGCCACACAGCGTGAGGTCCGGGATCTCGCCGGCAACACCCGAAGGCAGCGTCGTTGAGACCTTCTGCAGGTACTGCTGGCCTTCCGCGCGGGCGAGGCTGAACGAGTAGGAGCTGTGGCCCGCGGCGGTGGGCGGTTCGTAGGCGGTGCTCTGCGACAGCGAGAACGGGATCGAACCGGCGCAGCCGGTGATTGATACGGGGAACGGGTCCGCCGTCGCCGCAACCCCAGCCGCAACCGGCGCGAAATTCGCCGCACCGTGGTATTCCCCGCAGATCAGCGGGTTGGCGACGGACGTGAGGACACCTCGGTCGAAGCTGAGCTTCAGGCTGTTGAACGGCTGTTCGGGGTTTTCGTTGAACACCGTGGTCAGCTGGCCCGTCGCTTCATTCGGGATCACTTCGCCTTTCAACCTCACCGAGACGCCGTAGCGTTTCGAGTTCGCGACGACGTAGACGATGTAGGGAGGGCCTGTGATCGGACCGGATTCCGGGCCGCCCAAGTACATGCTTCCCGTCAGCGAGCCCGCGGGCAGCGTCGGCACTTCGAGGCTGACGGAGCCGAGGTTTGAGCCGATCGGACACGCGACTCCGAATTCTTCGCTGTGGATCCTCGCCTGCGCGGGCGTGCAGGCTTCGAGCCCTGCCGCCGCCGACGGATTAAGCGTCATGCCTTCGGGCAGCGTGATCGACGCAGTTTTCACCTGCGAGGGCGCCCTTTTCGTCGGGACGTTGGTGCCAGTCGCGCCAGCACCCGGTTCGTTGAAGTCCGACACTTCCGTCGTGAGCTGGTTAGGCTGATCGCTGATCGTGGACCCCGACCCGAATTCAAATCCTGGGCTGAAGGTGAGCGCTCCGCAGCCTTCGAGTCCGATCGGCGTGGTGAACGACTTTCGCGCTCTTTCGCCAGCGGTGTCTTCCAGGGTGACGTAGGTCGTGTTGTCCCCCGGACAGTTCGTGGCGTTGGTGATGAAGTCACCTTCGCCGCTCTTACCGAACAGGACCTGGCGCGAGCTGACGAGAGGAAGTTCCGGGTTCACTTCGACTTCAAAGTAGTCGTGGTAGTCACCCTGCCCCGTGCCTCCAGCCTTCGCTTCGTTGCCCCATTCCACGTTGCCTTTGACGTAGGAGTGCACATAATACTGAGCGGGGCCGAGGCCTTTGGCTTCGGTGATCCCTTTTGGCAACGCCAGCACCGACCCCCACTCTGACGCGTAGCTCTTTTCGGAAGGGACTTTCGCTTCTGGCGGTATCAGGTTGTAGACCTTGCCTTCGATCGGGGCATCGCCCGCCGCACCGAGGTACACGGTGATGTTTTCGATCCCAATCTGGGTGCATTTGCCCGGTTCCGCCGTGTACAGGCCCGATCCCGGCGCAAATTCGTGTTCGTTGAATTCCACGGTCGAACATTGATGTGCGGCTATCGGGGAAGTGGCAAGGCCTGTCGCGACGTCCACGCGAACGTGGTTGACGATGCCCGTCGGGGCCGCGTGTGGGTAGCTTCCGACCGTCTTGACTTCAAAGTCCGTCACGCCGTTCGGCACGCGCCCGCCTGCTTCCGTGAATCCCTGTTCGTGTGCTTCGGCGACCGTAACTTCTTCCTTCGGCCGCGTGAACACTCCGAGTTCTAGTTCGCTACCGCATGTCACGAACGCTTCTTTGCAGTTCGTCGCGACGAGACGTTCGACTTCGAACGGACCCGCCTGAGCGGCTACCGGTGCCGATAGGACGACAAGCCCAAGTGCGCTCACCACGAGCGCTACAAGCGAAATACGGACTTTGGACCTCACTGCTACCTCCCCTATCGAAACTCGGCTGGATCGAGACATGCCTGTACCCCCAGTGACTCCGCGCAGGCGAAAAAGTTGCGGTGATCTGCCGAACTATTTAGACGCACCCACCTCAACTCCTTCAAGCCAAGCCAGCCGGGACGCCTCCCGGCCGAACTCGACGCATGTTGTGCTAGCCCGTCGAGGCGCGCCCGCAATCCCTGGCCAGGCGCGGCTGCGCGGGTCCATTCAGGAAGGCCGAGCTAGCGGAGCGGCAAAGCGGACTCGATCTGCACCACCGGGCCGAAGCCGACACGCAGCAGCGCGCCGCCCCCGGGCGCGTTGTGCGCCTCGACGAAGCCGCCGCACGCCTCGGCCGCCTGACGCACGATCGCGAGGCCCAGACCCGAGCCGGGGAGCTTGCGCGCGTCGCGCGCACGGTAGAAGCGGTCGAACACGAACGGCAGATCCGCCTCCTGAAAGCCAGGACCGTGGTCGCGGACGCTCAGCACACCGTCGGCGAGCGCGATCTCGACGCTCGCACCCACCGGGCTCCACTTGCGGGCGTTGTCGACCAGGTTCGACACGGCGCGGCCGATCCGGTCGGCCTGGCCGCGGACGATCGTCGGCTCGAGCGCGAGCTCGAAGCCGATCTCGCCGTCTCGATCGGCGCGCCGGCGCGCGCTCGCCACGGTGCTGAAAACGACCTCGTCCAGTCGCACGTCGTCCACCGAGCCATCGGCTGCGCTGCCGCGAGCGAGCTCGACGACGTCGCCGACCAGCGCCGTCAGCTCGTCGAGCTCGGCGACGATGTCGGCCCGCAGGCTCGCCTGCTCCTCTGGCGCGAGCCGGTCCGCCTCCGCCAGGACCTGAATGTTCGCCCGCAGCGAGGAGATCGGCGTACGCAGCTCGTGGCTCGCGTCCGCGATCAGGTGGCGCTGGGCCTGCAGCGAACGCTCGAGCGCGTCGAGGGTCCCGTTGAAGCTCTCCGCCAGGCGCGCCAGCTCGTCGCGCCCCTCCACCTCGAGCCTGTGCGAGAGGTCGAGATTGCCCGTGAGCTGCTCGGTGCGCTCAGTGAAGCGAGCGATCGGCGCCAGCGCCGTACGCGCCACCAGCGCCCCGAGCAGCGCCGCCAGCACCACCCCGCCGGCTCCGATCAGGGCGAGGATCAGCAACACGTGGCTCAGCTCGTTGTTGACCTGCGTCAGCGGCTGGGCCACCATCACCGCGCCGCCCGGGGGCGTCCCGAGCGTGAGCACCCGCAGGTTCGTCCCGGCCACATTGCGGTCGGCCAGGCTGGTGCCGCTGCCGCGTCGTGCGATCACGCGGTCGCCTGCGGTCACTGCGATCTTGCTCGGCGCGGACCCCTGGCCGCCCGGGACGAACACCTGCCCGTTCGCGGAGATGAACTGCACGTAGCCCGACGCCGCGCCGAACGGCTCCGGTTCGACCCTGTTGGGAAAGCCGTCCGCTCGCCCCTCCGCCGCGGTCGCCCCCGCACCCACGCCCGGCGGCCCGCCGTAGGCCCCGCCCGGGCCGCCGCCGGGCAGGCCGCCGCCCGCCGGGGTCGGCACGCCGGCGCCTGCATGCGCGACAAGCGTCTGCGCGCGCCCACGCAACGCGCTGTCGATCTGGCCATGGAGCTCCGAGCTCACCGCCACATATAGCCCGATCGCCGCCGCAAGCACCGCCAGCGCGACCGACAGGCTCGCGACCGCCGCGATGCGCGTGCGCAGCGTCATCGCGTGTCCGGCGGTGTCAGTCGCGCGCTCACGGCTCGCGCAGGGCGTAGCCGACGCCACGAACTGTGTGGATCAGCTGGCGCGCGCCCGCATCCTCGAGCTTGCGGCGCAGGTAGCCGATGTAGACGCGCAGCGCGTTCGACGTCGGACCGAAGTCATAACCCCACACGCGGTCATAGATCAGGCTGTGGGAGAGCACGCGCCGCGGATTCAGCAGCAGCAGCTCCAGCAGCTGGTACTCGGTGCGCGTCAGCTCGACGAAGCTCTCGCCGACCCACGCCCCGTGGCGCTCGGCATCCAGGCGCAGCTCGGCGAACGACAGCGCGTCGGGATCGGAGTCCGGGTTGACACGGCGCAGCAGCGCGCGCAGCCGCGCCTGCAGCTCGCCGACGTCGAACGGCTTGACCATGTAGTCGTCCGCACCTACGTCCAGCCCGTCGATGCGATCCTGCACGGCGTCGCGCGCTGTCAGGATCAGGATCGGGATCCGGTTGCCGAGGAGGCGCACCCGCCGGCACACCTCGAGGCCGTCGATCCCCGGCAGTCCGATGTCGAGCACGAGCGCGTCGGGAACGGCCTCAATTGTCTGCTCAATCGCGCTCTCGCCCTCCTCGGCCAGCTGCACCTCGTAGCCGGCCAGCGACAGCGCGCGACGCAACGCTTCGCGCACGGCGCGGTCGTCATCCACCACGAGGATCCTCACGGGCTTGATTGTTACGTGCCCACGCTCGCGAGCGCGCTCGCGCGGCCCTGGCAGTCATAGAGCATCGCCGCAGCGCTCGACGCGCTGGCCGCCCCGGAGCCGGAGCCGCCGGACGGAAGGGTTACCGCCACGCACGCCTTGGCGACGGCTTTCATCGCCGTTTTCGCACCAGTGCGCGTGTCGCCGGGCAAGCCCCGTGCGGTCCCTGTGGCGCCCTGTCCGTCCAGCACCCAGCGGATCTTGCCCGCGCGCACCTCGCCGGCGAGCCACGACACGCTGACGTCGCTCTCGCGTCCGGAGAAGCCGCCGATGCCCGCCACGTCCGCGTTCTGGGTCAGGATCGAGGAGGCAGCGTTCGACTGGCTCGCCACCGCAATCGTGCCGCCGCCGTGCTGCTCGACATAGCTGAGAACGCTGGTGGTCACGCTGCCACCGATCGGAGCGCCCATCGCCCCGCCCGCGCCGCCGCCTCGACCCGCACCGCCGTGGAGGCCACTCGGTCCTACCGCTCCCGAGCCCGACCCGAACAGCTGTGGGCCGGCAGCGTTCGCGCCCGCAGACCCGGCCGCGCCGGGAGCACCGCTCGGTCCGGCGCCGAAGCCTCGCGGGCCGCCCGCCTCGACGGATGCCGGCCCACCGGCGGGGAAGGTGCCGCTGGTCGCGTGGCCGAGCGTGTCGACCGCCCACACCGCCGGTGCGGCGAGCAACGCCGCGAGCACCGCCGCGAGGGCACCGATCCGCACCGCCCTCGAGCTGAACGCCAGCAGCGCGAGCACGGCGAGCGCGCCGACGACGATCAGCACGGGAGGCAGCCACGCGAGCTGTCCGGGGTAGTCGGCGCGGACGACGAGCTCGACGACCACGCCGGCGAGCACCGCCAGCGCTGCCATCACGCGCGCAGTGCGCCCGGCGTGGAGCATCTGCGCGGCGCCGGCGCCGGTGAGCGCCGCCACGAACGGCGCCAACAGCGAGACGTAGTAGGGGTGGAAGATGCCTCCGGCGAAGCTGAACAGCACCGCGGTCGCGACGAACGCGCCGCCAATCGCGAGCAACCAGCCGCTGCGCACGTCACTGCGGCGCAGGCGACTCGCGACGAGGATGCCCAGCCCGCTGACCACGGCGAAGCCGAGCAGCCAGCCGGCCTGGCCGCCGAGCGCCGAGTTCAAGAGCCGCAGTGGACCCGCGGTGCCACCGAACATCGTGTTCCCCGCGCCTGCGGGGCCGCCCGTCTGTCCTTCCACGCGCCCGAGGCCGTTGTATTCAAAGATCAGCGACAGCACGCTGTTGTTGCTCGTGCCGGACACCCACGGGCGGTCGGCCGCGGGCGTCAGTTCGATGAGCAGGGGCCATGCGCCGCCGACGAGCAGCATCGCGCCGCCGCCGGCCAGCAGCTGACGCAGCGCGTGCATGCGTCCGCGCGCGGCCGGAGCGACCCACAGCCATGCGGCGACGATGCCTGGGACGACGACGAGCGCGACGCCCATCTTCGTCTCGAAGCCGAGGCCGACGAACACGCCGGCGCAGACCAGCCAGCGGGTGCTCCGGCGGGCGCGGTCTGCGTCAAGACCCCGAACGGTGCACCACAGCGCCGCGACGCAGCAGAGAACGAGCAGGCTGTCGGGGTTGTTGTGGCGCGAGATCGCCACCGCGATCGGCGTCAATGCCAGCGACAGGCCCGCGACGAACCCGCCGACGCGCCCGAAGCGTCGGCGCACGAGGTCGTACACGAGCGCCACGCTCGCCACCCCCATCAGTGCCTGCGGCACGAGGATGCTGAGCGAGTCGAAGCCAAACACGCGGGCCGAAAGCGCCTGCACCCACAGCGCCAGTGGTGACTTGTCGACCGTCATGATGCCGCCGCGGTCGAGCGACGCGTACAGGAAGTCGTGCCAGCTCGAGCTCATCGACTTGACCGCCGCCGCGTAGTACTGGTTCGCGAAGCCGTTGCGCGACAGCGCCCACAGGTTCAGGAGCGCGGCGAGCGACATCACCGACGCGAGCTCCGGATAGCGCGCCAGCGCTGCCAGCGGCCGCGTCCACCTGCGGACGCGCGGCGCCCATTCGACGCCGGCTCCTCTCGCCACCGGGGCCGCTGAGCCCGTCGGCGATGCGGCTGTACGTGGGCGCCATGAAAAGCTCATGCGGGCAGCTTCGCCGCGGCGTGTAGGAGCAGCATTTGCCCAACGTCGGAGTTTTGTAAGCGTCCAACGACGCTTCTAGACGATGACCGACCGAGCCAACAGAAGCCAGCGGTTGGCTTGCGTCGACGGGCTTCGTCTCCAGCCTTTCCCCTGCAAAATTGGGTAATTTGTCCAGAGGAGTTGAGTCCACTTAGCGGAACTAGGCGAAGGACCGTTACATGAGCTAGCCTTTTGAAGGCAGTCCTCGGATTTCCGGGCGACGCGCAATGCGGCCATGACCTCAGGAGACGACCGGCATGAGCACATCTGAGCAGGTGCAGGCGGAGAGAGCCTTCGGAATCGAACTAGTCCAATATGCTGGCAGGTGGGTTGCGGTCCGAGACCGAACCGTTCTGGCCGACGACGAGACTTTGGGGACACTGCTTGACCAGCTCAATGGACAGCGAGAGACCGCCGAAATCTTCAAGGTCCGCGAGGATCCAGCCGCTCCCTGCAGTTGAGAAACCGGACCTAATCGCCGCAACCCAGCGCTCCCGCTCTGTCGGGAAGTTCTCATATCTCGCCACGGGCGATATAGCAGCAGAGTCAGTCGCGATCCTTCGTCCTGCGCTGCCGGTTACATTGCTCGGAGGTCACGGCGGGGAGTGACGACCGCACGAGCCCGCATCGACAGCGGAGCTGATTACACGACATTCTCCGACGAGTGGGCCAAGCTTCTCGGGATCGATCTTGATCGCGACTGCGAGCAAATCGAGGTTGGCGTTGCCGATGAGAAGCGCTCGATCCGCCATGTCTTTACGAAGGGTCTGCAGATCGAAGTTGTCGGCGAGAAGATGCAGTTGCCAGTGACGATGTTCTGTCAGAACCTGCCAATTGGGCTTCTTGGCAGACGTGACTTCTTCGAGCGCTACCTGGTGCTCTTCGATCATCGGAACAACGATTTCTTCTTGGAGCGCCGTGTAGACCCGGACGAAGGTGAAGGCGAGGATTACGACATGGAATCGGCGCGTCGAGCCCATGACCGCAGGGTCGCCTGATCGCCGCTAATCGGCGTGGGGCGCCACGGCGCCCCACTCGCGGCATGTGCGGATGTCGATCGCCGCACCGGCCGATCTGGGACGCCGGTCCATACCACCTCGGGGCGTTCTGCGCCACGCTGACGCGAGCGGTGCGTACTGCGTCCAGGCCGAGGAAGAGGGTCATGCCAAGCAGATCGCCACAGATCGTTGCGCTCGGAGGCGGAGGTTTCTCGATGGAGAGAGACGGCTCGCTGCTCGATGACTACGTCCTGTCGCTCACCGGCGCCGCGAGACCGCGGGTGTGCTTCCTGCCGACCGCCTCGGGCGACGCGGATCACTACGTGGTGCGCTTCTATCGCCGCTTCTCGCCCGACTGCGACGCGAGCCACGTGTCGCTGTTCCGCCGCGACCAGGGCACCGGCGGCGTCGAGGACGACCTCGCCAGCCACCTGCTGAGCCAGGACCTGATCTATGTCGGCGGCGGCAACGTCGTGAGCATGCTCGGCGCGTGGCGCGCGCACGGCCTCGACGCGATCCTGCGCAGGGCGTGGCGCCGCGGCATCGTCCTGTGCGGGCCGTCCGCCGGGTCGCTGTGCTGGTTCGAGCAGGCGCTCAGCGCCTTCCATGGCGCCCCACGGATGGTGCGCGGGCTGGGCCTGCTGCCGTACTCCAACTGCGTCCACTACGACGCCGAGCCGGAGCGCCACGCCGAGTACCACCGCTTTGTCGCCGACGGCATGCGCCCCGGATATGCCGTCGACGACGGCGTCGCACTGCATTTCCGCGGCACGAGCCTCGAGCGGGCCGTCAGCTCGCGCGCCGACGGCGGCGCCTACCTGGTCGAGCGATGCGGCGAGCGCGTCAGCGAGACCGCCCTCGAAGTGGAGCAGCTGGGTGACGCCGGGCCACTCTGCGACGCCAGCGCGTGGCCGGCCAGGAGCACTCCCAGGACGGCGGCTGCTTCCGCCACGCGGCGAACTGCCGTTCACGCCAAAGCGAAGCCCGTCGCGGCGTGACCGACCGGGCCGTCGTCGACGTGCAGGAGCGCCAGATCTTCGCGATGGGCGGCGGCGGCTTCACGATGGAGCCCAACAACCCCCTGCTCGACGACCTCGTGCTGTCGCTCGCCGACCTCGGCGAGCCACGGATCCTGTTCCTGCCGACCGCCTCTGGCGACACCAACGCCCAGATCAACGCGTTCAGGGCCCGCTTCGCCGAGCGCGCGTGCATCCCCGAGCACCTGTCGCTGTTTCATCTGCGCGACTCCACACGCTCGCTCGCCGAGATCGTGCTCAGCCAGGACATCGTCTACGTCGGCGGCGGGTCGATGCGCAACCTGCTCGCGCTGTGGCACGCGCACGGACTCGACCACCTGCTCGTGCAGGCGTGGGAGCGTGGCACCGTGCTCGCCGGGTTGAGCGCCGGCGCGATGTGCTGGTTCCAGGGCGGGGTGACCTGCTCGAGCGGGCCGCCAGAGCCGATCGCTGGCCTCGGCCTGCTCGAAGGCTCGCTCACCGTCCACGCCGACGGCGAGCCCGAGCGACTGCCCGTCTGGCTGGCCGACGTCCGTGATGGCACGCTCCCCGGCGGATGGGCGCTGGACGACGGCGTCGGCCTGCTGTTCCGCGGTGAGCGCCCCGAGCGCGCCGTCAGCTCGCGGCCCGGCGCAGGAGCGCAGCGAGTGGACGCGATCGCGGGCGAGCTCCTGCGCAAGCGCCTGGACGTCGAACTCCTGGGCGAGGACCGGCGCGCCGCGCTTGGCGGCTTCGACGAGGCGGTCCAGGAACTGCGCAGGGTCAACCGCATGCGCCGGCGCACCTCCCGCGGGCGCGGCTGACCGCGGATCTGCGCCCTGTCCGTCCGTAGTACAACCGTCCAAGTTCATGGAAATCTGCGGCACCGGCACACAAACTCGGCGATAGCCCGAAAAGGACGACATGAATTGCCCGAAAAGGGCAGAGGCGTGTGGTCCCAACAGAACGACTCGACCTCGACGAAACGAACACCAAATGCAAACTCCAACACAGACACCCCTCTCTCCCCGGGCGAACGTCGACCGTCTACTGCGCTGCGTCTCCTCGGGCTACCTCTCCGACGGCTCGTCCTGCCAGCAGACAGCTCCAGGCAGCGTCGCCTGCGCCGCATGGGCTCGCCAGCTCGAGCATGTGCCCGCGCTGGAAGACGAGTTCTTCCGCTTCGTTTGGCGCGGCGCCGAGTGGCTCGGGTACGGCCTGCGCGACGGCGGCGTTCGTGGCGTGTACTGCCCCGAGCACAACGCCCAGCGCAGCGAACGTCGCACGCACACCCACAGCGTGGGTGTCGCGTCCTAGGGCGCGCTATGAGTCGACGCGCTCGAAAATCGCGGCGAGGCCCTGACCGCCGCCGATGCACATCGTCTCCAGCCCCAAACGCGCGTCGCGCCTGCGCATCTCGTGCAGCAACGTTGCCAGAATACGCGCGCCGGTCGCGCCGACGGGGTGACCGAGAGAGATGCCCGATCCGTTCACGTTGACGCGCTCGAGGCCGTCGTGAAGCTGCCACTCGCCCAGCACCGCCAGGACCTGTGAGGCGAAAGCCTCGTTGAGCTCGATCAGGTCGATCTCATCGAGCGTCAGCCCGCCACGCTCGAGCGCGAGCCTGGTCGACGGCACCGGCCCGATGCCCATCGTCTCGGGCGCCACACCGGCGACAGCCCACGAGCGCAGCCGCGCGAGCGGCTGCAAGCCCAACTCGGCCGCCTTTTCGGCGTGTGTCACGACGCAGATCGCCGCGCCATCGTTCTGACCGCTGCTGTTGCCCGCGGTGACGGTCGCCTCCGGGTCGCTCGCGCGCATGATCGCGCGCAGCCGCCCAAGCGCCTCGAGCGTCGTATCAGCCCGCGGGTGCTCGTCGAGCTCCACGACCGCGTCGCGCACCACCACCGGCACGATCTCCTGCGCAAACGCGCCGCTCTGCTGGGCGGCGACGGCGCGCTCATGCGAGCGCAACGCCAGCTCGTCCTGCTCAGCCCTCGGAATGCCGTACTGGCGCCGCACGTTCTCGGCGGTCTCGAGCATCCCGCCGGGCACCGGGTGGTTGACGCCACCGGCGTTGACGCGGGCGCGTTCGAGGCGATCCTCGAGCTTGATCGCTCCGCTCTTGACGCCCCAGCGTGGTCTCGTCGAGTAAAACTCGGCCTGGCTCATGCTGTCCGCCCCGCCCGCCAGCACCAGCTCCGCAGCCCCTGTCTGCACCTGCATGCAGCCGTAGATCACCGCCTGTAGGCCTGAACCGCAGCGCCGGTCGATCTGCAGACCCGCCACCTCGACCGGCAACCCGGCGTCGAGCGCCGCGACGCGCCCGATCGCTGGCGCCTCGCCGCTGGCGTAGCACTGGCCCATGATCACGTCGTCGATGTGCTCGCCACGCAGGCCCGTGCGGCTGACCAACTCTCGGATCACCGTCGATGCGAGGGTCGCGGCGCTGACATCGCGCAGCACGCCGCCGAAGCGCCCCACCGGCGTCCGCAGCGGCTGGCAGATCACGGCCTCTCTGGCTGTCATGGCGTTCAGCGGAGCCTCCGGGAGCAATTTGAGCCAGCGCATCCTAGCCGCGGTAGGCTCTTGCCGAAGGCCACACCGTGGAACCCGTCCTCTTGCAGGAGACAAGCGTGGAGCGCACCAGCGACAAGCCATTTGGAGACGCGCTTCGCGCGCTCATGACCCAGCGCGCTCTCAGCTACCGGGCCCTGGCCGACGCCACCCGCGAACTCGACGGCAGGGGCATGACGCACGCTCATATCAACATGCTCGCGAACGGCCACGACAAGCCGTCCACGCGCGCGATGGAGCTGATTGCACGCGCATGCGAGATCGAGCCCGAGTACTTCGCCGAATACCGGCTGGCAGCGGCGATGCGCGCGCTCGACCCCGCCGAGGTCGGGCTCGAGCAGGCCTTGGAGAACCTCAACGTCCGGCTCGGCGGCCGAGCAGCTGGCGCCAAAGCACACCCGCAGCAAGGGCTACGAGCACGATCTCGTCCCACGCAGTAGACAGCGGGTCGTACGGGCTCACAGCAACAACGAAGAGCACTAGCCAAGTCAGCCACGCCACCTGCACCCCTCGCCGCGTCACCTCGGGGTAGCGCCAGATCATCCGATTGAGGCGCCCCGCGAAGAACCCCAGCTCGTGCTCCTCGCCGAGCAGGCGCGCGGCCGCCGAGAGCGCCCACAGCGCGACAACAAACGCCAGATAGCCGAAGGGGCGCAGGCATACCAGCAGGCCCCCGCGCAGGCCACGAGCCAGCGAGACAGCGATTTTTCTCACCGGGCCAGTCTAGAGTCCGTCGCGCACCATTCGCACTCACCGCCAGCTGCAGGGTCGGGACAGCGCGTCGCGCCGCCTACGCTGGGTGGATGTTCGTGCTCGCGCTGATCGGTGTGCCCATTCTCGAGCTGCTCGTCTTCATCGAGGTCGGACGCACGATCGGCTGGCTTCCCGCGCTCGTGCTGCTGGTCGGGACTTCCGTGTTGGGCATCCGGACGATGCGCCTCGAGGGACGAGCGGCGTTGGCGCGCGTCTCGCTCGCGATGTCCGAGCGACGCGCTCCTGCCCGCGCCGCGATCGACGGCGCACTGGGATTCCTCGGAGGCGTGCTGCTCGTCGTCCCCGGTTTCGTCACTGACGCCATCGGCGTACTGCTGCTGCTCCCAGCCAGTCGACGGCTCGTCCGTCGCTGGATCTCCCGCCACTACGCGGCTCGCGTGATCGATTTCGTCACGGCGACCGTACGCTTTGCGCCCGGCCGCCGGCGTACAGCTGGATATGACCGTTTCGGCGCAAACGCTCCCGGCGTGCGTCCCGCCGACGTCGAGTCGACCGCTGTCGAGGACGACCTCGACGAGCTTGGCCCGTGAGCTGCGCCTAGCGCTGAACGGCGCCTGCGAGGCTCGCGAGCAGCTGTGCGGCAGCGGTTTCGAAGCGCTCGACCGCGCGGTAGGGCCGCGCGATCAGCAGCGCGCCCTCGAGGCCGCCGACGATGCTCCTGGCGAGCACGGCGGTCGAGCCGACGAAGCTGAGGCTCCCCTCCCGGCGACCCTGCTCGAGCACCAGCGTCAGCCACGCCTCGTTGTCGTCGAGGAAACGAACGACGGCACTGCGAATCGGACTCGGGATGGTCTCGTACTCGGCGGCCAGCATGCCGCACAGGCACATACGTTCGTCGCGCAGCACCTCGGCGTAGAGGTCGGCGTATGCCGCGAGCTTGGCGGGCGCGGCGGCGCCGTCTGCATCGATGCTCGCGAGCGCGTTCGCGAAGCTCTCGGCGTAGCGCGCGATGATCGCCTCGCCCAGATCGGCCTTGCTCGGGAAGTGGTAGTGGAGGCTCGCCTTGGTGACCGACAGCTCCGCTGCCACGTCGGCGTAGCTGAAGCCGTTGAAGCCGCGAACCTGAACGAGGCGTTCGCCGATGTCGAGAATGCGCGAGCGGGTGCCCTCCCGCGGGCTGTCGCCGTTGGCGCTCTGCCGTGTCGCTTTGTCGTCCGTTCCCTGGGCCATTGGCGCATTCTTGCAGCCGCGCTTGACAATTTACCTACTGGTAAGTAGTGTAGCGAGACCGCGGGGCTGCCACAGCCGAAGGCACCCCGAACGACGAGCAAAGGAGAGAGTGATGTCTCGCAAGTACATCGACTGTCGTGAGATGCCCAGCGAGAGCGGCTGTGACCTGGCGATGGCCGGCAGCGACGAGCACGTGCTCAACGCGGCAGTCATACACGCGGTGACGGCGCACGGGCATCCGGACACGCCGGAGCTGCGCGATCAGATAAAAGGCATCCTCAAAGAGGAGGTCCCGAGCGCGCTGGCGTAGGGTGGCATTGAGTGGAGGCCTACGAGGCGACGCGTCAGGTCGCATTGAACATCTGCTCCCCCAGCTCAGGCCAGCTGCCCGGAGCGCCAAGGCCGGATCGCCTTTGCGTGGCTCGTCGAAAACCGGGATCGGGCTGCACCGCGCGAGGAGCTCGCGACGGCGATCTGGGGGAGGAGCTCCCGACGGCGCTACACCCGCGAGTTTCTGGCTACTCAAGGGCTCGCTTGATATGGCGCGATCACGGCGCCGTAGCCGTCGCCACGGCGTCTAACTTCGTCAACGCGAGCCTCCACGGCGGGCGTCGCGCTACGCTCGCGCCCGATGACAGATTGGGCGGCCTGGGGCACCTCGATCGGCACGCTCGTGCTCGCCGGCGCGACCTTCGCTGCGGTGCGCTCTTCGAATCGCTCGGCGCGGATCGCCGAGCGTGCGCTGCTCGCCGGCTTGCGGCCGTTGCTGACGCCATCGCGCCCCGAGGATCCCAACGAGCAGGTTCAGTTCGCGGATGGGCGCGTGTTCGGTGTGAGAGCCGGTCGCGGCATGCTCTGTCACGAGCAGGGAGCCATCTACCTCGCCATTGCGCTGCGCAACGTCGGTGCCGGTATTGCCCTACTGCGCGGCTACCACCTCGAAGCCGAGTCCGCGGAGACGGTCGCGCGCGATCCGTCAGGCGTGGCGCGCCACCGGCGGGGCGACAGGCCCCCGGATCGGCCCAGCTTCGCTGAGCAGCAGCGCGACCTCTACATACCAAGCGGCAATGTCGGCTTCTGGCAGGCGGCCCTGCGCGATGCGAACGACGAGCGGTATGAACAGGTCCACGAAGCGCTCCAGACGGCTGGCCGCGTGACGATCGACCTGCTCTACACCGACCACGAGGGCGGCCAGTGGGCGATCACGCGGTTCGTCCTGCTACCCGACGGTGACACAGGCTGGCGCTGCGACGTGACCCGTCATTGGAGCACCGTCGACGAAGGCTGCTCGGGCCAGCCTTCTCCATGATGAGCGGTCCGAGCCTCCGGTTCCGCGCGGTGCAGCTTCGCCCACTCGCTCACAAGCTTGAGCGCACGACTCGGTAGCTCTCCAACGAGCACCGCGCCCGTCTCGATCGTAATCACCGCACGATGTTCCGCGTATTGGGCATGAAAATGGGGAGGGACGGCTCCGCTCGACGACGCGAGCACCCGAAGTTCGAACAACCGCTACAAACCCGACGAAAACGGGGATGGCGGGAAAGTCCTCGAAATCTCCGTAGCCGCTGATCCGGCGGCTCCACGCGGAGCGTTTTGGCCTAGATGCTGACGGCAGGAGACCCACTACTAGCTGGCCTTGAACGAGTGGACCAATACGTCGATCAGCCTGGCTCCGTAGATGGGCGACCCGTCGCTCATCGGCTGCTCGAGCCTCGGCCTCCCGCATGAGAGCTCGCCAGGCTTGCTCCCGTTCCTCTGCCTCACGACGAGCCTTTTCGGCAGCTCGCTCAGTCGCAAGCCTTCGTTCCTCACTGATGCGCCTAGCTCGATGATCCGCTCCTCGATCTCGCGAAAGAGGTGCGGCAGGCGTTCCTCGAGCTTCCAGTTCTGTCGATCGCCCCAGCGCGCCTGACGTCCCTTCAACGACCAATGTCGGTCCAGTTCAAGGTCTAGCTGCCCGGTTGCCTCGGCGTCATAGGGGCCGGAGGGAAGCTCTCGGTCTCGATAAAAGTGCGAGTCTCGCGGAACGTTCCGATAGCGGTGGACCTCATCCTCCCACGGACCGCGCGATCGTACTCCCTTCTCCCTCACTCGCAAGACGAACGAATGGCCTCGAGCATCGACGACGAAATGCCCGTCTCGAGACCCGCTCCACGCCACGCGGCCAGAGCGATCGGCGCCTGCCTCCGGGAGCTTCGCCGACCACCCGCGCCGCTCGGCCTCGACGGCGATGGCATGAACGAGCAATACAGCGCGTTGTAGCTGAGCTTTTGAGACCTCGTGACGCGCCGTCAGGTCTCGAAACTCTCGCGCACAACGGTGATAGCGCCCAACCCGCATGGGGACAGCGATCGGCACGAGGTCGAGCGTCTCGTCCGCTTGGTCGGGCGCATCCACGAGAGCTATCTCTAGTTCTTCGCCCACCACTCGCACCTCAAGGCGCTTGCTGGCCGGCACCTTTCTAAAGCGCTCAGCCAGCAAAGCACGATGCCCGTAATCGATGCCGCCGGGCTGACTCCAGTTACGACGAGGCACCCGCAACGACCCTCCGGCAGCTTCAACATCCCGGACCAGCTGCTCGGTCACAGAGACGTTCGCCTGTCTCGGGATAGGCGGGCTTGGGCCGTCGACCTCAGCCAAGTACTGCTGTCCGGCTAACGTCAGCTGAGCCGCCCATGTAGCGCCCCTGCCCTTGGTCGTGACCAACCCACGACTCCGCAAGGCCGCAGCCGAGACCCGATACGAGTACCCCTCCATCTCCCCATCGGAGCAGCCATCAGCAATCCACCTCAGCAACGCGACCTGCTGCTGCGTGAGGGTCTTTCGTTGAGCCATCGCCCTCTTGATACCGAATGCCGTCTCGGCACACCCGCCGGAGCTGCGAGCCTCGTCTGCGCGGCGCTAGTGATGCACGAAGCGTGAGGCCGGCTCGAAGTCGCCGTGCAAGACGAGCGGGTCGAGGTCGGCGCCGTTGGGCCATACGACCGTGCCGAGCTCGTCATCCACACGAACCTGGGCAAAGAACTCGGGGTCTGCAAGGGCCTCGAACACAGGGCCGCGTAGCTCTCCGGCGAGATCGACATCGCGGGAAATGCCATCGCTGAAGCCGAGCCGCAGCCGATAGTGGCCGAGGACCTCGACGGATGTGATCTTCGTGAATTCCACGACTCTCATCCTACGGCAGCGGATCGATCGGCTCGGGGTTACCGCCATCCTTCGCCCGGCTCCAGTTCGCCTCCAGTTCCGCGCGGTGCAGCTTCGCCCACTCGCTCACAAGCTTGAGCGCACGACTCGGTAGCTCTCCAACGAGCACCGCGCCCGTCTCGATCGTAATCACCGCATGATGCTCCGCGTATTGGGCATGGAAATGGGGCGGTTCGTGATCGTAAAAGTACATCGTGATCACGATGCCGTAGAAGACGCTGATCCGAGGCACGACACCATCATGAGCGGCACTTGGGACGGCTCCGCTCGACGGCGGCTCCTAGTGAGCAGCCAGAGTTCGAGCAACCGCTACAAACCCGGCGAAAACGGAGGGGAGAAGTGCCTCGACCGTACGCCCTCAGGGGCCGGCGCGCCGGCCTCCGTCCCGTCCGGGGCCGCTCGCTTGCCAACGCGCCGCTCACGAGCTTGATCTCGCGCGTAAACCGCCTGGTCTGCTCCGGGGTAAGGGTTCACGACTAAATTGTTAGAGGGTTTGGGGGTGTGGCGTAGAACTATGGGTGCGTGATTGATGAGGGCGCTATCCGTGAGCGGTATGGGTTGATGAAGGGCTTGTTGAATGAGCGGTCGCGGCGGCGGTGGGCGGCCGCGGAGGCGCGTTCGCATGGGCGTGGTGGGATCGCGGCGGTGGCGCGTGCGATGGGGGTCTCGGAGGGGACGGTCAGGCGGGGGCTCGCGGAGCTGGACGGGGATGGCGAGGAGCTGGCGCCTGATCGGGTGCGCAGGGCGGGCGCTGGGCGGCCGGGGATCTCGGAGCGTGAGCCTGGTCTTTCTGAGGCGTTGGACGCGTTGATCGATCCGGTCACGCGTGGCGATCCTGAGTCGCCATTGCGGTGGACGTCCAAGAGCGCGGTCAAGCTGGCTGAGGCGCTGCGGGAGATGGGGCATGAGGTGGTCGATCGCACGGTGCTGCGGTTGTTGAAGGCCAAGGGCTACAGCCTGCAGGCGAACCGCAAGACCCGGGAGGGCACTCAGCATCCGGACCGCGACGCTCAGTTTCAGCACATCAACCAGACAGTCGCTGCGGCGCTCGGGGCGGGCGAGCCCGCGATCTCGATCGATTCCAAGAAGCGCGAGCTGGTCGGCGATTTCAAGGCAGTCGGCCGAGAGTTCGAGCCCTCCGGTCGACCAGTCGAGGTCCGTACCCACGACTTCAAGGACAAGGATCTCGGGCACGCGATCCCGTTCGGGATCTATGACCTGCGCAACGATGAGGGCTGGGTGAACGTCGGGATCGACGGCAACACGGCCGAGTTCGCGGTCAACTCGATCATCGGCTGGTGGCAGCAGCTCGGCTGCGAACGCTACCCAGACGCCAAGCGCTTGACGATCACCGCCGACTGCGGCGGCGCGAACTCCAACCGCACCAAGCTCTGGAAGGTCGAGTGCCAGCGCCTAGCCGACACGACCGGGCTCCAGATCGTGGTCTGCCACTTCCCTCCCGGCACCTCGAAGTGGAACAAGATCGAGCACTGCCTGTTCTCCTTCATGAGCCTCAACTGGCGCGGACGCCCACTCGAAACCCACGAGGTGATCATCAACCTGATCGCCTCCACCAGGACAAGCACCGGCCTGAAGGTCTACGCCCAACTCGATCAGCGCTCCTACCCCACCCACATCACAGTCACCGATGAACAGCTCGCCGGCGTAAACATCACCCGACACCCATTCCATGGCGACTGGAACTACACCATCAACCCCTCACCAAAAAAGTCGTGAGCCCTTAGCGATCTGCAGGATAGGCGTTTTGCCGTTCGTTTCGGTCGCGGCGAGCGCGCCGTTGATGCCGGGAATTAGTCTGGTCCAGTTGCTGCCTTCGGATGTCCATGATGGCGTGTTGCCGGGTCCGGCGTAGTGGCTGATGATGGGGCTGCTCGAGCTGATCGGCGGTGTCGTAGCTCCAGGTTTGGGTGCTGCCGCCTTCGGCGGCGCATTTGCTCGTTTCGCTTGCGCGGGTGATCTCGCTTGTGCGGTTGCCGTCTTCGTCGTAGCCGTAGAGTCTGGCGGTGCAGTCTTTGCCGGCGGGGGTTTCCTGGGTTTCTGTTAGCCACCCGACTTCGTTGTCGGTGTAGGTGTCGCTGGAGAGGCTGCTGGCTTGCGAGAGCCATTGGCCGTGGATCGAGGGCATGACGCTGTCGCTGTAGATCGTGTCTTTGCCCTTGCTGTAGGTCAGGCTGCTGGCTTCGCCGATCGCGTTGCGACCGACCGTCGCCGTCATCCCGTTCGGATAGCCTTCGCTCGTGACGTTGCCTTCGATGTCGTAGCTGGCGGTGAACGTGCCGGCGCCCGAGTCTTCTAGCTTTTCCACGAGGCCGTTCGTAGTGTTGTAGACGAGAGTTTGGGTGCCCTTGCCGTTGCTGGTTTTGATGAGCCGGTCGTCGCCTTCTTTTTCGTATTCATAGGTGCTCGTGACTTTTTCAGCGTCGGTGTAGCTCGTTATCTGTCCGAGCGTGTTTTCTTTCACTTTTAGGTGTTCATCGTTGCTGTTGCTTTGTTCTTCCAGGGCGTCGGTTTTGCCGTAGATGTAAGAGACGCTGGGTAGAGCCGTGTCTTCTGTTGCGGCGATTGCGCTGGCGGTCTCGCGGCCCGCAGCGTCGTAGGTGAGCGTGGTCGTGCGGCTCGTCGAGCCCGAGGTGTCGGTGATCGTGACTGGCTCTTGGAGCGTGTTGTACGTGTAGGTGGTGTTCAGGAGGTTCGGTAGCCCGGTTCCGGGTTGCTTGGCTGCCCGCGCCTGGCAGGGCAGGCCGGCCCATTCGGGGTGTTCGCCGCACGATTTTTCGTGGGAGTTGGCCCCAGCGGTGTAGTAGATCGTTTCGTTCGTATGGACGCCTTCGTTGCCTTGGATCGTTGGCTTCCACTCCTCGACGCGATGGTTGAGGGTCATCCACAACGAAGATTTCGCCGGTCGAGTTGATGGCATTGCCCTCGGGGAACTGCAGCTAGTCAATACCGGCGCCCGCCGAGGCGAACTGCGTGACGTAGGCGCCGGACTGCGTGAACACCTGCATACGGTTGTTGTTCGTGTCGGTGACGTACAGGAAGCCGGTCGTCGGACTGACCGTGACCCCGGTGGGGAATTTGAACTGGCCGTTGCCGCTCCCGTTGGAACCGAACTGGGCGACATATTCGCTTTTTCGTTGAACTCCTCGATGCGGGCGTTGCTGGTGTCGGCGACATAGAGGTTGCTGTCGGCGAACGCCATTCGCTCTGATCCGGAGGCTCCACGAGGGGAGAGATACGGGCCAAGGCCCGGTTAGCGTCGCTTGGAGACCGGATGGATGGCTGACGCTTCTGTGCCCTGGTCCGCGGGCTTCGCTACGGTGTCGCCATGGTTGCCCAGGAGGTCATCGAGGCTGCGCGCCAGACGCTGGCGGCGGTTGCTGACGATCCGGTCAAGATCGTGCTGTTTGGCTCGCGGGCACGCGGTGACGCAGGCCCAGACAGCGATTTCGATTTCCTCGTCGTAGAGCGGGACCCGCGCAACCGTCATGCCGAGATGGTGCGTCTCGGTCGTGCGCTACGCCCCCTCGGAGTGCCGTTCGATGTGATTGTCGTCAGCGAGCGCTACGCCGAGGACTGGGGAGCCGTGGAGGGGACGATGGTGCACGCCGCGCTGACCGAGGGCCGAGTGCTGCATGCCACCGCGTGACCGACTTGACTTGGCGCGGGTTCTGCTTGCCCGTGCCGTCGATGACGAGACGCTGGTGCGAAAGGTCTGCTCGGATGCCGACGTGGCCGACTCGATCGTTGGCTTTCACGCGCAGCAAGCCACCGAGAAGCTGATCAAGGCCGTACTGGCCGCTCGCGGCGTGACGTTCGCGAAGAGCCACGCGCTGAGCTACCTCATCGGCCTGGTCGAGGAAAACCACATCGAGGCACCGGATGAGCTTTCCGAGGCCGACGTGCTGTCGCCATGGGCAGTCGAGTTCCGCTATGAGGGAGAGGAGCCACCCGATCTGGACCGATCTGCGGCCCTGGTCCTGGTCGCACAGCTCAGAACATGGGCTGAACGCGAGATCAAGACCGCAGACCAGCCGCCGAATCCTCACCAACGAAAGCCGGGTGAGGATCAGCCAGAGTAGAATCGGAGCGAGTTTCGATCAACGGCCACGCACCCGGCGAAAACGGGGCTGACGGGACGACTGTCGAAACATACGTCAGCCTGGG
The DNA here is from genome assembly GCA_963703625.1 of uncultured Solirubrobacteraceae bacterium. GTDB lineage: Bacteria > Actinomycetota > Thermoleophilia > Solirubrobacterales > Solirubrobacteraceae > Palsa-744. The sequence goes on from CAVPEY010000004.1 coordinate 404,758, forward strand.
AGCGCATCCGTGAGCTGCACGCCCAGCGCTTCGGCGCCTAGCACCCTATATAAGCGAGTTAGGCCAATTTCTTGATGAGCGCCAACATTGCATCGCGCAGTGTTGGCCCCTGGCCTGTGTATTCCCCTCGCGCGGTCTCGATAGCCGCGTAGTACAGCTCAGCTTCCTCGGGAGGAGGCGAGATGATGTCCCGCTCGACAGTAAAGATGCCGTCATGGCTTTGGGCGAGCCTTCTGCAGGTTGCCCGCAACTCATCTTCTTCGGCCCAAGCATCCTCGTCAAATCCCATTTGATCCGGATCTTACGACGCGATCAGGTCGGTGGGCCCGAGCCAGGCCTGGTTCGGGCCCACCTCGTTTCGGGCGAAAACGGAGGGGGAGAGATTCGAACTCTCGGTACGCCAATCAGACGCACAACGGTTTTCGAGACTAACGCAAAACCCCATGGTTGAGCCATAAACTGACTGCTCGCGCCACAACTCGCGCCAGTCCTGCCCGAATACTACTTGAGGGTTGGCGCGCGCTCGGCGCCTTACGCCCGGCCAATGACCGCGCGTCAAGGAACACCTCACACGGTCCGCAGCGCCTCGGTCGGCGAGAGGCGCGCAGCGCGTAGCGCGGGGACGAGGCCGGCGACGGCGCCGATCAGCATGGCCGCGCCGAACCCGCCGGCCCAGGCGATTGTGGGGATAACGATCGTCCAGCCCTTGGTGGAGGCGTAGATCGCGGTCGCGAGAATGCCCACGGCGACACCGACGGCGCCGCCACCGAGCCCGAGCAGGATCGCCTCGGACAGGAACTGCGTGCGGATCTGCCCGCGGGTCGCGCCAAGTGCGCGGCGCAGACCGATCTCCGAGCGGCGTTCGAGCACGCTGATGACCATGATGTTCGCCACCCCGACCGCGCCCACGAGCAGCGCGACGGCGCCGAGCCCCAGGAATAGACCATTGAACGCGCCTTGCGCGTCGGCGCGCGCTGTGAGCGTGGCCGAGGGTTGGCTGACGTCGACTTCGTTGGGTGCTTCTGGGTCGGCGGTCGCGGCGAGCACTGACTGGACGGCCGGGACCTGGCTGTTCTGGGCGCGCAGGTAGACGGTGTTGGGGTGCCCGTTGAAGTGCAGGTAGCGTTCCGCGGCCTTGAAGCCGACGAGCACCGAGCTTTCGATTCCGGGCGCGAGCACCGATGGGCCGAGGATCCCGACGATGTACACCCACTGGTTCGCGGCCCAGATCCGCTCGCCGGGGTAGATGTGGTCGATCCCCAGGCGCTGCGCGGCCGCGGAGCCGAGCACCCCCACCGGCTCTGTGGCGGTCGCGGCGTTCAGGTAGCGGCCCTGCACGATCTGGACGCCGAGCGTGTGCAGCAGGCCGAGGCTCGCCGCCTGGATTTCCAGCGCATTGGTTTCGACGGTGGGGATCAGCGGCGAGCGGTACACCTTCCCTTCGACCTTCCCCGTCTCCGCGACGGTTTCGACCGGGTCGATACGCGCGATCATCGCCGGCGCCACCAGCGGCAGCTCCGCGGTCTTGCCCGCGAAGCTCTGGCCGTTGGTGACGGTCAGAAGGTTCGTCCCCAACCGGTCGATCTCTTCCAGCAGCCCCGCTTGGCTCGAGGAGGACAGGCCGAGCACCGCCACGATCGCTGCGACCCCGATCGCGATCCCCAACGCGGAGAGCCCCGCCCGCATTCGCCGCGTGCGCAACCCCACGCTCGCCACGCGCGCGAGATCGGAGGCCCGCAGCCTGCGCGGGGCCAGATCCGCTCCGACATGATCTCGGGTGGGGTTGGCGAGGACGCTCACCGCGCCCTCACTCCGACTGGCCGGCAGCTTCGTTGACGAGCGCGAACGCCGCCGGCCTGGCCGGCTTGGCGCTGGCCTTGACGATGTAGCCGCCCGGCCGGCGGCCGGCGGTGAAGACGGGTGCCACGGCGATCCCGCAAGTGCCGGTCTTGACCTTGACCGTGTGGGCGTAGGAGACGCGGGCGCGGTCGCGGCGGGAGCCGTGGGAGCGGAGGGTGAAGCGCCCGCCGGCGGCGGGGGCGAAGAACGTCACGAGCGCGCCCGGAACGGGGTTCTTGTCGGCGTCGGTGACGGTCACGGCGAGCCGGATCGGGAACGCGCTCCCCGCCGGAGTGGACTGCGTGGAGCCAACGCCGGGGGCGATCTTGGTGGGCTCACCGGCGAGGTTTGAGAGCGAGAAGCTGACCGGCGTGACGGCGGGTGCCCCGGCTTTGCCAGCGCTTTCCGCTCCGCTCCCCCCGCCGCCCCCGACCGAGGCGGTGGCGGTGAACGACCCGGCGGCCGTGTTCGCGGTGAACGCCGGGGAGCTGGCCAGGCCGCTCGCGTCAGTGGTGGCCGTGGCCTCGGCGCCACCGCCGGCGAAGCTGGCGCCGGCGGCGGCGCTGGTGCCGCACGTGCCGGCGGTGGCGGAGCCGAGCGTGAACGTGACCGTAGTGCCCGCGTCCGGGTTGCCGCCAGCGTCAAGGACCCTGACCTGCAGCGGCTCCGGGAAGCGACCGGTGACGCTCGCCGATCTGCTCTTCAGCGGGACCGCGACGATCTTCGCCGGTACGCCCGCGGCGGTGTTCGTCAATGAAAACGAGACCGTGCCGTACTGCGAGCTGGCCGTGACGGTGTAGCTGCCGGCCGTGGTGTTGGCCGTGAATATCGGCGCGGCGACCGTACCCGAGGCATCGGCACCGACGACGGCGGTGTTGGACCCGCTGGTGGAGAACACGCCGCTCGCGCCACTGGCGGGCGCGCTGAACGTGACCGGGACCCCCGCCGCAGCGCTCGTGACGGGGCAGCCATCGCTGTTGCTGAGCGCGACCTGCAGCCCGCTCGCGAACGCGCTCTGCAGGATCGCCGTCTGCGGTGTGCCTGCGACGAGCGTCATCTGGTTCGGCGGATTGGATGACGGACAATTCGACGTCCCGGTGCCTGCGGGTTCGGTTGACGATCCGCCGGGTTCCCCCGAGGCAAACGCCGGGCCACCCGCAATCATGCCAACCGCGGTGCCCAAGCTCGCGGCGATGGTCAGTCCGAGCGCAACTCTGCGTACGCCGCCTCCCAACCGCGCGATCCCGATCATGAAATCTCAGCTCCCTGTGCGGTGGTGTCGGCGACGATCTGCCCGTCGAGGACTTGTACTTGGCGTGGTAGGCGGCCGGCGAGGTCGTGGTCGTGTGTGATCACGAGGATGGTCGCGCCGTCGGCATTCAGCTCTTCGAGGAGCACGAGGATCGCTTCACCGGACGCACTGTCGAGGTTCCCGGTGGGCTCGTCGGCGAGCACGATCGCGGGAGCACCCACGAGGGCCCTGGCGATCGCGACTCTTTGGCGCTCGCCGCCGGAGAGCTTGCTCGGACGGAAGCTCGCGCGCGCGGCGAGCCCCACCCGCGCGAGCGTGTGGGCCGCTCGTTCACGGCGTTCGGCGACAGCAACGCCGGCGTAGAGGAGTCCTTCGGCGACGTTCTCCAGGGCGGTTGAGTGCTCCGCGAGGAAGAACTGCTGAAAGACGAACCCGATGCGAGTTGCGCGCAACGTCGCGAGCTCGCGGTCAGATAGCCGTGCGGCGTCGAGGCCCGTGATCGACACAATGCCCGCGCTGGGGCGCTCCAGCGTACCCATCACATGCAGCAACGTCGTCTTACCCGAACCCGACGGGCCGACGATCGCCACGAGCTCACCCTCTCCCACCGCGAAGCTGACCTCCCGCAGCGCGTACACCGGCGGCTCAGCGCCGTAGACCTTGCTGACTCCCTCGAGCTCCAGCACGGGCGCCTGGCCGCCATCCGCGCTCCAGACGCTTGTTGGCTGATCGCTCATGATGTCGCCGGCACCACCACGCGCTGACCAGCGGACAGCCCCTGACCGCTGACCTGCACGACGCCTTCGGCGTCGTCGAACAGGCCGACGGTGACGGCCTCCAGACGGTGCACGCCCCCTTCGGCGACCTCCACCGCGTAGCCACCGCCGGCGAGCGCGAGCAGCGCGTCGACCGGCACCGCCAGCACGTTTTCGACACGTTCGGTGGTGATCTCGACATTCACGGGCGCCTGGTCGAGGTGGCCCGTCGCCGCGGGGTTCGTGGGCGTGGCATCGACTTCGATCGTGGGGGCGCTTTCTTCTTCGCCGCCTTTGCCAGAGCCAGACGGCGTGGTGGCGACGCTGGAGACGTAGGTGATCCGTCCAGGCGTGCTCTGGTTGTCCGGCAGGGTGATCGTGACCTGATCGCCGACCTTGACGCTCGCCTGCTGGGAGGCGTCGAGCGCGATCTTGACCTGCCGGGCGGTCGAGGTGATCGCAAGCACCGGGCCGGGCATGACCGACTGGCCGACCGTGGGGGTGACGCTCGTGACGCGCACCGGTCCGAGGTGAAACACGACCGACCCCAGCAGCAGCTCGCCGGTGACCGACGCGCCTTGAGCCGACTGCAGCGCGCGAATCGCGGTCGCGGTGGCAGCGGTGAATTCGTCGCCTGTGAGTCCCTGCCCGTAGCCGAGCGCACGCAGGTTCGCGTTCAACTCCGCGACATCTGGTCCCGCGGACATCCCCGAGGTGAACGCCCGCGTCGGCGCCACCGAGCCATAGAGCAGCAACACCGGCTGGCCTGAGATCTCATACACGCTCTGCCCGCGCCCGATGATCTGACCGACGGAGGGCAGCGCCGTGAACGTGGAGCCCTGGCCGTAGAGCGCGGCCGAGGAGCGCGCCGTGGACAAGTTGGACTGCGCGCTTGCGAGCTGTTTTTCGGCCGAGGAGACCTCCGAGCGGTCGGCGGTGACCTTCGCGGCGGTGCTTGTCGCGCTCTGCTGGGCGGCAGAGACGGCCTGCACGTCGCTCGAGCACGAACTACCGCCAGCACCTGACGAGCCGTCGTTTTCGCTTCCGGGCGAGGAGTTCGCGGATGCCGCTTCCGCGGCGCCCTCGCCCGCGCAGTCGACCTGCTCCTTCGCGCGCGCCGCCGTCAGCGTCGCCTGATGACCCGCGAGCGCCTGCGTATCGGAGGCCAGCGTCGCCGTGGCGCTCGCCAGCATTGTTTCGGTGCTCGTGAACTGCTGGCTTGACTGCTGGACGGCGGTGGGCGCGGTCCCGGACGGCGCCCGGATGCTCGAGGAGCCCGCGTAGCCGAGCGTGCCGCTGACCTGCGTCTGCGAAGACAACGAGCGGCTCTTCACCGTCGCAAGCGAGGTCGCGGTCGCGTTATCGACGACACCATCGGTGGATTTCCCCGGGCCGCCAAACGGGTCCGTGACGATCGCCACCACAACGGCCACGACCAGCACTAGCCCCACGATCGCGAGCGTCCGCCGGCGGGCGCCGCCGGACGCCGGGCCGAGGTTTGATGGCTCGCCGTCGCGCTCGACCGTCAGGGTCGCCCCGGGCGCAGACGCCGCCGCCTCATCAGACACGGGATCGCTCATCGATGCTGTTTGTACGACATCAACGGTTTCGGGAATGTTTCGCCGACCTCACGACCGAACGCGCGCTCACGGGGCCAACACGGCCTGACCCCCGGATCCCCCGCTGGAGCTGGTGGAGGGTCCGCCGCCCCCCGGCCCGGCGCCCTTCGGCACGGGCAGGTCGGACTGGCACGTTTTCTGCGCGGCTTTGAACTGCGGTGAGTTGGGATCTATACCGGAGCCCTTGCCCCCGATTCGTACCCGGACACCGCCGCCGCCACTGTGGAATTCCGGATCGGGGAAGTTGGGGACGCCGTGGCTGCGCATGCAGGCGGAGAACTTCAGGGCGCCTTCCTGCAGCTTGGCTTGTTCTGCCGGACTCGGGGCCACCTTCGAGGGCGCGTACTTGCTGCACGCCTTTTCGGCCGCCTGGAACCGGGACGATTCTGGATTCGGGCCGTGGCCGTTGTGGTTCTGGATGTGTATGCCGCCTTCGCTCGGTTCGGGGAATTCGGGTTCCCCGTGAGTGCGCATGCACTGCGAGAACTTGACCATCTTCTGCTGGGCGCTCGCGCTGCTTTCCGGGGAGGATGAGCCGCTCCCGCTCGCGGGCGAGTCGCTGGATGTGCTGCTCGACAGGTGCGCGACACCCGGACTCGAGGATGAGCCACCGCAGCCGGCAACGAGCAACGCGACGCTCGCAAGCACGACCACGCCGAGGTTCATTCTCATCATGTCTTTGGTCTCCTTCGACTTCAGGTGGTGGGTGTTGGCCGTCCCGGGGAGGTGGCAGTCATACGGCCGTGCGCTCGACGCGTCGGCTACACATCGACATCATGCGGGAAACAACCTGAGAATTGGCTGAGAGGACGCGAGGAACTTCCTAAACGACGCCGGAAGCCGTTGCGGCATCCCGCCTGGATGCGGCGAGCTCGGCGTAAGTCATCTCGAGCGCCGGCAGCTCGAGCGTCAGGCGGGCGCCGCCACCGGGATCGTTGGCGGCGTGCACGGCTCCACCGTGCGCCTCGGCCATCTGCCTGACGATCGCCAACCCGAGCCCCGACCCGGGTCGCGCGCGGGCGCCGGGCGCGCGGTAGAAGCGGTCGAACACGCGCGGTAGATCCTCCGCGGCGATCCCCGGACCGTGGTCGCGGACCTCCAGAACACCACTGCGGACACGCACCTCCACTGAGCCGGTGGGCGGGCTCCATTTGCAGGCGTTATCGAGCAGGTTGGCGATCGCGCGCTCCAGGCGCGCGGGCGCGGCGCGCACCAGACAGGGCTCAGCGTCGAGGAGAAACGTAGATGAGTGCCCACCCGCCCCGTGCAGGCGGGCACGCTCGATCCCCCCGGCAGCTGCCAGATCCAGGCGCACGTCCTCCACCTCCACCTCGTCGATCTCGGTCTTGGACAGGTCGACCAGATCGCCGACCAGCACCGTCAGCTCCCGTAGCTGCGCCTGCGCGACGGCGAGGATGCGAGCGCGTTCGCGGGCGGGCAGCTCCTCGCCCATCGCGAGCGCGTCGAGGTTCGCCTGCGCGCTCGTCAGCGGCGTGCGCAGCTCGTGCGAGGCGTCGGAGACGAGCTGGCGCTGCGCGAGGCGCGAGCGCTCCAGCGCGGCCAGCATCGTGTTGAAGCTCCCGGCCAGCCGCCCGAGCTCATCCTCCTCGCCGGCCTGGATGCGGTGGCCGAGATCCTGCGTGCGCGCCACACGCTCGGCGGCACCCGTCAAGCGCCGTACGGGCACGAGCGCCGCGCGTGAGACGAGCAGCCCGAGCGCGGCCGCGAGCGCGATCCCACCGAGGCACACGAGCGCCAGCACCAGCTTCAGGTGCGTGAGCGTGCTGTCCACATCGCTCAGCGGCAGCGCCACCTGCCACACTCCTCCTTCGCCGGCGCGCTCGGTCAGCACCCGCACACGCGTGCCACCGACTGTCGCGTCACTGAAGAACGCCTTATGCCGGCCAGCGGCCACGGCGCGAGTCGCGGCGGTGACCGGGAGCAGCGATCCCTGGGTTTCAGAGCGCAGAACCTGCCCGTTGGACTGGAACAGCTGGACGTAGCCCGCGGCGCCGCCGAGCGAGGGAGTGGGCAGCACGAGCTGGCTGAAAGGACTCACCCGCACATGCACGCCCGGCTTCGCCGCTTTCGCGACAGGGCCAGCCGGCGCGAACGCGGCGTTGCCTTCGACCGCGACCGCTTCCCCAGGCAGACTCTTCCCAGCGCTCTCCTGGGCGAAATTTTCCCCGCCGTGCGCTTCCCCGCCGTGCACTTCCCCGCCGTGCGCTTCCCCTCCGTGCGCTTCCTCGCCGTGTGCCGAGCTCTGCCCGCCGGAGCGGATGTTTCCCGCCGCCACCCCGCCGAAGGCGATCCGCGGCAACGCCACGGGCGGCAGCCTGCCTTCTCGCTTCAGCTTGGCGAGCTCTGCCGAGCTGAGATTCACGGTCTTGATCTGGACGGCCTGCGGCAGGCCGGGGGTCAGCTTCTGGCGCAGGCTCGTATCGATCTGCCCACGCAGCTCGTTGCCAGTCACGACGTACACCACGACCGACGCGATCACGATCGCCGCCGCTACCGCACCGGCGGCGAGCAGGATCATGCGCCGACGAAAGCTCATCGCGAGGATGACCTCAACACGTAGCCGACTCCCCGTACCGTGTGCACCAGTCGCGGCTCGCCGGTGGCCTCGGTCTTGCGCCGCAGATAGCCGACATAGACCTCCAGCGAGTTCGAGGAGGGCCCGAAGTCATAGCCCCACACGCACTCAAAGATCTTTGTGCGTGAAAGCACCTGACTGGGATGGCGCATGAGCAACTCCAGCAGCAAGAACTCGGTGCGCGTCAGCTCGAGCGGACGCCCGTTGCGGCGCGCCTCGTGCGCGACCGGGTCGAGCTCGAGATCCTCGAAGCGCATCGTCTCCTCGTTGCCCTCCCACCCCGTGCGCCTGAGCAGTGCGCGAAGCCTGGCAACCAGCTCCTCGCTCGCGAACGGCTTGACCAGATAATCGTCGGCGCCGGCCTCGAGCCCCGCCACCCGCTCTGACACCTCGGCACGTGCGGTCAGCATTAGCACGGGCGTGCGGTCGCCGGTCGCGCGCAGCCGCCGGCAGACCTCGAGGCCGTCCAGGCCGGGCATGAGCACGTCGAGGATCACCGCATCGGGCCGGTCGACCGCGAGTGTGCGAATCGCCTCGCTGCCGTCCACGGCCGTCGCCACCCCGAACCCGTTGAGGTCCAGCACGAGCTCGAGCGCCTCGCGGACGGAGGGATCGTCGTCGACGACCAACAGACGCATTAACCGATGCTGACAGGCCAACCTGAAAAAAAGCTGAGGACGGGCGGGTTTATGGCGCTGGTTGGGGCGACGCGCTCGAGCCGCCGTGCACGCCGCCGGGGATCAGCGATTCGCAGGCGTGCACCGCCGACTTGAACGCCGGTGAGCTCTCGTTGAGGTTCTGATGTTCGATGTGCACGCCGCCACTGGAGAATGTGGGGTCGGGGAAGTTCGGCACGCCGTGGGAGCGGATGCACGCCGCCGCCTTCAGGTACTGCGATTGTTCGGAGGGGGTGATCTGGTGGTTGCCTTCTCCGCCTGGGCCACCGCCCGGTAGCAGCTTCTTGCACGCCTGCTGCGCCGACTTGAAATGAGGATTGCTCGAGATCGAAGGATTGATCGCGATCGCCACGCTACCCCCGTTGCCGTTGGTGGTGATTTTTGGGTCGGGGAAGTTGGGCACGCCGTGTGCGCGCACGCACGCCGAGTACGCCACAGCCTGGCTCCCGGGCGAGGATTCGCCACCGCCCGTCGAACCGGCCGCCGTCGAGCTCGTCGTGGACGTTTTCGACGCGTGCGACCCGAGACTCGCCACACCATTGCTCGGCGAGCTGCCACCGCAACCCGCCACGAGCACACCGAGAGCGATCAGGGCCGCGGCCAGAGCAGCCGCTCCCAGTCCCTGGACGGTCGTCGTGCTCCGGTCACCGCTGTGTTTGGCGTGGCCTTGCATGTCGTCTCCTTTGCGGCTCGCGAGGTTCGTGCTCTCGGCTGTTGTACGACATCGACGGTTTCGGGAAGGTATCGCCGCTCAGGCGGTGGACTTCTCCGTCGGCGAAACCGTGCTGAAACCGCCGAGAAGTAGCCTGGTAAATGTGCGGGTGCTTGTGATCGAGGACGACGAGGAGATGGCCGAGGCGATCGCGTTCGGTCTGCGTCAGACGGGCATGGCCGTGGACGTCGCGCTCGACGGCCCGGCCGGTTTCGCGCGCGCCACGGTCAACGACTACGACGTGATCGTGCTCGACCGCGACCTGCCGGGCATGCACGGCGATGAGCTCTGCGCGAGGCTCGTGGACAGCGAGTGTCGCAGCCGCGTGCTGATGCTGACCGCGGCGGCGATGGTCGACGACCTGGTGGAGGGGCTCGGCCTCGGCGCGGATGACTATCTGCCAAAGCCGTTCGATTTCCCCGTGCTGGTGGCGCGGATCGGCGCGTTGGCGCGCCGTGCCCAGCCCGCGATCCCGCCGCTGCTGCGCTGTGAGGATCTCGTGCTCGACACCGTGCAGCACCGTGTGTCTCGTGCCGGCAGGGAGATCGAGCTCGCGCCGAAGGAGTTCGGTGTGCTCGAGCTGCTGCTCGCCTCGCAGGGTCGCAGCGTCTCGGCGGAGGAGCTCCTCGCGCGGGTGTGGGACGACGCCGCCGACCCGTTCACGAACGCGGTCAAGATCACCATCAGCCGGTTGCGCTCAAAGCTCGGTGATCCCCCGGTCATCGAGACGGTCGCCAAGTCCGGCTACCGGATCTGAGTGCACGCCGTGGGCTTCGGCCGACTGACTCTCCTCGCGCGGTGGCTGCCCTTGCCGCGGCGCACGATCCGCCTGCGTCTGGCGCTGCTCTACGGTGGCCTGTTCTTCATCTCGGGCGCGGCGCTGCTGACGATCACCTACACCGTCGTATCGCACACCCATGGCGTCTATTCGCAGGTCATCCCAGTCCAGTTCGGGCACTCGAGCTCGAGCGCCAGGGCATCCGGCCCCCCTCCCCCGGGGCTCGTCGGGCCCGGCGAAGAAGGTGTGCAGTCAACGCTGCACGCACGTCCTGGCGGAGCCTCGGTGCAGGTGTTCAATCCCGACCAGCACGGCGCCGACCTGCGGGTGCTCGCGTTCGTGTCGCTGATCGCGCTGGCGGTGATGGCGGCCGTCTCGATGGGGCTCGGGTGGCTTATGGCAGGACGTGTGCTGCGCCCGCTGCGCACGATCACGAGCGCGGCCCGCGATATATCTGCCACAGACCTGCACCGGCGGCTTGCGCTCGAGGGTCCCGACGACGAGTTCAAGGAGCTCGGAGACACCTTCGACGGGCTGCTCGCGCGACTCGACGTGTCCTTCAACGCCCAGCGCCAGTTCGTCGCCAACGCCTCCCACGAGCTGCGCACCCCGCTCGCCCGGCTCAAGACGCTGGTGCAGGTCACGTTGGCGGACCCCAACGCCCCGCCCGAGGCGCTGCGCGCCGCCCACGAACGCGTGCTCGCCTCCGAGGAGCAGCTCGAGCGGCTGATCGAGGCGCTCCTCAGCCTCGCCGGCGGCGAGCGGGCCCTCGACCGGCGCGAGCCGGTCGACCTGACGGCGGTGACCGAGCAGGCGCTCGCCGTTCGCCGTCCCGAGATCGAGCGCCACGGTCTGCTTCTGAACGCCACGCTCGATCCCGCCGGGCTGGAGGGCAACCCGCAACTCGTCGAGCGTCTCGTGGCGAACCTCGTCGACAACGCGATCGCGCACAACCTGGCCGGCGGTAGCATTGCCGTCGCGACGGCAACCGGGGCAGGACAGGCCGTCCTGTCGGTAGCCAACGACGGCCCCGTAATCGCAGCCGAGGAGCTGGACCGCCTACAGCAACCCTTCCAGCGACTCGGACCAGCGCGCACCAGCCACGGCGACGGACACGGCCTCGGGCTCTCGATCGTCCACGCGATCGCTGGCGCTCACGGGGCAACGCTGGCCCTCCACGCAGAGCCCGCGGGCGGCCTGCACGTGACGGTTCGCTTCCCAAATCCGAGCTGGCGCCCGCCCACGATCCCAAACCGCTAAGCCACGACATAGCTGGCCTTCATGTCGGGGGTGTGCTCGAGCATCGGGAACTCCACCTGGCCGCGCGAGAAGCTGGGTCGGGGAAGTTCGGCACGCCGTGCGAGCGCATGCAGGAGGCGTACGCCAGGAGTCCCGTTGCTTGCGTACCGCCGTCGGCCGAGGGGCTGGTCGTGGTCGTCGAGTTCGTGGCCACGCCTGGCGTCGATCAGTCGCCACCGCAGCCGGCCGCGAGCAGCGAGAGCGCGGCCAGCGCGACGACGAATGTGGGGGAAGCCCTGTCAATTCCGAGGCTGCGGCTGGTTCGGGCTCGTGCTGTGACGGTAGTGTCGTGCTCTTCTCGTCAGTGGTTGTGCAGTGGGAATGCGCATGCTGCAGACGCTTGTGTGAACACCGGCGACTGCTTGTTGATCGAGCTTGGGAACAGAAGGATCACTCCTTCGATGTCGCTGAGCTCGCGGATGCCGGACGCGAGCGGGTTGGGTGGGGCCGAGGTGCGAGGGTCGGGGAATTCGGGGACGCCATGCCGGCGCATGCAACGCGCGATCTTCAGAAAGCGCGCGAGCGTCCGTGCCGAGGGCGAGGGCCCCGAGCCGGGACCACCTTCGGGCAGGAGGTTGTGGCACTTCGCTTGCGCCGCCTTGAACAACGGCGAATTGATCAGTCCAGCATGCGCGTGGAAGAGGAGGCCCCCGCCGGCGTTCGGGTCTGGGAAGTTGGGCACGCCGCTTGCGCGCATGCACGTGGCGTAGGCGAGCCCCACCTGTTCGGGGCTCGCCGGGCTTTCAGGCGACGAGCCGCCGCTTTTCGAGCTCGCCGACGCGGCGCCCTTCGTCGAGGAGAGCTGCGCGACGCCGGGGCTCGAGGAGCCCCCGCAGCCGGCGAGCGTCAGCGCGACGGCCAGGAGAGCCGCGACGATCAGCGATTGCGCGCGCCGCGGGGTCAGCCGCTCGGTAGGGATGGTGTGCGCATGACCGCGACAAGCGGGACGCCCATCACTTCGGTTTCGGCAGCTCACCCGAGGCTCACCGGAGGTTGCATGTGGCCGCCGCCTGCTTGAACGCCGGCGATTGCATGATCGTGGCGGAGAGCGCAAAGATCGCTCCTTCGTGATCGATCGCCACGCCGTTGGCGTTGCCGCCGGACTTGGATGGGCCCGAGGTTGCAGGGTCGGGGAAGGCGGAGACGCCGTGCGTGCGCATGCACTGCGAGACCTTCAGCCAGTGCGCCATCGTCTGTGCAGAGGGCGGGGACCCCGAGCCGGGGGGGCCGCCGCCGCGCGGCATGAGCTTCTGGCATTTCGCCTGCGCCGCCTTGAAGGCAGGTGATGATTCGGTTCCAGCACCCACGTGCATCGGGGCGCCGGGGTTCGGGTCTGGGAAGCTGGGCACGCCATGCGAGCGCATGCAGTTGGCGTAAGCGATCAGCGCCTGCCCGATCGCCTGCCCCTTGCTTTCAGGCGAGGAGCCGCCGCTTTCGGAGCTTGCCGCCGAGGCGCCCTGCGATGAGGCGCCTTCTGACGAGGCGCCCTTTCCGGAGGAGAGATTGGCGACGCCGGGGCTGGACGAGCTCCCGCAGCCGGCGACCGTCAGCGCGACGCTCAGGATGGCTGCGGCGGTGAGCAGCCAGGCTCGCGGCGGGGTGAGCCTCTTGGTATGGATGCTGTCCGGCATCTGATCTCCAGGGCCTGCTTTCCGGGGTTTGCGTCCCGTACAGGACCGGTTCTACGCGGTCGGTTGTTTCGGCGCTGTTTCGCTCTCCGAGGCAGTCAGCAGTTGAGCGGCCCGACTTGTTACGTAGGGCCGGTTCGGCCCTATCCGACGAGCCGTCGAGGCTCGGGTTGCCCGCGATCTGCCCGGAGACACTCGGTCGAGGTGAGGCATCCGCCCATTCTCTGTCCGCAGCGACGCTCATGATGGCGCGCCCTGCCCGGCATCAGCTTCTTCTACGGAATCGTGGTCACGATGTACTTCTATGACCACAATCCGCCCCACTTCCACGCCGAGTACGCCGAGCATCATGCGGCGATCGTGATCGGCAGCAATGAGGTGCTTGTGGGCAGTCTTCCCAACCGCGCGCTCAAGCTCGTGATCGAGTGGGCGAGTCTCCACCGTGAGGAATTGGAAGCCGAGTGGCAGCGAGCCAAGGACGGGGGTCCTCCGAGCCCATCGACCCGTTGCCGTAAGCTGAGCGCATGGAGTTTGTTCGCGTCACCTCTGTAGGCGTGCTTGGCCACTACAGGCTCAGGCTTGGCTTCAGCGACGGCAGCACACGCGACGTCGATCTCACCGGAGAACTGCACGGACCTGTGTTCGAGCCTCTGGCCGATCCGGGCTACTTCGCGCAGGTGCGAGTGGATGACCAGTTGGGCACCGTGGTGTGGCCCAACGGAGCCGACCTCGATCCCCTTGTTTTGCATGGAGACTTTGAGCCAGCTTCGCGTCTCGTCCATCGCTGAACGACGGCCGGCAGGGCCACACCGCCGGCACCGCTGAGCGAAACAGCGTTGAAACACCGCGGCGCTACCTTCACGAGAAGGAGCTATCGATGCGTGTGCTTTTGATCGAGGACGACGAGGAGCTGGCCGGCACGGTTGCCGCCGGCTTGCGCCACGCGCGGATGGCGGTCGATGTCGCGTTCGACGGCGAGGCTGGTTTGACGCGCGCGCTGGTCAATGATTACGACGTGATCGTGCTCGACCGCGACCTTCCCGCGCTCCATGGTGATGAGGTGTGTGCGAAGCTCGTCGCCGCCGGCGGACGCGGTCGGGTGCTGATGCTCACCGGAGCGGCGGAGAACGAGGATCTCATCGACGGGCTGGGGCTCGGCGCGGATGACTACCTGGGAAAGCCGTTTGACTTCCCGGTGTTGGTGGCGCGCGTCGGCGCTCTGGCGCGCCGCGCGCAGCCGAGTATCCCGCCGGTGCTGGAGCACGGCGACGTCGTGCTCGATACGGCCAAGCGCCGCGCGCAGCGCTCTGGGCGTGATCTCGAGCTGACGCCGAAGGAGTTCGGGGCGCTGGAGTTGCTGCTCGCGGCGCAGGGCCGGGTCGTCTCGGCCGAGGAGTTGCTCGCCCGTGTGTGGGACGAGAACGCCGATCCGTTCACGGGCGCGGTGAGGATCACGATCAGCCGGCTGCGCGCCAAGCTCGGTGATCCCCCCGTGATCGAGACGGTCGCGAAGGCGGGCTACCGCATCGGCGGTCGGTGATGGGCGTCGCGCACCCCCGGCTGACGCCATCCTCGTGGCTGCGATTGCCTCGCCGTACTGCGCGGCTGCGGCTCACCGCGCTCTACGGTGGCCTGTTCCTCATCTCGGGCGTCGCGTTGGTCACTGTCACCTACGTCCTTTTTGAGCGGGCGACCGAATACAGAGCGCCACACCTGCCCACGATTCCTCACACTCCCGTCATCCAGCACCTCAGGCTTACGGTTCCGCCTGGCTACGCTCTGCCTCAGGGCCAATCCGTCGTTATCAAGAATCCGTATCCGCTGGCGCAGGCACAGCAGGAACTGGGGCAGGCTCGTCAGGAGCTGGTACATGCTCGGCCCCGGCTGATACTGGGTGTGCCGACCGAGCTGACACGGGTACAGCATCAGGTGACAGCGGCCCAGCATCAGCTGGCAGCGGACCAGCGTCAGCTGGCAGACGCTGTACATCAGCTGGCACGGGTGGGGCCCATCCAGGCCGCGCAGCGCGCTGCCGACTCGCACGAGCTGCTGGTCAACTCTGCGATCGCCCTGGCGATCGTGGGGGTACTCGCCGTCCTGGCTGGATGGTTTGTTGCCGGCAGGATGCTGCGACCGATCCGAACGATCACCCGCAAGGCCCGACGGATCTCCTCCACCAGCCTGCACGAGCGCCTGGCCCTCGACGGCCCGCAGGACGAGCTCAAGGAACTCGGCGACACCCTCGATGACCTGTTCGGGCGGCTCGACGCCGCTTTCGACGCGCAACGCCAGTTCGTCGCCAACGCCTCGCACGAGCTGCGCGCGCCGCTGACGCGCCAGCGAGCGCTAATCCAGGTCGCGCTCGGCGACCCGGACGCGAACTTCGCCTCGCTGCGCGCAGCGCACGAGCGCGTGCTCGCCTCCGAGCAGCACCTGGAGCAGATGATCGATGGGCTGCTGGCGCTCACGCGCGGCCAAGCGGGACTGGAGCGCCGCGAGCGCCTCGACCTCGCGACCCTCGCCGCCCAAGTCCTGCGGACACGGAACTCGGACCTCGATGTCCGCGCAACGCTCGCCCCAGCACCAACGGTTGGCGATCCGCGGCTGCTGGAGCGCCTGATCGCCAACCTCCTCGACAACGCGATCCACCACAACATCCCTGAAGGACACGTCGAGATCGCGACCGGCGCCCGCCAGGAGCACGCATTCCTGACGGTCACCAACAGCGGCCCAACGATCCCCCCCGAGGAGATACCGCGCCTGCTGCAACCCTTCCAACGTCTTCACGGAACCCGCACCACCCACGCCAGCGGGAACGGGCTCGGCCTCGCGATCGTCGACGCGATCGCCGCCGCCCATCGCGCCACGCTGACCGCCCAACCGCGCCCAGACGGCGGGCTGACCGTCGAAGTCACGTTTCCCTTCAAGCCTCCAAGCATGAGACCGGCGCCGATCACGGAACTCATCGCGGCCGATCAATCGCAGAAGTGATGCCCCGCTCGGTACAGCGATAAGTTTCGGCTGAGCCAGGGGTCTCAGCAGATGTAATCCAACCCAGGGAGGATGTCATGCCCAGCATCCAGCCTCATGTCAACAAGATCACCCGCTTCGCCACGCACGATGGCATCCCCGCTGTCTCGCCTCGCTAGCGATCCGCGATGAGGTTTGATGTATCGCGCAGTCTGTACGGAGCAGGAGTCACGTTGTGTCGTCCTGCCCCCACGGCTTTCCCTCCTCGCGTTCGTGGCGTTCCCACAGTCTCGGGGCTTTCCACTGCTCGCGCCAAACTCGCGCCAGTCCTGACACAGTGAACTGGCGCGAGTCAGCTCCAGACCCTTACGGAAGGGGGGAGATTCGAACTCCCGAGACGGGGGGTGCCCGCCTGCCGGTTTTCAAGACCGGTGCATTCAACCGCTCTGCCACCCTTCCACGCGCGGGGCGTGAGAAGGCTAGTCGATCGACGCGGCCACGCGAAGCTATGAACGACGCCGCTTCTCAGCCGTGCCTGTCGGTACGGCTGTGGCAGGAACCGGCGAGGTAGCTTGCCTGGCTACCGCCAGGTGGTGGACGACGTGCTCCTGGCCTCCATCTGGAGACCGGCGGTGATCTCCCGCCTGTACCGGGAGGCTCCGGTTCGATCGCACACCATGATTTCCGGCTTCGCCAGCTCCCCCGGCGATAACCACCGTCTCGCCGCGAGCGAGCGCAATCTCCATGCCGGCGGCCGGGTCTTCGGGATGGCCCGGGCACACGGCTCCTACGCAGAGTACACAGCGGTCCCGCCAGGAGTGAAGACAGAACCGCTGGCGCGAATCCCCGACGGTGTGAGTTGCGAGCAGGCAGCGGCGCTGCCGATCCCGGGGTTACTACTTCGGCCTAGTAAATAGCCGTCAGGCGGCTTTGGCGTAGCTGACGTGTTTCTCCTCGAAGTAGTTGGCGACGATTTGTGGTGTTCGCTGTCGGGAGCGTAGGTAGCTGCGGGTCTCGCCGATCAGCTCGTCCTGGGTGTGGGGCCGGCGGCGGCCGAGGGCGTTGGTCTTGACGTTTTGGTTGAGTAGCTCGGTCGGGTTGAGCTCTGGGGCGTAGCCGGGCAGGAATTGCAGCTCGATCTGCTCAGCGTGTGATTCGACCCACTGTTTCACCTTCTTTGCGCGGTGTACGGGGTGCCCGTCGAGGATCAGGATGATCTTCTGCCCTTTGCTCTGGCGGATGAGGCGGTTTAGGAAGTCGATGAACACCTCGGCGACGAATTTCTCCTTGAACACCCCGAAGGACAGGTGTCCCTTGTTGGAGATCGCGGAGATCACGTTCGTGCCGAACCGCTGGCCGGTGCCCTCGATCACAGGGGTCTGCCCAACCGGGCTCCACGACCGCCCGGCGGTGTGATCAGAGCGCAACCCCATCTCATCCGCCCACAGGATCAGGGACTTTTCGCGGTGAGCACGCTCTTTGATCGCGGGGTAGCGCTCATCCAGCCAACGGGCGACCATCTCCGGGTTCTGCTCGAACGCGCGTCTGGCGGGCTTCTGCGGGCTGAACCCCCACGCCCGTAGATAGCGCCCCGCCGTCTTCTCCGCGACACGGATCCCATACCGCCGGTCGATTAGCTCGCACACCAACGCCCTCGTCCACAGAAACCCCGGAAGCTTCAGCTGGTCAGGGTTCTTCTCCCGGATCGCCTTCGCGATCTGTGCCTGCTGAAAGGCCGTCAGCGCCGTCTTCTCACCCGGCCGCCGTCCGCGCTTACCCGCCGCGAGCGCGTCGTCCCCACCGAGACGCTGAGCGCGCACCCACTCACTCACAGACTGACGCGAAACGTCAAGCAGCCCCGCGACCTCCGTCTGCGAGCGCCCCTCCCCGACCAGCGCCACCGCGCGCCGTCGGATCTCCTCCTGAGCCACCTGCCCCAACCGCCTCGCGTCCCGAGTCCTCACACACAAAAACCTACCAGCCCCGTCGGACGTTTACTGGGCCGGAATAGTAACTGCTCTCAGGTCGATCGAGCTGCTGGGCGTCGCTGCCGGCAGGCGCCTGGTTGTGGTGGGCGCGACCGGCGGTGTCGGTGGCTACGCCGTGCAGATCGCGCGCTCCCGTGGCGCGCACGTCGCCGCGACGGTTCGGGGCGACGCGGACGAGGCTCGTCGCCTCGGTGCCGAGGAGACCGGCGACCCGCGACGGTCACCACGGCGGCGGCAATCGCGCTATCCGCGCAAGGCAGGGCACTCGCGGGTGGCGAGGAGATGCTCGTCGCGACACGAATGCAGGACCGCGGAACATTGCGCCCATGCCGTCATGGTTCGTCTCGGTGCTACGCAGTCAGCGGAGTGACGACCAACTCGTCCGCGACTCGGTCGGCCGCGCGATCCCGCGAGAGGATGCGCAGCGAGGTGAGGTGCATCGCCAGTAGCAACGGCACACCTACGGTGGGGATGATTGCGAGCGGCAGGTCAGCGTTCAGCGTCGCGGGCGGGTGCACGTGGACGATCTGGAGGAAGCCCGTCAGCGCTCCCAGGGTCAGCGCCGAGACGAGGTCTGCGATCCCGAGAAGGGTGAACCAAATGAGCGGTTTGGTCTGCGATCCCTCGCGTACCTTGCGCGCGACCCATAGCGTTGCTATGCCAACGGCAATGTCACCAAACCCGGCGGGCACAGCGAAGAGCGCAGGGAGTCTCCCGAGCAGCATCGCTATCACGAACACGATCCCCGCTGCCCGGAAGGAGTGCGGCGACAGCAGCCGCCGTTGAGCACCTGAGGCGGTCAGGGCTCGCCTGATCGACGGCACACGGGTCAGCGCGAGCAGCAACCCGAAGAAGCCGAGCACTGCCAGTGGCAGCCAAGGGACGCCATGCCCGAGGCGTGAGCGGTAGCTGCCCCCGCCTGCGACCAGACTACTTACGGCAAGCCAGCCGCCGAACAGAAGGGCGGCGCCCAACCCCATCCTCGTCGAGACTCGATTGCCGAGACCGGCGGCGCGAGCGCCGCGATATAGCGCGTATGCGGTCGCCGCAGCGATGCCTATGACCTCTGCGTACGTGAGGGCCCACAGATATGTAGGTAGATGGTTCATGTTGTCCTCTCTTGAGTGTGAATCGACTGTTGGAGCCGAGACGCGCAATGGGCGGCTGGCAGAATCGTTTGGACCAGGCCGGTAACGACGTCGTAGACGTGCCCGGACACGGTGACGCGCGGGGAGATTGCGGGTGCGGCGCGGAGGTGCTCGACGTCACGTGTGACGGTCGCGGCGGGGTCGAGGTACGGCGTGGTCGCGCAGGGCCGTCTCGTCGGCGCCGATCCGCTCGGCGTAGCGGCGACGGAAGGTGTCGTCGGCGAGCGCGCCGGTTCCGCACTGGGTGTGGTGGATCACGGCAACCTCGAACAGCGGGCCGTCGGGCAGTGCGTTCTCGGCGAGCTGGCCGATGAAGGCGACATCGTTGATGACCTCGGGGGTGACGCGCCCGCCGACGTTGCGGACGACCATGGCGTCGCTGAGGCCGAGGCCGAGGAAGTGCGCGGGGTCGATGCGCGGGTCGAGGCAGGTGATCACGAACAGGCGCAGGTTGGGGAAGACGACAGCGCCTTCGTGCCCGCCGGCGGACGCGAAGGCGCGGTTGCGCTCCAGCGCGGCCTCGACGTTGGCGGCGCCCGGCTGGCCGGGGCGGACCAGCTCAAATCCGGTCGCCCGGCCGATCTCGGAGGTGGCACCGGTCGCGAGGGGTGTGAGTTGCTGGGTGCTCATGGTTTCCTGTGTCCTGTCGCTTGGGGGTGGGGTCAGCTGTGCGCTGCGGCTGTGGCGGGCGTACCTAGTGCCGGCACCTCCGGCGTGTCGTCGCGGCTGGTCGTCGGGTGGGCGGGAAGCAGCGCCAGCGCCATCACGGCGCCTGCGGCGGCGATGCCCGCGGCGACGTAGTTGGCCGCGTGGAAGCCCTGGAAGAAGGCCGAGTTCGCGGCGCCGTGGATGGCCGCCGCGAGCACCGGATGGCCGGCGTGGGTCAGGTTGCCTGCGACTGTGAGCGCGGCACCGACTGATGCGTGCGCGGTCCGGCCGACGGTGGCCGGCAATCCGACGGGGAGCGCGCTCGTGAGCCGGCTGGCGTAAAGCGAGGCGTACACGCTGCCGATCACGGCGACGCCGAGGGTGCCGCCCAAAAGCCGTGTGGCGTCGTTGACCGCCGACCCGACGCCGGCCTTAGCCTTCGGCACCACGCCCATGATCGCCTCGGTCGCGGGCGCGCTGGTGAGGCCCATCCCTGTCCCGAGAACGACCATCTGGGCGGCGATCGTCCCGTAGCCGGTCGTGACCGATGAAGTCGAAACCCATAGGTAGAACGCGGCCATCGAGAACAGCCCGGACGCGACGACCAGCTTCGTGCCGAGCCGGACGGCCAGCTTGGTGCCGAGGATCGAGGAGATCGCGACGAATGAGGCGACCGGCAGCAGGCGCACGCCGGTCGACAGCGGGCCGTACCCCTTGACGAACTGGAACAGCTGGGTGACCAGGAAGATGAACCCGGACAGCGCGAAGAACGAGATCGCGACCGAGGCGCTCGCGGCCGTGAACCGCGGGTTACGGAACAAGCTCATGTCGAGCATCGGGTGCTCGGTGCGCCGCTCCCAGGCCACGAACGCACGCCGCCAGCAGCGCGGTCAGCGCGAGGCTGCCGAGCGTCCGCGCGCTTCCCCAACCGTGGTTCGGGGCCTCGATGATCGTATAGACGAGCAGGGCGATTGTCGCGGTCGAGAGCGCGAACCCGGCCCGGTCGGTGCGGGGTGCGTGCGGGTCACGCGAGGTCGGGACATAGCGGGCGGCCAGGACACAGGCGCCGGCGGCGATCGGCACCATCGCGAAAAAGATGCTGCGCCAATCGGAGAGCTCGAGCAGCCAGCCGCCGACGATCGGTCCGAGCGCGATCGCCACGCCCGTGATCGCGCCCCACAAGCCGATCGCCCGGGCGCGCTCGCCCCGCTCGGTGAACACGTTGGTGAGCAGCGACAGCGTCGACGGGAACACCATCGCTGCACCGACGCCCATCACCGAGCGCGCCGCGATCAGCGCGCCAGCGCTGTCGGTCAGCCCGCCGGCCAGGCTCGCGAGACCGAAGACCGTTAGGCCGGCGAGCAGCATCCCCTTGCGCCCGAAGCGGTCAGACAGGCTGCCAGCGGCGAGCACCGAGCCGGCGAACAGCAAGTTGAAAGCGTCCACGACCCACTGCAGCTGCGAGTCGGAGGCGTGCAGCTCGCGTACGAGCGACGGCAAGGCGACGTTGACGATCGTCGTGTCGAGATTGATCACAAACGCCGCCAGCAGCAGCGAGATCAGGACCAGGGGCTTGCGTTTCATTACTCCTCCTCGGTGTGGCTAGCTTGCGTCATGCAAGGCAGACTAGCGAGAGGTCTAGCTTTTGTCAAGCAAGTCAGCTACTCTTTGGTTGTGCTCCAGCGCGACTATCCGGATCAGGTCTGCTCCATCGCCCGCTCGCTCGAGATCGTCGGCGAGCGCTGGACCCTGCTGATCCTGCGCGACGCCGTGCTCGGCCTAACTCGCTTCGAGGACTTCCAGGAGAAGCTCGGGATCGCTTCCAACGTGCTCACCAACCGGCTGAAGCTGCTGTGCGACGAGCAGTTGCTCGAGCGCGTTCCGGACCCGCAGCGGCCCGGCCGGCCCAAGTATGTACTCACCGACAAGGGACGCGAGCTCGCTCCCGCACTGATCGTGCTGATGAAGTGGGGCGACCGCCACTACCCGACACCGAACGGCCCGCCTCGACTCACGCTCCACGCCGGCTGCGGGGGCAGCATCGGCCGAGACCTCCGCTGCGATCGCTGTGGCAAGCAAGCGGGGCCCGGGCAGATCGAACTCCTCCCCGGCCCGGGAGCGCCGCGCGGCGAGCACACGAGACGATGAGCAGGGCGCGCGCGGGCGCGCCGGCTAGGCGCGTTTATTGTTGCGAACGGTGGTCCGGGCGCAAACGCCCCCGCGATTCACACATAGATCGGCGAGGGGAGATTCCAGCCGGACGAGTCGCAATCGCGTGGAAGTCGTGGATCCCGCGCGAAGCGAGACTCTTGAGGAACGTCGCGGTCGCGCCTTCGGCCGCGGTGCGCGGGGAGCCCCTCATGCGACTGGCGGGTGGTTGAACGTCCACAGTTCGACCGCTGCGGTCACGAGCACAGGTTCGGGCAGTCCCGCCAGGCGGCGCTCCAGGTCCGGTCTGAGGTGCCGTGCGGCGGGACCCATCCTAAGGATCGCCTCCGCCTCGGTCCCGGTGAGCTGCAGCGTCCATGAGATCGGACGCGCGTTGCTGGCGCGCAGCGCAGGTAGCAGCTGGCGACGAAGGCGCTCACGCTTGCGTGGGTCGACACGGACGGTATGCAGCATGGCGAGCTCCTGCAGATGGTCTGGACCCGGCGTCACGACGATCAGCGCTCCCCCGGGTCGCAGGATTCGAGCAAGCTCCGCGCCGTTGCGAGGTGCGAACACGTTCAGCGCCAGATCGACGGTGGCGTCGCCAAGCGGAATCTGCTGCCACACGTCGCTGCGCACCGCCGCGATTCTCCGATGTGCGCGGGCCGCTCGACGCGAAGCGTCGCGCGAGGCATCCAGGGCAATACCGCGCGCGCGGGGCAACACACCGAGGAGCTCCGCGAGATGATGCCCGGTTCCGGCCCCCACGTCGAGGACGGCCGATGACTCACCGCCGGCGACCTTGTTCGCCTCGCCCACGAGCGCCGCCGTGAGCGGGTCGAAGTGGCCTGCTTCCTGGACCGCGGCGCGCGCCGTGACCATCGCACCGTCGTCACCGGCGGCGAACCGCTGGCGAGGCGCTTGGAGGGTTACGTAGCCCTGGCGTGCCACATCGAAGCTATGCCCACGCGGACAGATCAGTGACCCGGGCCCAGGCGCGAGTCGCCGAGTACAAACGGGACATTGCAACCGCTCAGCGATGTCCGCCAGCGGCGCCGGAACACCAAAGCACACTAGGACTCCTCTCGGCAGGGATCACGAAACCGACGGCCGCGATCGGCCGCCGGCGCGACTGGACCTTCCTGCCGACTAGAGGTAGGCGTGCGCTGGCATGCACGTCCAAGGTTACAGCCCGAGGCTGGACGGCCGCCAGATTCATCGTTGCTGGCTGCTGTCGGACAGCAGGGCCACGAAAGGCACGTCGACGTACCCGCGGGAGCATGAAGGCAGGTCTCGACCTGGCGAGCGCGCAAGTCTCGCAAATCGCCAAAAGCTGGGCGCTGCGCTTGACGTTCAAGTGTTAGTCGCCCTGCCGGTAAAACCCTCAACCGACTTGCCAGGATTCGCGCCAAATCCGCGCCAGTTCAACCGCGGATCGTGCGGTTTCAGGCGGTTAACAGCGGTTTCCCGGCGCCGCACGGCCGCGGCTACCCGCCGGCCGAATCGCGCTCAACGGTGCGGAAAACGGCTCAGGAAAAGCCAAAAATCCGTGCCCCCCGGCGAGACGCGAGTTTGCCGACAGTCCGGATTTCGAGACTGAGATAGTTTGGCTCTACAGAGCCAAAAAGTGACTGCTCGCGCCACCGCTCGCGCCAGTCGCCCGCCGTTGTAGGTTGAGGGTTTGGCGCGCCCCGCCATGCCGGGTCGGGGTATGCGGCGTCTTGTTTCGCGGTGGCGATGATCTCTTCCTCGCTGAGGCCGGCGGCGCGGCCGAGTTTGCGGATGATGCGGCTGGTTTGTCCGCATCAGGGCGAGGTAGATGAGCTTCGTTGCTGCTTGCTCGTCGGGGAAGTGCCCGCGAGCCGAGACGAAATGGGTCAAAGTGATGCGCTGGCCCTCAGCACTACGAGCCCTCACCCCACTGCTCGTCGAAGAGCTCCAGCTGGTGTTCGGCCTCTTCGGCGTTGGCTGCGCTGTAGACGCGGCGCAGGGCGGGCATCAGGCGCTTGCGATCGGCGTAGCTGACATAGCGCATCGACGCGCGGATCATGTGCACTATGCACGTCTGCACCCACGCCTGTGGGAACACCGCGGCGATCGCGTCGGGGAACCCTGTGAGGCCGTCGACGCAGGCGATCAGGACATCGCCGACACCGCGCTGGTGTAGGTCGTTCAGCACCGCGAGCCAGAACTTCGCGCCCTCGGTGTCTTGCCACCACAGGCCGAGGATCTCCCGCTCGCCCTCGAGGGTGACACCACCGCGAGGTAGCAGGCGCGGTTCTTCACAGAGCGGTTCTCGGTCATCTTCACCATGATCGCGTCGAAATAGACAATCGGGTAAAGCGGCTCAAGTGGCCGTGAGCGCCACGCCGCGATGTCCTGAAGGACCGTGTCGGGTGACACGGCTGATCGTGTCCCGGCCGATCTCCGTGCCATAGAGCGATGAGAGGTGCTCTGAGATATCCCGCACCGACATGCCACCCGCGTAGAGGGAGAGGATCATCTCGTCCAGCCCAGCCAGCCGGTCTGGCGCTTGCCCACCAGCTTCGGCTGGAACGTGCCCTCTCGGTCCCGGGGGGTATTCACGGCCACCGGGCCCAGGTCGGTCGCGACCGTCTTCGGGATCGACCCGTTGCGATGGTTGCCCGCGCCGCCGGGCGGCGCCTGCCTGGGCGGGTAGCCCAGATGGTCGCTCAGCTCGCCCGCCAAGGCCGCGTCGATCACACGGCCAGCCAGCTGCGTCAACAGGCCACCCCGGCCGGTGATCTCCTCCGGCTCAAGGCCCTCCAAGGCATCCTTGAGCGCGTCCGCCGGCAACAAGCCAGCCAGACGGTCCTGGAGCTCCCGGGCGCCACCCTGAGCCTCTTGGGGGCGGCTACGCCGCCCAGTGGGCTTCTCGGTCATCTCCTGCATGATGATGGGTCCTTTCCAGGCCACGCCCGGGCCGGAATCGCCGCTCGCCTACGGCTTCGCGTCGATCCCAGCCCGAAACAAGCCGAGTCGGTTACCCCAACCACACACACTTCATCGGACAGACCCCCACACCACTGGTGAGCGCCGCGCACGGGTTCCTCACGCTCGAGCGGCTTCACCCTTTTCACCCGCGGCCGGCCTGACACTCCCGAAGGCCGTACTGCTATTGCAGCCGATCTTCACGTGCTGGGCCGGCCGCTGCCAAGCCTGCCAACAGAAAATGGACCTCGCCCAGCTACCACTCCCACCCACCAGACAAGACGACCGAACCTAACAAAGCACTATTAACAGACGAAAACAGACAACTCGTCAAACGCTTCATCGCACTAATAAGAGCCCCCAGCCGCGGGCACTCAGAGCGAGCCTGTCCGCGATCGCAACTTGCATCGCAGACTTCGCGCCAGCAGCACACTCACGAGCAGCGCGAAACTCCAAACGACGATCGCGGCACTGCCCGTGAGCGCCTGCTCGAAGCCACCCGCGTCGAGGTACAGATTGATCGCTATAGCCGGGAACAGCGAGCCCGTATACTCGTAGAGCACACACGCGAGCCCTCCATAAACCGCCAGCTCAGGCAGTACGACCAGCGGGTACTCGGTGTGCACGAGAGCGAACATCACACCAATCACCACGCTCGCCGGCAACAACGCGAAGCGATTGCGAAAGCATCGAAACAAAAGGCCCTGAAAAAAGATCCCCTCAACCACAGGGCTCACGACCGCCGCCACGCCGGTGAGCACAATCAACGCCGCGCTCTTGTCCGCAACGCCGGAGAACGGGTTAGCGACAGACCCCGACGCAAGCGCCGAACTCCACACATCGTCAAACACGCCGAGCGACACGAACACGAGCAGCGCAAGGCCAACCGAACGCCCAGCAGATGCCGGACGCAACCCCAAATCCCCCGCGCTCAACACACCAGCCCGATACAACGGAACCAGAGACGCAAGCCACGCCACGTCAAACCACAGAGCACCCGCACCGCCCCACCGGCTAACCCCAAACAGCAGCCAAGCCCCGAGCGAAACACAGATAACAACAACCCACGAGGTGACATACGCGACCAGCGCATACCGCACCGACCATTCAAGCCTCAACGCGTCACATGCCTAACGCCGCCGCCGACGCTCGAAGAGGACATACAACCACGATGTCGCGTTCGACAGTAGATTCCACACTATCTCCCCAAAATTCATCTAAGGCGTAGCTTCTAAATAATTGTCGGGAGGTTGGAGGTTTGGGGCGGGTCGTGGCGTAGTTGTGGACCATGCTGGGAGTGGTGGTCGATGAGTCAGCGATCCGCAAGCGGTGGTTGGTTGTCGAGGGCGTGCTGGATGAGCGCGGGCGGCGTCTGTGGGCGGCGGCTGAGGCGAGTACCCACGGTCGTGGTGGCATCGCGGCCGTTGTGCGAGCGACGGGGCTTTCGGAAGCGACGGTGCGGCGGGGGCTTGCCGAGGTCGAGTCGGGTGATCAGCCTCCCGCGGGCAGGGTTCGCCGGCCGGGCGGCGGACGCAAGCGGATTACAGAGCGCGAACCGGGACTCGAGCAAGCCCTTCTGTCGCTGCTTGACGGGGTCACCGCTGGCGATCCGATGTCTCCGCTGTTGTGGACGACGCTGACGCCCGAGCATCTCGCCGAGAAGTTGTGCGGCCAGGGGTTCACGGTCCATGCGAGCACTGTGCGCAGGATGCTCAAGGCGATGGGATTCACGCTGCAGGCCAACCGCAAGAGCCAGGAGGGAGCTGATCACCCCGACCGCGACGCACAGTTTCGACACATCGCAGCGGTCACGGGCGCGGCGCTTGCGGCGAGCGAACCGGTGATCAGCGTGGACACCAAGAAGAAGGAGCTGATCGGCAACTACAAGAACGCCGGCAAGGAGTTGCGTTCAAGTGGCCGCCCGATTCTCGTCAACACGCACGACTTCCCAGACCAAGAGCAGGGTAAGGCCGTCCCCTACGGTGTCTATGACATCGCCCGCGACGAGGGCTACGTGAGCGTCGGTGTCTCCGGCGACACGGCGCAGTTCTCGGCGGCGAGCATCCGGGCGTGGTGGAAGCACCTCGGCAAAAAGCGCTACCCGAACGCCAGGGCACTGACGATCACCGCCGACGCGGGCGGCTCCAACAGCTACCGCACCCGTCTGTGGAAGACCGAGCTTCAGCATCTGGCCGACCAAACGGGCCTGCGCCTGCACGTGATGCACTACCCGCCCGGCACGAGCAAGTGGAACAAGATCGAGCACCGCCTGTTTAGCTACATCTCGATCAACTGGCGCGCAAAGCCACTGGTCAGCCGCCAGGTCGTGATCGACCTGATCGCCGCCACGACAACAAGCACCGGCCTGAAGGTATACGCCCGCCTCGATGAGAACAACTACCCCACCAAACTCAAAGTCACCGACCAACAACTCGCCGCCGTGCAACTCGAAGGCGACCACTTCCATCCAGAGTGGAACTACACCATCACCCCATCACTTGAAAAGAAGTGACGCCTAAGGGTTCACGACTCGGTAGTTGAAGGAGTGATGGTGTAGTTCCATTCGCCGTGGAAGGGGTGGCGTGTGATGTTGACGGCGGCGAGTTCTTGGTCGGTGACTTCGATTTCCTTTGGGTAGGGTCGGTCGTCGAGCTGGGCGTAGACTTTCAGCCCGGTGCTGGTCGTTGTGGCGGCGATCAGGTTGATGATGACCTCGTGGCTGATCAGCGGCTTGCCGCGCCAGTTGGTCGAGATGACGCTGAACAAGCGGTGCTCGATTTTGTTCCACTTGCTCGTGCCTGGCGGGAAATGGCAGACGGTGACCTTGAGCCCGGTGGCGTCGGCGAGCTTCTGCAGCTCGACCTTCCACAGCCGGGTGCGGTAGCTGTTGGAGCCGCCCGCGTCGGCCGTGATCGTGAGCTCTTTGGCGTCGGGGAAGCGCTGTTTGCCGAGGGTTTCCCACCAGCCGCGGATGCTCGCCGCGGCGAACTGCGCTGTGTCACGGTCGATACCGACGTTGACCCAGCCCTCGTCGTTGAGCAGGTCATAGATCCCATAGGGGATCGCGTGTCCGAGATCCTTGTCCTTGAAGTCGTGCGTACGCACCTCAACGGGCTTGCCCTTGGGCTCAAGCTCACGGCCGACCGCCTTGAAATCCCCGACCAGCTCACGCTTCTTGGTATCCACACTGATCACCGGCTGACCACGCTTGATCGCTCGCTGGACCGTGTCGTTGATGTGCTGGAACTGGGCGTCGCGGTCGGGATGATCGGCTCCCTCCCTGGTCTTACGGTTGGCCTGCAGGCTGTAACCCATGCGCTTCAAAAGACGCAAGACCGTGCGGTCTGAGACTGCATAGCCCCGGCCGGCCAACGCACGAGCGAGCTTGGCTGCGCTCTTGGAGGTCCACCGCAACGGCGACTCCGGATCACCACGCGTCTCCGGGGCAACCAGCCGCTCGAGCTCCTCTTCGATCTTCGGATGGGTCTCGGAGATCGGCTTGTTCCCCGCGCCAGGCCGACGCACACGGCCCTCCTGCAACGTCTCGCTCGATTCAAGCTCGCGCACACCACGACGAATCGTGTTTTCATGCAGCCCGGTCGCCCGCGCGACCGCCGAGATACCCCCAAAACCATGCGAGCGAGCCTCCGCCGCCGCCCACAACCGCCGGCCACGCTCATTGAGCACCTCTTTGCCGCTCAACAGCCGATAGCGCTCCGCGATCGCCGCCTCATCAATCACACCACCCTATTCAACACCCACCACCCAGCTCCTGCACTAATCAAGTCAAGAGCCCTAATCGCGACCAAATCCGCTACGGTCATTCTATAGGCGCAGGATATGGGAATGTGTTTGGTCCAGGGCCCGGTGCCGGATGATTACCAATATCAGGCAATTCAACCTTAAAGCAAACATTAATGACGGGGGTGGTCAAATAACCAGGAGGACATGATTTCTTTGCCTTGGGCGTGCCGCCGTGCCCACCACCTCCGTGATGCCTTTTGCGACAAGTCTTGCATGTACCCTCTCCACCTCTCGCAGGACGAGCGCACGGCCCCTGGCCATCCACCGTGCAGAGTGGCACGATGCCACGGGCCATCGCGCTTTCACTCCTGCCTTTATTCCCTTCCTCCAATTCGCTGACTGCGCTCGCTTCGCCTAGCGACTGGTAGAGGACTGCGGGTTCTAGGTGTACTTCTTCATGCCCAGAGCCGCTGTCCTGGTGGTTGGACACGTATTCGTATTCGCCTTCTTCTTCCCATTCTTCGTATTCTTCGTATTCTTCGCTTCCGGCTGTCATTTGGGCTGCGAGTTGGGCGGCTATGTAGGCTTCTTCGAGTTGAGCGTTGACGGGTAGGGGCATGACTGCTCCGGCGCCTATGCCGACACCGTTTTCGAGGTCCACGCCTTCGCCTTCGCCGACGGCGGAGAGTCCGCCGGATGTCTCGTCGAAGGTCCACTTGCCGCTTGGGTCGCTTTCGTTGAGTGGGTCGCCGCGGGTGTAGGCGTAGGCGTTTGCGGAGCCTCCGGGCTGGGGGTCTGGCTGGAGGAAACGGCCGAGCTGCGGGACGTAGGAGCGGGCGCCCATGTTGACCACGCCGGATGGCAGTTCGGTGCGTAGTGCGGAGGCTCCGAGCCAGGAGTATCTGGCTGGTTCGGGGACGCTCGGGACGCCGTACTCGGTGGCTTCGATCGCCGATGATGGTTTGGTGGCTGTTTCTGTGTCGGGCACGGTGGCGATGATGTCGCCGTGGAGGTTCGCGATCTGGAGCGTCGGCGTTTCGGTGTCGTTTTGGGTGGCATCAAGGCTGCCTTCGATGCCCATGATGTTTCTAGTCCATTCTCCAGAGGTGTAGGCGAGCCAGCTCGCGGCGCTTCCTGGGCCATCGTACTGCATGGTCGCGGTCGTGGTGATGTGGCCTGTCGAGATGGTTTCGTTGGTGCGGCGTGCTGGGTCGAGGTTGTAGCCGATGCTCTCGCCGGCCTGTTCTTGGTGGGCGAGTTGCCCGTCGGCGTAGAAGCCGCTTTTGAGTTCGGCGCCGCCTGCGTCGGCCGCTGGCAGAGCGCTGATCGCCCCGAACGGTTCGTAGCTGACTCCGTGGTCGATGAGCCTGTCGGCTGCGTCGTAGGCGTGAGTTTCGATTTCGCCGCCTTCGGTCGCGCACGCGCCGCCGGTGCCGGGAGAGCGCCTGGTGGTGCTTGTGCGGTTCTGGTCGAGGTCGTAGGCGTAGAGTCGTGTGGCGCAGCCTTTGCCGGCGGGGGTTTCCTGGACTTCGGTGAGCCAGCCTGGTTCGTTGTAGGTGTAGTTGTCGGTTCCTATCGTGCTGCTTTGGCTCATCCATTGGCCGTTGATCGAGGGGGTCACGGCGTCGCTGAACCATGTGCAGTGTTCGGTGCAGTGTGTTTCCTTTTTGTATTCGAGGCCAGTCGCTTCCCCGACGGAGTTGCGCGTGGTAGTGGCGGTCAAGCCGTTGGGCATCGTTTCGCTGACTAGGTTTCCTTCAACGTCGTAGCTGGCTGTGAAGGTGCCGGCTCCTGAGTCTTTTAGTGATGTCATCGCGCCGGTCGTTTCGCTGTAGCCGAACGTCTGGTTGCCCTTTTCGTCGGTGATCTTCAGAGGTCGTTCGTCGCCTTCTTTTTCGTATTCATAGCTGCTCGTCTTCCCGTTCGAGTCGGTGTAAGCGGTCAGCGTGCCGCGGGTGTTGTATTCCTTGCTGATTTTCTGTTCTGTGCCGCCGGAGCCGGTGCTTTCGGTGGTGGTTAGGCCGGTGCTGGTTGCGTATGCGTAGCTGACCTTCGGGAGGACGGTGCCCGTGCTCGAGGCGATTTCTTTGGATTTCGGGCGTCCGGCGGCGTCGAAGCTGTATGTCTCAGTGCGGGTCGCAGCTTCGCTGCCTTCGCCGCTCGTGCTCTTCGTGACTTCCGGCTCCAGCCAGAAGTTATAGGTGAATGTCGTGACTGGAAGTGCGGGCAGGCCGGGGGTGCCTGGTTGTTGGGTGGGCTTGACCTCGCACGGTAGGTTCGCCCATTCTGGGTGGTTTTGGCAGGCCGTGACCGTCGCTTCGGTTTTGGGCGTGTAGTAGATCGTCTGGCTAGCGTGGCCTTCACCGGTGCCGGGCGTGAACTCTGCGATCTTGCTGGTCCCGGACTCGGTGAACCACAGGTTCCCGTTCGGGCCGGCCGTGATCGCCGTGGGTGAGCTGCCTCCCGGTAGCGCGAATTCCGCGATCGTCCCAGAGGTCGTTATCCGGCCTATCCGGCTGGTGCCGTTGTCGACGAACCAAAGATCGCCTTCCGGCCCCGCGGCGATCCCCTGCGGTTTGCTGGCAGATGGGAGGCTGTATTCGGCGGCGATGACGCCGGCGGTCGTCATCTTTGCGATCTTGTTGGTTCCGGTCTCGCTGAACCAGAGGTTGCCGTCGGGTCCCGCGACGATGGAGTTGGGCTGGCTACCGGTGGGGAGTTTTGTTTCGGTGATCACTCCGGCGGTCGTGATCTTGCCGATGTAGCCTGTGTTTTCGTCTGTGAACCAGATGTTTTTGTCGGGTCCGAGGGTGATTCCGGTGGGTCGGCTAGCCGCGGGGAGTTTGTATTCGCCGAGCACTTCGTCTTTTGTGTTGATCTTTATGATGTAGTTGGATTCGCCCTCGGAGATCCATAGGTTTTCGTCGGCGCCGACGGCGATCCCGGTGTTGCCTGCCCCGTTTTTGGTGAGCGTGTAGGGCGTGAGCGTGCCGGAGGTCGTGATGTGGTCGACGTGGTGGGCTGAGTGTTCGACGAACCAGAGGTTGCCATCAGGGCCGGCAGCGATTCCGTCCGGTTCGTTTTTTTCCGCGGCGTATTCTTTGATCGCGCCGGAGGTCGTGATCTTTCCGACCTTGCCGGTGCCTTTGTCGGTGAACCACAGGTTCTTGTCCGGCCCGACCGCTATCGCGGCCGGATGGCTTTCGCTCGGGAGCGCGAATTCGCTGATCTGCGGCGTCGCGTCCGGTGTGATCCCTTCGGTTGGAAATCCGGTCGCCGGGTTGAACACGCTCTTGTACGCCAGGTTCGCCTTGCCCGGCGCGACGATTCTCGAGGTCGGCTCGTGCAGCTTCCAGCCCAGGTTTTCCTGCCCCGAGTAGGCCGTCGCGACCTTCCTTACGGCTTCTTCTTTGCCGGACACGAGCGCTGATTCCGTCGTTTCTGTGACGAGATGATATGGGCCGCCCGACGGAGCTTCCTGTTCGTAGCTGTACTTGACCTGCTTGCGTGCCTGGACTTCGCTGCCGTTGGGTAGCTTGACCTTGTGTTCTGGCCCGAGAGTGCTTTCTAGCTGGGTGCCTTCTGCGTTGAATTTGCTTTCCGTGTAGAGCGGTGCCGCGGTTTCTGCTGATTTGCTGCCCGCTTTCAGGGCGGTAGCGCGGTTGTCCGCGGTGAGCGTGCGGGTCGTGTCCCCGTGGGCGTCGTATTCGGCCGAGACGACTGCTTCACCGGGGGTAGCGACGTTGACGGTGTGCTCGTTCTTATCGGTGTAGAAGATCGTCGAGCGCCGGTAGTTTCCTGCTGGCCAGCTCTGCGGCTCATCCGGCGGGAAGATCGCGGTCGCTTCGGTGGGGATGTCTTTCTGGCCCCATTTCGCGACTTCTGCTTCGGTCATGGCTGGAGCGCCACCGCCGGAGAGCGGCACCTGATACTCAACCGTCGTTGTCGACCCTCCACTAGAGCTGGGTGCGGGCTGGACCGGCTCCTGCGCCACCTGGCTCGGCGCCCACACATCCACCCGGTTGTTGCCTTCATCAGCAACGTAGATCACGCCCGTCGCGTTGATCGCGAGACCTGAGGGGAGCTCGATGTCTTCGCGTTCGGAGCCGAAGTGACCGAACTGTTCGACGAATTTTCCTTCGGGGGTGAATGCCTCGACATCCCCGGCGCCATAGGAGGTCACATAGAGGTTGTTGGTGGGCGGGTCTGTCGCGATCGCCCAGGGGAACTGGAATTCGCCTTCACCGCTGCCGCCTTTCCCGAATTCTGCTACCCAGACTCCGGCTGGGGTGATCTCCTGCACCCGCTCGTTTTCGATGTCGGTGACATAGAGCATCCCGTTCTCAAACGCGATGTCGAACGTACCCAGGAACTGCAGGTGTCCGCTTCCGGGTTCACCGATCGCCTTCATGAACGTCCCGGAGCTGCTGTACTCCTCGACGCGACAGTTCTGGGTATCGGCTACCCACACATCGCCGCTGGAGTCCAGGGTGATCCCGTGCGGTTCGTCCAGCTCGCCGGGCGCGCTCCCAGAGCCCCCGAACGACCTGATGTAGGTGGCGCTGCTGGAGAACTCATCGACACGGTCCAGCGCATGATCGGCGACGTAGATGTTGCCGGTGCTCGGACTCACGACGATGCCTTCTGGGTCGGCGAACTCACCGGGTTCGGACCCCGAGAGCCCCGCTTTGCAGGAGCTCGTGCACGTCTGCAGTTCGCTTTTGCCGTTGCTCACGCCCCAGCCGAGCGCCTCGATGAACGAGCCGGAAGACGAGAACTCCTCGATCCGGTAGTTGCTGGCATCTGCGACCCAGACGTTCCCGCTCGCTGTCAGCGCGACCGCTGTGGGCGCCGCGAGCTGGCCCGCACCGCTGCCCCCCGACCCGAACGTCGTCGAGAGCACGGCAGGGTCCGTCACCCCACCGCTGACTGCGCTCACCTTCGCTACGGCGCCCGACCCGTTCGTCGCTGTGACGGTCGCCCTGAGCGTGTGGCCTACGTTGCCGGTGAGCGGCGTATAGGTCTGGTTCGTGGCGCCAAGAATCGCGGCGCATTCGCCGCCGGTCGCGTTGCACAGTTCCCATTGGTAGCTGTACGCGATCGGTTTGCCAGACCAGGTGCCGTTGCTGACGCTCATACTCGCGCCGACAGCCGGCGAGCCCGACAGCACGGGCGCGGCAGTGTTCGAGACCACTTCACCGCCCCACAGCGATGCCGATGCCGCCGCTCGCGTGACCTTCAGCAGCCGGCCGCTGCTCGAGTCGCTGGCGATCATACCGTAGCTGAAGGCCCAGCTCTCCTGCCCTGGGGGTGTGAGCGCCGCTACGTGTTCTTCGGTGTCGTAGCCGTAGGTCGTCTTCAGCGCCGGGGAGACCTGCGGGTTCCACTCGGCGCGAAGGCGGCCTTTGCTGTCTCACAGATAGTCCGCGACGGCGACCGACACCAGTTTTTTTCGCTCGTGCTCCACGCGACCGCCTTGACTTCCTTGATGCGGCCTTTGTATTCGCCCCACTGGCTCTCAGCTTCGCCGCTCGCGGTCGTCGCGGTGTCGTACTTGAATTCAAGCGCGCGGCACCCCTGAACGAGTTCGGTCAGGCAGTTGACGCCCGCTGGAGAGGGCGCGATCATCTCCGTCGGCTCAGTGATCCCTTCCGCGGTCGTCGTGAACTTGTAGCTGACCTTGTTCAGGCCGCCCGCACCCGTTGCCTGCTCGACGACGCTTGGCACCAGCAACGGGGCTTCTTCTTCGCTGCTCGTCGCGCGCTGGAAGATCGTCGCGTTCCCAGACGCGTCGGTGATCTCGTATTCAAGCGGGCTCGAAGGAGATCTTGCTCAACGTCAACGTCTGATAGCCGGCGGGCGAGCTGAACCCTTTTTCCGTCGGCGAGAAGGTCACGAGCGTCCCGGTCGCCGCGGTCGCTTGCACGCTGCCGGTGCTCATCGCCCGCAGGCTCTGCCACTCTCCATCAGCCGAAGACACCGGCAAGCTCAAGCTCCACTGCGCCCCCAGCGGACCTTTAGCGCCCGCCGTCACCGCCCGCGAGTTATAAGTCCGGCCGACCGCGAGATCCGCCCCAGCCGCCGCGAACGTCGCGTCCGTCGCTTCCAGCCTAAGGGCTCTTGACTTGATTAGTGCAGGAGCTGGGTGGTGGGTGTTGAATAGGGTGGTGTGATTGATGAGGCGGCGATCGCGGAGCGCTATCGGCTGTTGAGCGGCAAAGAGGTGCTCAATGAGCGTGGCCGGCGGTTGTGGGCGGCGGCGGAGGCTCGCTCGCATGGTTTTGGGGGTATCTCGGCGGTCGCGCGGGCGACCGGGCTGCATGAAAACACGATTCGTCGTGGTGTGCGCGAGCTTGAATCGAGCGAGACGTTGCAGGAGGGCCGTGTGCGTCGGCCTGGCGCGGGGAACAAGCCGATCTCCGAGACCCATCCGAAGATCGAAGAGGAGCTCGAGCGGCTGGTTGCCCCGGAGACGCGTGGTGATCCGGAGTCGCCGTTGCGGTGGACCTCCAAGAGCGCAGCCAAGCTCGCTCGTGCGTTGGCCGGCCGGGGCTATGCAGTCTCAGACCGCACGGTCTTGCGTCTTTTGAAGCGCATGGGTTACAGCCTGCAGGCCAACCGTAAGACCAGGGAGGGAGCCGATCATCCCGACCGCGACGCCCAGTTCCAGCACATCAACGACACGGTCCAGCGAGCGATCAAGCGTGGTCAGCCGGTGATCAGTGTGGATACCAAGAAGCGTGAGCTGGTCGGGGATTTCAAGGCGGTCGGCCGTGAGCTTGAGCCCAAGGGCAAGCCCGTTGAGGTGCGTACGCACGACTTCAAGGACAAGGATCTCGGACACGCGATCCCCTATGGGATCTATGACCTGCTCAACGACGAGGGCTGGGTCAACGTCGGTATCGACCGTGACACAGCGCAGTTCGCCGCGGCGAGCATCCGCGGCTGGTGGGAAACCCTCGGCAAACAGCGCTTCCCCGACGCCAAAGAGCTCACGATCACGGCCGACGCGGGCGGCTCCAACAGCTACCGCACCCGGCTGTGGAAGGTCGAGCTGCAGAAGCTCGCCGACGCCACCGGGCTCAAGGTCACCGTCTGCCATTTCCCGCCAGGCACGAGCAAGTGGAACAAAATCGAGCACCGCTTGTTCAGCGTCATCTCGACCAACTGGCGCGGCAAGCCGCTGATCAGCCACGAGGTCATCATCAACCTGATCGCCGCCACAACGACCAGCACCGGGCTGAAAGTCTACGCCCAGCTCGACGACCGACCCTACCCAAAGGAAATCGAAGTCACCGACCAAGAACTCGCCGCCGTCAACATCACACGCCACCCCTTCCACGGCGAATGGAACTACACCATCACTCCTTCAACTACCGAGTCGTGAACCCTAAAGGCGCCCGTCCTCAGATTCACGGCCCCCGGACCCGCAGCCTCATACGGCGCTTCATTGACGCCTACCACCATCGACCGAGTCGATTCGTTACCCGCCCAATCAGTAGCCGTCACCGTCACCGTGTGCGATCCCGCGCCATACCGCGCGCCTTCCATACCCCAGCTACCAGCCAACGCGAAGCAACCTTCCGACGGAACGTGTTTCGGTTCGCCACACGAGGTCGCGACTTCGTCGACCTTCGCGCCATCGACAGAGACCTTCAGCGAACGGACACCCGATTGCGGCGCGGAGTGACTACCGTCTTCCGCACTGAACGTAAGCGTGTAGCTGCCGCTCCCGATCCCACCGGCATTTTCCACCAGCGAACCCCCAAACGCCGGAATCACCGGCGGCGTATGATCAATATACATCGTCGGGAATTCGCGCGGATCGCTCAATTCGGCATCGTGGCGTTCTTCGCCGTTTGGACCGACTTCCTCTTGGCGTTCGTTGTCGGCCGCGTCATACGCATAGACCCCGAGCGTATGCACCCCCGTGGAGAGCCCCGCGAAAGAAATGGGAGCAGATGTCACCGCGTGTTCACACCCGACGAGCGCATTAGCATCCGAGCAGTATTCCGGCGAGGCCCAGAACGGCTGACCCGCTTCGTTCTTATACCCCGGCGGGATCTCCACCGCGAGGGCCTCAATCCCGACGCCCTGATCTTCGGCGGATATCTGTGCGCTGCCCGGCCCATACTGCACCCAGCCATTCTGGACATCGTCGAGAACGACATGGTTAGGCGGCGTATTTGTCGAGATAGTGCACGTTCGCGCCGGACAGTCCACGTAGTTCTCGCTCGCCTGGTTACCTTGCGTATCGTCCGCGAACGCGAAATACTCCCCGCCATAGCTTTCGTTGCACAACGGGTTAGGGCCACCTTCATAGCCACCTGCAACCCCATCCGCGCAGAACGTCATCGCTTGACCAGCCAGGCTCGCGGTTGAAGAATACGGCCCCCACCGCGTGTCTTCCGGGTAAAACCCGTTGAACGTGTACGACGGGTTCGGGGCGTCAGCGATAAACGCGACCAGCGCCGATTCGCCGTTCTGGTAGTGCGCCACCCCGCGTATATCGACCCGCGCGATCGACGCGCCGCCTTCCTGCCCCGCACCCGGCGCATACACATACCACTGCCCGAAGTCACCAGCCGGATACGAGCCCGCCGCCGAACCAGTCCCACGCAACGTCGAGTTACCCCACTGCGAGAAACAGCCACAGTTAGATTCAAACGTCCAACCCTGCCACACACCCGTGGCTCCTGGAAACCCGCCATACAGCACTTCCACGATCGGGTCGACTTCCACCGGAAACGCTACGCTCCCGCCGAGGTTCACGTGCGTCATCAGCGTACTTCCCGATATCGAGTAGGACACCGCGAGCGTGCTCCCATTCGCCTCACGCGCCGTCGCAGGCGGAATCACAGCCAGCACCTGGCCTTCCTCCAGCACTTCAGCGCCACCCGGAACGCTCTTGCTCAACTGCAACGAAGCGCCCGCCGGAAGCTTGAACGCCAAACCGTTTTCCTGCGCACTGGCTTCGCTGAGCAGTTGCCACGACGCCTCCACACCTCCCGGCGCGGGTTCCAACATAAAATCAGTGTCCGTAGCGGTCCCCGGATACACGACCCGGTCGCCAACGACAACAGACGCTTCGGGTGTCGCGGCCTGCACCGGAGCAAAAGAGATGCCCAACGGCAACGACACCCCAGCCCCCGCCGTCTTCGAGATCGACACCGGCACCACCGGGCTCGCGGGCACATATGAGCCTTCGTGTTCATGCAACGTCAGCGACGTCGGCGCAAGCTGCCCAGACCCGACCCCGCGGCGCAACGGCACCGTCGAAGCGACCAGCAGATGCGCGCCCGACGGCGAGACCATCGCCGCGTCGTCATCACCAACGTACTTCGTGACGTGACCTTCCCCGGCAGAACTACCCGGCGGCGTCCACGTCGGATGCTCGATCCCGAACGTCTTTTCAGCGAGCGAAACCGCGCCACTCCCGCTCAAGCCCTCAAACAGCGTCCTAGACGCTTCCCGTGCCACGACCGCTTCCGGCGCCGCGAGCCTCGCTTCGCGTTCGCTCTGGATCTCGCCGGCCTGTTCAGGCGACGCTTCCGTCACCAACGGAGCCGACAGCAAGGACGGTCCACTGCCGCCGCTAGGTGACGCCGCCTGCGACGCGCTTGCCGACCAACACGCAAGCCCACCAGACAACAGAACGCACCACACCACCACTCGGCTAACAGACCGTATAACCCGCATGAAGCCCCCTATACACGAGCGCCCGGCCTTTTCGGCCGAGTCGCTTCATCGGAACAGTTGCGGGGACCCTAACGAGACCGGGAGATGCTGTCTATGCGTGGTCGATGACGAGTTCCACGTAGTGACATTAATGTCCGCCAGGCGCGGCACGTGTCGAGCCTGTGTGCTCGGGCGCCAGCGGCACCCCGATAAGCTCTCGCTTGCCGCGCACGCGAAGCTTCTGAAAGATGCTCGAAGCGTGCTTTTCGGCCGTGCGAACACTGATCCTGAGTTCGACCGCGATCGTCGAGTACGACGCCCCTCTAGCAAGATACGCCAGCATTTCGCACTCGCGATTAGTCAGCGGCTTGGCGCCCGGCGGAAAGCGGCGCTCAACTCGCCCACCATCAGCAGCAACGAAGAAACGCTCACCATCCACGGTTCGATAGATCGCGTCCACCAGCTCAAGATCCTGGGCGCCCCGAGGCACACAGTTCGCTCCAGCTGCCAACAACCGCATTCCGTGATCATGCGTCGGAGCGTGCGCGAGCACAAGAACCCCCGTCTGCGGACGGATAGATCGCAGACGCTCAACCGTAGCCGGCTCGGTCCTCTCACCAAGCAGCGCGGCGTGCGGCTCACACCGCAGCAGCACAGCTTCAGGCGCCGCGTCCGCAGAGCCACAATCCAGCAAACAAGGCCGGGGCTCGTTTCCCAGCAACATCGCGACACCAAGCGCGACCACAGGGTCGAGAGCAGCCAAAACAAGCGTCACGGCACCAACATCACTCATACGAGCCGCCTCGCTGCGGGAGAGTGCACGGGCTCCAAACGCCCGCGGGAGCACTCCCGCAACACGATCTTCCAGACCGTGCCTGTCAAGGATGCTCGCGGACAGGCGCAGCTTTAGCCGCCCCGCGCGGCAACTCAACCAGCCTCCCAACTCGTATGACTGATCGCGGAATGTTCAGGCGGCATCCGGCGACGCCTTTCCGGGTTCGATGCGGTCCTCGCACACCGCTCGCACTCCCGACCGCGGAGCGCTGCCGTCCGGCCTCGCTAGCCCGCTTCGGTCGAGCGGGGTCAGTTCGAGGTAGACGTAGTCGTTGTGGGCGAACACGTCGACTAGGCGACGGAGCAGGCCGTAGCGGCGAGCAAGTGCCGCCTCTGCCTGGGCCTCTCGCCCTCGCGGCACGACACGCGCCCTACATTCGATGCGGTCATCGAGCGGCTTGCCGCGCATCGTGCAAGCCGCTACCTTCACGATCGGCCCGCAAACTCGAATCGGGCCAGGACGCCAGATGATCCCGATGGCACGCTGCCGAGTTCCCGCAGCAGTGCCGCTATGAGCCGCGAGACGCGATCACCACCGTCCCTCTACCACCCAGCGCTCACAAACGCTCTGTTCGCCATCGCCGAAGATGGGGCCTTCGGGACGATTGAGGATCAGCGGGCGGGAGCGCAGCGATGACGGACGCGGCTGGCGTACTCGCGACGGGGCGAGCTCGCCGCGCTGTCGGCGATCAGTTGTCGAAGTCGTGAGCTAAGCGGAGAAGCCAAGACGGCGACATCGGCAGCGGCAACACCAGCAATGACCCACGCCGAGCTCGCAATGGCGATCAACCCGAATCCCCCGACCGCCTTGCCCGACCTGTACGGGTCAAGTACGGCTGCTGGGAAGCTAGGCGAGCAGGCGGGCTGGATCGCAGACAAAGGTGCAGCGGATACCCTGATATCGCCAACAGCCGCCGCAAACCCTCAAGTAGTTTTGCCGCGCTCGCGCCAAACTCGCGCCAGTTCGCCCGCGGATCGTGCGGCTTCCAGCGGTTTCCAGCGGCAAACGAGCGCGAGTGCAAATGCAGCTATCGCCGTCGAATCCCGCTCAACCATGCGGAAAACGGCTCAACAAGGCCAAGAAAGCGGCGCGCGAGAAAGGCGCTGCGATCGTCCTACGACGGTTTTCGAGACTGACGTAATTTGGCTCTGC
Organism: uncultured Solirubrobacteraceae bacterium; assembly: GCA_963703625.1. Lineage (GTDB taxonomy): Bacteria > Actinomycetota > Thermoleophilia > Solirubrobacterales > Solirubrobacteraceae > Palsa-744. Next base: position 445,176 of record CAVPEY010000004.1, read on the forward strand.
AATGCGGAAAATCGACTGCTCGCGCCACAACTCGCGCCAGTCGCCCGCAGTTGTAGGTTGGTGCGCTGGCGCCTCCGCTGGCCGCCGGGTCAGGGTATGCGCGCGTGTCCTGTTTCAGTTGGCCTCGTCGGCTGGGGCTGGCGCCCTCGGTCGCCCTCTCGTCTGTTGTTCGCGGAATCGCTGCACGCGCTTCCTCAGCGGCGTTTGCAGCGCCGATGGTAGATCCTCGCCGAGGATGATCGCTGCCTCGCAGGCAACGAGCGTAACCACGCAGGCGACGCGAACTACGTCGATCGGTGTCACGCGGGGCTGGCATCCGCAGCGGCGGGGCCGCCAACACCTCCAGCTCAGCCTGCGAGCAGGGGCAAGGAGGCGGGGTAATTGCGCCTCTTCTTCAGGTCGCAACGAGACGTAGGTGAACAGGCACTCCACCGAGACGGCCGCTTACCACCAGTCCTTTCTCTGTGAGGCTGCCGCTGAGCCGGCCGTGGACGGTGAAGTGATCGGCGCCTTCGCCCAGCGGTATCGATCCGCTGATGGTGATGCCGCGCACGTCGACTAGGTCGTGGACGAGCACGCTTTTGCCATGCACCCCCCAGAAGCCACCTTGTAGCCCGCCACCGGAGCTGCCTGTCTGGCCGTACAGGTCCTCGAGCGTGATCGCGGCGGCAGCGGCGGCGCGTCCGACCTGGCCCGGGCGTGACGGCAGCGGTGGCACTTCACGGAGCGTCTTGGGGGGCAGCGGAAGCGCCTGCGGTTCCTTGGAGGCGGGGCAGCTCGCCGGGGCCTTGCCGGTGGCGAGGAACTCGATCATCGCGCTCTTGGCGCATCCGCTCCGGTCGGTGCCGACGGTCGAGTGTCCCGTATCTGGGACTCTCAGCAGTTGTGCGTCGCTGTATTCGGCTGCGACCGTGAGGTCCTGTTCGTAGGGCGTGCGTAGATCGTCGCTCCCGGAGAAGATCAGCGTGGGAGTTGCCGAGTCGCCCGTCGGCGGCGGCGGCGCGGGTGGCGTCGAGGGCCAGTCCATGCACAGCGCCAGCGCCGAACTCGCAACCACAGTGTCGGGCGCGAACGGTGCGGTGCTCCCGGCCGGCAGCGCGTCGAGCCAGCTACGCAAGGTCGCAGCCCTGCTCGCCGGAGCGGCGTCCGGCGACCACGGGAGCGCGCTCTCGTCGCAGAAGGTGGCCGCGAACAACGGCAGAGAGATTTCGGCGTCGCTTTCTGGTGCCGCGGTTGCGGACGGCTCCGCCACCAGCTCATCGTCCGGGAGCGGCTGGACGACCGGCGCCGCTTCGGCCGGGATCGATAGCAAGCCGCTGCCTGGCCTTTCGGCCTGCAGCACGTGCGTCAGCCGCGCGAGCGGGGCCGCGTCGCCGCGGCTGGCGGCCGCGATTGCGGCGGGCGCGAGCTCGCGCGCGCCTCGTGAGACGTCGAGCCCGGTGAGCAGTCGCAGGACGCCAGCTTCGGTCACGCTCGCCGGCTGCAGCCGTCCGCGGTTGTCATAGATCTTCGTCCGCAAGGGGTTGCGGTGCAGCTTCGCTACCAGGCGCGTCAGGTCCGCGTACACGTCAGCTGAGAACGACCGGCAGGCACCGGCGCCACAGATGCCTTCGTCGAGCACCCGCCGCAGCGCACGCAAGCCCCGAAGACCGAGCGGCTCGGGCCCAGGGATCGGTACGGGCGAGTCGAGGACCATCCGCACCACGCCCTGCGGATGCTCGCGCGCATACATGCCAGCGACACGCCCGCCATACGAGGTTGCATACAGCGATAGAGGTGTACCGCCGAGCGCCTGACGCAGGGCATCGAGGTCTTCCACTGATTCCTGGCTTGTGTAGAACGCCCGTGTCGCACCGAGCGCGGTGCCACACGCACCGAGACTCTTTGTGAGCCGCGGCTGGAGTACCACGAGTTCCGGACACTGCAGGCCCTGCGACTGGCCGGTCCCGCGCTGGTCAAACGCCACCAGTTCGAAGCCTCGAAGCGCTGGTTCGCGGGTGAGCAGCGCCGCGACCTCCTCGAACGTGGGCAACGCCGGCTGACCGGGGCCACCCGCAAGCATGACGATGACACCCACACGCGGTGCGCTCGCGGGCACCCGCTGGACCGCCAGCCCGACGCTTCCCGCCGCCGCGTCGGCACGGTCGAACGGCACCTCCAGCGTGCCGCACTGCAACCCCGCGACACCGACGAAGACCTGCGTCGGCAGGCACGCACCGAACCCGAGTGGCGCCGGCTGCGCGCCGGCGCCAGAAGGCAGCAACAGTGACAGCCCCGTGCAGATGAGCGCGAGCGAGCCGATGATCCGGGCGCTCCCGATCACAGTTCCGCGACTCCCAGCGCCACCGCTAGCTTGCTTGCGGCCGCAACCGTGCCCGCCACAACACGCTGGTGCGCCTTTGCTTCGAGCCGTTCGATGCGCTCGGCGAGATGCCTTTCGTTCGGGTCCTCGTAGCTTCGCAGCAGGTGCATGATGAGCGTTTCGCGTGACTCTTCTGACGGGGCCTATGGTCGAGCCGGATTCGATCGCGTCGACGTGCGTCAAGAACTCGCCCACGGTAGACGGCAGCGTGGTGTAAGCGCTTTCCTTCCACGCCGCGATCTGACCACATACGTCGGGCAGCACAAGCGCCACATCCGCTCGTTCTTCGGCCGCCTCGGCGTGCACAAGTCGCGTGAGCTTGCGGTCGCTCCAGCGAAGGTGACCGATCGTGTCCGCCACTCGCAGCGTGATCGACCGAATAGACGCCACGCCCGCGTACCAGTCCGACGTGCCCAGCTCTTCGCCCAATTCTTCGAACGCAGTGTCCCGCGGCGCAAAGGTCAACGCAGAAGGACATGCTCCCGCGACTTCGCTCCCACGCGCTTCGATCGCAGCGACCCTCTCCCCCACCCCCGGATACTCGGCGTGGACGTACACCTCGCTCGCGCGAAGATAAGCATGCGTCGCAACGACGTCGCCGCTGGAAACGCTCGCCGACGCGGACGTGTCCAGACCAGCGAAAGCCAGACACGCAAGCACCACAACCACGCGCGCTCGGTGCTGACGCCGCAGCGCCAAGAGCGCAGAGACGCCCAACCGTGTAACCCCGCCGATAGGCCGCGCGCGAGACACAGCCTGGCACGCGGCACTCCGGGGCCCTGGATCGCTGCTGCCTGCCATCACCCCGCCTTTTCGGCTGAGCCCGTAGACCGACCCAATGACGAGCGCGCCACCCAGAGGTCGCGCCACCACCGACACCGGCCGACGCCGCGACCCCAACCACTCTTCCGCCTCCGCCTTCCCATCCTTGAGTGAGCGGCACAGAGTCGTCCGACTTCAATGTCAACCACTCTGATGATCTCGACGCGACGCCAAGAACCGAGAAATCCGCGACTCGTTAGGCAGCACACGGCGCGACGGTAGCCCATCCCTCCGTCTCCGCCAGTAACAACACGCCAATCCCAAAAGTGCCAAGCTCCCGACTACGACTCCACAGTTTTGTAGGATTGTCCAGAGCAGGCCCGGATGACCAGAGTGTGTTGTCCATGTGGTAGCCGCAATCACTGCGCAGGAAACCCAGAATGCCACCGCGCTTGCCCCTTGAAGGCGCGCGCGATGCATCTGCGCACTGGTTCCACGTCCACTCATCTAGTGTTTCGTCTCTCTTACTTTTTCAGCGACGTTGCAAACCGGATTGGGGAATAGGTAACACCAAGCATACACCGGTTCCCACGGGTTCGACTCGATTTCGTGGCAGAGCTTTGGGTGTTCCTTTTTGTATTTCTTCGAATCGACGGAGCCTTCACACGAGGCCCCAGGCGCCTGTCCGGGATCCTCGTGGCTCGCGAAGCTGCCAAGACCTACGCCTCCGCATCCTGCGGCTTGCTGGCCTGTTTCTGCGGCGTATTCGCATGCCCATCCGGCGTAGCCTCCGAGTGGCCCTTCTTCGGCTGCGTACTGGGGGCCGGCTGCGCTGGCGGCGGCTTCTGCGGCTTCTCTGGCTGCTGCTTCGGCTGCCGCCTTTGCGGCTGCTGCTCGGGCTGCTTCTCGCGCTGCTTCGCGTTCGATGGCGCGTTCGTTTTCGGCGTCGTTGAAGGCGTATAGATAGGCGCCTTCTACATATTCCCCGGTCGGGTCGAAGCTGTCGACGGGGTCGCCGAAGGTGTAGGAGTAGGCGTTGGCTGATCCGCCGGGTACGGGGTCGGGTTGGAGGAAGCGTCCGATCTGCGGCACGTAGCTGCGAGCGCCCATGCTGATGACCCCCGAGGCGAGTTCTGTGGGTAGCTCAAGCGCACCGAGCCAGGAGTATTTGGGGGGTGTTGTGGTAGTCGGCACGCCGAACTCGCTGGTGTCGGTCTTGGAGACTAGTTCTGTCGCGGTTTCTGAGAGGGAGGCTGTTGCGATGGTGTCGCCGTGGAGGTTCGCCAACTCTAGCACCGGCGCTTCGGAATTGTTCTGGATAGCGGCGAGCTCCCCACCTATGCCGGGGATGTCTCGGCTGGTTTCGCCGGAGGTGCTCGTGGTCCATGATGGGGATTGGCCGGGTCCGGCGTAGTGGGAGATGATGTCTGAGACTTTTTTGCCTGTGGCGACGGTTTCGCGTGTGCGTCCGGCGGGGTCGAGGTTGTAGCCGAACGTCTGTCCGTTCTGGGTTTGGCTTGCTACCTGATTGTCGACGTAGAAGGCGCTCGTGAGCGCTTCGGAGGGTTCTTTGCCCCCGGCATCGCTGGCGGGTAGCGTCGTGATGTCGCCAAAGGGGTTGTAGGCGGTGCCGCTGTCGGTGAGCTGGTCGGCGCTGCTGTAGGTGTGGTTTTCGAGGGTGCCGCCTTCGGTCGCGCATTTTTCGGTGGCGGATTCGCGGGTGGTGAGGCTTGTGCGGTTGGTGTCTTCGTCCTGGGCGTAGATCCGGCTGGTGCAGCCTTTCCCGGCGGGCGTGTTCTGTACTTCGATCAGTCGGCCGGCGGCGTCATCTTTATACACCTGCTTCGAGAGGGTGCTCGTCTGCGAGAGCCACTGGCCCTGGATCGAGAGGACGACGCTGTCTGTGAACCATTTGCATTTTTCTTTTTCTTCGGTGCAGTGGGTCAGCTTCTTGTATTCGAGACCGGTCGCAGTTCCCGTCGAGTTGCGGGTGTAGAAGGCGGTCATGCCGTTGGGGTAGCCTTCCGTGAGCATGTTGCCTTCGACGTCCCAGGTCGCCGTGAACTTCATCCCTTCGCGTGAGGAGTCGACAAGTTCACTCAGCAGCCCTGTCGTTTCGCTGTAGCTGAAGGTCTGGGTGCCCTTCCCGTCGTAGGTCTTATTGGGGCGGCCGTCGATGTCCCATTCGAACGTCGATGTGGCTCCGTCAGCGTCGGTGTAGCTCACGAGCTCGCCGAGGGTGTTGAGCACGCTTGTGACCTTCTCGGTTTTGCCTTCCACGGTCGTGCTCTGCGTCGTCATCGCGCCGGTTTCCGCACCGGTTTCGGCTGTGTAGCCGTCTGTGACGGTCGGTACGGCGGTCCCGACGGTCGAGCTGGTGCTCTGGGTCTTGGGTCGTCCCGCTGCGTCGAAGGTATCGGTCTTGGTGCGAGTCGTCGAGCCGACTGTTTCGACGATCGTTTCCGGCTCCTCGAACACGTTGTACGCGGAGAAGGTCGTCACGGGGAGTTCGGGCAGCCCGCCGCCTGGCTGCGCTGCGGGACCTGTCTGGCATGGCAGGCCCGCCCATTCGGGGTGGTTGCGGCACGCTGGGACTTCCGCTTCTTCTTTGGCGGTGTAGTAGACGGTCTTGGTGTCGTGCGCGCCTTCGTTGCCCGTGATCGTCGGGACCCACTTCTCGACACGGTGGTTGAGGTCGTCGACGACGATGACTTCGCCGGTCGCGTTGATGGCGTTGCCCTCGGGGAATTGCAGCTGGCCGTTGCCGGCGCCGGCTGAGGCGAACTGCGTGAGGTAGCTGCCGGACTGCGTGAACACCTGCATGCGGTTGTTGTTCGTGTCGGTGACGTATAGGAGGCCGGTGGTGGGGCTGACCGCGACCCCGGTGGGGAATTTGAACTGGCCGTTGCCGCTCCCGGTGGAGCCAAACTGGGCCACGTATTCGCTTTTTTCGTTGAACTCCTGGACGCGGTTGTTGCTGGTGTCGGCTACGTAGAGGTTGCTGCCGGCGAACGCCATGCCCCATGCGGCTGAGAACTGGCCGTTGCCGGAGCCGTTGATGCCGGCCTGGCAGCTGCTGGTGCACACCTGGTATTCGGATTTGCCGTTGCTGACGCCCCAGCCGATCGCCTCGATGAACGTGCCGGTCGAGCTGAACTCCTGGACCCGCCGGTTGATGGAGTCCCCGACCCAGACCTTGCCCGTGGGGCTGACGGCGATCGCGAGCGGGGTTTTGAACTGCCCGGCGCCGGTCCCGAGGCTCCCCCATTGGGTGACCCATTCACCTTTTTCGTTGAGCACCTCGATGCGAGCGTTGCCAGTGTCGACGACGTAGATGTCGCCGCCGGCAATCGCGATTCCGTCGGGTTCGGCGAGCTGGCCTTTGCCCGTACCCGCGATCCCGGCTTTGCAGCTCGCGGTGCAGACCTCGAGTTTTGCTTCGCCGTTGCTGACCCCCCAGCCGACCGTCTCCATGAACGCCCCGGATGGGGAGAACTCGGAGAGCCGGTCGTCTCCGTACTCGACGACCCATGTGTCGCCGTGCGCGTCGACCGCGTCGTAGGTGGGCTGTTCGAGCTGCCCCGCCCCGGTGCCTTTGGCGCCGAACTGGGCAACGTACGTCGGTGGGACCTTCGTGTCCTTGCCTGCCGCGGCCGGCATCTTGGTCTGCACCACCTCGCCCGTGCTCGGGTTGTATTCGCTCGTGTGAACCAGATCGAGGCCGCTCGGGTCGGTCGTGACCGAGATCGGCCTACGGAGTTTCCAGCCCAGCCCTTCCTGGCTGCCCGTCCCGCTATAAGACATGACGGCCGTGCGGACGGTTTCTGGTTCTTCTTTGCCCGCGACCATCGCGCCCTGCGTCGTCTTCGTCACGAGATGGTACGGGCCGCCTTCCGCAGGCGCGCCTTCGTTGTAGCTGTCGACCATGTGCGCGCGCGCTTCGACGTGGGTGCCGTTCGGCAGGCCGATCGCGTGCTGCGGGCCGAGCGTGCTCAGCAGCTCGCTCCCCGGTTCGCTCCCACCTTCTTCATAGGTGCTCTGCGTGTCGAGCACTTTCGAGACTTCGGCCGATTTGCAGCTGCTTTCCGATACGCAGCCTTCTTTGAGCGCCGCCGCGCGGTTATCCGGGCTCAACGACCGCGTCACGTCATTGTATTTGTTGAATTCGCTCGTCGATACGCCACCCGTCGGCGACGCCACATTGACGGTCCGCCCTTGGCCGTCCAGGTACTCGACGGTCGCTCGCTTATAGGCGTTGGCGGGCCACCCCATCGGCGTATCCGGCGGGAAGATCGCGGTCGCTTCGACCGGGACGTCACTCTGCCCCCACTTCGCCACTTCGCTTTTCGTCATCGTCTGCAGTTCCGATCCCGAAAGCGGCACCTGATACTCAATGGTCGTCACCGCGCTAGTCCCGAGAGACGGTGGGGGCTGTACGGGCTCTTCGGTCGGGCCGGTTGGCGCCCAGATATCGACGCGGTTGTTTCCTTCGTCGCCAATGTAGATGGTGCCACTCGTCGGGTTGATCGCGATGCCCCCCGGGTACTCCAACTCTTCGTGTTCGGAGCCAAATGCCCCGAAGCGTTCGACGTATTTGCCTTCCTGAGTGAATGCCTGTACGCGTCCGGTCGCAGCCGAGGTGACGTAGAGGTCTCCGTTTGCTTCATCCGTCGCTATCGCCGAGGGGTTGCTGACCTTTTCGGCTTCTCCTCCGGTGTTACCGAATTCACGAACCCATTCACCCGTTGAGGGCTTCAGCTCTTGCACCCTTTGGCCTTCGAGATCTGTCGCATACAGGTTTCCGCCCGCGAATGCGAGGCCAGATAGATGCTCGAACTGGCCGAGTCCTTTGCCTGCTGCTCCGTATTCTTTAATAATTTCCCCGTCTGTCTTGTACTCCACGATCTTGTCGTCGCCGGAATATGCGACCCACACATCTCCGCTGGAGTCGAGCGCGATCCCGTGAGGCCCAGAGAATGGCTGTTCACCCCACGGCCCGAAGCCGAATTCGTATTTGCCCGACGGGCCGAACTCCTGAATTCGGTCGGCCGCGGCGTCAGTGACGAACATTACGCCAGTGGTTTGGTTGATCGCGATTCCTTCCGGCCGGTCGAAGCCACTGTGTTCTCCTGTTAGTCCTATTTTGCAGCTGCTAGTGCACGTTTGTAGTTCTTCTTTTCCGTTACTGACCCCCCATCCAAGTGCCTCCATGAACACGCCCGACGGTGAAAACTCGTCGAGCCGATGGTTGCTGGCGTCGGCAACCCAACCGCTCCCATTCGGCGCGAGAGCCGTACCAACCGGCTGGGACAACTGGCTACTGCCACTTCCGCTCGAGCCGAAGGTCGCGAAGTACCCCGGTAGCGCAATGGGTACGACGCTACTTGCGGTGCTCGCTGCGACGGCCGCTCCGTCTGCGTCGGTGGCCGTGACCTCCGCGACCAGTGTGTGCCCGCGGTCGCCCATGATCGGCGTATACGTTTGGTTGGTCGAGCCGAGAATCGCTACGCATTCGGCGCCAGCGCCGTTGCAGCGCTCCCATTGATATCCGTAGCTCAGCGGGCTGTTGCTCCAGCTCCCGTTCGTCACGCTGAGCGCCGTTCCGATGACGGGGTGCGTCATCGATAGAGCTGGCACGGTTTTGTTTTCGGGTGCCGGTGCCGTGCTTAGTTCCGTCGCGGCGCTTGGCCGGATGACCGATAGCAGGCGACCGGTGCTGGCGTCGCTCGAAGATCGTGCCGTAGTGGATCAACCACGGCTGCTGGCCGGGGGGTGACTCGGCCGTGACATGATTTTCGCTGTCGTAGCCGTAGGTGATCTTCAGTTCGTGTTCGATCTGGGGGTTCCACTCGGCTCTCAGCCGCCCTTGTTTGTCGTACTTGTAGGCGGCGACCGTAGTTTTGGCGATTGTTTTCGTCGCTGGGTTGTATGCCCGCAAGACGACTTCTTTGAGGCGTCCTACGTAGTCTCCCCATTCTTTCGGCGCTTCCCCGGTTGCGGTTTTGCTGGTCGCATACACGAATTCGAGCGCGCGACAGCCGGCGACCAATTCTTCTTTTTTTTCTAGGCGTGTTCGGCAGCCCGCCACGCCCGCCGGTTCGGGCGCGATCGCGTATTTCGGTCTGCTTATCCCTTCGCTCGCTTCGAAGACGTACCTCACGGTCTGGGACGCCAGCGGGCCTTCTTGGACCGCTGGCCGCCACAGGCTCCCGGCGGGCCCTTCGGTCGACGTGAAGCGCGTCACTCCGCCCGTGGCCGCGTCCTTCATCACGAATTCCGTGAGTTCCCCTTTTGCGTTGTTGCCTTCCGTGAGCGTTAGGTTCGCATCGCCTGCCGGCGAGACGAACCCGCCTTTGCCATTGGTCGCGAATGTTGTCTGTCCCCCGCTTGCCGCGGTCAGCGTCGCGTTTCCGTTTGGCAGTTTTGCGATTCCTTCTTGACCGCCGACGCTAAGGCGTCACTTCTTTTCAAGTGATGGGGTGATGGTGTAGTTCCACTCTGGATGGAAGTGGTCGCCTTCGAGTTGCACGGCGGCGAGTTGTTGGTCGGTGACTTTGAGTTTGGTGGGGTAGTTGTTCTCATCGAGGCGGGCGTATACCTTCAGGCCGGTGCTTGTTGTCGTGGCGGCGATCAGGTCGATCACGACCTGGCGGCTGACCAGTGGCTTTGCGCGCCAGTTGATCGAGATGTAGCTAAACAGGCGGTGCTCGATCTTGTTCCACTTGCTCGTGCCGGGCGGGTAGTGCATCACGTGCAGGCGCAGGCCCGTTTGGTCGGCCAGATGCTGAAGCTCGGTCTTCCACAGACGGGTGCGGTAGCTGTTGGAGCCGCCCGCGTCGGCGGTGATCGTCAGTGCCCTGGCGTTCGGGTAGCGCTTTTTGCCGAGGTGCTTCCACCACGCCCGGATGCTCGCCGCCGAGAACTGCGCCGTGTCGCCGGAGACACCGACGCTCACGTAGCCCTCGTCGCGGGCGATGTCATAGACACCGTAGGGGACGGCCTTACCCTGCTCTTGGTCTGGGAAGTCGTGCGTGTTGACGAGAATCGGGCGGCCACTTGAACGCAACTCCTTGCCGGCGTTCTTGTAGTTGCCGATCAGCTCCTTCTTCTTGGTGTCCACGCTGATCACCGGTTCGCTCGCCGCAAGCGCCGCGCCCGTGACCGCTGCGATGTGTCGAAACTGTGCGTCGCGGTCGGGGTGATCAGCTCCCTCCTGGCTCTTGCGGTTGGCCTGCAGCGTGAATCCCATCGCCTTGAGCATCCTGCGCACAGTGCTCGCATGGACCGTGAACCCCTGGCCGCACAACTTCTCGGCGAGATGCTCGGGCGTCAGCGTCGTCCACAACAGCGGAGACATCGGATCGCCAGCGGTGACCCCGTCAAGCAGCGACAGAAGGGCTTGCTCGAGTCCCGGTTCGCGCTCTGTAATCCGCTTGCGTCCGCCGCCCGGCCGGCGAACCCTGCCCGCGGGAGGCTGATCACCCGACTCGACCTCGGCAAGCCCCCGCCGCACCGTCGCTTCCGAAAGCCCCGTCGCTCGCACAACGGCCGCGATGCCACCACGACCGTGGGTACTCGCCTCAGCCGCCGCCCACAGACGCCGCCCGCGCTCATCCAGCACGCCCTCGACAACCAACCACCGCTTGCGGATCGCTGACTCATCGACCACCACTCCCAGCATGGTCCACAACTACGCCACGACCCGCCCCAAACCTCCAACCTCCCGACAATTATTTAGAAGCTACGCCTAAGTGGTGGCTGGCTCGTCGGCGAACGGATAGACCTTCTCGGCCTTCCAGTCCTCGATCAGCCTCCTGGTCTCCTCATCCGCGCGCTCCTTGAAGTGCTCGCGCAGCTTCTCGCGCGCCGCCTCGACCAGGTCGCGTGTCTCCCCCGAGCCAAGGTCAGCGAGCACCAGCGCTTCGTCCTCGGCGAAGCCCGGCCAGGCCAGGTAGGCCGTGAACTCGAAGCCTGGGGCGTGGATGCCCGCTTGCACGTCCCCAAGCGGCAGGCCGTCCTCGTTGCAGAGGTAGATGGCGCGCTCGACGCGCCGTGTCCACTCGATCGTCGTCAGCTTCGCCGGCTGCGCAGCGTCACCCACGGTGACCTCGTACTCCGTCCGGTGGGCCTGGATGGACGCCGGGTCGATCTCGGAGTCCCCGAAGCGCACTTGAGCGCCGTGCGTCTGGAGGTAGAGCCCGAAAGTGCCCGTGAGCTTCTCGACGGGGCCATCACCGCCGAGGCCAGCTGGAGGCGCGGAGAACTCATCGATCACGACGCGTGTGCCGGGCGGGTCGGCGGTGGGCTCGGGGTCTGTGATCTCGACGTGGGAGATGTCGGAGATCCGCATCTCGACATCGAAGGCCACGTTCCGCGACGCGTCTGCCGGGTCCGCTGCGACGGTGTGCCACAGCACGTGCCGTCCGAGCCCGGCGGCGCGGAACCGCCCATGGCCCTCGCGCCCGTGGAGCGCCCGGCCCCCAGGCGAGCGCCCGGCCAGGCGCTTCCAGGAGCCCCCGAGACTCTGGAACCCTTCCACGGCACGTTCGTGCGTCATGCCGTGGCCGTCGTCCTCGACCCTGATCTCGACGACGCCCTGAAGCTCGTTCTCCACCAGAACGACTCGGACGTGGTCGGCATCGGCGTCGAGCGCGTTCCAGATCAGCTCCGTGATCGCGGTGAGCGGCGTCGCGTGGGTCAGCGCCTCAAGGTGATGTGGGTCAAGTTGGACTTCGATCTCCATCGGACCAACCAGTGTCGCACCCAACCCGGAGGCCATCGCAGACGCCGCCAGCCCCTTCTGGAGCCTCGGATCGCGTTGACGAGGCGGGCCCGTGGGCTCGTCCCGCATGGCAGAAGCCAGCTTTGGTTCAGCCCGAGCCCAGCCTCAGCGTGACGATCGCCGGAGGGCCGGTCGAGCATCCCTCGGAGCGCCATGTGGTCGGGCCTGCCTCGCGCCCGTGCCGCCGCGCCCAGACCTGGCCGAACGGCGCCAACGCGGAGGCGAAGAGTCCGAGCACCGATTGCACGAGCTGCACCAAAGGGCATCTCTCGATGATCGAGAACCACCCCTCGAACATGCAACCTCTCCCGCCGCGCGGATGGCGCCGCGAGAGTTGCACGATTGCCCTGCGCTGTGCTATACGCCCCGCGCCACTCAATCCCGCCAGAGCGAGGGCTCTGTCACGCCCCGCGCTTACGCGGCGAGCTTGTCGTACCGCAGGGGTTTGTCGCCTACCCGCCGTATCTTCTTGCTGTCGGCGAGGCGCTTCAGGCAGTTGGCGACTGCGCCCGAGGAGCGGCTCAGCGCCTTCGCAACGGCAGATGGCCCGTGCGGTCCGCTGTCGCTGTTTCTCTCAAGGTAGTCAATCACGAGCGGGTCGAGGCCGAACGCCTTGAGGCGATCGGGCGTGCCCGCGGGGTCAGCCGGGCTGTCGCTGGCCGGCTCGTCGCCCGCCGGTGTCGACGGCGCTCTGCGCGCGCTGGCGGCGTCTTTCGACAGCGCCTTGCTGGGCTTTCCACCTGCGGACCTTGAGCCGCGGGCGCTGCGCTTCGGCATCTCCGTCGCCGCGCCCGACGTTTCAGCTTCGACGTGCCGTGCGTACGCCGCGGGCAGCTCGACGTCCTTCGGGGTCCAGCGGTCGGGGAGTCGCTTGCGCCCCTCGTGGCCGCCCGCGTGGCGAACGACCTCGCCGGCATCAGCCAGCCGAGCGAGCACCTTCCCCGCGGTCGAGCGCGCGACGCCTGCGGATTGCGCGAGCCCCTCGGTCGTGGCGCCCGGCTGGCCCGCGATCACCTTCCGTACCGCGTCCTCGGGCGAGGGTTTCGTAGCGGCGTTCCTGCCTTTGCTCATCGTTGCATCTCCTTTGTTGGAGCCCTATTTGGGCTTTGGACGGTGGACGTGTAGCTCGACCCGACCGAGGAAGTCAAGTCCTCCCGAACACATCCGCGAACGTCGCGCCGGAAGTCCCACAGCGCCGCGCGGCCAGTGCCCGGCGATGTCTCCCGATCCCGCCAGGCTGAACTTGACGTCCTTGGTCGGGTCGAGCTAGACGTGTGTCCCCGCCGTAGAACCCCGACGCGAACGGAGCCACGCCAGATGACATCCACGACACCGACACTCAGCAGCGACCAGCCCGCTGAGCTTTGCGTTGGCGAGCTATACCGCGACGGCGAAGGCCACGAGGTATGGCGGATCGCCGAAGGCGCGACCGGCGTCAGCGAGTAGGGATCATCGCCGCCGCGAAACAGGACGCCGAGTACCTGCTGCTCGTGCCCGAGCCGGTCGCGTAAGGGGACTTGAGCTTTCCCGCGGGTCGAGCTAGACGTGTTCAGCCATGCCGACGACCACTACCGACAAACCGCGGGGTGAGAGGCGATGAACGGGATACTGAGCCTAGCCGCCACCGCGATCCTCGCCACGCTCGCGGCGTGGGTAATCGGCGGCTGGGTGCTGCGCACGGCCGGCGCGTTCCTCGCTCTCGGCGGCCTGCTCTGCACTGCCGATACCGGATCGCTGACGATGGCCGTCGCGGCACTTGTCGGCGCCGTCGCATGGCTCGCCGGACACTGGCTTTACGCGCTGCGTCACCACTACTTCCGCGCCCCGCTCGCCCGACGTGTCTTTATGGACGCGCTGCCGTCCCGGCTTGACCCCACGCGCGGCTGGGGCGTCCCGAGCGTTCCCGGTGGAGCCCGGCGATGAGCACCGTGCCACCTACCGAGGCCGCCGCGAAGGTTATGACTCCCATCCGCGTAAGGGCACGCGAGCTTCGGCTTGGCGACTTCTATGTCACAGGCGCGCACCGGGTCACCGTCAAGCGAGCGATCATCGGCCGGCGCGAGACGATCGTCGCCGATGCCAACGGAGACCCCAAGCCTGAGCTCGAACTCACCTGCTCGGACGGCACCTCGCCGCTGCTGCTCGCAGACCAGCGCGTCAGAGCCGAGCGCATGTCGCGCCTGCTCGGCCGCGTCACGGCCGGCGACCGCCGCGACTTCGCGGAGGCGCACGCCGAGGGCCTCCGCGATGAGATATCGCGCGACTCCTGCCCCGAGTGCAAGGCGCGACGATGAGCGAGCTTCCCGACCACGGGCCCGGCTGCCGACCGCTCAGCGGGCTTCGCTCGGCGCGGCTCCCCGACGAGTCTCGATACCTCTGCACCCCGACTCGCTGCGCGAGCCCGCACGCCCGGCCCTGCCCGTCCCGCCACCGCGGTCGCTCACCTTCGGCGAGCTCGCCTGGGCGCTGCTGGAGACCGTCGGCCGACGGGCGGTCGTGACCACGGACGCGACCGGCGAGTACTTCTCGCCGATCGGGTCGGTTAAAACCTGCATGAGTGGCCGACGGCCAGCACGTCGGCGTCGCCGTCCAGCTCGGCGGGCACCGCGTCGTATTCGTCGGGCTCGGGGCCGTAGTACAGCCGCGCCCCTACGCCGCTCGGCCCACGCACCACGACGGCGGTCGTGATCCCGAGGTCGGCGCGGATGTAGGTCGTACGGCCGGCGGCGTCCGTGTAGGTCTGAAGGTCAGGCTCGGCATTCATCGGTGTCCTCGCTCGGTCGGGGGTTCTTCGTCGGGACACGTCTAGCTCGATCACGGCCGAAGTCAAGTCCCCCGCATTTTTGACCGCGCCGGACTTGCCGTTTCGCGCGAGCGGAGCTACGAGGACCCGATCACGAGCGCCGTCCTCATCGCCGCGACGAGTTGGTCCCATCGCGCCACGATCTCGGGGTGGCGTGGCGGATCGCCTTCGCGGGTGTCGGTCAGCCACCGAGCAGGGCTCAGTTGCTGGTGCTCGCTCCGCGCCTTGCTCGCGATAATGTCGTGGAGCTCCTCGCTCGCACCGACAAGTCCGGCGAGGGCCTCTATGTCCCCTACGCCGAGGAGGGTGAGCTGCGCGACGTGCGGCTCGGCGAACGTACCCGCCGGCAGGTGCTCTTGCAACCATGCCCATAGCGGCTCGCTCTCAGTGAAGTCTCCCGCTGTGACGAGAATCGGCCAGATCCGGCGCACGCCAGTCGGGTCGACGCCAGGGATGCTCGCGCGCCCGGCGAGAATATCCGTCGACACGCGGTCAAGCTGCTTTAGCTTGTCGAGGAGGGTCCGCTGGAGGTGCGTTTCGAGCTCCTGCGGGTCAGCTTCGGTTCGCACTCCGAGCGGGAGACGACGTGAGACGACCTCGAACAGCAGAAGATCTTCGCCATAGTCGATAGTAACGTCGGACGTCATTTGGCCACCCGAATACTCCTGCTCACCATGCACTCGCCCCGAACCAGCCGCCCGCCCGCGGAGAGCGAGCTCGAACAGCTCCAAGACGTAGCGCTCGAACAGAAAACCCACGAAGGTCGTGAACGCGTCCCGCTTGCCTTTGCTTATCGCGATGTCGAGCAGCCGGTAATACCAACCGTCGGTGAGCCACACCTGAAGGGCGCGAGGAGCGGTGAGCGCCATTCTTCCGTCGGCTAGACGCACAAACGGGCGCTGGAGAAATGGCGTGCCGTCCCAGGCAAGGCGCAATGGATTGCTCCTGCTCTTTGCAAAGCCTTCGACAAAGAACTCGCGCGGGGCGCTCAACGCAGACTCGACGGCCGTCGCTTTCTCTGCAAGCGTGGTCGTGCTGAGGTACGAACTCATCGGCGGCAGCAGTCCGGGGATCCGCCCGTCCTCTTCCGGCCGCTCGGGCGGCACGGTCGCAGCCTGCGTCAGGAACCCAGCCGCGAACAGGTCCTCTGCGGCCAAGCCGTAACACTCCTTGATCCACGCGTCAAAATCGCAGGCGCATGGGTGCAAGCGGGCGTCTGGAGTCCGCGGCAGCTCGATGAACAGCCGGTGGGCGCGCACCAGGGAGTAGAGAGGCTGCCCGCCCTCGTTGAACGCCCCGTTCTGGGTGAGAAACCCTAGCCAGTCCTCCAGGCGGCGCTCGTTCGACTGCACGCGCGCAGCACCGTCTCCCACGATGCTCGTCACACCTAGAAAGGCGCCTTCGAGTGCCGCCAGTCCTTCCGGGCTCCAGGCCCCATCCTCCCCCTCCGCTGCCTCCTCGATCACCAAGCGTTGCAGCACCTGAAGCTGCTGCTCGCTGAGGACGTAGAGCCGCTCCTGCAAGTCGTCACGCGGCCCTGCCAGAAATCGGTCGTACGCATTAAGCGTCCGCGGATCGCGGACGAGCTGCTCCAACAGCGCGCGCTGGCGCGACGGCTCGTTGCGGATCGGACAGAGTCGCGCGGCCACGTTCGCTACCAGAGCAACCGCGTCGGCGAACCGCAGCCTTCGCAGATGAGCGCGAACATCCTCGAGCGTCGATACGGGCAGGCCGAGCGCAGCTTGGTCCGCCACGACAAAGATCTGCCCCAGCATCGTCGGTACGACTACGGCCGGTTCGAGGAGCACCCCCTGAGATTGCGTAATGCGCTGAATCTCCCGGTGGCGCAGCGGATCGTCCCGAAGCACGTCGAGAGGAACGATCAGACCTGTCGCCGTCCTGACGACGCGAATAGGAACGAGCGGCTGGGGTCGCTTCGGCTGGGACATGCCCAACCAAAGCTACCGCGAGCTAAGCGCGACACTTCCCCGCCCCCGCATAACCACCGCGCCACTCGGGACTCTGGCGCAACCCCCGTTGGCGTCAACCTCGTCGCTCTGGCTCGCGAGCGACTAAGAAGCTGTCTCAATACCTTCGGTAGGCTTTCCGCGTCATGGCGCGGACGTGGTTGCGGATCCGGGTGGACTTGCTGGGGGGTGGCGGGATCGAGTGTGATCCGTCACCGGGGCGGATCTTCCTGGTTGGCCCGTCGCACACCTTTGAGCAGTTCGCGGAGGCGATCAACGCGGCGTTTGCGCGGTGGGACCTCTCGCATCTGCACAACTTCGAGCTCAGGGACGGCCGTCTGATCGGCTATCCGGACGGCTCGTTCGGGCCCGAGCTGGTGTGGCTGGACCACGCGAAGCTGAAGGTCGCCAAAGAGGTCAAGCCGGGCGAGGAGTTCGAGTACGTCTTCGACCTCGGTGATAACTGGCGCCACCGCTGCACTGTCGAAGCGGAGAAGGGGGATCCGCTCGAGGAGTACGGGATCGTGCCCAACGTGCCGGCCCCGATCTGGGGTTGGGGGTCGATCCCCGACCAGTACGGGCGCCAGGCCTTCGATCCTGAGGATGAAGAGGACGAGCTGGGCTGATACTGCTCAGGCGGCGAGCTTGCGCTGGCAGACGACGGCACAGCCGAGCAGCATGAACGCCATGTGCAGTTCGGGGTCGCGCTCATAGCGGATTCGCAGGCGCCGCAGGTTGTGAAGCCAGGCGAAGGTTCGCTCAACGACCCAGCGTTCTTTGCCCAAGCCAGAGCCGTGCGCGGTGCTGCGCCTGGCGATCACGGGCTTCACGCCCCGCGCCCAGAGCTCGCGGCGGTACTTGTCATGGTCATAGCCCCGGTCGGCGAGCAGCCGCTCGGCGCGTCTTCGCGGACGCCCCGGCTTGCCGGTGACCGGGCCGACACCATCGATCAGGGGCAACAGCTGGGTAACATCGTTGCGGTGCCCGCCGGTCAGGCTGATCGCGAGCGGAATGCCGTTCGAGTCGGTGATCAGATGGTGCTTTGAGCCGCTGCGGGCACGGTCAACCGGCGAGGGCCCCGTGTGGAGCCCCCCAAAAGGGCACGAACATGGCTTCCGTCAACCACTGAGGTCGACCAGTCGATCAGGCCGGCGGCGTTCAAGCGGCGCAGCAGCTCGCGATGCAGGCGCTGCCAGACACCTTGGGCCTGCCACTCCGATAGACGCCGGTGTGCCGTTGCGGGTGAACATCCCATCTCGGCCGGCAGATGGCGCCAGGCGATCCCTGTGAACAGGACGAACACGATCGCGTTGAAGCAAACACGGTCATCCACTCGCGGTCGGCCGCCGCGAGGATCGGGAAGATGCTCAGGGATCAGCGGCTCCACCGCCTCCCACAGCTCGTCCCGCACCCGCCAAACCGAGCCCGCCATAGGCACCTCCTCGCCGGGTTATGTCACCCAGAAAGTTCGACCAGCCCGATCGAAGCCCTCCCCACAGAGGTATTGAGACAGCTTCTAAGACGACGCCGAGCGTGAGCCCGCGAATCGTTGGCACTCCAGCGCTGGCCGGTCCCTAATGGCCTCCGACGAGACAGCGATTCCGGCTGACTCGAGCCGGGACGTGAAGCTACGCTTTGCCCGGTGCGTATGTGTGTGTTTTGCGGGCGCCCGGGTAGGAGCCGGGAACACGTCATCGAGCAGCAGCTCGGGGAGGCACTGAAGGCATCCCGTCCGCTGGCAGCCGACATGCGCCGGATCGGGCTGATCCAGAGGTACACGCCGCCGGCCGAGCAAGAGGACACAGCTCGCGAATGGGCCTCGGCGGGGCCGGAGCTCGTGACGACCGAGGTGTGCTTGGAATGCAACAACGAGTGGCTCGCGCGCATAGGCGACAGGGCGATGCCGCCCCTCTCCGAGATGGTTCTCGGAATCAGCAGAGCTCTGCCGGCACATGAGCAGAAGGCGCTAGCCACATGGGCGTATAAGACCGTTCTACTGATGGAGCGGGTCCGCCCTGGGGCGAGCTTCAAGGTGATCCCGCGGGAGCGCTACTCGCAGCTCCACCAGGCAAAGAGACCTCCGCCCGATGTTCGCGTCTGGTTGGGAGCCACGACTGTCAAGGATCATGAGAATTCCCCAGGTCTGATTACGGGTTTTCCCCACCTTGTGGGAGGCCGGTGAGGGCTGGTCGGAGCGCGGCGATGGTGTCGCGGTGGCGGCGCATGCGGTAGCTGTCGCCGGTGATGGAGAGCACGGTGGCGTGGTGTAGGAGCCGGTCGAGGACGGCTGTCGCGACGGTGGTGTCCTCGAAGATGTGGCCCCAGTCGGCGATCCCGCGGTTGGTGGTCAGGATGATGCTGCCGTGTTCGTAGCGGCGGCTGATGACCTGGAATAGGTGCGAGGCGGCTTCGCCGGGCATCGGCAGGTAGCCAAGCTCGTCAACGATGAGAATCTGCGGTCCGGCCCAGAACCGCATGGTGTTCGCCCACCGTCCGTCCATCGCTGCGCGTGATGTGCGGGCAACGAGGTCGGCGGCGGTGGTGTAGTAGACGCGGTAGCCGGCGTGCACGGCACGGTGCCCGAGTGCGATCGCGAGGTGTGTCTTGCCGACTCCGGGCGGACCGATCAGCAAGCAGTTAGATTTCTCCTTAACGAACCGCAAGGTCGCGAGGTCCTCGACGAGCCGGCGGTCGAGGGTGGGTTGCGCGTCGAAGTCGAACTGCTCGAGTGTCTTGTGGGCCGGGAGCCGAGAGAACCGCATTCGCCCGTCGAGTCGGCGTTGCTCGGAGGCTTCGACCTCGACGGCCAACAGGTCGTGCAGGAACCGGGTGTAGCCTGGCTTGTCCCGCTCAGCGGCCTCCAACGCCGGTGCCAGCGCGTCGGCCGTGGCCCCGAGCTTGAGGTAGGCGAGATGCGAGCGGAGCTGCTGGTAGCTCGTGTCGGCGCTCATCAGCACGCCACCTCCGCCAGCTTGGCGTAGTCGGCGAGCGACACGACCGGCGCGACCGTCTCGGCGCGGCCGTGGAGCTTGGCGAGCTCGGCGAGCGCCGTCTCGCCGGCCGGCCGGTTGGTCTTGCGCCGACAGGCGGTCTGGGTCGTGAACGCGTCCAGAACGGCCCGCTCGAGCTGGACCTGGTGCTCGGTGCTGCGGATCGTCTGCTCGGCGCCGGCTGGGGCGCGCCGGTGTGTCGCGACCTTGATCCCTTGCGCGGTCACGATCCGCAGGTGCGGCTCACCGACGCGCGCACGGACCGCGAGCCGCTGCCCGGCGTAGCCCGGCGGGACGCTGTAGTGGTTGGCCTCGAACGCGACCAGCGCGGTGCGCGACGCGACACGCTCAACCATGATCTCGGCCGGGAACGCGAGCGCTGGCAGCGGCTGTAGCGGCTCGCTTGAGCCGAGCTCGCCGACGGTGCTCCCGCGCCGGCCACGCTCATCGGACACCGCCAGGGTGAAGGTGTCAAGTGACTGCTGCGCCTCATGCATCGATCCGACCTTCGCGGTCCGCCACCAGCGTCCGGCGATGAACTTGATCGCCGCCTCGACAACACCCTTGCGCTGCGGGCGGTGCGCCGGGCAGACAGCCACGTCGACGCCGTAGTGCTTGGCCATCTGCGCGAACTGCGGGTTCAGCCGGTCGGTGCCAGGAATCACCGCGGTCGCCATCCGGTCGACCCGCCACACGAGGCTGCTGCCGCCGAGACCAACCAGGATCTCGTGCGCCGCGCCGGCCAGGTACCCAAACGTCATCTGCTCGCAAAACATCGCGCGGAACCGTCCGGAGTGCGACAGCACACCGACCAGCACGTAGGCCGGCTGCCCCCACGGCGTGCCCGGGAGCTCCAGCCAGTCCCACTGGATCTCCTCGCCCGCTGGGTGGTCGATCTCCGTCGTCGGCGCGTTCCCGCGCCGCTGCTCACAGACCAGGCACACCGGCCGCAGCCCGGTGCGGCGCAGCTCCCTGACCAACGTCGGATACGAGCGGTCGAACCCGGCCGCGGTCAGCTCCTCGAGCAACGTTACCGCTGGCAGGTGCGGATCATCGACGAACCTCGCAGCGATATAGCCACGGAACGGCTCCAAGCAACTCGCCGCTCGCTCCCGAGACGACACCCCGCCAGCAGCGATGTACTTCCGGACTGTCTTGCGGTCCCGGCCCGTGTGACGGCTGATCGCCGACTGATTCCAGCCGCGCGCAGCCAAAGCATGTATCTCCACGTCGTTCTCCTCTGTGAGCATCCCCACCGGGCCCTCTCGCTCGTCATGGCTTCAAGAACCGATGACGGTGAGGGGGACCCCAGACAGACCGCGCCCGCGCGTGGGGTTCGACTCCGGCTCGTTCCTACAGAACTCGCCTACGTCGAACCCCACGCGCGCAGTGACTACGCCCTAGCCAACATGGGGACTTCTTGTGATCGAATCTGAGGAGAATCCCGTGATCCAGCGCAACGACCACCGCCGAGGCAGTCGTGCATTCCACCGCCCAACGAGCCCCGATGACAACACTCAGCAGTAGACACGCCGGGTATATCGCGATCCTGACCGTGGGCCATGTGCTCGTCGTGGTTGCCGGCAGAGCCAGCGAATCTCCAGAGCCACTGCAGTTTTCGGCTCGCTCCGAGGGCCGGGCGCTTGTTCAGGTGTGGCCGGCCTCGCTACGCGCAGCGGAATGGCCTCCAGCCCAGGTAACGGAAGATTTGACGCTCGAAGGACTCGCGGCACTCATCTAGCCGCGAATCAAAATCGCTCCACGGATGCGGCGCTAATGCACGGAGATAACCCGTTTGTTGCCGGCGGGTTTGGGCCTACGGGCGGTTATCGCCGGCCCAAACTCCGGGCGGGCCGGTCGAGCGCATGACGTGAGGCGAACCCGCACCTCGATCCGGTCTGCCGGGACGCGCCTATTGCGGCACGACGCGAAGTTGGAAATTCACGAACATAAGCCCACCTTGCGTCTTGCTGGCGGTGTCCACGCCGATAGCAGGTGCTACTTCAATTCCGCCCTGTACGATCCCGTCCGGCAGGGGACTCTTGCTGAATGCGCTGGCGCCACATCGGGTCCGGTGACAGCGGAAAGCCACGGTGCTCCCGGGCACGTACTCAAGAGACAGAGCCTGGTCGCCCGGCGCTCTCCATGGGCTTGAGGGCTGGCTCCGGCAGCAAGCGGAACTCCGTCATAGGCGAGCGCGTCGTCGTACGTCCGACCCTTACCGACCAGCCCTGTCTCGACAGAAGCGTATGCCTCGGTAGGGCGTTATACGATCTAGGATCGACTAGGCGGTGGTCACCCTGGAGGGGTGGCAGAGTGGTTGAATGCGGCGCTCTCGAAAAGCGTTGTGCGTCTGATTGGCGTACCGGGAGTTCGAATCTCCCCCCCTCCGTATCTACACCGGCTGCTTGGCACAAGAAGCATCTGCCGAGCGGCCTGAGCTGGCATCGTGGCTACCTCCAGAGCGCTCGTGGGCGCGGCGCGAGCACCAATCCGCGCGCGATCCTTGACGCAGACATCATCTACTCGCGCGTCCTGCACGAACTGGTGTGGGGCACGTTGCGGACGACTTGCGCGCGCTGGACCACAGCGAATGGCGCCCTATGACGCGCTAGGAGACGGCGACGAGCTGCAGCTCGGATGCCTTCTCTCTGGCTGGTCCTCGAATCCGACGACCAGGTGCGTCCCGAACGCTTCCGCCAACCTTCGTAGCGTCGTCACGCTCGTCGGGTGCTGACCGCTCTCGATGCGGGAGATCACCGAGTGACTTGTGCCGACGCGCTCGGCAAGCTCCTGCTGGGTCAGACCGAGCGCCTGGCGACGCGCGATCACGATCCGGGCGATCCCCTCGTACGGAGCGATTCGTGCGAGCTCCTGTCGGTACACGGCGCTTCGCTGCGCACGGCGCCGGCTCGCGGCCCGATGAGTCGAGCCCACCGGAGAGACGCTCGCGTTTGCGATTGCGGTCTTCTTTGGGATTGACTTGGTTTTCGGCACGATGTCCTCTCCATCGATAGCTATCGAGCGAGTCACGGATGACCTTAGCATTATTGCTAAACGATTTCGCTAGGGAGCGTCGCGTCCCGCAGCGCGTGGCGGTCGCCGTCGAGGCGCGTCCATTCTTCGCTTGAAGTCCTCCCAGCGCGCCTCCGCGATGACGATGTCCGCCTCCGGAATCGCGGTCGTGTCCTTGCGCAGCATGTGAAGCAGGACGAGCAGGTTGCCGGAGCGCCGGTAGAGAACTCGATAGAGCTCTGAGCCGTAGTGGCAGCGCAGCTCACGCAACTGGCCGCGCACCTGGCTCGAGTGCGGGAATGGCGGCGGCGGTGCCGTGGTTGGCTGGTCGTTCAGTCGATCGATCTGCAGGTCGATCGTCGGCTGCTTGCGCTCGTCAAGGCCCGCAACGAAGTCGTCGACAGGCTCGGACCCATCCGCTGCGCGATAGTAGACGGCTTGCGTGCGAGGCACGCCGCATTTCTACCGATGTGCTCGGTCGGGAGTCACCCGAGCTCTCGCGCGACGCGGCACGCGGCTTCGCCCCGCGTGGGACGCGCCTACGCCGTGCTGCTGGCGACGCGAGGAGAGCCCGAAGGCCTGCGGTAGACGCTCCGGACAAACCCTCAACCAACTTCTCTATTCTCGCGCCAAACTCGCGCCAGTCCGGCCGCGGATCGAGCGGTCTCAGGCGGTTAACAGCGGTTTCGCGGCGCCGAGCATCCGCAGCGACCACCCCGCCGAATCTCGCTCAACCATGCGGAAAACGGCTCAGGAAAGCCAAGAATCTCGGCGCGGGCAAAAGACGCGATTCTTCGGGGCCTGGGGTTTTCGAGACCGCCGCATTCAACCGCTCTGCCACCCCTCCGGGGGGGCTCCGCGAAGGCTATTGGATTGTGCGTGCGGTAGGCCGCGCAGCGATGCTCAGCGTCACAGCTCCCCAAACTGCGGCTACGCCGGCTCGTGCGCTTCGCGCTCGCCGAGTACCCAGCGCGTGACGGCCTGGTGATAGTTGAGAGGGGCGGGGACCGTCCGGTGCGTCTGAGGCGATCTTGCCTGCGGTTGAGAACCCCACGGCGATCCGTCCATGCGGCTTGACTACCGCCGCGACGCGAAGAACCCGCTCAGCAGCTCGCCGCACTCGAGCGCCAGCAGGCCGCCGGCGACGTCGGGGCGATGGTTCAGACGCTGACCGATCTCCGATCGGCCGCCGAGCACATCCAGCACGCTCCCGCAGGCGCCCGCCTTTGGATCGCTCGCGCCGAAGACGACGCGCGGCACCCTCGCGAGCACGATCGCGCCCGCGCACATCGCGCACGGCTCGAGGGTCACATACAAGACGGTGTCGAGCAACCGCCAGCTGCCGAGCGCGCGGGCAGCCCCGCGCAGGGCGATGATCTCGGCGTGAGCCGTTGGATCCTGGCGCAGCTCGCGCTCGTTGTGGGCGCCCGCAACGAGCTCGCCCTCCCGCACCAGCACCGCGCCGATCGGCACCTCCTCGTGTTCCAACGCACGCTCCGCCTCACGCAGGGCCATGCGCATGAAGTAGTCGTCACGTGGGAAGAAGCGCTCGCTCATCGATCTCGCCCGCAGCGTCTGCGACAGTGCCTCCCCCGCCGAAGCGCCGGCGCTTCATCATTACCCAAAGCACATGCGCCCGCCAACAGCCCACTCAACAGCGTGCCGCGCGGCGGCGCGCATCTCGCTGCTGGTTGCGCTCGCAGCCACCGCGGCGCTGGCCGCGGGCACGACGCCGGCGCTGGCGTCGGCGTCGGCGTCGACGTCGGCGTCGGCGTCGACCACGTATGCCCCCAACGAGGTGGTCGTCGGCTTCCGCAGCGCAACAGCGTCGACCCGCGCCGTCGCGGCCCGCGTCGGCGGCGCCGCGCCGCAGAGCTCATCCGGCGTCGACACCCGCGTGCTGCGCCTAGCGCCCGGCGAGAGCGTCGCGGGTGCGCTTCGCCGTCTGCGAGCCAAGCGCGACGTCGCGTGGGCGGTCCCGGACTACCGCGCCCACATCACCGGCAGCTTCATCCCGGACGACGAAGGGGCAGGGGACGCGCCCAGCGACTGGCAGCAGCTGCAATGGAACTTCGTCGGCCCGTTCAGCGTCAACGCTCCGGAAGCGTGGGCAAACGTCGTCGCCGACGGCGCCCCGGGCGGCCACGGAGTGACCGTCGCGGTACTCGACACCGGCGTCGCATATGCCAACCGCGGGCCGTTTCGACGCTCGCCGGACTTCAGCCGCTACACCTTCGTCAAGGGCTATGACTTCGTCGCCAAAAATCCCTACCCGAACGATCGCAACGGACATGGCACGTTCGTCGCGGGGACGATCGCAGAGGACACCAACAACCTCTACGGCCTCACCGGCCTCGCCTACGGCGCGCACATCATGCCCGTGCGGGTGCTCGACAGCCAGGGCGAAGGCGAAGCCTCGACGATCGCCGAAGGCGTCGTGTTCGCCGTCAAGCACCACGCCCAGGTGATCAACCTGAGCCTCGAGTTCTCGCCGGGGGTCACAGCCGCCGACATCCCCGAGCTGATCCGCGCGCTCGTCTACGCGCACCGGCATAACGTGCTCGTGGTGGCCGCCGCCGGCAACGAGGGTCATGCGGCGATCGCATATCCGGCGCGCGCGCCGTATGTGGTCTCGGTCGGCGCGACCACCGAGCACGGCTGTCTGGCGGACTACTCCAACGACGGGTCGGGGCTCACGCTGGTCGCACCGGGCGGCGGCGCCGACGCAAATCTCCCGGGCGATCCCAACTGCTTTCCCGAAAAGCCACCCGGGCCGGACGTCTACCAGGTGACGTTCACCGGCAGCTCCTACAAAAAGTTCGGAATGCCATCGGGCTATGAAGGGACCTCGATGGCCACCCCGCACGTCGCTGCGACCGCCGCGCTGATACTCGCCAGCGGCGTGCTCGGCCCTCACCCGACCCCGGCGCAGATCACCGCACGCCTGAAGGCCACCGCAACCAAGCTCGGCGGAGACGGCGACGAACGCCTGTACGGCGCCGGGCTGGTGAACGCGGCCGCGGCGACGGCGCCCGGCGGCCCCGGCGCCGTGACGAGATAGCCTGGCGGCGGTGTCGAGCACCGTCCGACAGCGAGAGCGTGCGCCGCAGCGCTGCGACCTTGCGATCGTGGGCGGCGGCATCGTCGGCCTCGCCGTCGCGCGCGAGCTGATCGCGCGCAACCCGCGCGCATCGGTCTGCGTGCTCGAGCGCGAAGCCGAGATCGGCACGCACCAGACCGCACACAACTCCGGGGTGATCCACGCCGGCGTCTACTACGTGCCGGGGTCGCTCAAGGCACGCCTGTGCGTGGAGGGCGCACGCGAGATGTACGAGTACTGCGCCGCCCGCGGCATCGCCAGCGAGCGCTGCGGCAAGTTGATCCTCGCCACCGAGCCCTCGGAGCTGGACCGGCTCGAGGAGCTCGAGCGACGGGGCAGGGCCAACGGTGTGCCTGGGCTGCGCAGGATCGACGCCGCGGAAATCGAGGAGCTCGAGCCGCACGCGCGCGGTATCGCCGGGCTGCACTCGCCGGACACCGGCATCGCCGACTTCGCAGCCGTCGCTCGCGCCTACGCGCAGGATCTGCTCGACGCGGGCGCCACCGTCGCGACCGGCTGCGGCGTGCAGGACGTGCGCGTCGCCGGCCGCGCGCTGCGACTCGGGCACGCGCAGGGCGTCACCGAGGCGACGCACGCGGTCTTCTGCGCCGGCGCGTGGGCCGACCGCCTCGCGGTCGCCGCCGGCGCCGACCCCGACCCTCGGATCGTGCCGTTCCGAGGCGCCTACCTGCGCCTGGTGCCCGAGCGCCGCCAGCTCGTGCGCTCGCTGATCTATCCCGTGCCCGACCCGTCGCTGCCGTTCCTCGGCGTGCACCTCACCAAGCACGTCAGCGGCGAGGTGCTGATCGGTCCGACCGCGCTGATGGCCGGCGCCCGTGACGCCTATCGCCTGCGCACCGTGCACCGCCGCGACCTCCTCGACACGCTCGCCTGGCCGGGCACGTGGCGAATGCTCGCCCGTTGGTGGTCGACCGGCGTCACCGAGTTGCGTCACGCGCTCCTGCGCTCGGCGTTCGTGCGCGCCGCCGCGCGCTACGTCCCCGAGCTGCGACTCGAGGACGTGCAGCCGGCGTTCGCCGGAGTGCGCGCCCAAGCGCTCGCCCGCGACGGCAGGCTGGTAGACGACTTCGTCTTCTCCGCGACCGAGCGCGCGCTGCACGTGCGCAACGCGCCCTCCCCTGCCGCGACCTCCTCGCTGGCGATCGCCCGCCACGTCGCCGACGAGGCCGAGCGCGCGTTCGCGCTGACCTAAGCTCGCGCCAGCCGCGCGACGGCGTCCGCGACGCCCGCGCGGGCGGTCGCGAAGCGCGGCCGCCAGTCGAGCTCGCGCTTGATCTTCGCGTTCGACGAGCGCGCCGAGCGGGTCGCCGCGGCGACCGCGTTGCCTCCCGCAACGACGCGCGCGAGCGCTGCCGGGATGCGCCTCGGCGGCCCGAGACCGAGCTCTTGCGCGGTCAGCGCCATGAAGTCGTAGAAGCTGATCGGCTCGTCGTCGGCGACGTGGTAGATCTCGCCGACGCTCGCGCGCTCCCCCGCCAGGCGCAGCGCCGATGCGACGTCCTCGACGTGCACCACATCCCACAGGTTCGCGCCGCTGCCGATCACCGCGAAGCGGCCGGGCTGCCGTAGCTGAGAGATCAACTCGTCTACGTACCAGCCGCCCGGGCCGTACACGTGCGAAGGGCGAATAACGACCGCTGGCAGGCCCGAGGTCAGGACCAGGCGCTCGCCCTCCTGCTTGGAGCGCCCGTACGGGGTCTCCACGGGCAGCGGCTCCTGCTCGGTGAGCAGCCGTCCGTGAGCGTCGCCGGTGACGACCGTCGAGGCGAACACAACCCGCGGCCCTGTCGCCGCGTCAGAGCCCGCGAGCTCGATGCACGCGCCCAGCAGTCGCTGCGTGCCCCCGACGTTGACGTCCTCGAGCTTGCGCTCGCTGCGCTGGGAGGCGATCTCGGCGGCCAGGTGAAACACGCATTCGGGGCTCGTGTCGAGCAGCGCGCGCGTGAGCGCCGGCCCGTCGCCGAGCTCGGCGAGGAGCTCACGCGTCCCGGCGGGAGCCGACCCTTCGCGGCGCACGAGCGCCACCACCTCATGCCCGTGGTCGCGCAGCTGCTCGCACAGGACGCCCCCGATGAAACCGCTTGCACCGGTGACGAGCGCACGCATCTAACGCTTGTGGCCCGCGTCGCGGGCGTCCGCGGCGAGCTCGATCACGCGGGCCATCTCCGCGTGAAACCGCTCGCGGCCGAAGCGGCGCGCGTTCTCGCGCACCGCCCGGTCCTCGAGCGCCAGATCCTCGAAGCGCTCGATCGCAGCCGCGAGCGCGGCGGCGCTCTGCTCGGCGAACAGCACGCCCGTGCGGTCCTCGACGACGGTCTCGGCGGCGCCGCCGACGCCGTAGGCGATCACCGGCACTCCGGCGGCCTGTGCCTCGACGGGCACGATCCCGAAGTCCTCCTCGCCCGGGAACAGTAGCGCGCGCGCACCGCCGAGGAGGCGATCGCGCTGGGCCCCGGAGACCTTGCCGAGGAACTCGACGCCCGCGTCGGGCGCCTGCGCGCGCACGCCCTGCAGCGCGCGACCGTCACCTGCCACCAGCAGCCGCCGACCGAGTCGCGCGCACGCCGCGACCGCAAGGTCGACCCGCTTGTACGGGACGACCCGGCCGAACACGAAGTAGTAGTCCCCCGGCTCGTGCTCCAGCTGCAGGAAATGCTCCACGTCCACGGGCGGATGCACGATCTCCGCCGCGCGTCCGTAGTGGCGCTGCACGCGTTCGGCGACATGCTCGGAGTTCGCCACGATCACGTCAGGGCCGGCGGCACCCGCGCGATCGACCCGGCGCAGCCACGCCAGCAGCGGCGGCAGCACCAGACGCATGCCTCGCCCAACCTCCTCGCCCTCGAGGAAGCCCTCCTCCCACGCGTAGCGCATCGGTGTATGGCAGTAGCAGACGTGCAGCGCGCCCTTCGGCACGCGCACGTTCTTCGCACATGCGTGACTGCTCGAGAGCACCAGGTCGAAGCCGTCGAGGTCGAACGAGCGGAACGCCCGGTTCATCAGCGGCAGCAGCTTCGGGTAATGGCGCGCCGCGCCCGGAATCCGGTTCAGGAAGGAGCTGTGCACGACGCGCTCGGTGATCGCCGGCGGCCACGGCGCCGGGTCGTACACGGAGGTGAACAGCTCGGCCTGCGGGAACATCTCCAGCAGCTCCAGCAGGACCTGCTCGGATCCACCGGGGATCGTCAGCCAGTCGTGGACGACGGCCACGCGAGGGAAGCGCGCGCGCAGCTCGTCGAGCCCGCTCGCTTCGTCCGTGCGGGCCGTTTGACCGTCTGTCGGCACCGTTTCGAGACTACACGCCCCGGCGCCTGGGATCATGGCGCCGATGCCAGACCCGCCCGCGCTGCGTGGCCGCGACATAGTCTGCGTCGGCTTCGCCGACTGGGATACCGAGCTGTGGACCAACCAGCAGCACCTGATGTCACGCCTGGCCCGTACGAACCGGGTGTTGTTCGTCGAGTCGCTCGGCCTGCGCCAGCCGCAGCTCGCGGGGCGTGACCTCGCGCGGATCGTCCGCCGGCTGCGGCGCGGACTCGCTCCGCCACGCGCTGTCGACGGGCTGCACGTGCTCTCACCGCTGGTCGTGCCGCTGCATCGCAGCCGGCTGGTGCGCGCGCTGAACGCGCGGCTGCTGCCGGCGCTCGTGCGCCGCGCGGCACGCAGGCTCGGCCTGCAGGCGCCGATCCTGTGGGCGTACGTGCCGCAGGCCGAGGTGCTGATCGACTCGCTGCGCCCGTCGCTGGTGGTCTACCACTGCGTCGATGACATCGCCGCGCATGGACGCATCGACACCGCCAGCTTCCGCGCGGCCGAGGAGCGCTTCGCCGCCCGTGCAGACCTCGTGCTGGCGAGTGCCCCGGCGCTGGCGGCGCGAATGCGCACGTTCTCCGACCGCGTCCTCGACGCGCCCAACGTCGCCGACACCGAGCTCTTCTCCAGCGCGCTGACGCCGAGCCCGCCGGCGGCGCAGGACGCGCAGATGGCGGCGCTGCCCGCACCACGGATCGTGTTCACCGGCGCGATCGTCACGCTCAAGCTCGATCTGGCGCTGCTGGTCGAGCTCGCGCGGCTGCGCCCCGCGTGGTCGTTCGCACTCGTCGGGCCGATCGGTCCCGGCGAGCCCGACGCGGATGTCTCGGCGCTCGAGCGCGAGCCGAACATCCACCTGCTCGGCCCCCGCGGCTACGCCGAGCTGCCCGACGTGCTGCGCGCCGCCGACGCCGGCCTGATCCCCTACGCCCGCAACGCGCTCACCGACAGCATCTTCCCGATGAAGGTCTATGAGTACCTGGCCGCCGGCCTTCCGGTGATCGCCACGGCGCTGCCGGCGCTCGCCGGCGTCGAGGAGGTCATGCGCGCCGCCGACGCGGAGGGCATCGTGGCGCTGCTCGAGCAGGCGCTCGTCGAGGATTCCCCCGAGCGCCGTGCCGAGCGTTCGCGGGCCGCGTCAGCGCATTCTTGGGACAAGCGCCTGGATCAGATCGCGGCGGCGATCGACGCGCTGTGAGGGATCTGCTCGTCACCACGCACACGCCCGTGCTGCGCAGCGGCCAGGCGGTGCGCACCTACGGCGTGGCACGCGCGCTGGCGAGCCACCGCGGGCTGGACCTGCTGTACGTCCGCTTCGGCGCGCAGGAGCCGGATGCCGCCTTCCGTGCGATCCCGGGGATTGCGCTGCACGAGGCGGTGCCCTCGCGCGGCGCGCGGCGGCTGCGCGTCTACACCCAGGCGCGCCTGCGCGGTGTGCCCGGCGACTTCGCGCGCGGAGTCTCCTACGAGCTGGCGTCCCGCGCGAGCGCGCTCGCCGGCACTGATCAGCGCGGTCGCGTGATCGCCGACGGCCCGATCGCTGCAGCCGCGTTGGCGCGGCTGGCGCGCAGGCGTCCGGTCATCTACAACGCGCACAACCTCGAGTCGGGGTTTCGCGGCGAGCTCTCCGACGTCGGCAGGCACCACGCACGCGAGCTGCGGCGCTTCGAGCGAGGCGTGCTGGCGCGGGCGGCTGAAGCGTGGATGGTCAGCGAGCCCGACCTCGAGGGAGCTCGCGCGCTGTATCCCTCGGCGAGGCTTCGCTACGTGCCCAACGTCGTCGACGTTGCTGCGATCGCCCCGGTCGCGCCGCGCGCGAGCGAGCGTCGCGCGCTGTTCGTCGCGAACTTCGCCTACGAGCCCAACCGCAACGGGCTGCGCTTCCTGCTCGACGACGTCTTCCCGTTGGTCTGGGCGCAACTGCCCGACGCGCGCCTCGCGCTCGTCGGCGCCGGTCTCGAGCGAGTGCCCAGCGAGGATCCGCGCGTCGAGACACGCGGCTTCGTCGAGCAGCTCCACGACGCCTATGCCGAGGCGGCGTGCGCCGTCGTGCCGTTGCTGCAGGGCGGCGGCACGCCGCTGAAGCTAATCGAGGCGCTCGCCTACGGCCTGCCGGTGATCGCCACCTCGCGCGCCACCGCGGGATTGGCGCTGCGCGACGGCGAGCACTGCCTGGTGGCAGACGGTGCGGCGAGCTTCGCCGCGGCGCTCGTGCGGGTTCTGGACGCCGGCGCCCCCGAGCTCGGGCGACGTGGCCGCGACCTCGTCGAGCGCAGCTACTCGATCGAGGCGCTCAGCGTGTTGCTGGCGCCCTAGCAGCAGGCAGCGACTCGAGTGGCGCGCTCAGCGTCGGCGAGCCGATCGGCGCCCGCGGGGCGGTCTTGACGATCAGCGCCAGCAGCCCGACCTGCGCGGCGAACAGGACCGTGAAACGGGCGTCCACACCTGTGAAGCTGGCCGTCGTGTCGATCACCGACAGGCCCACCATCCCGGCCCCGGAGGCCAGGGCGAACGCTCGCAGCAGTGGCTCTCTGCTGCGTCTCCATGCCTGCCACGCGAGCCACACGCTGCCGAGCATCACGCTGACGTAGGCGAACAGGCCGAGGATGCCGAGCTTCAGCCAGAACCACAGTGCGGCGAAGTGAACGTACTCGCGGCCTTCGCCTTCGCCGGATTCCAGGGAAAGCGTCTGCGCGGTCGCCGCCCACGGGATCCCGATGCCGAGCCCGGTGATCGGGTGCGCTTTGATCTCAGCGAGCACGTTGGCGCGCTCGTCGAGGCGGTAGCGGTCCTCCGCATTCGCCTCGAGGCTCGTGGGATTCAACGACGCGGCACGTTTCACGATCGGAACCGAGTTCTGGAAATGCAGCGACCCGAGCAGCCAGATCGCTGCGACCACGGCCAGGCTCGTCGGCACGAGCAGACGCCGGCCGACCGGCGTCGTGCCGAGCATCAGAACGAGCAGCAGCCCCAGCACCGCGCCGATCCAGAACGATCGCCGGTAGGAGAGAACCAGGCACGCGATCAGCAGCGGGCTCGTGAGGAGCACCCAGCGGGGTGCCCGCGCCCGTGCCAGCACCGCGGCGAAGATCGTCAGGATCGCGATCATGATCAGCCAGTTGGCCGTCGGTTCGTAATAGGTGAGCGTCGCGACGCCTTCGATCCCGGTGCCGCGGTGCAGCGCCACCTCTGCCAGGCCCAGCAGCGCCTTCACGCCGGCGAGCGCCACGAAGCAACCGAGCAGCCACGTGACTTTGCGGCGGTCGAGGTCGAGGTTGACGACGGCGAGCGGCACGAACAGGAGGTAGCCGAGGACGTGCTCCGAGCTGACCGCGTACCTCAGGCTCACGCCCGAGGCGTGCCCGACGACGACGCCGGCGATCATCGCGAGCGCCAATATCACGTCCGGCACGATCAACGGCCGCGGCACCTGCGGGGGCCGGCGCGTGCGTACCAGCTCGAGTGCCACGGACGCGATTGCCAGCGCGACGAGCCCGTCGAGCAGCGTGATGTCTTTGAAGTGAACTTCGTAGAGCTTCGAGGTGAAGGTCAGCAGCCCGAAAGCTCTGACCCTCACAGAAGATCACCAGAAATGTCACGAGCGACACGGCCACCAGCGGTCGGGCGAGCAGCGTCAACGCCAGCAGCACGATCAGCGGAAGGAGCAGGCCGACCGTGCCGAACTTGTGCGAGCCGGCGTAGGCCACCAGCGCCGTGCTCAGCGCGGCCACCGCCGCCACTGCCAGCTCTCGGCGGGGCAGCGCCGTCAGTGGCAGCCGTCGCGCGCCCATCGCCAGCCGCTCAAAGTCGCAGTCCGCCGGACTCGACCGTGGTCGGGGCCGATGAGCCGACGCCGAAGTCGACGTCGAGGGTCGGATCCTGGCCTCTGTAGGCGCTGTAGCCGTAGATGTTCGCGTCGCGCAGGCCGGTGACAGCGATACCGATCGGGCTGACCACGTGACGGTCGAGGATCCCGCGCGCGCGTCGAACCTCGTCCCGCGTGGTCTGGTCCACACGAGCGACGATGATGCTCGCGTGGATCGCAGGGTTGTTGAGCAGAACCTGAGTGTCCGCGACCGGGTTCAGCGGCGGCGCATCGATGATCACGATCCCATCCTCGGTGGTGAGCGCGGCGATCATCTCAGTGATACGCGGCGAGCTGAGCAGCTCGGAGGGGTTGTGCGGCAGGCGCCCAGCAGGAAGCACGATCAGGCTGGGCGCGTCCGGAAGCGGTTTCACCAGCAGGTCGTCCAGTGACGCGGCCCCGATCAGCGACGTCGTGATCCCGTAACTGGGATCGAGGTCGAAGTGCCGGGCGAACGTCGGGCGGCGCAGGTCGAGCTCGATCAGGACGGTGTGGCGTCCCGTCAACGCCACCGCGTGCGCAAGATCGACCGCGACCGTGGTCTTCCCCTCCCCCTCGATCGCGCTCGTGACGAGCAGCGTGTCGAGCTGGTGGCTGACACCGGCGAGGTCGAGCGCGCTGCGCAGGATCCGATACGGCTCGAGGTCCTCCTCACGGTCAGCGGCGCGGCGCGCGCGGAAGGCCGACTGTGGAACGCCGGTGAGCGCGGGCAGCCGGTACTCGGTCTCCAGTTCGTCGATCGACTTGATCCGGCGGTCGAGGGATTCGAGCAGGAACACGAGCGAGAAAGCGATCGCGAGCCCGACGAGCACGCCAATCACGACGCTGGTCGAAAGGCTCGAGCCCGACGGCGAGGTGGGCGGCGTCGCGAGCGCGATCACGTTCGCACCGCCGCCCGCCACTGCCCGCAGGGCGTTCAGGCGCTGCACCTCCTGCTGGAGCGGCGCCAGTTCGGCGGAGCCGGCCGGCAGTCCCGATATCTGCTGTTGGAGCTTGCTCTCGGCGACCTG
Organism: uncultured Solirubrobacteraceae bacterium; assembly: GCA_963703625.1. Lineage (GTDB taxonomy): Bacteria > Actinomycetota > Thermoleophilia > Solirubrobacterales > Solirubrobacteraceae > Palsa-744. The sequence continues at coordinate 479,165 of CAVPEY010000004.1, forward strand.
GATGCCGGCCAGCTGCGAGCTGGCGCGAAAGGCGATGTACTGCTGGGCAAAGGCGTTCGCCAGTGCCGCGGACAGCGCCGGGCTTCCGGTCGAGGCGATGATGTTGAGGACGTCCGCGTTCTGCGCGGCTTCAACCTTGACTTCGCCGAGGAGCTGACTCGCCGAGGCCGATATGTGCACGCCTCCTGAGATCAGCTGTTTGAGCACTCCCTCAGCGACTTCGGGCGAGTGCGCGACGAGCACTTCGGTGTCGGCTTCGCGCTGCGGTTCACCGCTGCCGCCCGGAGACACCTGGAGCGCGGCGTCCGAGAGCGTTCCGCTCTGGAAGCGAACGCTGGAGGTGGCTTCGTAGAGCTTCACGGCCCGCTCGTGCTTCAGCACGGCGACGCCGACGCACGCGATCATGACGCCGGCTATCAGGATCCAACGTCGGCGGAGGATGCGTGCTGCGCTGGTCAGGGCGTCGCTGGCAGCCGTGGCCCGCGGTTGCTCCTGGGGGTTCATGCGATCTCCTCGTGCGGACTTGACCGCGTCATGTTTGACGACAGGATAGCTGTGCCGACGCCGGGATAGCTGCGGCCGCGCTCACAGCACGATCATCGTCCTTTCGTTTCGCGCACTTGAACCTGGCGCCGTGATTGCGGGCGTTCGCGACTGGATCGCCCGGCGCAGGAGATGTGTCCAGGTTCCCCTTTGGCGTTCACGCCCACAGCTGCGGGACCCGAAAGATTCCTCGCAGGACTCAAGTCCAGCGGCGACGAGCCGTACGCGGAAGAGAGGGATTCGGGGTCAGCCACCCGACTCTCACAAGCCCACCCCCCGACAAAGGCACCCCCGTCGCGAGACGGGTTCGCAAAGCCAGGGGTCTCCCGAGCGGAGACGGCCCAGCCACCGAAGGAGATGAGACGATGACACTCGAGAGCCGCCGACTTACGGCATCGGCTCGCTCGCAGGCCAAGCTCCTGGTCGCAGCGTGCCTGCTTCTCACAGCGATCGACGGGACGGCCGCAGCGGCCGCCGCCACCCGGCAGGCCCCCACCCGCAGGCCTGGCTCGTTGCGCGCTGTCGCCCTGCGCGCCGCCAGGGCCGACCGCGCGCTGGTCACAGACGCAAAGGCGCTCGCCGCATGTGTGCGCGCGACACGCAGGCCCACCGGCTGCCCCGCGGCGCGCAACGCGCTGCAGCTTGCCGGCACCAAGCTGAGGCGCTCCGAGCGTCAGCTCGCGAGCGTCGCACGGGCACAGCGAAAGGCGCGCGCCGTCGCCGCGTCCGCCTCGCGGGCACCACGCCTGAAGGTCAACGGCGAGCGCTTGAAGTGGACACGCGTCGGACACGTCAAGAGCTACGTGCTGATGCGCGACGTAGCGGGCCGGGAAAGCCAGTACTCGCTTGTCAACGGCACCTCGACGACACCTCCGCCGCTGCCCGGAGCGACCGTGACCTACGCGGTCCGGACCGCAGTCGACTGGTCGAGCTGGTCGAGCCACAAGACGATCACCTACCCGTCACCGCAGGGCGCCTCGCCCGCGCCCCCCGCTGCACCCCCGGAAACGATCGACACTCAGAGCGCACCGACGATCACCGTCTCGGGCCGCACGCTCAGATGGACCGCGATCGCCGGGGTCGGCACGTACGTGCTGGTGAGCAGGGTCACGGGCCAGGCTGAAAAGTTCACCTCGGTGAGTGGCACGTCGGTCACGCCGCCGGCCGTTCCGGGCGCAACCGTGTCCTACAGCGTGCGCACCGCCGTCGACGGCAGCGCCTGGTCCTCGGAAGTGGCGATCTCCTATCCCTCGCCTGCGCCTACATCGCCACCGCCTCCGACTGAACCGACTGCTCCCAAGGAATCACCCGCACCTGGCTCCGGCAGCTTCCAGTTCGGGATCAACGCGGGCATGGAACCGACGGACGGCGCAGCCGCCTCCAAGCTCGGCGCCAAGGTCGTGCGGATCGACTTTGGGATCAGCACGACCGCCGCGCAGATGGAACCGGTGATCGCCGGGTACGCCGCCAGGGGCGTCCGCGTGGCGCCGCTCGCGGGCTTCTACGGCGGCATGCCGTCACCGGCCGAAGCGCAGGACCTGGCGGGCTGGGCCAGGGCATACGGCCCCGGCGGCAGCTTCTGGGCCGCCCACGGCAACGGACAGCTGGCGATCCAGACGATCGAGTTCGGCAACGAGACCTCGGGCGGCTACCAGTACGGCGACAACCCCGGAGAACCGTCCTACCAGGCGCGCGCCCAGAGCTACGCGGTGCGCTTCAAGGAAGCGGCCGAAACGATCAGCGCGAGCGGGATGAAGGTCGGCCTGCTGGCGGTCTCCGAAGACTGGACCGGGAACTGGATGAACGGGATGTTCTCCGCCGTCCCCAACTTCGCCAGCTACGTCGCCGGGTGGATCAGTCACCCCTACGGTCCGGGATGGCGGACCAAGATCGACGACATCATCAGCCAGGCCGCCGCCCACGGCGCGCCGTCCACGATCCCGATCGACATCACCGAGTGGGGCCTCTCCTCCGACAACACGAGCTGCGTCGATGACAACTTCGAATACAGCACGTGCATGACCTACGCGCAGGCCGCGGAAACCGCACGCAAGACCGTCACCGAAATAGGAGCGCTGCTCGGCAGCCGATCGGGTCTGTTCATGCTCTACAAGGACCGCGACCAAGCGCTCCCAGGAGCGAGCAACGACCGCGAATACTACATGGGAGCCCTGGGCCCCGAACTGCAGTCGAAGGGCGCTTACACCGAAGCTGTCGAGGAACTGCTGGCCAGCTGATCGCGCGCAGGCGGTCAAGCCCGGCGCGCGCTGACGAACTAAGGTCGGCGCGCGCCATAGCGGTCGGCCGCGTGCTCGATCACGCGTGCCGGCACGCCACCGACGACCGCGCCCGCGGCCACGTCCTTGACGACGACGGCGCCGGCACCGATGACCGCGTCGTCGCCGATCGTGATCGGGCCGATCACGATCGCGCCGGCGCCGATGCGCACGCGCTCGCCGATGCTCGGGGAGCCGCCGCGGTCGTCATAGCCGACGGTGACCTGCTGCGCGAACAGGCAGTCGCGGCCGATGCTGCGGGCGATGATGATCGTGGCGAAGCCGTGATAGGAGAACATGCCCGCGCCGATGTCCGCGCAGGTGATCTCGAGTGCCACCGCGCCGCGGTAGACGGGTGCGAGCACCCGTGCGAGCAGCTTCCACGCCAACCCCGCGCCACGCAGGCGCGTGTAGAGGATCGTGCGCAGCGGCGGGTGGCGCAGCCCCCGGACCGTCTCTCGCCAGTCGAGCGAGTCCGGCAACGGCAGGTCCATCCGCGGCTGCACGAAACGCGCGAGGTCCCGAGCCACGGCGGGCCACACCGGCGAGGCGCGCGCGCTCAAGTACAGGGGCAGGTTGAGCACGCCGCGGGCGACCCAGATCGGATCCCGCACAGTCGAGCGCTTGACCGAGGCCGCTTGCAAGTCCGCGCAGAAGCTACTACGCACCCGGGCGCCGCGCGCGACAGAGCGCGCTGGGAGGCGCACTAGAGTGCGCGTCACCGTGACCGACGCTGAGCTGATCACCGACGTCGCCGGCCTGCAGGCGCTCGCTCCCGAGTGGGACGAGCTCGCCGTGGCAGCCTCCAATCCGGTGGCCGCCCCGGCGTGGGCGCTGTCGTGGTGGCGTCACGTCGCAGCACCGGACTTCGAGCCGCTTGTGGTCGTCGTTCGCGAGCGCGGCGTGCTGATCGGTGTCGCCGCTTTCTACCTCGCGCCTCCTCGGCGCGGCGTACGTGAAGCGCGCCTGATGGGCAGCGACTTCGGCGTATGCATGGAGCCGCTCGCGCTGGGTGCTCGCGAGTGGGACCTCGCGGAGGGCATCGGCCGTGTGCTCGCCGACTCGCAGCCGCGCCCCGATGTCGTGGCGTTCGGCCCGATGGCGCTCGCCTCGCACTGGGCCACGGCGCTGCGGATGCAGTGGCCGGGCCCGCTGCTCGGCGTGTCGCGCCAGTACCGCGTCGAAGGCGCGCCGGTGATCGTCCTGCGCGAGCCCTCCTTCGACGCCTGGTTCGCGACCCTCAGCGCGAAGCTGCGCCACAGCCTGCGCCGTGGCGAGCGCGCGTTCGCCGAGGCCGGCGGCACGACCCGCTGGAGCACGCGCGCGACGCTGCGAGCAGACGCAGAGGCGTTCGCCGACCTGCACGCCGCCCGCTGGAAGGATCGCGGCTGGTCGCGGCTCGCAGACCTCGGCGAGCGTCTGCCCGACTGGCTGGAGGAGCTCGGCAGCTCGCTGATCGACAGCGGTCGCTTTCGAATGTGCGTGCTCGAGGTCGCAGGCTCGCCCGTCTGCGTCGACTTCGGCCTGCTCGCCGGGAGCGAGCTGGCCGCTGTCAACTCCGGCTGGGACGAGCGCTATGCCAAGCTCGCGCCCGCCAAGCTCGCGGTGCTGCGCGTCGTGCAGGGCGCCTATGAGCGTGGCTGTGAGCGCGTCCACCTCGGGGTCGGCGAGAAGGCCAGCAAGCTGCGCCTCGCCAACGGCAACGACCCTGTCGCGTGGACGATGTTCATGCCCCCTTCCTCGCGCCTGCCCCGGACCTATGCCGGTGCGCTGCCGGCGCTGGTGCGCCGCCGTGCGAGCGATGCCGCCGAGCGCGCGCTGCCGGCGGACAAGCTCGAGGCGCTGCGGAGGCTGCGGGGTTGAGCGCGGCGCCCGCGTCCCTGCCACTGCGGATTGGTATCGCAGCCGCGTTCGATCCGCGCGACATGCAGGCGGACTCCGGAGCCGCCGGCGCCGTGCTGCAGGCGATGGCTGAGATCGTCGCGGAGGCCGTCCCGCTGAGCGGGGCGCTGCCACCACGCCTGCGCAGGCTGGCGCACCTGAGCAGCGTCGGCACGCGCCTGCGTCCGGGCGATCTCGGCGATCCGCGCGCAGCCGCCAGACGCGTGCACAGCGCGGCTCAGCTCGGACGCCCGACGATCGCCGCGCGCAACCGCATGATGCGCCGGCGCCTGGCGCACACCGGCGCGCTCGACGGGATCGTGCAGCGCGGCTGCGAGATGCTGCTGCCGCGCGCACAGCGGTTCGTCACCTACGAGGACTCGACCGTCGCCCAGGCGCTCAGCTATCCGTGGCCGCACCTGCAGGGCCTCTCGGCGGCGGACGTGGAGCGCTATGCCGCACGTCAGCGCCGGGTCTATGCCCTGGCGCACGCCTGCTGCGCCTGCACGCACTGGGCGGCCGAGAGCATCACCGGCAGCTACGGCATCGCCGCCGAGCGCGTGTTCGTGGTCGGGCTCGGTCAGAACCACCCGCCGGCGGAGCTCTCGCCACGCGACTGGAGCGTGCCGCGCTACCTGTTCGTGGGCGTCGACTGGGAGCGCAAGAACGGCCCCGCCGTGGTGGCGGCGTTCAGCCGCGTGCGCGAGCAGCACCCCGAGGCCCGGCTCGACGTCGTCGGCGGCCACCCGCGCCTGGACGCGCCGGGCGTGGTCGGACACGGGCCGCTGTCGCGTACGAACCCCGCCGAGCGCGAGCTCGTCGCCTCGCTGTACAGATCGGCCACCACCTTCGTGATGCCCTCGCTTCACGAGCCGGCCGGGATCGTCTACGTCGAGGCCGGAGCGGCGGGCGTGCCTTCGATCGGCAGCACCGACGGCGGCGCCGCGACCATGATCGGACCCGGCGGGACGGTCGTCGACCCGCTGGACCCCGAGCGGATCTACAGCGCGATGCTCGAGCTCGCCGACCCGCAGACCGCGCAGCGCCTCGGCGATCTCGCCCGGCGCCACGCCGGCCTGTTCACCTGGCGCCAGGTCGCCGAGCGGCTGATCAGGGCGTTGGCGCTACCAGGGGTTGACCCGGCCGGTCTGGCCGAGTTCCTGTGAGCACCGAATGAGCGTCGAGGACGAAGCGCTCCTGAGCGCCCAGATACGGACCGAGCCGAAAGCTCTGTGCGCGCTCGTACGCGCGCTCGACGCGCGCGTCGGTCTGCTCGCGCTCCCGCAGCGTGCGGGCGAGCGCCGCCGCGGCGAGCGGGACGTCCGCCCGCGGGAACAGCAGCGCGTGCTCCTCGTCGTGCATGCCCTCGCCGATGCCGCCGACGTCGGCGGCGACGAGCGGCACGCGTGCGAGCGCGCCCTCGATCGTGACGAGCGGAAACGGCTCGTCCCACACGGAGGAGACGATCAGCGCGTGGGCGCGCGCGAGCTGGGCGGCGACCAGCTCCGGAGCCAGCGGACCGTGCCACTCGATCGCGTCGGCGACGCCCAAGCGCGCGGCGAGACTGCGCAGCTCGGCGCCGTGCTCGCGGTCCTCGGGGCCGATCACGACCATCCGTGCCGGGAGGCCGTGCTCGGAGCGCAGCAGCGCCAGCGCCTCGATCGCGACGAACAGGCCCTTGTAGGGCGTCACGCGCCCGAGGAACACGATCTCCGGATCGGGTGCGGGCGCGCGCACGACGGCGTCGTATACGTCTCCGTAGCGCGGGACCGAGTGGCCGACGCGCTCGAGCACGGGCTCGACGAACGGCTGCACGCGCACCATCCGCTTGATCGCCTCCGAGTTCCACGAGATCGCGGTGCGCAGCGGCGCCCGCGGATCCAGCCGCAGCGCCGGCAGCGAGTTCAGCGCGCGACAGCCCGTCGCCCACACCGCCCGCGCCGGCCCGCGGCGTGCCGGCAGCAGCTCGCGCATGAACTGATCGCCGGTGAAGAGGCCTCCGAACCAGTGCTCGCACACGCGAAACGCGAGCGGCACCTGGCTGTCTGCGAGCACCCGCAACGCGGACTGAGGGATCGAGGCGCCGTTCCAGACGTACACCAGGTCGGGCTCCCACGCGAGCGCGCTGCGCGCTGCGCGGGCCGCGCGCAACGCTGCCGCGGGCGCGCGGCGTGCCCCGCGCGCGTCGGGTGTCAGGCGCGCGAGCTCGCGCCGGACGCCCGCCTGCGCCGCGAGCCCTTCGCGATCGAGGTCGCTGGTGAGCACGAGCACCTCACCGCGCTCGCCCAGGCGCTCGACGACCCCGGAGCACTCGACCTCGTAGCCGCCGAAGGCGACGGGTGGATACAGCGCGGATATGACGAGGATGCGCACGAGCGTCAAAGGTAGCGGTGGCGTGCCGAACAACCAGAGTGCCTGCCCGCAGCAGCGTGCGCCAGACTCGCTGGGGGCGTTCGGAGCAGACCGACACGACATGAGCACACAATCGAATCCCGACGTGTCCGCCGGCCTGCCCGGCGACCCGAGCTTGCCCGGCGACCCGAGCCTGCCCGGTGACCCTGACCTGTCCGCGGCCCTGGAACGCGTCGGCCGGCGCCCGCGCCCGCCGCGGATGCCGCCCGTCGGGCTGAGGATGCGCGTCAAAACCTCGCCGCTGCTGCGCAGCCTCCTACCCGCGCGAGCACTCCTCGACCGAGCCGTGGTCCACGGACGGGCGCTGTGGGAGCGCAGCCCGGAGCAGCGCGAGAACGCGGTCGCGACGATGACCGCGATCGTCGCCGGCACCGCACGCGCCGGAGAGGTCGAGGCGCTCGCCCGAGCGCACCTGATCGAGCGCGAGGTGGACAAGGTGTTCTTCTGGCGGCGGTGGTCCTGCAAGCTCGATGATCAGTCGGCCGCGGTGCTGCGCGAGGCGCTGTCGAGCGGCCGCGGAGTGGTGTTCAGCGCCTGCCACAGCGGCGCGTACTATCTCTCGATGCGCGCGCTCCCGGCCAGGCGCGACGAGCAGTACAGCGTCGTCGGCGCCTGGTTCATGGAGCCGCCGAGCCACGACTACTGGGGCCGTCGTCTGGCGCGCTGGCGCAAAGGCGCGCACGGCTTTCCGATCCAGGCGCGGCGGTCCTTCCCGATTCTCGCTGCGCTACTCGCCGCAGGCAAGCTCCTGTACCTGTTCTACGACATGCCGGGCTCGCGCGAGACGCGCTTCCTGGGCAAGACGGCGATGCTCGCCGACGGCACCGCGCGGCTGGCAGCCCAGACCGACGCGCTGGTCGTGCCGCTGCGCGCACGACGGCGCGCCAGCCACGTATGGGTGGAGGTGGCGCCGGCGCTCGACGCGCGCGAGTACGCGGACGCCGCGGAGCTCCACCGCGCGCTCGCCGCCCACCACGAGCGTTGGATCCTCGAGGAGCCGGCGATGATGACGGACCCCAACGGCTTCGGCTGGGACGGCGGAGCCGGCCCGCGACGCTGGTCGCGGCCGTAGCGGATCACTCGATGCGCGTGCTGTTCTTCAACGAGGGCAACCTCGGCGGATACATCCTCGGTCAGGGCCAGCTCGATGCCGCGTTGCGAGCCGGGCTGAGCGCCGCGCCCGACGTGGAGGCGCGCTTTGTCGGGCTTGCGCCACTGGGCCGCTTCGAGCGCGCGCTCGCGACGCGCCCGGTGCCGCTGCTGGCGGGGTTGAGCCTCGACTTCCGCACGCTGCGCTGGCATCTCGTGCAGGCGCAGCGCGCACGCGCCCAGCTGGGTCGGGAGCTGCGCCGCTGGCCCGCCGACGTGGCCCACGTGCACAGCCACTCGATCGCGCTGACGATGGGCGCGATCATGCGCCGGCTCCCGGTCGTGCTGTCACTCGATGCGACCGTGCACGGCTGGTGGTCGATGCCCGGATGGCCGCTCAGCCAGAGCTACGCGTCGATCACGATCGCGCCGAGCATGGCGCTCGAGCGCCGCGCGCTGAGCGCGGCCGCGCTCGTCCTCGCCTGGACCGGCTGGGCGCGGCGGGACGTCGAACGCGAGGCCCCTCGGGCGTTGGTCCTCGAGCACCATCCCGGCCTGGATCTCCAGCACTACCGGCCGGCCGCTCGCCGCGAGCGCGAGCGCCCGCGCGTGCTGTTCATCGGTGGCCGCTTCGCCGACAAGGGCGGCCCTGATCTCGTTGAGGCGCTCGGCGACAGTCTCGGGCAGGAGCTCGAGCTCGACATCGTCACGCAGGACCCGGTGGCGGAGCGTCCAGGGCTGCGCGTCCACCGTCTGGGCCCCTCGGACCCGCAGCTGCTGGATCTGCAACAGCAGGCCGACGTCCTGTGCCTGCCCACGTACGCGGACACGAACCCGTGGGCGCTGCTCGAGGCGATGGCCTGCGCGACGCCTGTCGTCTCGACGCGCGTCGGCGGGATCCCCGAGCTGCTCGACGACGGTCGTGCGGGCGTGCTGGTCGAGCACGGGAACCGGCGCCTGCTGGGCGAGGCGCTGCGCGCGCTGCTCGCGGACCCGCAGCGTCGGCTCGAGCTCGCCGGCCGGGCACGGCAGCGCTGCGAGCATCGCTACGACGCGCGCAAGCAGTTCGCGCGGCTGGCGGAGCGCCTGCGCGCGCTCAGCTGAGCGAGCCGCGCCCGAGCACCACGCGCACGTCGTCGACCGCGAGCGCCCGCAACCCGAACAGCAGCGCCGGGTAGGTCACGCAGGCCGCCGCGATCAGCAGCGCCAGCGGCGCGCCCGCGAGCGCCAGCGCCTCCAGCACCCCGGTGAGCAGCGCCGCCGCAAGGGCTGCGCGGCCGATTCGGCCCGGCCGTGGGAGCCGCATCTCGAGCGTCCGCAGGATCAGGACGAGACTGGCGACGCACACGACGATCTCGGTGACCAGCGTCATCCACGCCGCCCCCATGAAGCCCGTAAGCGGCACCAGCACGAGGTTTCCGGCGACGTTCACGACCAGCGCGATCACGCTGATGTAGACCATGCTCTTCTGCAGCCCGAGGACGATCAGCAGCTGGCCGTTGAGGTAGCCGAAGGCGATGAACACGAACGCCGCGTACAGCACGGGAAGCGCCGGCGCCGCCGGCACGAAGGCCTGGCCGAAGATCAGGCGCACGACCGGCACGGCGGCCACGATCACGAACGCCAGCCCACCGAACGAGGTCACCGCGAGCAGCTCCGCCGCGCGACGCGAGGTCCGCAGCAGCCGCGCCCGGTCCGACGGCCACGACGCGGCGATCACGGGAGCCAACGTCGTCAGGATCGAGATCGGGACGAAGTGCGCCTGGTTGAGCAGGTTGTAGACGGAGCCGTACAGCCCCGACGCGTTGGTGCCGGCGATCGTGTAGACGATGATCTGATCGACGGTCGCGTAGGCGATGATCAGCAGTCCCCCGATTCCGATCGGCAGCCCGACGCGCACGACCTCGCGCAGGTGCTTTCGCGACGGCCGTGGTATGCGCGCGTCGAGTTTCAACGCGAACCCCGCCTGGACGAGCGAGCCGATCGCGTTGGTGCCGACCAGCGCGGCGGCGAGCGCGATCATGCCGCCGTGCTCGAGGTAGATGATCAGCACCGCTATCCCCCAGAGGATGCTGCGGAGCGTCAGGATGAACATCGGCACGCGGTTGTCCACGCGCAGCCGGAACATCAGCCCGAGCGCGCCGACGCCGCCGAACGGCGTCGCGACGATCATGATCACGCCGGCGACGAGCATTTCGTGGCTTCGCTGCAGCGCCAGGATCAGGGCGAGCGAGACGAGCATCACCGGCAGCAGCATCATCAGCCGCAGCAGCATCACCGCGCCGATCCACTCGTGTTCCTCCTCCGGTTCGCGCGCCGCTTCGCGCAACGCGACCCCTTCCATGCCGAAGTTCGCGAAGTAGCCGACCAGCGCGAGCGAGGCGAAGCCCGTCGACCACTGCCCGTAGCCGGCCTGGCCGAGCGTCCTCACGACCAGCGCGGTGACCACGCCGCCGAGCGCGAGGTTGGCGACGCGCACCACGACCTGCATGACGATGTCGCGTGCGGCGCGCTGCTTGGTCGTGTGGCGAGCGAGGGTCGACATTGGGACGCGGTGTCCGACATGGGTATCGGACGGTTTGCTCCTGCAATCGAGAATGACAGCTAACCATGCAGGCGCCCTCGCTCAAGCGCGGGGGGGCGGATGCCGATGGCGCTTGTACGATTCGAGCTCCGGATCGCAACATCGAAACTCGCGGCCCGCCCGAGCGCTCGTCGCGTCGGCGCGACCCGGACGGCAGGCCGAGGACTGACAGAGAGGACGTTCACGTGGGCAACACGACCCTAGTCACGGGCGGCAGCGGCTACATCGGTGCGCTCCTCGTCGAGGAGCTGCGCCAGAGCGGACACGACGTGCGCGTGCTGGACTCGCTGCTGCACGGCCAGGAGGACATCGCAGCCGAGCAGGAGCAGGCGGGAGTCCTGGTGGTCCGCGCCGACATCCGTGACGCCGACGCGCGACGGCGCGCGCTCGACGGGGTCGACAACGTCGTCCACCTCGCAGCGATCGTCGGCGACCCGGCGTGCGGGCGCGATCCCGAGCTCTCGGATGAGGTCAACGTCCAGGCCACCCGCGGGCTCGTCGCCGATGCCGGCGAGGCCGGCGTGCAACGGCTCGTGTTTGCCTCGACTTGCTCGAACTACGGACGCATGGCCGACCCGACGGTCCCGATCACCGAGGACGGCGAGCTGAGCCCCGTGTCGCTGTACGCCGAACAGAAGGTCAGCATGGAGAAGCTGATCCTCGGCGGTGGCGCCGGCAGCGTCAAACCGACGTGCCTGCGCTTCGCGACCGTCTACGGCGTCGGCAGGCGCATGCGCTTCGACCTGACCGTCAACGAGTTCACGCGCGAACTGTGGGCCGACCGTGAGCTGGAAGTGTTCGGAGAGCAGTTCTGGCGTCCCTACATCCACGTGCGCGACGCCGGCCGGGCCGTTCGGACGGTGCTCGAAGCACCCGCGGAGAGGGTCACGGGCAACGTCTTCAACGCGGGCCGCTCGGGCGAGAACTACCGCAAGCTCGACCTCGTCGCGGAGATCGGCAGGCAGATCGACCGCGGTAGCGTCTCCTACGTCAAGCGCGACGAGGACCCCCGCGACTACAAGGTGAGCTTCGACAAGATCCGTGCGGAGCTCGGCTTCGAGACGCTGATGACGGTCCCGGATGGGATCGCCGAGATCATCACGGCGCTCGACGCGGAGACCTTCGGCGACCCGTTCGACCCGCGCTACAAGAACATCCCCTGAGCGTCACGAGCGCGCCCGACCGCACAGATGGCCAGCACCGAGACCTTCCCCGAGCTGCCGCTGTTCGACCTGCAGCTGCAGCCGCAGGACCTCGAGGCGGTGGCCGCGACGCTGCGTTCGGGTTGGCTGACGCTCGGTCCGCGGACGGCCGCGTTCGAGGAGGCGTTCGCCGCCCATCTCGGCGCGCGCCACGCGATCGCCGTCTCCAGCTGCACCGCGGCGCTGCACCTCGCGTACCTCGCCGCGCAGGCCGGCCCGGGCGACGAGGTGATCGTGCCCGCGTTCACGTTCGCCGCGACCGCCGCCGCTGCGCTCTACTGCGGCGCCACGCCGGTGTTCGCGGAGATCGTCTCGCGCAAGGATCCGAGCCTCGACCCCGATGATGTGGAGCGGCGCATCACGCCGCGCACGAAGGCCGTGTGCGCCGTGCACTATGCCGGCTACCCAGCCGCCGTCGATCGCCTGAAGTCGCTGTGCGACGCGCACGGCATCGCGCTGATCGAGGACGTCGCGCACGCACCGAGCGCGACGCTCGGCGGGCGCAAGCTGGGCACGTGGGGGCTCGCCGGCGCGTTCAGCTTCTTCTCCAACAAGGTCCTGTCGGTGGGCGAGGGCGGCCTGCTGTGCACCGACAGCGACGAGGTCGCCGCGTTCGTGCGCTCGCGCCGCTCGCACGCGATGACGAGCGGCACCTGGGATCGCCACAGCGGGCGCACTGACACCTATGACGTCGTCGGCCTCGGCTTCAACTATCGGCTCGACGAGCCGCGCTCGGCGCTGCTGCTCTCGCGTCTCGGGCGGCTCGAGGCCGAAATCGAGCGTCGCCGCGAGCTGACGCTCCGCTACCGCTCGCTGCTCGCCGAGGTGGAGGGGATCATCGTCCCCTTCGAGGACGCCGACGTGCCCGACTCCTCGTGCTACGTGATCCCGATCATGATCGAGGCCGACGGCCGTCAGGCGGAGGTTTCGAGCCGGATGCGCGAGCGCGGCATCCAGACGAGCATCTTCTACCCCTCGATTCACCGCTTCACGGCCTACCGCGAGCGCTTCCCCGACGTCTCGCTGCCGATCACCGAGCTCGCCTCGCGCACCGAGCTGACGCTGCCGTTCTACCCGCACATGACGCACGCGGACCAGGATCGGGTCGTGACGGCGCTGGCCGAGGCGGTCGCGCGATGAGCGACTGGCGCGTGGCGCTGACCGAGATCGCCGTTCCCGAGCAGGACGTGCAGGCGGTGCTCGAGTGCCTGGAGTCCGGCTGGCTGACGATGGGTCCGCGCACGAAAGCGTTCGAGCAGGCGCTGACCGATTTTGTCGGCACGCCGCACGCGGTGACCGTGTCGAGCGGCACCGCGGCGCTGCACCTAGCGTGCCTGGCGGCCGGGATCGGCCCCGGCGACGAGGTGATCGTGCCGGCCTTCACGTTCGTCGCGAGCGCCGCCGCGCCCCGCTACGTGGGCGCCGAGCCCGTGCTCTGCGACGTGCGCAGCGCGCATGACTTCAACATCGATCCCGAGGATGTCGCGCGCCGCATCACACCGCGCACGCGCGCGGTCGTGGCGGTGCACTTCTGCGGCTACCCCGCCGACGTCACGGCGCTGCGAACGCTGTGCGACGAGCACGGCCTGGTCCTGATCGAGGACTGCGCGCAGGCGATCGGCGCGCGCCTGGACGCCGACGGACGCCAGGTGGGAACCGTCGGCGAGCTCGGCGCGTTCAGCTTCTTCTCCAAGAAGCAGCTGTGCGTAGGCGAGGGCGGCATGGTCACGAGCGCCGACGAGCAGCTGGCCGAGCGCGTGCGGCTGTTTCGCTCGCACGCGATGACGAGCAGCACCTGGGATCGCCATCGCGGCCACGACCCCGCCTACGACGTCGTCGACATCGGCTTCAACTACCGCCTCGACGAGCCCCGCGCGGCGCTCGGGCTGAGCCGCCTGGGGCGGCTCGCGGAGAGCATCGAGCACCGCCGCGCGAGCGTCCGCGCCTACCGCGAGCGGCTCGCCGGCGTCGCCGGCATCGAGCTGCCGTTCACCGACGTCGACGTCGAGCGCTCCTCGCACTTCGCCTTTCCGGTGCTGCTCGCCGACCGCGAGACGCGCGACCGCTTCCGCGACGAGCTCAAAGCGAACGGCATCCAGACGACCTGGTACCCGGCGCTGCACACGTTCACCGAGTACCGGGGCTTCGCCCCCGCGGACGGCCTGCCGCACGCCAGCGAGGTCGCCGATCGCCACTGCGCGCTGCCGCTCAGCTCGAGCACGACCGAGGCTGAAGTCGAGATCGTCGTCGAGGCGGTACGCGGGGTGCTGTGATAGCGCTTGTGCGACGGTCGCGCCATCACTCCAGTGCCATATTCGCCCCAAAGGCGGTCTCGCCAGCGCCTAATCTATGTCGGATCCTCGCTCGGGGGAAACCCGCCCTCGGGCTCGCCCAGCTTGCGTGCGCGCACGCCCTGATAGACATCGACCGGCGTGTATGACATCACGGCATTGAGCAAATCCTCAAAGAACCGTGGAAGTGCGAGGGTAGGCGCCGGATCTTCGACGGTACCAAGGGCGAGCGTCTCCTCGTCCCAATCAGCGACGAGCAGCGCAGTGGCATCGAAAGGACCGTCGGGTCGGCGTAGGCGTACGAGCAGATCACGCAGCAGCTCGAAGGCGCCACCCTCGGACACGTTTGAGCGTACGAGATAGGCGAACCCCATAGCCGCCAGTGGGTAGCGGTCACGCAGATTGTGAGCCTCGCCGATAGCCTCCTCGTATCGGTTGTTCTTGTTGTTGAGATAGCTGGAGAACTGCGTCTTGCCGGACACGAGCACGTCGGGGCCCCTAAGCCAGTCAGAGAGAACGACAGCATCGACCTGCTTCTTATAAAAGTGACCGAGTACGTTCGTCTCCGAGCCGCCGAGCTTGATGCGTCCCAAGCTCATAATCGCCTGCCGCAACGGCGCAGGTTTCAACCGCTGCGATGCGAACAACTCGTACTCATCGAGTACTGTCATGAGGTGGTCGATGGCCTCCTCGACACTCTTCATCTCAGGGGGAAGGGCTCTCGGCATCCGCAAGCGCGGGAACACTGCGCTCGGATCAAACCCCGCGCGTCGCAGCTCGTGAGCAACATAGGCGTCTAGGGACTTCGCCACGCGGCCAGATGGCTGGCTCTCGGCATGGCCCTGTTCGATGGGAACGGCTAGAAGCGCGCGCAACGTCGCGTAGTCCGGGACATACTGGCGCTCGCCTTCATGCGAGCCTGGTGGATGCGTCCACGGCGCAAGGTCAGCATCCGCCGCCTCCATGATGGAGTCGAGCTCCGCTAGGACATCAGGTTTTTTAGACGGTCTCGCGATGCGGCTCAGTTTGCCGTGTGCGACGGACGCGAAGCAGCGTCGCAGCATCCCGGATCGCCATAACCTGGTCGTTGCTGAGGCCAAGTGCGCCCTTGAGCAGGACTCGATCGACCTCGGCCACAACCGTCCACCACTCGCCGCGCTTAAGGGCAGCGTCGAGGTTCGGGCTCTGTGGTGACAACACACGCCACGCCTTCTCAAGCGCATCACGTCCTGGCACCGGTAGACCAGATGCCTCGCTCGGCTCCATCTTGAGAATGCCACCCCCATAGCCGCGGCCCATCACCTCTCCACCCAGCATCGTCAACGAGTTGAGGGCGAGCAACGGCAGCGCGTTGCGTGCTTCGACCGGGACACCATCGTTTAGCCGCAGCCCAAGCATCGAGTTGACAAACGTCGTCCGCGCGATGTTCGTAATCAGCCGCGGATAGCGATGGGACATGTACGTGAAGAACAGGTCAGGTACCGCGACGACCGGAGGACGCCACCAGGGATCGCGCACCGTGCACTTGTAGGCGTCGGGGACTTTGCACTCGCAACCGTACTCCAGATATGCCGCCAAGCCCTTGCTGCGTACATGCTTGTCGGGGTACAGCAGCCACACGCGCTGGCCGGACAGCTTGAGCTCCTCCCATTGAGCGCGGGAGAAGGAAAGCCCCTTGAGGTGCTTGGTGCCAGGTGGGCTGATGCGTCTCAGGTGTTTCTCGGCGATGTCGTACTTCAGTCGGGTGACCTCTGAGAGTGCGAAATAGTCGTTGGCCCCAGTGACCGTTCCGAGCGTCGGCGCTCCGTACTCGTCCAGCCGAACCATTCGCTCGGTGACGGATCGGAATAGCTGGCGCACGTCGAGAGATAGCGCCAGATCGCTCCACTTGCCCTCGGCTGCGGGCTTGGCTCCGACAGGGTCCAGAGGATGCACGTCGGCGAGGTCGTCGGCACTATCGACATGAAACAGGCAGAACGAGTCGCAAGGGCCTTCGCCGTGCGCAACGAGCAACACGACTTTCTCGTCGGCGCCGTGAAATTGCAGGCGCTCGAACATCACGAGGTTGACAACGGCGAACCGCTTCCTTAGCCAGCGCCGGATCGGCTCGGCGTAACCAACGGTCAGCAACTCGGCAGGCAGCACCATCGCTAGGCGCCCACTGGGCCGTAGAAAGGCCGAGGCATGCGCGAGTGTCGCCGCCCAGGATGAGGCAAGGCCAGACAGCCGGACGCCCTGCTCGAGAGCGGCCGCCACCGAGCGCCTCCGCACCTCCCCGCGATGCTCTTGATAGCGCACGAACGGCGGGTTGCCGATCACGGCGTCCTGCCAGCCGACCTGATCCCCTAGATGCGCCGGCGTGGGCAGCTCGAAGAAGTCCGAGCGCACGAGGTTAGCCCCGGCACCCGCAGCTGTGAGCAGTGAGCCCGAAGCGTCAAGCGACGGCTGGTGCAGATCGACACCGGTCAGCTGGGCCGCAATCTCCTCGGGAGTGGCCCCAAGCGCCTTGAGGCGCTCGGCGGCGGCGAGGAGAAAGACGGCCTCGCCGCAGGTCGGGTCCAAAATGCGAGCATCAGCCGAGCGGATCGCCCAGCGGCCAAGGAAGTCGGCAATCGCCGGCGGCGTGAAGAAGGCGCCACGCGCCTTCCGCTGCGCCGCCGGGTCTGCGGATCTTCGTGGCATACCGCGTTGACCCTACCCGCATGGCCGGACAGGAACGTACGTTCGGCCTGCGTCCGCCCGCCAGGGTTCAGCGCACAGGCTCGACCGAGAAGAGAAAATCGTCGATGCAACGTGCGAGGGCCCTCGTGACCGACATGGTTTGTTGCTCCATTTGTCGGATCGACGCCTGGCTCTTGAAAGCGATCTTGCGTCAAAGAGCGATGCCGCTGGTCGGTCGCGTCCATTGGTAGTCAGGGGCGCGGTGCCGGGATGGCCCGTTTCCCCATTCCCCTTTCAATCCGTGCGTGCGGTTTTCCCGCACACGGCTTACCGATGATCTTCATGATGGTCATGACGCTGTTGCCGGGTAGCGGATGGTGCCACGCAAACGGTAGAGGCCGTGAGCCTCGAACCACTCGCGCGTCCAGACGGCCAGTTGGCCGGGACGCAGGTTGCGACCGTAACGCTTGCGCATCAGGCCACGGAGGCGCCTCTCGGCATATCCGTCGATCTGGTTGAACTGGATGGCGGCGTTACCGGTACGAAAGTAGTTGCCCCAACCGCGCAGGATCGGATTGATCCGCGAGATCACCTCGCGAATATCCATCCCCGCACGACCTCGACCGGTCAGCGCCTTGATCCGCTGGCGGGCCCTCTTCATCGCCGCTTGCGAGGGCCAACGCTGAAGGTAGTAGCGGCGAACGCCGCGCTCCAGCAACCGACCCGACACGCGGGCATGGAAGTGGCAACCAAGGAAATCAAGACCCTCCCGGCCTTCTCGGAGATCAACAACTCTCGTCTTCTCCCGGTGCAGTTCCAACCCGAGATCGGCCAGCACCTGCCTGGCCAGCTCTCCGGCCGCCTGGGCCTGCGCCTCGCTACGACACATCACGACGAAGTCGTCCGCGTAGCGGACCAACCGGCCATGAGCGCCGTCAGCGAACGCGAGGTCCAGCGCGTGCAGATAGATGTTCGACAACAGCGGCGAGATCACGCCGCCCTGTGGGGTCCCGGCAACCGACTGCCGCAACACCCCTTCGTCCATCACACCCGCCCGCAGCCACTGCCGTACGAGCTTGAGCACACGCCGATCCGAGACCCGCTCTGAAACCTTCCCGAGCAACTGCTCGTGGTCGATCGAGGAGAAGTAGTCGCGGATGTCGGCCTCGAACACGAAGCGGTACCCGTCGATGAACGAGCGACGCAGCACCTCCTTGGCGTCCGTGGCCGACCGGCGCGGGCGGAACCCAAACGAGACATCCAGAAAGTCAGCCTCGAAGATGGGCTCAAGCACGATACGCGCGGCCTGCTGGACGATCCGATCCTTGACGGTCGGAATGCCGAGCGGCCGCACACCACCCTTGGGCTTGGGGATCAACACCCGCCGGACCGGCCGCGGGCGATAGTTCCCCTCGCGCAGGTCACGCTGCAGCTCGGCCAACAGCCGCTCCGCACCGTACTCCCGCACCTCTGCCAGGGTCTGGGAATCGACCCCGGCAGCACCCTTGTTCTTCTGCACGCGCTTCCATGCCTCCTTCAGGACGTCACTCCTGAAGACCCGGTCAAACAGGGCATGGAAACGCCTACCCGGCGACCGCTTGGCGGCCACCCATAGCTTGCGCTGAAGTTCTCGCACATCCCCACCAGTGGCCTCCAACAGCACCATTTCGCTGGCAGGATCGCCGGGCTTATGCCCGGCGGGGCCGGTGGATCGAGCAGTCTCGACCATGCCCTAACGCTTACCCTCGGCGCTTACGCGATCAAAGCAGGGGTCCTTCGCTCCCGGCGCGTTGTTCTGCACGCCGATCATCACTACTACGACCCCCTCGGACTCCCGCTGGCCTCCGCTCGATTTCACCATCGACTTATACGAACGGTCTTCGCTGACGAGGCTGGCCAGACGGGCCTCCCTTGTTCCGTGATCAGACTTTGCGCGCGTGCAAGTCTCCGTACCCCGCAGGGACCCGCCGTGCCCAATCCGGAACCAGGACTGGCGGACATGGCCTTCGCCGTGACATGAGCGGCTCGGCTCCCCGACTGTAAATGTGACGAGGCTGCAATCCCAGCCCACGCGCTTGCTCCCTCCAAAGAGGCTCTCGACGCCCCGCTCAGCCCGCCGCCTCTCAGCAACGAACCGGGGCCTGCTACCGGGCACTCCGGCGTCTACCCGGACCGGACTCCCACCGGCCAGCCTGATCCAGCTTTCAAGGCGCAACATGGGAAGACACTCTACGTCTAGCCTCGCGCCGAGCGCGGCCTAGCTGCCCTCCATCCGCTAATCCGGCGGGATCAGCCGGTCGCGCACCGACTCGAACTCTTCCTGGGCCTGCTCGTAGTCGTCGTGGCGGCCGATGTCCAGCCAGTAGTCCTCGCTCGGCCATGCGCGCACGACCTCGCCGGCGGCGATCAGGCGCAGGATCAGGTCGGGGAAGTCCAGGCGCTTGCCCGGCTCGATGAAGCCGAGCGCGCGCGGCGCGAAGCAGTACACGCCCATGCTCGCGATGTAGTCGATCGCCGGCTTCTCGTCGTAGCCGGTGAGCCGCGTGGGGTCGGTGTCCTCACCGAAGCGCAGCACGCCGAGCGAGACCTGGATCTGGCGCGTCTTGGTGGCGATCGTCGCGGCGGCGTCGCTGGCGCGGTGGCGCTCGAGCAGACC
Source organism: uncultured Solirubrobacteraceae bacterium (assembly GCA_963703625.1). Taxonomy (GTDB): domain Bacteria; phylum Actinomycetota; class Thermoleophilia; order Solirubrobacterales; family Solirubrobacteraceae; genus Palsa-744. Next base: position 498,760 of record CAVPEY010000004.1, read on the forward strand.
GCCGTAGTCGATGTCGGTGAGCACGTCGCCGTTCATCACCAGCACGTCGTCGTCGACGAGCCCGTCGATCAGCGCGAGCGCCCCGACCGTCCCGAGCGGCTCGTGCTCGCGGTAGTAGTCGATCGGGATGCCGTAGCTCTCGCCGTCGCGGAAGAAGGCCTCGATCAGCTCCGCCAGGTAGCCCGTGGCGATCGTGATCCGCTCGAAGCCGTGGGCCTTCAGCTGACGCACGACGATGTCGAGCACCGGGCGATCGCCGATCGGCATCAGCGGCTTCGGCAGCACCGTGGTGTAGGGGCGCAGGCGCGTGCCCTCGCCGCCCGCGAGGATCACCGCACGCCTCATGTCGCTCGCGCGCCGCGCGCGCACTCCTCGATCACGCGGCAAGGATATGAGCCGTCGGGGACGGTCATCCGGCCAGCGCCTCTTCGTAGAGCGCCGCCGTGCGGCGCGCGATCGCAGGCCAGGCGAAGCGCTCGTCGGCGAGACGCTCGCCGGCACGTCCGCGACGCAGGCACTCCTCCGTGCCGGCGCGCACGCTGTCGGCGAGCGCCGCGGTCAGCGACGCGACGTCCGGGCGCTCGCAGATCCAGCCGGTCTCGCCGTCGATCACCGCCTCGAGCAGGCCTCCGGATGGGTAGACGACGACCGCGCGCGCGAAGCCGTATGCGAGCAGCAGCACGCCGCTCTGGCTCGCCTGCTTGTACGGCAGCGCGACCGTGTCGGTCGCGGCGAACAGCTGCGCCGTCTCGTGCATGTCGAGGAAGCCCTCGCGCACGCTGACACGCGCGCCGAGGGCGTCGAGGCGCTCGCGCGCGGCCGCCAGGCCGCCGATGTCCTGGCCGCCGACGAGCAGCTGCAGGCCTGGCACCTGCGCGACCGCCTGCGCCAGGTCGTCGAGGCCCTTGTCGCTGCGCAGCTGGCCGAACATCAGCGTCGCGGGCACGTCCGCCGCGAGGCCCAGCGCGGCGCGCGCGCGCTCGCGCTCGACGCTGCCGCCGCTGCGCGCGAGACCGCCGTACTCGCCGTGTGGGATCACGTGTGCGCGCCGGCCCAGCAGCGGCGCGACGCGGTCGAGGTCCGCCTGCGTGTGCACGATCGTGCGCGCGGTCAGGCGGCCGCTCAGCCGCCGCGCGAGCGAGGCCGTGCCGAGCAGGCGGTCCTGCGCGCGGTCGAAGGTGCCGTGTTCGGTCTGCACGACGGGCGTGCCGGTGGCGCGCAGGCAGGCGAGCGCGAGCGGGCCGAGCTGCGGCACCTCCCAGCCCTGCGTGTGCACGACGTCGGCATCGCGGGCGAGCGCGACGAGGCGCGGCAGCGCCGCGAGGAAGCGCAGCCCGTTGGCGAGCTTGCCGAGGCCCCGCGCGCGCAGCGCTCGCGCGAAACGCGTGTCGCCGCGCGTGTAGTGGAACACCCCCACGACAGTGACCCCCTGAGCGGGCCGGTAACGATGGTCGGCGGCGGTTGCCAGCGTCACCGTCCAGCCCTCGGCGGCGAGCGCCGCGACGAGCTCGGCGGTGTAGTCGCTGACGCCGCCGCGACCGCCCTGCTCGATCATCAGCAGCCGCCGGCCAGCCGCGGCGCTCATGTGTAGGAGCGCACGCCGCCGATGGCGTCTTCGAGCAGCCGCTCGATCTGCGCGGCGACGACGGGGGCGGCGTAGGTGCGCTCGGCGTAGGCGCGCGCCGCGGCGCCCTCGCGCGTGACCCGCGCGGGGTCGTCGAGGTACGGCGCGATCAACGCGCGCAGCGCCTCGGGGTCGTTCTCCGGGGTGCAGATGCCGCCGAACTCGGGCTGGATCATGTCGGACACGCCCTCGGCGCCCGTCGCCAGGCACGGGCGCGAGGCGAGCATCCCGAGGATCGTCGCGCGCGGCGCGCCCTCGGTCGGGCTCGGGCAGAAGACCGACACGTCGAACGCGGACAGCACGTCGGGCACCTCCGCGCCGGGGGTGGCGATGAAATGCGCCCGCTCCCCCAACGGCGCCGCGAGCGCCCGCAGCTCGGCTTCGGTTTCGCCGCTGCCGGCGAGGATCAGGTGCACACGCGAATCGGCGAGCGCGGCGACGGCGTCGACGACGACGTCGTTGCGCTTCTTCGGGTGAAAGCGCGAGATGCAGCCGACGACAAACGCCTGCTCGGGGATCCCGAGCTCGCTGCGCACGCGCGCGCGGCCGGCCTCGGTGAAGCGGATTTCATCCGCGCGCATGACGTTCGGCACGACGACGATCTTCTCCGCAGGCACGCCGACTTCGGCGACCGAGCGGCGCGTGCCGTCGGAGATCGCCATCACGAGCGCGGCGTGCTCGCCGGCGCGCAGGTACGCGCGCCGCGGCAGGCCGCGCCGCAGCGGGAACGGCACCGGTCCCCACTCGGCCCACACGACGGTGCTGCGCAGCCGCGCCGGCAGCATTCCCGCCAGCAGCTGCTCCTTCTTGTAGTGGACCATCAGCACGTCGTAGGGCGCCTGAGCGCTGAGCGCGGCGCGCAGGCGCCGCGAGAGCGAGGGCCAGCGCAGCATCAGGCCCACCCAGCTGCCCGTCGAGAGCTTCGGCCCGAGCGCCACGGGGACGACCCGCACGTCGGTGTCGCGCGCCATCGCCTGCATGTCGGTGAGCATCACGGTGTCGTGGCCGCGCTGTCGCAGGGCCTCGAGCATCTCGACCGCGGCGAACTCCGCGCCGCCGCTCGAGTCGGTGGTCATCACGCTGACGATCTTCACGCCGGGGATTATCTCGGCATCTGCGGGCGAGGCCTGAAGGTTTGCCTGCGCGTGCCCGATACTAAGAGCGATGCGTGCCCTGATCGTCGATCAGTCCCGTGATCGCTCGGCGTTGGCCGCCGCGCGCATGCTGCACGCGGATGGCTGGGTGCTGGGAACAGGCGCGTGGCGGCCGAGCATCGCCTCGACCTCGGCGGCCACGACAGCCCATCATCGCGTCGAGGAGGCGGAGACCGACGAGGACCGCTTCATCGCGGACATCGCCGAGGCCGTGCGCGTGGGCGGCTACGAGGTCGTCTTCTGCGCCTACGACGTCGGCCTGCTGGTGCTCTCGCGCCGGCGCGCGGAGGTGGCGCCGGCGATCGTGCCCTACGCGGCGCACGAGGTCGTCGAACGCTCCTTCGACAAGCTCGAGTTCACGCGAGCCGCCGAGGCGGTCGGCCTGGCGGTGCCGCGAACCGAGCAGGCAAGCGACGAGACGCTCGCGGCGTGGCAGGGACCGGTCGTGGTCAAGGCGAGGATTCACGTGCCGACGCGCTATGAAACGCGACGCTTCGCCTCGGCCGCGCAGGCCGCCCCGTTCGTTGCCGAGCTGCGCCGCGAAGGCGCGCAGCCGCTGCTGCAGGAGTGCATCACCGGCCAGCTCGGCGCGGTCGTCGTCGTCGCCGACCACGACGGCAACGTCGTCGCCGAGGTCCAGCAACGCTGCGACCGCTCGTGGCCGGCCGAGGCCGGTGTCACGGCGCGAGCACGCACGATCGCACCGGACGCCGCGCTGTCCGAAGGCGTCGGCGAGCTCGTGCGTCGCCTCGACTGGTTCGGCCTGGCCGAGGTCGAGTACCTGCTCGACGACCAAGGTGTGCCCCGCTTCACCGAGCTCAACGGCCGCTTCTACGGCGGCATCGCGCTGGCGGACAGGGCGGGCGTCAACGTCGCCGCCGCGTGGGCGCGCCTGGCGACCGGTCGTGCGGTGGCGCCGTCGCCGCGGCAGCTCGACGACGCTCGCTTTCAGTGGCTGAATCGCGATCTGGCGGCCTCGCGCCACGCGGAAGGGCTCAGGGGCATGGCGACGGCGCTGGCGCTGGCGCCGGGCAGCGCCCACAGCATGTTCGCGCGCGGCGATCTCAGCCCGGTGCTGCGTTTCTACCTGCCTGAAATGGGGCGGCGCGCGGCTGCGCGTGTCGGCCTCGGACACAGCAGTGGCTGACGCGCCCGTGAGCACGCACGATCATTCGGAGCTGGCTCGCAACGTGCGCCTGCACCTCGGCGCGATCGACCCGGCGGGGCTCAGCCGCAAGGTGCGAGGCGTGCTGCAGGCGCGCCCGGTGCCGAGCGCGCCGACCCGCGCCGCGCAACGGATCGCGATGAAGCTCGGGCGCCTGGACTGGGAGCAGACGTGGCTCGCGCGGCTGATCGAGGCGCGCACGAGCGTGCTCGGCGCCGCGGCGCCGGGGCCACCGCGCTTCCTCGTACGGGTCGACGAGTTCCCCTACTACACCGCGTTCGACCGCCCACAGGACATCGACATGTCGCGCCGTTTTCACGACGTGCTGGCCGGCGCGGGCGTGGCGCATCTGATGTCGGTGCTGCCGCAGCTGACACACGCGCCGCTGAGCGTCGACGCCAGCGGCGGCCGCGCGCTCGGCCCACAGGAGATCGCGGTGCTCGAGCAGATGCGCCGCGACGGCGTCACCTTCGCCCAGCACGGCGACACGCACCGCACGCGCTTTGCGAGCCCGCGCCGGCGCTCGGAGCTGTGCGGCCTCGACGCGGACGCGCTGGCGGCGCTGCTCGAGGACGGCCGCCAGCGGCTGCTGGCGGCGGGGGTCGGCGAGACACGCGTGTTCGTGCCGCCGTTCAACCGCTTCGACGCCGCCCAGTACCCGCTGCTGGCGGATCGCTTCGAGGTCATCTGCGGCGGCCCCGAGAGCATCGCGCTGATGGGCTTCCACGGCGGCCCGCTGTGGCGCGACGGGGCGGTCTACCTGCCGTGCTACGCGCCTCTGTATGCCGACGCGCGCACCGTCCTGCCGATGGCCGAGCGACTGATCGCGCAGGCGCCGGGCACGTGGATTCCGATCGTGCTGCACACCTCGTGGGAGCAGGCGGACGACTTCCGTTCGCTGGCGCGGCTCGCCGAGCGGATCGCGCCGTACACGGCGAGCTGGGATGACCTGCTTGCGGCGGTGCAGCGCAGCGACGAGACGGCGGACGCGGGCGCGCCGGCGTGAGCGAGATGCTCGCGGTCGAGCTGATCGACGATCTCGACGCGGCGCGCGCGCTCGCGCCGGCGTGGGATGCGCTGGCGGTCGAGCAGGCGCTGCCGCTGTGCGCCCCCGGCTGGATGCTGGCCTGGTGGCAGCACCTGGCGCCGGCGGGCAGCGAGTTGCGGATCATCGCGCTGCGCGACGGCGAGCAGCTGGTCGCGCTGGCGCCGTGGTTCGCCGGGCACGGGCCCTCCGGGCGCGTGGACGTGCGCTTCCTCGGCGCCGAGATCTCCGACCGCGTCGACATCCTGTGCCTGCCAGGGCGCGAGGACGAGGTGCGTGGCGGCCTGCTCGACGCGATCGCGCAGATGCGTCCGCGCCCGGACCTGATCGCCTTCGAGGCGGTGCCGGCGCGTTCGCAGTGGACCAGGCGCCTCGCCGCTCGCAGCCCGCGGCTGACGCGCTACCGCAACTCGCTGCTGCCCGCGCCTTCGGTGACGCTGCCCGCGGGCGCACCGGAGGCGTGGCTGGCGGCGCGCTCGAGCAACTTTCGCAGCCAGATGCGGCGCATGCGCCGGCGGCTGGCGGAGCGTGGCGGCAGCGTGCGCCAGATCGTCGACCCCGCCGAGCTCGGCCCGGCCGTCGACGCACTGCTGCGCCTCCACGCGGCGCGCTGGGAGGATCGCGCACCGTCACATCTGACGGCGCCGGGGGTGCGCGAGATGCTGCACGAGGCCGCGGCCGCGCTCGGGCCCGACCGGCTGCGCCTGTGGGCCGCCGAGATCGACGGCGAGCTGATCTCCGTGCAGCTGTTCCAGGCGGCGGGCGGGCAGATCAAGTACTGGAACGGCGGCTGGATGGAGCAGCACGCCGACGTCAAGCCGACGATGCTGACGATCCTCGCGGCGCTCGAGGACGGCATCGCCCGCGGCGAGCACGGTCTCGATCTCGGCGCCGGCACGCATCCCTACAAGCTGCGCTTCGCCGACGGCGATGAGCCGCTGAGCTGGGGCGGGGTGATCGTGCGCAACGGGCGCTGGCCGCGGACGCGCGCCGAGCTCGCGCCGCGCGTGTTGCGCTATCGCGCCAAGCGCGCGGTGCTGGCGCTGCCGGCGCCGGTGACCGAGCGCATCGAAGCCGCCGTCTCCACGCGCCACGCGGCCGAGTAGCGCGCCACAATGTCGGTTGCGCAACGCTTTCACACCAGATCGCCTAAAGCGCGCCGCCCGCGGCGCCGACACCAAGAGTGGGGATGCAAACGCCACTGACACCGCTGGTCGTCCAGTATCTGTACGTGCACGAGCCCGACGAGGGCTTCTACTACCCGAGCGCGCGCACGGCGTCCTCCTCCGCGGCGGTGGCGACGCGCTACCTGGAGTGCGCGCTGACGCAGGCGGCGACGCTGCGGCTGCGCACGCTCGACGTCGAGCTCGCGCTGGCGACGAACATTCGCGACCGCGGCGCGCTGGGGCGCGTCGGCGGCGAACTGCTCGAGCGCATCGAGGAGATGGGCGTAAGGATCCTGGAGACCGAGTACCGCCATCGCCCCAAGCCCGGCACCGAGGTGTACGTGTCCTCGCGCTACGTGCTCGACGCGATCCTGTCTTCGAGCGAGGGCCAGCCGCCCGAGCGCGAGATCTGGCTGACGGACCTGGACTGCGTGTGGTCGGACCCGGGGATCGTGTTCGCGAGCGCGCCGCCGCCGTCGGAGATCGGCTGCGTCTACATCGGCTATCCGCCGGACTGGGACACGGTCGGCTTCGAGGTGCATGGCCGCACGCGCAGGGCGATCGGCGAGCTGGCGAGGGCGATGGGCGAGGCGGAGGAGGTGCCGCCGTGGGTGGGCGGCGAGCTGATCGCCGGGACCCCGGCCGCGCTACGCGAGCTGGTGAGCGTCTGCGAGCAGCTCGACGCCCGGCTCGAGGCCGAAGGCAAGACGCTGCCGAACGAGGAGCAGATCCTGTCGCTGGCCGGCGCCATCGGGCGCGTGCACTTCCGCGACCTGTCGCTCATCGCCAGGCGGCTGAGCACCGGCCCGCGCGCCCGCGCGGCCAAGCCGGAGGACCCGCTGGCGATCGGGCTGTGGCACCTGCCCTCCGAGAAGGGCCTGAGCCTGCGCCGCACCGCCCGCCAGGTCCTGAGCGGGCGCACGCGCAGCCTGCGGCGCGACCTCGGCGATCCGGCGCGCACGGCGCGGCGCTTCAACGTCGCCGGCACAGGTCCGTTGCGCCGGCTGCGCGATGACTGCTGGATCGTTCTGCAGCGCGTGCGCGCCAAGCTCCCGAGCGTTCGCCGCGAGCGCGCCCTGCGGGACGCCGCCGGCAACGCCTGACGGCCCGCAGGCGCGATCGCCGCCGGCGGCCGCGCTCAGGTGGTGCGGATGATCAGCACCGAGCAGGGTGCGTGGTGTGACACCTTGTTCGGCACCGAGCCCAGCAGGAAGCGCTTGGCGCCGGTCATGCCCTTGTTGCCGACGACGATCAGGTCGGCTTCGCGCTCTTCCGCGATGTCGAGGATCGCGTCTGCGGGGTCGCCCTGGCGCGGGTAGACGTTGACCGCCACGCCCGCCTCACGGCCGATCGCCGCGGCGGCCTCGAGCGTCGCATCGACGTCCTCTCGCGGGTTGATCGCCCACTGCAGATCCTCGGGCGCCTGCCGGCGTTCCTCGCTGAGCCGCTGGGCGGGCACGGGCTCATAGGCGCTGACGAGCTCCAAGTTGGCGCCGACCGCGCGCGCGAGATCCACCGCCTGGCGCACCGCCTGGTTGGCCGTGTCCGAGCCGTCGGTTCCAACCACGATCGATTTGAACATGTCACTCCTCGCCGTCGTCGCCTCGTGTCACCGCCGAGGGGGATCATATCCGTGCGCCGCCGCGCCCAGTGGGCGGATGCGCTCCGCCGCAGGCACACTAGATTGAGGCGACGATGATCGACCTGCACTGTCACGTCCTGCCGGGCATCGACGACGGCCCGGAGACGCTCGAGGGCTCGGTCGAGCTGGCGCGGACGGCGCTCGCCGCGGGGATCGACACGCTCGTGGCCACGCCGCACGTGAACGCGCGCACGCCGAACGACGCGGCGGCGATTGCGGCCCTCGTGGAGAGCGTCAACGAGCGACTGGCCGCGGAGCAGATTGAGCTCGAGGTGCTGCCCGGCGCCGAGATCGCGATGACACAGCTCGTGGAAGTCGAGCCGGCGGAGCTGGAGCGGCTCGGCCTGGGCGGCGGACGCTGGCTGCTCGTGGAGCCACCGTTCACGCTCGTGGCGACCGGCCTGCAGGACCTCGTGCTGGGACTGCAGCACCGCGGCCACGGCGTCGTGCTCGCGCATCCGGAGCGCTGCCCGGCGCTGCACCGCGACCGCAAGATCGTGCCCGCGCTCGCCGACGCCGGCGTCCTGATGTCGGTCACGGCCGGCTCGCTGGTCGGGCGCTTCGGCGGCGAGGTGCGCCGCTACGCGCTCGCGCTGGCGCGCGAGGGGCTGATCCACAACGTCACCTCCGACGCCCACGATGCCCTCAACCGCCCTCCCGGCCTGGCTCAGGAGCTTGAGCAGGCCGGCCTCGCGCCGCTGGCCGACTGGCTCACGCGCCTCGTGCCCGAAGCGATCCTCGACGACGAGCCGATCCCGGCCCGACCGAGCACCGCCGGCGACGGCTCGCCGCGGCGGTCCTGGCGCCTGCGACGCTGACGCAGGCTCAACCCACCGGCGAGGCCCTGCAGTGGCTGGCGTGCAGCAGCCACACGCCGACGCTTTCGCGCACCTGAACGTGGCAGTGAGCGTGCGCCCAGTCGACGGCGGCGCCTTGCTTCGGATCTTCCTGCAGGTCGACGTCGACCTCGGAGACGACCATCCAGACGCTGCCGCCACCCACGCGCGCGAGACGCGCGAGCTCGGCGGCGCTCGGCGGGCCGTCGGGCACGCTGCCGTAGCCGCTGGGGTCCTTGAAGCCGACGAAGCCGTGCGGCAGCGGCTGATCGTGCCACTCCTGCGCGACCAGCTGGCCGCCGCGGGCGCGGAGGGCCGGATCGTAGTAGCCGAGCGAGGGCAGCACGAGCGCGTTGTCGACGATCAGCGGCTGCCCGGCGGCGCGTTCGGCGCGCAGCACGGCGGCGATCGGCGGCCAATCCTCCTGCAGGTAACTGCGCTGGCGCGCATCGGCGAGGCCGCCGGCGACGAGCAGCACGGCAGCCGCCGCGACGGCCGTGACGGCGCCGGGCCGGCTGTGCCAGAGCTGCTCGACGGCGATCGCGAGCGCCAGGCACAGGCCCGGCAGCGACAGGATCGCGTAGCGCGGGAAGTAGATCGGCTCGACGAAGGACACGACGAGCAGCACCGCGGCGGGCACGAGGCCCCAGCAGAGCGCGATCGTCAGCGGCGCGGCGCCGGCGTGTGAGCGCGTGCGCGCGATCACCCAGCCGCCCGCGCCGACCAGCACGACGGCGGCGGCGAGCGTCGCCCAGCGCACGGCGGTCATCCCCGAGAAGCCGGCGCTGAATTCCTGCAGCGTCAGCGTCACCAGCGCGCGGTTGGTCTTCGGCAGCCAGTAGAGCGCGTCGCGGCGGCTGCGCGCGATCACGGCGGCAACCGCGAGCGGCAGGCAGCAGACGAGCACCGCGAGCAGCGACCACAGCCAGCGCCTGACCCCGTCGCGCCCGGCGCGCCACGCGATCAGCGCCTGCGCCGGCAGGGCAAGCGGCGCGGCGAAGATCTCGCTGTAGGCGAGCAGCGCCATCGCGGCGACGTAGACGACCCACATGCGGCGATCGCCGCGGCGCTCGAGGGCGCGTGGCAGCGCGCCGAAGGCGAGGCACGCGGCGAGCACGACGAAGGCGTAGGCTCGCGCCTCGTGGCTGTACCAGATGGCCATCGGGTTGACCGCCAGCAGAGCGGCGGCGAGCAGCGCGGCGGCGGGTGTGGTGAATCGCCGCGCCGCCCACCACAGCGCGGGAACGCTCAACGTGCCCGCCAGCACCGCCGGCAGGCGCAGCAGCGTGACGCCGCTGCCGAAGATCCGGATCGCCGGCCACAGCGCGATCGAGTAGGGAGTGCCGTTGGCTTCCCAGCCGAACAGCTCGAGCATCTGCCCGAAGCTGCGCTGGGCCAGCGCCAGCGAGTACGTTTCGTCGGTGAACAGGCTGCGCGAGAGGCTCGAGAGGCGCAGCACGAGCGCGAGCGCGGTGAGCGCCGAGAGCACGACGGCCTCACGGCGCGCGAGCGCCGGCGTCGGCGACGCTGCCGGTCGTGTGAAGACCGCGGCGGCGGACACTAGGCCAGCTTGACGATCGCGATGACCATGCCGATCAGGACGAACACGACGATCGCGATTTGCAGCCAGATCCACGTTTGCGGCATCGGCCGCGAAGCCTACTTGCGCGGCCAGACCGGCGCGGGCCCTGGCACACGCCCACTATCGTGTGGCTCATGCACGAGCGCGTCCACAGGGCGGCCGCCGCGCTGGTACTCGCGTCGTGCGTGCTGGCGTGGGCGCCGGCGGCCGGCGAGGCCCACACGAGCAAGGCGGCAGCGGCAGCGGCGACGCTGCTCGCGGGGGTGAACATCCCGGGCGTCGGCGAGCAGTCGAGCCCGGCGCAGGCCGACAGCACGATCGCGCAGGCGCGCGCGCTGCACGCGAAGGTCGTGCGCACCGAGGTTCCGTGGTCGCTGCTGGAACCCGAGCAGGGGCAGATCGAACCCGGTGCACAGGCGTTCCTCGACCGCCTCGTCGCCGACGCCGCCGCCGCGCACATCGGCGTGATCGTGGTCGTCGACAGCACACCGTGCTGGGCCTCGGCGGCACCGAGCGCGCTGCTCGCGGGCTGCAACCCGCTCGCTGACGGCGCCGCCAAGTCCTGGCCGCCGAGCAACCCAGCCACGTATGCCACGTTTGTCGCATACCTCGCGCGCCGCTACGGCCCGGACCTGGCGGCGATCGAGGTGTGGAACGAGCCGGACCAGTCCAACGAAGACTATTTCGCGGGCCCGAACAAAGCCGAACGCTACGCCGCGGTGCTGCGGGCGGCGTATCCGGCGATCAAGGCCGTCGATCCGAGCATGCCGGTGCTGGCAGGGTCGCTGGTCGGCTCCAACGGCGCATTTCTGCGGCTGCTGTACGCGGCCGGCATCAAGGGCTACTACGACGGCCTGTCGGTCCACTTCTACACGCTGACGCTCGGCTCACTGCGCTCGATTCGCGAAGCACAGCTCGCGGCCGGCGACAAGAAGCCGCTGTGGCTGGACGAGTTCGGCTGGACGAGCTGCTGGCCGCGAGCAAGCATCGAGGAGGAACAGGGCTGCGTGACGCCCAAGCTCCAGGCGCGGAACCTGTCGGACACTTTGCGCACGCTCGCGCGCACTCCCTTCGTGGCGGCGGCCGTCGCGTACAAGCTGACCGACTCGCCCGGCGAAGACTTCGGCGTGCTGTCCGCGACCGGCGCCCGCAAGCCCTCCTTCGCGGCGTTCGCGAGCGCGGTGAGCTCTCCGTTCGGGAGCATCAGCCCGATCACCTTGAAGCTGCGCCGCAAGGGCAGGCAGGTGCTCGCGACAGGCTCCGGCCCGGTCGGCGACTACATGCGCCTGGAAGCCTTCCGCGGCAAGGCGCTGCGCTACTGGGTGATCTTCGCGCTGAATCGCTTTGACGAATACTCCTTCAAGCTGCCCGCATCGCTCGGCACGCATGGTCTACGCGTGCGCGTGTTCCAGTACTGGAGCGGGCTGACGAAGGCGACACAGAAGACGATTTAGAAGGAGCGGCCAGCCGGCGCGAGTCCCAGCCGGGCGTCGTTGGGCTTACGCGCGCGACGGCGCCGCCCCGCCGCTACTCGGCGTTGCGGAACAACGCGACGACCGTCAGCGCGAGGATCTTCAGGTCGAGGCCCAGCGACCAGTGCGCGATGTAGTAGTTGTCCCACTCGACGCGCTCGGCGAGCGAGGTCTGTCCCCGCAGCCCGTGGACCTGCGCCCAGCCGGTGATCCCGGACTTGACGCGGTGACGATCGCCGTAGCGGATGATGTCCTGCCTGAACAGCTCCACGAACTCCGGACGCTCCGGGCGCGGGCCGACGAGGCTCATGTCGCCGCGAAGCACGTTGAACAGCTGCGGCAGCTCGTCGAGCGAGCTGCCGCGCAGAAAGCGCCCGACGGCCGTGCGGCGATCTTCGCCCTCGACGCCCCCAGGCGCGGTGTCGCCGCCAAGCAGGAAGTCGAGCGCGCTCGCGGCGGGCTCGCCGTCGTCGGCCGCAGGCTGCTCGACGCGCATCGAGCGGAACTTGTAGAAGCTGAAAACCTTGCCGTCGCGGCCGACGCGGCGCTGGCTGAAGAGCGCGGGGCCCGGGCTTGACAGGCGGACGACGAGCGCCGAGAGCAGGATCACGGGCGAGAAGACGATCAGCAGCGTCAGCGCGAGCACGCGGTCGAGCGCGTGCTTGAGCGCGAACTGCAGGCCGTCGGGGTCGACGGTCTCGAAGGACAGCAGCGGCAGACCACCAACCGTGTCGTAGCCGACGCGATCGTTGATCGTGTCGAACATGCGCGGCACCACCGAGACTTCGACACCGAGCTCCTGGCAACGCTGGATCAGACGGCTGACGCGCGCGTCGGCGACCGATGAGAAGGCGACGATCAGGTGCTTGACGCCGGTGCGCCGCACGGTCTCGTCGAGATCGTCGATCGTGCCGAGCACCGGGACGTCGCGCCCGCCGACCTCCGCCACCGAGCGCGGATCCTCGTCGAGGAAGCCGATCGGGACGAGCCCGTACTCGGGATGTGACTCCAATCGGCGCGCGACCTGCGCGCCGACGACGCCCGCGCCCATGATCAGCACCGACTTGCCCACCAGGTGGCGCGTTCGCGCCACGCGCTGGGCGAACGACAGGACCACGCGCGCGGCGCCGACGCCGATCAGCGCGAACAGCCAGGCGCGCAGCCAATCCGACTGGTTGGGCAGCTGGCCGTTGACGAGGATGCCGAGCGTGGCGACGGCCATCGCGGCGACCGACACGCCGCTGAGGACGGGCACCATCCCGTCGAGCACCAGCGAGCGCAGCCGTGTGCGATAGAGACCGCGGAGGTAGAACAGCGCCATCACCAGCAGCGGCAGCGCAAGCAGCGGCGCGCGCACCGAGGAGACGTCCAGCGTCGCTTCCACGCCGCCGAGCGCCGCGACCACGGCGACGCACAGCAGCACGAAATCGACCACCGGCCGGACGATCCCCCAGCCGGGGCCCTCGAGCGTCCACTGCAGCGGGCCGGTGAACGCGCCGTGCCACAGGGCCTTCGGTGCGGGCGCGTCGTGCGTCAGCTCGCCGCGAAGCGGAAGCGTCGTGGATGTCTGCCGTGTGACTCTGGTGCTGTCCATGAAGAGGATGGCTTTCCTTTGCCCTACTTGACTACTCGGGTCCTGCGTCGCATCGCTTTAGCTGTGCCCCCCGTCTAACCGGGCTGGCGTGCCAGAGCCCGGGTGAGTGCGCCCGTCGCAACGAGCGCCCCCAGAGCGAGCAGTATGTACAGCACGTCGGCGCCTGAGAGCCCGAGCGCCCCACCGCCGCCTGCCGCAGCGCTCGTCGCAGCCGCGGCCGGCCCGGGCGGGCGTTCGCCGGGGCGTGAGCGCACGGCCGCGGCGGTCGAGCCCGCGGCCTGGGGCTGTCTCCCTTTCGTGGTCGCTGTGCCGGAGCTCGAGTTCGCGCGGTTCGTGCCGCCGGTGCTCGCGCGGGCCGCCGCGCCACCCACGGCCCCTTCGCGTCCGGCGCTGCCCGCAGCGCCGGGGCTGGAGCCGTGCCCACCCGAGCCGTCGCCGCCGCGCCCGCCCACCAGGCCGGATCCGAGGATCGCCTGGTTGCCCTGGCCGGGGCCTCCGTAGCCACTGAGCAGGGGGCCGGCGAGCGCCGCCGCAGGGACGAGCGCCGGCACGGTCAGCAACGCCACGATCGCAGTGATAGTCAGGCGATGGCCATGCATCCGTGCCCTCAGGTCCTTTCTGGCTCGAGCAAGCTGTGCTCCGATCCGTGCCAACTTCCAATCCGTCTTCTCGACCCCCCTATCGCCAGTCCCTTGAGCGTACAGGCGCTGTCATCGACGAATCGGCGATTATCTCGAACACGCTAGCGAAGGTTGACACTTATGTCGAGCGATTTCTGCTGTGTTGGCAGGAATAAACCCAAGAACTATGCGAGCTGCTCAGCTTTGAGCAGAATCGACCGGTTCAGCTCTTCGATGTCGACGCGGCCGCCGCGACGCACGAGCGCCCATGCTTCGCGCGTGAGCGGTTCGCGCGGGTCCAGACGCACGGCGCGCGCGAGCAGCTCGAGCGCCGCCGCGTGTTCGCCGCGGGCCGACGCGATCGCGCCCCGCTCGAGCGTCGCGTAGGCATCGCCGGGCGTCCGCCCGAGCGCGCGGGCGAAATCGTGATCGGCGCGCTCCAGTTCGCCGTAGCGCAGGGCGATGTCGCCCGCGACCACGTACGGCTCGTCGCTCAGCGGGTTCAGGTCCGCGGCGTCGCTCAGCCGCGCGTATGCGGCTTGCGGCGCGCGCGTCCACACGTTGGCCGCGCGCTGCACCTCCAGCTGGCTCAACCATGGCGCCGCGAGTGCGACCGCACCGGCGAGCCCCAACACGGCGACGGCCACGATCGCCGGATAGGGGCGACGCCGGTGGCGCTGATTGGCAGGCTCCGGCGCGGGCACCGGCGCATTCTCGGGCCGCGACGCCCCGAGGCGCGGCGCCCGCCCCCGCACCGACGTCAGCGCTCGCGCCGGCGCGAGCGCACAGGCGAGGCCGAGCATCGCGAACGCAGGCGCGCCCAATCCGGCGAACTCCCAGAACCAGTCGACGGAGCCGTGGACGACCCAGTAGCCGAATCCGGCGAGCGCTGCACCGGCGACGCCGCGCACCAGCGGATCGGGCCTGTGCAGCGCGCGCGCCGCGGCGACGAACGCGGCGCCGAGACCGACGATCGCCAGCAGCACCCCCACGAGGCCGGTCTGCGTCAGCGTGCGCAGCTCGACGCTGTGCGGGTAGTGGGGCGTCTCGTCGCTGCGGCCGTGAACCAGGTACTGCTGTTCGAAGTTGTCCGCGCCGATCCCGACGAGCGGATGGTGCAGGAACTCGTCGAGCGCGACGCGGTAGAAGTCGTAGCGGTTGCTGCCCAGCCCGCTCGTCAGCCGGCTGCCGCCCGTGTTGTCTTCCGCGTAGCCGCCCTTGAAGCTGTGCCAGCCTTTTTCAAGGCGCGTCACCGGGTTGCCGGCCGCGACGAGCCCGCCCGCGATCACCGCCACGAGCGTCGCCGCCGCCAGCACGCGGACACCGGCGCGCACGCGCCTGCGCGTGCCCTCACCGAGCCGCATCTCGACGGCGGCGCCCAGCGCCACGACGACGCACACGACCAGCGCCGCGAGGAACATGGCGCTCGTGGCGTGGTGCACGGCGCTCGGCACGACGGCTCCGTCGTCGCGGCGATCGCCGACGTGGAGCACCGCCGGCGCGGCCGCCGCGACGCCGGCTGCGACCGGGAGCGCCAGCGCGAACGTGCGGGTGCGCCCGGGCAGCAGCGCGAACACCAGCACGATCATCACCGGCGTCGCAAACAGCGAGCCGCGGCTCTGGCTGAGCAGCGCGACCTCCGCCAGCAACACCGCGCCGCCGGCCAGCAGGCCGCGCAGGACCCACGGCAGGCCGCGCTCGCGCGCGAGCAGCAGCGCCGGCCAGAACGCCATCAGCCATTGCGCGGCGTTCGCGTTGGCGTAGCCGCTGGGGTATTCCAGGCGTCCGCCCGCTAGCAGCGTCTGCAGCCCGGCGACGCCGGCGGCGTCGAGGTGCAGCGCCACGAACGCCGCGAGCGCGATCATCGCGAGCGTCCACACGCACAGCAGCAGTGCGGCGCTGACCCCGGTCTGACGCCAGCTGGCGAACAGCGCGAACACCGCCAGGTACAGCAGCGTGCGGTTCGCGCCTTCCAACGCCTCGCCCGGCACCGCCGCCCACAGGATCGACAGGTAGCTGAGCGCGGTGTACGCGGCGAGCGCCGCAAGCGCGACGCGCACCGGCCCCGGCACCTCTGACAGCCGCAGCGGCACGACGCCGAGCGCGATGCCGAGCGCCACCAGCACGACCAGCGCCCCCGGCGCCCAGTGGGTCACGGGATAGCCGGCCTGGCTGGTCGCCCACACGACGAACAGCACGAGCACCGCCAGTGCGGGAACCGTCGCCGGCGCCTGGCGCAGCGAGGCCGTGAGCTTGGCCGTCATCGCGCGGACAATAATCACCGGCGTGGAGGACTCCACCCAGTTCGTCGCCTTCTACGACGCCGCCTACGCGCAGGCGCCGGCGGACGCGGCTCTGTACTCGCGCTGGCGCGCGCTCGGCGCGGTCGGCAAGGCCGAGCACGTGATCTCCCTGTGCGCCCGCGCACACATATGGGATGCCCGCCCGGGCGGGCATCCAAGCAACACGCTCGAGGTCGGCTGCGGTGACGGCGCGCTGCTGTGCGAGCTGCGCCGGCGCGGCTTCGGCGGGGCGCTGTCGGGCGTCGAGATCACCCAGGCCGCCGTCGAGATCGCGCGCTCACGGGCGGAGATCGACTCGGTCGAGTGCTACGACGGCGAGCACCTGGCGGCTGCCGACGGCGCCTACGAGCTCGGCGTCGTCTCGCACGTGCTCGAGCACGTGCCCGACCCCGCGGCGCTGCTCGCCGAGGTGGCCCGCGCCTGCCACGCGGTGCTCGTCGAGGTGCCGCTCGAGGCGAACTTCTCGGCGCGGCGCGCCGGCAAGCGCGCGCACGCGGCCGAGGTCGGCCACGTGCAGCGGCTCGACCGCCGCGCGATGCGTGACACCGTCGCCCGCGCGGGGCTGTCGATCGCGGCGGAGCTCGAGGACCCGCTGCCGCTGGCGGCTCAGCGCTTCTTCGCCCGCACCCCCCGCGCGCGGGCCTCAGCGACGCTCAAGTGGGCCGTGCGCGCCGGCGTGCACCGTCTGTGCCCAGCGCTCGCGCGGCGGCTGTTCACGCTCCACTACGCGTGCCTGTGCGTGCCGCCGGGCGCGTAGCGGCAGAGAACAGCAGCGACAGCACCGTGCCCATCAGCTCGTCCGGGACCGCGTCGGGGTCGGCGAGCTTCTGGCGCGCGATGCCGTCGGCGAGCGCGTCGATCGCCACCGCCAGCTGCTCCGCGGGCAGCGCCAGCTCGAGGTCGAACTCGCGCACGCCGTCGGCGATCAGCTGGGTCAGCACCTGGCGCATCTGCGCGAAGCGCTCGGCCACCTTCGGGCGCACCTCGGCGTCGCGCACGCCGTAGGCCCAGAACTCCATGAACAGCAGCAGCAGCTCGGGCTCGCGGTCGATCATCGTCATCCACCGGCGCGCGCCGCCCGTCGCGCGTTCGGCGATCGACGCGCGCTCGCGCACCGCGTCGGCGATCTCGCGTGCGTGCTCGTCGATCTCGCGCTCCATCAGCGCCAGGAACAGATCCTCCTTGCCGTCGAAGTTCGAGTACAGCGCGCCGGTCGAGAAGCCCGCCTCCGAGGCGATCTCCTCGACGCTCGCGCCGTGAAAGCCGCTGCGCGCGAACACCCTGCGCGCCGCCGCCAGCAGCCGGTCGCGCGTGTGCGCGCGGCTCTGCTCGCGCGTCAGCCGTGCGCCGGCCTCCGTGTCGCGTGTCGCGCCCTCGAGCCCGCTTACAGGCCGCCCGCCGTGCGCCCGCAGCCCGCGATCCTCGATCTCCATCTTTTAAATCCTACTTGACAGAGCACTCGTTATGTCGATAACGTTCATTATCCGATTCGGACAAGCAGAGCGAAGGGAGCGAAGACGATGGCAACTGTGACGAGCTCGACACCGACGCACGCGGACGGCCTGACGAGCCTGCCCACGGATGCAATCTCCTACGAGGACCTGTACGCGCGCTGGGAGCGCGGCAACTGGTCCGCCATGGAGCTCGACTTCACCGAGGACGCGCACCAGTGGCGCGAGGACTTCACCGAGTTCGAGCGCACCGCCGCGATCTGGAACTACTGCCTGTTCTTCTGGGGCGAGGACGCCGTCGCCGACAACCTGTCGCCATACATCGACGCCGCCCCGCTCGAGGAGCAGAAGTACTTCCTCACCACCCAGCAGGTCGACGAGGCGCGTCACGCGGTCTTCTTCAAGCGCTTCATGCAGGAGGTCTGCGGCATCGGCGACGGCTCGATGGCCAGCGGCCTGCGGGCGATCAAGCCACAGCTCACGCCCGGCTTTCGCAAGATCTTCGACCGCCTCGACCGCATGGCCGACGAACTGCGCGCCGACCACTCCCCCGCCAAACTCGCCGCCGCCGTCACCCTCTACCACATCGTCGTCGAGGCCTCCCTCGCCCAGCCCGGCCAGCACTTCATCTGCAGCTACCTCGAGCAGCGCGACCAGCTCCCCGCCTTCCGCGCCGGCATGGCGAACATCGCCGCCGACGAGCAGCGCCACATCGGCTTCGGCGTAAAGCTGCTCGCCGACCTCAAGCGCGAAGACCCCGTCGGCGTCCCCAAGGCCGTCGCCGCGCTGCTCCAGGACGTCACGCGCTTCACCGCCCAGGTGCTGATGCCCCCCGGCTGGGACGAAAGCTACATCACCGTCTTCGGCTCCACCTACGACGAGGTCGGCGTCGAAGGCATCACGTCGATGACCACCAAGCTCCGCTCGGCCGGCCTCGCCGTCGACACGCTCCCCGGACCGCCGATCCTCCCCCCCGGGCTCGAGCCGCTCGAGCTGACCCAGCGCGGGCGCACGCTCGCCAAGGCCGGCGTGATCGGCGTCCGCGAAGGCCCAACCAAGCGTGACCCCGAGACCGTCGCGCTGCTGTTCGACACGATCCGCCGCCAGGTCAACCCCCGGCACGGGCTCACGCGCCCCACCACGTTCCAGTGGGAGTTCACCGACCCCGACGTCCCCACCTGGCACCTGACCGTCAACAACGGCTCCAGCACGGTCGCGCAGGGCGCGGCCCCCCGCGCCGACGTGCGCCTGCGCCTCTCCTACCAAGACTGGGTCGACATCGTCGGCGAGCGGCTCGACCCGCTTCGCGCCCTCGCCACCGGCAGGTTGCGCCCGCGCGGCAACCCGCTCGCGCTGCGGCGCCTCGGCAAGGTCTTTCCCCGCGGCTGACGCGCAGGCACGGCTGACGCGCAGGCGCGGCTGACGCGGCTGACGCACAGGCGCGGCTGACGCACAGGCGCAGCTGACGCACAGGCGCAGCTGTCGCGCAGGCACTGCGCGACGACGAATGCTGTATAGCGATGGTTGTACAGCATTCGCAAATGAACACTCGAGCCCCCTGGACAGCAGCGGCGAGCCGTCGCGGCTCCGGCCGGCACCCCCGCGTCGCGCAGATGCGCAACCGCCGACAGGCCGTGCGGACCGGCCCCGATGACGACCACCGGCGAGCCTGCTGAGACGCGTGAGGATATTTCGGCTCGAGCCGGTAGGCAACTCGCATAGCGGCTGCGCGCCACAGATCCCGTACGCTCGCGCGCCGAAGCGACGATGGCAAACGGGTACAGATCAGCCGGGCCGCAATGGCCACACGTGGTCATCCTCGACCCGTTCACCGCGGGACTGGCGGCAGCCCGCCGGATGGTGCGACTGGGCGCGCACGTGACGATGCTCGTCGACCCATGCGACATGTTCGTGGACCGCGCCCGCGGCGTGCACAGCATCGTCTCGCCCTTCGCAGACGACGGCGCGGAGTGGTTCGAGCTGTTGCAGCGGATCGCCGCCGGCGGCGATGAGATCGTCGTGCTACCCGGCACCGACCGCAGCTGCGAGCTGCTACTGGAGAAGGCCGAGCTGCTGACGCCCAACGTGCACATGTTCGAGCGCGGCAGCGTCGCCCACCGGGCGCTGATGGACAAGGAGCAGGCAAACGCGATCGCGCGCACGGCGGGCGTGCGCGTGCCGTGGAGCGCGATCGTGAACAGCCCCGCGGATATCGACAGGGCGGTGCTCGCAGCGCCGTGGCCATGCGTCGTCAAGCCGATCCTCTCGCACGACTGGCGCTCGCGCTATGGCGACGAGCGCGTGTTCCTCGTCGCCGACGCCGACGAGGCGCGGGAGCGCCTGCGCGTGCCGCTGCAGGACGGAACGGAGATGATCCTCAGCCAGTACATCCCCGGCGGCGATGACGACGTCGAGGAGGCGATCGTCGTGCGCCTCGCCGATGGCAGCTACCCCGTGCTGTTCGGCTGCCACAAGCTGCGCCAGGACCCACCCGGGTTCGGCGCGACGACCGTCGGCGAGGCTTCGCACCTGCGCGACACGACCGCGCTCGCCAAGCGCGTGCTCGACGAGGCCTCGTTCGTGGGCGTGGCCGGGGTCGAGACCAAGCGCCACGCGGTCACCGGCGAGCGATGGTTCCTCGAGGTCAACGTGCGCATGCCCGGCCAGTGGGGGCTCGGCGACACGTGCGGCGTGGCGGCCACGCAACGGCTCGTCGCCGCGCTCTGCGACCGCCCGCTCGGACCGCAGCCGCCGTTGCACGAGGGGGTCCGCTTCCTGCTGCCGCACCTCGACGCGCACGTGGTGGGGCCGGCCCTCCGTAAGACACCGGCGCTCGGCCGGCCGGCCGTCGCCTTGCGCTTTGCCCGCGCATACGTCGGCGTGCGCGACTTCGGGCTGCTGAACCTGCGCGACCCCGGTCCCGGACTCGCCTGGATCAGCGTCATCGCGCAGCGCCGGCTCAGCGCCCTCAGGGCTCGCATCAGAGCTCCGCGCACATGAGCCGGCGAGCGGGCACGAGCAATCGCCCGCGCGCGTCGCGCTAACCCGGCGAGAACTCGCGCTCGGCCGCCGCAGAGTCGCCGGCCGGCGGCTGCGACGCCAGCGCTCGAACGTCGCCCGAAGCGGTCGCGGCGCTGGCGAGCGCCCTCGACTGCGAGCCCGCCGACTGCGGGTGTGCGAGCGCCGGGCGCCGGGCGCTCGTCGCGCGTGCCGCGACGGCAGCGGCGGACGCCAGCGCCTGCTCCGGTCCGAACTCACGGCTGGCTTTCACCGCCGGCGTGAGCGACGCCGGCGGACCGGCGCCTGCCGCGACACCGGCGCCGGGGAGCGATCTGCCGGCGGCGCCAGTCAGGTCCGCCAGCCGGTATTCGGTGTTCGCGCGTGCAACCCCGCCGTCGCCGAACCGGGACGCCGTGCGGCGCGCGTGCCCTGCGCCCTGTACCCGATGCTCGCCGTCGAGCGCCACGCAGCCAGCGCCAACGCCAAGCGCCAGCACGCAACTGACAGCGAGCTTCGCAGCGAACGGCCCCGTCCCGAGCAGCCACCCTCCGCCGGCCGCTCCCGACGCACCCGCCACGCCCGACGCACCCGCCGCTCCCGACGCACCGGCCGGGGACGTCGACAACGTGCCTCCGAGCCCGCGTGCGGCGTGCGCGCCGGCGTCCGAGCCCGAAGCCAGGATCGCCGCGGCGGTGCGCCACGCCAGCAGCCCAGGCGGCAGCGCCGCTGCGAGGCCGCGCAGCGACACGACATAGGCGCGGCAGGCTGGGCACTGGCTGTGGTGCACGAGCGCGAGCCGGTGGCGCTCGCCCTCGGGGTCGAGGATGCCGAAGGCGAGCGCCCGCATCAGCGAGGCCTGCTCCTCGCACCAGTCGCCGTCGCAGATCGTGCCCAGGAGCGCTCCGACCTTGGCGGCGACCCCGGGGCGCCCCGAACCGCGCCCCTCCATCAGCTTGCGCATACCTGTCTCGCTGACACCCATGCGCACAGCCGCCTCGGAGCGCGTGAGGCCCTGCAGGTAGCACAGCGTCGCGGCCTCGCGCTCGCGCGCGCCGAGGCGTCCGCGCAACGCCTCGAACACGTGGCGCAGTCGCATGCGCGCGTCGAGCTGATCGACGAAGTCCTGCTCGCAGCCGGTCTGCTCATGCAGCCGCAGCTCACCGACGCAACCCGTGCGCACGCGCGCACGGTGCTCGTCGAGCGCTCGACGGTGGGTCACCAGCACGAGCCAGCCTGTCGGGTTCGCGATCTCCTGCCCTTCGAGCACGACCGCGTACAGGCCCTGCCACGCGACGGCGTAACACGCCTCCAGATCGTCCTGATCGAGCATCACGCCGCTCGCGCGCAGCTTGCCGCCGACGCTCGCCAGCACCCGCCCCTGCAAGGCGTCGAACTCGTCGCGCAACAGACGCTCGGCGCGATGGCGACGGAGGCTCAGCGGGCTCATCGCTCGAAGATTATGTAAATTTCCGATACTCGGCGATTTCTAGAGCTTCGCTATTTGCGCGAGGCTCAAGCGGCGCATGTCCTCCCCGCGTCGGTGAGCCCGATGCCACTCGACGACCAGCTCGAGCGCCCGCGGCAGCGGCCACGCGGGACGCCAGCCCAGCAACCGTTCCGCCGCGCTCGAGTCGAGCGCCAGGTGATCAGCCTCGGGCGGATTGCCCGCGTCGTCGAGCCGCCACTCGAGCTCGCCGCCCCACAGCTCTGCGAGCCGCTGCACGATCCAGCTCACCGGCCGCGCGTCCGCCTCGGCAGGTCCAAAGTTCCACGCGCGCTGCGCCTGCCCGTCTCCTGCCGGGGGCGTCTCGTCGCGCGCCAGCGCCTGCGCGAGCTGCAGATAGCCGCTCAAAGGGCTGAGCACGTGCTGCCACGGGCGCACAGCGTGCGGGTTGCGGACCAGCAGCGGTGCTCCCGTCTCGACCGCGCGAACGGCGTCCGGGACGAGCCGATCCTCGCCCCAGTCACCGCCCCCGATGACGTTGCCGGCGCGCGCGCCGGCAACGCGGGGCGCGTCCTTGCCCGAGAAGAACGAGCGCCGGTAGGCGCTCGTGACGAGCTCCGCGCACGCCTTGGAGCTCGAGTACGGGTCCGCGCCGCCGAGCGCGTCCCCCTCGACGAAGCGCCGCGAGCCGCCCGCCGGGTTCTCGTAGCACTTGTCCGAGGTCACGACCACGACGGCGAGCACGTCGCGCCCGGCCTGGCGCACAGCCTCGAGGACGTTCACCGTGCCCATCACGTTCACCTCGTAGGTCATCACCGGATCGAGCAGCGAGCGCCTGACCATCGGCTGTGCGGCGAGGTGCAGCACGACCTCCGGGCGCGCCTGCGCGAGCGCGGTGCGCGTCGCCGCGCCGTCGCGCACGTCGACAGCGAGGTGGCGCATCTGCGCCCCGACGCCCGCCAGCTCGAACAGCGAAGGGCGCGTCGGCACGCCCGGCGCGAGGCCGATGACCTCCGCTCCCAGCGACTGCAGCCACAGCGACAGCCACGCGCCCTTGAAGCCCGTGTGACCGGTCACGAGCACGCGCCGCCGGCGCCAGAAGTCGGGATCGATCGCCACGAGGGCGAGTATCTTCACGCAATCGCCACGCCGCCGACACGCACGTCATCCGTTTCTACGTCGCTGACGCCTCCTGCGCGGGCGGCAATCCTCGGCATCCCACTGGCCGTCTCCGACTACGAGGAGGTGCTCGACTGGATGCAGGCGATGATCGCGGCGAACGAGCGCGGATACATCACGGCCGCTGCCGTCAACCTGGTGATGTCCGCGCAGGAGCAGCCGGAGACGCTCGCGGCGACGCTCGCGGCGACGCTCGCGGTCCCCGACGGCCAGCCGCTCGTCTGGGCGTTGCACGCGCTCGGGCATCCCCGCGCCACACGGGTCTACGGCCCGGACCTGATGTTGAAGTTCTGTGCGCGCGCGGCGAAATCCGCCACGCCGATCTACCTCTATGGCGGCCGGTCTCCCGACGCCAGGGCGCTGCTCGAAGACCGGCTGCGCGAGCGCTTTCCCGGCCTGCGCATCGCCGGCGGCTCCTCACCGCCGTTCCGTGTGCTGAGCGCCGCGGAGAACGAGCGCGAGATCGAGATGATCAACTCGTCGGGCGCCGCCGTGGTGTGGGTCGGCACCGGACAGCCGCTACAGGAGCAGTGGATGCACCGCATGCGCGCGCGGTTGACGCCGCCGCTGCTCGTAGGGGTGGGCGCGGCGTTCGACTTCCACGCCGGGCTCGTGCCGCAGGCGCCCGGCTGGATGCAGCGCCACGGCCTGGAGTGGGTCTACCGCCTGCGTCGCGAGCCGCGCCGCCTGTGGCGGCGCTACGCCCGCTACAACCCGTTGTTCGTCGCCGGCTTCACGCGCCAGTACCTGCGTCACCTGCGGGCGGGGCGCGGATGAGTCGCGTGCTCGTCACGGGCGGCGCCGGCACGCTCGGTACCGCCGTCGTCAGGCGGCTGCTCGCCGACCCCGACTACGAGGTTCGGGTCTCCGACCAGCGCCCCGCGCCGCAGTGGATGCGCGAGGGCTGTGAGGTCCGCACCGGCGATCTGCGCGTGCTCGGGGAGGCACGCAAGGCGATGCGCGGCTGCACCCGCGTGATCCACCTCGCGGAGATTGGCGGCGGGATCGCCAACCTCGAGCGCCTGCCGCACACGCTCACCGAGGTCAACAACGCGCTCTGCAGCGCCGTCATCCGTGCCGCGCTCGAGCTGGAAGTGGAGCGCTTCGCCTACGTGTCCTCTTCGAGGGTGTTCGAGCGGGCTGAGCTGTTTCCGACGCCGGAGGACCACCTGCCGCGCTGCCCGACGCCGATCTCGGCGTACGGCTTCTCGAAGCTGACCGGCGAGGTCTACTGCCGCGCCGCACACGAGGAGCACGGCCTGCCGTACACGATCTGCCGTCCATTCAACGCCTATGGCCCGGGCGAGGTGCCGGACGCCGAGCCGGGAATCGCGCACGCGGTGCCGGATCTGATCAACAAAGTGCTCTTCGGACAGCGGCCGCTGCAGGTCTTCGGCTCCGGCGAGCAGACGCGGACGCTCACGCACATCGACGACATCGCCGACGGCGTCGTCGCCGCGATGAGCTCGCCGGCGGGCCTGAACGAGGACTTCAACATCTCCGCCGCGCGCGAGCTGAGCGTCGCGAAGATCGCGCGCATCGTGTGGGAGACATGCGGCGAGGACCCAGACGCGTTCGAGCTGGAGCCCGTGCCGGCCTTCGCCGTGGACGTACAACGGCGCTGGCCCTCGGTCGAGAAGGCGCAGCGTCTGCTCGGCTGGCGGGCGCGCATCGAGGTCGAGGACGGGATCGCCGCAACCGTGCGTTGGCTGCGGCGGTCGATAGGCTCCGGCCAATGCCAAACAAACCCTCCGCACTAATCACCGGTGTCACCGGACAGGACGGCTCCTACCTCGCCGAGCTGCTGCTCGAGAAGGGCTACGACGTCCACGGCATGGTGCGTCGCGCCTCAACCGAGAAGTTCGACCGGATCGAGCACATCCGCGATCGCCTCACCCTCCACCAGGGCGATCTGCTCGACCAGCGCTCGCTCGTCGACGCGCTGCGCGCATCGAAGCCGACCGAGATCTACAACCTCGCGGCGATGTCGTTCGTCGCCGTCTCCTGGATCCAGCCGACGCTGACGGCTGAGTTCACCGGCGTGGGCGTAACGCGCATGCTCGAGGCGATGCGCGAAGTCTGCCCCGAGGCGCGCTTCTACCAGGCCTCCTCGAGCGAGATGTTCGGCAAGGTGCTCGAGGTCCCGCAGACGGAGACCACGCCCTTCTACCCGCGCTCGCCGTATGGCGTGGCCAAGGCCTACGGGCATTTCATCACCGTCAACTACCGCGAGTCCTACGACCTGCACGCGACGTCTGGCATTTTGTTCAATCATGAGTCAGTGACTGTCAACACACCTCTGCTGATCAGGGATGACGGACTGATCGACGTCAGGACGCCTGCCGATCTCGTGCCGCTGCTGAGGAAGGGCGGCTTGGTCCAGAACTTCCTGCCCAAGTCGTTTCTCGAGGTCTGGGATGGTGAAGCCTGGACGCCGATTACAGCGATCACGGCGACCCGGCGCCGGCCCAGCGATCCGGACCATCAGCTCGTCTCGATTCAGGCGCGGGGCGGTGCTGTCGAGGTCACGGCGCACCACAACATGCTCGACTCGGACTTCCAGAAGGTCCAGGCACGCGATGTCGAGACCGGCGACGAGCTCGCGCTGTGCGAGGAGATGCCGGAGCGGACGACGTGGGGCGTTGCGACCAGCGAGCTGGCCGAGTTCCTAGGTCTGATGGCAGCCGACGGCTATGTGCACCGTGAGGGAAAGAAGACATGTTTCAGCAACAACGACGCCGGCCTGCGCCTTCGCGCGTCGCTGTTGTGGTCACGACTCTTCATGGGGAAGTCGCGGGAATGGACAGGGACCTCGGGCTGGGTCGACGGAGCGACAGTGGAGAAGGTCGACCTGACCGGCTCTCGGGCCGTAGCGCAGTGGCTGCGCGAGCAGCTCTACACGCCGACTGCTTTGAAGCGGGTCCCGCCACTGATCCTCAACGCCGACCAGGAGATTCAGGAGGCCTTCCTTCGCGGCTACTACGCCGGTGACGGACTAAAGAAGGGCAACGGCGCCTCGATCAAGACGAACAGCCCCATCCTCGCGCAGGGCCTCTGCTGGATGTACCACCTCATCGGGCAGCCGGCGTCCGTGTACGTCGAGCAGCGCGGCGAGAAGACCTACTACCAGCTCAATCTCGCATCGGCTGTGAGGGTGGGCGCCAAGGGTCAGCACCTGCGCAAGAACCCGGCAGAGGTGCGACGCATAGCACCCGCGCTCGTCGCGGACGACGAATGGACCTTCGACGTCGAGACCGAGAGCGGCAAGTTCTGCGCCGGTGTCGGGCGCCTCGTCATCTCGAACTCCCCCCGCCGCGGCCTGGAGTTCGTCACCCGCAAGATCACGTGGCATGCGGCCGCGATCAAGCACGGCCTGGTCAAGGAGCTGCGCCTGGGCAACCTCGACGCGGAACGCGACTGGGGCTACGCGAAGGACTACGTCGAAGCGATGTGGTCGATGCTGCAGCGCGACGTCGCCGAGGACTACGTGATCGCGACCGGGAAAGCGAACTCGGTGCGCGAGTGCTGCGAGGTTGCCTTCGACGAGGCCGGCCTCGGGGACTTCGAGCGCTACGTGACGATCGACCCGGCGTTCGTGCGCCCGGCGGAGGTCGACCACCTGATCGGCGACCCGTCGAAGGCCGGACGCGACCTCGGCTGGACGCCGCAGACGAGCTTCGAGCAGCTGATCCGCCTGATGACACGCGCCGACCTCGAGCTGCTGGCGCCGCGCTGAGCGCCATGAGCGTGCCGCTGTTCGACACCTCGACGCCGGTGGACGGCCTGCGTGCGCAGCTGCGCGCGGCCGTCGAGCGGGTGCTCGACTCCGAGCGCTACATCCTCGGCCCCGAGGTCAGCGCGTTCGAGCACGAGTTCGCCGAGTACTGCGGAGCCCGCCAGGCGGTCGGCGTCGCCAACGGCACCGAGGCGATCACGATCGCGCTGCGCGCCATGGGCGTGGGTCCGGGCGATGAGGTGGTCGTGCCTTCGTTCACGTTCTATGCGTCCGCGGAGGCGATCCCGCCGACGGGCGCGACGCCGGTGTTCTGCGACATCGACCCCGAGACCTACTGCGTCACCGCCGAGACGGTCCGCGCGGCGCTGACGCCGCGCACGAAGGCCGTCGTCGCGGTGCACCTGTTCGGCAACGTTGCGCCGATCGCGGAGATCGAGGCGCTCGGCGTGCCCGTGCTCGAGGACGCCGCCCAGGCGGCCGGCTCGACCGTCGGTGAGCAGCGGCCGGGGGCGCTCGGCACGGCGGCGACGTTCTCGTTCTTCCCGTCCAAGAATCTCGGCGCCTTCGGCGACGGCGGCATGATCACGACCGGCGACGACGCGCTCGCCGAACGTGTGCGCACGCTGCGCTTCCACGGCTCACACGACAAGGTCACCTACGAGCAGATCGGCTACAACTCGCGCCTGGACGAGCTGCAGGCGGCGATCCTGCGCGTGCAGCTGCCACACCTAGACGCCTGGGCCGATGGGCGCCGGCGCGCCGGGCGCCACTACGAGCAGGCCGGGCTCGGCGAGCTGATGACGCTGCCACGCGCCACCGCCGGCGCCGCGCCGGCTTGGCACCTGTACGTCGTCGGCAACTCCAACGTCGAGGGCCTGGAAGGCGCGCTCGCTGCGGCAGGCGTCGGCCACAAGCCCTACTACCGCACGCCGGTGCATCTGCAGGAGCCGATGCGCCGGTGGGCAGCCGGCGTCGAGCTGCCCGCGACCGACCACGCCGCCCGCACGCACCTCGCGATCCCGATGAGCCCGGTGCTCACCCGCGAGCAGGTCGATCAGGTCGTCGCGGCGGCCCGCGGCGCGTCCGTCTAGCGCGAGGACGCCGCCTCGCGCCGCCTACCGTCCGTCTAGCCCGAAGTTCCCTGTGGTGGGTGTGGGGGATTTGGCTCTGCGCGTGGGTTTTTGCGCTGGGTGTGTTGTCGGGCTCGTGTCTACGTGTTGAGTGGTGTGTGTTCGGCGAGGTGTAGTGCGTGGGCTTGTAGGTGGGTGGGTTGAGCGAGCTTCTGGAAGGTGGCGTCGGTGTGGCCGAGGCGGATCGTGTTGCGGGTGAGGGTGGAGAGCTCGGCGAGTAGGCTCTTGTAGCTGTGGCAGGTTTCTCCGGTGCTGGTGCGCTTGGTCTGTGCCTTGCGCTTGGCGATGGTGGAGCGGGTGGCCTTGGCGACGGGGTCGGTGCTGGTGGGTGGTTGCTCGTCCTTGAATAGGAGTGGCGCCAGGGCTTGCTTTAGGTGCCAGGTGAGGTAGTAGGCAAGCATGCAGAGGAAGATGTGGGCACGGACGCGGTGCTCAAGGTGGTGGTGGATCGGACGGATTTGTAGTTCCGGTCCCTTGAACGTCTTGAACGCCCGCTCTGCTTGCTCGAGGTTCTTGTAGGAGCGCACGACCTCGCTGGTGGAGCACTCGTTCTCGGCCAAGTCGGTTCGTAGGATGTAGATGCCGTCCAGCGCAGCCTCGTTGTTGATCTGTTCAGTCTTGCGTTTGAAGGTGAAACCCTGATCGGTGATCTGCAGGTCGAAGTGCTTGCGCATCTTGTAACGCTTGACGGCCGGACCGACAACCAGACCGATCTCGCTCGCTCCGGTGAGCGTGCCTTTCTGCACACGATCAGCGATCTGTTGAAGGTCACGCTCGGTCGCCTCCAGCAGCTCTGAGCGCTTGCGGGTGCGCTCGGCAGCGACCAAGGGGTTGCGGCACACGATCAGGCGCTCACCGGGATAGTCCTCCGCGGTGATCTCCGCGAGGTTCTGCTCATCAAACAGCGAGAGCTGCAGAACACCATCCCGGGCGAGCTTCTTGATCTGCGGCGCCTTCAAGGCCGTGATCCAGGAGACACCCTCGGTGTCTTTGAGTGCCTGTATGTTGGCCTTGGTGACCATCCCGCGATCAGCGACCACGACCACGCTCTTGAGGTGAAAACGCTGCTTGAGCTTCGTGATCTGAGAAGGCAGCGTCGCATCGTCGTGTAGCTGCCCCGAGAAGACCTCGACCGTGATCGGCCGGCCGGGTTCGTCACACAAAAGACCGTAAATGACCTGCGGTGTGCCGCGCTTGCCATCACGCGAATAGCCGAGTTTCGCCAGCGGACACGAGCACCCCTCGAAATACGAGGAGGACACGTCGTAGAGAACCATCTCCTCGTCTTTCAGATGCCGTCGCGCGAGGCGATCCTCGATCTTTGCCTGGCGATCGAGCAGCCAGTCCAATGCTGCGTAGAGATCGTCCTCGTCGGCGTCAGCGACGTTCAGCTCTTCGGCGACTGTTGACTGGCCAAGCGCCCGCGCCGTGGACAACTTGGAGGCGGGCGCGATCACCCGCTGAGCGATCATCGCCATCACGAGATCACGCTCACGGGAAGGCTTGCGGTCCAGCAGCCTCGCCAGATCAAGGCGACGAGCCATCCCCAACGCCGCCATCACGTGCCCAGCGGGCAACGAGCGCTCAATCTCGAACGCCTCACCGGCCGGGACGTAGGACTCCCCGCGTAGCGCGCCACGGATCAGCTCGATCGCCTCCGGCGGCAGGTGAGAGAGGTTCGCGAGCGTCTCCTTGCGGACCTTGCCGCCCTCCCGGTAGGAACGGCGCAACAACGTCGAGGTGTACTCCCGCTCCCCATGCCGCGCACGGTTCGTGACCACGTGCATAGCACCAGACGGGGTCTGTCTCCTCGGCATGAACACAACCTACCAGCCATGCCGGACAGATACTAGTGACTACACCAGACACCCACAAAAGGGCCGAAATCCCCATAAACACAGGGATCCCGACCCCAATCAACGGTGACTACCACAGGAACTTCGGTCTAGCGCCAGCGCTCCAGCAGATCATCCGGCCCCACTTCGCGCACGACACGCGCGGGCACGCCGATCACGACCGCGCGCGCCGGCACGTCGCGCGTGACCACGGCGCCTGCCGCCACGAACGCCTCCTCGCCGATCTCCACGCCCGGCGTCAGCACCGCGCCGCCGCCCACACGACACGCTCGGCGAAGCGTCGCCCCTCGAACTGGCATCTGGGGCCCGTGCCGAGCCATCGTGTCGTCGTTGGTGGTGATCACGCCGGGGCCGACGAACACGTCGTCCTCGACCAGCGTGAACGCGGTCAGGTAGACGTTCGTCTGCACCCGCACGCGCGCGCCGACGACGACGTCGCTGTCCACGACGCTGCCGCGTCCGATCACCGAGCCCTCGCCGACCCACGCGCGCTCACGCAGGTAGGTCTGGTCGCCGAGGATCGCGTCGGGGCCGACGCTCGCTCCCGCGAACACGACCGCGCCCGCGCCGACGCTGACGCCCGCCGCCAGCTCCAACGCGCGCACCTCGCCACCGGCGCCCGAGTGGCGCGCCAGTCGCGGGCGCTTGCCCAGCACGACGTGGTCCTCGATCGAGCAGCCGTCACCGATCACCGTGTCCTCGTGCACGACCACGTAGGCGCCGAAGGCAATGCCTTCGCCGAGCACGACGCGATTTCCCAGCAGCGGTCCCGCAGCCTGCGTGCCGCTGGCGATGGCGGACGCTCGATCTGGGCTCAAAGCCGTACTACGTCGACGGAGCTCGACGCACGGGTGACGCCGCGCAGATCGAGCACCAGGCGTGCCCGCTGCGCGATCAGCTCATGGTCGACACCTGGGTGCGCGGTGACGATCAGCGCAAGGTCGTTGTCCGCGAGGACCTGCTCGAACGGCGTGTTCGTGAGCGCGAACTCAGGCAGGCTCGGCACGTGCGGGTCGTGGTAGACCACATCCGCGCCGAGGTCTCTGAGCAGCGAGATGATCTTCAGCGCCGGCGACTCGCGAACATCACCCACCCCGGGCTTGTAGCTGACGCCCACGACCGCGATCCGAGCGCCTTTGACCGACATGCCCCGGTCGTTCAGCGCGCGCTGCGCCTTGGCGACGCAGTGGTAGGGCATCTGCTGGTTGACCTTGCCGGCGAGCTCGATGAACTCCGTGGCCATGTCGAACTCACGCGCGCGCCAGCTCAGATAGAACGGATCGACCGGCAGGCAGTGACCACCCATCCCCGGCCCCGGCTCGAAGCGCATGAACCCGTACGGCTTGCTCGCCGCCGCGTCGACCACCTCCCAGATGTCGATGCCCATGCGGTCCGTCAGCATCGCCAGCTCGTTCACCAGCGCGATGTTGACCGAGCGAAAGATGTTCTCCAGCAGCTTCGTCAGCTCGGCCGCCTCGGGGCTCGAGACGCGCACGAGCTCGTCGCAGATCAAGCCGTACAGGTCCTGCGCGCGATCGGCGCACGCGTCCGTCAGCCCCCCCAGCACCTTCGGCGTGTTGCGGAGCGTGAAGTCGGTTCGGCCCGGGTCCACGCGCTCCGGCGAGAACGCCAGGTGGAAGTCGCGCCCCGCCGCCAGCCCCGACTCCTCCAGCAGCGGAGCCACCCGTTCGCGCGTCGTTCCCGGATACGTGGTGGACTCGAGCACCACGAGCTGACCGGCCTGCAACACCTCCGCCAGCGCCCGCGTTGCGTCGATCAGCGGCCCCAGGTCGGGCTCGCGATTGCGCGTCAGCGGCGTGGGCACGCAGATCAGCACCGCGTCCGCCTTCGCCAGTCGCGCGTAGCGGGTCGTTGCGTGAACGCGATCGGCGAGGTGCGTGAGCGCCTCGGAGGAGACATCCTCGATGTAGGACTCGCCCGCCGCCAACGCATCGACCTTGCGTGAGTCCACGTCTACCGCGACGACGTCGCATCCCTCCTGCGCGAACGCCACCGCAAGCGGCAGGCCGACGTAACCCAACCCGATCACACCGACGGTCGTCATCGGCCGCCAGTGTAGGGCGTCATCGGGACGAGGTGGCGATGGCCCGCAGCGAGCGGAGGTCGGCCTGCACCATGCGAGCCACCATCTCCTCGAAGCTCACCTGCGCGCGCCACCCCAGACGCTCGCGCGCCCTGCGCGGATCGCCCACGCTCACCGTCCGCTCCGTCGGGCGCACGAGCGACGGGTCCACGCGTACGTGGCGCTCGGCGTCCAAACCCAAGCACGCGAACGCCACCGCCGCGAACTGCGCCACCGTGCGCGGCACGCCGCTCGCCAGCACATAGTCGTCGGGGCGGTCCTGCTGGAGCATCAACCACGCGCCCTGCATGATGTCACCGGCAAACGACCAGTCACGTATCGCGTCCAGCGAGCCGAGCGTCAGCTCCTGCTGCAGGCCCAGGCTGATCGCGGCTGCCGCGCGGGTGATCCTGCGGCTCACGAACCGCTCCGGCCTGCGCTCGGACTCGTGGTTGTAGACGATCCCCGAGCTCGCATGCAGTCCATCGTTGCCACGCATGACGCCCACCAGCTGGTGTGACGCGAGCTTCGCGATCGCGTACGGGTTCGTCGGCCGGCACGGCGTGTCCTCGCGCTGCGGGCTGTCCAGCGCTTCGCCGAAGATCGCGCCGGAGGCGGACGCAAACACCCGCGTGCCGGGGGACACGTCGCGCACCGTCTCGAGGATCGCTGCGCACGAGCCGGCGATGGCAGCCATCGTCTCGCCCGGACGCAGCCACGAATCCGGCACAAAAGACGGCGCCGCGAGGTGGTAGAGCTCGGTCGGCCGCACACATTCCACCGCCGCGCTCAGTGTCTCCGTCTCGAGCAGATCGCCGCTCACCACTTGCAGTCGCGAGCGCAGGTGCTCGCTGCAGCCGAGGGGCTCATCGGGGGTGCCGCGTGCCAGACCGGTGACGCTGTAGCCCTTCTCGAGCAGCAGCTCCGCCAGGAACGAGCCGTCCTGGCCGGCGATGCCCGTGATCAGCGCACTTGGAGCAGGGGACACGATCGCAGCTTACGCACTCGTGGCTCCGTTCTCCCGCCTGCCGACAGTCCCGTCGTACACCTCCGCCAGCACGGGCGCGATCACCTCCGGCGCACACAGCGCGCGCACCCGCTCGCGCGCTCGCGCGCCCGCCTCGCGATCCGCCGCAAAGCGCCCGATCGCCTCGGCGAGCGCGCGCGCATCGCCGGGCGCGACCAGCAGCTCGGGATCGACCAGCTCCGGCAGCGCGCCCACGCGGCTCGCAACGACCGGCAGCCCGGCGGCCATCGCCTCCGCGGCCGCCAGGCCGAACGTCTCGGCGCTGCGCGACGGCGCGAGCGCGAGCGCCGCGCCGGCGCGCAGCGCCGCGAGCTCGTGCTCCTCGACACGACCGGCGAACCGCACCGGCGCGTCACCGGCGCGCCGCTCGAGCGCCGCGCGCTGCGGTCCCTCGCCGGCGATGACCAGCTGCATGCCGGCTGCGCGACACGCGTCGATCGCGACGTCGACGCCCTTCTCCGGGGACAGGCGCGCCACGACGAGCGCGTAGGAGCCGGCGAGCGCGGGCTGCTGCCAGCCGGGTGCGGACAGCGTCGGCAGCGTCGGCGCGATCACGTGCACCCGCTCCCAGTCGAGCGGCGCCCCCAGCTCGCGCAGACGCTCGCGCGCGAAGCGACTGGGGACGATCACAGCGTCCGCCTGCTGCGCCAGGCGCCGCTGCCACAGCGCCAGCGAAGCGCCGTATGAGACCGCCTCGGGGAGGCTCCCCCGACAGTTCAGACGCACCCCCGGCAGCGTGTCGCGCCCGTGGCAGCGTGTGCACTGCGCGCCGCGCGTGAAGCACACGCCGATCGCGCACACCAGCCGGTACTGGTGCAGGTGCAGCACGACGCGCGCGCCGGCCGCGCGCGCAGCGGCCAGCGCGCGCCAGCCCAGCGCCGGCTGCAGGTTGTGCGCGTGCACGACGCGCGCACCGCTCAGCCGCACCGCCGCGCTGACCTCGTCGGGCTCGAGCCCGCCTCGCAGCAGCCCGACCGCGGCGCCTGCGCGGCCAAGGCTCGCTGAGTCGCGCGCGAGCAGCTCCGCAGGCTCTCCGAGGCGCTCGCGCACGAGCCACATCAGGTCCTCGACCGCGCGCTCCTCCCCGCCCGTGGTCCGATAGCGGTTGTGCAGGAAGAGGACCATCCCGGCGTCAAACCTAGACTCTCTGCCAGTCATGCCCCCGCCTGCTTCGATCGTGATCCCCACACGCGCGCGCCTGTCCTACCTCGAGGTGGCGCTGTCCTCGCTCGTGCCCGAGGCCGCGCGCGCCGGCGCGGAGGTGCTGGTCGTCGACGACGGCGGCTGCTCGCGGGCGGCGCGCGAGCTGACAGAGCGCCTCGGCGCGCGCTACGTGCCACATCCGCGTCCGCTCGGGCTGAACGTCGCGCGCAACACCGGCGTCGAGCACACACAGGGGGAGCTCGTGGTGTTCGTCGATGACGACGTGCGCGTCGGCGAGGGCTGGCTCGCGGCGCTGCTCGACGCCGCCCGTGCACATCCGCAGGTGGACGTGTTCACCGGCCCGATCACCGCGCAGCTCGAGGGACCAGCGCCGCGCACGTGCGGGCGTGAGCGGCCACCGATCACCACGCTGGAGCTGGGTTCGCGAGACACCGACACGACATACGCGTGGGGCGCGAACATGGCGATCCGGCGCGCCGCCCTGGAGCACGTGGGGCCGTTCGACGTGTCGCTCGAGCACGGCGGCGACGAGCAGGAGTGGCAGGAACGGCTGCGAGCGCAAGCGCCCGGCGCGCGGGTTCTGTACGTGGCCGCGGCGTCGGTCGTGCATCGCCGCGCCGGCGCCGACGCGCGCCTGCGCTCGCTCGCCCGCGGCGCCTACGCCCGCGGTCTTGCAGCACGCCGCTTCGACGCCCGCCGGGGGCAGGCGCCGTCGCTCGCAGCGGAGCTGAGGACGCTCGCCGGCTGCGCCGGCCACGTCGTGCGCCGCCGCTGCCCGGCGGGGCTGACGATGCTCGCCCACAGCTGCGCTCGCCTGCGCGAAGGGGTTCGCGAACGCGCGCCGCTGGCGCACGGCCCTGAAACCGCGGCGAACGCCGTGCCCGCACGAACGCCCACCGCCGAGGATTTCCTGTCCGGCACGAGCGGCACCGTCGCAGGCCTCGACGGCACGCGCCGCGCGGCAATCGATGCGGCGGTCAACGCGTGGGAGCTCGCGAGCGGTCGCAGGCTGCGCCTGGCATTGGCCGCGCGCCATGCGCCACCGCCCAGGCGGGTGCTGGTCCTCGGCATCGAGCGTCCCGAGCGGCGCGCGCTGGCAGCGGCGATCGGCGCGGAGCTGCTGCGCTCGCGCCACGACGTCGAGCTCCACACCGCCGACACGAACGGTCGTGGCAAGTTCGAGAACCTCAACCGGCTGCTTGCGGACCATCCAGCCGACGGCCGCGACTGGCTGCTGGTGATCGACGACGACGTCGAGCTGCCGCGCGGCTTCCTCGACCGCTTCCTGTTCCTGTGCGAGCGCTTCTCGCTGGCGCTCGCACAGCCTGCCCATCGCCTGCACTCGCACGCGGCGTGGCCGGTCACACGGCGGCGGGCGCGAAGCGTCGTGCGCGAGACGCGATTCGTGGAGATCGGGCCCGTCACGGCGTTCGCCAGCCGCACCTTTCCAGTGCTGCTGCCGTTTCCAGAGCTGCGCATGGGCTGGGGATTGGACGTCCACTGGGCGGCGCTCGCACGCGAGCACGGCTGGCGCTGCGGGGTCCTCGACGCGGTCTCGATCCGCCATCGCGCGGCGCCGGCTGGCGCCGCGTATGAGCGCGACGCCGCGGTCGCCGAGGCGCGCGCGTTCCTGAACGGCCGTCCCTACCTCAGTGCGAATGAGGCTGCCCAAACCGTGACGACCCACCGCGGCTGGTGAGCTCCGCCAGGCACAGCCGGCCACGGGTGGTGGTCGTGGCCGAGTTCTACCCGAGCGTGCGCGACCCGGTGCTCGGCGTGTGGGCACATCGCCAGGCGCTCGCGGCGCGCGACGCCGGTGCGGACGTGCGCGTGCTCGTCCTGCAGCGGCTGGTGCCGCCGCGCTCCTCGCTCGCGGCCGGCCCAGCGGCCGGCGCACGCGCGCTCGCCGAGCTCGTGCGCGAGCCGCGCAGGCAGACGCGCGACGGCATCGAGGTCTCCTACGTGCCGTACGTGTCGCCGCCGCGCGAGCGCTCTTACGCCGCATGGGGAGCGTGGGCGGCGCCGGCGCTCGGCGTGGCGCTGCGCGTGCTCGCGCGCTCGTTCGGATTCGAGCTGATCCACGCGCACAACGCCGTGCCCGCCGGCGAGGCGGTCCGTCACGCGCGGCTTGGCACGCCGATCGTCGTGTCGGTGCACGGCGGCGACGTGCTGTACACGGCCCGACGAGACGAAGCCGGGGCGCAGGCCGTCGCGCGCGGCCTCGGCGCCGCTGCGCTGGTGCTGGCCA
Source organism: uncultured Solirubrobacteraceae bacterium (assembly GCA_963703625.1). Classification (GTDB taxonomy): domain Bacteria; phylum Actinomycetota; class Thermoleophilia; order Solirubrobacterales; family Solirubrobacteraceae; genus Palsa-744. Next base: position 535,281 of record CAVPEY010000004.1, read on the forward strand.
ACAGCCACGGCATCGCCGAGCTCGCACGCGTCCACGGCGCCGGCGAGACACGCGTCGTGCACCTCGGCACCGACCTTCCATCGGCCCAGCGCCGCGTGCGCGGCGATTCACGCGCCGGCTGGACCGCGAACGGGCGCTCGCAGCCCGCCCCGTCGCTGGTGACGGTCGCGCATCTGGTCGCGCGCAAGCGCCACGCGGACGTGCTGCGCGCGCTGGCGGTGCTGGGGCCACGCCACCCGACCCTGCGCTACACCGTCATCGGCGACGGCCCCGAGCGGATCGCGCTGGAAGGCCTCGCGGCGCGTCTCGGTGTCGCCGCGCGTGTCGAGTTCCTCGGCCAGCTCGAGCCCGACGAGGCGGTCGAGCGCGCTCGCGGCTGCACCCTGTTCGTGATGCCCTCCACCGAGGAGGCCTTCGGCGTCGCCTACGTCGAGGCGATGGCCGCGGGGGTTCCTGCGATCGGCTGCCGCGGCGAGCCCGGCCCCGAGGAGATCGCGGCGGCGGGCGACGGCTTCCTGCTGGTGCCGCCGGGGGACATCGAGCGACTGACCCAGCGCATCGACGAGCTGCTCTCCGATCCGCACAGGCTGCGCGAGGCCGGGCTGCGGGCACGGGCGAGCGTCGCCGCGAACTTCACGTGGGAGCGCTGCGGCGAGCAGACGCTGGCGGCGTACGAGCACGTGCTCGCGTGAAGCCGGTGCTGTTCGTCACCGGGTACGCGCCCGCTTACCGGGTAGGGGCGCTCGCGCGCCTGCACGAGCGCGAGCAGATCGAGCTGGCGCTGTTCGGCGGACGCCTGCAGCATGGTGGCGCGCACTTCCAGCGACAGCTTCCGTTCCCGCACCGGCACGTGCGCCCGCACGAGCTGTACGCGCTGGCCGCGAGCGGGCGCTACCGCGCGGTCGTGTGCCCCACCGGCGGGCGTGTCGCACCGCTGGCAGCGTGGGCGGGGGCACGCCGCGCCGGCGTTCCGCTGGTCCTGTGGGCGTCGCTGTGGGCGCATCCGCGGAGCCTCGCGCACACGCTCAGCTACGTGCCGCTGCGTCGTCTGTATCGCTCGGCCGACGCGGTGGTCACCTACGGGCCGCACGTCAGCGCGTACGTTCGTGCGCGCGGTGCACGCAACGTGCACGTTGCCGTGCAGTCGGTCGACAACGACTTCTGGCGCTCGCGAGCGCTCGAGCGCCCGAGCGATCCGCGCTGGCCTGCTCGCGCCGAGGTCAGGTTCCTGTTCGTCGGCCGGCCTGTCGCCGACAAGGGCCTGCCGGTGCTGGTGTCGGCGTGGCGGATCGCGCGGATCGCCTCGCCGACGAGCGCGCTGGTGCTCGCCGGCGTCGACGAGCATCCGGCGCTCGACAGCGACCCAGGCGAAGCGTCGGACGCGCCGATCGCGCGCCTCGGCCCGCTCGAACCGGAGCGGCTGCGCGACGTGTATGCGGCGTGCGATGTGCTCGTCGTGCCGTCGATCCAGACGCGCACCTTTCGCGAGCCGTGGGGGTTGGTTGTCAACGAGGCCATGAACCAGGGGCTTGCCGTGATCGCGTCAGACTCGGTCGGCGCCGCCGCCGGCGGCTTGGTGCGCGACGGCGTCAACGGCGTCGTCGTGCCGGCGGACGACCCGATCGCGCTCGCGAGCGCGATCGGGCGGCTGGCTCAGGACGCCGAGCTGCGCCGGCGCCTGGGAGCTGCGGGCGCGCACGACGTGCTCGCGTTCAATTACGGCGCGTGGGCCGACGGCTTCTCGCGGGCCTTCGCCAGCGTGGGGATCTCCGCACCGATTGGTAGCGTTGAATAGCCAGCTTATGAGAATCGCCCGTCTCGAGAGCCGAACGATCGGACTTCGCTCGGCCGCCCAGGCAGCGCTGCTCCTGGCCGCGATCCTGGCGGCGGCGTCGCTCGCGATCGCCCAGCCGGCGCGGGCGGACATCGGCGAAACGATCATCCTGCGCTGCACGCACAATCAGTCGCTGAGCGGCTTCAGCCAGAGCGCATATCGCCAGGCGCTGAAAGAGCTCGAAGCCGACCTCGAAGAGTACAGCGGCTGCGCAGCCCAGATTCGGCGTGCGCAAGAAGCGGCCGCGGGCGCTCTAGGCGGCGGCGCGGGGCCGACAGCGGGCGGTCCCGCGGTGGCGATCGTGGCCACGCCCGCAGAGCAACAGGCGATCGCGCACGCACAGAGCGCTCCCGCGGCGCCGGTCCATCTCGAAGGCGGCGTCATCCATCCGGGCGTGATCCACGCCAACATCGCTTCGGCGTTCAGCTCGATGCCCACTCCCCTGCTCGTGACCGTCGGGTTCATAGTCCTGTGCCTGGCGCTGCTCGCGGGTGGCGCAGTTCGAAAGCGAGTCCGTGCCAACCGCTCCGGCTGAGCTCGCACCCGCATCGGAGGAGGCTGCACCGGCCGCGCGCACGCGCGGCGCGCAGCGCCGCGTTCCGCGTGCGCCGAGGCTCGCCGGCGCGCGCTGGGCGCACGCGATGTGGTGGCCGACGCTGCTGGTCGCGACGATCTTCTGCCTGATCACCTTTCACGCAAAGGGTGGGCTGAACCTCGAATCGATGGTCTCGACGGAGATGGCGCTGACGATCGGCGCCGGCGTCGTGATCGCCGCGTGCCTGCTGCTGGCGGCGCCGGGGATGCGCGCCTACGGCGCGTGGCCCGCCGGCCTGCTGCTTGCGTTCGCGGTCCTCACCGCGCTCTCGATCGTGTGGTCGGTACAGCCCGACCACAGCTGGCAGGACGCGGGACGAATGTTCGCGTATGCCGCCATGTTCGCCGCGGCGGTTGCGCTCGTGCGGGTCGTGCCCGAGCGCTGGCCGGCGGTGCTGGGCGGCCTGACGCTTGCGGCGGTGGTGGTGTGCGCGTACGGGCTCGTGACGAAGGTCTTCCCCAGCCTCGACCCGCTCGACAGGTTCGCGCGCCTGAGCGAACCGTACGGCTACTGGAACGCCGTCGGGCTGACCGTGGCGATGGGCGTGATCCGCTGCTTGTGGCTGGGCTCGCGGCGCACGGGACACGCGCTGACGCGGGCGCTCGCGTATCCGGCGATGGGCGTGCTGCTGCTGACACTCGTGCTCGCCTACTCGCGCGGCGCGCTCGCGGCGCTGGCGCTGGGTCTGCTGCTGTGGTTCTGCGCGGTGCCGTTGCGCCTGCGCAGCGCGACGCTCCTGATCCTTTCGGCGCTCGCGGCCGGCGCGGTCGTGGCGTGGGACTTCTCCCGTCACGCGCTCAGCGCCGAAAGCGTGCCGCTCGCGGAACGCGCGCAGGCGGGCCACCAGCTCGGCGCGCTGGTCGTGGCGATGATCGTGGTGCTGACGATCGTGGGGGTCACGATCGGCTTCGCGACCGCCCGCCGGGCGCCATCGCTGCTCGCGCGCCGTCGCGCCGGCGCGCTGCTGCTGGCGCTCCTGCTGCTCGTGCTGATCCTGTTCGCCGGGGCGCTCGCGCACAGCCATCGCGGCTTCACGGGCAGCATCTCGCACGCGGTCAGCGCCCTCACCAACCCGAATGCGAAACAGCCTCCCAACACGGCGGCGCGGCTGACGGCGGTGGCGAGCGTGCGCGCGCGCTACTGGAAGGAGGCGTTGCAGGTCTTCGAGGCGCATCCCGCGCTCGGCACCGGCGCCGAAGGCTATTGGACAGCGCACCTGCGCTACGAAACCGAGACGCTCGAAGTCAGGCATGCCCACGGCTTCATCGTGCAGACACTCGCCGACCTCGGGCTCGCCGGCCTGCTGATCGCGCTGGCGCTGCTGTTGACGTGGATGGCCGCGGCGGGGCGCCCGACGCATCTCTTCAACCGCCGCTGGACGCGCTGGCGTGCGTGGCGCGAGATCCCGAGCGGCGAGCGACCCGGCTGGCGAGCGCTGCGCGAGCGCGCGCTGACTCGCTACACCCCCGAGCGCATCGGCATGCTCTGCATGCTGTGCCTGGTCGTCGTGTTCGGCGCGCACTCGCTGATCGACTGGACCTGGTACGTCCCGGGTGACGCGTGCGTGGCACTGCTGTGCGCCGGCTGGCTCGCCGGACGCGGCGAGCTGTCGAGATCACCGCGTGTGGCAGACGCCGCGGCCGCCGCTCCCTCGGCCGCGACCGACACCGCCGCCCGCACGGGCTGGCGCCCAGGGTCCGGACGGCGCCCCTCCCGGACAAGCCTGCTGATGGCCGCCGCGGTGGTCGTGCTGGCGCTGCTGGCGGCGTGGTCGCAGTGGCAGCCTCAGCGCGCGGAAGAAGCCCGCGAGCAGGCTGATGCGCAGCTGGAAGCCAACCACGTCGGCGCGGCGACCGACGCGGCCGACACAGCCGTCTCGCGCGATCCGCTATCGGTCGAAGCGCTGTTCGCGCTCGCGAACGTCGAGCAGCACTCCGCGCATCCGGCGCTGGCGCAGGCGACGCTCGAACGCGCGGTGCGCCTGCAGCCGTCGAACCCGCAGGCATGGCTGGTGCTCGGGCGCTACGACCTCGTCGGCGGCAAGCCGCGGGCGGCGGTGAAGGAGCTGCAGGCTGCCGTCTACCTCGACCCGCAGCTGATCTCGATGGAAGCGGTCGCTGCCGGCAGGCCAGAAGCGATCGAAGTCCACAACGAGTACATCCAGGCATTGCAGGCCGCCCAGCGCCTGCAGGCGGCGAACGCGGCTGCGGCGGCCCGCGCCGCGAGGATCAAAAGCGCGAGCGCACGGCACGCGCGAGCAGCAGCCGGCGCGCACCGGACGGCCCAGCGGCGCTCCGCACCCTGATCGCCTCGAAGCCGAAGTCGCCGAGCAGCGCCGCGAGCGTCTCGCGGCTGTAGTAGCGGAGGTGCTCGCCGCGCGGGTCGAAGTGCTCGGCGTAGGCGCGTCGGGAGAGCGCCATGCGCGCGAGCGCGAGCGGGCCGTGAGCGGGCGTGGTCACGAGCAGGCTCCCACCTGAGCGCAGCACGCGTCGGATCTCCGACAGCCACGCCGTCGTGTCGGCGACGTGCTCGATCACCTCGCCGGCCCAGACGACGTCGAAGCCCGCGTCCGCGAGCTCCCACGCAGCTTCGCCGTCGACGAGCCTCACGTCGAGCCGCAGATGCAGCGCCCGCGCGCGGCGCAGCGGCTCCTCGGCAACGTCGATCCCGACGGCATCCGCGCCCGCGTGCACGAGCTCAGCCGTGAAGCGCCCCTCGCCGCAGCCCACGTCGAGCACACGCTGCCCCGCCGCGACGTTGTCCAGCAGGAACCGCCGGCGCAGCGCGAAGTCCGCCGGCTCGAGCCCCGGCGGGACACCCTGCCACAGCTCTTCGTGGTAATCGCGCGATGGCATCGACGGCACAGGCTAAGCGGGGGAGGCGCCGAAGGCGCAGCGCCGGCGACCACAAATCGTCGGATAGTGCTGCAGCGCGGCTGTCACAGCTACCACACGCTGCGCAAAGCGAATACTGTGGCGCGATGCACGCCGGGGAGCAGCGAGTGAACGCGAGAGCCCGCCGGTGAAGGTCGCGTTCGACAGCCGTCCCGCCACTGATCCGGACGGCGTCGGGCGCTACACGCGTTGCCTGCTCGAGGCGCTGCGCGAGACGGTCGCGGCAAACGACCAGATCGTCGAGACGCATCGCCCGTCGGCGCTGGCGCGCTCGCGCAGCGCCGACGTGTTCCACTCGCCGTGGATCGACGGCGCGATGCTGCACAGCCCGTGCCCGATGGTCGTCACGATCCACGACCTCGGGATGCTGAAGCGGCGCAGCGAGCACCTGCGCAGCGGCCTGCGCCTGCGCCTGCGCCGCCTGGCGGCGCAACGCGCCGCGCGCGTGATCGTGCCGACGGAGACGGTCGCAGAGGACGCCGTCGCGCACCTGCGGCTGGCGCGCGAGCAGGTCGTCGTGATCCCCGAGGCCGCCACCGCGGCGATGTACCCGCGCACCTCCGACGAGGTCGCAGATGTGCGTGCGCGCTTCCAGCTGCCCGAGCGCTTCCTCGTGTGGGTCGGCGGCCTGCGCCACCCCGATCCCGGCAAGCAGCTCGTCAAGCTCGCGGGCACGCCGCGCGAGCTGCCGTTGGTGCTGGTCGGCGCGACGCGCCCGTGGGCACGCGAGCTACCTGACGTGATTCTCACCGGCCAGGTCTCCGATCCGCACCTGGCAGCGATCTACAGCGGCGCGCACGCGCTGGTGTGCGCATCGATGAACGAGGGCTTCGGGCTGCCCGCGGTCGAGGCGCTCGCGTGCGGCACGCCCGTCGCGGCGTGCGACACCCCCGCGATGCGCGAGGTGCTGGGCGAGCGCGCGACGTTCGTGGCGCCGGGCGACGATGGACGCGCTGATCGCGGCCGCGCAGGCGGCGCAACGCCCGGCGCCGGCGCCGCCGCCGTGGAGCTGGCAGGACGCCGCGCGCGCGACCTGGGATGTCTACGCGCGAGCAGCGAGCGCCGCATCCGCCCAGCACGCTCGCCCGACCCCGACCCCGCGACCGCTGCGCCGGCCGGCTGGAGCCGCGGGCGCTGCGGGAGTCGACGGCCTCGAGCCTCAGTAGGCGCCGCGCCGTGTGAACACGGCCGGGATCGTCTTCAGCAGGATCGTCAGATCGAGCGCGAGCGACCAGCGCTCGAGGTAGATGAAGTCGAGGTGCACGAGGTCGTCGAAGTCGAGCTCGGAGCGCCCGGAGACCTGCCACAGCCCTGTCAGGCCGGGAAGCACGAGGTAGCGCTTGCGGTGCCAGTCCTCGAGCATCGCGTAGTCGCGTTCGGGTAGCGGTCGCGGGCCCACGAGCGACATCTCGCCGCGCAGCACGTTGACCAACTGCGGCAGCTCGTCGAGCGAGAAGCGCCGCAGCAGCTGCCCGATCGGCGTCAGCCGCGGGTCCTCGCGGATCTTGAACAGCGCCCCTGAGGCCTCGTTCAGCTCTTCGAGCCCGGCCTGGTACTCGTCGGCGTCGGTGTGCATCGTGCGGAACTTCAGGCACGCGAACGGACGCTGGCCGATGCCGCGGCGCATCGAGCGATACAGGATCGGCCCGCGTGAGCTGAGGCGCACGGCGATCGTCAGCGTCAGCAGCAGCGGGCTCAGCAGCACCAGCAGCAGCGTCGCGCCGACGATGTCGAACGTGCGCTTGAGCGCAAAGTCGATGCCCTCGAACACCGGCGGCCCCAGTTCGAACAGCGGCACCGACTGACCCGGCACGAACTCGGCGCGATGGATCAGGATCTCCATCGTCGAGGGCGCCAGGCGCACCCGTACGCCGCGCCGGTGGCACTGATCGACCAACTCAACGGCGTCGTCCTGGGGGAAGTCGGGGTCCGCGATGATGACCTCGTCGATGCGCCCGTCGGCCAGGACCCGATCGAGGCTCGCCAACGAGCCGAGCGCGCGCAGGCCGTTGTCCGGCAGCGGCTTCGGCGACAGGAAGCCGACGACGTCGATCGGTGCGTGGGGCACGTCCGCGAGCGCGTGGGCGACATCGACGATGTGCTTGCCGCTGCCCACCAGCACGGCGCGTCGCTGGTAGCCGACGGATCGCAGCACCAGCCCCGTGGCGCGTTCGTAGGCTGCGCGAAACGACGCGATGTAGAAGATGGCGAACGCGAGCGAGCTCCAGAACAGGTAGTAGCTGGAGAAATGTTCGCCGCTGACGACGGCGAAGATCAGCGCCACGAACGCCACCTCGAACAGCGAGCTGACGATGCGTGAGAGCCCGGGCCGCAGCGAGCGCTGCGCGTAGAGCCCGGAACGCGCGAACAGCAAGGCCGTCAGCAGGTAGGCGAAGGGCAGGAAGTGTTCGGTGCTTTCGCGCGCGTGCACCGCCTGCACGCGTCCGTGGACGGCTTCCTTGAGCACGAGCGCCGTGAAGATCGCGAGCGCGACCCCGGCGAAGTCGAGCGCAAGCAGCGAGGCCACGCGCGCCACGCGCCAGAAGGTCGAGGTACGCAGCAGGAACGACACCGCCGGCGGGCGCTTGCGGCGAATGTCGCGATCGGAGAGCTCGACGCGCTCTCTGCTCACGGACAACGTCGAGCGCGTGCGTGCACGAGTGGCAGGTGGCGCTGACGGAGCCGAGGTTTCCGACACGCGTGGTCCCATCTCGCTACTCACAACACCGCAGCCTCGCACACGGAGCGGTTAGGACGGCGCTCGCCGACGGGACTGCACGATGGCTTGCGTGGGCGGACGCAGGACCCTCCGTAGAGCGCACCGTCCTCAGTTGGCGCCACCACCGACAAGGAACTCGACGCCGGACTGCTCGATCGTGCGCTGCAGTCCGTCACGCAGCGACACCTCGGGCGACCAGCCGAGCAGCTCGCCCGCGAGCGTGATGTTCGGCTTGCGCTGCTTGGGGTCGTCCTCGGGCAGCGCCTCGTAGACGATCTCTGCGGTCGAGCCCGTCAGCTCTTTCACGATTTCCGCGAGCTCCAGCAGCGTGAACTCATCCGGGTTGCCGATGTTCACCGGGTAGTGATGGCCCGACTCGGCGAGCGCGATGATCCCGCGGATCAGATCTGCGACGTAGCAGAACGAGCGCGTCTGGCTGCCGTCGCCGAACACGGTGATCGGACGGTTGGCGAGCGCCTGGCGCAGGAACGTCGGGATCGCGCGCCCGTCGTGAGGTCTCATCCTCGCTCCGTAGGTATTGAAAATGCGCACGATCGCAGTGTCAACCCCCTGCTGGCGGTGGTAGGCCATCGTCAGCGCCTCGGCGTAGCGCTTGGCCTCGTCGTAGACGCCGCGCGGGCCGATCGGGTTGACGTGCCCCCAGTAGGTCTCGGACTGTGGGTGTTCGAGCGGGTCGCCGTACACCTCGCTGGTGGACGCGATCAGGAAGCGCGCGCGCTTTGCCTTGGCCAGCCCGAGCGTGTGGTGCGTGCCGTAGGAGCCGACCTTGAGCGTGTGCAGCGGCAGGCGCAGGTAGTCGATCGGCGAGGCCGGCGAGGCGAGGTGGTAGACGAAGTCGATCGGCTCGTCGATGAAGTACGGCTCGATGATGTCGATGCCCACGTGCATGAAGCGCCCGGGGTCGCGGATGTGCTCGATGTTCGCGAGCGATCCGGTCTCGAAGTTGTCGACGCAGATCACGCGATTGCCGCGCGCGAGCAGCTCGTCGCACAGGTGCGAGCCGAGGAAGCCGGCGCCGCCGGTGACCAGGCAGGTGGACATGCGCGGGAGAATACCCGTCCCAAGCGCCCGTGCCAGCGCGCGTCCGCGCCGGCCACCGGTTTCGTCACCGTCCGGTCCTTATCATCTGGCGCATGGCTTCAACCGAGGAGCACCTCACGGTCGCGCCGATCGTCGGCCCGGATGACCCGCGCCGCTTCACCGACTCGGGCATCGAGATCTCCGAGCTGTACACGCAGGACGACCTGCCTCAGGATCTCGACCTGGGCCAGCCGGGCGAGTTCCCGTACACGCGCGGCGTGCACCGCGAGATGTACCGCCGCCAGCCGTGGACGATGCGCCAGTACGCCGGCTACGCCTCGGCGAAGGAGTCAAACGAGCGCTACCGCTACCTGCTGTCGAAGGGCTCCACCGGCCTGTCGATGGCGTTCGACCTGCCGACGCAGCTGGGCCTCGACTCGGACAACCCGCGCTGCCTCGGGGAGGTGGGCCGCACCGGGGTGGCGATCGACACGATCGACGACATGCGCACCGCCTTCGACGCGATTCCGCTCGATCAGGTGTCCACCTCGATGACGATCAACGCTCCCGCTGCGTGCCTGCTGCTGCTGTACGAGCTGGTCGGCGAGGAGCAGGGCGTGCCCTCGCAGATGCTGCGCGGCACGACGCAGAACGACGTGCTCAAGGAGTACATCGCGCGCGGCAACTACATCTACCCGCCGGAGCCGACGATGCGGCTGACGACCGACCTGTTCGAGTACTGCCAGCAGCACGTGCCCAAGTGGAACACGATCTCGATCTCCGGCTACCACTTCCGCGAGAAGGGCTGCTCGGCGGTGCAGGAGGTGGCGTTCACGCTGTCGTCGGGGATCGCCTACGTGCAGGCGGCGATCGACAAGGGCCTGTCCGTGGACGACTTCGCGCCGCGGCTGGCGTTCTTCTTCAACGGCCACAACAACGTCTTCCAGGAGGTCGCCAAGTTCCGTGCGGCGCGACGGATGTGGGCGCACATCATGCGCGAGCGCTTCGGCGCGAGCAACCCGAAGGCGACGATGCTGCGCTTCCACACGCAGACGGGCGGCGTGACGTTGACGGCGCAGCAGCCGGAGAACAACATCGTGCGCGTGGCGCTGCAGGGCTTTGCGGCGGTGTGCGGCGGCACGCAGTCGCTGCACACCAACGGCTTCGACGAGGCGCTGGCGCTGCCGACCGAGCGCGCCGCCAAAATCGCGCTGCGCACGCAGCAGATCCTGGCGCACGAGTCGGGTGCGACGGACACCGTCGACCCGTTCGCGGGGTCCTACTTCGTGGAGGCACTGACGGACGAGATCGAAGCGCGCGCCAACGAGCTGATCGCGAAGGTCGACGCGCTCGGCGGCTCGGTGCACGCGATCGAGTTCATCACCGGCGAGATCGACGAGTCGGCGTGGGGCTACCAGGAGCGCTACCGCATCGGCCAGGACATCGTCGTCGGCGTCAACGCATACGAGGAAGACAGCCTCGAGGTCCCTGACCTGCTGCGCGTGGACCCCGAGTCCGAGCGCGAACAGCTCGAGCGGCTGAAAGCTTTCAAGTCCGACCGTGATGGTGCGCTGGTTGAGCGCCGCCTGGGCGAGCTGCGCGACGTCGCGCGCGGCAGCGAGAACCTGCTGCCGGCGATCCGCCAGGCGCTGAAGGACCGCTGCTCGCTGGGCGAGGCGTGCGGGGCGATGCAGGACGTGTTCGGCGCCTACGCGCCGACTTTCTGAGCTTGCCCCCGGGCGAGCGATTAGGGTGCCGGTCATGCTCACCGACCCCGCTGCGTCTCTATTCGAAGTAGTCCTTGCGATTCACATCATTGCCGTCGTCCTGGCGTTCGGCGTGGTGTTCGCCTACCCGATCATGTTCGCCGTGGCCGCACGCCAGGATCCGCGCGGGCTGCCGCTGCTGCATCGGCTCGAGTACACGATCGATCGCTTCCTGACCAACCCGGGCCTCGGACTGGTGCTGCTGGCGGGCATCTACCTTGCCAGCAAGGGGCACTACTGGAGCGACTTCTTCGTGCAGTGGGGGCTGGCGGCGGTGATCGTGATCGGCGCGCTGGTCGGCGCGGTGATGATCCCGACCTCCAAGCGCGCCGAGCAGATCGCGACGCGGGACCTGGCCGCGAGCGCCGAGCGCGCGGGGGTCGCGGCGGCAGGCGCGGCGAGCGCCGGCGAAGTCGAGTTCAGCGACGAGTACCGCGCGCTGACGCGCCGCCTGACGCTCGTCGGCACGCTGCTCAGCGTGCTCGTGCTGGTCACGATCGTGCTGATGGCATTGCACGTCGGCGCCTAGATAGCGTCCCCTCCTCACGCCTCCACGACGCTGGCGAGCAGCCGCTCGGCCCGCTCGACGACATGGCTGGCGACGGCCGAATCCGAGTCGAGCTCCCTGGCGGCGTCCAGCACCGCCGCCGCCGTTTGGGTGACGACCCGTCCGGCTCGTTTCGGCTCATGCCGCCATGACCGGGCCTCATCGACCAGGTCGGCGACAGTGATGGCGTCCAGTTCGTAGCGGCCGCCTACGCTCATCGCACCGTGCCGTCTGAGCTTCGGCCAGAGCACGGTCGGCACCGTGTCATACAGGGGCGCCAGCTCGATGTGCTCCACGGTGGGATGCAGTAGAGCGATGTTCTTTCCGTGCGCGTCGGCGTTGCCGATCAGCACCGTGAACGTGGCAGCTGCCAGTAGCCGGTCGAGCTGCTCGCGCGGGTCCTGCGCGTAGCGGTCGAGCAGCCCAGCGGCCTCTTTCAAGGAGGGCCCGCCGGCGCTCTGGTACTTGCCGCGGCGCATGAATCGTCAGCTGAAGCCACGCCGGGCGAGCTCTGCCACGGCCGGGTCGGCGGTTTCCGAGCGCCGCTCCAGCAGGCGGCCGGCGAGGCTCGGAGACAGGATCGCCAGCGCCGCCTTGGCGCGTGTGGCGCGCTCGGCACCACCGTCGGCGAGCAGCGCGATCGAGCGCCGGCGCGCGTCCGGTGCCCGCTCGCGGATCGCGTCGCGGGCCCGCGCGCGACGCAGCGACAGCCGGCGACTCGCGAGCAGCGAACCGGCCCACGCGCGCTCGGCGGGCGTCAGGTCTGAGCCCTGCAGCGCCTTCTCGATCATCAACACCTGGTCTCGGTGGTGGGCCACGCGGCTGGCCGAGGAGCGGCTGTCGGGCGACAGTCGCCAGCGGTACAGCGGCTCGTGCACATAGGCGACGGCCGCGCCGGCGAGCACGAGCCGCAGCCAGCAGTCCCAGTCCTCGAAGACCTTGAAACGCACATCCCAGCCACCCTGCTCCATGACCAGCGAGCGTCGCGCCGCCGGCCACGGGATCCAGTTGCGCTCGAGCATCGTCTCGCGCCCTCTGGCCAGCGCCGGCGGGTTCAGCCGGCCCATCCGGGCGACGACCCGCTCGCCGTGCTCGATCATGGCGTCGCCCGTGACGATGTCCACGTCCGGGCGCGCCGCCAGCACCGCCGCGACCGCCTCCAGGCGTCGCGGGCAGAAGGCATCGTCGACGTCCAGCTGCACGAGATAGTCGCCGCTGGCAGCAGCCGCCGCGGCGTTCAGCGCCGAGCCCGTGCCGCCGTTGCGCTTGCGCACGATCCGCACGTGCTCGCGCAGCTCGCCGAGGCCCGCGTCCAGGTCATCCGGCGAGCCGTCGTCGCAGATCACGATCTCGTGCGCCGGCAGCGTTTGCACGAGCACCGAGCGCACCGCGTCGGCGACGGTCTGCTCGCCGAGGAAGTAGGTGATGATCACGCTCAGCCGCGGCGCGTCGGCGGGAGGCTGCGCGTCCCCAGCGGCGGAAGCCGTGCGCGCCGGCGCCGACACGCGCCAGTCACCGACGGTCAGCTGTTCGACACCCGCCGGTGGCGCGCTCACGCCCCGCCCGCCTCGGCGGCCCAGTGAAAGCCTCTCTGCGCGAGCGCCTCGCGCGCCGGATCGGCCTGCTCGGCGCGGCGCTCGAGAAAGCGCCGCGCCAGCGCCGGCGAGAGCACGGTCACGGCAGCCTTGACGCGCGTCGCCCTGTCGAAGCCACGCCCCCCGAGCAGGCCCAGCGACAGGCTGCGGGCACCGGCAGAGCGGTTCTCGACGGCCTGGCGCGCGCGTTCGCGCGCCAGCCAGCGGCGGCGCTGAGCGAGCAGCGCCTGCGCCCGCGCGCGCTCGCTGTCACGCAGCGACGCCCCCTCGAGCAGCTTCACGAGCATCCGCTCAATCGCCTCGACGTTGGCGACCCTGTCGCGCGAGGAGCGGCTGCCGGGGGTCATCCGCCAGCGATACAGCGGCTCGTGCACATACGCCACGACGGCCCCGTCGAACACCAGCCGCGCAAAGCACTCCCAGTCCTGCATCACCGCGAAGCTCTCGTCGTAGCCGCCGACGGCGAGCAGCCGCGAGCGCCTGATCGCCGGCCACAGAAACAAGCACGTCCTCAGCATCGCAGCGCGCTGGTCGCCGTCCTCATAGCGCCTGATCGCGTCGAGCGTCACGATCTCCCGTCCCTGCATCTCCACGATCGCGTCGGTGGCGACGATGTCGAGGTCCGGGCGGGCCCGCAGCACCGCGGCGATCGCCTCCAGGCGTCCGGGCAGGAAGGCGTCGTCCTGGTCGAGCTGGACCACGAACTCGCCGCGCGCCGCGCGTGTCGTCGCGTTCATCGCGGCGGCGATGCCGCCGTTCTGCTGGCGCACCACCACGACGCGCTCGCGCAGCTCCCCGAGCGCCGCGTCGAGGTCATCGGGCGAGCCGTCGTCGCAGATCACGATCTCGAGCGCCGGCAGCGTCTGCGCCAGCACCGACTCGACCGCCTCGCCGATCACTGCCGCGCCGCGGTAGTACGGGATCACCACGCTCAGCGACGGCTGCTCGGCGCCGGCCGCCACCACCGAGGGCGGATCCGGGGCGCTCACCCGCAGGGGGCCGAGCTGCAACTCGGGGCTCATTGTCCACGGCTCGTCATCTCGAACGCCTGGATATACAGGAGGATCATCTTGGCTGCAAACGCCGCGGCCAACGCAGGCCGGTACCCTGGAGCCCATGCCAGAGGGCTATCGAGTGGCGGTCGTCGGGGCGACCGGGCAGGTCGGCACGCTGATGCTGCGGCTGCTGCGCGAGCGCAACTTCCCCGCATCCGAGATCGTGCCGTTCGCCTCGGCGCGCTCGGCCGGCAGGCAGCTCGACGGCGGGCTGACCGTCCGCGCGCTCGACGACGACTCGATCCAGGGCTTCGAGCTGGCGCTGTTCTCAGCCGGCGGCTCGACCTCCGCCGAGTGGGCGCCACGCTTCGTCGCCGCGGGCGCCACCGTGATCGACAACTCGTCCTGCTGGCGCATGAGCGCCGACGTCCCGCTGGTCGTCAGCGAGGTCAACCCCGAGGCGCTCGCGGGCCACGCGGGAATCATCGCCAACCCCAACTGCTCGACGATGCAGATGGTCGTCGCGCTCGCGCCGCTGCACCGCGAGGCGGGCATCGAGCGCCTCGTGATCAGCACCTACCAGGCCGTCTCGGGAACCGGCCGCCTGGCCGTCGAGGAGCTGCTCGAGCAGTCACGTGCGCTGCTGCACGAGCGCGCCATCGACGTGCCCACCCAGTACGCGCACCAGATCGCCTTCAACGCGCTCCCCCACGCCGGCAGCTTCGCCGCCGGCGACGACCACACCGACGAGGAGCGCAAGCTGATCAACGAGACGCGCAAGATCCTCGGCGACCCCGCGATCCGCGTCAGCGCCACCTGCGTGCGCGTCCCGGTCGTGACCGGCCACTCCGAGGCCGTCAACGTGCAGACCCGCGCGGAGCTCTCGCCCGAGCGCGCTCGTGAGCTGCTGCAGGCGGCTCTCGGCGTGATCGTGATCGACGACCCCGCCAGAGCGCTGTACCCGCTGGCCGTCGAGGCGGCGGGTCGCGACGAGGTGTTCGTCGGGCGCATCCGCCGCGACCCCGGCCACGAGCGCGCGCTCGACATGTGGGTCGTCGCCGACAACCTCCACAAGGGCGCCGCCACCAACGCCGTGCAGATCGCCGAGGAGCTGCACCAGCGCGGTCTCGTGCACGCCTCCGCGCCCGCACGCGCCTAGCGTCCTGAGTGTGTCGGACGGTCTCGCAGCCGCCGTCAAGCGCGTCCCCGGCGTCACCGCTGTGGTCGGCTCGGCCCGTGCGCAACGCCTGCGCACGTCGTGGCGCGCCGCGCGGCCGCTGCACGGCGCGCTCGGCTTCGTCGTGCGCGAGCAGCTCCCCGAGCGCCCGACGCCGCGCGCGGGCGGCTATCGCCTGCGGGCGTCGGGACTGACGGTCTTCCTGCGCCACCGCACCAGAGACCTGTACATCTTCAAAGAGGTCTTCGGCAGCGCCGACGAGCCCGGCGGCTACGAGCCGCCCGCCACGCCCGCGGCGATGCTCGACCGCGCGCACGGCCCGTCCGTGCTGGACCTCGGCGGCAACATCGGATTGTTCGGCGCCTTCGCCATCGGCCGATGGCCCGGCGCCACGCTGCACAGCTTCGAGCCCGATCCGATGAACCTGCAGATGCTGCAGCGGGTGATATCGGCCAATCGCCTGCAGCCGCGCTGGAAGGTCACCGCCGCGGCCGTCGCCGCGCAGGAGGGCACGCTGGAGTTCGTCTCGGGCCTGTTCGGCGAGTCCCAGATCGCCGGCCTCGCGGGCGAAGCCAACCGCGGACCGGCCGCCGCCGCGCTCGCGCACGGACGCACGATCTCGGTTGCCGCGGTCGACCTGTTCGCGCAGGACCACGACGTCGACCTGATCAAGATCGACATCGAGGGTGGCGAGTGGCCGATCCTGAACGATCCGCGGCTCGCCGATCTGCGGGCACGCGCGATCGTGCTCGAGTGGCACGCCGCCGCCTGCCCCGAGCCCGACGCCAGGGCCGCAGCACTCGCACGGCTCGCCACGGCGGGCTACGCCGGCCTGCACGAGTCAGAGGACTTTGGCTATCGCGGCCTGGTGTGGGCCTGGCGCGAGCCGGTGCCCGGCTAAGATCCTCGACCGATGGCGAGCAGCTCCCACAACCGACTCACCGACGCGGCGCTGCTTGCGAGCTCGCGCAGCGGACGCCGCAAACCGGCGCGCCAGAAGGCGCCGGAGACATACGAGGAGAAGCTCGCGCAGCTCGCAGGAGCTGCGCGCGGCGGCGCTGCACTCGGCGCCCGAGGCCGAGGAGAAGCAGCACGCGCGCGGCAAGTACACGGCGCGCGAGCGCGTCGAGAAGCTGCTCGACCCCGGCTCCTTCCAGGAGCTCGACACGTTCGTGCGCCACCGCACCTACGACTTCGACATGCAGAAGAACCGGCCATGGGGCGACGCCGTGGTGACGGGCCACGGCACGATCGACGGGCGCACGGTGTGCGTGTTCAGCCAGGACTTCACGGTCTTCGGCGGCTCGCTCGGCGAGGTCATGGGCGAGAAGATGTGCAAGATCATGGATCTCGCGGCCAAGATCGGCTGCCCGGTGATCGGCATCAACGACTCCGGCGGCGCGCGCATCCAGGAGGGCGTCGTGTCGCTGGGCTCCTACGGCGACGTGTTCCTGCGCAACGTGCGCTGCTCGGGCGTGATCCCGCAGATCAGCCTCGTGATGGGCCCGTGCGCCGGCGGCGCCGTGTACTCGCCTGCGATCACCGACTTCATCTTCATGGTCAAGGAGACCTCGCACATGTTCATCACCGGGCCCGACGTGATCAAGACCGTCACCGGCGAGGAAGTCGGCTTCGAGGAGCTCGGCGGCGCGATGTCCCACAACACCAAGTCGGGGGTCGCGCAGTTCGCCTCCGACGACGAGGACGCGTGCCTCGAGGACTGCCGCTACCTGCTCAGCTTCCTGCCCTCCAACAACCTGCAGAGCACACCGCGCGTGCGAGCCCAGCGACGACCCGCGAGCGCATGGACCCCGAGCTCGACCACGTCGTCCCGGACAACCCCAACAAGCCCTACGACATGCGCGACGTCGTCGCGCGGATCGTCGACGACGAAGAGTTCTTCGAGGTGCACGAGCACTACGCCAAGAACATCATCTGCGGCTTCTCGCGCATGGACGGCTACGCGATCGGCATCGTCGGCAACCAGCCCGCGCAGCTCGCCGGCGTGCTCGACATCGCCGCCTCCGAGAAGGCCGCGCGCTTCGTGCGCATGTGCGACGCGTTCAACATCCCGCTGCTGACGTTCTGCGACGTGCCAGGCTTCCTGCCAGGCACCGCGCAGGAGTGGGGCGGCATCATCCGCCATGGCGCCAAGCTGCTGTACGCGTTCGCCGAGGCGACCGTGCCGAAGGTCACGATCATCACGCGCAAGGCCTACGGCGGCGCCTACGACGTCATGTCCTCCAAGCACCTCGGCGCCGACTTCAACTTCGCCTGGCCGACCTCCGAGGTCGCCGTGATGGGGCCCGAGGGCGCGGTCAACATCATCTACCGGCGCGACATCGCCGCCAGCCCCACCCCCGAGGAGCGGCGCAAGAAGCTGATGGACGACTACAAGGCGCGCTTCGCCAACCCCTACACCGCCGCCGAGCGCGGCTACATCGACGACGTGATCGTGCCGCACGAGACGCGCCCGCGGCTGATCACCGCGCTGCGCACGCTGCAGGGCAAGCGCGAGCCGGGCCCCAAGCGCAAGCACGGCAACATCCCGCTTTAGAGGAGAGAACGTGCCGGTAGCTGTAACGCGTCGCCTGCAGGAAATCCCGCCATCGGCCTCCCTCGAGGAGGCGGCCGCGATCGTGGCGGCGCTGCAGCGCTTCACGCGTGCCACCGCTCTGCTGGCCTCGCAGTTGCCGTCGCACAACAAGTGGCGAACCACAGCGATACTCGAGGGAGTCTCCCGAGAGCCCTGGGGAGACATCCACCATCCATGGGTAGATACCGCGCAATCGCCAATCTGAACAGATGCCTAAAGGTCGCCGAGTGAAGCGCTGGACGAGCCGATCGGATCGCGCCGGCTTGAGGCCGCTCACTGCGGTGCAGGAAGTTGCACAGAAATGCCCCCTGCTCCACGCACTGGCTTACGCTCGAGCAAAGGGATACCTCCGTGGGAGAAAGCCCGCCGCGACGCGCTCGCTTCGACAGTTTGAGCGCTATGCCGTTGACTGGAGCGAGTAGCCAGACCAACTGATCAGAGACATCTCTACCAATATGCGTTGAAATCTTGTTTCGCCAGACGCACGTCGCTAAGCTTCCGTCGCATCGACAATCGGAATAGGCACGACATCGTGTCGCATAGATTCACTTCACGGATCGTATGACCTCCGCTGGATTCTTCATTGACGCTGAATCGGAGATGTTGCAGTCTCGTGCCGCCCCTTCGGGAGGTCTCGAAAGGCCTCGAGGGACGCGGATGGTGCTCTGGGGATTCGTCGCCGCTCTGATCTCCACGCTCACACTCCTGACAATTACTCCCACCGTTTGGCGGGAAACTGGTCATAGGGGTTGGCGCCTGCGGGAGGCCGCGCTGGTATTCGATCACGGCGGTCCGCTGCTGGTGGGGCGCTTGGGTGGCTACACAGGGGCCTACTACAGTCTCCAAAACGGTGATGATGAGGGCGAGTACGTGTACCTGCCCGTGTTGAGTCGCCTGTTTGGCGTGTCTGATCCGAGGGAGATGTGGCGGTACCTCTATATAGCTCTCGTCGCACTCACGACACTCATATATCCGACGATCTTCTACCGTCTCACCAGATCACTGCTCGCAGGACTTGCAGCACCCTTGATACTTCTCATGTGCATGGTGTCGATGGGCTTCCTCGAAATGTACTGGGTGCCTGCATGGGGGGCGCTCACACTTCTGCCGCTCATTTATCTGCTGGCACGAGCGTGGCCGCGGTTCGGAATTGTGGCAGTCGCCGGACTATCGCTGGTGGCGGGTTGGATATCATCGATGCGCGCCGATTCTGGCTTGGGAATAGCGATTGCAGCGGCGATCTTGCTCGTGCTGCGTCGCAGGCCGTGGTGGTCTTTGCTGCCCGCACTGGCGATGGTAGTACTGGTTTACATCTCGATTGGTACGTTCGTGTTTGGGGCTATACGGGCAAATCGCGACCACCGCATTGGTAGTGCGGCTGCCAAGACGGTTGATGTAAGCACCTCACATTCGCTTTGGCATGAGGTCTATGACGGACTCGGATATCTGCCCAATAGTTACGGATTGCGATACAGCGACGAAGTTTCATCCGCACTTGCGGCCCGCGAAGCGCCAAACGCGGGGGAATTCTCCGGCCGCTGGGAAGCGGTGATGCGCGATGCGTATCTCAGATTCGTGATCGACCACCCCACCGAAGTCATCAGGCAATACGGAGCCAAGGCCATAGTGACAATCGCAGATATCACCCCGTACCTGCTGATCGTGCTCCTAACGCTGCCGGCGATGCTGTTGTTAGGCCCCGATCGACGCGACGTGCGCCGTTGGGTTCTGCTCACGGTTCCTGTGGCGATTGTGGGGTTCCTGCCAATGATGGTGGCGGTGCCGATGGAGTCATACGAGCAAGGCCTATACGGGGCGATAGGAGCCTTGGATGTTCTAGGACTTTGCTGGATGCTCAAGTGGCTGGAGATTGCGGTTCGGGAGAGAGGCGGGATGCGGTCGATGCTGGCCGGGATGAAAGTCTCCTGGAGTGCGCTGGCACATGGCGCTACACCTGGCTGGCGAAGCGTGCGAATCAGCATCGTCGCGACCGCGGTGCTGATCGCAGTTAGCCTCAGCGGCTATTTCCTGCGGCGGGACGCCGTCCCCTCGGAAGGCACTCCATCAGGCGTACTGATGGAAGGCTACCCGCTCAGAAGCTGATCGACCCCGGGAGTGGTCCCACTACAAAGGGCAGCCTCCCCGGCTCGATCGTGAGTCACCCGTTGGACGCGTTGGAGGACTGCTCGAGCCCGCGGTTTTCGCCGGTCACGTCGAGGCGCGCTCTCTGTTGCCGGCTGTGCCTACATACGCGATCTGGATCGGCCTCGGCGCGGATCGTTTCATCGAGCGCGTCGCCGACCGCTCGCGTCGAGCCGGCTCCGCCAGAATGCCAAACGATGCCGAGCCCATTCCCGCCTGCAAGTGCCCGCGCCGGAGCGCAGCGGCGCCGAGCGCAGCGGCTACGACCGAAGAGGCGGCGGCGATCGAGCGCTCATCCGCGGGACGGCGCCGGCGCCGTCCCCGGGAACGCCGCCTGCGCCGACGGCGGCGATCGGAGGGCGTCGCACGCGACCCGTGGGGCCGGGTCGCAAAACCCCTCGCTCGGCGACCCCTGGATAAACACCTAAAAGTCGCTAGGCTTTAGCGCAATAGCTGTTCAGCGACCCGTGTAGTCGAACGCAGTCCGGGCCAAGCGCGCCCGAACCAGGAGGTTTTCGCACCCATGGAGCCAGGTTCCATCTCCGCCCAGCGCGGCACGCTCGACGACCCGGAGGTCGTGCAGAACGTCCCCGGGCACGTGATCCCGATCCTCGAGCAGGAGTTCGACGACTTCAAGACCGAGGCCGGCCGGTTCCTCGCGGGCGACATCCCCGAAGACGAATTCATCAAGTTCCGCCTCAAGCAGGGCGTCTACGGCCAGCGCCAGCCCGACGTGCAGATGATCCGCGTGAAGCTGCCGTTCGGCGGCATCACGCCTGAGCAGATGGAGTCGTTCGCGGACGTGATCGAGCAGTACGTGCCGCTGAACAAGGGGCACATCACGACCCGCCAGAACATCCAGATGCACCACATCCCGCTGCCGGAAGTCGAGAAAGCCATCCGCGAGCTGGCCGAGACCGGCCTGTCGAGTCGCGAGGGCTGCGGCAACACGGTCAGAAACGTGACGGGCGATCCGTGGGCGGGCGTTGCGGCTGACGAGCTGTTCGACATGACCCCTTACGTCGGCGCATACGTGCGCTACTTCGTGCGCCATCCGACGACGCAGGCGATGCCGCGCAAGATCAAGACCGCATTTGACGGCTCCGAGCAGGGCCGCGCGATCTCCGAGATCCACGACATCGCCTACCGGGCGCGCGTGAAGCAGATCGATAATGGAGATGGGAGCCCACCCACCCAGGTGCGCGGCGCGCAGATGCTGGTCGGCGGCGGCACGTC
Source organism: uncultured Solirubrobacteraceae bacterium (assembly GCA_963703625.1). Classification (GTDB taxonomy): domain Bacteria; phylum Actinomycetota; class Thermoleophilia; order Solirubrobacterales; family Solirubrobacteraceae; genus Palsa-744. Next base: position 556,418 of record CAVPEY010000004.1, read on the forward strand.
GATCATGCCGCGCGTCGCGCCTGCCCTGTACGAGTTCGTGGAGCTCGACAACGGCGACTATCTGAAGATCGCCGAGGCTGTGTTCAGGATCTTCGACCGCCAGGACTGGCTGCGCGTGAACCGCGCTCGCGCGCGCATCAAGGTGTTCGTGGACAAGTTCGGCATCGACGAGCTGCGCCGCCAGGTGGAGGAGGAGCTGGAAGGCGACTGGGTGGCCGAACGCGACTTCTCCGTCGAGCACCGGCTGTTCATGGACGACGAGCGCGAGTCGGCGCCCGCCCCCCCCACCAGCTACGGCTCTCCCAACGGCGACATCGGTCATTTCGAGCGCTTCCGTGCGGCGAACGTGCTCGATCAGAAGCAGGAGGGCTTCGTCACGGTCGAGGTGAAGGTCACACGCGGCGACCTCAGCCCCGAGCAGTTCCGCGGCCTCGCGCAGATCGTGCGCGACCACGCGGGTGGCTACGCGCGCACGACCGTGCAGCAGAACCTGTTGCTGCGCTGGGTGCGCCAGGAGAGCGTGTACGACGTGTGGCGCGCGCTGGGCGAGCTCGGCCTCGCGGACGCGGGCACGCGCCAGATCACCGACGTGGTGTCGTGCCCGGGCACGGATTCGTGCAAGCTCGGCATCACCAGCTCGATGGGGCTCAACCAGGCCGTGCAGGAGCGCGTGCAGGCGATGGACATCTCAGACCCGCTGACGCGCGACATCCACATCAAGATGAGCGGCTGCCCGAACGGCTGCGCGCAGCACCACGTCGCCGACATCGGCTTCTACGGCGCGTCGATCAAAGTCGGCGGGCACACGATCCCCGCGTACATCCCGCACGTGGGCGGCGTCTACGAAGGCGCCCCGGTGAAGTTCGGCACGCGGCTGAAGCTGCGCCTGCCCGCCAAGCGCGTACCGGAGGCGATCGAACGCTGGATCCGCCACTATGAAGCGAACCGCAATGACGGCGAGCCGTGGGGGGCGTTCACAGAGCGCGTCGGCACGGGGGAGCTGGAGGGGCTTGTGAAGGATCTGTCGATGCCGGCGGAGTTCTCGCTGGAGACGATGAACGACTTCATCGACTGGAACAGAAACGCCCCGTTCGAAGTCCAGCGCGGCGAGGGCGAGTGCGCGGTATAGGAAAGACACAGGCCAGGACGCCGTACAGAGCTCAAGAACTCCATGAAACGAGACGACCAGATCAGATGCCTCCGATAGACACCCACAGTGTGCCGGTGACCTCCAAGATCGACCCGACATTCAGCCTCACGCACACGCTGCGCGAGGCGGCGCGCCACGGCGAGCGCGCGGTGCTGCTGTGCTCGTTCCAGAAGGAGGAGTCGGTGCTGCTCGACGAGCTGCTGCGACTTAACGAAGAGATGTCCCCCGGCGCCCCCGGCAAGGCGGTGCGCGTGGTGACGATCGACACGGGCGTGCTGTTTCCCGAGACGCTCGAGACGTGGCGCGCCTTCGAGCAGCGCTTCGGCGTGGAGATCGAGGTGCAGGACGCGAGCAACGCGGAGGGGACGGGTGGGCCCTGGTCAGGTCCCGAGCACTGCTGCTCGGTGGCCAAGGTGGCGGCGCTCGAGAGCGCGCTCGCGGGCGCGGCGGGCTGGATCACCGGCATTCGCCGCGAGCAGGGACCGACGCGCGCGGCAACAGAGCTGATCGAGCGCGACGCCAAGCGCGGCCTGTGGAAGTACAACCCGCTGGCGCACTGGACGGACAAGGACCTGTGGCGGCGGATCCACGAGCGCGACCTCCCTTACAACCCGCTGCACGATCGCGGCTACGAGTCGATCGGCTGCGCGCCGTGCACGCAGCCCGGCACCGGCCGCGAGGGCCGCTGGGCCGGCACCGACAAGACCGAGTGCGGCATCCATGTCGACGCATAGCTGCTCTGCGTCGGCACGGTGTCTGAGGAACCCGCGGTGAGCGTCGCGACGCGCCCCCAGCTGAGCCACCTGCGTGCGCTGGAGTCAGAGGCGATCCACGTGATGCGCGAGGTCGCGGCGGAATTCGAGAAACCGGTGCTGCTGTTCAGCGGCGGCAAGGACTCGATCGTGCTGCTGCGCCTGGCGGAGAAGGCGTTTCGCCCGGCGCCGTTCCCGTTCCCGCTGATGCACGTCGACACCGGCCACAACTTCCCCGAGGTGATCGAGTACCGCGACCGCCGCGTCGGCGAGCTCGGCGAGCGGCTGATCGTGGCCAGCGTGCAGGAGTCGATCGACAACGGCCGCGTCGTCGAGGAGACGGGGCCGCGCGCGTCACGCAACAAACTGCAGACGGTGACGCTGCTGGACGCGATCGCCGAGAACGGCTTCGACGCGGCGTTCGGCGGCGCGCGCCGCGACGAGGAGCGCGCGCGGGCGAAGGAGCGCGTGTTCTCCTTCCGCGACGACTTCGGTCAGTGGGATCCCAAGAACCAGCGCCCGGAGCTGTGGAACCTGTACAACGGGCGCATCAAAAAGGGCGAGAACGTGCGCGTGTTCCCGCTGTCGAACTGGACCGAGCTCGACGTGTGGGAGTACATCGACCAGGAGCGCCTGGAGGTCCCTTCGATCTACTTCGCGCACGAGCGCCAGGTGTTCGAGCGCGACGACATGCTGTACGCGTGGCACGAGCGCACCGAGCTGATCGACGGCGAGCAGGTCTTCACCGAGACCGTGCGCTACCGGACGGTCGGTGACATGAGCTGCACGGGCGGCGTGCGCTCGCTGGCGGGCACGCTCGAAGAGGTCGTGCTGGAGATCGCAGCGACCCGCATCACCGAGCGCGGCGAGACGCGCGCCGATGACCGCGTGTCGGAGGCCGCGATGGAGGACCGCAAGAAGGCTGGGTATTTCTAGGATGCCTGCGCCGGCGTCCAGCCGCCGATGACACTCGACCTGCTGCGCTTCACGACGGCGGGGTCCGTCGACGACGGCAAGAGCACGCTGATCGGCCGACTGCTGTACGACGCCAAGCAGGTGTTCGAGGACCAGCTGGCGCACGTCGCGCAAGCGTCGGAGCGCCGCGGCGGCGAGGGCACGCTCGATCTGGCGCTGCTGACCGACGGGCTGCGCGCGGAGCGCGAGCAGGGCATCACGATCGACGTCGCCTACCGCTACTTCGCGACCGTCAAGCGGCGCTTCATCATCGCCGACTGCCCCGGTCACCGCCAGTACACGCGCAACATGGTCACGGGCGCGTCCACGGCGGACGTGTCGGTGGTGCTGATCGACGCGCGCAGGGGCGTGCTCGAGCAGTCCAAGCGCCACGCGTTCATCAGCGCGCTGCTGGGCATCCCGCAGATGGTCGTGGCGATCAACAAGATGGACCTCGTGGACTACTCGCGGGAGCGCTACCAGGAGCTGATCGAGGAGTTCGAGCAGTTCGCACAGAAGCTGCGCGGCGGCAAGAACCCGCGAAGGACGGCGACCTCGTACCTGCCGCTGTCGGCGCTGAACGGCGACAACGTGGTCGAGCGCTCGGCGCGCATGGACTGGTACGACGGCCCGCCGCTGCTCGAGCTGGCTCGAGCAGGTGGACGTCGCGTACGACCACCCGGACGAGAAGCCGGCGCGCTTCCCGGTGCAGTGGGTGATCCGGCCCGGTGCGGGCGTGTCGGACGGGAGCCTGATCGACTACCGCGGCTACTCGGGGCAGCTGGCGAGCGGCGCACTGCGTCTCGGCGACGAGGTGACGGTGCTGCCGTCGGGCGCGCGTACGCGGATCGCGGCGATCGACACCTACGACGGCGAGCTGGCAGAGGCGATGGCGCCGATGTCGCTGACGCTGCGCCTGGAGGACGAGCTGGACGTCTCGCGCGGCGAGCTGATCTGCCACCCCGACGAGGCTCCGGCTGTGGCGCGCGAGCTCGAGGCTGACGTCTGCTGGATGACCGACGAGCTGCTGCGCCCGGGATCGCGCTACCTGATCAAGCAGACCTCGCGCAGCGCCACCGCGGTGATCGACGCGATCGCCGACATGGTCGATGTGCACACGCTCGAGCGCATGGCCGCTCCCCAGGAGCTCGGCCTCAACGACATCGGCCGCGTGCACCTGCGCACCAGCGCGCCGCTCGTGTTCGACCCCTACGCGAGCAACCGACGCACGGGCAGCTTCATCCTGATCGACGAGTCCACCAACGGGACCGTCGGCGCGGGCATGATCGCTGCCGCAGCAGCCTGAGTACGGTCGCCTCGAGCCGTGGCGACCCCCGCGCTGCGGTGGTGATCCGAGTGGTACACTTGCGCGATGCCTACGTCCCATCCCCGCGTTCAGGTGACGCTCGACCCTGAGTTTGCAAGCGCCGTCGAACGTGCCGGTGCGCACCTCGACAGCTCGCACGGGCGCGCCGGACTGATACGAACGCTCGCGCTCCGCGGCGCGGAGGAGGTCTCCCGCCGGGCCGAAACCGAAACGGCGGCTCGAGCGCAAGCGATTGAGGAGCTGCTGACGTACGACTTCTCGCAGTTGAGCGACATCGTCGCGAAACGCGAATCGGACCTGGCGGCCAAGCTGCCGCTTCCATCGCAGCAGCATCACAGCTGACGTGAGATACGGACCAGGCGTCGCGCTCGTCGTCGACACGTCTGCGTGGGCGCGTCAGCGCCACCCCAAGGTCGCCCCCCACTTCCGCGACACCTCGCACGCCGATCTGCTCGTCGGCTGTCCAGTGGTGGCGCTCGAGCTTCTCACGACCATGAAGCACGCGACCGGACGCGACCCGCTCGCCAGGCTGCTGGGCGCGCTGCGTCAAGCACCGATCAACCAAGGAGTCTGCGCAGCCGCCCTGAGCGCCTCGAGGGAGCTCACGAGCGCCTACCATCCCCGCGTGCCCGCGACCGACTATTTGATCGCCGCAGCCGCCGCCGAGCGTGGATTTGGCGTGTTGCACTACGACCACCACTACGACACGCTCGCTGGCGTGCTGGGCTTCGAGAGCGTCTGGATCGCAGCGCCCGGAACGATCTGAATAAGCTGTCCAGCCAATGTTCTCCAAGGTCCTGGTAGCCAACCGCGGCGAGATCGCCGTCCGCATCGTTCGCGCGCTCGACGAGCTCGGCGTCGCGAGCGTCGCCGTCTACTCCGAGCTCGACCGCGACGCGCCCCACGTCAAGCGCGCCGGCGAGTCCTACAACCTCGGCGACGGGCCCGCCGGCCGAGAACTACCTCAGCGTCGAGAAGATCCTCGATGTCGCCAGCGCGCTGCCGGCGCCGAGGCGATCCACCCCGGCTACGGCTTCCTCGCCGAGAACGCGCCCTTCGCGCAGGCCTGCGCGGACGCCGGCGTCGTCTTCATCGGACCGCCCGCCAGCGCGATCGAGGCGATGGGCTCGAAGACCCGTGCACGCGAGCTGATGCAGGCAGCCGGGCGTGCCGATCGTCCCCGGCACCACCGAGGCCGTCGCCACTGTCGCCGACGCGCTGCGCATCGCCAAGGGCGAGATCGGCTTCCCGGTCGCCGTCAAGGCCGCCGGCGGCGGCGGCGGCAAGGGCTTTCGCGTCGCGCTCACGCGAGGACGAGCTCGAGGGGGCCTTCGAGGGCTCCAGCCGCGAAGGCGAGAAGTTCTTCTCCGACCCCACCGTCTACCTCGAGCGCTACCTGCCACGACCCGCGCCACGTCGAGGTGCAGGTGCTCGCCGACCGCCACGGCAACGTGATCCACCTCGGCGAGCGCGACTGCTCGATCCAGCGCCGCCACCAGAAGGTGATCGAGGAGTCCCCCGCGCCCGAGTGGGTCGTCGACGCCCGAGATGCGCGAGCGCATCGGCCAGATCGGCGTCGACGCCGCCAAGGCCGTCGACTACGTCGGCGCCGGCACGATCGAGGGGCTGTTCTCCGCCGCCGACGGCAAGCGAGCCGGAGTACTTCTTCCTCGAGATGAACACGCGCGTGCAGGTCGAGCACTGCGTCACCGAGATGACGACCGGCATCGACATCGTCAAGGAGGGCATCAAAGCCGCCGCCGGCGAGCCGCTCGTCCTACGCACAGGAGGACGTCGAGCTGCGCGGGCACGCGATCGAGTGCCGCATCAACGCCGAGGACGCCTCCAAGAACTTCGCCCCCGCACCCGGCAGGATCGGCGTCTACCGCGAGCCCAGCGGCCCCGGCGTGCGCGTCGACTCGGGCGTGCAGGAAGGCGGCGAAGTCTCGCCGATGTACGACCCGATGGTCGCCAAGCTGATCGTCTGGGACGCCGACCGCGAGCAGGCCACCAGGCGCATGCTGCGCGCGCTCTGCGAATACGAGATCGGGGAGCTGAAGACGCTGATCCCCTTCCACCAGGCGCTGCTCGCCACCGAGCAGTGGGCGCGCGGCGAGACCTGCCGCGACCTGCTCGAGGACAAGCAGTGGCTGAAGGCGCTCGCCTTCCCCGCCGCGACGCCCGCCAGCGCCGACGGCGAGGAGGAGGCCGAGAAGGTCGAGCAGACCTACGCCGTCGAGGTCTCCGGCAAGCGCTTCGACGTGCGCGTCATCGGGCCGCCGTTCGCGGGCGGCGCAGGAGCGCCCGCCGCCGCCATGAACGGCAGCAGCGCCGGCGCCGGCGCGCGCAAGGCGCCCAAACGGGGCGAGCGCAAGTCATCCAGCGGCGGCGGACCCGACACGCTGCCCTCGCCGCTGCAGGGCAACATGTGGAAGGTGCTCGTCAAGCAGGGCGACGACGGTGCAGGAGGGCCAGCTGCTGTGCATCATCGAGGCGATGAAGATGGAGAACGAGATCACCGCGCACAAGGCGGGCACGATCGTCGAGCTGCCGATCACCGAGGGCGCCCCGATCCAGGCCGGCGCGCCGATCGCGACGATCACCTCCGCCGCAGCAGCCGGTTAGCCCGGCCGTCCGGCCGCGGCGGAGTGAGTGCAATCGCGCCGATGATGCGCCATGGTCTCTGCGCGAGCGCCCTGACGTTCTCGGCTTGAATCCGACGCTGCTGACGTGAGCGGCGCCTCGCTGGCAGCTCAGCGTCGGCGCCGCGCTCGCTCAGGTCGGTCAGGTAGGCGACGTCCTCATCGAGCACGATCTCGGCCGCTGGCGCCGTCCATCACCGGCGCCGTGACCGGGGACGACGTGCTCGGCGTCGCGCGACCAGCGGACGCAGGCGCTCGAGCGTCGCCAGATAGGCATCGATCGTCCCGCCTGCGTTGAGCGTCGGGATCTCGACCGGTCGAGAGGTAGTCGCCGAGCGACCAGCGTGCGTGCCCACGGGATCGAGATGGCCATGCCGTCGCAGCGTGTGGCCGTCGGCGGCGTGCAGCTCGAGCTCCGCGTCGCCGATCTCGCAGTCGTCCTGGAACCGGCAGCGCCTGCACAGCGAGCCGAGCGCGAGCGGTCGCGGTCGCTCGATCGCGAGCTCTTCGTCGAAGGCTGCGCAGCTCGCGCTGAGCCTCGCCGGGTGAGCTCTGCAGGCGCTCCGCGGTGCTCTCCGCGCAGCCCAGTGGCGACGCCTGGGAAGGCGAGCGCGGCCGAGCAGGTGATCCCAGTCGCCGTGTGTCGCCAGCAGGCCGCTCGGGGCCGGGAAGCCGCGCCTGCTCGAGCAGCGCCGGCAGCGCGTCGAGCTCATCGGGCAGCACCGGCGAGTCGATCACGAACACGTCGCCCTCCGCAGCCTCAGCGCCCTCGCCAACGGCGCCGCGGACGATCACGCAGTTGACCTGCAACAGCGCGCTCGTGACGACGAGCACGTCGCGATGGAGCGAGACGGCTCGCACGCGCCGAAGCCGTCTAGGAGACGCCGAGCAGCTTCGCGGCCTCTTTGAGGTTCGGCACCTCGGCCGTCGGCTTCTTCTGCGAGGAGTCGAGCGTCTCTTTGTTGCGGTTGACCCAGATCACCGGCACGCGCTGCTTTCACGCACGGCACCACGTCGTGGTAGTGGCTCGCAGCCACGTGCACCCAGCCGCGCTTGCCGCCCATGCGCCGCGCGCACTCGGTGAAGTGCGGCGGTTCCGGCTTGTACGAGCGCACCTGCTGGGCTGTCACGACCAGGTCGAAGTCGGTCGGGATGTGGCGGCGGGTCTGGCCGAGCAGCTTGTCGTCGATGTTCGACAGCAGGCCCAGCTTTGTGCTTCTTCGCGAGCTTCACGAGCTGCGGGTTGGTCTCCTTGAACGGCTGCCAGCGCTGCACCGAGTCGGGCAGGAAGCCCGACCGCGACGGCTCCAGCGGCCACTCCAGGCGTTTGGCGATCTCGATCGCGGTGCGCCGCAGGACCTCCGCGTAGAGCTCGTAGGAGCCGCCCTCGATCTCGCGTGAGATCTCGTGGAACATCGGGATCAGGACGCTGCGGTCGATCTCGACGCCGTCGCGCGCGGCCTCTTTGGCGAACGCGTCGTAGATCCCGGTCTCCCAGTCGATCAGCGTGCCGTACACGTCGAAAGTGACGAAAGTGATGTTCTTCGGGATGGGCATCGGCGGGCATTATGCCGCGCCCGGCCTCTTGGAGGCGGCGCGCCGTCCTCATGGGGCCCGCCTGCACGCGATCGCCCAGCTTGCGTTAGAGTCCCGCGCCGCAATGGACCTGCTGGAGTATCAAGGCAAGCAGCTGTTCGCCCGCCACGGCCTGAAGGTCTCCTCCGGCAGAGGCGGTGACGAGCGTCGAGGACGCGGTCACGGCGGCCGACGCGGTCGGCTACCCGGTCGTTCGTCAAGGCGCAGGTGCTGATCGGCGGGCGCGGCAAGGCCGGCGGCGTCAAGCTGGCCGTCGAACGAGAGCGAGGCGCGCGAGCACGCCGCCAACATCCTCGGGATGGACATCGGCGGACACACCGTGCGCACGCTGTGGATCGAGCACGCCTCGGACATCGCCTCCGAGTACTACGCGTCGGTGCTGCTCGACCGCTCGGCCAAGCAGCCGCTGGTGATGTTCAGCGTCGAGGGCGGCGTTGACATCGAAGAGGTCGCCGAGAAGACACCCGAGAAGCTGATCCGCCACCACGTCGACGCGCTCGCCGGACTCGCGCGCGAGGAGGCTGTCGCGATCGCCACCGACGGCGGCGCCGACGCCGATGTCATCGATGGTGTCGCCGACGCGCTCGTCGCGCTGTACGAGGTGTGGCTGCAGGAGGACGCGACGCTCGCCGAGATCAACCCTCTGATCGTGACGCCCGAGCGCGAGGTCAAGGCGCTGGACTCGAAGGTCTCGCTCGACGGCAACGCGCTGTACCGCCATCCCGAGAACCAGTCGCTTTCAGACAGCGAGAACGAAGACCCGATCGAGCGCCGCGCCAAGGAAGAGGGCGTCCAGTACGTCAAGCTGGACGGCGACATCGGCATCCTCGGCAACGGCGCCGGACTGGTGATGTCCACGCTCGACGTCGTCGCGCAGGCCGGCGGCTCGCCGGCGAACTTCCTCGACGCCGGCGGCGGCTCCGACGCCGAGAAGATCAAGCAGGCGGTCGAGCTGCTGCTCGCCAACGACGCCGTCAAGGCGGTCCTGTTCAACATCTTCGGCGGCATCACCCGCGGCGACGAGGTCGCCAGGGGCCTGATCGCCGCCTTCGAGGACAGAGGTCAAACCGGGCGGTTCCGTTCGTCGTGCGCCTGGACGGCACCAACGACGTCGAGGGTCGGCGCCTGCTGCAGGAGGCGGCGCTGCCCAACGTGCACGCCGCCAAGACGATGAACGAGGCGGCCGAGAAGGTCGTCGCGCTGGCCGCCGGCCAGCGCGTGGGGGCAGCGCCTGATGTCGGTCCTGGTCGACGAGAACACGCGGCTGGCCGTCGCCGGCATCACCGGGCGCGAGGGCTCGCTTCCACACGCTCAACAACCGCAGCTACGGCACCAACGTCGTCGGCGGCGTGACGCCCGGCAAGGGCGGCCAGGACGTCGAGGGGATCCCCGTGTTCGACAGCTGGGAGCAGGCCGCCGCCGAGGTGCAGCCGAACACCGCGATGATCTTCGTGCCACCGCGCTTCGCCGCCGACTCGATCCTCGAGGCCGCCGCCGCCGGCGTCGAGCTCGTGATCGCGATCACCGAGGGGATCCCCGCGCACGACGAGCTGCGCGTCTACAACACGCTCAAGCGCGACGCGATCCGCGGGCACTCGACAGGCTGATCGGGCCCAACTGCCCCGGCATCCTCTCGCCCGGCAAGGCCAACGTCGGCATCATCCCGGCGTCGTTCTTCAAGGCCGGCAACGTCGGCGTGGTATCGCGCTCGGGCACGCTCACCTACCAGATCGGCAACGAGATCGCCCAGGCGGGCTTCGGCTGCAGCACGATCGTCGGCATCGGCGGCGACCCCGTGCCCGGCTCGTCGTTCGTCGACGTGCTCGAGCTGTTCGAGGCCGATGAGCAGACCGAGCTGGTCGTGCTCTCCGGCGAGATCGGCGGCTCCGCCGAGGAGGAGGCCGCCGAGTACATCGCCGAGCACATGAGCAAGCCCGTCGTCGGCTACATCGCCGGTTTCACCGCGCCGGCCGGCAAGCAGATGGGCCACGCCGGCGCGATCGTCTCGGGCAGCGCCGGCACCGCCGCCGCCAAGGCCCAGGCGCTCGAAGCCAAGGGCGTGCGCGTCGGGCGCACCCCCACCGAGACCGCGCAGATCGCCGTCGAGATCCTCGGCGGCGCATCGCTCGCGGCTTCCTGAGCCAAGCGCCGCGCTGGCGGCCGCTACGCTAGGCGGCCAATGGACCAAGAGGTGGCGCGAACGCTGGGCGAACTGGAACGCAAGCTGCGCGAGCTCGAGCGCACCTTGCACGCGATGAGCGCCGCCGAGCCGCCACCGCCCGGCGGCGGTTGGAGCAGGATCGTCGATGAGACCATCGAGCGCTCCCAAGCGCCGGCTGCCGCCCCGGGCGTCACCCCAGCGCGCGTGCGCTCGCCGGCGGGCGCGCCGTGGCCACCCAGAGCCCCGCTGCCTCCCGACAGCGCGCCGCCGGCGGCGCACGCGCCGTCAGCAGCGGGTGGGCCGCCCGAGCGGGTCCCCGCGGAGTACGGGCGGCAGCAGCGCGGGCGTTCGCCCCAGGCTCCCGGCGCCGCAGAGCTGCTGCGCTTCCGCGAACGGCTCGAGCACGCGGCGCGCGAGCTGACCCATGACTACGACGAATTGCTCGGGCGCCTAAGCTACGCCGCTGTGCCGAGCACAGCGGGACCGACAATCTCCTTCGCGCGCGGCGCGCCGTCGCTCGACATCGTCGACGTCGACGGCCTGCGCGACGCGGCTGTGCGCGCGTTCGAGAGCGACCCGGCGGGCACGACCGCGTATGGAACCTCGATCGGCTACCCGCGGCTGCGCAGCTGGATCGCCGACCGTCACGGCGTCGAGCCTGAGCGGGTGCTGGTCACCAACGGGTCGATGCAGGCCGACGCGTTTCTGTTCGAGCAGCTCGTGAAAGCAGGCGACGAGGTGATCGTCGAGCGTCCGACCTACGATCGCACGCTGCTGTCGCTGCGCGAACGCGGCGCACGCGTGCACGCCGTGCAGCTGCGAGCCCGACGGGATCGACACGGACGCGCTCGCCGAGCTGCTCTCCGTCGATGGCGCCGGCGCGCGGCCGACGCTCGCGCACATCATCCCCAACTTCCAGAACCCCGCCGGCTACACGCTGTCGCTGGAGAAGCGCACGCGCCTGCTGGAGCTGGCCGCAGAGCACAGCTTCATCGTGTTCGAGGACGACCCCTACGTGGACCTGCGCTTCAGCGGCGAGCCGCTGCCGACGATGCTGTCGATGGACCCTGAGCGCGTGGTGTACGCGTCTTCGTTCTCCAAGACCGTGTGCCCCGGCATCCGCGTCGGCTATCTCGTCGGCCCACTCGATCTGATCGCCTCGATCGCCAAGATCGCGACCAACACCTACATCTCACCCAACATGGTCGCGCAGTCGATCGTCTACGAGTTCTCCGCCTCGGGCGCGATCGAGCGCTCGATCGAGACCGTCAAGGCCGCGCTCGGCGAACGTGCGCAAGCGCTCGCCAACGCCCTGCGAAGCGAGTTCGCCGACGCCGAGTTCGTCGTGCCGCAGGGCGGTTACTTCATGTGGGTGACGCTGCCCGAGGGAACCGACGTGCGCTGCCCTGTTCGACGCCGCGGCCGAGCGAGGCGTGTCGTTCGTCAAGGGCACCGACTTCATGCTCGACGGCGGCGAGAACACGTTGCGCCTCGCCTACTCGGGCGTCACGCCCGAGCAGATCGACGTCGGCATCGCGCGGTTGGCCGACGCCTACCGCTCGCTCTAGCGCCCGTAGCGCTGGCCCAGCACCAGCTGCTCGGGCAGCGCGGTGCGCGGCGGCGGCGAGGGGTCGGCGATCACCGACACGGTCTCGGCGACGCTTGCCGTGACACCCAGGCGCTGGCCGTCGCTGGTCTGCAGCTCGACGTGCTCGGGACCGCGCTCTGCCATCACCGCCTCCATGCCGGGCTCGATTCCCGACGCCTTGAGGTAGTGCAGGAGATCCTCCGCCTCGTTCTCGAAGCGCAGCACGCGCACCTTCGCGCCGACCTCGACGTCCGCCAGCGGCACACCTGCCAGCCGCGCGCCGGCGACGATCGGGTGGCCGTGCGGGCAGGTCTTGGCGTCGCCGATCGCCGCAAGCATGCGTTCCTCGAGCACCGGCGACATCGCGTGCTCGAGCCGCTCGGCCTCCTCGTGCACCTCGTCCCACGGCACGCCGAGGACGTCGGTGAGAAAGCGCTCGATCAGGCGGTGCCTGCGCACGATCCCCTCGGCGTGCTCGGCGCCGCTGCCCGTGAACGCGATCGCACGGTCGCTTCCGCGCGTGATGTAGCCGTCGCGCTCGAGGCGCCCGATCATCTCGTGGACGGTCGGCGGCGACAGCTGCATCGCGCGGGCGACGTTCGCTGCGGTCATCGGCAGCCCCGCCTCCTGCAGCCAGAACAGGCTCTGCAGGTACTCCTCCTCGGCGACCGTCGCCGTAGTCTGGGCCTCCTCGCCGCTCACGACGAGGATGCTAGACGACGCTCATCGCCGCCGACTCTCAACTGTAGAGCTGCTCGTACATGCACTCGCGCGGCGGCTTGTCATCGCGCCAGCGGCGCAGCTTCGCGCCGTGACGGATGCGCCCAGCGGAGACATGATCGAAATCTATCTCCACGACCAGCTCCGGGCGCAGGCCGACCCACTCGAGGTCCTTGCCCGCACTCCAGCGACTCGGGTCAGCTGAGCCGCTCTCGCCGGACCCGTACTCGGCCAGGAAGCCCACCAGCCGCTTCTTCTCGGCGGCGCTCAGACCAGAGCAGTGCCCCACCACGCGCAGCTGCTCGCCGTCGTACAGGCCGAGGATCAGCGCCCCGACGGTGCCTGGCTCCTTGCCCGGGCGCCAGCCCACGACGACCGCATCGATCGTGCGCACGCGCTTGACCTTCACCATCCCTTTGCGCTCGCCCGGACGATACGGCGCGGCCAGGCTCTTCGCGATTGCACCCTCTGCGTGCGCGAGCCAGCGCTCGGCCTCGCCGACGGTCGCGACGGTCGCCATCAGCTCGACCGGCGCGCGCGAGAACGCCTCGCCGCTCGAAAGCTGCTCGAGCGCGGTGCGGCGCTCCGCGAACGGAGCGTCGAGCAGCGCGTCGTCACGGTCGGCGAGCAGGTCGAACGCGACGTAGACAGCCGGCGTCTCGCCGGCGAGACGCTCGATGCGCGAGACCGCGGGATGGATGCGCTGGCCGAGCGCGTCGAAGTCCTCGTGCCCGTCGGCGTCGCGCACCACGATCTCACCGTCGAGCACGTAGCGTCCGCGGGGGAAAGTCAGCTCGGGGAAGTAGCGCCCGAGCGTCTTGCCGTTACGCGACTGCAGAAACACATCCTCGCCGTCGACGAACGCAACGCAGCGAAAGCCGTCGAGCTTGACCTCATACGCGTAGTCCTCGCCCACCGGCAGCTCCTTGCGCGAGAGCGCCAGCTGCGGCTTCAGTGGCGGCGCCAGCGGCAGCGTCACGCGCCCTGCTCCTTGGGCTTGCGCGCGCGGCTCGGCTGCACGCGTGGCGGCTCGCCCCTGTGCTTGCGAAAATGCGGCGGCCACGGTGCGTCGCCGAGGCCGTCGCGCTCGTCGCGCGCGGCCAGCTCGAGCAGCCCGTCCAGGCGACCGGGGTGCTCGTCGATCGACGCCGATGGGTCGCCGAGCTCGCGCAGGCGCGCCGGGACGGTCTGCAGACGCAGGTCCGCCGGCTCGACGTCTGGCACTTCGTCCCACTCGAGCGGGCACGACACACGCGCGTCGGGCACCGCGCGCACCGAGTACGCCGACGCGACGGTGCGGTCGCGGGCGTTCTGGTTGTAGTCGATGAACACCCCTTCGCGTTCCTCCTTCCACCAGCGGCTGGTCGCGCGACCGGGCATGCGCCGCTCGACCTCACGCGCGAGCGCTAGCGCCGCGCGGCGCACTTCTTCGAAGCTCTCGCGCGGCTCGATACGCACGTACACGTGGATCCCTCGCGAACCGGAGGTCTTCGGATAGCCACGCAGCCCGTGCTCGTCGAGCACCTCCCGTACGCCCAGCGCCACCTCGCGCACCTCCGAGAACGGCACGTCGGGCTGCGGGTCGAGGTCAACGCGCAGCTCGTCGGGATGGTCGAGGTCCTCGCGCCGCACCGGCCACGGGTTCCAGTCGATCACGCCGAGGTTCACCCCCCACACGAGGTGCGCCGCGTCGTTGGGAATCAGCTCGCGCGCGTGGCGACCGCTCGGGAACGTGACCGTCGCCGTCTGCAGCCACTCCGGCGCACCGTCGGGAACCCGCTTCTGGAAGAACGGCTTGCCCGCCACGCCGTCCACCCAGCGCTTCAGCACCGTCGGGCGCTCGCGCAGGTGGCGCACGACCGCCGTCTCGCATTCGACGTAGTAGTTCACCAGGTCGAGCTTCGTGATCCCGGCGTCGGGGAAGAACAGCTTGCCCGGGTTGCTCACGCGCACCTCGTGCCCGCAGAGCTCGATCACCAAGGGCTGCGCTTTCTCAGCTGCCATTGCTGGAAGGATGCCCGATCGTGACGCAACACAGCGAGCGCCCCAGCACGACCAAGCGCCCCGCCGCGGCGTCCGCTCCCGGTCGCGAGCGCCGCATCGTCGGCGTCGCCTGGCGTCTGCTGATCGCGTGTGCGCCGTTCGGGGCCCGGCTGGGGGCTGCCGCGGCGGCCGACGCGATCGCGCGCGGCGTCCAGGCAGGCGGCCTGCCCGAGCCCGACGTCTGTGCGCTGCCGCTCCCAGACCAGCGAGCCGAGGATGGCGAGCACGTCCGGCGAGTGCTTCACGAGCTGGGCTTCGACGAGCGCATGCGCGACGCGCGCGCCGTGATCATCGGAGTGGAGCGCCTCGAGGAGCGCACGCTGGCGGGCAGCGTCGCGTTCGAGATCGCCACCAGGGCCCGCCAGGGCGGCGTGCCTGCCTACGCGGTCACCGCCGAAAGCGCGCTCGACCGCTTCGACGCGCGCATTCTCGACCTGCAAGTGATCCTCCAGGCGCGCAGCCGTGCCGCGCTGGTGGCTGCCGGGCTCGAGCTCGCCGGAATCGTCTGAGCCTGCCGCTCAGCGCTGGCAGCCCGGGCACCAGGACCGCCGCCACGAGGCACGATCGCTACGCTCGCCCAGCGCATGGCAACCGAGTCCGAGCCACAGCCCGCCGGGCGCTCTCAGCGCGTCCGCGCGCTGTCGCCGCCGGGACGGCGCGCGACCGTCATCGGCGCGGGGTCGTTCGGCACGGCGCTGGCAGTGCTGCTCGCGCGCGGTGGTCTGCGCACGACCTTGCAGACACGCACGGAGGAGCAGGCGACGCTGATCGATCGGCAACGCGAGAACGTCCGCTACCTGCCGGGTGTTCAAATGCCGTCGGGGCTCCGTATCGAGCCCGCCGCCGCAGGCGTTGCGCGCGCCGACTACGTGTTCCTGGCGGTGCCCTCGCACGGGCTCGGCGCCGTGATCGAGCGGCTCGGCGCGTCTGGACTCGGCAGGCGCACGGCGATCGTGTCAGTCGCCAAGGGGCTGGTGCCTCCGGGTGGGCGACCGCCGACGAGCGTCCTGCGCGCGAGCTTCGGCTCGGATCGGGTCGCGTGCATCGGCGGCCCGGCGCACGCCCAGGAGATGGTGCACGCGGGTGCCGCGCTCGTGGCGGCGTGCGAGGACGAGGAGCTCGCGCGCTCGCTCGCACAGGTCTTCACGCGCGCCGGCGTCGTGTGCGAGCTTTCCAACGACCCGATCGGCGTAGAGCTCGCCGGCGCGGCCAAGAACGCCGCGGCCCTCGCCGCCGGCGCCACCGAGGCGCAGGGGCTGAACGCTGCGGGCGCCGCCGCCGGGCACATCTTCGCCGAGGTCTGGCGCTACGCCGACGGGCTCGGCGCGCGGCCGGAGTCGATGATCGGCCTCGCCGGCGCCGGCGACCTGGTCGCGACGGCGCTCGCGCGCGAGAGCCGCAACCGCCGCGCCGGCGAGCTGCTCGCCGCGGGCGTGCCCGCCGGCGAGATCCCCGAGCAGATCGGCCAGGCCGTCGAGGCGCTCGAGTCCGTGCCGCTGCTCGCCACAGCGCTCGAGTCAGCCGGGGTCGCAGCGCCCGTCACGGGCGCGCTCGCGCGCCTGATCGCCGGGGAGCTCCCCCTCAACGATTGGGTCGCGCTCGTGCGCGCCACGGTGCCACCGCCCGCACTCTGGCGCAGACGCCCCACGCCGGGTTTCTGGCGGCGATTGTGGCGCCGACTGGCGGGCGGCTCGGCGAGCGCGTAGATGGCGGGTGCCGCGGGTGACGGCAGAGTCCACGCGTGCGCAGCGTCGGGTCGAGCTCGGCTCAACGGCGACCGCGGCGAGCTCACGCCAGCGCTCGAGGTCCTCGTCCCCGAGATCGCACAGCGCCACCACCTTGGATTGCAACCCAACCCCCACCACGCACCGTATAGCTATAGTATCAACGCGGTAGATACCATAGAGCACACTGGCCGCAAAAGGAGACACAAAACCCATGGCCCGTACCCGCCCCGGAGAAGTCGACCCCGTCAAAGGCTTGTCGCTCGACCCTGACGAGTTCCTCGCGCAGCAGGCCAAGCGCGAAAAGGCGCTGCGCATGCAGGACATGATCAGGCCCGGGCGCACCACACCGATCGCGGTGCGCTTCGACCAGTTCACGCTCACGCGCCTCAAGGCGCTCGCCGCGCTGCGCAACACCGGCTACCAGACGCTGCTCAAGGAGTTCGTCGTCGAGCGCCTCTACGAGGAGGAGAAGCGCGAGGGCATCATCTAGGACGCCATCAGCGTGGCGATGACCGCCTCGTAGACCCCTGGGCCGTACCCGGCCTCGCTCACGCGTGCGTTGACGTGGGCGTGGATGGCCTCTCGCATCGATGGATCGCGCGCGATCGCGTTGGCGACCAGCCAGAAGACATCGACCTCGGTGGCGCACTCGAGATCCTCACGCGAGTCGCCCACCGCGAACGTCTCCGCGCGCTCGTAGCCGCGCATCCTGCGATGCAGCGCGACGGCGCCGGCCTTCGAGGCGCCGACGGGCACGAGGTGATAGCCGCGGACGTGTGGGAGCTCCGCCAGCGCCGGCGAGCGCCTGTTGACGACGCCGTTGTCCACCAGCCGCAGGCTCTCGTGACCGTTCTCGGCCAGCACACGATCGACGTCGGAGGCATCCACGAGGCCACGAAACAGGTGTGAGACCTCGCGCTGGAAGTGCCATGGCTCGTGGTACTCCAGCCGCCCCGCGTAGTGCTCGAGCAGCAGCGCGGGCGCGCCGGAACGCTCGATCTGCTCGGCGATCGTCAGCTCGCCCGGCAGCTGGCCGATGTTCCATCGGTCCCCGGTCAGCCAGTGCTCCTCCCCGTCGAGCACCACGCAGGCGCCGGCCTCGAAGATGTAGGAGGACTGGCCGAGCAGGCGCGCGTCCTCCATCACCTGCGCGCGGCGCCTGCCCGACATCAGCACGACCTCGACACGCGCGCGCAGGCACGCCTGCACCGCGCGCACGCCGTCGATCGTCACGTTCCCCTCACCGTCGTGGAGCATCGACGCGCCGCGCCCGAGCAGCGTGCTGTCGAGGTCGAGGTAGACGCAGCGGGCGCGAGCACCGCCGGACTCCCCTACCGGCCCGCTCACGCCACGCCCGCGCGAGCCAGCGGCGGACGTTCCACCGGCGCGAGCTCTAGAGCCGGCGCCGCGTCCTCGGCGTCCACCAGACGGCCTTCCTCGCTCAGCCGTCGCGCGATCGTCGCCAGCACCGTCAGCGCCATCGGCGCGAGCGCCGACAGCGGCTGGTGGCGGTTGCGGCGCTCGTCGAGCTCCACCTGCGCGATGCCGTCGAGGCCGAGCTTGCGCCACAGGTCGATCAGCATCGCGATCTCGACGCCATCTCCGGTCGCGAACGCGAGCCCTTCCAGCAGCTCACGCCGCGCCGCCACCTCACCGGCGAGCGGCTGGCGCACACCGGCAAGCTCGGGATAGAACAACCGCAGCGCCGGCCTCGCCGTGAGGTGGCTCACGCGCCCGCCGCCGTCGGCGTCGGCGTCGCCGCCGACGCCCTCCTGGCGCAGCGGCCGGCGGTGGAAGCCCTTGACGAACGACACGCCGGGCTCGCAGACGAGCGGCCCCAGCAGCCCGGTGGCGAAATGCGCGGAGAAGTCCTCGGTGTCGGCGTCCACGAAGGCCACCAGCTCGCCGTCGAGCACCGACAGCGCGCGCCACATGGCGTCGCCCCGACCGAGGACCGGCCCGTACGCCGGCAGCAGCTGCGCCTGCTGCCACACGGTAGCTCCGGCGCGCTCGGCGACGGCGGCGGTTCCGTCGGGCGAGGCCGCATCGAGGACCACGACCTCGTCGAGCGCGCCCGCTTCGCGCAGCGCGACCAGCGCTTCGACGATCTCGCCGACGGTGTCGGCGCATTCGCGCGCGGGCAGGCACACCGACACGCTCTGCTCCCGCTCGGCGGCGATCCGCTGCGCGGGATACAGCGAATGATGGAACGAGCGGGCTTGCGCCCAGGACTCGGCGGCCGTCGCGGACATCGTCTCCTACTATCTCAAGTCCTTGGCCCTCGACCGCAGAACCGAGCCGTGGAGCGCGTTGCTTGACGCGGGACGCGACGACGGGCGGCTGGTGCGCGAGGCACACGAAGGCCGCGGTCGCACGGGGCGCGCCCGGCTCGTCGAGCCCCCACCGGAGCTGCATCCCGACGTGCTCGGGGCGCTCGAGCGGCTCGGCGTCGAGCATCTGTACTCCCACCAGGCACAGGCGCTGCACGCGGCGTGGGCTGGTCCGACGATCATCACCACGGGCACCGCGTCGGGCAAGTCGCTGTGCTTCAACCTGCCGACGCTGGACGTGCTGTGCCGCGACGCGCGCGCACGGGCGCTGTATCTGTATCCGACGAAGGCGCTCGCCCAGGACCAGGCGCGCGCGCTGGCGTCGTTCGGCCTGCCCAAGCGCGTGCGCCCGGCGATCTACGACGGCGACACGCCGCGCGAGGCGCGCCGCCAGATCCGCAAGAGCGCCAACGTCGTGCTCACCAACCCGGACATGCTGCACGTGGGGATCCTGCCCAACCACGCCGCGTGGGCGGAGCTGTTCGCGAACCTCGCGGTGGTGGTGATCGACGAGGCGCACGTGTATCGCGGCGTGTTCGGCTCGCACGTCGGCAACGTGCTGCGCCGGCTCGGCGGATCGCGGCTGCGTACGGCACCGAGCCGCGCTTCCTGCTGACCTCCGCCACGATCGCCAACCCCGTCGAGCTGGCCGAGCGCCTCACGGGCCTGGAGGAGGTGAGCTTGATCGACGAGGACGGCTCGCCGGCGCCGCACCGGCAGATCGCGGTGTGGAACCCACCGCTGGCTGACGAGGCCCTGGGCACGCGTCGCTCGGCGCTCGGCGAGGCGGCGGAACTGCTGACTGAGCTCACGCGCGCGGGGGCGCGCACGATCTGCTTCATGAAGTCGCGTAAGGGCGTCGAGGTGCTCAGCCGGCTCGTGAAGGACGACCTCCAGAGCACCGACGCCGAGCTCGCCGCGCGGGTCGCAGCCCTACCGCGCGGGCTACACGCCGCAGCAGCGCCGCGAGCTCGAGCAGCAGCTGGTGCGCGGAGAGCTGTGCACGGTGATCACCACCGACGCGCTCGAGCTCGGCATCGACATCGGCGAGCTGGACGCAGCGGTCGTCGTGACGTTCCCGGGAACGGTCGCGTCGCTGCGCCAGATGTGGGGGCGCGCTGGGCGCCGCGGCCGGGGCCTGGCGGTGTACGTCGCCGGCGAGGACGCACTCGACCAGTTCTTCTGTCGCCACCCCGAAGCTTTCCTCGAGCGCCCCGTCGAGGCGGCGATCCTCGACCACGAGAGCCCGCTGATCTACCGCGCGCACCTGCTGTGCGCCGCCCACGAGGGCCCGCTGTCGCGCGGCGACGCCGAGTTCCTGGGCCCGCGCTGGGAGGCCCACGCGGAGATCCTGCAGAGCGCCGGCGAGCTGCGCCGGCGCGAGGACGCGATCGCCTCCGCGTACGTCCCCAGCCGCCCCGGCTCCTATCCGGCCGGGGAGGTCTCGCTGCGCTCGGCCTCACCCGAGAGCTTTGCGATCGTCGACGTCGGCAGCGGCGAGCTGCTGGGCTCGACTGAGGCCGCGCGCGCACACTCGACCGTGCACGACGGTGCGATCTACATGCATCAGGGCCGCTCCTATGAGGTGCACGAGCTCGATCTCGAGCAGCCGGCGCGCGCTCGTGTCGCCTTTCAGCGGCGACTGGTACACGCAGCCGAAGGCCCAGACCGACACCGAGATCGTGCGGCTGCTCGACCGCCGCGACGCGCTCGGCGTGACGCTGTCCTTCGGCGAGGTCAGCGTCACCGACACCGTGCTCGCCTATCAGCGCCGGCGCCTCGTCGACCACGCGCAGGTGGACCTGATCGCGCTCGAGCTGCCGCCCACGAGCTTCGCCACGCAGGCGCTGTGGTTCGAGCTGCCGACCGACCTGTCGGGTGGGATCTCTTTAATGATTCGTCGGCGTTCGGGCTGGCCGCGACGGTGCCGGCGGAGATCCTGCTGGGCGCGCTGCACGCGACCGAGCACGCGCAGATCGCGGTGCTGCCGCTGATCGCGATGTGCGACCGCTGGGACATCGGCGGCCTGTCGACGAGCTTCCATCCGCAGACGGGCGCGCCGACGATCTTCATCTACGACGGGCACCCCGGCGGCATCGGCATCACGCGCACGGCGTACGCGCGCTTCGAGGAGCTGTGCGAAGACGCGCGGCGGCTGATCGCGGAGTGCCCGTGCGCGAGCGGCTGCCCGTCGTGCGTGCAGTCGCCGAAGTGCGGCAACCTCAACGAGCCGCTGCACAAGGCCGGAGCGCTGGCGCTGCTGGCGCGGCTGCTCGTGTCCGCCGCCGAGCCCGTCGCTGCCGGGCCTGCTACAGGCGAGCGCGCTGCAGCCGAGCCCGCCGCGCCGCTCTGAACGCCCGCCGGCGTTGTTGAAAGGGTCGAGCGGCACAGGAGGACCGGCGCAACCGGCACAATGACCGGCTCGTGTTCGCGCCCCCGCCCGCAGAGACCATGCTCAGAGCCCTGATCAAGACGATCTTTGCGTTCACGTTCGCGTGCGTCGCGCTCGCGGGCCAGGCGGCCGCGGCGGAAGCGCCGTCGAGCAAGCCGGTGATCTTCGCAGGCCCCGGCGGGCGCGTGCCGCTCACGCAGTGGACGCTGCGACGGGACCCCGGCAACCGGGGAATGTCCCGCGGCTTCGCGCGCGGGCGCTTCGGGGGCGCCGGCGTGAGCGTGCCGAACGTGGTCGATCCGAGCCCGTACACGGGGAAGCCCGGCGGCGTCAACTACGAAGGCTCGATCGCCTGGTATCGCACGAGCTTCAACGCCGCGACCGCGGGCGTCTACGCGCTGGACTTCCAGTCGGCTGACTACCTCGCGACGGTGTGGGTGGACGGGCGCCGGGTGGGCTCGCACAGGGGCTCCTACCTGCCGTTCGAGGAGCGCGTCAAGCTCGCCGCGGGCGCGCACACGGTGGTCGTGCGCACCGACTGGCGCGACCCCGCCCGGCAGGCGCGCGAAGGCTTTCACCGCACGTGGTTCAACTGGGGCGGGCTCGACGGCGAGGTGGAAGTGCGTCCGATCGGCGAAAGCGAGCTGTCCGAGCCGACCGTGCACACGGCGCTCGCACCCGACACGCCGGAGGCCGCCGAGGCGACGGTGAGCGTGAGCGTGCAGGTGCACAACTACGGCCACAGCCGTGCGATCGCGCCCACGGGCTCGCTCGCCCACGGCACACAGACGCTGCCGGTGAGCTTCCCCGCGGTCACGCTCGGCCACGATCAGTCCACGACAGACACGGCGACGGTCACGGTCCCCGAGCCCGCGCTGTGGTCGCCGGCGAGCCCGAGCCTGTACCAGCTGACGCTCCAGATCGGAAGCGAGAGCAGCTACTCGGCGCGCGTCGGGCTCAGACAGCTCACCTGGCACGGCGGCCACGTGTACCTCAACGGCCAGCAGCTGAGCCTGCACGGCGCCTCGCTCCAGGAGGACGCGCAGGGCCACGGCGACGCGCTGCGCCCGACCGACCAGAACAGGCTCGTGGAAGAGCTGAAAGCGATCGGCGCCAACGTGGTTCGCTCCCAGCACCCGCTCGACCCGGCGCTCTTGGAACGACTCGACGAAGCGGGCATCCTCGTGTGGCAGGGGATCGGGCCAGTCGAAGGTGCAGCGATGTGGTACTCGACCACGCCGAAGCTCCTCGCCGAAGCCGAGCAGCAGGCGAAGACGGCGGTCCTGGCAGCCGAGCTGCACCCGTCGATCTTCGCCTGGAACCTCGTGGATGAGGTGGCGAACAACGGGCGCGACAGCGAGGAGGTGTCCTACGTGCGCACCCTCACCCACTGGCTGCACGCGTACGACCCGACACGCCTGGTCGCGGTGGACGTGTGGGGCGATCACCCGCCGACGCACGCGGGAGCGCTGTACTCCGAAGTGGACGCCGTCGCCGAGACCGATTACTCGGGCTGGTATGACGCGCCTCACGACTCGCCGGCGCAACTCGCGAGCAGCATGCGCGCGCGCCTGAGCGCGATGGAACGGACGTTTCCGGGCAAGGTGCTCGTGGTCAGCGAGTTCGGCGCGGAATCCAACGGCCTGAACCCGCCCGGCAGCCCCGGCAGCTACGCCTACCAGGCGAAACTGCTCGCCGAGCACATCTCCGTGTACGCCGCCGACCCGCACCTCACCGCGATGATGATCTGGGTGCTGCGCGACTACCCGCTCACCCCCACGTTCAGCGGCGGCTCGATCAAACGCGTGCTCCCCAAGCTGAAGCTGATCGAAGGCCTCAACCAGAAGGGCCTCTTCACCTACGGCGGCCAGCCGAAGCCGGGGGTCGTCAGCACCGTCGCGCGGATGTACAGAGCACTGCCGGCGACGTAGCGGCGACCGCGGCAGGTCGGAGACAATGCCTGTCAACTGGTGACCAAGACTGGCATCTGAACTGCTTTTTGACTAGCTTCGGCGCATGTCCGTCGGCGATGGCGTGCGAGCCTCCCTGCACGGAATTCCCTCCGGGACCGCCCGTGCGTTCACGATAGATCGGACGAGCCTGGCTCTCTTCGTGGTGTTCCTGCTCGCAGCCGTGCTGTACCTGTGGACCGCCGGCACCACAGTCCCGCTCGCGCTGAACGGTGCTCAGGCCGACCCTTACAACCGGCTGGCCAATGCGTTTCTTCACTTCCATCTCTCGGTCGGCCGTGCGCCCGCAGGCCTCCTGAGGCTGCCCGAGCCGTACAACCCGACGCAGAACAGTCCTTTTCAGCAGCTGGCCGGGGTTCTTCACTTGGGCATCCACGACTTTGCCCTGTATAAGGGGAAATTGTTCCTCACGTGGGGTCCCGCCCCGGTCATTGTCCTACTGGTGCCCCTGCACCTCTTCGGCCTCGAACCGACGTCGAGTGTAACCGTTTCCCTCTTTTCGATCGTCGGGCTCGGGTTCGCGCTGGCGGCACTGCGTGTGGTGGTGCGGCAGATCGGCTTTGTACCTACTTGGATGTGCGTGCTTGCCGCTCTCACTCTGGCGCTGTCCTCGGCGGTGCCGTTCATGCTGCGTCGCCCGGAGATCTACGAGGAGTCGATCTCCGGCGGCTATTGCTTTGCGATGGCGGGCATCTGGCTTGCCGTTTGCGCATTGGTCGACCGGCGTGCGTCGCTGACACGGCTCGTGCTCATGAGCCTGTGCGTCGGTCTGGCAACCGCCTCCAGACCCTCGCTGGCGGTGACGGCGGTAGTGCTCGCGCTTGTCTACCTGTCGCTGCGGACGGTCCGGCCGCACCGCGGTCTGCTGATGGCGCTGCTCCTCCCGGTCGGCGTATGCATCCTGCTGCTGCTGGCCTATAACCAGGCGCGCTTCGGCAACCCGCTTGAAAACGGCGCGAAGTACCAGTTGGGCGGCATCGACCAGAACACCGCGCGTTTCGATGATCTCAGCTACGTGCCGCCCGGCCTCTGGTTCTACGGGGTCTCGCCGCCGCGAATCGCGTCCCTATTCCCATTTGTAATCCTCACCCCGCCGCCGATCTCATACCCGGGGAGCCTGCCGGGCCTATACCCTCAGCAGGTCGAGCCAACCGGCGGCCTGCTTCCAATGGCGCCAATTGTGATCCTGCTTGCGGCACTGCCCTGGATGTGGCGTCGTCGCACGAGCTCGCTTGGAGGTCTTGCCCTTCCATTGCTGATGCTCGCCGGCGCGGGTATCGCCTGCATACTGTTCCTCTCCTACGTGTTCTTCTCCACCACCGAGCGCTACGAGGTGGACTTCACGACGCTCCTCCTGCTGGGCGCGCTCGCCGCGTGGCTCGCCCTCTCGAACGACACTCGTGGATGGCGCCGCCGGCTGGTGCGGATCGGGGGCGGGCTCCTTGCCGCGTGGAGCTGCATTGCCGGCCTGGCGATCAGCTTCACCGGCTACTACAACCTGCTCGCTACTGAACATCCCGGTACATGGAGGACGCTGGAGGACGTCGGCTCGCCCGTGTCGAGGGCGATCGCGATCTTCGCGGGACACCCTGTGCTGGCAGAATCCTCGACACCTGCGCCTGCGCTGCTGAGCGTCGGTGAGCGGGACGAGATCGTCATCGTCTCGCCAGACGCCCGCAGAGCGACGCTGCTCGCGGCATTGAGCCCCGCCACGAGAACCAAGGATGTAATCGAACCCGGAGGTCACGCCTCGACGCTGCTCGTCCACGGACCTGGACACATGAGCGCGACCTATCGGGTAAGGCCCGGCGGCGAAGTGGTCCCAATCGCGCTCCGATTGAGCGCCGGGCTGAACCGTCTCACGCTGACTGCACTCGCAAGCGATATACGCGGCGGCGAAGCCGCGATTCCATCCTCGCGCCAGTTACTGGGCGTAGAGAGCATGTCGCTCGCCAACCAACAGTGACAGCGATATCGTGTCGCGCCCGTCGCGGAGGTGATCTTGAGAAACACTCAGACCAACGTGAGCGGCTGCCAATCAGTCAAAGCGGTCGAGCACGGGACGTCGTCAATCTTCATTGCTACATTGCGACACCGTGCCGACAGCCATTACGTGCCTCGTGTGTGACGGCCAGCTGGAGTTCGCACGGCGGGGCAGCGGCTCAGAGCATGAGCCGTCCGCGTTCAGTCCGAGCTGTCACAGCGTAGGCGAGCATGGCGATCTCTATCGCTGCGGCGAGTGTGGGACAGTGCATCAGCCATCGCTTCCCAAGGGCGTAGAGCTGCATGACCTCTATCGAGCGATGAGCGATGAGCGCTACATGCTCGAGGAGCGCGGGCGCAGGCGCACGGCGCGCTGGCTGCTGGACCGACTCCGCGCATACTTGCCAAACGGCCGCTTGCTACAGGTGGGCTGCGGCTACGGCCTGCTGCTCGACGAAGCGCGACGACGCGGCTATGAGGTCGAGGGAGTGGAGCCGTCGGTCGAGGCCGCGCGGTATGCACGCGACCGGCTCGGTCTGGCGGTGCGCGAGATGGCTGTCGAGGAGGCCGAGCTCGGGGGCGAGCGCTATGACGCGGTCCTGCTCGTCGACGTGCTCGAGCATCTCGATGACCCGGTCGCAGCGCTCGATCGCCTGCTTACCGTGCTCGCGCCCGGTGGCACGTTGCTGATCGTGACTCCCGATCCCTCGTCGCTCACCGCACGTATCGCAGGCAATCATTGGTGGTGCTACGTGCCGGCACACTCCTGTCTGATCCCACGCAAGACGCTGCGTGAGCTGCTCGACGCGCGCGGCCTCGTGGTGGTCGAGGACGTCCCGTCTGTGCACTCGTTCACGCCGGGATACTGGCTCGCCGGCCTGGGCGAACGCGGCGGCTGGGTGGGACGGACGATCGCTCGAGTGGCAGCGCGGCTGCCGCGCAGACTGCTGTTGACGGCCTCGCTCAGAGACGAGCGTGTACTGTTCGCACGCCGTGTCGAGAACCGCGTACCCGCGCGCCGGCAGACGTCGGCGCCATAGCTGCGCATGACACCTGCAGTGGTTGTCATTGGCTCCGGTCCGGCTGGCGCCGCCGCAGCCCACGCGCTCTGCGATGCGGGCCTGAACGTGACCGTATTGGATGCCGGTGACAGGCTCGAGGTGGGGCGGATGGAGCTGTTCGACGTCCTCGCTCGCTCTGAGCCCGAGAGCTGGCCGCCGGAGCTCGCTGGCCGCGCGCGCAGTGCCTTTCCCGCCGACGTCAAGCACGTGCCGCTCAAACCAGCTTACGGCTCGTTGTTCCCGTACGTCCTGGACGATCCTGACCTGGCAATGACAAGCGAGGACGCAGATCTTGTGTCATCGCTCGCGTATGGAGGGCTGAGCAATGCGTGGGGCGCCTCGATTCTGCCGTATCGCCAGCAGGACATCGAAGACTGGCCGATCTCGCTTGCTGAGCTCAGGCCACACTACGAGGCTGTGGAGCGCTTCGTGCCGGTCGCGGCGGAGCGCGATGAGCTGCACGAGACTCTGCCGCTCTACACCGAAACCCCCGGTACGCTGCGCCGTACCTGGCAAACAGAGCAGTTGTTGCAGCATATGCGCCGACACGCTCCGGCGCTGACGGCGGCCGGCTTCAGCTTTGGGGCGTCCCGACTGGCAGTCGCGACCTCAGCCGAGGACGATCACCGTTGCCGTTACAGCGGCATGTGCCTGTATGGCTGTCCCTATGGCTCCATCTACAACGCTGCGCAAACGCTCGACACGCTCACGCTCGGTGGCAAGGTCGACTATCGAGGGGGCATCTACGTCGATCGCCTGACGGAGGATGGCGACTCGGTGGCAATCGAATTTCATGAGCGCGGCCGACCCGCTGCGACGGGACAGCTCACCGCCTCGCGAGCGCTTGTCGCATGCGGTGCAGCCTCGTCAACCAGGCTGATGCTCAGCTCTATGGGGAACGCGCCACGCTCGCTCAGAATGCAGGACAGCCAGTATTTCGTGATCCCGATGCTCACTCGTCACTCCGCTCCGGTCGGCGTCGCGACGCAGGGCAACACCTTGGCCCAATTGTTCTTGGAGCTCGAAGGCGGGCACGCCTCAGAGCATCCACTGCACCTGCAGATATACGGATACAACGACATAATGCTCGCCGCGCTCGCCAGGCGGATACCTCTGCCTGCAGCGACTCTTGAGCGGATCTCGCGGCCTGCGTTGGGGCGCCTGGTCGTGATCCAGGGCTTTCTGCATTCGGCGGACTCTCCGGGATTGACGATCGAGTATCGCGACGATCGCGTGCATGTCACCGGCGACGACGTGACGGAGGGGGCCGCGTGCGTGCGAAGACTCGTGCGTCGCCTCGTTTCGCACGGACGCATGCTGGGCATGGTTCCGATCCCCGGCCTCGTCCACGTCGGACGCCCCGGCAAGAGCAACCATCTCGGCGGTTCGCTGCGGATGCGACGCGCACCTCGCGAGCTCGAGACGGACGCACTCGGACGCATGCCGGCGTGGGAGCGCGTGCACGTCGTCGACGCCTCGATCTTTCCGTCAGTGCCCGCGACGACCGTGACCCTTTCGGTAATGGCAAACGCCCATCGCATCGCCACGGCCGTGGCGAGGATCGGAGGGTGACCCTGGTTACCCGCCCGCGAGCCTGCGTCGGACTGATCGCCCGGTCGCGAGCGCCGCCGCGTGCAGCACGACCGTGAAGGTGAACAACGAGAAGCCGATCACAATCAGCATCAGCCCCGTGACCCCCAGCCTGGCCTGTGTAGCGGCATGCAGCGTGAGCTGCTCATGGTGCCCGACGTAGTAGGCGATCAACGGCACCGTACACGCTAGTCCCGCCACGCCGATCATCGCAGCCACCACGACACTGCGTGTGTAGGAGAAGACCTTCAGCCACCGGCGCGTGGCTCGTTCGCGGTAGTCAAAGAACACCTGCGCGATACAGCCGAGGAGGAAGGCCTGCAGCCCGGTGATCGTGAGCGTCGTGCCGAAGAGCATCCAGTACAGCGAGAGCCTGATGGGCCCGATCGTGATCGGACCCACGCTGAGTGGCAGGGCGATCAGCAGGCCGACCGCGAAGATCACAAGGCCGGGCTTGACCAGGAAGAAATCCGGGCCATACACGAACATGGCACGCAGGTTGATCCACGCCGCCTGCCAGGGAGAGAACCAGCCGACGCGCTTGTGGTGACTGACCCTCCCGGTCCGATCCTTCAGCAAAGGCACCGGCACCTCGGTGGTACGCAGTCCCATGTGCACTGCCTTCGCCATCATCTCCGTTGTGTAGTCCCACGAGTCCGAGGCGAGATCCATCGCGACGAGATCCTCGCGGGTCATTCCCCGCATACCGCAGTGCATGTCTGTGAAGTGGGTGGAATACAGGCGGTTAAGGATCCAGGTAGTCAGCGGTGTGCCGAAGTAGCGATGCAGCGGCGGCATCGCCCCCGGCTCGATCTTGCCTTTCCAGCGCGAGCCCATCACGAACTTGTAGCCTTCGTGGAAGCTCTCGACAAACGGCTTGAGATGCCGGAAGTCATAGGTGCAGTCGGCGTCTCCCATCAGTATGTAGCGACCACGTGCGTACGCTATCCCTTCGCGGTAGGCGATCCCGATACCACGCACCGGCACGCGCAACACACGGGCTCCCGCCTCGAGCGCGCGCTCCGCGGTGGCGTCGGTCGAGCTGTCGGCGATCAGGATCTCACCGCTTATGTCAGCCTCCGTGAGGCCTTCATGACACCAGCGCACGAAGTCTGCGACCGTGAGCTGCTCGTTGAGAGTGGGGATCACGATCGACAGCTCGGGATCCTCGACGTCATGTTGCGGCGTGAGCAGCTGGACCCGATCAACGGTGATCGGAGCGACGTTCATCTCACTTCAAACTCGGCGCAGGCAGCCGGCCGGAGCCGAGAGGTTCATCTCCCGCTTCTCGCTCGGCTATCACGGAAGATCGACTCACTGAATGGGAGCGTATCAAGCAGGACAGCGATTGTGATGACTTTCTCTCCTTTTGGCGATGGTGTTTCTCTCTCCACCCCTTTGGCGACAAATGTTTCTCTCTATCGACGATGAGGTTGGTACGGTTGCTTGCGCTATGAACGGATTGCGCATGCTCCTCGCCCCCGAATCGGGGCTGCCTGGTCAGGGAACTCGCTACGCCCTGGCGGGCTCGATCGTCGCGGTTGTGTACCTGCTCTCCACGACGTTCCTTGCGGTGATCGTCGGCCTGCCCTTTCGGGCTGCTCTGGTGATGGGGTTCACGTTGCAGCTCGTGGTTCACTTCACACTGCAGCGCGCGTTCGTATGGGTTCACAACGAGGAGTTCGCGCTGCCATTCCGCCATCAGATGTCGCGCTACCTGACGGTTGCCGGCGCGCAGCTCGGCGTGACGGCGGCAAGCACCTCGCTGCTACCCCCCGTGCTTGGCCTCTCGACGGAGGTGGTCTACCTGATCACCGTTGCGCTTATGACGATCGCCAACTTCCTGCTGTTCCGGAACGTCGTCTTCCACCCCGAGGGAGCCCAGCTGTCGTCAGGGCACATGGGCGAGGGGGGCAGCTAGGCCTGGTTCCCCCGCGCGATCCTGCGTAGACCGGTCGTTCGGTCCTACCGCTTCGCGTCGACGCCTCGAGCGCGACCTCGCAACGGCTGCCCGCTCGCTATTGAGCAAACAGCTCGTAGATGCGTACGATCCCGACACTGCTGGGCGCCTGGAATGAGGACACTTCGTAGTTGACACCGCGGTAGCGGACCGAGCCTGAGGCCGGCAGCCGACCGGGTCCCGGGCGCGTGCTGCCAGCGAGTTGCCGGGAGCCTGCACGGACGTAGAAGAGCCCTCGGGTGAGGGTGCGCACGAGGTTGACGTAGGTCGAGAAGTTCGCAGGCGACAGCGACAGCCGGCGGGACACCCGTCGGGCGACCTCCGCCAGCTCGGAGTTCCTGACGACGGCGCAGCTCTTTCGCGACAGGCCGGCCGGCAACGGCACCAGCACGGAGATCCGCAGCGGACCGCTGGGGAAGGCGCTCGCGTTGAACGAGTACACCTGGTAGATCACGTGCCTGTAGGCGACCGGCCCGTGTGCGGGGATCGTGGCTGGTCCGGGCGCGAGAAGACCTTCCAAGGGCACGCTCTTGGCACCGATACGCAACACGAGCGGCGCGCCGATGAAGTGCGTCTCGATCTTGACATAGCCGACGTCGTCCTGAACGGAGAGGAGATAGTGGCCGACCACGCGGCCATGCAGGCGCAGAGTCCCGCTGAGTGGCGCCAGGACGTACGGGCCGCCGACGTCCGCGAGCAGCTTCGAGCTCCGGCTCACGCGCAGGCGAACAATATGCGTGTGCGAATACACGAGGCTGGTGACGGCGGCCCCAGCCGCCGCCTTCTCGTCGCCGGCCACCGCCCGCAGCAGCGGCGCGTAGCTTTCCACCTGGCGGCGGTCCTTGAACGTCTCCGAGCTCGAAACCTCGCCGTAGTAGATCTGCTTGGCGACCCACCCGACGGTCTGCGCGAGCGTTTCGGGTGCGGCCCGTCCACAGCGGGCTTTCGGCGGTACGGACGCTGCAGAGCTGCGGGCATACTCCCGCTGCGCTCCGGAGCTGCGGTCGTGGCCCACCTGTGCCCTGGCGCCGCGGGCCACCGGCAGCGCCACGGCCGCGCCCGCAAGCACCGTGGCCACGACGAAGGCTCGCCTTCGCGCTCTCACCGCCCGGTGGCTAACCGCGATTCCCCCGCGCGATCTTGCGCAGATCGATCGTCTGGTCGTACAGCTTGGCATCGACGCCCTCCTCGAGCGCTACCTCCCGCAGCGGCCGCCCAGAGGCGGTGGCCTTGTTGACGATCGCTGCGCCCTTGTCGTAGCCGATAGCCCCATTGAGCGCGGTTGCGACCGCGAGCGTGCCACCGGCCGACGCGGCGGTGCCGGCCTTGTTGACCTCGATGCCGTCGACGCACTTCTCGGCGAACGCGCGCGCCGCGGAGGACAGCAGCTGCAGCGACTGCAGCAGGTTGCGAGCGATCAGCGGGATGCGCACGTTGAGCTCGAACTGGCCCTGCATGCCGCCGACGGTGATGGCGGTGTCGTTGCCGATCACCTGCGCGCACACCTGGAGCACGACCTCGGGCATCACCGGGTTGACCTTACCGGGCATGATCGAGGAGCCCTTCTGCAGCTCGGGCAGGAACAGCTCGCCGATGCCGGTGCGGGGACCGGAGCCCATCAGCGCGAGGTCGTTAGCGATCTTGGTGAGCGACACCGCGACCACCTTCAGCGCGCCGGAGAGCTCGACGAGCGCGTCGCGGTTGGCCTGCGCCTCGAATGGGTCCAGCGGCGCGGCGATCTGGCGCAGCCCGGATTCCTTGCGAAGGCGCGCGCGGACCTTCTCTGCGAAGCGCGGGTGGGTGTTCAGACCGGTGCCGGTCGCGGTGCCGCCGAGCGGGATCTGCCCGACGTGGACGAGCGCCGCCTGCACGCGCTCCTGCGCGAGCGCCATCTGCGCGGCGTACCCGGCGAACTCCTGGCCCAGGGTGACCGGGACGGCGTCCATCAGGTGCGTACGCCCGGCCTTGACAACGTTCTGGAAGCTTTTGGCCTTGCGCGCAAACGAGCGCTCGAGCTGCTTGAGAGCGGGCAGCAGCTCGTTCTGCGCGACGTCGAGCGCGGCGAGGTGCACGGCCGAGGGAAACACGTCGTTTGAGGACTGGCCCATGTTGACGTGGTCGTTCGGATGCACGCCGCCGCCGGCCAGGTTCGCGATCACCTCGTTGGCGTTCATGTTCGTCGAGGTGCCCGAGCCGGTCTGGAAGACGTCGATCGGGAACTGGCTGTCGTGCTTGCCCGCGGCGATCTCGGCCGAGGCCTTCTCGATCCGAGTGGCGCTGCGTTTGGACAGCATCCCGAGCTCGCCGTTGACGACGGCGGCGGCGCCCTTGATCCGCGCCAGCCAGTGAACCACCGAGATCGGCACGGTTTCGCCGGAGATCGGGAAGTTCTCGACGGCCTTGGCGGTCTCCCCGCCCCACAGCTGCTTGTCCGGCATCGGCTCTCCTTTTCTGCTGGGGTTGGTGCTCACTTGCCCTCATCAACCTGTCGTATAACCATGGCTATACAGCCTTTGCAAATAGCAATACAAGCCGAGACGTGAGAGGAATGCAAGCCGAGACGCGAACCCACCACGCCAGCACAACAGCGTCACGTCCGGCGACGGCTGCGCCACGTCCCCTCTCGCCGCGAACCCTACCCGCAGAAGGCTGCGAGCTCCCGCGCGAGGCCCACGGGGTCGTCGTAGGCCATCAAGAAGCCGACGCTCTCGAGCACCCGCAACTGCCCGCGCGGCAGCAGCGCGAGCGCCTCTTCGGCAATCGCCAGCGGATGCAGCCGGTCGCGGTCGGCCCACAGCAGCAGCACGGGTATGTCCAGCCGCGGATAGCCGTCGAGCAGTTGCGTCTGCGCGCCGCGGGGCCAGTTGCGCGCGCATTTGGCCCACGAGCGGGCGAGGCTCGAGTTGCCGGAAACATCGGCGAACGCGTGGCGCAGGAGGTCGGCGGCGGCGGGATTGCCGCGGGCGGACAGGCGCAGGCCGCGCTCGGGCGTGAATACGGCGCAGGCGCCGAACGCGAGCAGGCGATCGAGGCCGGGAACGGCGGCCAGCCGCGCGGTCAGCTGCCAGGCGGCGCGCGTGCGGGCGTGCGCGGGCGACATGTGCATGCGGTTGGGCATCAGCACCAGCCGCGCGGGGCGGGTGCGGCCGGTCAGCACGGCCTGCAAGAGGATCTCCGCGCCGGCGCCGTGGCCCGCGAGTAACGGGCGCGGGCCGAGCACCTCGGCGGCAAAGCCGCCGAGCACCTCCGCGAACCAGTCGAGCGTGTAAGGATGACGCGGGCGATCCTCGGAGTCGCCATGCAGCGGCAGGTCGGGCAGCACCACGCGGAAGCGGTCAGCGAGCCCCTCGACCGCTGGCTCCCACTCCTTATGTGTGAGCAGGCCCGAGTGCAGCAGCGCCAGCGGCGGACCGGCGCCGATCTCGCGATAGGCAACGCGGGCGCCGTCGTGGTGATGGTAGAGGCGCAGCCTCATAGTTGGACCTCACGCAAGATCACAGGACGCATCCTAGGTCGCCGCAGGTCGATCCGGCTACTGTGAGACGCAGTCAGAGACATGGCGCCACCTCCTACAGCCCGGGTGCGACGCTGGGACCACGCCTGACACCCCAGTCCCCGCGCGCGCCCGTGCGCGGGCCTGGCTCGAGCCCACCCGAAGGCCTCCGAGCAGCGGCACCCAGAGGATCTGCAGTGAGTACGATCGCCGTGTGCCATCGCTTTACAAACAGGCGATCTGGGGCGCGGCGCAGCGCGCTGGGAGAACGTATCTATTGGGCGCGATCGATGCGGAAGCGCGTCAGACCCTGCGCGAAGCTCTTGCGATGGAGGTGATACTGGCAAGCTCGCTACGGAGCGGCGGGACCTATGTAGACGTGGGAACCAATCGAGGTCAAGTATTGCGAGACGCGGTGCGGATCGCGCCACGCGGGCACCATATTGCGTTTGAGCCCATCCCGAGCCTGGCTGCGGGCGTCACCCGTGAGTTCCCCAGCGTCGACTGTCGGGCGATCGCACTCGGCGCCCGCAAGGAGCTGACAAGGTTCTGTCACTTCACACGACTTGACGGCTGGAGCGGGCTGCGCAGATATCCGACCGTTAGTGACGCCAAGGGTCGCCCGGTGTTCATAGACGTAGAGGTCTCGACGCTCGACGCCGAGGTAGCGGAGATCTCCCCGAGCGTCATCAAGATCGACGTCGAGGGCGCGGAGCAGGCCGTGCTCGAGGGTAGTCGGTCGGTGCTCGCTCGGGCACGGCCGCTCGTGATATTCGAGCACGTCTTTGACGCCGCAGCCATGTATAGCGATGCGCCCGAGGCTCCGTGGGATCTGCTTACCGAGCTCGGCTATCGCATCTTTTCTCTGACAGGCGATGGTCCGTTCACACGCTCGATGTTCGCGGAGGCGGTTGGAATCGTCAACTGGCTGGCAACACCGGACCGGCGCTCGCGCGACCGTTGACTGTTGCCGACAGTTCTTGATGCTCGTTGAGGTCGATTCGAGATTCCAGCGCAGAGTTGGAGACAGGCCTACGCCTGCATCGCGCCTGGATACCCTGCCGGGAGCGACGATGCCAGACTGACTCTATACGGATGGATGGCATCCTCACTTTAGCCACTTTCCGATGATACGCTCGTTGGCATGTTTGCGGAGTTGCGCTTGCACGGCTTTAACGCGAGAAATGTCGCGCGGGTGGCACGTAACACAGGCGGCGCGCGACGAGAAGCGCTGCGGGCGTGCATCTTCCTCCTCGCCCGGCGGTTGACTCCGTTCGTCGGAGTCGAGCATGACGGCGTCCGCTACGTCCTCAGCCCGCGCGAGTCCGCCGGCGTGTGCTTTCCGACATTCGTGCGTGGCTACTTCGACGAGGAAACCGTGCGCAGTATGATCGTGGCGCTTGCGCAGCATGCAGGGATGCCCACGATAGAGGGTTTGACTGTTCTAGAGGTCGGCGCGAACATTGGTACGGAGACCGTGTCTCTTCTGGTGCACCACGGCATCGAGCGCGTTGTGGCGGTGGAGCCTGACTCGGAAAACGTTCGTATTCTACGCGCCAACCTTGCCCTGAATGGCGTTCAGGACCGTGTCGTGATCTACGAGGTGGCTTTGTCTGATGCCGATGGCATGGTGATGTTTGAGCACTCAGAGAACAACTGGGGCGATCATCGAGTGCGTGTTGCCGGTGCATCTGGACCAGCCCTCCACGATGAGGGACTGCGCATCACCTCGGAAGTTCCCGCGCGGCGGCTGGACTCGCTCGTGGACGCTGGCGAGATCGATCTCGACGACATCGATCTCGTGTGGATTGACGCCCAAGGTCACGAGGGGCATATTCTCGACGGCGCTGAGCGACTTGCGGCCGCAGGTATTCCGGTCGTGACCGAGTACTGGCCCTACGGCCTGCGCCGGGCCGGCGCGTTGGATCGCTTCCACACGCTGGTCACACAACGCTACACGGCGATCGTCGACTTGCGCCAGCCAGAGGTGGCGCTTGCTGCCGAGCATGTCACCGTACTCGCCGCTCGATATGCAGTTGACAACGGTTCCGACCCGACCGTACCCTATACTGATCTACTGCTCCTACCGGGCTAGTCAGTTCGGAGATACAGGGCTACGTGCCTGGGCTTAGCGAGGCCTCCACCCGCGCAGACGTCGCATCAGATCCAGGAGCTCTTGTGGCACCGCATCGAGCGCGAGCAGAGCGGCGCTGTAGATGCCCAGGGCCAGCACTGGTCTGACGACATTGGGGAGGTTCGGCGGCACCAGCGCGAGCGTCCCGAGCGCCGCGGCCAATATTGCGCGTCTCATCCCGGAAAATGACACCCGCGGTCGGGCTCCGGCACATATGACCGCTACCGCCAACATCCCTGTGTACAGCGTCTCGACGGCGGTTGTGGCGCTCGCTGCGCCCGTGGCGCCGTATGCGGAGGCCAGAATGCCTATAAGCGCACCGCCCAGCGCGAGGACCGCCAGGTTGATCAACAGCACCTCGCGGTAGCGACCCAGGCTGAGTAGGGCGTAGCCGAGCACCGCGCCCACGAAGGTCGCGATCAGGCCCAGGCCCTGAATGCGCAGCACGACGGCCGCGGGGGCGAACGTTGGCCCAGCTATAACGTCAACGACGAAGGTCGCACCGGTGACTAGAGACAGCCCGACGGCCAGACCCACGAGCAGACACACATCGAACGTACGGCCGAGTGTATAGTCCAAGCGCTGGCGGTCATCTCGAGCTGCTCTGGAGAAGATCGGCAGAGTGGATCCGACGATCAGCTGGGGAACGACGAATAGAACTTCGATGATGCGAAACGCTGCCCCGTAATATCCAGTCTGCTGGTCACTGGCGACGTGGGACACAATCAGAATCGCCAAACGGAAGTAGACGACCCCGACAGCGGCTGCCATCGAGTAGGGCAGCGTGCGGCGCAGCACCGAACCCCAGACCACAAGATCAAACCCTGGCCGCAGGGGCATCGACCGGTGGATCAGGAGCCCCGCGAGCACGGTCCCGACGATCCCGGCGGGGATCGTGGCGGCCCAGAAGGGTAGCAACGGCGCGCCCGCCAGGACAAGCGCGACGATCAGCAACACCGTACCGATTTGTCGTATGAGTTCCACGGTGGTCACCTTGCCCAGCTGAAGCCTGGCGAGCAGCGGCAGCAGGTAGGTTGTCTGCCATGTCAGCAGCACAAATCCGCCGCCGGCGAGCAGCGTGCCAAGCACCAACGCGGTGGAATATCCGCTGAGAACGGCGAACGTGAGGGCAAACAGGACGGCGGTGGAGGCGCACACCAGGCGCAGGCCGGACAGGTTCCGCAAAAAGCTCCACGCGAGATCCGGGGGTAGTGTGCTCAGTTCGCGCACACCGATCGCGGCCAGGCCCGCTTCGGTGACGCCTGCGGCGAGGGTAACGAGCGAAAGCACGGTCACGTACTCACCGGTGGCCACCACACCCAGGTGCCGCAGGAGCATCGCGGAGGAGACGATGCTGACCGCCACCCCGAGTGCATATCCGACGATCCGCACCGCACCGCCGCGGATCGCCGCGACGCCCGCAGCGGGTGTGTCGAGTACGTCCGGCGCGTCGGTGACCGGCGTCACGAGCCGGTCACGAAGAGTTGACTCACACGCCCGCTGCGAGCGACTTCGCCTGGCGCAGCGCGCGTCGCACGGGCTTGTGGTCGAGCGTCACGAAGGCCCGCCCCCTCAGCGTGTCGCCCTTCCTGGGCAGGTGGGCCGGTCCTCGCTCCAGCGCCGCATGGAAGTCCGTGAGCAGCTCGCCGGCCACGCGGTCCCACGTTCTTTCCTCGGCATACGGGTTGGTGAGCAGCTCCCGCAGGGCGACCTCTAGCTCCTCGGGACTGTGGATCTTGCGTAGGTTGGACGTACGCTCGGGTAGGTCACGGAACCACTCGGTGTCGTTGACGAACACCGGCCTGCGGGTTCCGATGGCGAGCGGTGCTCCGGCGCTGCCACCGGACCGGCGGTCTTCGTCGTACCAGAGGACGATGGCGTCGGAGTCGCGCAACCAGACAAACAGCTCCTCGCTGTCCAACCAGCGATCTTCACCGAAGCTGTGCTGAAAGCTCCAGCCGTTGCGCTCACAGATCGTGGCGATGATGTCCACCCGCGACCTCCCCAATCCGAACGTCTTCACGACCGGCTGGCGCAGGTCGATTCCTTGGGGAATCAGCTGGCGGGGGCCGATGCCAACGTCCTCGCGGTGCGCGTAGAGCAGGTCGAGCAGGTGATAGGGGAAGCCGAGCCCGACCACCTTGTCGTGATAGGTGAGAGCCGTCACCTTTGGGAAGCGGCGCAGGAGCTCGACGAGGCGTCCACGATCGTAGAAGAGATTGCTGTACTGGATGTGCAACACGTCCAGGTCCTGCCGCAAGATCGCCTCCACGTCCAAGGCGAAGCTGTGTCTCGGATGCCATATCTGCACATCGAAGGTTGGAGCCACCCAATCCTCGGCCGGTGCCACGGCGCGCTGACCGAAGTTGCGCGAGCTGAGCACGATCACCTCGACCTCGCCCTGCCTGCGCAGAGCGTCAACCAGGTGACGAGAGTACTCTGCGATCCCGCAGCGGGTGTTCCACGTACTCAGGATTCCGATGCGCATCGGCATGGGCGTCACTCAGGTCGGAGCGAGCGATATATCGCGAGAGACGAGCCGCACCTCGGGCATCGGAACTATGAACTGTCCGCCGCGGTCGAGGAACTCGCTCTCGCGGTCGAGGAACTCGTTTAGGAAATGCCACGGCAGCGCAAGATAGTAGTCGGGATGCAGCTCACGCGAGCGCTCCTCGCTGATGATCGGGATTCTCGTGCCGATCGTTTCTGAGCCGTGCTTGTCCGGGTTGCGATCGGCGGCGTAGGGAACGAGCGTGTTGTCGATGCCCGCATACTGCAGAATCGTGTTTCCCTTTGTAGAGGCTCCGTATATGTGAATCGTCTTTCCTTCGTCGACCAGCCCGCGACACAGCGAGGCGAGGCCCTCGCGTACCTGTTGTGCGGCGGTGGCAAAGCGCTCGTAGGGCTCAGCCGCGTCGAGCGCCATCTCGAACTCGAGCACACGCAGCCGCTGCAGTCTCTCGCCGTACTCGTCCTCAGGTACGAAGCGTGCGGCGCGACGAACGAACAGCCGCACCGAGCCGCCGTTGATCTCGTTGAGCTCGGCCCGTACCACCCCCAGACCAGCCTCTGCCAGGAGCCGCTCGATCACTGCGAGTGAGTAGTACTCCAGGTGCTCGTGGACGATCGCATCGAACTGGTTCATGTCGAGCATACTGGGCAGGTAATGCAACTCGATGACCCAGACGCCGTCCTCAGCCAGCGCCTGCGCAACCTCCTCGACGAACGCGCGCGGATACTCGAGGTCGTAGAACATCGCGATGCTCGTGATGATCCGGGCCTTGCGATCGGCATGGCGCCGGTGCAGCTGCTCATAGGAGTAGAAGTCGCGCACCACCTCGTAGCCCTTCTCGACGGCATAGCGACTGACGTCGGACGGGTCAAAGCCAAGGCACTTGAGGTTCGAGGCCCGATAGCCGTCGAAGAGCGTGCCGTCGTTGCAACCGATGTCGATCACGAGATCCCCCGGATGCAGGTCGACCATCTCCTCCGCCTGCCTGGCGATCTCGTGCAAGTTGTGGGTCATCGTCTGGTTGACTCCGCTGCGATACCAGTAGGACCGGTAGAGAATCGAGCCAGGGACCGTGTGGCGCAACTGCACCAGACCGCACCCCTCCTCGTTGCGCGTCATGTCGCACCGCACTAGTTCCAGTGGAATACGTCGCACGACGGGCTGCTCTCCACCGGGCTCGGCGAATGCACCGGCGATGTACTGGTCGCCAAGGGATAGAACAGGCACGAGCTCCGACGAACCACAGACCCTACAGGTAGTACGGGTAGTCAAGCTCGTACGAGGCAACGGCATGCAAGCAAGCTACCAGCGATGTTTGGGCTAGCCGCGTTTTCACCAAGCGGGTACCTGACACAGCCAGATTCTGCGCAAATGCTGGGCTGTTTCGTTTCCAACTCCACCGGTACAGACGCCTACACATCGCGGGTGGGCTGACCAGGCGCGTGAGAGCGAAGGAAGACTTCGGTCTCCTTTAGGGCTGCGGGTGTCCCGATCTCATAGAACCGCTCCGTAGCCGGATAGCCGCAGAGCTCACCCCGCCGCGCGAGGGCTGCGTAGAGAGCCGCGAGGTCGCGCTCGGACTCGGCGGTGCGCTCGAGCGCACCGGCCCCGAGACCTCCCAGCCCATAGTCGATCCAGCTCATCTCGGCTGTCGGGGCGTGCTTGTCGTAGGCCAACACTCGGTCGTGCTCGTAGCGAAGGTTGGAGGTGTCCCAGCGCCCTTCGTTGCGCAGCGCGACCATCAACGCGGGCAGCCCGCTCTCGCTCCAAGCGCGGTTGGCCGCCCGATAGTCGAGACGCAGGTAGGTGTCTCCGTAGAGCACCAGGAAACGCTCGGGCAGGAGTGGCAGCGCGCGCCTGATGGCCCCGAGCGTTCCGTCCAGCCCGGGGCTGTCGTGGCTGTACGCGAGATGTACTCCGCAGCACGCGTATCCGAGTCGAGATTCGATCATCTCGCCGCGATGACCCACGCAGATGACCGCCTCGTGCACCCCGTGACTTGCGAGTAGGCGCAACTGGTGGATCAGGAACGGCTCGCCCGCGACCTCGAGCAGCGGCTTGGGGACCTCGCGCGCCAGCTCGCCCAGGCGCGTACCCCTGCCGCCCGCAAGGATGCACACGGGCGGCAGGGGCACGTCGCGCACCTCAGGCGTCTTCCCAGTCCATGCCACGGTCGCGGGGCACGATGCGCCGCAGCGTGTATATGTCGGAGTTGAGGATCGCGAGGCGGTCGGGCAATTCCGACCACGGATCCCAGACCGCGCTCAGCAGCTTGCCGGTGATGCCGTCGCTGGCCGGCGAGCCCAGGAACACTGCGAGCTTGGCTCCCTGGCCCAGTGGGGTGCCTCCGCTGCGCTGCTGCTCGAGCGCATGCTGGTAGACCGCGTCCCCCACCAGCTCGGGACCGGCGCAGAGCAGCTCGTCCAGCATCCGCGTGTTCAACGGTCCCGGCGCGATCGCGTTGACGTCGACCCGATGCTCGCGCAGCTCCTCCGCCAGCGTCTCGGCGAAGCGGACGACCCCCGCCTTGGAGGCCGCGTAGGCACTGAGCCTCGGCAGCGGTGCAGTGGCCCCCCCACCTGAGAGTTGGAGGATCTTGCCATAGCCGCGTTCGATGAAGTGCGAGACGAGCTCACGGGCGAGGAGCACCGAGCCGAACAGGTTGATCTCGACGGCCCGTCTCCACTCGACCCAGTCGGTCTCGTGCAGGGCGCCCTTCGGGCCGTACACGCCGGCGTTCGACACGAGTATCACGATCTTGCCCAAGCCGCTGAGAGCAATCTCCAGCAGCCTGTCGACGTCTTCGACGCACGACACGTCGGCCACTTCGCCCACCACCTTCTGGTCGGGGGTGGCCCGCTCGCCCAGCTCGTCGAGCGCGCTCTCGAGCGCAGCGACGTCGCGGCCGCATATGCAGATGCCCTCTGCGCCAGCGTCGAGATACGCGCGGGCGATCTCCAGCCCAAGTCCCTGGGTCGCACCTGTGATCAGCGCGGTGCGACCCGTCAGAGCCGCGCTCACAGCTGGGCCTCTGTCGCAGACCCGCCATAGACACTCGCCGCGTAGGCAGTCTCGACCTGCTCCCAGGCGTCACGGGCGGACTGTAGGTCGCCGAGCAGCGAGCGCCCGTCCGCGGCCAGCACCGCCTCAGCGAAGTGCTCCCATTCGGCCCTCCATGAGTCGTCCACGTGCGGGTAGTGGAACTCCTCCAGAGCGGGCGGTCCGAGCTCAGGCCCCATTCGGTAAATCCGCAACCGCTGGGGTCCGTAGGATCCGGTGAGCCCGTCGACTTGGATCTTGGCGGTCAGGCAGTAGATCTCGAGCGAGAACAGGTTCTTCCACTCGCTCCAGCTCACGTGCAGCATCGTCCACGGACCGTCACGAGACCCCGCCTCGCCGAGCAGCAGCGCGGCGTTGTCCTCAACCTCGACGTCCCAGAACTGTGTGCGCAGCAGCACCGAGTGCAGCGGCAACGGACCCGCCAGCCAGTTGCTGAGATCGAGCAGATGCATGCCCTGGTCCACCAGCTCACCCCCGCCCGAGCGCGACGGCTCGACCCGCCACTCGCGGTCGTAGCCGGGGCGCCCGCCGTGCCCGTAGCGAGCGTGCACATGCATGAGATCGCCGTGGCGCCCGCGGTGGACCTCCTCGACGGCCCGCGCGATCGCCGGGTGGAAGCGGTGGTTGAAGCCCACCTTGACCAGGCGCCCGGCGGCGCGCTGGCATTCGATCAGGCGATCGACCTGTGCGACGGAGACCGCCGCCGGCTTCTCCACCAGTACGTGCGACCCGGCCGCCAGTGCCTGCTGAACAAGTGGAGCCAGCTGGTCGTGAACGGTCGCGACGACCACGATCTCGGGCTCCAGCGCGAGCAGCGCCTCCGGCGTCGAGCGCACCTCGCAGCGGTGTCGCTGCGCGAGATCCTCGGCCGCGACCAGATTCCGGTCGCAACAGCCGAGGAGCACGTCCCCGGGAGCGAGCGCGTCGGCGCGCTTGGCGCCGACGCGTCCACAGCCCACGATTCCCACGCTCACCGGGCGTCTGCTCATGAGTACTCACTCGCGTAGGCGCCACTGAACTCGAAGTCGAACGCCAGCTCTGGCGCGTTCATCGCCGCCATCGAGCGGCGGGTGTCCTCGGGCCTGCTCGTGTACACGAGCAGGAAGCCGCCGCCGCCGGCACCCACGAGCTTGCCGCCGATGACGCCGTTGCGCCGAGCGAGCGCATACAGGCCGTCGATACGCTCGTCGCTCATTCCGGGCGAGCGACGGCGCTTGTGTTCCCAGTGCTCGTGCATCAGCTCGGCGTACTCCTCGAGCCTGCCGCCCGTGAGCAGCTCGCGACTGCGCCGCCCCAGCTCCTTGGTGCGGTGGAGGTTCTCGAGCATCTGCTTGTCGCCGGCCTTGGAGCGTCTGTCCTGGTCAGCCAGCATGTGCGAGGCCGCGCGCGCCTCGCCGGTGTAGAACAGCAGCAGCTGGTCGCGCATGCGCCGGAGCGCTGTCTGGTCGAGCTCGAGCGCTTCGACCTCGACGCTGCCGTCGGGTTGGAATGTGTATGCGCAGATCCCGCCGTGGGCGGCGACATAGGGGTCCTGCTTGCCGACCGGCTCACCGAGAACGTCCATCTCGATCTCGCACGCCGACTCGGCCAGCTCCCCCGGGGTGATTGCGGTGCGGCGCGCACGCGCCAGGCCCTTGAGCAGGCATACCGTGTAGGCGCCAGAGGAACCCATTCCTGTTCCAGCCGGCACGTCGGCCACCGAGGCGATCTCGACGGGGTTGCCGCACCAGTGGCGCAACAGGCTCTCGCGTAGTATCGGATGCCGAATCTGACTGACCTCCTCGACCTCCTCCAGCTCCGCGTACTTCATGCGGTAGCGTCGCTGGAAGGTCGTGTGGGTCAGCATGTACGCGTACTTGTCGATCGCCCCCGAGACGAGGAAGCCTCCGTGCTCGCGGTAGTAGGAGGGCAGGTCGGTGCCGCCTCCGCCGAGTGAGATCCGCAGCGGCGCGCGGCTGAAGATCATGCTCATCCGTCGCGCCCCCGGCTCATGACAGCGCACCCTCGATGGCATCGTTACGCCACACGTACTCGTTGGCCTCGAACCATTCCAGCGTCCGTACGAGCGCCTGCTCTATCGTGAGCTGCGCTCGCCAGCCGAGACCGCGGATGCGCGCGGTGTCGAGGTGAATCAGCGGGCTGTCACCGACCCAGCCGCGGCGTCCACCCGTGTGCTCGATCTGCGGGGAGACAGACAGGCGCTCAGCGATGATCGCGACCGAGGCGTCGACGACAAGGGTTTCGTCGGTGCCGAGGTTGTAGACGTGAGCGCCACGCTCGGCCTCGTGATGCTCGGCGGCGATCAGCATCGCGCTTATGCAGTCCTGGACGTACAGGTAGGACTTCTCCTGACGTCCGTCTCCCAGCACCTGCAGACGCGTGGAATCGTGCTTCAGCGCCCGGTAGAAATCGAAGACGTGCCCGTGCGTGTAGCGCTCGCCGAGTACCGAGACGAAGCGGCAGATAACCCCCGTGAAGCCAAAGCCGGCTGCGTAGGCGGCGATCAGCGCCTCGCCGGCAAGCTTCGACGCCGCGTACAGCGAGGTCTGGAGCGGGAAGGGAGCGTCCTCGGGTGTGGGAAAGACCTCGGGCTCGCCGTATACCGAGCCGGTGGATGAGAATGCGATCTGGCTTACGCCGCGCGCACGCATCGCCTCGAGTACGTTCGAAGTGGCGATCGTGTTCTGCTCCAGGTCACGCCGCGGATGCTTGAGACCCCGGCGCAGATCGGCATTCGCCTGTAGGTGAAAGACCCAGTCGCAGCCCTCGACGGCGTCCTCGACCGTCGCTACGTCGAGCAGGTCGCCCTCGATCAACGTCATGCTGGCGGCAGCAGCCGCACCGTCAAGGAACTCGCGTCGCCCTGTGCTGAAGTCGTCGAGGATCACGACTTCGACGCCAATGCCAAGCAGGCGATCGACGAGATTGCTGCCGATGAAGCCGGCCCCGCCCGTGACGCAAGCTCGCTTCACAGGGTGAAGCCCGCAGCGAGCGCGTCGTCGTGGAACATACGGACCGTCTCCAGCGAGAACTGCTCGAGGCTCTTGCCGAGACCGTCCAGCTTTTTGAGGAGCTCGTGGGTGATCGTGATGATGTGACAGCCCAGCTCGTTCGCCTGCACCAGGTTGAGGATCTCGCGCGGCGAGGCCCAGATCAGTTCCGAGTGGGGAGCCTGCTCCATTATCTCCAGCGAGCGAGCGATGATCGGCATTGGATCGACCCCCGCATCGGCTATGCGCCCGGCGAACACCGAGATATACGATGGCGCACCGTCTGCTACGGCTGCGGCGATCAGCTCGACCTGCGCGGTCGTGAACAACGCCGTGACGTTCACTTTGATCCCCTCCTCGGACAGCTCTCGGGCGAGCGATGCCATCGACTCTCCCGTCGTCGAGGTGACGGGAATCTTCACGTACACGTTCTCTCCCCACGACGCGATGGCACGAGCCTGGCGTCTCATCTCCTCCACGTCGTCGGCGAAGACCTCGAAGGAGATCGGATACCTGGTCACAAGCTCGAGTAGTTCCCGAGCGAACCTGGCGTAGTCGGTCAGACCTACCTTCCGCATCAGCGTGGGATTGGTGGTGAAGCCAGAGATCCGCGAATCCGCCGCGAGCGCCAGAATGCCGCCGAGGTCGGCTCCGTCCGCGAATATGCGTGTTGAGATCCGATCGAGCATGATGAGCTCACCTGAAAGTCACCATAA
Source organism: uncultured Solirubrobacteraceae bacterium (assembly GCA_963703625.1). Taxonomy (GTDB): domain Bacteria; phylum Actinomycetota; class Thermoleophilia; order Solirubrobacterales; family Solirubrobacteraceae; genus Palsa-744. Next base: position 601,269 of record CAVPEY010000004.1, read on the forward strand.
CGCGGCTCGCTTTACAGGATTGTTTCTGATTCACAGAGCCCCAGTGCCTCGACTCCGTCGACGAGGCTGTCGGCGGTCATGTTGGGGTTTACGACCCGCAAACGCTTGTGAATGCTGCCCGGATGGCGGATCAGCAACGTCCTGCATCCGGCCGCTTTACCAGCGACGACGTCGGCGTCCGTGTCTCCGACCATCCAAGAGTTCGTCAAGTCGAGATCGAGCGCGGCGGCGGCCTCCAGCAGCATGCCGGGGGCCGGCTTGCGGCAGCTACACGGCCTGGCAAGCGCCGGGATGACCCCTTGCTCGTGATGAAGACACAGGCGCGATGCTGCGAGCGTGACACCCTCCTGCGCCAGCAGCCCGCTCACCCTCGCATGAACCGCGCACAGTTGCGCGACCGACACCTTGCCCTTCGCCGCGGCAGGCTGATTGGAGACGCATACGAGCACGAAGCCGGCCCGTGCCAGGCAGGCCGCCGCAGCGGCCGCCCCGGGGATCAGGCGTACCTCCTCGACATTCAGGGGCGACTCCGCAACACCGGAGACGGGGTCGTCGACCAGCTCGTTGAGGACGCCATCCCGGTCGAGGAAGGCGCCCGCTCTCACGCTGTTCCGGCGGCGGCAAGCGACTCCCAGTGACCTTGCGTGACGGCCAGCTCGGGGTGCGAGACGAGCGCATGCCAGACGAGGGCCTGGAATGACTCGACCAGCGGCGTGCGCAGCGCCGGCGGCGGCTCGACCAGGATCGCGACGTCGGCAAGCTCGGCGAGCGTCCCGCCCGGGGAGCCGACGACACCGTAGAGCGAAGCGCCGACAGCTCGCGCGAGCTCCATCGCGCAAACGAGATTGACCGAGACGCCGTGTGCGCGCGATCCGCCGCCGACGGAGAACACGAGCAGAGCGTCGCGCGCCGACAGGCGCGAGACGCTCAGCCACGCACTGAACGTCGTCTCCCAGCCGTCGTCGTTCGTGCGGGCCGTGAGCTCTGAGACGTTGTCGGTCGGGGTGTAGCTCTCCAGCGCACAGAGCTTGCGAAAATCGTTGACTGCGTGGGATGCGTGGCCGGCTCCGCCGCCGACACCGAGAATGAAGAGTCGTCCACCCCGCTCGCGGACCTCGGAGAGATCGACGGCGATGGCGTTCAGCTGATCGGGATCGATCGCGCCCGCCAGATCGGCTGCGGCCGCGAGGTAGGTGACTACGTGACCGCTATCGCTCATGACGAACCATATTCGACCGGCCCGGAGTGGAAGACGCGGCCGCGGAAGATGACGAAGTTGGCGCCCGCGACGGTGAGCATGGTCAATACATAGACAGCCTCCACCGGGAGGCCGAGCAGACCGGGCAACTTAGCCGTCGAGAGAGCAGTGATGCCATACTGGCAGGCGCATACGAGCAGGTAGCGAAGCGCCTGGCGATGAACCTCCAACGCAAACCTCTCGTAGTGTCGCCAGACAAACAGGCGCTGAAGCGTGAAATGCAGGGAGACGCTCACGACGAATCCGATCGCAAGGGCTATCTGGAACCGCACGGCGAACCCGTCGTGCAGAACGGCGGTAACAGCCACGTACACGACCGCTACGAGACTGCCGGAAAGCGCGAAACGGAAGCCCTGACCGGGGAGACCCCACTCGGGCGAGCGGACGTCACGCAGAAACGCGCGCGTTAGTTGCAGGCGGCTGCTGGTGGTGGTCGCGTTCACGCTCTCTTGTTCCACCCGTGACGAGACTCCACGATGTACTTCGGCCGGTTGCGCGACTCGTCGTAGATCCTGCCGACGTACTCGCCGATCACACCCAGCGACAGCAGCTGGATACCGCTGAAGAACGAGATGACGATCACGATCGTCGGGTTGCCAACAGGGAAGGGGAGGCTGCCGAGCTTCAAGCCCAGGTAGACGAGCGCGAGTGTGAATGCCAGCCCCGAGAGCACCATGCCGATCACCGAGATCAGGTGCAGCGGATAGCGAGAGAAGCCGACGATTCCGTTGAGGCCGATCACGAGCGATCCGAGAAGGCGATTGTACTTGCTCTTGCCCCCCGCTCGCCGATCGCGATCGTACAGCACGCTCGTCTGCCGAAAGCCGACGAGGCCAACGAGACCGCGCAGGAAGCCATGTCCCTCCTTCAGGGCAACCACGTTGTCGACCACGCGGCGGCTCATGAGCCGGAAGTCGCCAGTGTTGGGCGGGATGTCGACGTCAGCGATGCGCCGAATGACCCGGTAGCCGGCAGCGGAAACGATGCGCTTGGGGATCGTCTCGCCGGCACGGGTTCGGCGCTGGGCGTAGACGACGTCATATCCCTCGCGCCAGCGTTCCACGAGCTCGGGGATCAACTCAGGGGGATCTTGCAGATCGCAATCGACCACCACCACCGCGTCGCCGCGGGCGGCCTCGAGCCCCGCGATGGTTGCCATCGGCTGGCCGAACCTGCGCGAGAAGCGCAGCATCTTGACCCGCGGGTCCTCGTCGCACAGCGCGAGGATCAGCTCCTCCGTGCAGTCGGTGCATGGGTCGACGCTGAAGATGAGCTCCCATTCCAGCTGCAGACCATCCAACGCTCGTGCCAGGCGCTCGTACACACGACGCACGTTGTCCTGCTCGTTGTACGTGGGGATCACGACGCTGAGCACGCGCCGCGCCGAGATCGTCACCCGGCTGACGGCCTGTCCCGCCGAGCCGACGGAGCGCTCGACCGTGCTCATGTGCCCGCTCCGGGTCGTTCGAGCACGCTCAGGCCGCGAATGCCGAACGGCAGCCTCACGCCGCCCAGCAGCAGCTTCTCCTCGAGGCGACAGGCCAAACGCCCGAGCGCCGAGTCAGCCGTGCGATCCATGTCGCCTTTGACCTTCCGTTCGAGCGCGTATCCGTGAAGCTGCTTGTGGCGCTTGCGGTTGCGCTGCTTGACCGCCCAGAATGCCGGGTACAGCGGCGCGCCCAGGTGGATGTCCTGCAGCACTCTCATTCCCGCCCTGCGCGCCTTGCGTGCGATCTCGCCGCGCGCGTAGCGACGCTCGTGGCCGAGCAAGCGGTCATAGCAGTCATAGCTGCCGGGACTCACTGGCACGACAATCACGGCACGCGCGCCTGGACGAAGAATCCGACAGATCTCGGCGAGCGCTCGCTCGTCGTCGGGAATGTGCTCGAGCAGGTTGGCGCTCACGGCGCCGTCAACGCAGGCGTCCTCCAGCGGCAGCGCACAGGCGTCTGCATGCAACAGCAGCGCATCGGGAACGTGAGTATGCGCCTTGCGCAGTCCGCTGGCCACGAGATCGACTCCTATGAGCATCGCGTCGGGGAGGCGCGCGCGCAGGTCCGCGAGCAGATACCCGGTGGAGCAGCCTACGTCGATGACCGCGGGGGCCGCTGGCAGCACACCGAGACGCGCGAGCATCGCGCGGCGGGTCCAAACCTCTATGAAGTGCGTGTGGCTGCTCTCCTCGTGCATCTCCTCCAGGCCCTCTGACCAGTTGACCGTGTAGTCGTCGGACACACAGCTGACGAACGGCTCCGCAATGGCTCCGTTCGACGGCCCGCGAGCGTTGAGCAGCGGCAGGATGGATGTGTGATCTAGCATCGGTGCCCCTCCATTCGAGCGAAGATACAGAAGGGGTCACATATGAATGTTTCCTACTAGGCGAACTGGCGCGACGTCCGCGCCCGTCCGCGCCCGTGTTTGCGCCGGACGTGACGAACCTCCTGCAAAAGCGATGAAAAACGCCCTTTTGCTCGATCGGAACTGGATATCGCTCCCTGCCAATCACGCCGTGAGATCGGCTCTGATGTCTCCAGAAACCCACCCCATCTAGAATGAGCCGCCTGTGACAGCTCCCTCCCGACATCCGCTGATCCCGGCTCGCAAGGTCGATCACCAGCAGCAGCTGCCGGCGCTCGAGCTCGAGGTACTGGAGCGCTGGCGCGAGCGCGACGTGTTCGCGGAGTCGTTGCGACGGCGCGAGGGCGCCGAGCAGTGGGTCTTCTACGAGGGCCCACCCACGGCAAACGGTCCGCCGGGTTCCCACCACGTGCTCTCGCGGGTGTTCAAGGACATCTACCCGCGCTTTCAGACGATGCGCGGCTATCGGGTCGAGCGCAAGGGTGGCTGGGACTGCCACGGCTTGCCCGTCGAGATCGCCGTGGAACAGGAGCTCGGCATCCACCACAAGGCAGAGATCGAGGAGTACGGGATCGCGGAGTTCAACGCCAAGTGCCGGGAGTCGGTGTTCACCTTCGTCGAGGACTGGAACCGGCTGACCGAGCGGATCGGCTTCTGGCTGGATCTCGAGCACGCCTACCGCACGATGGATGAGACGTACATCGAGTCGATCTGGTGGGCGCTCGCGCAGATCGACGCGCGCGGACTTCTGTACGAGGGTCGCAAGGTGGTGCCGTACTGTCCGCGCTGCGAGACGACGCTGTCCTCGCACGAGGTCGCGCTCGGCTACCGCGACGTGGTCGATTCAACCGTCTTCCTGGAGCTGCCGGTGGTGGACGGGGAGGAGCGCCTGCTGGTGTGGACGACCACGCCGTGGACGCTGCCAGGCAACGTGGCTGTGGCTGTATCGCCAACGGCCACGTACGCGAAGGCGCGCGTCGATGATGATTATTTTTTGATCGCTGAGGCTCGTGTCGAGCCGGTGCTGGGTGAGGGCGTGCAGATCGTCGAGCGATTCTCGGGCGCGGACTTGGTGGAGCGCTTCGGCTCCTATCAAGGGCCGATCTTCGCGGCCACCGACCGCGAGTCCGGCCCACTGCCGATCGTCGCGGACGAGTTCGTGACGACGCAGGACGGCACCGGCATCGTGCACCTGGCGCCGGCGTTTGGCGAGGACGACTATCGCGTGGCGGCGGCCTCGCCGCGCGTGCCTTTCGACCCGACGCAGCCGGACACGCTGTACAACCCGCTGCGCCCCGACGGGGCGTATGACGCCCGTGTCCGCAATCTCGACGGCGGCTCATTCGAGGGCCGCTTCGTCAAGGACGCCGCGCTGACGCACGAGCTGATCGACGATCTGGGCGCGCGCGGTCTGTTGCTGCGCGTGGAGGACTACGAGCACTCCTATCCACACTGCTGGCGCTGCGGCACGCCGCTGCTGTACTACGCCAAACCGTCGTGGTACATCGCCACCTCGCGGCTGCGCGAGGAGCTGCTCGAGGCCAACGAGACCGTCAGCTGGCATCCGCCGCACGTCAAGCACGGGCGCTTCGGCGACTGGCTGAAGAACAACGTCGACTGGGCGCTCTCGCGCGAGCGTTATTGGGGCACACCGCTGCCGGTGTGGCGCTGCCCGCGCGGGCACGTGCACGTGGTGGGCTCGTTCGCGGAGCTGGCCGAGCGCTCGGGCGTGGAGCTCGCCGACCACCACCGCCCGTATGTCGACGACGTCTCCTACCCGTGCCCGCACGTCACCGACAACGGTGCAGGCGCCGCCGGGAGCGCGGAGGGCGGAGGCGAGTGCGGCGAGCCGATGGGGCGCGTGCCGGAGGTTATCGACGTGTGGTTCGACTCAGGCGCGATGCCCTTCGCCCAGCACCACTTCCCATTCGAGAACGACCGGGCCGGCGTCGCCCAGTCGACGTTTGCGGCGCGCTTCCCGGCGGACTTCATCTGCGAGGCACAGGATCAGACACGCGGCTGGTTCTATTCGCTGCTGGCGATCTCCACGCTGCTGTCACGGGGCGCGCCGTACCGCAACGTGGTGTGCCTGGGCCTGATCCTCGACGAGGAGGGCCAGAAGATGTCCAAGTCGAAGGGCAACACGGTTGAGCCGTGGCGGGTGCTCGACACCTACGGTGCGGACGCGTTCCGCTGGTATTTCTTTACCTCCAAGCAGCCGTGGGACGGCTACCGCTTCTCGGCCGAGACGATCGGCGAGGGCGTGCGCCTGTTCCTGAAGCAGCTGTGGTCGACGTATTACTTCTACGTGCTCTACGCGCACGCAAGCGCAGGCGAGCTGAGCGAGGCGGCTGCGGAGGCCGGCTCCGGCGACGGCGACTCCGGCCACGACTCCGATGCCGGCTCCGGCGGAGGCCCCGACGCCGACCTCGACCGTTGGGCACTGTCGCGCACCGCGGCGACCGCCGAGCTGGTGGCCGAGCGGCTGGACGCGTACGACGCGACGACCGCGGGACGGGCGATCGCGAGCCTGGTGGACGAACTGTCCAACTGGTACGTGCGCCGCTCGCGCAGGCGGTTCTGGGACGGCGAGCCCGCAGCGTTCGAGACGCTGCGCACGTGCTTGCTGACGGTGGCAAGGCTGCTGGCGCCGTTTTGTCCGTTCGTGGCGGATGAGATCTACGACAACCTCGACGGCGAGTTGGCGAGCGTGCACCTGTGCGACTTCCCGACGCCCGCAGAGCTGGCGCCCCGGGACGAGGACCTCGAGCAGGCGATGGCGCTCGCGCGAGAGACAGTGCGCCTTGGATTGGGCGCACGAGGACAGGCCAAGATCAAGGTGCGTCAACCGTTGGGCGAGGCGGTGGTGGTCGCGGACGGACGCGAGCGCGAGGCGATCGAACGCCTGGCCGACGTGGTGCGCGAGGAGCTGAACGTGCACTCGGTGCGCTTCGTGGCGGCCGCGGAGGAGCTCGGCAGCTATGAGGTCAAGCCCAACTACCGCAAGCTGGGACCGTTGTTCGGCACTCACATGCCGCTGGCGGCCGATGCGATCGCGGCACTCGATCCGTCGCACGTTGCATCGGCGCTGCGCGGCGGTCACCAGATCGGCATCGCGGTGGCCGGACGCGACCACACGCTCACGGCGGAGGACCTGCTGCTGAGCATGCGTGCCCCCGACGGCTACACCGTCGAGCGCGAGGGAGCCCATGCGGTGGCACTCGACCTGACGATCGACGAGGACCTGCGCCGTGAGGGGCTCGCCCGCGAGATCGTCCATGCGGTGCAGAACACGCGCAAGAGCGCCGGCCTGAGAGTCGAGGATCGGATCGAGCTGAGCCTCGCCGGCGACTCGGATTTGATCGAGGCGGTCGAGATCCACCGCGACTACATCGCGCGCGAGACACTTGCCGTTCAGCTCGATTTCGGAGACAGCGCAGCGAGTAAGGGCGACGCGGTCGGCCACTCAGAGCAGATCGACGGCCTCGCGCTCAGCATCGTCCTCAAGCACGCGTAGGTTACGGCGGCGCCGCATTGCCGCGGTGAGAGACGTCGACCGAGACGTGAGCGCAGCAAAGTGCTGCACGCAGCGCGGCTGTTCGATCTTGGGAGGGCATCAGACTAGGCTCAGACCCCATGGCGCTTGGACACCTGACGAGAACCTTCACCGGCACGCTGGACGGCAACAGGGCTCGGCCACGCGTCGCCGGTCGGCCACAGCTCGTTTTCCTGATTCCATCCGCCTTCGCGGCCGCCTATTTCGTGGTGTTCGTCGCACAGTTCCCGCACATCCTCTGGGTGATCGGGTGGAACAGCGACTATGCCTCCGGATTCACCATACCCGCGACACTCGTCAAGACAGGGACCGGCGGGCACACGGTCCTGGGCACGACCGGAGCCTACCTTCCGCTGTGGTTTGGCTTGCTGACAGCGGCGCTGCCGTTGCACCGCGAGCTATGGGAGATCGCCCCGGCCGGACTGTTCCTCGTCACGGCCGTCACGGTCGGGTGGTCGGTGGCGCAGATCGCAGACCGTCGCGCGGCGGCTCTCGCGGCGCTCCTGATCCTGGTCGCCTCACCGAGAGCGCTGTACATCTTCATGGCGCCGTTTGCACACAACACCGTCTATCCAGGCACCGCGCTCCTCGGCGCGTACCTGGTCTGGCTCGCGCAGGCGAAGGCACGGCGACGTACCGTGAGGTGGGCGGTCCCGCTGCTCGCCGGGCTCGGACTGGGGGCGTGCATCGCTTCGGACTCGCTGCTGATCGTGACGGGGCTAATACCGTTCGCACTCACGGCGATGCTGGCCGGCGTGCAACGCAATCGGCGCTCGAGGCTGACGGCTGTGAGCGCACTCGCGACGACGGCGGTGGCGGTTCCGATCGCGAAGCTCACGTCAACGCTCATGGGATCGCTCGGCTATGTGACGTTGCCGCCGTCGACCGCAACAGCATCGCTCTCGACGCTCCCTCGGCACGCGGAATTGATGTGGGAAGGCCTGAAGGGCCTATTCAGCGGCTATCTTGCTCAGGCGGGTGGCGGGGTGCACAACGAGCTGGGGATAGCCTGCGAGGTCATCATGACAGCGGCGCTGATCACGCTGCTCGTTGCCGGTGTGCGCACCACCGTGAAGTTCATGTGGTCCGGCTTGCGACGCGATCAGCAGGGAGCGCAGGACGAGCTACCTCGCTCGGTTCACATCATCTACTGGGTCGGCTCCGCCGCAGCAACCTGTGTCGGCTTCGCGCTCAGCACTAGGACCGAATATGTTCATGAATCCTACTACGCGACGCTGATCCTCTCGGTGGCAGCCGTCATTGTCGTGTTGACGCGTTCTCGCCCAACTGCACGCTGGCTCGCCTCGGCGGGCGCCTCCGTCTTCTTCGTGGCAAGCCTCGTCGGTTTGACGAGTCACTATATGGAGACTTACATCTTGCCGATCGCTCGCAGCTACACGACCACGGGTTACATTCCGCCGATCGCTCGCTATCAGTCACAGATCACGGCCTTCGCCGAGGCGAACCACGCTGAGCTTGGCTTCGCCGGCTACAGTGACGCGTCGAGCTTGACATGGAACTCATCTGAACGCATCCTCGTCAGGCCAGCGCAGGCGTGCGAAAGTCCGCGGGGCATGGGCATTTGCTCGTTCTTCCTGGCAACGGTCCCATCCTGGTATTCCCCGTCACAGCGCCGGACGTTCCTGCTCGTCGACAGCAGCGAAACCTTCCTCTTATCGCTTCCGCACGGCCTCGGCGAGCCGATCGCCACAGCGACCTTCGGACCGGTGCAAATGTACGTCTACCGCTATGACATAGCCTCGCGCATGGGCGCCGCCTCAGACTGACGCAGCCAGCACCGGCTCCAGCTCAGCCTCGAGCTTCTTCTTCGGGTAGGCCCCGATCACCGTCTTGACCGGCTGACCGCCCTTGAACAGGATCATGGTCGGAATCGAGAGCACCTGGAAGCGCGCCGCGGTCTGTGGGTTCTCGTCGATGTCGAGCTTGACGATGCGCAGGTCGCTGCGCTCGGCTGCGATCTCCTCGAGAACGGGAGCGACGACGCGGCAGGGGCCGCACCAGGGAGCCCAGAAGTCGACGAGCACGGGGCCCTCGGCCTCGAGCACCTCGGCGTCGAAGTTGGTGTCAGTGATCTGGGTGAGGGTGCCTGCCATTGGGATCTCCTTGGTCGCTTGCCTTTACTATACAAAATGAAGGAAGGTTTCAGTAGGCCTGCGGTGGGGGCTCGAACCCGAGCGGGCCGATGCCGCTGGGATGCCTTCGATCGCGGGTATCGTGTGCGCCATGGTCCCGCTCGCATCCGCGACTGCGTTGGGAATCATCGGTGGAACGATCAGCCTCGCGCTGCTGTGCATCTGGTGGCTGCTGCGCGCCGAGAGGCAGGAAACCGACGAAGAAGAAGCGGCGGAACACGCCGAGGCGCAGGACGCACGGCCGGCGGTCGAGGACGAGCTCAGTCCCCGCTGAGGCAGCCACGGGCGTGCCGGATCAGCGCACCGTGACGGTCCAGCCTTCGGAGTTGCGAACAATCGGTGGGTGGATGTGCGTGAGCGCCGTGAACAGGTGCGGCGAGACGTAGACCTCGATCAGCGCGGACACGACAAGCAGCGGAACGGCGATCGCAACCGTCACGATCGTCGCCGCGAGCAGCTGGTCCCACTCCCCTCTGCGACTGGCGATGATCCACGCCGCCAGCGGCAGGAACAGCGCGACCAGCTCCAGGACCGCGTGCGGGAGCACGCCCAGCAGCAGGATCCCCGGAGCGACGCCCAGGAAGTGGGAGACGCCCGCGAGCGTGTGCCCGATCACGTACGCCTGCGCGCTCAGCGAGAAGGCGGTCGCCAGCGCGACGAACCCGATTGCCAGGCGCCCGCCGCGCTCGTGCACCCAACGCGAGACGCCGCGGTGGCGCTGAGCCTGCAGCGGCAGCGAGCTGCCGGCGATGAAGCCCGCCACACAGGCCAGTCGCGTGCAGCGCGAGCACCAGCGCGTTCTCGCGCAGCAGGTGCACCACGTCGGCAGCGTCGCCGACCGCAAACGGCGGCTGCAGCGTGATCACCTGCTGGTAGCCGTGGTCGAGCGAGGCGACCGCCCACACAGCCAGCAGCAGACCCAGCGCGGCCAGCGCCGAGCCCGCCAGCCAGCGCGCCAGGACCGGCAGTGGCGTGCGCTGCCACGCTCGCAGCATGGCGCGCGTGTGCCGCACGCCGTGAGCAAGCGCATAGGCCGAGACATCCATCTGCAAAGCCCATCGACGGGCAGTGGCACTACCTGAAGCGCAGGAGCGGCACCAACCACATCGCCTCGGCGGCGATCCGCCAGGACATCTTGCTCGTGCCCTGCTGACGATCGCGGAACACGATCGGCACCTCGACCACGCGAAAGCCCGCCTGCACGGCGCGATAGGTGAGCTCGACCTGGAACGCGTAGCCCTGCGAGCGCACGCTGTCGAAGTGGATCGCCTCGAGCACCTCGCGGCGGAAGCACTTGAAGCCGCCCGTCAGGTCGCGCACGCGCAGGCCGAGCACCAGCCGCGCGTACGTCGAGCCGCCCTCGCTGACGACGCGCCGCAACAGCCCCCAGTCGACGACGCCGCCGCCGCGTACGTAGCGCGAGCCGAGCGCCAGATCCGCACCGTCACGCACGGCCTGCAAGCAGCCGCGCCAGGTCGGCGGGGTCGTGCGAGAAGTCGGAGTCCATCTCCATCACGTAGCCCGCGCCCGCGTCCAAGCGCGTGGCGGAAGCCCGCCAGGTAGGCCGGGCCGATGCCGTTCTTCTCGGTGCGATGCAGCACCTGCATCCAATCGTGCTCAGCGGCGAGCTCGTCGGCGATCCGCCCGGTGCCGTCGGGCGAGCCGTCGTCGACGATCAGGATGCGGAAGCCGTCGGGCGCCGCCGCGGCGAGCGCCGCGGCGGCGGCCGTGACGATCGCGCGCGACGTTCTCGGCCTCGTTGTACGTCGGCAGTATCAGCCAGGGCTCACCGGACATCGGCCCGGGTACCCTAGCGCAACGTGGCCACGGACTGCCCAACGCCGCGATCGCCGACGCGCTTGAAGAGCTCGGCGACCTGTACGAGCTCGACGGCGCGATCGTGCATCGCGTGCTCGCCTACCGCAGCGCGGCCAGGGCCGTGCGCGAGGCGTCCGTGTCGGTCGCGCGCGCTCGCGCGCGAAGGTCGCGCCGACCGAGCTGCCCGGGATCGGCAAGACGCTCCAGGAGAAGATCCTCGCGCTGGTCGAGACCGGCACGATCCCGGCGGCGGAGAAGCTGCGTGCGAAGTTCCCGCCGGGCCTGATCGCGATCACGCGCCTGCCCGGCCTCGGCCCCAAGCGCGCGCGGCTGCTGCACTCCGAGCTCGGCGTCGACTCGCCGCAGACGCTGCGCGAGGCCGCGCTCGCCCAACGCCTGCGCACCGTGCGCGGCCTCGGCCCGAAGCTCGAGGAAAGCGTGCTCACGGCGCTCGATCAGCTCGACGCGAGCCCCGGCGCACGTCCGGCGCCGCGCACGCTGCTGCCGCGCGCGCTCGAGATCGGCGAGAGAGCTCGTCGCCGGCCTGCGCGAGCTCGCCGGCGAGGGCGCGCAGATCGAGCTCGCCGGCTCCGCTCGCCGGCGCGCGGACTCGCGTCAAGGACATCGACATCATCGCCACCACCACGCGACCGACGACGCTCGCCAAGAGCCTCGCGCAAGCTCGCGCAGATCGAGCACGTGAGCTCCGCCGGCAAGTCCGGCGCCAGGGCGCGCACCCACTCGGGCATCGGCGTCGACCTGCGGATCGCCGCACCGGCCCAGCTCGGCAACCTGCTGCAGCACTTCACCGGCTCGGGCAGCGCACAACGCGGCGCTGCGCGAGGCGCGCCGTGCGCAGCGGCCTGCACGTCTCCGAGTACGGCATCCTCGACGACGCCACCGGCACCAGCGAGACCTGCGCGACCGAGCAGCGAGGTCTACGAGCGACTCGGCCTCGCGTACATCGAGCCGGAGCTGCGCGAGGATCGCGGCGAGCTCGAGGCCGCGCGCACGGGCACGCTGCCGGTGCTGATCGAGCTGGAGGACATCCGCGGCGACCTGCACAGCCACACGGTCGCCTCCGACGGCCACAACACGATCGAGGAGATGGCGCTCGCCGCGCGCGAGCGCGGCTACGAGTACCTCGCGATCACCGACCACTCGGCCAGCCACGGCTTCGGCAACGACGTCTCGCCCGAGCAGCTGCGCCGCCAGATCGAGCTCGTGCACGAGGCCGACGCGCGCATCGAGGGCATCGAGCTGCTGGCCGGCAGCGAGGTCAACATCCTGCCCGACGGCTCGCTCGACTACGACGACGCGCTGCTGGCGCAGCTCGACTGGGTGATCGCGAGCGTGCACACGTCCTTCGCGATGGACGCGCGCGCGATGACCGAGCGCATGATCGCCGCGATCGAGCACCCCGCGGTCGACGCCATCGGGCACCCCACCGGCAGGCTGATCGAGCGCCGCGAGCCCTACGCGATCGACCTCGACGCCGTCTTCGCCGCTGCCGCGCGCAGCGGCACGATGCTCGAGATCAACGCCAACCCCGACCGGCGCGACCTGTCCGACATCCACGCGCGCGCCGCTGCGCGCGCGGGCGTCACGATCGTGATCGACTCCGACGCCCACCGCGTCCGCACGCTCGCGAACATGCGCTGGGGGATCGCCACCGCGCGCCGCGCGTGGCTTACGCGCGAGAAGGTCGCCAACACGCGGCCGTGGAAGGAACTGGCGCGACTGCGCAAAGGCGGGGCGGCGAAGCGGACGTGATTACGCGTTGCCGTTCAACCGATGGCTTCGCTTTCGTAGAACTGCGGATGGCGCGTGGGACAGTAGAAAGCGAGCTTGCGGAGGGACGCGTCGAACCGCACCACCCACACGCCGGTGCCGTCACTCAGCCGGGTGCATGGCGGAGGATTATGTGCGGTGACACTCATGTGCATGAGCGTCGCGACACTCGCGGACTGACTGAACTCGGGGCTTTGAGTGACTTGGGGTGAGAGCTTGGCTATCCGCGCCAGCGGCAAGAGGCCTTCGAGCGAGAAGTCCGGAAGCTCGCTCTGTTCGGAGCCCCAAGTAACCACGCGTACGCCATCATGCCGCAGCGCTTCGAGCAGCCCGGGTACGTCGCCGTCACGACTTGGCGCGGAGGCCAGGAAGCCGTTCGTCGAGTACACGACGACTTGGTCCGGAGCCTGCTCAGAGGCGGGTAGCGAGCGAACCAAGGCGACTTTTACTTCCCGACCGACTCCGAAGGTGATGGCCAGCGTGTTCGCGGCGACGCCGAGCACCAGCACGGCGCTCGCCGCCAGGCAAGCCTTGCGAGGCAGCTCTGCGATCCAGCCAGTGCCGAGAACCGACAGGAAAGCGAGCAGCGGCAGACCGTAGCGTATGTCGTGGTGGATGGTGCCGAACGTGATGACCAGCCAGGCGACGAAGCCCGCCAACAGGAACTCGAGCCGCGCGCTCTTCTGCCTGCCGTGATCGCGCACGGCCGTCACCGTCGTCCACACGGTGCCCACGATCACGAAGATGAAGAGCGGAGCGAGGAGCTGAGAGTTCAGGACGTTCCAGAAGTACCACGTCAGGTTGTCGAACGAGAACCTCGCTGGGATGTTGCCCGGCGGTGTACCCGGGCCCGCACTCGCGAGTTCGAGCATTTCTCCGAGCTCGGAGAGGTGAACGAGATACCAGGGGAGACCGACGGCGAGCACGACCGCGGCGAAGATCGCGAACCCGCGCCAGTTGCGCCATCCGCCGTGCAGCAGCACGATGAGAATGAGACCGACGAGGAACAGGGCGAACTGCACCTTGAGATTGACGCCCAACCCGACCGAGAGGCCAGCGAAGGCCGCCACGCCTGGACGGCTGAAGTCCTCGCTGGCGAGGATCAGCCAGACCGAGACGGCGACGAGCGCCGCGAGCGGCGCATCGAGCATGAACACGTGAAACAGTGAGATGATCAGCGGCGAGCCGAGCACGAAGACGACCGCGAGCATCCCCGCCAGAGGACTGAAGAGAAGTCGCCCGGTCTGGTAGCAGCCGAGAGCCAGCAAAGGGACGAAGACGAGGTTCTCGCCGATGATCGGTGAGGCGACGTTCACTCCTCCGACGAGCGCGGCGACCGCCCCCACCATGTGCCCAAGGATGGGATAGATGTTGTGGTAGGTGAACGGACCGAGCAGGTTTCCGCCCTGCAGCATCTTGTGATAGATGAGCGCCGTTTCAAGCTGGTCGCCGGCGTCGTATATGGGAATGCTGCGATCCTGCGTCAGCCACCAGCATGTGAGCGCGATGAACGTCGTCGCGGCAGCAGTGGCACCCAGCGCGGGCGCGCTCCACCGCGTAATCGCAATGCGCGGCGCTGCGGAGAAGCGACCAGCAGCATCGAGGAGACGCTTCGAAGCGTGCCTTCGCCTCGTGCGAACGCGCAGGGCACGACCACCCTCGGGGCTGGCACGATCAGTGGCCGACATCGCCCGAACGTAGCCCAGCCCCATGCTGAATTCCACTTAACGAGGCGATTCCGTCGCCGGTGTCTCCCTCTCACGGATTGCGGCCGACCAGGCGCGGCAACATATCTCGGGCAACAACTTCATCCACGACGTCGCGCCGGAACGGGGCAAGTGCCTCGCGAGCGCGCGCAGCGTAGTCACTCGCCGGATTCTTCAAAGCAGCACGCAACGCCGCCTCCAGATCTTCGCCTACCAGGCGTCCGTCAAGCTCGCGGGCGATCGGTAGCGCCGCGTAGGGGCCGGGCGCTGGGGTGGTAACGAGATGGCAGCCGTCGGCGAGTGCCTCAAGCTGCGCGATGCCGTAGTCCTCGCGCAGCGGAGCGCACACGAACACACGCGCGCGGCGGAGAAGGGCACGGTACTCCTCCTGTGGCAGCAGCCCGACGACCCGCACGCCTTCCTCGCCGGTCTCGAGGCCTGCACGCTCGAGCTCGCTCACCGCGGCCCCCGCTACGAGCAGCTCGTCCCCGCTCGGACCCGCACTCTCGCCGCCCTCCGCGCGCACTCGCCGCCACGCCGCGAGCACGCGCTCGAGACCCTTCTTCGCGGGATTCGCGGCGTAGGTGATCGCGGCTATGTCGCGCTCCGAAGCGGGTGGCCCGGAGGGCTCTACCGGCACGGGCACCACCAGCGCACGGTCCGCGGGACGGGCCGCCGCCGACGCCTCGCTCAGGCCGCCGCCGCTCCACGGCAGCAGCAGCGATGCGCGCTCCAGCCTGCGTCGCTCGAGCGGGCGCTGCCACAGGCCGTGACGACCCGGCCGGTTGCCCGCTGACGTCGCGTCGAAGCGGATCGCCCCCGGGCGCGGCCACAGCAGCGCGGCGGTGGTGCTCGAGTAGACGATCGCTCCCGGTGGAGAGCTCAGCTGCGCCAGCGCCGCGCTCGCCGCCGCGCGCGCCGCGCGTGCCCACCCGAGGTCTGTCAGCGCCAGCGTCCGTAGCGCTCGCGGTCGCTTCGCGCGCGCGATCTGCACCTGTGCGCCCGCCCGTTCCAGCGAGTCGCGCAGCTCCTCGTCGGCCGTGCGCAGCCCCTGAGTGGAGCTCAGCGACACGATCAGCACGTCGAGCGCGCGCGGCGCGGCTTGCATCTCAGGTGACGGCGCCGTCGACGTGCTCGGGACGCGCCGCTTTGAAGCCCGGCGTGCGCATCAGCGCGATCGGGCGCACCGGCGAGGTGCGGCGCACGTAGAACGACGCGCCGTCGCGCTCCTCGATCGCCTCGACCGCAGCATCCTGGCGGCGCCACGCCAGCGCCCAGATGATCGCGAAGCCCGCCGCGATCCCGGGGATCTGCGGCGCCAGGAACGCGAGGCCGCCGGACAGCAGCGTGAACAGTCCCAGCGGCCACAGGCGGTTGAGCAGGATCGCGCTCGGATGCAGCTCGGGCAGCGAGTTGCTCGCCTGCGCGCTCGCCAGCAGCCGCGCGATCGGCGGGTTGGTCTGCGCGCGCCTGCCCAGCGTCGAGCCGATGCCGGCCGCGATCAGCCACCACGCGACCGCGATCCCCGCCAGCTGCGTGTCGGAGCGGGCGCTCGCAGCGATCACCGTCACCGCCGCCAGCGCCGTCGCGGCGCCGGCGCTGAGCAGCACGGTCGTCCTGAGGAAGTCAACGAACCGCACAGCGCTACAGCAGCGCCTCGAGCAGTTCCCGCACGCCGCCGGGACCGTCGACCGTC
This sequence comes from uncultured Solirubrobacteraceae bacterium, assembly GCA_963703625.1. Classification (GTDB taxonomy): domain Bacteria; phylum Actinomycetota; class Thermoleophilia; order Solirubrobacterales; family Solirubrobacteraceae; genus Palsa-744. The sequence goes on from CAVPEY010000004.1 coordinate 617,605, forward strand.
AGGTCGGCCTCGAGCGCAAGGCCCGGAGGCGCTTCGTCGGAGCTCACCGCCACGCACAGCGCGCACCCGAGCTCGCCCGCGGAGACCATCGTGCGCAGGCCGCGAAACGCGTCGAGATCGGTCGTGTCGTCGCCGACGTACAGCGCTGCGGTGACGTCTGAGCCGCGCAGCAGCGCCGCGATCCCCAGGCCCTTGTCGAGCACCACCGGCGGACGCACCTCGAGCACCTTGCGTCCCCAGTGCACCGTCAGGCCCTCCTGCTCGGCGCGCCGCGCGATCTCCTGCACCGCCCGTTCGGCCGTCTCCTCGTCCGGTGCGCCGCGCCAGTGGAACGCCGCGATCGCTTCCTTGTCCTCGCTGCGCACGCGGACGCGCTGCAGCTCGCTGGTGTACACGCTCGCCGCGAACGCGCGCACGCGCGCCGTCCACGCCGCCAGCTCCGGGTCGACCTCCGGGCTCGTCGCTCCCGGCCGCAGCAGCTCGCCGCCGTGGTTGCCGACGTAGGCGATCGTCCCGATCGCGACGATCTGGCGCGCGGTGCTCGCACGGCGGCCGCTCACGCAGCCGACCACGCGGTAGCGGCGCGCGATCTCGATCAAGAGGCCGCGCGTGGCCTCCGGGACATGCGCGTCGGCCGCGTGGCGCACGATCGGCGCCAGCGTGCCGTCGATGTCGAACAGGACGGCCGAGCGGCTCGGGTCAGCGCGGACCGGCTCGAGCGCCTCCACGAGCGTTGCGGCTGGGGACACGGGGTCTAGTATGCCGCGCATGGTCGCCGGCCCGCCCGCTCGTGCAAGTGGCCGCTGAGCGCAGCTTCGCGCGGCCACTCCGGCTGATGGCGATCGGGACGCTCGCAGGCCTCTTCAGCGGCCTGTTCGGCGTCGGCGGCGGCAGCGTGATCGTGCCGCTGCTGATCCTGTGGCTCGGCTACGACGAGCGTGGCGCAACCGCCACGTCGCTCGCCGCGATCGTGTTCATCGCCGGGTTCGCCGCCGCCGTGCAAGGCGTCTACGGCAACGTCGACGTGCTCGACGCCGCGCTCGTCGGCGTCCCCGCGGTCGGCGGCGTGCTGATCGGCACGTGGCTGCAGCAGCGCCTGCAACAGCGCGTGATCGCGCTGCTGTTCGCCGCCGTGCTCGTCGCCAGCGCCGTCGAGCTGGTGCGATGATCGGCGCCGTCATCATCGGGCTCGCCGCCGGGATCATCGCCGGCCTGCTGGGCGTCGGCGGCGGCGTGCTGTTCGTGCCCGGGCTCGTGTTCTTCCTCGGACTCGACCAGCATCACGCCGAGGCCACCTCGCTGCTCGCGATCGTGCCGGTCGCGCTCGTCGGCACCTACCGCCAGGACCGCTACGGCAACGTGCACCGCCACGACGCGCTGGCGCTCGGGCTGCTGTCGCTCGCCGGCGCCGGCGGAGGCGTCGCGCTGGCGAACACGCTCTCCGGGACCGCGCTGCGCGACGCATTCGCGGCGCTGCTGGTGATCGTCGCCGCGCAGCTCGTCCACAGGGCGCTGCGCGGTGGCGAGGCCGGCAAAAAGTCGTAGACTGAAAGCACATGGGACTCGACAACCCACTCCACATCGCCTTTCTCCTGATCGTGCTGCTGCTCGTCTTCGGCGCCAAGCGGCTGCCCGAGCTGGGCCGCTCGCTCGGCTCCGGCATGCGCGAGTTCAAGGACTCGATCAGCGGCGAGGCACACCCGACGATCACGCAGAGCACCCAGCCCCAGCCCGCACCGCCGCAGCCCGTCGCCGCGCAGGCACCCGTCGTCGCCCCGCCAGTAGTGGCGCCGACCCCCGCGCAGGCCACCCAGGCGCCGGCGGAGCCCGCTCAGCAGGCCTAGGCTCTACAAGCTCCGTCGGAGCGAGACGCGCAGCCGGCGACCGCCATGCGACCGCGCGGCTCAGCCGTGCAGGATCGCTCAGCCGTGCAGGATCGGGCCGCTTTCGACGGCTTCAAATTCCGAGCCGGGCACGCGCTTGATCGCTTCCAGGTTTTCGTCGTTCCAGCCGGGGTTGGGCGCGCCGGTGATGAACCACGGCGAGCCGTTGTCGGCCACGATCAGCCCGTAGCGCTTGAGCGCTTCGAGGATCACGAGCGACTCGCCGCTGAAGCCGGCGAGGCTGTAGCTCGCCTTCAAGCGCAGCCGTGTTCGCCCTTCGGACCTGAGCGTGCCGCCGCGGCGTACGCGACGCCGCAGACGCCGAGCCGGCGAGCCCGGCGCCCGCCGGCGCCGCCGTCAGTGCGAGCGCCACAGTCTGTATCGCGATGGTTATACGCATCTCGTCGCGTCACACACGGTAGCGGCGCCGACCTTCCCAGGGCGACCCTTTGGACGACTATTGCCCAGGCCGGCCGGCCAGCCGCGACGCTGAGCTCAGCCGACTGAGGGCTCGGCCTGCAGCACGGTCGGACGCGCCTCCTGCAGGAGCGGCGCGCCGCAGTGCCAGCAGTAGCCGGCGCCGCGACTGTGCACGGCGCCGCAGGCGCGGCACTGGCCGTGGATGCCGGCCTCGGCGGTCGCGAGCAGCCGCTGCACCTCGCCGAGCTGCGCGTCGGCCTCCTGCAGCTCGGACGCTTTGCGCGCGAGCACGTCGAGGCGATAGTGGTCGCGGATCGCCATCTCGTAGGCGAGCCCGCCGAGGTCCCACGTCAACGAGGCGACCTGCTCGGCGAGCTCCAGGCGCCGGCGGCGCAGCTCGGACATCGAGCCGTTCGGCACGGGGAGTCCGCCCGCCGGGAGCACGATCCCGCCGGCGTCCGCGCTCGCGTCGTGGTGGCCGTTGTCGCCGGGCGCGCTCACTTGACTTCGATCGGCCCGTGGGTCAGCTCGTTCAGTTCCTTCTCGTGCGTCTTGCCGGTCGACTTTTCGAGTTTGGTGATTTTGGTCGTGCTCACCGCCTTGGCGGGTGCCGCTTTGGCGGGTTGCTTTGCTTCGGCCTTTTCTTCGGCCTTGGCTTCCGCCTTTTCCTGTTCTTCTTCGCTCTTGGCCGAGCTGCTCGACTTGGCCGACGTGCTCACCGACGGCGTGGTGGTGGTCGGCGTGGTGCTCACGGCGGCGGCCGGCGCCCCGGCGAGGCCTTCGACTTTGATGATCTGCGGTCCGGCGGCGACGGCTTTGTCCTGGGTCACCCAGTGGCCGACGAGCAGGCCGACGACCAGCGCCAGCAGCAGCACCGAGAGGACGGCGAACAGTGGCGCGTAGCGACGTAGCCACGGCGGTCCGGCCGCCTCCACGTAGGGCGAGTAGGCGACGGGCATCGCGCCGACAGAGCCGGCGCCCAGCTGGGGCTGGCGCTCGGTCTCGAGCACATCGAGGAACGCGAGCCGCACAGGCGAGACGGGCTGTCCACACGACAGGCAGTAGCGCTGGTCGTCGACCAGCGGCGCCGAGCAGTTGGCGCAGGTGTGACTCTCGGACGGCACCGGCGCGAGGTTCGTCATCGCCCCGTGCCGGTCACGGCGCTGCGCCTGCTCATCCGAATGCTCCGCGGACGTATTCGCGCGTGCGCGTCGCGCGCGGTTCCTCGAACAGCTCCTGCGTGGTCCCGAGCTCGACGAGGTCGCCGAGGTACATGAACGCGACTTTGTCGGCGACCCGGTGCGCCTGGGCGAGGTTGTGCGTGACGATCACGACGGCGAGGTCGCGGCGCAGTTCGCCGATCAGCTGCTCGATCACCCCGGTCGAGATCGGGTCGAGGGCGCTGCACGGCTCATCCATCAGCAGCACCTCGGGCCGGGGCGCGATCGCGCGGGCGATGCACAGGCGCTGCTGCTGGCCGCCGGACAGCCGCAGCGCGGGACGGTCGAGATCGTCACGGACCTCGTCGTACAGGCCTGCGCGGCTGAGCGCGTCGATCACCAGCGGCTCGAGCTCGCGCCGTCCAGGGCGCCGGCGCCCCTGCTCGCGCAGCGCGAAGGCGACGTTGTCGAAGATCGACATCGGGAAGGGGTTGGGCTGCTGGAAGACCATCGCGACGCGCGAGCGCAGCTCGGTGTCGACGAGGTCGTGGATGTCCTCGCCGTCGAGCAGGATCTCGCCGGTGCGCGACGCGCTGGCGGTGAGCTCGGTGAGGCGGTTGAGCGTGCGCAGGAGCGTCGTCTTGCCGCAGCCGGAGGGCCCGATCAGCGCGAGCACCTCGCCCTGGTGGACGGGCAGCGAGACCGACTTGACGGCCTCCTTGCCGGCGTAGGCGACGGTCACGTCACGGATGCTGAGCCGTTCCGGTCCGGCAGTGGAGACGGATGCGCGCACGGCCTCGCGCTCGCGCACCGGGCGCACGGGTGTCGGCGCGCGGTCGAGCACGATCGTGCGCACGGGCGGCACCGGGGTGCCGGGGTCGGCCGGCGTCTCGCTCGCGGGCGCCGGCTCGTGCTCCTCGCTCGTGAAGGTCCAAGGGTCCAAAACCATCTCTTCAGCGCTCATCGGGCACAAACTCCATCGACTTGACTTTGGCCATCAGATCACTGAGGTTAGCGGTTTTTTCGCCAGATTTGTGAAAAGTTGCCGGCGATCGTCAGACGACCGCCCCGATCGGGGCAAGCCCGCTCGAGTCGGCGTGGCCGCGACCGATGCGGTCGACGAGCAGATTCAGCGCCAGCACGAAGATCAGCAGCAGGAAGGCGGCCGCGTAGGCCTTCTGCGGCGCCCCGCCTTCGCCGGCCGGCGAGTTTTCGTAGATGTAGCTCGTGAGCGAGGAGCCGGTGCCACGCAGGACGCTGATCCCCGGGATCGAGCCCTGCGTTTCGATGCGCAGCGTGCTGCCGAGCAGGAGCAGCACGATCGCGGTCGAGCCGATGATGCGGCTGATGCCGAGCGTGATCCCGGTGGCGATGTTCGAGCGCACGCTCGGAAGCAGCACCCGCCGGATCGTCGTGATGCGCGTCTTGCCCAGCGCGAAGGCCGCCTCGCGTTGGTGCCCGGGCACAGCCTGCAGTCCGTCGCGGGTGGCCGTGTAGATCGACGGCAGCGCGAGCAGCGACATCATCGCGCCGGCTGCGATGAACGAGTTGCCGTACACGCCGCCGCCTTCGGCGGTGAAGGAGAACGGCGCGAACAGCGACGTCTGGAAGATCGCGAGCCCGAAGATCGCGATCACGATGTCGGGAGTGCCGGCGACAATCTCGATGCTCGACTCGACCACGCGCGCCAGAGATTGATTGACCCGCCCACCCCGCCCGTACTCGGTGATCCACACGGCGCTGCACAGCGCCAGCGGCATCGCGAGCACGATGCCGATCACGGTCAGGATGACGGTCCCGAGCAGCGGGTCGAGGAAGCCGCCCGAGCCGGCCTGGTCGGCGCTCGTCTGCGGGCGCGAGAAGATCAGGCCCGGGCGCAGGTACTGGATGCCGCGGTAGCCCATGTACAGCACGATCGCGGCGGCGATCACGCACAGCGCGATGCCGACGGTCCACGCGGCGGCGAGCACGAGCCGGTCGCCCCAGCGCCAGGTCATCGGCGATGAGCGCCGCCCTCGGCCGCCGGGGCGCTGTCCCTGCCCGCGCGAGGAGCCGCGCGGCGCGCCGGGGGCATGTGGGGAGAGCGTGCTCATCCGCGTGTCTGGTACTTGCGCAGCGGGAGCTTGACGAGGTAGCCGGTGATCGACAGCGCGAACGCCGAGAACAGCAGCAGCAGCGCGAACCCATAGACGGCCGCGCCGAGCGCCGGCGAGTTGAGACCGTCACGGTAGTCGACGATCGCCGAGGCGAGCGTGCGCAGCGGCTCGAAGAAGAACGCGATCCCGTCGCCGGGACGCGGGATGAACGTCTTGCCGCCGGAGACCATCTGGATCATCACGGCCTCGCCGATCGCACGCGCGGTGGCGAGCACGGCCGCGGCGACGATCGCGGGCCGGATCGCCTTCAGCGTCACGGCGCGCACGGCGCGCAGCGGGTTCAGCCCGAGGGCGACGGCTCCCTCGCGCCACGAGGGCGGCACCGACGACAGCGCCTCGCAGATCAGCGCGATCATGATCGGCGTGATCATGATCGTGAGGATCACCGAGGCCACGCCCAGCCCGCCGCCGGTCAGCTGCACGGTGCTCTGCAGAGACACCTTCTCGTGGGTGGTGACGAGCTGGTTGCTGACGAACGGAACGAGCACCAGGATCCCGATCAGCCCGTAGATCACCGACGGCACCGAGGCGAGCAGCCGCACCATCGGGATCACGATCCTGCGCACGCGCGCAGGCGCGAGCTCGACGATGAACACCGATGAGAGCAGCGCGATCGCGAGGCCCAGCACGACCGCGATCGCGGTCGTGATCAGCGTGCCGCAGATCAGCGGCCACGCGCGCAGGTGGAAGACCGCGGCCGCCGGGTTGGTCGTTGCGGCGGTCATCCGGTTGACCTCCGCTTCGAAGTCGCCGCCGCCGAGCAGCCAGCTGAAGCCGTTGTGTTCGAACAGCGGCCACGCGCGGTAGGCAACGAACACGACCATCGCCACGACGCCGACGCCTATGAGCAAAGACACCGCGCCGAGCAGACGCTCGGCGCGGTGGTCTGGCCACGGCTTTCTGAGCCGTTCAATCACGGCTTCCCAGCTCCATGCTCGGCCAGGGCTGTCCGAGCCGCTCGATCATCAGGCGATCGGAACCCACTGGCTGGCGATGATCTTCTTCGCCGCAGCTGAGCGTTCGATCCAGCTGATGAACGCAGCGGCTCCGCCGGTGGCTCTGCCTTTGGTCACCTCGAAGAACACGGCCACGCCGGGGTACTGCCCGGATGCGGCGGTGGTCTTGTTGCACGCGACGCCGTTGGCGGCGACGGGGTTGACGGTGCCTTTGTCAGCCTGGTAGTTCGACAGGAAGCCGATCCCGCCGGGCGTGCTTTCAACCTGCTGGCGCATCAGGCCCTCGGTCGCCTCTTCGGTGGCGCTGGGCGCGACGCTCTTGCCTTCGAGCAGCAGCGACTTGAAGCTCGTCAACACGCCGGCGACGGCGGTGCGCGTAATCAGCTGGATCGGCCCGGACGCGGTGGCGCCGGACACTTCGCTCCAGTTCTTGGTCTTGCCGGTGAAGATCGAGGTGATCTGTTTCTCGGTGAGGTTGCCGAGCGTGTTGGACTTGTTGGTGACGACGCAGATCGCGTACTTGGCGATCGGGTAGAAGTCGAGGCCGGCGTCGGCGCTGGTGAATTCCTGTGCGACGTCGGCGATCGTGTCGCTGCCGTTTTTGACGTTGTTGAGGCCGACCGTCGTACCACCCTGGGTGATCTTGAACCTGACTTTGCCCGGGTGCAGCTTCACGTACTTCGCGGCGAGCAGCGTCACGAGCGGATACGAGGACGTGGCCCCGCTGATGGTGACGAGCGAGGTGGCACTGGCGAGGGCAGGCGCCGCAACCCCGACCACGCCAGCCACCGTGAGGGCGACGGAGAGACGGCGGATTCGATGCATTTCAGAAAGGCTCCGTTTCAGGATCGATGTGATGGACGTTTGACAACGCGGAGCGCGGAACATACCATATCCCCACAGTTTTGATCGACATTAGCTATTTTATAGACAAGGTCCGGAACCGTCGGGGTCCGCCCGGCGGGGCAGGATCGGGTTGGCGGGTTTTCCGCTCCACAAAATGAACAACACGCCTGATAACAAGAAGTTGTCGTTCCGCGCGCCCTCGGCGCGCGCGACCGCGGTGCTGGCCGCGGCGATGCTCGCGATCGGCGTGGCGGTCGGCGCCGCGATCGGCCCGGCGCCCAGCCCCTCGCAGGCAGACCCGAGCCTGCCGGTGCTGCTGCAGACGCTCGCGCAGAGCGCCGCCGCGAGGGCCGCGCAGAGCGCGAGCGCCGCAGCTGCGCCGCCGGCGGTCGTCGCCGCAGCGACGCCGCGGCGCAAACGCCGACACCGCTTCAAAGCCTCGAGCGAGCAGGAGGCGGCGAGCACGCCGGTCGCGGAAACCGGGTCGGAAACGACTACGCCGACGTCCACGCCGCCGTCCTCGACGACGCCGGCGAGCGCGCCCAAGACGAGCACGCTCGCGCCCGTCACGCACGTGTGGCTGATCGAGCTGTCGGGCACGTCCTTCGCAGCGGCGAGCGCCACGGCGACGGCCGCCCCGTACATCGACACGCAGGCGCTCCCCGCGGGGACGCTGCTGAGCGGCTGGTCGGGCCTCGACGGGGGCGCGTTCGCGAACGAGGCGGCGCTGCTGGCCGGCGGCGGGCCGCAGCTCGTCGACACGATCGTGCAGCCGCCGTGCCCGGAAGGCGCCGCAGGGGCAGCGTGCGCGCCGGAAACGCCCGGAGCGCTGACGGCCGCGGATGAATTCCTGAAGGCGACCGTCCCGACGATCACCGCGAGTGCCGCGTTCCGCGAAAACGGCCTGATCGTGGTGACGTTCGCGTCGATTGCCACCGCCACCGCGACCGGCCTGCCCGCGGGCGCGAGCACCGCGACCCTGACGGCGCAGCCACCGGCCGGCGTGCTGCTGATCTCACCGTTCGCCGCGGTGGGCGCGCATCGGTCCACCGCGTTCTCCCCAGCTTCACCAAAGCAGAGCGTCGAAAAGCTGCTGCGGCGATGAGCAACCCATCAACCAACGAAACGGAGACCCGTTGCACGTACTGAAAACAGCCCACCACAGAGCGACATGGTGGCTCGCCGCGATCGTGGGCTTGCTCGCCCTGCTCCTCGCGACCCCGGCGATCAGCCATGCCGAAGAAGCCAACCCCAACAACTACAACTGCATCGGCAAAGTCGCCGCTGGCGAACCGGAAGAAGGCAGCGAAGAACAGCAGGTGCAGTACGAGTTCTACTGCAACGGCCCGATCACCGGCTACCAGCTGGAGTCGCAGGTGCCGGTGACGGGGAACCAGGGTCAGCCGGAGGTGACGTCGAACGCGACGCTGAAGCCGCTGTCGGACACGTTCTCGTGCTCGGGTGAATTTCCCGGCTGGGCGGTCAACTGCGTGGGCCTCGCCAAGCAGGGATACGAGACCGTCGCAGGACAGTTCGCGATCGGCACGAAGCTGTGCAGGGAGCCGCGCGTCGATCCGCTGCTGACGGTGACCTACGCGTACCTGGAAAAGGGCGTCGTCACGCAGGCGATCTCCGGACCGTTCGACCTGGGGCGCCCGACGGGCTGCCCGTCGGATGCGGCCGCGGGTGGCACGCGGCTGTACCCCAAGGCCGTGGTCGTGCACCACAAGAAGAAGCCGGGCAAGGGCAAGGGCAAGAAAACGGCCAAGAAGTCCGCGAAGGAGAAGTAGAGCCCACAGACGTACACAGGCCCGGCCGATCCGGAGGCCGGGCCTGTGCGGGCGAACCTCCTGCCCCGAGTGCGCAGATGCTGAGTCGGAGACGAGACGTGCGAGGTTCGCGGCCCAGTTACTGCGGAGCTGGCTTCACGCAGAGCCTGCTGTGACCGACTGTTACCCTTCCGGCCGCCTTGGTCGATGCGATCACCGAGCACCCCGTACTGGATGACGCCGCAATCCAGCGGCAGGGTTCCTCTACCCAGGGAATCGCAGGCACGTGGGTAGACGTGCTGATCGCCGCGGCCGCCGTGCTTCTCGTCGCGGCGCCGCTGCTCTTTACCAGTTCGGGCTTCGGCATCGACTTCACCAATCACCTGTGGCTGAACTGGGTCGAGGGCACCGGTCTCGCCCAGGCGGGTCACCCAAGCTACTTCCTGAGCGCTCGCGGCATCGGTGTCTTCTATCCCTTCTTCGCCTTCTACGGCGGTACGCTGTATACGATCGTCGGCGGCATCTCGGACCTACTCGGCGGTCAGCCGATCGCCGCGTATGTCGGTGTGACGACGCTCGCCGTCGCGGGCACCTACGGCGGCATGGTCTGGCTTGGGCGAGAGCTTGGCCTGCGTGGCCCGACGATCCACGCACCGGCGATCGCGCTGGTCAGCAGTGCCTACTACATAACGAATCTGTACGGCCGCGGAGCGTGGACCGAGTTCATCGCGGTAGCGGTGATCGCACCGTTGCTCGCAAGCGGCGTTCACCTGAGTCGCACACGGGCGTGGCGACCGTGGCCGGTGCTCGTCTTCGTCGCGTCCGCCGTCCTCTTCTCCGGCAGCCACAACATAACGCTGCTCTGGGGCACGACGATCATGGCCTTGGCGGCGGTGGTCGTGTGGCTCGCGCTGGGCGCACCGCGCAGGCTGCCGCTACGCCGGCTTGCGATGGTCGGCGGACTGGCGTTGGCGAGCGTGGCGGTGAACGCGTGGTTTCTGCTCCCCGACGTCAGTTACGCGAAGAACGTAAGGGCCCATCTGGAGATCGCCCGAAGCGGAGCGGCGGTGACCTTCTTCGACACGCCTCAGCTCCTGTTCGATCCCCTGCGCACGGTTCCCGCCGCGTCCACCACACCGGCGCTGTTCGTTCAGGTTCCGGTCTGGTTTCTGGCTTGGGGCCTCGTCGCTGGAGCTGCGCTGATGTGGCGTCGAGGCTCCGGCAAGAGATTGCGGCGGGTGTGGATCGGCACGGCGAGTCTGCTCGCAGTCCTGCTGTGCATGATCATGATTACGCCGATCTGGAGCGCGGTGCCCTTTCCCTTTGACCAGATCCAGTTTCCGTATCGGCTTGGCAGCTACGTCTTCTACGCAATTGCCGGGCTCGTGCTCGTGAGCGCACTTGCGTTGCAGCGGGCGGCGAGCGTGGGCGGATCGCGGCTGGCTGTCGCGTGGCTTCGCTGGGCACTTGCCTTCGTGTGTGCGATCAGCGTCGGCCTCTGCGTGTGGCAGCAATGGGTGCCCACCACTCTGTTTGCCGAGGATTCCTATACCAATCGCCAGGGTGCGCTGACCAGCGTGAACGTCCCTCCACGCACCTGGTATGACCCCGCCTCCTACACCGACGTCCAGGCGCCCGTCGTGTCCGTCCCTATCGGGCGCTCACTGGTCGTCCCCCCTGAAGACGTGCACGGCGATCGCTTCGCGGCGTGGCTGAACGTGCCGCCTGGCCCGGCGCCGATTCAGACGAACATCGCCGGCGGCGGCTACCTGGTGCACATCTCAGGCCTCGAGCGTGTGGGGCGCAGTCCCGATGGGCTGGCTGTCGTGCGCCGCGAAGGAACTGGCAGCGGTCCCGTCCATGTCGTGCTGGAAGCTACGCACAGCTCGACGATCGTGGTCGGCTGGGTGCTGAGCGCCCTTGGGTGCGCGGTTATTCTTGCGATCATCGCCTGGACGACTTGGACCAGTGTCCGTAGACGCCACGGACGGCGAGCAGGCCGAGCTCGCCCGCCAGGACGGCGAGCGCGATCAGACTGATCGCGCGTCCGGCCGCGACGGGCAGCGGCGCGGCCGGACCGACGGAGATCGTCGCGGTTGGCGGCGTCACGTGCGTGGACGCGGACGAGGCGCTGTGGGACCCCGAGGTTTCGGACAGTTCGAGCACATCATCCAGCCGTTGGTCAACACCGACGATCGTCGCGCCCCTGACGTCGAGGAGATCCGAGCCGCCTCTGATGTTCGTCGCCACGAGTCGATCGGGAGGAACCCGCACCACCTCAGAAACCGCTCGGCTCGCGTTTGTGGAAATCGGGAAGTACACCTGCGACAGGGGTTCTTCGTATTCCTCGCGCAGCCGGTTGTCGAGGTAGTCGAACTGCCCGAAGCGTTCCGGCGGCGGTGTGAGATATGAGAGCGCCGTACTGCGGTCCTTGCCCTGACGGTGGGCGCCGGTCTGCTGAGCTGCGCCGATCACCGATACGACGGCGATCGGCGCGAGCAGCCACGCCCAACGCCTCAGCCAAACGTCTCCGCCCCGGGCGATGGCGAGCACCACGACCATCGCTCCGCTGATTCCCAGCAGCACGAAGCTCTCGAGCCGGAAGCTGAACTGCAGCATGGCGTAAGCGCGGGGAAGCGCGAGAATCAAGCCGGCGTGAGTCATAACCACCGTGAGCGCGAGCGTCGCAATGGCGACGATGAGCAGAACACGCATCTCGGTGCCGCGGCGCCGACGCCAGGCGAGCATCGCGATGCTCACGAGGACCCATGCCACAGCGAGGATCGGAAGCGCCAGCGAGACGATCGTGCCAGGCGCAGGCGCGCGGGACAAGGTGAACAGGTTGCGCGCGGCGACCGTGTACATGAGCTGGCGCAGTAACGCTCGGGCGTGGGGATAGGCATGCGCGACAAGCGTGTGCGCCTCGTAGGCGACTGTCGGCAGCAGGAACCACGCGCTGACCATTGCAGCGGGGAGCACGAGCGCGGCCACACGCAGCACCCCGGCCCTCGTCAGGCGCCGCCGGACGCCCGGCGTGCCGACAAGGCTCGAGACGGTCACGACGGCCAAGACCGTGGAGCCCCAGACCATCGTGAGCAGATGGCTGCCGAAGAACACGACGCTGCTGCCCGCCAGCGCGAGCGCGGGTCCGAAGCGCAACCGGGGAGTGCGCAGCACGCTGAGCCCTGCGGCGATCATCAACGGCATCATCGAGACCGCGAGGAACTCCGGCCAGTCGCCGAGCGCGTAGATCATTGTCAAGTACGACGCTGAGGTGACGAAGACGAGGCCCGGCATGTGAGCCAGCCAACCTCGAACCCCGGACGTTCGTGCGATCCAGTACCAGCCGCCGTAAGCGGCGGCGAAGCCCAGCAGATAGCTCAGGACGTAGGTTTGCAGCGGGTCATTGCCCAGAGCTAGCGAGAGCGTCCCCACCAGCGCGTAGAGGGTTCCTCCGTAGAAGGCATATATCGGGTAGAAGATCCCACCGGAGTAGTCGAGGAACAGGCTGGGCGCGTGCCCGTCGCGAATCGCAAGGCTCTGATGCCACATGTACCAGAGGTGATTCAGCCAGTCGTTGTTGAACGTTGCGCTCGAAAACACGAGCGGCCATGAGACTGCACCGATTACGACCAGAGCCAGTCCGGTCCCAGCGGCGAATCCCGCCAGCGTCGACCACCGGCGCATGATCGGCTTGGCGGGCGCACCGGTACCGGCTTCGACACGGCTGCTCGAGGTGAGTCGAGGCACGATCGAGCGCACGCGCGTGAACCTGTTCGGCTGGGAGATCACCTCCGACGGCATGGTTTCAGCGCCGCCACTCGCACGACGACTTTGGCGAGCGTCGCCCCGGCTCAGCGCCCGCGAGCCCGCCCGAATGTCTCCAACTGATCTCGCCGCGCGTGCTCAGACGCGCGGAAACCGTATGCGCCGGTCACGACCTACAGCAGGCTGGAGGTCATGCGTTCGACCTCGGCGATCGAGGTCATGCCTTCGCGCACCTTCTGCAGGCCGTCGTCGCGCAGGCGCAGCATGCCTTCGGCGAGCGCGACGTCGACCATCGAGTCGACGGAAGCCCGCTCGAGGATCAGCGCGCGGATCGGCTCGGAGACGGTCATGACCTCGTACAGCGCGACGCGGCCGCGGTAGCCGGTGGCGCCGCAGCGCGAGCAGCCGACGGCCTCGAACGGCTCGGTGCCGGCGAGCCCGTGTTCGGCGAGCACGGACTCGGGGACCATCTGCACGCGCTTGCAGTGCTTGCAGAGCATCCGCACGAGGCGCTGGGCGACGATGCAGTCGACCGCGGAGGACACGAGGAAAGGCTCGATGCCCATGTCGATCAGCCGGCCGAGCGCGCTGGGCGCGTCGCGCGTGTGCAGCGTCGAGAGCACGAGGTGGCCGGTGAGCGCGGCCTCGACGGCGATGTGCGCCGTCTCACGGTCGCGGATCTCGCCGACCATGATCACGTCGGGGTCGGCGCGCAGCATCGAGCGCAGCCCGACGTCGAAGGTGACGCCGGCCTTGGGCGCGATCTGCATCTGCTTGATGCCGGCGATGCGTTTCTCGACGGGGTCCTCGATCGTGAGAATGCTGCGATCGCCGTCGTTGAGCGCGTACAGGGCGGCGTACAGGGTGGTCGACTTGCCGGAGCCGGTGGGACCGGTGACGAGCACGGCACCGTTGGGCCGTTTGATCGCACGCGAGAAGCGCTCGAGCTCTGCGCCCTGCATGCCGAGCGACTCGAGGCCGTCGACGGCAACGGAGCTGCCCTGGTCGAGGATGCGCATGACGACGCCCTCGCCGTTGACGAGCGGCAGCGTGACGACGCGAGTGTCGACGCGGCGCCCGTCGACGGTCAGGGCGAAGCGGCCGTCCTGGGGGACGCGCTTCTCGGAGATGTCGAGGTCGGCCATGATCTTGATGCGCGAGACGACCCCCATCGCCATCCGCCGCTTGACGGTGGCGGCCGGTGAGAGCAGGCCGTCGACGCGGAACAGGACACGGGTGTCGCCCTCCTCGGGGTTGATGTGGATGTCGGAGGCGCCCTGCTGGACAGCCTGGGCGACGATCGAGTGCACGAGCTTGATGATCGGGGCGTCGCTGTCGGTCTCATCGACGTTGAGGTCGCGTTCGCCCGCCTCATCCTCTTCCTCGTCGACGATGTCCTCGATCGACTCGTCCATGCGCGCGAGCCGCGCGAGCAGCAGGTTGAGATCCTCGACGGAGGCCGCCGCGGGCCTGATGCGCCGGCCGGTCATCATGCCGACGTCGTCGATCGTCAGCACGTTCGTGGGGTTGGCCATCGCCAGCAGCACCGAGCCGTCGTCGGTGAAGCCGACGGGCATCGCCTGATAGCGCTTGGCGGCCTCGGACGCCGATCAGGTTGACGGCACCCATGTCGAGGTCGTAGGTGGCGAGGTCGATGAAGTCCAGGCCGAAGCGCTCGGCGACGACGCGCGCGAGCTGGTCGTGGCGCAGGATCCCGCGCTCGACGAGCACGACGCCCGTGGGTCGCCCCTGCGAGCGGGCGCAGGACACCGCCTCATCGACGGTCTCGCTGGTCGGCGAGGCCGAGGTCGACGACGACCTCGCCGATCATCCGCTGCGAGCGCCCGGGGTGGCGCGGCGGATAGAGGCCCTTCTGCTCCTGCTCGCCGGTGGCCCGCTCGCTCGCCCGGCGCTCGTCCACGGCCTCATCAGGCGCGGTGTCCTCAGACGTGTCAACGGTTGGCGTGGCGGAATCGCCCATCACCGCTTCTATCGGCATTGCGATGGGCCCTCTTGACCGAACCATGCGGCGTTTCCCGGGACAGGCCGGACCCGCGCCGGCCCGCTCAGGCGCTGACGGCGCTGCCTCCGTGCTCGAGCGCGCCCTTGACTTGAGCGTCGAGCGCGTTGAGCCGATGTAGAGCGAGCGCCTCGGGCGAGGCAAAGCGCTGCCCGGATGACTGCTCGGGTCCGTGGTGGAGCATCACGCAGTGCTCGAGCGCGAGCCTGCGCTCGCCGTCGAGGATCCTCGGCGCGTGCTCGGCGAGCACGCGCAGGCCCAGCTCGATGTGCCCGAGCAGCGCGCCCTCGCGGCTGCGCTCGATCTCGGCGCCGTAGCTGAACTCGCGTGTCTTGCCGAGGTCGTGCACGATTGCGGCGCTGAGCAGCAGGTCGCGATCGAGCCGTGGGTGCAGCGGGCACAGCTCGAGCGCCATCGTGGCGACGGCGACGGTGTGCTCGAGCAGGCCGCCGAGGTAGGCGTGGTGGCCCGCCGGCGTGCGCCCGGCTCGGTTTGGCCCGGCGCGCGCGAGCCGGGCGGCCCGCTCGACGCGGGGCGGGCAACGAGCACGGTGCGAGGCGCAGCTGCTCGCGCAGGCGCTCGTCGCCGAGCAGCGTCTCGAGCAGCGCCTTGAGCGCCGGGTCGTAGACCTCGCGCGCGAGGTGCTCGAGGAAGCCTTCGAGCTCGTCGCGGTCGCGGTAGGCGGTGGGCAGGAAGCGGGTCGGGTCGGCCGACTGGCCAACCGCGCGCTCGATCGCAGCAAGCTCGATCTGCAGCTCGTCGCGAAAGCGCTGCACGCGCCCGCGCACGCGCACGAGCTCGCCGCGCTCGAAGCGCCCGGCGAGCAGGTCGGCCTCACGGAAGGCGCGCGCCACGATCGCGCCGGTGCTGTCGCGCAGCTCGAGCGTCAGGTAGGGAGTGCCTGCGCGCGAGATCTGGCGCTCCTTGCGCGTGCACGCGAACACGGCGTCGACCTCGTCGTCGCAGCGCAACGTGGCGACGGTCTGCTGCGCGGCGCCGGCAGGGTGGTGGCTGAGTGAGGAACGCATGACGGAAGCCATCGACCCATGATGTACGGTGGTTCGGATGCAGCCCCTGATCTGGGACCGGCGTCCGGACGGCCTGAGGGCCCCGGCCATGGTGTGCGCATTCCAAGGCTGGAACGACGCGGGCGACGCGGCTTCGGGGGCGGTGTCGTTCCTCGCCTCCGCGCTGGACGCGCGGCGCTTCGCGCAGATCGACTCGGAGGAGTTCTATGACTTCCAGTCCAACCGGCCATGCATCCGCCTGGCCGAGGACGGCGACTCCGAAGGCGGCGCCCGCGAGATCAAGTGGCCGACGGTCGAGATCTTCGAAGCACCGGCGCCGCGCGCGCCGCGCGACCTGGTGCTGGTGCAGGGCGTCGAGCCGTCGATGCGCTGGCGCGCGTTCAGCGGCGCACATCGTCGATCTCGCGGAGGCGCTGGGCGTGCAGGTGGTGGTGACGCTGGGGGCGCTGCTCGGCGACGTGCCGCACACGCGCCCGGTCGGCGATGACCGGCCACGCCTCGGACGCGGCGCTGCTCGAGCGCCTGGGCATCCAGCCGTCGAGCTACGAGGGGCCGACGGGCATCGTCGGCGTCCTGCACACGGCGTGCGCGAACGCCGGGCTGCCGTCGGCGAGCGTGTGGGCGTCGGTGCCGCACTACGTGGCGGCGGCGTCCAACCCGAAGGCCGCGCTGGCACTGCTGCGCAAGATCGAAGGCCTGATCGGGGTGTCGGTGGACGTGTCCGAGCTCGAGAGCTGCAGCCGCCGACTACGAGCGCCAGGTCGGGCTGGCGGTGCGCAGCGATCCGGATATCCAGGCGTTCGTCGAACGCCTGGAGCAGGCGGCGGACAGCGAAGAGCAGAGCTCGCCGGAGGACCTGCCGTCGGGGGACATCCTCGCCAGCGAATTTCAGCGGTTTCTCAGGCAGCGTGGACGCGAGGGGAAGTAGGAATCGACGCAGTCGCCCCACGGCGAGGTCCTCGCGTGTGCGCCGCTCTATGCTCCCCAGCGGGAGACCATTGGCTCAGGCGTCCACTCCGGCCAGGTGGCAGCCCCGATTGGCAGTCCCCCGAAGAGCTCCGCGATCTTGACTGGCCCGGCGGGCCGCGAGTTGTCATACATCACGGCCCTGTCCGCCAGCGAGACAGCTTGCGCGACGAGTCCCCACAACCGGCGGTAGCGCTCACGAATCTTGTGCTCCGGTACGTGGTGCCCGCCCGCCTGCACCCGGTACGCAACGCGCCTGACCGCCAGCTCCTCCGGCACGAGCATCACATGGAGCACAACCTGGTAGCCCGCCGCTCGCGCAGAACGAATCTCATCGAGCTTCGACGCATGGGAGAAGACGGTCTCGGCGATGAACGACCGGCCGCTGGCGATGAGGTGCGCGCGAGTCTCGGCAGCTACCTGAGCGGCCTCGTACGCGTGCGCATCGGAGTCGGCGGGCCACCTGGCCTTGGCGATTTCGTCCGCGTTGACATACGCATAGCCCGGCAGCTCCGGCGCGAGAAACTCTGTGACGAACGTGGTCTTGCCCGAGCCATTCGGTCCAATGACCACATGCAGCTGCTTCAAACGGACGCGCTCGTTCCGTCAGGCCGATACTCGGTCAGTTCGCCTTGCTCGTTCAGCGCCACGGTCGTGACCCCGCGCGCGGCAAGGACCGCGCCGAGGTTTGCCGTTCGCAGACGCGCTTCCAGCCGGGACTGCACCTCAGAATCGAACACGATTCCCTCCTCGTCGGAGAGATGCTCGACCGGGAGAACCCCCGCCAAGGCGGCTTCCACCCGGTGCCTGGAAGCTGTCTGTCGCGCGCAGACCGACTTCCCGACGCGCGCCCAGTGCTCGAGCTGCTGCTTGGCAGAACGGTTCTCCCTGGCGCCTTCGACGACTGCGCTGTCGAACAGGTCGGATGGAACTCGCGTTGGCCGGTCGGTGGTGGCAGCCATGAAAACTCCTTGGTAGAAGACCGCTACATAAGGTAGCAGAGTGATACGACAACCGGAGTCAAGCTCGCTGCGTCACTAGAGTGCTGCCGATGCCATACACCCCTCCCCAGGAGATCCTCGACCGCTACGCGTCGGTCCTCGTCGACTTCGCCCTCGGCGGCGGCAGCGGCGTGCAGCCGGGCGAGACCGTGCGCGTGGTCGCACCGGAGAGCGCGAAGCCGCTGTACGCGGCGCTGAGCCGCGCGGTGTGGCGCGCGGGCGCGAACGTGATCGGCGGCTACGTGCCGGACGACGACCACGAGGTGAACCTGGGCCGCGATTTCTACGAGATCGCGAGCGATGCGCAACTCGACCACTTCCCGAGCGCGTACATGCGCGGCCTGGTCGACCAGATGGATCACCAGGTGTCGGTGATCGCGCCGAGCGATCCGCGCTCGCTCGACGCCGTCGATCCGACTCGGATCATGCGTCACGGCGAGGCGATGCGAAAGCTGCTCGACTGGCGCGGCGAGAAGGAGAACGCGGGCCGCTTCAGCTGGACGCTGGGGATGTACGGAACGCCGGGCATGGCCGCAGAGGCGGGGATGACCGTCGAGGAGTACTGGGAGCAGATCGTACACGCGTGCTTCCTGGACAGCGAGGAGCCGCTCGAGCGCTGGCGCGAGGTCGGCCGGCGCCTGGACCAGACCCGCGAATGGCTCGACTCGCTGGACATCGTGCGGGTGCACGTGGAGGGAGAGGACGCGGACCTGTGGGTGAGCCTCGGCGAGAAGCGGCGCTGGCTGGGAGGACGCGGGCGCAACATCCCCAGCTTCGAGCTCTTCACGAGCCCGGACTGGCGCGGCACGCAGGGCTGGATCTACTGCAACCAGCCCCTGTACCGCTACGGAAACCTCGTCAGGGGCGTCAGGCTCGAGTTCTCGGACGGGCGCGTGACGAAGGCGAGCGCCGAGGAGAACGAGCGCGTGCTGAGCGAGATGATCGCCACCGAGGGCGCCGACCGGGTGGGCGAGTTCTCGCTGACCGACCGTCGCTTCTCGCGGATCACGCGGTTCATGGCGCAGACGCTCTACGACGAGAACGTCGGCGGCACCTACGGGAACACGCACATCGCGGTGGGACGCTCCTACCAGGACGCCTACGCGGGCGATCCGGCGTCTGTGAGCAAGGAGCAGTGGCAGGAGCTGGGGTTCAACAGCTCGAGCGTGCACACGGACATCGTGTCGACCACCGATCGGGTTGTAACCGCCGAGCTGCGCGGTGGCGGCGAGATCGTTGTCTATCGCGACGGGGAGTTTCAGGTGGCTTAGGTGCGAAGCTCGACGATCGCTGCTGGGCCGACGCTCGACCTGAGCTGTCCGGCTGCGAGTGCTACGTCGCCGACAGCTGCGTGTTTGTCGAGCACCGTGCTCAAGCTCCGATACGGGCCTGTATATCTTTGACAAACTCCGCGGATAGGAACACATCGAGAATCTCGCGCACGCTCCACAAGCGTTCAGTCGGAGCGAGGATCGGGAAATGAACGTGGTCGTCGAGCGGGGTTGGCTGGAGGACGTTGAGGTGCGCACCCAACGGTCCCAGGCCGGGCCCGGCTCGCTCATTATCGACGTCGTAGCGCACCAGACACGCTCCGCTCGGGTCGGGAACAAAGGGGACGCCGCGTACGTTCAACCCAAAACTGCTGCGCCACAAGACGGGGGCACCCCGCGGGACCCGCCGAATCGTCCACGACAGGTGGAGCCACCACGAGCCCGCGAGGGCGGGCGCAAGGCGAACAGCAATCTGTGAGGAGTTCCGCAACTCGACGAGCTCAACGCTATCCACGCCCTTCGCGACTTTGTCACGAAAGCCCCCGGCCAGCCCGTGATGATTAAGTGCTTTGATCGCCTCTTTTGCGTACACGCGCGACTCTGGGAGAAGCGTCCGGGATGCCATTACGCGACGCGCACCAGCTCGTTACGGACGGTGTCTTCGAGGCGCGCGGAAACCTCGAGGAGTTCAAACACAAACTCGTCAGCACCGGCTCGCGCATCGCGCACCGCGTGCGCTCGTCTGATCGGATCCTCCTCTTCCAAGGCAGTCGTCACAGTCTTTGCGTGCGCATCGAGCTGGTGCAGCTCTGGAAGTGTCAGGTCGGGAAAGGGCAGCGATCCGACATCTTGAACCGTTACCTCGATGGTCTCATCCGCTCTCGGAGAGCCGAGTCCTCGAAGTAGCCATTGATACAGGGCACTATTCAGCAGCGCGGCAAGTCCCCCCAGGTGACTCACGGCGATGCCTGGGAACCTGATTGCATGAACGCCGCGCATGACTGGGACATATCGACCCTCTGGGTCCGCGACAGCCGCTGCCTCTCGCGCAAAAGCCCTAAGCAACACTTTAGGGCTCAGTAGCGTGGGCAGATGGCCGTGCTGAAAATGAGCTGGCAAGCCGCCCAGGTCCGCCAGCGCGGCTTCGACTTCAGGGTCCGTAGCACGGCTGCCGTCGATCTCGAAGGGGAGGAACAACCTCCTTCCCGAGTCCTGCAAATTGAACGGCTCGATATCAGACGCGTAGACGACTCGAGGCAGAAAGCGGTCAGGTATCACCCTCGTGCCAACTGCAATCATGTTGTCGGGTTCCAACCGGTAACGCTCGGGGGCGATGATGAAGTCAGCCACCCGCGCCGTCTTAACTCCCGTGCGCACATCCCGCCGACTCGAGGACGCATCCCCGTCTACCAAGGGCTCAAAAGAGCGCCCAATCTCGCCCTTGAGGCTGTCTGCCCATCGCAAGCGAAAGAGAGTCCAGCCAGAGCTAACCAGGTGGCGGAGATTCAGCGCAGTTACCGAAGCGCTAGCGACGCCGGCTGGAGACTTGTTGGCAAGATCGTCGAGAATCGCCCGTGGATCTCCGCGGGAGTCGCGCACGGAGTCCACGCGAGCGGTAGCGGGCTCACACTTGTCCACCGCGAGGGCGACCACAGACGCTCCGACGCCGGGGAACACGCGAGCTGCTCGTAGGTCGGCTATCCAACTGATACCGAGGTCCGACAGAAACGCTCGTGCAGCAGCGCCTTGGCCTAGGGCGACAAGGCCACGGGGCATAACAAGTCCAGCACTCCCGTCAGGCGTGAGGAGACGGTTCGTGAGCGCCAAAAAAAAGTAAGCGTAGTCTTGACCAAATGCGCCTATCTCTGGATAGCGATCTTTAAGCTGAGATATGGCGTCAACGCTCAGTCTCCGAGGAAGCTTTGCCTGAGATCCAAACGGTGGGTTGCTAAGGACTGTTGTGAATCCTCCTCGCTCGCGGATCACGTTGTCCCATTGGACGTGTCCCGCGGCCGCGCTTACGCCAGGTGGTGCTGGTAGCGAATCTCCGCACAAGAGATTCTGTTTCATGCTGGGCAACCGGCCGTGGAGATCCGCAATCTCGAGAAGCTGGACCTGGGCAAGGCCGAGTGCTCGCTCGTCAACATCCGCTCCAAAGATGCATTCGAGCAGTATTTCTTCGCGCTCGCTAGGCCTGAGTGCGCGGCCGCGCTGCGCCTCAAAGTATTGACGAAGACAAGCGTAGGCGGCAACCAGGAAAGCGCCTGAGCCACAGGCCGGGTCGACGACTTTTATTTCGGAAGGCTGGCGTGCACCGCGATCCTCAACCCACCGGAGCAACGCGTGATCGGTTAGAAGTTGCGCCAGCGCTGGCGGGGTGTAGAACGTTGCGTGTTGCTCGCGCCGGTCGACTCCTCTTGCGACCGGGAAGAGCCGTTGGCTCGCGTCTTCCGCGGGGAGGGTCGACAAATAACTCTCATACAAGCGGCCCGCCAAGTCGTGGCGCGCTACTGAGAAGTCGAGGCGCAAGCGTGTCCAGGGCTCGACCGTTTGACGCAAGACCGCGCGCAGGGAATCGGCTGGGAGATCTTCGATCGAAACCCCCGCTGGCTGGAAAAGCTCTGAATTCGCGGAAGATCGGTAGTCATTCAATAGGCTCGCGAGGTCAGTGTTGAGCTGACCTGACCCTAGGATCTCTCGCATCGCCAGGGGCGACCGTGGCCGCTTCCGATCCTCAGCGATTCGCACGTAGAGAATTTGATGAAATAGCCGCAAGACAGCCGTGTCTTGTCCAGTTGGGTCACGTCCGGCGTACGCCTCACTGTTTGCGACGTCCAGCCTGAGTTGCGCGAGCGCGTCGCCGAGCAGCTGCGGCAGTGCGCGATGCTCCGGGGTTCGTAGGACGCGATCCGACGGCACTTCGCCAAGGACCTCGTCGCGACCGAGCAGCGCCAACAGCTCCTCGATAGCCGCGGCATCGGTTGTCTCGGCGACGGCCGCGGAGACGTCTCCTGGCGCCGTGTTCCAGCGGAGACAGTCGAACAGCGTTACATGGCTAGGCGACCACGCGACCGCGTAACGCGCTTGTCGTGTGTAGGCGACGCTCGTCAGCCGCTCCCTCGAGCGAGGACCGGTGAAGCCGATGACAGCCGCTGGTTCCGCGGCAGCCGAGAGTTCCCAGAGAGCACCGTGGAGTCGATGAGTCCGGAGCTCCTGCAGCCCAGTCGACCAGCCGTGCGCCTCCATTGCCGAGCTGAGTGCACGGACGCCTGCTGGCTCGCCGTCGGCGAGCGCTCGGAGATCGCGTTGGGAGAGGGTCGCGGGCATGGCTGGCTATACGAACACATGTTCGCATGCTGAGCGGCGGGGTCTAAATCTTCAACGATTGGGGGCCAAAGCCTTCTAGGGCGCCCGGATTCAAACCGGGAGAGGCACCGCCCCCGGGACTACCCCTCCGCCGCCGGACAAACGATCCGATAGTCACAAATGGAACAGGCCGCCCGCGAAGGCGTCGGCTCGAACTCCTGCCCAAGAATCCCCTCCCCCACCTCGAGCACTACGCCGGTGACCCACTCGGCATCGCGCTCGTCGCGCACAACTGGCACCTTGAGGTCGTCGAGCACGTAGTAGTAGGCCTGCTGCGAGGACTCGAGCCCCCAGTCCTCGCGCGCGGCGAGCGCGTAGAGCGACAGCTGGATGTCGTCGTGTAGCTGCTCGGCGGTCTTCGGCCGCGAGGTCTTGTAGTCGATCAGCTCGTAGTCGCCACGACCGGTGTCGCCGCCATCCAGATCGCCACCGGCGACCGCATCGTCGGGCGCAACAGCGACGCGATCGACGCGATCGACGCGCCCGCGCAGGTGGTGGGGCCCGAGCCGGAAGTCGAACTGCCGCTCGAACCAGACGGGCTGCGCGGCGCCGTCGCCGGCCAGCCGCGCGTGGTAGCGGGTGAGCGCATTGCGCGCCTTGTCGTACAGCTCGCGGTCGCGCTGTGACTCGCCGAACCCGGCGCGTCGCCAGCCGGCGTCGAGCAGCGCGAGCATCTGCTCGAGCGTGTCCCCGCCATCGGCGTGATAGCGCTCGAGCACCTGGTGAACGACGATGCCGAAGCGCTGGTGCACGGTCTGCTCGGTGGGGATGCGCAGGACGCGCGCGAACTTGTAGCGCAGCGGGCAGCTGCGGTAGGTGTGGATGTCGGAGGCGGAGAGGGCCAGGCCGATGCCCTTGCGCGGCAGGAACGGGCCGAGCGAGTGCTGCTCGCGCGGCGCGACTGAACGGCCGCCCCCGGTGAGCGTGTCGTCGAGCGTGGAGGTGAGGAAGATCTCACGCTGCAGCGGCGTGGCGGCGGCGAGCAGTCGCGCGTTGACGTCGGCGAGCGCGTCGTCGAGGCTCTGCCCGTCGGGGCGCTGCAGCAGCGCGGAGAGCTTGAGCAGCTCGAGGTAGCGCACGACGCCGTGGGAGATGTCGAGGTCGGTGTCGAGCCGCAGCTCGCCGAGGCGGCCACCGATGCGCGCGACGGCGTCGAGGACCTCGTCGCGCAGCAGCTGGAAGGTGGCGTGGATCGCGCCGTCGGGGTCTCGATCGTTTAGGTCTGCGTGCGCGTGGTCACCGTCGCCGCTGGTGTCGCCGGCTTGCGGTGGCTCCCCGTCGGCGGCTGGCGATGTGTCCTCGGTGGGGCCCTCGGCGTGCGCGTCGGGCACGACGGTGGCGAGGTGGCGGGCGAGATCGCGGATGCCGGCGCGGGGCGTGCTGCGCACGAAGTCCGTGGCGAGCAGGCGCAGCAGCTCGAGGCTGGCGCGTTGTTCGAGTGCGTCGTCTGGGGCGAGCAGCGCGCGCCCGCGCACGCCGAGTCGCTCGATCAGGCGCGCGACGAGCACGTCGGGGGCGACGGTGTCGAGCTCGGCGGCGGCGCTGCGGTGCAGCTCGACGAAGCGCTGGATGCGTTCGCGCGCCTCGGGCGGCACCTGCGGCGACTCGGTGGCGGCGGCGAGGCCGACGACGAGGTCGACCTTGCCTGCCTGTCCTCCGGCACGGAGGGTGCCCCCGGGGGTGCGCCTGCGGGCGACCTGGATGACGCGCGCGAGCTCGACCTGGCGCAGCTCGACGGGCGGTCGCGACAGCGCGCGCACGACCGCGGCGGCGTCCTGGGGATCGACGAGCAGCCGCAGCCAGGCGAGCACGTCGCGCACCTCGGCGCGCTTCAGAAATCCAACGCCCGGGATCGCTTCTCCCCGCTGCACGTCCGCCGTTGCCCCGGGCGGGCCCGGCGAGCCGTCGGGCGGCGCGGGCGCGATCCTGGACCCAGACACAGCCAGAGGATACGCGGGCAGGAGCGCCGGCCGTGGCTACGCTGATGTTGTGGACACAATCGATTGGGGCACAGCGCAACGGGTCGGAGAGCTGATCGCCGGCTCGCCGCCGTTCGGCGGTGTGCGCTCAGCGTCGGTGGAGCCGCTGGTGCGCGAGTTCGCGGGCAAGGTGGCCACCTACAGCGGCCTCAGCTCGAGCACCGAGCTGCCGTCGCTGGAGCTGGTCGACCGCCCGGGCTGGATCGCGGCGAACCTGCGGACGATGCGCCCGCTGCTGGCGCCGCTGGCGGACACGGTGGGCAACGGCGCGGGGCCGCTGGCGGGCACGCTGCGCTCGGCGTCGGGGCTGCTGCTGGGCGCACAGGTGGGCGCGCTGACGGGCGTGCTCTCCCAGCGCGTGCTGGGCCAGTACGACCTGGCGCTGCTGGACGCGTCGGTGAAGCCGCGCCTGCTGCTGCTGGCGCCGAACCTGGCGCAGGCGGCCCGCACGCTGAGCGTCGACCGCGACGAGCTGGTGTTGTGGGTGAGCATCCACGAGATCACCCACGCGGTGCAGTTCTCGGGCGCGCCGTGGCTGCGGGAGTACCTGGGAGGGATGCTGAAAGAGCTGATCGACGGCCTGCAGGTGACGATCGCCGGCAAGGCGGCGAACGACGACGGGGGCGAGGACGACCGCGACGAGCAGGCGGACACCGGCAACGGCAGACGCGACGGCTGGCTGGGCGGCATGCCGAAGCTCCCCGACGTGAGCGGCTGGGTGCCGGATCTGCCGCAGCTGCGCGAGATCGTCGAGCGCGCGCGTCGCGGCGAGGTGATGCGCCTGACGCTGGGCGAGGATCGCTGGCAGCTGGTTGAACGGATGCAGGCGGCGATGTCGCTGATCGAGGGGCACGCGGAGCACACGATGGACGCGATCGGCGCGGAGGTGCTGCCGACGCTGCCGCGCCTGCGCAAGGCGATGAACCGCCGCCGCGAGAGCCGCGGCCTGCCGTGGCGGGTGCTCGAGCGTCTGCTGGGCCTGGAGCTGAAGCTGCGCCAGTACGAGACCGGCCGACGCTTCTGCGACGCGGTCGTCGAGGCCGGCGGACCGCAGGCGCTGGCGCTGGCGTGGAGCGGGCCGGAGACGCTGCCGACCCCGCCGGAGCTCGAGGATCCGTCGCTGTGGATCGCGCGCGTGGCGGGCGCGAGCATTGGCGCAGGGCCAGATCCGCCGGGCAAGCAGGCGTCAGCCGCCTGAGATTTGGGCGCGGCCGATCACGGCGTTCGCTGGGTCCGCCGACGACCTAGAGAGGCTTTGAGCAGTTCGCTCCGACACTTGAGATCGGCGGCGTTCAACGCCCTCACGGGCCCTGGGCAGCTACACGTCTTGACGCCGCCCTTCTGGGCGCACTTGAGCGAGGTTGCGGCGGCATTTCCACTGACGCCTGCAGCCGCACCCGTGGGGGATTTCGGGGCGGGCGCACCTGTAGTCGCGGTCGCGTTTGTCGCGGTCGAGCTTGTCTTCGAGGGGCTGGGGCTGTTGGCCGAGGCTTGCGACTCGCTCGATGAAACCGTGGGGCTACGTGTAGGCGAGCCCGTGTGGTCACCTGAGGAGCCTCCGCACGCGGCCAGCACTAGAGCGGCGAGCACTAGCTCCGGCACCGCTCGGGCGGCCCTGGATCTACTCCGGATCGTGTGAGTCATTCGGCTTCCTTTGCTCGTGATTTCATCGCCAAGCTCCCGCGCCTCGCCTCGCCTACGGTCGGGGACGCGACGGCCGCTCGGACCGTATCCAGGGCAAAGATTGCCGACAAGAGCAGTTTCTATCCGAACGCATGTTCCTCTTGTTACAAAGTCAGTGCCAGATGTTGCGCTTGTTTACAGGGTTTTGACGGCCTGCTACGCTTTCGGTGTAACGATCTTTCGTTGAGGGGGTACAAACAGGTGTTCGTAAGCCCCCGCTCCTCGCAGCCGGCGAGGAAGAGATAGGAGCCACTCCCCAGATGCCAACAGCACCGACCGCCCCGAAAAGCGCGAAAGCCACGACGAAAGCGCGCAAAGCCGCCTCGTCGCGGTCAACGTCGGCCAAACGCACGACCACGCGTACGCCGCGTGCGAGCACCCGCGGTACGACGACGCAGGCGAAAGCAGCGCACGCCAAGGGTGCCCGCACCCGCGCGACGCACCAGGCTGAGACAGCCGTCAAACAGGCGCAGACCGCGACGCGCGAGACCGCGGACGTGTTCGGCGACTACGCCGAGCGTGCTGTGCTGATCCCCGTCGGCGCCGCCCTGATCGCTCGCGACCGGATCGTCTCGAGCGTGAACGACACGGTCTCGATCTACGCGTCACCCACGAAGACGCAGGCGCAGCTGCGCCGCTTCGAGCGCCGCGGCCTGACGGCGCGCAACCGTCTCGAGCGCGAGGTGCGCAAAGCGCGCGTGCGTGTCGAGCGGGAACTGCGTCAGCGCCGCCGCAAAATCGAGAGCACGTTGAAGGACGTCGAGGGTCGCGCAGACTCGTTGACGAAGAGCGCCGACGACCTGGCCAACCGCGTACCGGAGCTGGCGAACAAGGTCCAGGAGCGGATCCTCAGCCTGGTCTGACCGAAACAGCCTTCCCCCGCCCGGCCTTGAGAGGGGCCGCGAACAGCGGGAAAGTCTGCCGGCCTCATATCCCGCCGGCAGTAGTAGCACCCTCTCCTCCCTCGACCCGCGGGCGGCCCCCACCGCCCGCGGGTCTTTTTACACTTGACTGCGTCTTTCAGCGCCATGAGCGAGTGCGGCAGGAGTGCCCGCCGCGGTTTGTCACAATGACCCCCGTGCCCACCAGCGAGCAGATCACGAAGGCCCTCGAGGTCGTCGATCGACCCCGAGCTGCACCGCTCGATCGTCGAGCTCGACATGGTGCGCTCGATCGACGTCAGCGCCAACGGCGTCGTCGACGTCACGGTCTCGCTGACCACGCCCGGCTGCCCCATCAAGGGCCACTTCCAGACGTCCGTCGCCGAGGCGGTCGGCGCGCTCGACGGCGTGACGCACGTGAACGTCTACTTCGACGTGCTCTCCGATCAGCAGAAGGCCGCCCTGCAGCAGAAGCTCGGGCGCGGCAGCCTGCCCGCCGGCGCGCTCGCGCAGGTCGCAAACGTCCTGTGCATCGGCTCCGGCAAGGGCGGCGTCGGCAAGTCGACGCTGACCGCCAACCTCGCCGCGGCGCTCACCGCCGAAGGCAGGCGCGTCGGTGTGCTCGACGCCGACGTCTGGGGCTACTCGATCCCGCGCATGTACGGGCTCGGCGCCACGCGCCCGCCCGTGTCCGCCCAGCGCAAGATCATCCCGCTCGAGTCCCACGGCGTGAAGGTCATGTCGATCGGCTTCTTCGTCGAGGAGGACGCCGCGGTCGTGTGGCGCGGGCCGATGCTGCACAAGGCGCTCACCCAGTTCCTGCAGGACGTCGAATGGGGCGCGCTTGACTACCTGCTCGTCGATCTGCCGCCGGGCACCGGCGACGTCTCGATGACGCTCGCACAGCTGCTGCCACAGGCGCAGTTCATGATCGTCACGACGCCGCAGGCGACCGCGCAGAAGGTCGCCAGGCGCTCGGCGCACATGGCGCACAAGGTCGATCTGCAGATCGGCGGCGTGATCGAGAACATGTCCAGCTTCACCACGCCCTCGGGCGAGCGCTTCACGATCTTCGGCGAGGGCGGCGGTCAGGAGCTCGCCGACGAGCTCGACGTGCCGCTGCTCGGCAAGGTCCCCCTGACGATGCCGCTGCGCGAGCAGGCTGACAGCGGGCTGCCGCTCGTCATCGAGGACCCCGACGACCCTGCATCGCAGGCGATCCGCCACATCGCCCGCGGCCTCGTCGCCATGGCACCCGCCGCGCCGGTCGAGCTGCCCGTGCTGCAGCTCGTCGAGGTCGCGCCCGCCGGTGGCGCAGCCGGCAACGGCAATGGCGATGGCAATGGCAGCAACGGCAACGCCACGCCCACGGAGAGCGCTAAACCCGTGGGCATGTCGCTGCCGATGGCCTAGCTACAGGCCGCCGCGACCAGCGTCATGTCCGCTCCCGCGTCCCGGGCCACTCGCCCTGGGTCCGGCGCGTCCGTGCGTGCCGGCCGTAAACCACGCGCTTGACAAGCGCGTGCCACCTGAGAGGATCGTCTTTCCAATGGCGGTACAGGACCAAGAGCAGCAGGACGACGACACGCTCGACGACGCCGACGGCGCCGTCGAATTCGACGCGCGCCGCGCGAAGATGGAGCGGCTGCGCAGCGAAGGCATCGAGCCGTATCCGCCCGTCAGCCTGTGGAACACGCGCACGCGCATCGCCGACGTGCTCGCCGCGCACGACGCCGGCGCGCTCGAGCACGGCGAGCACCCCGAGCTGCGCTATCAGATCGCCGGGCGACTGATCTCGCGAAGGGGGCACGGCAAGACCGCGTTCCTCGACATCCGTGACCTGTCCGGGTCGATCCAGGCGGTCGTGCGCGTCGACGCGCTCGGGCAGGAGACCTACGATCGCATCCTCGGCCTCGACATCGGCGACATCGTCGCGATCGACGGCGTCGTGTACGTCACCCAGCGCGGGCAGCTCGCGCTCGCCGTGCAGGAGGCCACGCTGCTGACCAAGGCGCTGCGTCCGCCGCCCGACAAGCACCACGGGCTCGGCGACACCGGCACCCGCTACCGCTACCGCGAGCTCGACCTGCTCGCCAACGACGACACGCGCGAGCTCTTCATCAAACGCCACAAGATCGTCTTCGAGATCCGCAAGTGGCTCAACGAACGCAACTTCATCGAGGTCGAAACCCCGGCGCTGCAGTCGCTCGCCGGCGGCGCCGGCTCACGGCCGTTCACCACCCACCACAACGCGCTCGACATCGACCTGTACCTGCGCATCTCCGTCGAGCTGTTCCTCAACCGCTGCATCGTCGGCGGCATGGAGAACGTGTACGACATGGGCAAGGTGTTCCGCAACGAGGGCATCTCCCCCAAGCACAGCCCGGAGTTCACGATCATCGAGTTCATGATGGCCTATGCCGATTACAACGATGTGGCGACCGCGACCGAAGACATGTTCCGCGACGTCGCCCAGCGCGCGCTCGGGCGAACGACGATCAAGCGAAACGGCGAGGACATCGACCTCGCCAGGCCGTGGCGGCGCGTCACGATGCGCGAGCTGATCCTCGAGCGCTTCGGCGTCGACTTCATGGCGTCATCGCGCGACGAGCTCGCCGAGCTGCTCGACGAGCCGATCGACCCCAACGCGACCTGGGCGGAGGTCGTCGCCGACATCTACTCCGAGAAAATCGAGAGCACGATCAACCAGCCCACGCACGTGTTCGACTTCCCGCTCGAGCCGTTCCCGATCACCAAGCGCCACTCCGTGCATCCGGAGCTCGGCGAGCACTTCGACGCGGTCATCGGCGGCATCGAGCTCGTCTCCGGCGACACCGAGCTCAACGACCCGGTCGATGAGTGGCAGCGCTTCGTCGATCAGCGCAAGCGCCGCGCCGTCGACGACGGCGACGTGCCCCACCCCAACGACGAGGAGTACACGCGCGCGCTCGAGTACGGCTACTCGCCCACCGCCGGCGGCGGCATGGGCGTCGATCGGCTGGTGATGATCCTGACCGAACGCGACACGCTGCGCGAGGTGATCCCGTTCCCGATCGTCAGAGACATCCGATGAGCGGGCCGTCTGCCAACGAGGCACGCAGCAAGCTCGATCTCGACCCCGGGATCGTGGAGGCGTGCCGCGTCGCCGCCAAGAAGATCGCCGACGGCGTCGGCGCGCAGATCTCCGGGCGCACCACCGTTTCGGTCGAGCGCAGCGTCACGCGCCTGCTCGGCGTGGACGGCGCCAACGACCTCGACGCGCCGCTGCCGAACGTGCTCGTCGAGCACGTGCACGAGCGCGGCGGCCTCGGCCGCGGCGTCGGCTACTGGCTGGGCAACGCGATCCTGCAGACCGGTCGCACGCCACAGCAGATCGCCGAGGCGGTCGACGCCGGTGAGCTCGACCTGACGACGCTGGAGCTCGCCGAGGACGGCGCGATCCGCGAGCGCGTCACCGATGAGACCGCGGCGCGGCTGCGCGAGATCCGCGCGCGCTTCGACGAGCGCCGGACGATGCGCGAGCGCCTCGGCGAAGCCGCCACGCCGCTGCGCTACGTGCTCACCGCCACCGGCGACGTGTACGAGGACGTCGTGCACGCCAAGGCCGTCGCGCAGGCCGGCGGCGACATCGTCGCCGTCATCCGATCGACCGCGCAGAGCCTGCTCGACTACGTCCCCTACGGCCCCACCACCGAGGGTTACGGCGGCACGTTCGCCACGCAGGCCAACTTCCGCATCATGCGCGAGGCGATGGACGAGTGGTCAGAGCTTCACGGCCGCTACATCCGCCTGTCGAGCTTCTGCTCCGGCCTGTGCATGTCGGAGATCGCCGCGATGGGCGCGTGGGAGGGCTTTGACAACATGGTCAACGACGCCCTCTACGGGATTCTCTATCGCGACATCAACATCGTGCGCGGCCTGATCGACCAGCGCGTCTCGCGCATGATCAACGGCTGGTTCGGCGTCGTCATCAACACCGGCGAGGACAACTACCTGCGCACGGCCGACGCGGTCGAGGCCGCGCCGTCGGTGACCGCGTCGCAGTTCATCAACCACCAGCTCGCACTCGCCTCAGGCGTGCCCGACGCACAGATCGCGCTCGGCGACGCGTTCGAGATCGACGTGCCCGTCCGCAACGGTCTGCTGTACGAGTGGGCGCAGGCGCAGCTCACGCGCGAGCTGTTCCCCGACTGCCCCGTCAAGTACATGCCGCCGACGCGCCACATGGACGGCAACCTGTTCCGCACGCACGCCGCCGACGCGCTCTTCAACCTCGTCACCGTCGCCACCGGCCAGGGCATCCAGACGATCGGCGTGCCCACCGAGGGCATCTTCACGCCGCACATCCACGACCGCGTGCTCGGCCTGCAGAACGTCGACTATGTGTTCAACGCCGCCGCCGATCTCGGCGAGGAGATCGAGTTCAAGCACGGCGGCATCGTCCAGACGCGCGCGCAGGACGTGCTCGCCGGCGCCCACCGCGCTGCTCGAGCAGATCGCCGAGGACGGACTGTTCAAGGCGATCGAGGACGCCAGCTTCGGCGACGTCAGCCGCAAGCTCGACGAGGGACGCGGCATCGAGGGCATCGTCGAGACCGACCAGGGCTACTTCAACCCAGTCGTCGAGCTGATGCGCGCGGAGCGCCCCACCGCGCGTGGCGAGGCGAGCTATGCGTGAGAAGGTCGACCTGTCGGCCGTGAGGCCTTACGCCGATCACCTCGGCGACGGGCTCGTGCAGATGAGCTTCACGCTTCCCGTTCCCTACTCGCTCGCCGCTCGCGCGGCCGCTTTGAAGCTCGTCGCCAAGATCGGCTTCGCCGAGCCCGAGGTCGTGCACTACGAGGAGCTGACCGAGGGCTACACGTACTTCGTCATGTACGGACGCTCCCTGCACAGCGTCGACTTCGCCGCGCTGCAGGGCGATGGCTTCGACATCGAGTACATGAGCGAGGACGAGGTCGAGCACTTCGCCCAGACCCACATCGGGCGGCCGATCGTGGTCGTCGGCGCAAGCACGGGGTCTGATACCCACAGCGTCGGCATCGACGCGATGCTCAACCTCAAGGGCTATCACGGGCACCATGGACTGGAGGGCTACCGCTGCTTCGAGACGCACAACCTCGGCAGCCAGGTCCCCAACAGCGTGCTGGTGGCGCGCGCGATCGACGTCGGCGCCGACGCGATCCTCGTCTCCCAGACGGTCACCCAGCAGAACCTGCACGTCCACAACCTCACCGAGCTCGTCGAGATCGTCGAGGCCGAGGGCAGGCGCGGTCAGATGATCATCGCCTGCGGCGGCCCGCGCGTCTCCAACGAGCTCGCCAAGGAGCTCGGCTACGACGCCGGCTTCTCCAAGGGCACCGAACCGCACCACCTGGCGACGTTCATCGTGCGCGAGCTCGCCGCGCGCGCCGCGGACGCCGGGTCCAAAGTCGACGCGGCGGTGTCGCCCCGGTCCACGCCGGCGTGACGCAGACGCTCAGCGAGCTGACCGCATCGACCAGGCGCCTGGCGCTCGTGGGGCTGGCGAAGAACACCGGCAAGACCGAGGCGCTCGCGGCGCTGCTGCGCGAGCTCGAGGCGAAGGGACGGCGCGTGGGCGTCACCTCGGTCGGTCGCGACGGCGAGGAGCGCGACGTGATCGACTCGCGCATCGAGAAGCCGCGCGTACTGCTGCCCGCGGGGAGCCTCGTCGCGACGACAGACGGGCTGCTGCGCGCGAGCGACATTCCGCATGAGCTGCTGGAGGACACAGGGGTGCGCACGCCCCTTGGTCGGGTGCTGCTCGCACGCCTCGAGGGAGTCGGCGCGATCGAGGTCGCGGGCCCGAACGCCGCCGCGGATGTGCGTGCGGTCAGTGACGCGATGCTCGCGCACGGCGCCGAGCAGGTCTTGATCGATGGTGCAATCGACCGCCGCGCCGCATCCTCGCCGAACGTCGCCGACGGCCTCGTCATCGCCACCGGCGCGGTTCTCGATAACGACATCGACGAAGTCGTCTTACAGACGCGCGACGCCGTCGCGCTCGTGCGGCTGGCGAGCGTCGATGACGACGCCGAGACGGCCCCGCGCCTGCGAGAGCTGGCCGCTGGGGGCGAGAGCGTGATCGTGGGAGAGGACCTCGAGCCGGCCCCACTGCCGCCGCGCTTCCTGCTGAGCGCCGACTCCGATCAGATCGCGCAGTTACTGGACGAGAACCCGGCTGCGCGCTGGCTGCTCGTCGCCGGAGCGCTGCCCGAACGCTTCCTGCGCGGCCTGCTGCGTCCGGTGCGCGAGCGCCGGCGCGAGCTCATCGTGATCGTCGCCGACCCCACGAAGGTGTTCCTGTGGAAACGGGGGCCAGAGTGGTACCAGCGCCGGGGCGTAGCGCTGCGGACGCTCGACCGCATCGCGCTGGAGGCGATCACGGTCAACCCCGTGGCGCCGCAGTCGCATCGCTTCGACTCCGCGCAGCTGCGCGGGCTGCTGGCAGAGGCGATCCCCGATGTGCCGATCTTCGACGTGCTGCACTCCGACTATCCGGGGATGCGACTGCGACGCCCGGGTGCCGTGATGACGGCGATGCGCAAAGGCGGATGACCTGATACTTCACCGCCTGTATGCGGGTTGGAGACAAAGAGTCTGATAACTCGAAATAGGAGAGATCTGGGATTACCCTGAGACGATGGCCACGGACGCCGAGCGTTTTCGCCTGGCTCGTCCTGTGCGGCCCGCAGCAGCGATCCCGCGGCCGCGCTGGTCGGCCGCGGCGTGGGCAGCAATCGTGCTCGGAGTGTCATTCGTCACGCTCACGTGCTGGTGGCTCAGTCAGGACCGCAGCATCCCAGTGTACGACGCCGGGCAACATCTCGAATCCGCCATCAACGCTCACGCCGCGTTGAGCGCAGGCGATCTCCTTCGCGCGCTCACCGGATCCGCCCCCTACCCGCCGCTCACGTACCTCGTCGGTGCACTGGGAATCTCCGTCGGCGGCGTTGGCGTGGCACCTCCGATCGTAGCCCTGAACCTCGTTTTCGTACCGCTGCTGGCCCTCGGCTGCTACAAGGTCGGATGCTTGACGTTCAATCGGCTGGCCGGCGTCCTCGCCGTGGTCTTCGCGCTCGGCTCGCCGCTGATCATCGAAGAGTTTCACGAGTTCATGCTAGATGCACCAGAGGCGGCGATGGTCGCCATCGCGGTGTGGGCGATACTCGCTACCGAACGGTTCTCGCGTATCGGGGTTTCTGCGCTGGCTGGCGTCACCGTCGGCTTGGGGATGCTCAGCAAGGAGACGTTCATATTCTTCGTCGCGGGTTTGGCGCTGGTGACGGCGGTGCGCGGCGGGCGTCGCGCACTGCGTGGAATCGGCGTGTTCACTGTGGTCGCACTCGCCGTCGCCCTTCCCTGGTACCTCTACGAGATCTCCAGGATTCATACCCTTGCGAGCCAGACCCTCGGAAGATCGAGCCATGATTTCTCCGCGCTGGTAGCGCCGCCTCGTCTGTCGAGCTTCAACCTCGAGTGGTATTTCTGGAGCATCGTCAACTGGCAGCTCTTCTTCCCTCTGTTCGCCTTCTCGGTCGTCGGTTTGATATGGACGATCGTGGGGCTCGTCCGGCGGCGCCGGGTCGCTCGCTTTGCGCCCGAGCTCGCGTTCGGAATGTTCATCTCGTGGGCTGCCCTCACCGCAAGCTACCCTCACGACCTCCGCTACAGCATCCCGATGGTTGTCTACTTCGCGGTGTTCGGGGCTGGCTGGGTATCGCTGCTCGCGCGTCCCGGGCGAATCATGTTCGCCTCGGTCCTCGTATTCGTCGCCCTCGCCAACGTGCTCGGGGTCGGCGTCGGCGTCGGACAGCCGCTGGCGACGGCAGCGAGCAACGCGGCCTATGAACAGCAGCCCGGGAGACTCACGCTCTACTCGAACTACGGCGCCTGGATCGGCCCGCCGACTCGCGACGGTGACCTACTCGGGCTGTTTCGAGCGCTACGGAGTGGCGGCGTTCGCGAGGTCAGATGGTACCCCGAACAGAGCAACCAGCTCGAATTCTCCTTTCAGGGCATCACGGTCCTCGCGCGGATTGCCGGGCTGGCCGTTCCGCCCAATCCAGTCGATCCTGTGAAAGTCGGTCGATCCTACGCATTTATTCATCTCGGAGCGTCTGAACCAGGCTCGCCCATCCCGTGCATCGTCCTGAACGACGGCGCAGGCCTGTGGGTGCGTCTCGGCGGCGACCAAGGACGCGAACCCTGGAGCTACTGCCCGTAGGTGACAGTTGCGATGCGCCCGGACAAGCACGCAAGCGATCGTCCAGTCGGAGACGCCATGGACCATCTCTACGGTGTGGCTCAGGCGCTCGACTCGCTGTCGTTGACAGCCGCGTGAGCGTGCGTTAGCACTAGCGATTCCGCTGTCCGACGCCGTGCGGCGCGCCGATTGCGGCCAAAGGGCAACCGCCTCTACATGTCACCACATTCAAGCTTCCTGCGACGAGACCGATGCGCAGCGTGAGGGTCGCCCTGGCAGCGGCACTCACACTTCTGTCCCTCGCGATCGTGCTGACGCTGCTCGAGTCGCCGATGAGCGTGGCCCGCACCAATAAGCCGGCTGGCATCGACGAACAGCAGATCGCCGGCGCCACAGGAAGCGACCGCTACTGCCAGCCGCACGAACTTCTTCCTCAGGGCACCTCGGCGATCCGTGTCTGGCTGGACGCAGCCGCCGGGCCGCGTGTCCGCCTGCTCGCCACAGCGGACGGGCGTACAATCGCCCGCGGAGAGCATCGTTCGGGCTGGTCCGGCGGATCGGTGACGGTCCCGGTGAGGCCGCTTTCGAGGTCTGTCGCCGGTGTGACGGTGTGCGCATCGTTTCGGCTGCACGACGAAGCGGTCATCGTGCAGGGAAACGCGACGCCGGCCGCGCTCGCGGCGCACGATGACCACAGGACGCTTGCCGGACGCATGTGGATCGAATACCTCCGCGCGGGCAGCCACTCGTGGGCGGCGCTGATCCCCTCGATCGTGCGCCGCATGGGATTCGGCCGCGCCGAGTCCGGGGCCTGGGTCGCGCTCCTCGCGCTCGTGCTGCTTGCGTCGGTCGTCGTGCTCGCCTCGAGCGCCGCCTTCAGAGAGCTGTCGTGAGCCGACCAACCGACACACAGATGCCCGCGAACACACGGGACGAGACGCTGCCCGAACAGCGATCGAGCAGTTCAGCCGAGCGGAAACGGCGAGCTGGCGCGCGCTCGTTCGACAGGCGCGCGCGTTCGGCGAACCGCAAGCGCACCGAACGCGGCACGGCGACCGCGCGGCGACCGCTCTACGCGGCCTCGCTGTCCCTGCTGCGGGCCGGCAGGGGGCTCGGGCGGATTCCACGCGTCGCCCGGATATGTGCGCTGATCGCGGTTCTCAACGCCGTCTGTTGGTCGTTTGTCACGCCTGCATTCCAGGCCCCCGACGAGCCGGATCATTTTGCATATGTAAAGCAGCTAGCGGAAACCGGCAGCCTGCCCTCGTCGAGTTCCGAGCAGTTTACCCAGGAAGAGACGACCGCTTTGAGTGCAGTCCACTACGAACAGGTTCGCCAGCAGCCCCAGAACCATACGATTGCCACTCAGCCCGAACAGGCACAGCTCGAAAGCGCACTGGCTTCGACGGTTCCCGAAGTGGGAAGCCCCGCGGCGGGTGTCGCAGCGTCGCAGCCGCCCCTGTACTACGCACTGGAGGCGATCCCCTATAGCCTCGCGCGTGCCGTCAACGTGCTGGACCGCCTGCAGCTGATGAGGCTGGTTTCGGCGCTACTCGCCGGCGTCACCGCGTTGTTCACCTTCCTCTTCCTCCGCGAGACGCTTCCCGGAGCGCCGTGGGCGTGGACCGTTGGCGGGCTCGCGGTCGCCGTCGCGCCGCTGCTTGGATTCGTTTCGGGTGCGGTCAACCCTGATGCGATGCTGTTCGCGATCTCGGCGACGCTGTTCTACTGTCTTGCGCGCGCCTTTCGGCGCGGGCTCAACGCCTCCCACGCTGCCGCGATCGGCACGGTCACCGCGCTCGGCCTGCTTACGAAGCTGAACTTCATCGGCCTGATTCCCGGCATCATGTTGGCCCTGATCGTCCTCGCGATACGCGCCGGACATGTCCACGGACGCTCGGCGTACCACCTACTCGCGCTCGCCGTCGGCATCGCCCTCAGCCCGGTCATACTGTACGCGGCGATCAACGCAGCGTCCAACCAGCCGCTGCTGGGACTGGTGTCCGAGGTCGGCCATCTGCACACGTCGTTGCCGGCTGAGCTCGACTACATCTGGCAGCTCTATCTGCCGCGGCTGCCCGGCACCGTCAACGACTTCCCCGGCCTGTTTCCAGCCCGGCAGCTGTGGTTCAATGGGTACGTGGGGTTGTACGGTTGGCTCGACACCCCGTTCCCTGGCTGGGTGGACAACCTCGCGCTGATCCCAGCAGCGGTGATCGCACTACTGTGTTGCCGTTCGTTGTACCAGGGACGTTCCGTGCTGCGAAGCCGCGTGTTCGAGCTTGCCACCTACGCGATCATGGGCATTGGCCTGATGGGGCTCATCGGTGCTGCCTCCTACCACGCCTTTCCCACGACCGACGCCGAATTCGCTCAGGCCCGGTACCTGCTGCCGCTGCTGCCGTTGCTCGGAGCCGTCCTCGCCCTGGCGGCGCGCGGCGCGGGCCGTCGCTGGGGACCGACGGTCGGCGTGTCGATCGTAATTCTGTTCGTAGCTCATGACGTCTTCAGCCAGCTGCAGGTCCTTGCCCGCTACTACGGCTGAGCCACGGCTACAGCGCACGACCCCTCAGCGCGCGGAGCACCGCGCGCCGGTAGCACTCCATGCACGGATCGACCCAGCGGGGCAGGCGCGTGTCGATCAGGTCCGTCTCGATGGCCGCCGAGAACAGACCAAGTACGTGGTAGTCGGAGACGCGGCGAGCGGCCTGAACAGACCGGCGCCAGCGGATCAGCTCTGGGAGTTTTCCGATCAGCGACGCCCACGCTCGTGCCTTTTGCGTAAGCCAGCCCTCGGAAATCGCGCGTGTGAGGATGACCACCTCGGTGATCACAAGCACGGGTGCAAGCAGTGCGATCGTGCGCAGCTGCAGGTTGCTCATCATCGCCCACGTCCGATTTCGCTCAAGATAGAACCACTTGTGAGCACCCTTCTCGAACTCGTAGTCGTGCACCACAACCGCCGCCGGGCAGTAGCGCACCCGCCTGCCGCTCAGGCGTATGCGCCAGGCGAGATCGGTGTCGTCCACGTACATGAAGAAGAACGGGCACAGCCCGCCGATCTCGATGAACGCGTCACGGCGCACGAGCAGCGCCGCGCCCGACACCGCCGCTGTGTCGCGGGCCGGACCGTGCTCTCGGGGGCGACCGTATCCGCCCGACCAGGAGACGCCGGCGATGTTCACCGGATTCTCACCCGCGTTGACCCGTCCGTCGGGGAGCAGGATCTGGGCTCCCACGAGCGCAACGTCCGGGCCGTCCACCGCTTCCAGCAACCGCTCGAGGCAGTCGCTTGCCGCAACTGCGTCCGGATTGAAGAAGAACAGCCATTCCCCGCGCGCCTCCCGGGCCGCAAGATTGGCAGCACGGGTGTAACCGAGGTTCGTTCCGGGATGCAGGGTGCGCACGCTCGGCGCGACCCGGGCAGCGGCCAGCGCGCGTGCTGTCTCCCCACGAGGGTCGTTGTCGAGCACCAGTATCTCCAGTGGCGCGAGCGACTGATCGAGCAGGCTCCGCAGCGTAGCTGTGGCGGCGATCGGGTGGGAGAAGGATACGACGATCGCTGTGATCCCGGTGCGCATGATCGTCACGAAGTATGCGCTGCGGCCGTTCCCGCGCTCGCGGTCGATGGTCCACCGCCGTATCGCACGAGCATCCAGGCGCCCGCAGCATGACCACGAGACCCTCCTACCTCGCTGTCGTGCCCGCCTACAACGAGTCGGCAACGATCGTGGCGGTAATCGAGGCGCTACGGGAGCACGCGCCGATGTTCGACACGCTGGTGATCGACGACGGCTCGACCGACGGCACGAGTGCGCTCGCCGCCCGCGCCGGTGCGCAGGTCCTCGAGCTTCCGTTCAACCTGGGAATCGGCGGAGCGGTGCAGACCGGCTTCGTCTACGCGCGCGAACACGGATACGACTTCCTCGCGCAGGTGGATGCAGACGGGCAACACGACTCCGTGGAGCTGGCGCGACTGATCGAAACCATGGAAGCACAGACCGCCGACATGGTGTGCGGCTCCCGTTTCTTGACCAACGACTACGAGTACCCGGCGCCGATCAG
Organism: uncultured Solirubrobacteraceae bacterium; assembly: GCA_963703625.1. GTDB lineage: Bacteria > Actinomycetota > Thermoleophilia > Solirubrobacterales > Solirubrobacteraceae > Palsa-744. Next base: position 657,051 of record CAVPEY010000004.1, read on the forward strand.
CCGCCGCACCGGGATCCACATCTTCGCTTTCCTGCTCTCACGCATCGTCGGCATGCGCGTCAGCGATCCGACGTCAGGGTTTCGCCTGTACAACCGCCGTGCCATCGAGCTCTTCGCGCGCGACTACCCGCACGACTATCCCGAGGTGGAGGCGGTATTGATTCTTCACCATCACCGCTTGCGCATGTGCGAGGTGCCCGTGCAGATGTACGCTCGCGGCGGCGGCATTTCCTCAATCAGTACGGGCAAGTCTGCCTATTACATGGTCAAGGTGCTGCTCGCGCTGTTCGTCGGTCTCGGGCGCCGGCGCATTGCGGTCGATCTCGACGAGCGAGCATCGGTGGGCGTCGAGCAGGTGGCCTAGCGCGACGATGCAGGCACGTATCCAGCTGGTGACGATCGTAGGCGCTGTAGTGATCTTGCTGACGGTGCTCGAGATGGTGCGCCGTCGCCGGCTGATGGAGCGCTATGCACTGCTGTGGGTGTTCTCGGCGGGGGTGCTGCTCGCGCTCGCCGTGTGGAGCGGAGGGTTGGCGAAGATCAGCCACGCGATCGGCGTCATCTACCCGCCGAACGCCCTTTTCTTCATCGCGATCGGCTGCATCGTGCTGCTGCTGCTGCACTTCTCCTCCGTGGTCTCGCGTCTCAGCGACCACAGCGAAACCCTTGCCCAGCGTCAAGCATTGCTAGAGCAGCGGCTGCGACGCCAGGAGCAGCTGACTGACGAGGCCGAGTCCGAGCCCGAGGTCGTTGGCGAACCCGAACGCTCACCCCTGTCACGCGTACCTGGCGAGTGAGGCGGCTTGCGCCATGGTCGGGGAGCCGGCGCGCGGCCACCCGGCAGGTCAGCGACCGAGCATCGCGCCCACGCGGCGCCTCGTCGTCCGCGACCATGCGCGACCGCGTCGGGCGATACCCCGTGGAGCCCTGCGACGGACAAGCCGCTCGCGCAGCTCTCGTTCGGGCGAGCCGCGCTGCGCTGCCCACAGCTCGGCCTCCTCGCGCAACGCCGTGACGGTGCGCGCCGCGGCCAGGCCGTCCAGCGGGCCGAGATAGTCTTCCGCGAGCTCGCGTCTGCGGCGCAGCGCCTCGGTTGTGCATTCGCTGCCTCGCGCCGCGATGACGGCGTCCGGTAGCTCGTCTGCGTGACGCACGACAGTGATGTCGCGATCCCAGCGCTGGAAAGGAATCAGCTCGTCGCCGAGGGCCGTGGCGGTTGCGTCCCAACCCGTGTACAGGACGGGACGACCGGCGAGCATCGCCTCGAACAGCGCTGTGCTCTGAAAGCCGACCGTGACATCGGCCGCCACGATCAGACGCCGCACGTCTGCCTGTGCGTCCACGAGGAACACCTGCCTTTCCCACAGCTCCCCCGCGTTTCGACGCCATTCGCGCAACGACGCCAGCGGCTGCTGAGGGTGAGGCTTGACGAGCACCCGCCAGCCGCGTCGAGCGAGCTCGCACAACCTCAGCTCGGTCTCTCGACGCAACGCGTTCCATGCGCCTGCCCCATCTCCCGCGCCGGGAAAGTACGCGTCGACGGCGTAAGAGAGAAACAGCACGGTGTTTCCAGCATTGCCGAACGGAACGTGGGTCGGCCACGTCGCCGGGTCGTCGTAGAAGTCAAACCGCGGCTGGCCGGTGACCACGATCCGATTCTCTTCGCCGCCGGCGCGCACCCAGAAGCGCTTATGTCGCTCGCTGCAGACCATCATGCGATCGGCCAGCGGCGGTGCGAACCGACGTATCTCCTCGGCGTGCTCGCGCATCGCGTGCTGGGAGATCGTCGTCTCCTTCTGGGCCACGAGCAAGGGCACGCCGAGCGCGTGGGCTGCCGCGGGCGCGGCTCGTACATAGAAGAAGGTGTCTGACGGCATCACCACAGCGTCAAAGGGAGCGCGGGCGAAGCGATCCTGGAGGATCTCCCGCAGAATCGCCGCATAGCGCCGCCTTGCGCCGTCGAGCTCGCGCCCGGTGAACGCCTCGAGACCCGTCCCGACCTCGACGGGCAGGACGCGCAGCGCCTCCGAGCGCAGTAAGTCGAAGGGCATCACGTCCAACTCGAGCTCGTCGCCTGCGGCCCGTCGCAGCGCTTCGACGTCCTGACTCGAGTGGTGTTCGAGCACGAGGAATCGCACCTTCGCAAGGATAGTCCGGCTGTTGCTCACGACACCCGCGTCACGTCTGCCGCCGAACGAGCTTGCGCAACTGCGAGGGCATCGCATAATGCCGACATGATCGGTGGCGAGCGGCTTCGCGGCCTCGGAGGCAAGGGCAATCTGCAAACCGGCGCGCTCGACCGCGTGCTCGCGCGTGTTCGCCGTCCGCTCGATCGGGCATTTGAGCGACACGCGGGCGCACTCGACAGCGTGGCCGCGTTGAGCGCCGACGTCGGCGCGAGCATGACCGCGGACTCCGAGCTCGTTGGCGACACCGGCCCACGCGTGCTCGTGGCTTCGCTGCGCGGCTGGTCCGCGCACAATGCCTACGAGTTGGCTCTCGCCCACGCCCTGCGCCTTCGTGGCGCGCAGGTGGCGCTGCTCACCTGCGGGGGAGGCCTGCCGGCGTGCGAGCTTGGCTGGGCCCGCAGCGCTCATCCGCGCCCGTGCGATCGCTGCGCGTGGCTGACCGACCGCCTCGCCGGGGCGGCCGGCTTGCGCCACTATGCGCTTCGTGAGCGACTGCAATGGGGCGCCGATGCGCGCAACGCGCCTGCTCGAGCGGCCGACGACGGCGTCGTGCAACCGTATGGCGCATCGGCGATCAGCGTCGTTTCACTGCTGAAGAGCACGCAACTGGATCGAGCCGCCCACGCATCCGAGATCGTCGAGGACTTCGCCGTTGCAGCCGGCGGCGTGGAGCACGCCGCCGCCGCGATTCTCGACGAGTTCGAGCCGCAGATCGTCTTCATGCTCAACGGCCTGTTCGCGTCCGAGCGAGTGATTCGCGAGCTGGCGCTCGCTCGCGGGATCCGCTCCCCGACGTACGAGTCCGCTCCTCGCCGCGGAGCGCTGGTCTTCTCCCAGGACGCCGCCGCCCCCGATTACGACGTCGACGAGCTGTGGGCCACCGTCGGAGATCGGCCGCTCACGAAGCGTCAGCGCGCGGAGGTGATCGCGCTGCTGGAGGATCGTGCGCAGGGGCTCGGCGCTCACGAGTCCTACTACGACAGCGTCGAGGACGACCATGGTGAGCTGCGTCGTCGCCTCGACCTGGGGGGGCGAGAGCGTGTCTTCTCCCTGTTCACCAACGTCACCTGGGACAGCGCGGCCGTCGGCCACGACATCGCCTACGTGTCGCTGTTCGACTGGGTCGAGCATGCGGTACGGCTTGCCGAACGCGCGGAGCTGGCGCTCGTGATTCGCATACACCCGGCGGAGGCCCGCTGGAGCACCCGTGAGGCGCTCCAGGAGGTGATCGTCTCCCGCCTCGGCGACGTCCCCGAGAACGTTCGCTTCGTCGCGCCCGAGTGCGCGCTCTCCTCCTACGCGCTCGTCGACATGTCGGAGCTCGTGCTCACGTACACCACCACCGTCGGGCTCGAGGCCGCCACCCGCGGAGGGCAGGTGGCGGTCGCCGGCGAGACCCATTACCGCGGCAGGGGATTCACCACCGACCTATCGGGTCCCGACGATCTCGCGCGCCTCTTCGGGCTCGCGCCCTCGCCGCCGCCCTCGCGCGAGGCGGTCGAGCTGGCGCTCAGGTATGCACACATGTTCTTCTTCCGCGCGATGATCCCGTTCAGGCGCGTCAGCTGCGACGACGGCAGAGTCAGGCGATTTCCGCGCAGCGCCACCGAGCTGGCGCCCGGAGCCGACCCGTATCTCGATTGGATCTGCGAGCGCATCCTCGACGGTGAGCACTTTGGCTTGCCTGACAACCTTGCTGTCGCCTCACTGTGACGTCGGCGCAAGCAGGCTGGTGCTGGGCACGGCCCAGCTCGGTCAGCCCTACGGCATCGCAAACCGACGTGGACAGCCGTCGCACGCAGAGGCGACGGCGATCTTCAACCTGGCTGTCAATGTGGGCGTTCTCAGCTTTGACACGGCCGCCGGCTATGGCGACGCCGAGCTGCGCATCGGCTGCTACTTGCGCACGCGCGCCCTCGAGCGGCGAGCCCGCGTCGTCACCAAGCTGGGAGCCGCAGACGTCTGTGACGAGATCTCGCTGCACACCGCGCTGGATCGCAGTCGCGCGCGTCTCGGAGTCGTTCCTGTGGGGGTCCTGCTCCACGACCCGAACCTGCTGACTGACTGGCGCGGCCCCCTGGGCAGCTCGTTGCAGGTCTGCAGGGCAGAGGGCAAGATGGATGCGGTCGGTGTCTCCGTCTACCGTCCGGAGCAGTTCGCGGCGGCACTTGCCCTACCTGGGCTGGAGATCATCCAGGCTCCGTTCAACGTCCTCGACAGCCGGCTCGAGCGGGCGGGCCTGCTCGAGGCGGCTCGTCGGTCGGGAGTGCGTGTGATGTTGCGTAGCGTGTTCCTGCAGGGTCTGTTGCTGCTCGAGCCCAGCCGCTGTCCGCCAGCTTTGACATTCGCAGCTCCGCTGCTGCGCCACTGGCACGATCTGTGCGCGCGCTTTGAGGTCGCCCCCGCGGTCGCGGCCCTGCGATTTGCCCTGCAGCGCACCCGGTTCACGACGATCGTCGTGGGTTGCGAGTCACCTGGCCAGCTGCGCGATCTGCTGGCGGCGGCCGACGCTCCCCCGCTGTCATGCGGCTTCCTCGCCGAGCTTGACGATCTGGCGTCGTCGGACACCAGGCTGATCGACCCGACTCGCTGGCCAACCTGAGCCACGCCCCCGCCCTGAGGGGACTCTATCTCGCCGCCGCTCTGAAGATCTGTGACACCGGCTGGGCTTGGAGTTGCGCCTCCACGTTGTCGGGAAGCGCCTCGGCCAGGCAGGCGAAGGCGTGCTCGTAGGCGTCGACCGCCTCGTCGATGTCGTCCTCACCATGCGCCAGGCAGATGAAGTTGGAGCCGTTGTAGAGCACACCGCGTTTGAGCATCTCCTGCTGCAGTAGGGTCTTCGCCGGCAGCGTCGCGGTCGCGGGGCCGGGCTCGCGCACGTTCACGATCGTCCATGGGGCCGCGCCGCCGCAGCTGATCCAGTCCTCGAGGTCGTGGTGGCGTATCGCTGCGCGAATCCCCGCCTGCAGGCGCCTGCCCAGCATCCACAGGTGCGCGTGCACCGGCTCGCCGGCCATCACGTCGAGCGTCGCTCGTGCTGCCGCCAGCGAAAGCGTCTCACCTCCGTGCGTACCGGAGAAGAAGACGTTCTCCAGCTTGTCCATCGCCGTCGCCCGTCCCACGAGCGCGGAGATCGGCATGCCGTTGCCGAGCGCCTTGCCCATGCAGACCAGATCTGCGCACACGCCGTAGCGCTCCTGGGCGCCACCGGGCGCCAGCCGCAGACCGGTGATGACTTCGTCGAAGATCGCCAGCGCACCGTGTTCGTGGGCGAGCTCGACCACGCCTCCCAGATAGTCGGCGGCGGGCTCTGCCGCGCCGACCGGCTCGAGGATGATCGCCGCGACTTCGTCCGCGCCGCGGGCAAGCGCCGTGCGCAGCTGGTCGAGATCCCCCCACCCGACGGTCTCCGTAAGCTCACGCACCGCGCGCGGCACCCCGCCGTGCCAGGCGGTGGAGCCGATGTACCAGTCGTGCCACCCGTGATAGCCCGCGACCAGCACTCGCTCGCGCTGCGTGACCGCGCGCGCCAGGCGGATCGCCGCGGTGGTCACATCCGAGCCCGACTTCGCGAAGCGCACGCGCTCGGCGTTGGGGACGATTCGCGCGATCCGCTCCGCCACCTCGACCTCCAACGGATGGGGCAGCGAGAACACGATGCCGTCTGCGAGCTGCTCGCGAATCGCGTCATCGACCGCCGGGTGCCCGTAGCCGAGGATGACCGGGCCCAGCGCCATCGGGAAGTCGAGATACCAGTTCCCGTCGACATCCTGCACACGTGCTCCCCGGCCGCGAAGCAGGTACCCCGGGGCGATGCCCTGTGCCCACTGGCTGGGTCCCTTGCTCAGCGTCTGTGACCCTCCCGGAATCAGGCCGCGAGCGCGCTGCTGCAACTCCCGCGAGCGCCGTCCCGTCGTCGAGTCCTCGAGTTTTGCGCCGACCACGATGTGGCATTGTGACACTGGTGGCAACGACCGTCGCGATCATTCAGGCTCGGAACGGCTCGAGGCGGCTTCCGCGCAAGTCGCTCGCCCCGGTTCTCGGTCGTACGCTGCTCGACCTGATGCTCGAGCGCGTCGAGCGGGCGAGCACGCTGAGTGAGATCGTGCTGGCGACCACGGCGCTGGCGCGTGACGACGAGCTCGCGGCGATCGCCCGCCTGCGCGGAGTGACAGTGTTTCGGGGCAGTGAGCCCGACGTGTTGAGCCGCTACGTGGGCGCCGCAGCTCTGGCCCATGCTGAGATCGTCGTGCGGCTGACCGCCGACTGCCCGCTGATCGACCCCGACGTGATCGATCACGTCGTTGGCGTCGCACAGCACACGCTCAGCGACCACGTGGACCTCGTGACCAACGCGCCGCACACCGGCAGGACCTACCCGGACGGGATGGACGTGGAGGTGTTCACTGCGCAGACGTTGACGCGCGTCGACGAGCTTGCCACTGCCGCCGAGGACCGCGAGCACGTCACGCTGCGTCTCCACCGGGCGCCGTTTCACCTCGAGGTCGTGAACCTGAGCAGGCCGGCCGGCGATGTCAGGATCACGGTCGACTACCAGAGCGATCTGGATCGAGTGCGAGCCATATTCGAGGATCTCTACCCACGCAGTCCCACCTTCGGGCTGCAGGACGTGCTCGCTTGGGATGGCGGCGACTGGCGTCTGGACCGCGTGCCCGATGCATACTAATGGGCGGATACGCCGCCGTCACGCTGCAGGCGTGCTACGCAGCAGGCCGTACATCAGCGAATCGTGGTAGGCGCAGGTGTGAAAACGATGCTCGCGTAGCGTGCCCTCCAACACAAACCCCAGTCTCTCCAGCAGCGTCGCCTTTGCCTGGTCGAACGCGAACACCTCCACCCACAGTCGCCGCAGGTTGAGCTCCTCGAAGGCGTAAGCGATCAGGATCCTGCAGGCCTCCGGCGCGAACGTTTCATCCACGTATGAAAGCCCTGCCCCGATGTAGAGCGACAGCTCGGCCGTGGCGCTGACCCAGTCGATGTAGCACAGGCCGCAGGTGCCGACGAGGTCACGCTCGCCGAGGCGCTCGATGGCGAACATCAACGTGTCCCGCGGCCGACCCCGGTGCTCGCTCACACGCTCGAACCACGCCAGCTGGTCTTCCATCCCGAGCTCGTGCCGCTCACGGAAGAACTGGCGCAGTTGTGGAGCGTTGCGCCACTCGAGCAGCTGTGGAAGGTCCTCCCGCTCCAAGGCGCGAAGTCCGACCAGCTCGCCGCTCAGCATTGCGGCTCCAGGTCCTCGAGCCTCACGGCCTCGCCGCGCGCCATCGGACGCGCCAGCGGGCAGCCGATCAGCTCTCCGAGGCGCACCGGCTGCAGGGCGCCGGGCTCGGCGGGACGCAGGCACACGAGATCGGCGGCGCTCAGCGGCACCATCGCCGGGATGTCTCTGGCTAGACGCACGCAACGGCGTTGCAGGATGGCGGTCTCCCGCTCGTTCTCCTGCACGCGCTTGACGCCGTCGCCGAGCGCCTGCTCCAGCTCGCGCACGCGCTCGACCATCTCCGACCACGACGCCGGCGCCATCGCAAAAGCGTGGTCGGGGCCGACGCGCGTGTTGTCGTCGGTGAAGTGCTTCTCGATCACGCGGGCGCCCAGCGCGACAGCGCCGACGGCGCCCGTGTACCCCGGCGTGTGGTCGGACAGTCCCAGGATCATGGCGGGCCAGCGTTCGGCGAACAGCTGCAGTACCCGCAGGTTGAGGAATCGGAAGTTCTCGAGGCTTCCGGTGTAGTTGGTGTTGCACTGCATCAGCACGAGATCGCGGTTCTTCGACAGCACTGCCGCGACCGCGCGAGCGACGTCGTCGATGTCGGACGCCCCGGTGGCGAGCAGGACCGGCTTGCCTGCCGCGGCGACAGCACCGATGAACGCCGGCCAGTCGATGTCCCCCGAGCCGATCTTCAGCGCGGGCGTCAGGTCGCTCACGTGCCCGATCGCGTCCAGGTCGTACGGGGTGGTGAGGAAATCGACGTGTGCCTCGCGTGCGGTCGCGGCGAGCACCGCGGTCCAGCTCCGGTCGAGCTCGTACTGGCGATAGGTGTCGAACACCGGCTGCGGCCAAGCGGCCTGATGGCCCCGAGCCTCGCCAAGCGTGCGAAAGCCGCGGTCGCTGACGATCTCCTCGGCCCGGAAGTGCTGGAACTTGACCGCGTCGGCGCCCGCGCGCGCCGCCTGCCAGATCAGCTCGCGTGCGCGAGCCAGCTCTCCGTCGTGGTTGGACGCGACGTCGGCGATGAAGTAGGTCGGGTGATCGTGCCCGATCGAGCGATCACCTATGCGAATCTCGGTGCTATACCTCATGAGCGTTCCTCTCATGGGCGTCGACTCCGCGCGATTCTCGCACGATCGCAGTCACCGTGTCCTCCAAATCCGGAAGCCTGCGATCGAGCAATCGCTCGGCGCGGGTGACGTCGAGGCCCAGGCTCTCGGCACGTCTCGGTAGCAGTTCACGGACCGAGCCCGGGAGCACGTGCCGGAGGTCGGCCTGCAGCTCCCGCGCGAGCGCAAACATGAACTCCCGCTTGCTGCTCACCTGGGCGGACGCCACGTTGACGAGACCGGTCGCGCCCACGTTCACCAGATCAAGAATCGCCGATGCGCACGTGCGAGCGTTCACGCTGGAGGTGAAGAAGTCCCCGAAGAGGACCATCGGCCGATCGCTTTGAACCGCTTCGAGCGCCCACTCCGCGAAGGTGGGACGGCCGGGCCAGCGCCTGAGACCAACGATGTTGGTCCGCACCACCAGAGACGCGGGGTTGGTGAGCGCGAGCCTCTCGCCCGCGTACTTGCTCCGCGCATACTCGTTCACCAGCTTCACCTCGGCGTCCTCGGCGTGCGGCCTCGCCCCGTCGCCCGTGAAGTAGTGATCAGTGGAGACGTGCACGAGTCTCATGTCGTGCTCGCGGGCAAGCTGCGCCAGCAGCGCCGGAATCCGGGCATTGACGCAGAAGGCCATCGCAGGGTTTGCCTCGCAGGCGCCAAGGCTGGTGACGGCGACGCAATTTACGATCGTCGTCGCGTGCATCTCGAGGACCAGCGCCTCGAGCGCCCCGGCGTCGCTGAGATCGACGTCGCGATCGGATCCCGATCGCGCGACCCCAGAGCACGTCTGAGCGCGGGCTCGTGCCTCGGCGATGAAGGCCTGCCCGAGCAGGCCCGTGGACCCGAGCACCAGCAGCCGTCCGGTAGCCGCCGGCGCCGCCCCCGTACTCACAGGCGCGACACTGCGTGGCGTAATGACGCCGGTGCTCGCATGCAAGGCATCGCCAGATCGAACAGGCTCCTGTGGGTGGGGTCAAGAGCGGCGACGGGCTCCGCTGAAGCTCATCCAGCCTGCACATGGATTGGGTGCCGCGATGCGGGCTTTCGTGCCGGACGCCGCGGCCGGAGCTCCGGGCCAGAACGCGGATTTCGTTTCCGACCCGGCGCGCTCCGGCGCGCTCCCCGCGCTGCGCCGCTAGTCGATCCTGAAGATGGATACGGCCGGGTTCGCGTAGACGACCCGGGCGCGACGCGCCAGGCTCGGGGGTGGGCTGCCATATACGCGGTCGATCACGATGTAGCGGACGCCGTAGCGGTCGCGCAAAAGCGAGATCGCCGCCGGCGACCCGCGGAGCACCGCGGCGTCGTTGATCGCCAGCAGTCGCGGAAACGGGCTTCCGCTCTTGTTGAGCGCCAGCTGCTCATAGCCTTGGGGGGTCTCCTCCCAGGACTCCAAGAAGACACGACGTTCGGAGAATGCCGAGTAGTAGAAGTAGTTGGCGCCGCCGCCGTCGATTTCGTGATAGTTCACGGCGATCACACTCGAAGCTCGCGTGTGGTCGCGCAGCCACAGCAGCCCGTGCAGGAGCCCGGCGGTGAGGCCGCGGTTGGGATCGGCGCGAGATGGCGCGGACGCCGGCACGCCGCGCAGCCAATCCCCGATCGCCGGCGCCGTCAGCTCGAAGGTCTCGGAGATCGCGGTCAGGCAGATGACGAGGGCCGCGCCGAAGGCCAACGCGTCGCGACGCAAGCGGGCCGTGAGCTTCCCGGCCCGCCCCCGCAGTCCCGTGGCGCTCAGGGCGAGCACACAGGCAAGGAACGCGTACGCCGGGACAAGCGCGAGCGTGGCGCGCTCCATGCGGAGAGCGACGATTACGATCAGCGCGCCGAGCGCACAGCAGAGGCCTGCGCGGACGAACTGCGTCGCGCTCAGCCGCTGCATCCTCATGGCGGCAGTCACTCCCTCCGCCGACACGACGCTGGCCGCGAGAAAGCCATAGACGACGTAGTAGACCTGGCTGTCGCCCGGCACAGCGAACAGCACGAACGGCACGAGCGACGCCGCGAGCATGCACATCAGAAGGCACTCCGGTGAAGCGCGGATGCTCCCTGGCCACCACCGATCTCTGACGAAGACGACGCCGACGAGCGACGCCAACAACCCGCACAGCGTGACCACCGCCGCCACGCAGGCGACCAGCGCGTAGATGGCCGAGTGGCTTGCGTACCGGTAGATCGACGCAAAGCCCGTGTAGGAGAGGAAATCCAGCGCTCCGAAGCTCTGACCGTGTCCGCCGCCGCGGTAGATCAGGAGATAGCCGAACGCAGCAGCGGCGAGGACGATCAGCAGACCACGAACGTCCACGACTCCGCTGGCCCTGACACGCATGCGGCGACACGTGACGAGTTGCGCCACGACAAACAGCGCCAGCCCGCCGGCGACTACCGGCAGGATCGATACCTTGGCGCCGGTCGCACCCAGCGACAGGACGCCGAGCGCCAGCCAGTGATGAGCGCGCGAACCACCGCTCGCGGGCCATAAACGATCGACGAGCACGATCAGGATGGCGAGAAAGAACACCACACCGATCTGATATGAGGCACTGTACAGGCCGCCGAGGACCGGGATACCGCCTCCGGCCAGATCGATTTGGGAAAAGTTCAGTTCCCCGGCGAACAGACCAATGGCGACGGTGATCAGGCCGGCTGCCAGACCACCCCCGACTTTGCGGCCGAGCACGAACAGCTGAACAGCGATCACGCCGATCAGGAAGGTCGGCTGCAGGCGCATCACGATGGTGGCGAGCTCCAGGTGCGTCACCTGCGCCGTAGCCGCCATGTCGATGTTCGTAAAGATGTTGTAGTGGAGTGCCACGCCTGTGACACTCGGGTTTGCGAAAGGCCAGTGGTGCAGCAGCTCCGCGGCCAACGACACATTGGCGACGAGGTCAGGGTAATAACGCACGCTGTGGATTTCGCGCGGCAACGGGCTCGGAGCAAACAGCGTCAGGAAGACGACGAAGCTCGCCCCGACAGTCACCAGCAATACGACGATCGCCGCCGCCGGTGCGACCGTTCTTCGCAGGCTCACCCGCCATCTCGGCGACAGCCTGGCACGGCGCCTCCAGAGGAGAGGCACCGCCGGAATCACGAAGGCGACCGGAAACACGACAAACAGCCATCGCTGGCCGACGGCCGCAGCGAGCACGAAGAACCCGATCTGGCATGCCAGGCCCAGCGGCCATGCGATGGCGAGCCCGTCGAGCAGCGACCGCGGCTTTCCCAGGAGCGCGAAGCTCGACAGGAGCCCGGGCACGAGCGCATATGCGCCCTGAAAGCCGAGAAAGAGAAACACTGAACTTATCGTCACGCCGGAGGCGAGCAGGACGACGAAGACGATTCCCGCGCACGCCCCAGTGAGCGCGAGCGCCGCCGGACTGCGATCGCGCGCCGGTGCTCTTGCATCCGATGACACCGGCCGATCCTAGCCTTCGAGACTTCCAGCGATGCTCGGGTGAGCAATTTCACTCAAAGCGTTTCTGACTGGTCCGGTGCTGCAGTGATGGGCCCTGCTGCGGCTCCGCCTTTCATACGCTTGCCCGGCGCCCCTCAGATCCATGACCTCCGCGAGCCGTGCCCTACGATTCGCTTTCGCGTCCCGCTCGCCTGAGCCTGGCGTGCGAGCCGAGTTTCGACGGTTTCTGCGATGACCCTCAACGGCAAGACCATCTTTATCACCGGCGGCACAGGCTCGTTCGGCAAGGTGTGCATCGAGACGCTGCTCGCCGAGCACGATCCGCGCGTCGTGCGTATCTTCAGCCGAGACGAGCTCAAGCAGTCAGAGCTGCAGGCGCGACACGCCGGTGAGGAGCGCTTGCGTTTCTTCCTCGGCGACGTGCGCGACCGCAACCGGCTGATCAGCGCGACGCGCGGCGTCGACCTGATCATTCACGCCGCGGCACTCAAGCAGGTGCCGGCCTGCGAGTACAACCCGTTCGAGGCCGCGCAGACGAACATCATCGGTGCCGAGAACGTGGTCGCGGCGGCGATCGCCAACGACGTCCCGCGAACGCTTCAGCTCAGCACCGACAAGGCCGTGAACCCGGTCAACCTGTACGGGGCGACGAAGCTGTGCGCAGAGAAGATCGTTACGCAGGCAAACGCGCTGGCCGCCGACTCGTTGGCTCGGTTCGCGACCGTGCGCTATGGCAATGTGGTGGGCAGTCGCGGAAGCGTCATTCCCATATTCCTGGCACAGGCAGAGACAGGTCGTATCACCATCACGGACGAGCGCATGACACGCTTCTGGATAACGCTGCAGCAAGCGGTCCACTTCGTCCTTTCACGTCTGTCGTTGATGGAGGGAGGCGAGGTGTTCGTGCCCAAGATCCCGAGCATGCGCGTGAGCGAGATCGCTGAAGCGGTCGCCCCCGACGCCGAGCGCGCGATCGTCGGCATCCGGCCGGGCGAGAAGCTGAGCGAGGTCCTACTGACCGAGGACGAGTCGCGCCACGCCCGGGAGCTCGACGACTGCTACGTCATCCACCCCGAGTTCCCGCTGTGGCGAGCCGAGCCGTACCTGCAGGGGAACCGCGTCCCCGACGGCTTCCGCTACACCAGTGACACCAATCCCGAGCAGCTCGACGCCGCCGAGTTGCGGGCGATGCTGCCGTCGCTGCAGACGGTACCGTGATGAGCCCTCCGCCAAGCGTCATTTCGAGCTTCGATCCGCGGTTCTTCAGACCGTGCACGTTTCCGCTGTTGCGCGAGCTCGGCTATGGCACGCGGGTCACGGTGAACAACGGCGTCGGGCCGGAGAGTCCGCTCGCTACGGCGATGACGGTCTCGATGACGGCGTTCGACAATCACGGCGGCACGCTCGGCTCCACGTCGGAGATCGTCGCCTTGGCGCCAGGCGAGCTGGTGAAGCTCGACATCGACGCCGAGCTTGCGGGAATCGCCGGCGCGCCCAGCAACGGCCCGCTGCTGATCACGCTGCACGTCGTGCCAGCCAAGTGGGCCGGCGAGAACAGCGTCGACGTGCCCGCCGCGGAGATGATGGCCCACGTGCGCGCGTCCGATGACTTCATCGAGTATCACCAGCGTCCCAAGGGCGTGGTCACGGGAGTCGCCTATCAGACGGGACCGCTCAACGACCGCCGTCTCTCCTCGACGCGCACCACCGTCTGCCAAGCGCCGAAGGTGATCGTCACCGAGCCGGTCGACACGCTGTTCTCACTGATGAACCTGTCGACGTGCGCGGACTATTCCGACACGGTGCATATGGACTTCTGGATCCTCGGCCGCGAGGGACAGCGGCTTGCGCGCTCAGCCGTGGATGTTCCGCCGTTCTCATTTCGTCTGGTGAGCGCTACGGAGGTGCTCGAGCGGGCAGGGGCGTTGGCGGACTGTCGCGCAGGCGGGGGGGTGGGGATGTTCCTGGGACTGTCCACGAACGGCACGCTCGTGCCGATCTCGATGACCCTCAATCGAGACACCGGGGCGATCGCCTGCGATCACACGCTGCCGCCGATCTACTACGTCAGCACCTGGGGCGGCGACGCTCGTCTGCGCGCCAACGCGCGGCTCGAGCAGGAGCTCTTCGCAGACCTGTCGAGCGCGGTCGCGTCCTCGCAGGAGGTAGGAGCGTGAGCGCCATGACGACGATGCGTGCGCGGGCGGCCCACGGCGTCATGAGTCGAGCGGCCCGCTCCGGCCGGGCGCCGCGAAGGGCCTTTGCGCACTACTTCATCGAGTCCGATGGACTGCACAGCCGCATACACCTCCAGAACTTCTACTCCACGTTCTGGCCTGAGGTGAGCGAAAGGGCGGTAGCGCACATCCTCGTCCATGACGACGGAGGACGCCCTCAGGGCAGCACCCGGCGGACGATCGCGCCGTTCGGCTGTCTGTTCCTCGAGGTCTCCGAGCTCCTGGCCGAGCTCGACTCCCACGCGACCGAGGGCACTGTGGCCATCGATCTCGAGCCGCCCGCCGGAGTCTGCGATCGGTTTCGCGATCTCCCGAGCAGCGAGGAAGCCGAAATCAGAACGCCGTTCTGGATGGCCTACTACGACCGCAGCGAGGACTACATGTACGTGCATTCGATCGACATGCTCGGCGGCGAGGTCTTCGGAGCGCCGCGCCTGCTGAGCTGGTCGATGAGCAGGCAGGTCGCGCAGGGCGAGCGGTGGCGCAGCTGGCGGCTGCTGGAGGCCGACCGGCTGTCGGATCTGCAGGTCGTGTGCATCAATCACAGTCCCGTGCCACGCTCGACGGTGGTCGGCGTCTACTCACCGGACACCTCGACGGCGCTGTACGAGCGCTCGCTGGAGCTCGGGCCGCGCGCGCTGAAGCGCGTGCGCGTGCCGGGCGCGGAGTTGGCCGTGTGGGGTGTGCGCCACCCCGAGATCCGCCATCTGCGCATCGGGGTGGATCCTCTTCTGACGGCCAACGGAAAGCCCTACGTGATCATGCGCTACGCCGGAGGGCCTCCAAGCCTGCATCACGGCTGACGGCCGCGTCGGCGCTCACGCCGGCGCCTCGCGCGGCGCCCGACCCAGGGCATTGGCGACGGTGCTCAGCAGCGAGCGACGATCCTCGCCCCTGACCCCCACGAGCACGAACGCGGCCAACGAGCTCGCAACCGACAGCACGCTCACGGCAGCCATCAGCGCCAGCGAGCGTGTGTCTCCCACGACCAGCAGCAGCGGCATCGAGACGGACACCTGCACGGCAAGCGCGATCAGGTTGGGGCGCAGGATGCGGCGGAGCCACACGCCCGGCGGCGTCTCGAACACGCGCAGGTAGTAGAACAGCATCACGGGCCAGGCCACGCCGTTGGTGATGAGCGTGCCGGCGACCACGCCCGCGATACCCAGCGAGTGCACCAGCACGATCGACAGACCGAGGTTGGCGAATGTCACGACCGTGGTAACCATCAGCGGCAGTCGGATCCGGCCGACCCCGAAGACCATCGCAAGGCCCACGTTCTGCACGGTCTGCAATGCCTCGAGCGCCAGGAACAGTCGTGCGACCTGGGCCGCCGGAGCGGCTTGCGGACCGATCCAGGAGACGAGCAGCGGCTTTGCAAAGATGAAGCCCGCGACGGCAAAGGGGAGCGACCCGGCCGTCGCGTAGCAGGAGCCGCGCACGAACATGTCGCGCACGACTGCCGCGTTGCGGCGGGCAAAGGCCGCGGCGGGCATGACTGCCGAGACGGACACCGACGACATCGCCGCCGCCGCCAGGTTCACCTTGTTCGCGATTTCATAGAGCGCGACAGCCGCCGAGCCGAGCGCGATGCCCACGATCACCTTGTCCATCTGGTGATAGATCGTGCTGAGCAGCCGCAACGTGAAGAGGCCGCCCCCGAAGCGCACGATCCTGCGCAGCTCTGCGCGCCGCGCGTTCAGCGGGCTCACGCGCAACCCCGGGACTGCGCGGTGCGCGAGCAGCCAGTAGGTGACGAGCATGCACAGCGAGCTTGCCACCAGCGCGCCGCCGAGCGCAGCCACGCCCCAGCCCTCCAGCAGCACGATCACGTACAGCGCAGCTTGGAGCAGCGCGCGCGCGAGCTCGGCAGCCTGGATTACGGGGTAGCGCTGCGTGCCCTCGAGCGCGGCGACAAAGGCTCGCGTCGGCAGTTCGAAGACGAGCCCGGCCCCTACCAGAGCGAAGCACAGCTCAGCAGCGTCGCGCAGGCGAGGCGGGACACCGAACAGAGAGACGAGCGGATGGGCGAGCGCCACCGCTGCAGGCGCCAGGCAGCAGGCGATCGCGCCGAGCAGCAGCAGCGTGCTCGACACCGTTTGGCTGATGGTGTCGAGATCGTCCGCGGCGCTCGCTTCGGCCACGTAGCGCACGGTCGCACCCTCGACACCGAGATCCGCAAGCGCGGCGTAGCCGCCGGAGAAGGTGAGCGTCAGCGCAAGGCTCCATACGCCGTAAGCCGTCAGCCCGAGGCGGTCGATCATAAATGGTGTCAGCACGAGCCCGACAAGGATTCCGGCGACGCTGCCGAGACCGTTGACGAGCGTGTTGCGCACGAGCCGCGTGGCCGCATTCGCGGTGTTCATCACGGCCTCGGCGCTACTCTCGCCCCGCTCGCCAAAGGCGCGACTGCAGCGCCAGCTCGATTCGCGCGGGCAGTGGACGCCAGCCCCACCACCAGCGGTACAGCAGGCGGCGGGCGCCGCCGAGATCGGACTCCGCTCGCAGCCGCCGGCGTTGCGCCCGCCCGTAGAGCTCGGGGTGCTTGCGGCGCAGCTGGCGGAAGCTCGCGCGATAGTGCGAGCGAGCGCCCGCGGATCTCGTCTGGCCGTGACGGCGGTAGTGCAGCGTCACCGTCTCCACGCGCCGGCCCCGCCAGCCACGCTCGAGCGCGTGCAACCAGAACTCCCAGTCCTCGTATCCATCGAACGCGGGGTCGTAGCCGCCGACGTCCTCGAACAGCTCCCGGCGGATGAGCGCCACGGCGCCGATGTTGTGGCGATAGAGCAGGCCGTAGGGATCGTAGGGCGGCATCCTCAGTACCCCTTCCCACGCTCCGAAGAAGCGCATGATCCCATAGCTGAAGCCGAGCGTCGGCTCGGCCTCGAGTGGCTCGCGCAGCCGCCGCAGGGCGTCGGCTGCCAGTCGATCGTCGGCGTCGAGAACCAGCGCAAACGGCGTCCGCGCCAATCGCAGGCCGGCGTTGCGCGCTTCGGCGAGCCCGTCATGCGCTTGACGTACGAGCTCGACCGCGGCCGGCAGTCGCTCGAGCTCGGCGAGCGTTTGCGGGTCGGTGGAGCCGTCGTCGATGACCATCACACGCGGCGCACCGCCGTCCTGCGAGAGCACGCTCTGCACGCTCTCGGCCAGGTAGGCGCCGTAGTCGAAACAGGTGAGGACAACGGTGATGTCGTCGTTCATGAATGTGCGCGCAGCTCGACCGCGTCGTTCGCCCGTCCGGTACGCAGCAGCTCGAACCACTGCGGCCACATGCGCGGGTTGCACAGCGCGACCCAGACGAGAAGCGGAAGCTTGCGCAATGCGCGCAGACGCGATCGCCGACGTGCCATCCCGGCGAAGCGAAGGAGCGCCACCTCCTCCATCGCGCGGTTGTAGCGAATCGCCCGCCGTGCGATCCGCTGCTGCTTGGATGTGAGGCGCCCGCGCCCTAGCGCCAGCTCGTACGCACGGCGGTTGTTCACACCCATGTTGACGACGTTCGAGGAAACCGTGCCGGCCGTACGACAATAGACCGCGAGCACCTCGCGGTTGAGCACCGCGCTGTATCCCGCCTCGAGGATCTTGATCCAGAGCCCGTAGTCCTCCGCGATGAACAGCTCGGGGTCGAACCACCCCACGGCCTCGCCGACGGCGGCGGGCACCAGGCAGGCCGTGTAGATCGGGTTGCGACGAAGCACGCGCTCCAAGGTGAGCGGCGCATACCCGTCAGCGATCCGCTGCAGATGCGTGTACGGCGCGTCCTCCTCGTCGATCCTGATCCGAGCGTCGCAGCTCACAAGCCCGACGGGCCCTGCCTGGCGCGCGCAAGCCTGCTCGTAGCACGCAAGCTGGCTCTCCAGATAACGCGGGAGCAGCAGGTCGTCGGCATCCAGAAACGCCACCAGCTCGCCCGTGACATGTGCGAGCGCCAGGTTCCGCGCTGTCCCAGGGCCACCCGCATGCTCCCGGCGAAAGCTGCGCACACCGGGCGTGGCCTGGAGCAGCTCCCAGGTGGCGTCGGTCGAGCCGTCGTCGACCACGATCACCTCCCAGTCTCGGTATGTCTGCGCGCGGACCGACTCGAGCGCGCGCTCGACGAAGGCAGCGGCATTGTGCGCGGGAATGATCACGCTCACGCGAGACACACCAGCGATTCTCTCAGGACGAAATTCGATCTTCGGCCACCCGGGCCGTCCGGGCTCAGCTTCTCGCTCACTGTTCGATCAGGCTCGGCGAGAGTCTCCGCAAATGTCTCTCACTCGGCGCTCACTTCACGCACCTGCGTCAACCGGCGCGGAGCAGTCACGCTTCGTCTGTCGAGTAGCACCTCCTGGGCGCGCACAGTCGGAGACACGCCCCCCGCCTCGCAACGTCTCCTCAACGCTCGCCGACGGGGGAAGTTGACGAGAGCAGGCGAGCCGCTTATAGCTTCTGCTCCTTTGTTTGGCACATCCACCGGGCGGCGATCCTCCGTCGATCGCCCCCCTCAGGTGAGGAGACCTGCCGGTGAAAGCTCCTCGCGACGTCGGATCTGGCGCGACCCGCGGGTTGCG
Source organism: uncultured Solirubrobacteraceae bacterium (assembly GCA_963703625.1). Classification (GTDB taxonomy): domain Bacteria; phylum Actinomycetota; class Thermoleophilia; order Solirubrobacterales; family Solirubrobacteraceae; genus Palsa-744. The sequence continues at coordinate 675,790 of CAVPEY010000004.1, forward strand.
CTCGCCGCCGGGCTGACACTCACCGCGCTCGGCATCTGCCTGGTGTTGTTGTCGAATGCGCCGCCCATCGTAATCAGGTCCAACGCGCCGCGCACCGACTCCACCAGCTTCGGCGCGAGCGACCTGGCTGAGAGAATCTGCCAGCCCGACGAAGTGCTGCCGGGTGGAACGACGGCGATCCGCGTTTGGGTCGAAGCGGTGATCGGCCCTCCGGTCTCGGTCGAAGTCCTCTCGGGCGCGCGCCTACTCACGCAGGGAAGCCGCGGCTGGGGGTGGACAGCCGGGTCGGTCACCCTCCCGGTGAGGCGCCAGCCGCGCACCGTCTCGTACCTGACGGTTTGCGTGAACATCGCTCCGCCGCGCGAACCCGTCGGCCTGCAGGGTGTTCCGAGCGCCCCTGCGCTTGCGGCGACAGTCAGGCAGGGACCGTTGCCACGAGCGACGCCCGTGCAGGCGCCGACCTACCGGCGCGGGCCTCTGCCCGGGCGCCTCGTGATCGAATACCTGCGACCGGGCGACAGATCGTGGTGGTCGCTCGCCCGGTCCGTCGCACGACGCATGGAGCTCGGTCATGCCGGCAGCGGGCGATGGATTCCGGTGCTCGCGATCGTGCTGCTGGCGGCGGTGCTCGCTGTGATGTGTTGGCTCATCCTCGGGAAGCCGGCACGACTGCGGCGCATGCTCGTCACGGCGTGGGCCTGTGGCGTCGTCGCATGTCTCAACGCTGGGAGCTGGTCGATCGTGACGCCACCCTTCCAGGTGCCGGACGAACCGGATCACGTCGCCTACGTCATGGAGCTGGCAGAAACCGCGCACATGCCGACGGCCGGCGTCCCCGTTGAATTCCCGGATGCGGAGATCAACGCACTGAACGGCCTGCACCAAGGACTCGTGCGCTTCAAACCTCAGTTCCCCGCAGTCGCGTCTCGCGCGGAACAGGACGCGCTTCAGCACGACCTCTCGCTGCCGTACACCACCGGTCAAACAGTGAGTGCGGGGCTGGCGGCAAGCGAGCCTCCGCTGTACTACGCGCTCGAGGCCATTCCGTATGAGCTCGGCTCGGGCGGCACCCTGCTCGACCGCCTGCAGCTGATGCGGCTGCTTTCGGCGCTGATGGCGGGCCTCACCGCAATCTTCACCGTCCTCTTCGTTCGCGAGCTGTTTCCGCGAAGCCCCTCGACGTGGGTCGTCGGCGGCCTCGGCGTAGCGTTGACGCCGCTGCTCGGCTTCGTCTCGGGAGGAGTGAACCCTGAAGTGATGCTCACTGCGGTGACCGCGGCGGCGTTCTACGCCCTGGCTCGAGGCTTTCGAAGGGGGCTCACGCAACAGCTCGCGATCGCGATCGGCTGCTTGGTCGCGATCGGGTTCGTCACCAAGCTCAACTTCGTCGGGCTCGCCCCTGGCATCCTGCTCGGGCTAATCCTGTTGAGCGTCCGCGCCGTGCGGACGTCCGGGCGCGTCGCCCTGCGATGGCTCGCGATCTCGATGTCCATAGCCTGCGCACCGGCGGTCCTCTACGTGCTCGTCAACCTGTTCTCACGTCGTCCTGGTCTGGGGATCGCCTCCAGCGCGATCGGAGCGAGAACCGGCTCTGCACTCCGGGAGGTCAGCTACATCTGGCAGCTCTACATGCCCCGACTCCCAACGATGAAAAGCGACTTTCCCGGTATCTTCACGACACACCACCTGTGGTTCGATGGGTTCGTAGGGCTCTACGGCTGGGTCGACACGCTCTTCCCGCACTGGGTCTACGACCTCGCGCTGGTACCCACCGTGCTGATCGCGGGCCTCGGTGCGTGTGCACTCGTGAGGAAACGGGTGCAGGTCAGGCGCCACCTGACCGAGCTCGTCGTCTATGCCACGATCGCAGCCGGCTTGATGGTGCTTGTCGGCGCCGACTCCTACATCAGCGAAGGAACGTTCTGGGAGCCGCGCTACTTCCTTCCACTGGTGCCGCTGCTGGCGATCGTGCTCGCCCTCGCCACACAGGGAGCAGGTCGCCGCTGGGGGCCCGCCGTCGGCGTGCTGATCGTCGTCATGTTCTTCGCTCACGACGTCTTCAGCCAGCTCCAGGTCGTCGCGCGATATTACGGCTGAGTCCGCAGTTGGAGACGCGCGCGCCTGGCTCGACGCCATTCCTGCGGGTCCAGCGCGAATTCCGTTGACAGTCGCCGGGGGCGCATCGACACTGACCGCCCGCGGCGGCGCCTGGAAGCACGCTGGTCGCAAGCCGGGCCCTTCAGATATGTCGTCGAAGCTCGATCCCGCCCCCCAGATGACCCGCGTCATCGACGCGGCTGATCCGAACGCCGACGCGGTCGACGATCGCTCTTTCACGCTGGTGTCGGTGATCATCCCCTGCCTGAACGAGGCCGAGAACATCGAGCAGTGCGTCGCAGCGGCGCAGGCGACGATGGAGCTCTCGGGGATAGCGGGCGAGGTGATAGTCGCCGACAACGGCTCCGAGGACGGGAGCGCCGAACTTGCGCGGATCGCCGGAGCCCATGTCGTGCAGGAACAGCGGCGCGGCTACGGCAGCGCCTACATCGCCGGCTTCGCGGCGGCACGCGGCATGTACATCGTCATGGCCGACGCCGACCTGACCTACGACTTCGAGGAGATCCCGCGCTTCCTGCGCGAGCTGCAGGCCGGAGCCGACATGGTGATCGGGAACCGCATGCAGCACATCCATCCCGGGGCGATGCCGTGGCACCACCGCTACATCGGCAATCCCCTGCTCTCGCGCCTGCTCAACCTGCTCTTCCACACCGGGGTGCACGACGCGCACTGCGGCATGCGCGCGTTTCGACGCGATCGCCTGGAAAAGCTGGCGCTGCGCACCACGGGGATGGAGTTCGCATCGGAGATGGTGGTCCGCGCGGCGAAGGAGCGGCTCGACATTCGCGAGATCGCGATCGAGTACCACCCGCGCGGCGGCGAATCCAAGCTCTCGAGCTTCCGCGACGGCTGGCGCCATCTGCGCTTCCTGCTGCTGCACTCCCCGAACCATCTCTTCATCCTGCCGGGTGCGCTGCTGGCCGCGTTCGGCGCCCTGGTCTCGTTGACGGTGCTCGCACACCTGCCGGTGCTCGAACGCCAATGGGACCTGCACTCGTTGATCGGCGGTTCGCTGATGCTGATCGTCGGCACCCAGCTCCTCTGCCTGGGGCTGTGCGCACACGCGTATGCGACCTACTTCATGGGCGAGCGCGACGCGTGGTTCGATCGCGCGCGCGAGCGACTGCGCCTCGAGCACGGGCTGATGCTGGGCGGCGCGATCGCGCTGGCCGGACTCGCGATGCTGGTCGCGCTCATGCTCGACTGGATCGCACGCGGCTTCGGCAGCCTCGCACAGGAGCGACTGGCGATCTTCGCCGCCACGTTGCTCGTGCTCGGCATCCAGGTCGTGTTCACCTCGTTCCTACTCAGCATCGTCGGCTTGCGGCGCGACTGATGCGCGGCGTGAAGGTCGCGCTCGCCGCCGGACTGACGCTGATCGTGGTCGCGATCGGCCTCGTGCTCCTGCACTCCCCCGCGAGCGTCGCCCACACGAACGGCACACCGGGACAGGAACACCGCGTAGCATTCACGACCCACAGCGCCACCTATTGCCAGGCAGGAGAACTGCTGCCCGCGGGCACCTCAGCGCTTCGCTTGGCGCTGTCCGCGTTCTCCGGTCCACGCGTGCGGGTCGTGGTGTCTGCCGCGGGGCGCCCGCTGACCAGTGGCGAACAGGAATCCAGCTGGACGAGCCGGGTTCTCACCGTACCGGTACGGCCTCTCTCGCACGCGGTTCGCGATGCGACGGTCTGTGTGTCGTTCAGCTTGCACGACGAAGCCGTCACCGCGTTCGGCAGGCCGACGTCCCACGCGCTCGCCGCTCACGACGGTCGCCGCGCCCTCGCCGGCAGGATCTGGATCGAATACCTGCATCCCGGCAGACACTCGTGGGCATCCCTCGCTCCGACGATCCTGAACCGCATGCGCTTCGGGCGGGCCGGCGCGGGGGTCCTGATCGTGTCCCTCGCACTGCTGCTGCTCGTGGCGGTCGCCGCGCTTGCCTACCGGCTCGCGCTCGAGGAGCTTTCGTGAGCAAACGTCGAGCCACAAGACCGGCGCCTGCGCCTCGTGTCAGCACACCGACCAAGACGCGCAAGCACGCCGACACGGGAAACGGCGCAAGCAGGGGTGCGCAGGTGGGTGCGCGCGCGTTCGTCCGCAAAGCCCAGGCGGCACAACGCACACGTCCCGCCCACCACAGACACGCTGACACACAGGGATTCGCAAGATCCGTCTTCCAGCTGCCCTCGCGGGACTACCGGGCGATGTTTCGACGGATCCCGCGCGCTGCGCTGATCTGCGCCCTGGTCGCGTGCCTGAACGCGATCTGCTGGTCGATCGTCACACCGCCCTTCGAGGCTCCTGACGAGCCTGACCACTTCGCCTACGTCAAGCAGCTCGTCGACACGCAGTCGCTGCCGGCGTCGAGCACCGAAGAAGGCTTCTCAGTCGAAGAGATCGCCACACTGTCGGCGCTGCGCTACTACAAGGTGCGCCAGCAGCCCGAGAACCGCACAATCGCCTCGCCGGCCGAAGAGGCGAAGCTCGACAGCGAGCTCGCCGCGGCGCCCTACACACAGGGAAGCGGCGCCGGCGACGCGGCCTCCGAGCCACCCCTCTATTACGCGCTCGAGGCGATCCCTTACACCCTCGCGCGCGGCGGCACGGTGCTCGACCGACTGCAGCTGATGCGGCTGCTGTCAACGCTGTTCGCCGGGCTCACGGCCCTGTTCGTGTTCCTGTTCCTGCGCGAGGCGCTGCCCGGAGAGCCGTGGGCGTGGATCGTCGGTGGGCTGTCGGTCGCGCTCATGCCGCTGCTCGGCTTCATGTCGGGCGTCGTCAACCCCGACTCGATGCTGTTCGCCGTGTCAGCCGCGACCTTCTACGCCCTGGCGCGCGCGTTTCGACGCGGGCTGAACGCTCGCGCGGCCCTGATCATCGGCGCGCTGACAGCGATCGGCCTGCTCACCAAGCTGAACTTCGTGGGCCTGGTCCCAGGCGTCCTGCTCGGCCTGGTCGTCCTCACGATCCGGGCCGCGCGAGCTTCCGGACGCTCGGCGTATCGCCTGCTCGCGCTCGGCGCCGGCGTCGCCCTCGCCCCTGTCGCGCTGTACGCGCTCGTCAACACGCTGTCCGGGCACCCGCTCTTCGGCATCGCCTCCGACACGATCCGTACCACGAGCGGATCGATCCTGTCCCAGCTCAACTACGTCTGGCAGCTGTATCTCCCGCGCCTGCCGGGCACGGCCAACGACTTCCCCGGCCTGCTCACCATCAGGCAGCTGTGGTTCGACCGATATATCGGGCTCTACGGCTGGCTCGACACCACGTTCCCCGGCTGGGTGCAGAACGTCGCGCTGATCCCGGCGACCGGGATCCTGCTGCTCTGCGGCCGCTCGCTGGTCCAGGGCCGTGCCGCTCTGCGCAGCCGCGCGGCCGAGCTCGCGGTGTACGCGGTCACCGGCCTTGGCCTACTGGTTCTGATAGGCGTCAACTCGTACCGCAGGTTCCCGGAAATCGACGCCGAATACGCGCAGCCGCGCTACCTGCTGCCGCTGCTGGCGCTGCTCGGCGCGGTCCTCGTGCTGGCTGCGCGCGGCGCGGGCCGGCGCTGGGGACCGGTCGTCGGCGCAGCGATCGTGATCCTGTTCCTCGCCCACAACATCTTCAGCCAACTGCTCGTCGCCGGCCGCTTCTACGCCTAGGCTCGGCCGGCCCGCACCATCTCTACTTGGCGTTCGCGAAGTAGTCGGAGTTGATCTGCGTGTACTTCTGCCACTCCTCCGGCAGCTGATCCTCGGCGAAGCACGCATCCACCGGACAGGCCTCGACGCAGGCGTCGCAGTCGATGCACTCCTCGGGGTCGATGTAGAGCATCTCGGCGGCGTCGTACCCGGGCTCGTCGGGCGTCGGATGGATGCAGTCGACGGGGCACACCTCGACACAGGAGTTGTCCTTGGTGCCGATGCACGGCTCGGCGATCACGTAGGCCATTCGCTTCTTTCTGGGTCGGTTTGCGTGGCAGGGTGGGTGGGACGGTCAGACGAGACGCATATTGTACGAAGCATGCTGCTGCTTACCGGCGCGACCGGCCTGGTTGGCTCGACGCTGCTGGGCCGCCTGCTGGCCGAAGGCGCCGACGTGCGCTGCCTGGTGCGCGATCCACGCCGCCTGGGCGCCCAGCGCGTGCGTGTTCAGATCGCGCTCGGCGATCTCACCGACCCCCCCTCGTTCCGCAACGCGCTACGCGGCGTGCACACGGTCGTGCACCTGGCCGCCTCGATCCGTGACCAGCCGCACGGGTCAATCGAGGAGCTCAACGGGATCGCGACGTGGCGGATGGTCGAGGCGGCCGAGCGCCAGGGCGTCGAGCGCTTCGTGTTCTTCTCCGCGCTCGGCGCCTCCACACACCACCGCACACGCTTCCTGCGCGCCAAGGCGCTCGCCGAGCAGGCGGTGCGTGAGGCGGGCGTGCACTCGATCGTGTTCGCGCCGTCGATCGTCTATGCACCCGGCGACCCGTGGCTGACGCTGCTCGAACGCATGGCCCTGCTGCCGATGATGCCCGTCTCCGGGCGTGGGCGGGCGGCGTTCCAGCCGATCTGGGCGGACGACGTCGCCGCGTGCGTGGTCGCGGCGTTGCGTGAGGACGCCGGCGAGGAGTCGGGGGTCCCGGCGGCGGGCACCGGAGGCGATCATGCGCGGTATGAGCTCGCCGGGCCGGAGACGCTCAGCCACACCGACATCGTGCGCACCTTGCTGCGCTCGCTCAATCGCCGGCGCCCGCTGGTGCACGTACCGACGCCGATCGTCTCGCGCGCGCTGCGCATGCTCGAGCGGGTCGGTGGCCCGCGGGTGTTCGCGACCTGGGATGAGGCGGAGCTGATGGAGACGACGATGACCTCCGCGCGCGGGGCGGCCGACGCGGAAGCGCTGGGGGTCAGGCCGCAGCGGCTGGCGGCGGTCCTGGGAAGCGCTTGAGCGACCGCCCCAGCTGCCGGGCTAGGTCGCGCTGCCCTGGGCGAGCGCGGGACGGCGATCCGCCCACGGCAGCGCCTGCTCGAGCTGCACAGCGAGCGCCAGCAGGGCGCCCTCGCCGGCGGGACGCCCGACGAGCTGCACGCCGAGCGGCAGCCCGTCCTCGCCCTGGAACAGCGGCAGCGAGATCGCGGGCTGGCCGGAGGCGTTGAACACGGGCGTGAACGGCGTGAACAGGCCCGACTGCGTGAACGTCGACATTGGATCTGGCGCGGCGGTGTCGAGCGTGCCGATCGGCAGCGGGCGCTGCGCGAGCGCCGGCGTCAGCAGTGCGTCGTAGGGTTCGAGGAAGGCGACCAGTCGGCGGGCGAAGGACTGAAGCTGCGCGGCCGCGGCCAGGCCCTCGATCGCGCCGAGCTGCTTGATCATCGAGAAGATCGCCCAGCTCATCGGCTCCATGTCAGCCGCGGTCGGCTCGCGGCCGGCGACGACGCCCGAGTATGCGATCGACAGCGCGATGTGATTGGAGAAGACCACGCCGAACAGCTCCGACAGGCCCTCCACCCGCCACGGCGGATCGACCTCCTCGACCGTGTGCCCGAGCGAGCGCAGCAGCTCGGCGGCGTCGGCCACCGCCCGGCCGCACGTCGGGTCGAGCGTGGCATCGGCGGTGGGCGGCAGCGTCGTCGCCGCGATCCGCAGTGAGCCCGGGGCCTGCTCGGCCAGCCGCGCGAACGGCTCGGGCGGCGGCGGCGCCCAGGTGGCGTCGCCGCGCTCGTAGCCGGCGAGCACGTCGAGGATCGCGGCCGTGTCGGCGACGCTGCGCGTGAGCATGCCGTCGACGACGAGCGGAGAGTCGCCGAGTTCCGGCGCTGCTGAGATCCGCCCGCGGGCGACCTTCAGCCCGACGAGCCCGCAGCACGCTGCGGGGATGCGGATCGAGCCGCCGCCGTCGTTGCCGTGCGCGACCGGCAGCATGCCGCCGGCAACGGCCGCCGCCGCGCCGCCGGAGGAGCCGCCGGGCGTGCGTCCGAGATCCCACGGGTTGCGCGTCGGGCCGAAGATGCGCGCCTCGCTCACCGGCAGGATCCCGTACTCGGGCAGCGTCGTCGTGCCCACGACCACGAAGCCCGCAGCCTTCAGGCGCCGCGTGACGTTGTGGTCGTACTCGCACTCGTTCGCGGCCATCAGCTCACAGCCGTAGGTGAGGCGCAGCCCCTCTGCGGGGCGGTTGTTCTTGATCGCGACCGGCACGCCCGCGAACGGGCGCTCGTCCCGCGAGCCGATGGCATCGGCGCTCGCCAGCGCGCGCTCGGCGTCGACCTGCGCGAACGCGTTCAGCGCCGGGTTCAGTTCCTCGATCCGCTCGAGCGAGGTCTCGACGAGCTCGCGTGCGGAGACCTCCCCCGAGCGCACCATCTCCGCCAGCTCGAGCGCGGAGCGGAACATCAGATCGCCGTCGGACACGCGTTGCAGCGTACTCGCACGCCCAGTCCTGCGAAGATAGGGGCCTGCCCACAAGGCAGCAACCGGTCAAGCATCAAGCCCAGAAAGCGAGTGCCATGAGCGCGGTTCAGTCAGCACCTGAGGTCCAGTCGGGCCTCGAAGGGGTCGTCGCCTTCGCCACCGAGATCGCGGAGCCCGACAAAGAGGGTGGCGCGCTGCGCTATCGCGGCGTAAACATCGAGGAGCTCGTGGGCGCTGTTCCATACGAGCAGGTATGGGGCCTCTTGGTCGACGGTCACTTCAGGCCCGGCCTGCCACCAGCCGAACCACATGCGCTGACCGTGCGCTCGGGCGACCACCGCGTCGACGTGCAGTCGGCGCTCGCGATGCTCGCGCCGGAGTGGGGCTTCGGGCAGCTGATCGACATCACCGACGAGGAGGCGCGCGACAACCTCGCGCGCGCCTCGGTGATGGCGCTGTCGTTCGTCGCCCAGTCCGCACGCGAAGCCGGCCAACCCCCTGTGCCCCAGTCGGAGATCGACCAGGGCAGGACGATCCCCGAGCGCTTCCTGATCCGCTGGCGCGGCGAGGCCAACCCCGACCACGTCAAGGCGATCGACGCGTACTGGGTCTCGGCCGCCGAGCACGGCATGAACGCGTCCACGTTCACAGCTCGCGTCGTCGCCTCGACCGGCGCCGACGTCGCCGCCGCGCTGTCCGCCGCGGTCGGCGCGCTCTCCGGCCCGCTGCACGGCGGCGCCCCCTCGCGTGTGCTGAAGATGCTCGACGAAGTCGAACGAAGCGGAAACGCCGAGCAGTGGGTTTCGGACGCGCTCGACCGCGGCGAGCGCCTGATGGGCTTCGGCCACCGCATCTATCGCGCCGAAGACCCGCGCGCGCGGGTGCTGCGACGCACCGCCTCTGAACTTGGCTCGCCGCGCTTCGAGGCAGCCGAGGCGCTCGAGAAGGCCGCGCTCGCTGAGCTGCACGCGCGCAGGCCCGATCGTGTGCTCGCGACAAACGTCGAGTTCTGGTCTGCCGTGATCCTCGACCTCGCCGAAGTCCCGCCGGACCTGTTCACGCCGATGTTCACCTGCGCGCGCGTCGCCGGCTGGTCGGCGCACATCCTCGAGCAGAAGCGCGAGGCGAAGCTGATCCGGCCGACGGCGAAGTATGTGGGGCATGGCCCCCGGTCCGTGACCGAAGTCGAATAGGCCGGACCGGCCTGACCCTGACGGGTCGGAAACAGTTTCGGTAATCGCTTGGCGGTAACTCGGCCGGGCAGTAGGTTGCTCTCTGGCTGGGCGACACCACTGACCGGCTCGAGGAAGGAAGGCCCCATGCCAGTTTCACCGAAATTGATCTTGGCCGCCGCGCTCGTCTCGACGCTCGTGCTGGCCGGCTGCGGCAGCGCCGACCCTTCCTCGTCCGCAACCAAGGGTCCGAAGGTCCTCTTCTCCAGCCCGGTGGTCGCCCACAGCACCACGCTGCCCGCGGTATATACGTGCGACGGGAAGAACATCACGCCTCCCTTGGAATGGGGCGCCTTGCCGGCCGGCGTCGGAGAACTCGTGCTGTTCGCGGTCGGACTCACCCCGACCCCGAACGGGACGACCTACCACGTATCCGTCGAATGGGCCGTATCCGGCATCAACCCGGCGCTGCACAGGCTCCCTGCGGGCTACCTGCCGCCACACGCGCATCTCGGAGTTGCGAGTAGCGGCAAGCGCCGCTACTCGATCTGCCCGAAGAAGGGGATCAGCGAGCACTATCAGTTTGAACTGTACGCCATGCCGAGAACGGTCGAAATCTCACACGAATTTGCTGGATACTCGATGCTCGCGACGCTGGCCAGCAGCTCGGCGGCGCATGGCAGCTTCTCCGTGACCTACGCACGAAAGTAGCTGCCCTCTCACGGCCCATCGGCGCCGGTGAAGGGATCCTCCGCCGGAGCGGCCTTCGACGCCGGGAGTTGCCGGCACCCCGCGACGATGAACCCAGGTGCGCAGTCGGTCCTGGCGGTCCACTTCTTCCGCCACGCCGCGAGGAAGTAAGCGATCGTCCGCGAGCTCTGCTCGTCGGTCAACTGCCGCTCGATCGAGCCTTTGACCTCCGCGAACGTCATCTGGACCGGCGGCATGACTCGTGTCACCTCGAAGATGAAGTAGATCCTGCCGATGTGCACCGCGCCAGTTGGAGTCGCCGCCGTGGCCGCGAGGATCGCCTTCGCGATCTTCGTCTTGTCGACGGCGCCACCCAGGCCCCGGACGTACACGAGCGATTCCGCCCGCGGCTCGCTCGCCAGGGTCCTACCGGCCTCGACTTCCTTGAAGATCCGTCCAGCCACGGCCCTGTCTTCAGTGTGCAGGACCTCCGCCTTACGTCGTTCCGCGACGACGAAACCGCCCTTGTGCCTTTGGAAGTAGCTGGCGATCTCCGCGGAGGTGGGCTTCGGCTCGCCCGTGATCAAAGCTCGATGGAGCTTTGATCTCGCCAGTTCGGCCTCGATCTCGAGCGTGACGTCCGCCACGGTCTCTCCGGTCGCCTCGAGCAGTTCCTGAAATTCGGCCTCGCCGTTTGCGAACGCACTGATCCTTTCCCGAAGCCGCTGTCTCACTTCCGAGTCAGACGCCCGCAGTCCCTGCGCGGCGGCCTGTCCGATCGCCCACTGAGAGGAGATCAGGAAGTCGAGTGCGCGCTGTCTCGGTGTCTGCTTCGACGAGGGTTGTTCGGCTGCCATCACCGACGCCCAGTGGTCGACGGTCGACTTCGCGATCGAGATGGCCCCCACCTTGACGGCGGCGCTGTCCGTTGCGCTGTCGCCGCACGCTGCGAGCCCTGTCGCGAGTGTCGCGAGCGCCGCTACAGTCGCCAGGTCGCGAGCAAGCTTGGTCACCGCCTGTCGAGAGAGCATCGGTTGGATTGCGATTCCGCGGCCTACTGGAACGTTGCAAGCCCGCCGATCATGATCTCAGGCGCGGGAACGGGCGTCGCAGGCGCCTTGTAGCCGTTGCACTGTTCGACCAGGTATCCGGTGTGGCAGCTCGTCCTCGCTCGCCACCTCTTCGCGCTTTCGCGGCTGAACACGAGCAGGCTGCGCTTCTCGGCGCCGAGCTTGGCGATGAGCCTACTGGAAAAAAGATCTTTCCTGATGAGGAACAGGTCGTCGGAGAGACTCCATCTTCGATCGGCGAGGTAGGTCTGGAACTCCGCTTCGGAGCTGAATTCTTCCGCCTTGTATTGCTTGAAGCGCCGGTTGACTTCCGCGCTGGTCACCTTTATGCCCTGTTCGGCATCCTGGTCGAGGCTCCACTGGGTCTCGATCAAGAAGCTGAGCGCCTGTTCCTCGAGCGCCTTGTTGAGCTGCCGGCATTTGGTGGCCAACAGCTCCGCGCTCGGCCGCGGGCGTCCAGGAGGCAGCTTGGCACTGATCGCTTCGTAGATCGCCTGGCACCTCGAGTAGTTCGGCGGATCGGAGACGATCCCCGCAGGCGCCACCTTGCTCGTCAGCTCGAAGTAATCCCCGCTCACGATCGTCGACATCCAGTGGTTCAGCGTGGCTCTGGTGATCGGGGTGCCCCCAACATGGGCCACGACGTCGGCAGGCGGCGCATCGGCGCCACCGCCACATGCGGCAACTCCCAGGAGAGTCAGTGACGCGGCTACGACTATAGATATGTAATGGCAGGCTTTGCGCATGATCCGGCACACTAGTAAATCGTCGGTCCCAATGCACTACTTTGCGCCACATGTTTCTCTTTGCCGTGCAAAGAGGCCTACTCGGACGCGCCTATCCGGTAGTTATCATTGTATGGCTCCTGCGAATGATCCTTGAGTAGGAAACATTCCTTGCCGTGGCTCGGCCGGACCGGTTACGCTCGCATGCGGCGTTCTACTCAAGTCACGATCGGTCGGGGTTCCACCCGGCGACAACAGAAAGTGAGACGAAATGAGAAAGTATGCCGAGATGCGCTTTCATAAGCGTATTCTGATTGGGGCAATGGCGATGACGGTGGCCGCGCTCGTAGCAGCGTCGCCCGCCCTTGCTGAACCAAAAGGTCCATATGCCGTGTTCGCACAGTGTCCGACCGAAGATCCTGGCCTGGCGCTATGTTCATTCGCGGAAACGACCAAAGGCAAAGTCTCGATTGGCAGCACCGAAGTACCAATCGAACACACGATCACGCTGCAGGGGGGTGGGATCGAAGTAGCCGAAAACGTGTACGCGCTGTTGCCAGCGAAGAACGGCGAAAGCCTTTCAAAAACGGAACAGAACGTGCCTGGCGGCCTGCTGGATCTCGTCAACTGCAAAGAAATCAAAGGCGAAGGGTTTTTCGAAAAAATCGAGCGGAAATCGTGTGAAGCGATCTTCGAAAACCCGAAAACCACGGGCGTGACGGCGACCACCGAACTTGTCGCCAACGCGTCCAACCCGGCGCTTCTCAACGTCGAAGCGCAGCTGAGTGGAACTGGGACGGCACTCGTGCTCCCAATCAGGATCCACTTGAAAAACCCGCTGTTGGGAGAAGGGTGCTACCTCGGGTCTGAAGCGCACCCGATAGAGCTCCAACTAACGACCGGGACGACGAAACCGCCCCTACCGAACAAACCCATCACCGGCAACCCCGGCAAACTCACAGAGGAAGCAGAAGTCATCACCGACTCAGGCAGCAGCCTGGTCGACAACTCCTTCTCGGTGCCTGTTGCCGAAGGTTGTGGCGGGTTCTTCTCGTTCCTGATCGATCCGATTGTCGACGCGAAACTCGGCCTCGAATCGAAATCAGGACACAACACGGCGGTCCTCGAAGGCACTCAGAAGCTCACCAACGCGGAAGCCGTGAGGAACAGCGAATAATAGGACACTGATAGACGAAGCGAAGTAGTTCGCCAGTGCTGTAAACGGGCCCGCCACGCCTACGCGTGGCGGGCTCGCCTATGTTTCGAGCGGCACTGGGTGCAGCCGCCTCCGCCGATGGTCGCTCTCGTCGCGACGGTGTTGGCGCTGGCGGCGCGTGGCGTGGGTCGGCGTTGGGGCCGGTCGCGGCACGCTGATCGTGCTGCTGATCCTTGCCCACGACCCATCCAGCCAACTGCTCGTCGCCAGTCGTTATTACGGCTGAGCTCTTCGCGGAGTCGGAGGCCGCGCGCGGGGCGTGTTCTCTCACCGCGGCTGCAGGAGGTGCCTGAGTTTCGAGGTCAGAGCTCGGTCGTCGCGGTCCAAGTCGGCAGAGACGAGTTGTTGCCTTGGCGGGCTGTGCCTATCGGATCCCAGCCCACCAAGGGCGCGGCTGTCGGCTAGTTTTCGAGTTTCGCTTTCGTTTTCGTGAAGATGGACTCTGTTCCTGCGTTCCAGCCGGCGATGTGGAAGCCCAGGTTGACTGCCACTTCGAGGTTTGTCTCCACGAGCGTGCCGTTGTCGTTTTCGAACGATGTGATTTCTTGTGCGGTACCTGTCGAGTTCACTGTAATTTCGAATTCTAATTCGTTCTTTTCTTTGGCTGTGCCGAGTACGTCACCGCGCATAGAAATTAACACGGTGCCGCATTCGATATGCAGCGGGTTTAATAAGAACAGAAACAGGCGTTGGTCGACGTTGGAGACTAAGCGTAACACCAGGTGCCACGACCCGCTGGCTAAGATTAAGTTGTTCGTGCTGCCGCCTAACGAGTGGAACGGTTCAGTCGTCAAGCTCGTCTCGCATTCTTGGAAGTCGATCGTGAACAGGCCTAACCTGTTCCCCGTTTCCATCGTCCCTTCGTCTAAGTCTTTTTTGCAGGTGAACGTGAAGCCGGAGAACGTGACTGTATCTGCTCCGCTGGTGCCGGTGAAAGTGGTGTTCGTGGAGAAGTTGGGTAAGGTCATCGTGGTCGCGGAGGCGTAGCTTGCGGCTACTGCCGTGGCTGCGGCGACGATGATTGAGAGTGACCATAGTGCTATCAAGCGGCGCATCGTTATTCTCCCTTTGTCGTGGTGCTTGGCGCGTCCCCAGGTCAGCCGGGAAAGGACGCCGGGAGCTCTGGGGCCGCCGTCGAGCCTGTAGTGTCCCACTGCCGAAGAGTTCCGTCAAGCGGAATGATGGGGCTCTTGGTGTAGCTTTCGATCTGAGGCCCTATCGAGGCATGGGCGAGCGCGAGAGCGGTCTGTCTGTGGTGGCTTGTGGGTCTTGTTTTGGGGTTTGGTGTGTTGTGTGGGAGTTGGAGACGGTGGCTTGGTTGTTCTTGACTTGGGGTGGGTGGTGCGGTGATAGTGGCTGTGGATGAGACCTCGTGGGTACAGGACAGGGTTTTTGCGTGGCTGCGTGTGTTTGGTGGTGGTGTTGGTGGGGGTGGTGGTGTGTGTGGGGTGTGGTGGGTCGAGTAACGCGGCTTTGACTGCGCGGTCTGGTTCGACGGTGCGGTCTGGTGCGGCGGGGTCGGGGGTGTCTGGCGCTGCGGGTGGTGGCGGGTCGGCCGCGGCGTTTGTCGTGAGGGCGGAGGCGATCTGCAGGAGGACGAATGTCGGGCTCGCGCGTTTGGGGGCTTCGCCGGCGGGTGTCCGTGGCCTGGTTGGTGGGGTGCCGCGGCATGCGAGTGTTGAGCGGGTGGGGTTGCGGGCGTTGAGCGGGCTCTCGCCGCCGGCTGCGCTGGCCGGCGGATGGCGGAAGATGTTGGGGTATCGAGCGGTGTTGTTGGGGGAACTGGGTGAGCTGGTGCGTGCTGCGAGCGCGAACGACGTGGCGGCGATCCAGCGGCTCGCTGTCTCGAAAGCGCGGGCGCACAAGGCGCTGCAGGCAACGGCGGAGCGCTACGGCTTCAGGGAATGCGGGCTCGTTGGATAGGCCGCCGGCTGTGGTGCTGGAGGCTGGAGGCCGGGGGGGCGGCTGCTGGTGGGAGACAGCGGGGGTGATTAGCTTGACATGCCGGGCGGGGTGCTGTCAGTGTGGGCGCAGCGACTCGATGGTCTTCGGGCTGGAGTGTCGCGTCGCCTCGGAGTGTCCCGGGAGGTTCTCCGGGTGCGCTCGGGGTGTTTGGTTAATCGAACAAGGGAGTTCTAGTTATGCGTCGTTTCAAAACGCTGGGTCTGGCGTTGACGGCGGTAGTCGTGGTAGCGGCCGTGGGTGCCGCGTACGCGTCTGCCACCACGATGACCTTACCCAACTTCACCACGAACACCACCTTTACCAGCGAAAGCGGTCCTGGTACATTCACATCCTCCGGATTCGAAGTCAAATGCAAAAGCGACACGAACGAAGGGACGATGGAAACGGGGAACAGGTTAGGCCTGATCACGATCGACTTCAAAGAATGCAGCACGTCGTTGACGACTGAACCGTGTCACTCGTTAGGCAGTAGCACGAACAACTTAATCTTAGCGAGTGGGTCGTGGCATCTGGTGTTACGCTTAGTGACGAATGTGGATCAGCGGCTGTTCTTGGTGTTATTGAACCCGCTGCACATCGAATGCGGCACCGTGTTAATTTCTATCCGCGGTGACGTGCTCGGCACAGCCAAAGAAAAGAACGAATTAGAATTCGAAATTACAGTGAAATCGACGGGTACCGCGCAGGAAATCACATCGTTCGAAAACGACAACGGCACGTTCGTGGAAACGAAGCTCGAAGGAGCAGCGAACCTGGGCTTCCACCTCTCGGGTGAGAACGCTGGAACAGACACCATCTTCACGAAAACGAAAACGAAACTCGAAAATTAGTCTGGTGTTGATGGTGTAGGCAGGTTTGGGGGCGGGGCCGTGTGGTCTCGCCCCCTTGTCGTTGCGCCTTGGGCTGGCGTTTGCGGGCGGGAGGGGTTCTGTGAGTCGAAAACAGGTCTTTCTGCGGCAGACAAGGCGGTACTAACCTACGGTGCCGTGGGCATCGCTCGTATTGGTGGTGGTGTCGAGGGCTTTGAGGGCTTTGAGATATCGGCAGAGAGGGTCGGGCAGATCATGCGATGGAGAGGACTGGATGGGCGCCGGGAGGCTGGTGTGGTGGCTTACGGTGGGCGTCGCCGCCGCTGGCGGCGGTGCTGCCCTGTGGCGCTTGTGGGTGTTTGTGGTGTGCTGGGGTGGCTCGGGGCCGCGCCGGCGTTGGCTGCTGTGACGCATGCATACCTGCCTGGTGTTTCGGAAAGCCTGTCGCGCGAAGTGCCCGCTGAAGGGCCGCTCAAAGAAGTGGTGCCGTTGCCCGGGCCGTTGCTGGGCGTCGAAGCGATGACGATCGATGAAGGCCACGTGTGGCTCGCCGAAGACGTGGCGGGCGAAAATGGCGTGTTCAGGGTCGACGAGTTCAACAGCGCATCCGGGGCATTCGAAGCGCAGCTGCCGCAGGCACCGTCGCTGCACGACGTCAGGGATGGGGTAGCGGTCGGTCATGCCAGCGGGGAACGCGAGATCTACCTGGCGGTGAAGGAAGGCACGACGCCCGTCGTGGCGCTGTTCGGCGCATCCGGTGCGCTGCAGACGACGTGGGACGGGGCGGGCACGCCGAGCGGGTCGTTCCAGCCCGACGTAACGGGTGTCGCGGTCGACGAGAAAGGCTCCAGCGTCGGTGACTGGGCAGCAGGCGACGTGTATGTCAGCGCCTCCGGTGGCGGCGAAACGAACG
>CAVPEY010000005.1:0-720726 GCA_963703625.1 uncultured Solirubrobacteraceae bacterium
GCCGCACGCCGGTCAGCGCCACCAGACCTACTTCCGTGCGCTCGCGACCGTGCCCAACCTCACGATCCACTACGGGCGCTTCATGACGAGAACGGCGACCAGGCGGTGCGTCAAGGACCGCCGCGGCAAACCTGCGTTCATTGAGGTCTGGGAGACCGAGGAGAAGCTCGGACGTCATTGTCCACAAGCCGCCGCTTTCGTCTCGGCGGTCGATCGGGGAGGATGCAGGGGTGGCGATCCCGCTGATGCTGGCGACCCTGACCGACCGTCGTGACTTCGGTGAGGAGTGGCTGCTCGAGCGCAAGCTCGACGGTGAGCGCTGCGTGGCACGCAAGCAAGGCGGCGAGGTGCGGCTCGAGTCGCGCAACGGCAAAGACCTGACGGGCACCTACCCGGAGGTGCAGAGCGCGATCGCCGCGCAGGCGGCGCCCCAGCTGCTGCTCGACGGGGAGCTCGTCGCGTATGACGGCGGGCAGACGTCGTTCAGCCGCCTGCAGCAGCGGCTCGGGGTCGCGAGGCCGTCCGCGCAGCTGATGGCTTCCTACCCGATCGTCTACTGCGTGTTCGATCTGCTCGAGCTCGACGGCGAGGAGCTCACCGGCCTGCCTCTGCGCGAGCGCCGCGCGCGGCTCGAGCGTGCGCTGCAGACGGACGCGGCGCTGGCGCTGACCGAAGCGTGGCGCGGGGATGCGGAGCGGCGATTCGCGGACGCCTGCCGCGCGGGGTGGGAGGGCTTGATCGCCAAGCGCGCGGATGCGCCCTACCAGCGCGGTCGCTCGAAGTCATGGCTGAAGCTGAAGTGCGCGCGGGAGCAGGAGCTCGTGGTCGGCGGCTTCACCGATCCGGCTGGCAGCCGCACCGACTTCGGCGCGCTGCTCGTCGGCTACCACGAGGATGGAGTGCTGCGCTACGCGGGAAGGGTCGGCACGGGCTACAGCACGGCGGCGCTCCACGAGCTCGGCGCGAGGCTGCGCGAGCGCCCGCAGTGAGCGCGAGGCTCGGCAACGGGAGCGACGGCCGGCGAGCGGGCGTCTCGCACCGCTATGTGGTCGTCGACGTGTTCACCGACGTTCCGCTGCAGGGAAACCAGCTCGCGGTGTTCACCGACGCGGCGGCCTTGCCGGCCGCGACTCTGCAGCCGCTGGCACGTGAGCTGAACGTCTCAGAGACGGTGTTCGTGTTCGCGCCCGAGCAGGGCGGTGACGCCAGCATCCGCATCTTCACACCGGCGGCGGAGCTGCCATTCGCGGGGCATCCGGTGCTGGGCACGGCGATCGTGTTGGGAGTCGAACGCGGGCTCCAGCAGGCGACGCTCGAGACCGGCGCGGGGACGGTTCCGGTTGTGCTGCGGCGCGGGGAGGGGGGTGTGGACGCGCGCACGGGCTACGGGTCGATGCGCCAGCCGACCCCCACGTGGCAGCGCTACGAGCGCGAGGCGGAGCTGCTGGAGGCGCTCGGGGTGAGCCGCTCGGGGCTTCCCGTCGAGGTTTACGTCAACGGCCCGCGCCACGTGTACGTCGAGCTCGACAGCGAGCAGGCGGTCGCGGCGCTGAGCCCCGACCTGCAGGCGCTGGCAGCGCTCGGCGAGTTCGGCGTCAGCTGCTTCGCCGGCGCAGGCGCGAGCTGGAAGAGCCGGATGTTCGCCCCCGCGCTCGGCGTGCCCGAGGATCCGGCAACGGGGTCGGCGGCCGGCCCACTGGCGGTCCACCTCGCGCGCCACGGCAGGATCGCGTTCGGCGAGGAGATCGAGATCCGCCAGGGGATCGAGGTCGCCCGCCCGTCGCTGTTGCGCGCGCGAGCGACTGGCTCTCCCGACGCGCTCGAGCGGGTGGAGGTCGCCGGTTCGGCGGTGATCGTCGCGAGCGGCGAGTTCGTGCTCGGCTGAGCGAGCGATCTTGGCGACGCCTGCGCGCCGGTGAGCACCGCGTGCTCCACCGCGAGCTCACCGGTGAGGCCGACGCCCGCTACCTGGTGGCACGAGTCATCGACCGTCGTGACCTACACCGCGCCATCGACGAGCTCTGAGCCCAAGCCAACGACGTGGTTCAGTTCGAGTCAAGCCGCTCGCGCCGCCGCTCGGTAGCCTCAGTAGTGATCTGCTTGCGAGGGAAGGATGCGGATGGACCGAATCGGCGGACGAGTTCGTGACCGGGCGCGCATCGTTCCGCTGCTGTCCGTCCTCGCGGCGCTCGTCATTCCCGCCGCGGCGTCGGCCGTGCCGGTGGTCAAGATCAAAGGCGAGGCGGTCCCGATCCGGGGGTTCCCGCACACCGGCAACATCCTCGGAGCGGGTGCCGCCGTGCAAGCCGAAGTGACGATCTCCGGTAGCGAATACGCAGGTGCCCCGCCACCGCTGATCGGCGTGACCGCGTGGCTTCCAAGCGGGGTGAAGCTCCACCCGCAGGGATTTCCGACGTGCCCGATCCGCGTGATCCTCGAAGAAGCGACACCGGACAAGTGCCCGAAGGGCTCCTCAGCGGGACCAATCGGCAAGGCCTTCGGCGTCGTCACCTTCGGTGCCGAACGCGTTCCCGAGACGGCGGAAATCTTCTCGTTCTTCATCCCCGGCGATCGCATCGCGTTCCTCACCGTGGGCCACTCGCCGGTGTCGCTGGAAGTCCCCACCAGCGGTCAGCTCGAGAACCTCGCCGGCGGCGAAGGGTTCGGCCCGAAGCTCGTGACGCCCGTCCCGCTGGTCGCGACCGTCCCCGGCGCGCCGTACGCGTCTGTCGAAGCGATCGACATCACGCTCGGGGCGGCCTACCGCCACGGCGGCAAGACGATCTACTACGGGCGCGTTCCGAGCAGGTGCCCGCGCGGCGGCTTTCCCGTCCGCGCGCAGTTGACGTTCGCCGAAAACGGCGAAACATCGCGGCCTGAGGTCGTGAGCGTCAACTACGACGCACCGTGTCCGCGCTCCTGAGGCCGAGCGGCTGGAGAGCTGGCTGCCGCGAGCAAGACGCTATGGCAGCAGTTTGCTCGACGAGTTCGGCGATGCGCGGGAAGTCCTCGCTGCGTGGGCCTTCCACGTCGAGTGCTCCGATGCCGCGCAGGAAGGCGGCCTCGGCGGCGCTGCCGAGGCGGCGTCCGACAAAGTATGTCGCCTCGGCGACGACGAGCGCTGGCACGACTAGCCGCAGGTCCTCTCGTTCCAGCGCCGCGACACACGCGCGGTGGTCGCGGTCGTCTGCGTCGGCGGCCGCGTACAGCGGTCCGGCGTCAACGATCGCGAGCGTGGTCATCCCACTCTTGCTCGAGCAGCTCATCCAGACACGACCTTGTAGCCTCCCCGCCGTGCGGTTCAGGATCACACATCATTCGGGCTTCGCGGCGCCGGCCGACGCGCTCGATCGCCTCTCCGCCCGCGTCGGCGCGAGCCGCGACGGCATCTCGTTCGCGAAAGTCGGCCAGTACATCAGGGCGATGACCCCGGAAGACGCACCGGTCTCGATGACGCGCGACGAACGCATCGAGATCGGCCGCCGCACGGTCTTGGACCTGGTGCGCGAGGTCTGCGAGAGCTCAGCGGAGCTGAAGTCGGATTGGTTCGCGGTCAGCCCTGAGCCCTGAGCCCGTCCCCCGAGCTCGCGCAGCAGCGCGTGCAATCGCCGTCTCGGTGGCGGCGCTGATGGCGCTGCTGGTGCTGGTCACGACGTGCTTCGGCCCGGCGCGCGCCGCCTCACAACCGCTGCAGCGCGCGGGGCCGCACGCCGCGATCCCTGTGTCGGTCTCGGTGAATGCGAGCGAACCTGGGCCGACGGTCCCGCAGAACTTCCTGGGGCTGTCGTTCGAGGTCGGCAGCCTGCGCCAGATAGCCGGCTACTCGAGCAAGGGCGACCTGGTCACGATGCTGCGCTCGCTCGGCGTGGGCCTGCTGCGCTTCGGCGGCGTGACCGCGGACGAACAGGTCGCGTGGACCGATGCGGTGACCGCGCGCCCGCCGTGGGCGTTGAGCGTGCTCGAAGGCGACAGCCTGAGTCAGCTCGGCGAGCTGGCAGCGGCGAGCGGCTGGGGTGTGATGCTGACGCTCGGGTTCGGCCACTACGACCCGCAGGCGGCGGCGGCCGAGGCGGCGGTGGCCAAGGCGGCGCTCGGGAGCTCGCTGCAGGCGATCGAGATCGGCAACGAGCCCGAAGCGTACGCCCGACACGGGCTGCGTCCGCTGCCGTGGGCGCCGGAACAGTACGACGAACAGGTCGCCGCCTACCGCGCGGCGATCGAAGCGGCGGCGCCGGAAATCCCGCTCGCCGGCCCTGACTCCTCGGGCTCGGGCTCCTACCAACGATGGGGGCTCAGCGAGGCGATCTACCAGCGGCCTGCCCTGTTGACCGGCCACCACTATCCGCTGGGCTGCGCCGAACAGCCTGCGCCGACGATCGCCCGTCTGCTGAGCGGCCAGGTGCGCGCGCTCGAGGAACAGTCGCTGCGCCGCTACGTGTTCATCGCGCAAGAGACCGAAGTGCCGTTCCGCCTCGACGAGTCGGGGACCGTCTCGTGCGGCGGCGTACCCGGCATCAGCAACACGTTCGCCTCGGCGCTGTGGGGGGTCAGCTATCTGACCCAGGCGATGCGCATTGGTGCCGCCGGCGTCAACCTCGAGGGCAACCCGATGAACTGCCTCGGCTACACGCCGGTGTGCGCACCGAACGCCGAAGCGGCGGCGACGGGCGAGCTCGAAGCCCGCCCGGAGTGGTACGCGCTGCTGCTCGCGAGGTCGCTGCTCGGGGAGAGCCCGCTGCGCACGATCGTCGGCCCGGCGAACCGTCCGAACGTCGTCGCGAGCGCCTTCCGCGCCGCCGACGGAACGACGAAGTTCGTGCTCATCGACGACGACGCCCCGGCGGCGCGCAGCGTGGCTATGCGCCTGCACGTCGGCGCCGGCTTTGGCGGTGGGACGATCCTGTCGCTGACGGCGCCTGCCCCGTCCGCGGTGAGCGGCATCGAGCTGGGCGGCAGGTCGGTGGCGGCGAACGGCACCTGGAGTCAACCCGTGGTGCTGCCTGGCGCGGCCAACAAGAAAGGTGTGATCACGGTCGACGTGGCGCCCAGCAGCGCCGCGTTGGTCACGGTCGCGCCGAAGCACTGACGTGGACGCCCAGCCCGAGCTGATCGACCTGATGCACCTCGGGCGGGCGCACGTGATCGGCGCGTGGCGTGTCGGGGACGTGATCGTCGACCCCGGCCCGAGCAGCTGCCTGGAGGTCCTGCTCGCGCAGCTGGAGCGCGATCCGCCACGGGTGCTGGCGCTGACGCACATCCATCTCGACCACGCCGGCGCGACCGGGTCGCTGCTGCGGCGCTTTCCCGAGCTGGAGGTTTGGGTGCACGAGCGTGGCGCGCCGCATCTGATCGACCCGGCGAAGCTGCTGAGCAGCGCAACCCGCCTGTACGGCGCCGACATGCAGCGCCGCTGGGGCGAGGTGCTGCCGGTGCCGGCCGCACGGCTGCGGGTGCTCACCGGTGGCGAGCGCGTGGGTGCGTTCCGGGTGGCGTACACGCCCGGCCACGCCTCGCATCACGTCTCCTATCTGCACGAGCCGAGCGGTTACGCGTTCACGGGCGACGTCACGGGCGTGCGTATCGATGGAGCGTGCGTGCTGGCTCCGACGCCGCCGCCCGACATCGATCTGCAGGCTTGGCGCGCATCGCTCGAGCTGGTCGAGAGCTGGCGCGCGAGTCGCGTCGCGATCACGCATTTCGGAGCGTATGGCGAGGTCGAGCAGCACCTGCTGGCGCTGCGTGAGGAGCTCGCGCGTGTGGAGGAGCTCGCGGGCACGCACGGCGAGTCCGCGTTCGCGGCGGCGATCCGCGCGCGGATCACAGCTGGGACCAGCGCCGGCACGGCAACCGCATACGCGCAGGCGACCTCGCCTGAGCAGAACTTCGCCGGCCTCGCTCGCTATCTGTCTGCTTGACCGTCTGCGCGCTCACGCGAGTGGCGTCAGGAAGTAGATCCGCGCGGGCGGGACGGCCTCCCATGAGAAGACCGCCCATGAGCTCCCGCCGTATTTCACGATTCCGCGGCTGGGGAGTCGTGCCGGCACGGCGCCGCCGGCGATCCGCGTCGAGCCGGCGCGCACGTACGCCGGCGCGCCGGTCGTGTCATGCAGGACCTCCACCAGCGACTGATAGTGCGCCGGCAGCGGCTGCAGCCGTGCGGCGACGTGCATCGCGACGCTGCCCCACGCGGCGAGTCGCACCGCTGCACAGCTCACGTTGGACGTCGCGTGCGACGGAATGGGAATGAACAGCGCGACACGCAGCGGGCCGCTGGGAAACGCCTGGGCGCTCAACAGCTGCACGAGGTAGGACGCGCCGTGGACGTTGACCGACGCGCCGCTGCTGAGCGTGGAGGGAGCCGACTGAAGCGTGCCCATGAGCAGCGACCCGCTGCGGTAGAGATTCACCGGCACGCCGATGAAGCGGCTGACGAGCTTCACGTAGCCGACGTCGTCCTGGACCGACATCACGTAAGTCCCGAGCGTCCTCCCGTGCGAGCTCAGCGTGCCGGTCACCGGGGCGATGACGTCCGGCCCGCCGACGTCGGCGACGACGTGGCCGGCCTGCAGGACGCGCAGCCGCACGATGTGCCAGTGCGGGGTGTAGACGATGGTGTGCACCGCTTCGCGGACGCCCGCAGCGTTGTTGCTCGCAAGCGCGCTGACAAGCGCCTGGGAATGGGTGACGTGTGCGGCGTCCGCGCCGACCTCGCGGCTTTTGGTCTCGGCCGTGTATATGCCTTGAGCGACGGTGGTGTCGACGCTTGCGAGCGTCGACGCGGCCTGCGCACCGCATGTCGGCGCGGTGGCGCTCACCGGCGCGCCGACGTTCGACGCACCGCCGGCGTTCGACGCACCGCCGGCGGTGCCGCTCGATGAGCTCACACGCGCCGGCGCTCGGTGCGGGGGGCTGGGGTCGGCGTCGAGCGTGGCGACGAGGACGGCGCCGACGGCGACGGCGATCGCGAGCGCCAGCGCTACGCGCCGCAGGACCGGCTGCTTGCCGCGCCCGGACATGACAGCAGTTTCCCTCAGGACGTTAAATCCCCGCTCAGGTCCCTCCGGGAAGATCGGCGTGGCGCCGGGTATGTAGGCGGCGACGCGGCGTGGGTCGCGTGTCAGCAGCGGCCGGTCGGTCACAGCCGCGTGCCGATCAGGACGCTGCTGTCGACGAAGGTCTCCAACGCAGGCTGGCGACCGGCGGGCATCGGGGCCGTCGGCGTGGTATTTCAAGCAGGCATGTTGCCGACCGAGGAAGCAGCGTTTGACAACCCGGCGTACGCATCGCTGTGCGGCGCGCATGCGGAGCTCGCGCAGGTCAGTGGGCGCGCGCGCCGGTATCCGGCCGATGTGGCGCCGTTCCTCGCTCTGCCGACGCCCCCGTCGGCACAGGACTGGCAGGACGCCGCCGGCCTGGTCGCGCCGGGAACCTACGTCGCCGGCCGCTACGGCGGCGCCGAGCTGCCGGACGGTTGGCGCAAGGTTCAGACGTTCGATTTGGCGCAGATGGTCGAGCAGCGGGTCACCGGCGTCGACTGCCCGGAGGCGATTCCGCTCGGCGCCGCCGATGTGCCCGAGATGCTCGAGCTCGTCGCCGAGACCGAGCCCGGGCCGTTTCTGGCGAGGACCGTCGAGCTCGGCGATTACCTGGGCATCCGTCGCGACGGGGCACTGGTCGCGATGGCCGGCGAGCGGTTTCATCTGGATGGTTGGACTGAGATCAGCGCTGTCTGCACGAAGCCGGACCACCGCGGCCAGGGGCTCGCCGCTCGGCTCGTGGGCGCGTTGATCGCGGGCATCCAGCGGCGCTCGGAGCGGGCATTCCTACACGTCATGAGCACCAACACAGGGGCGATCCGGCTCTACGAGGCGCTCGGCTTTCGCCTGCGCCAACGCGCGACGCTGACCGTCGTGACGCGCGAACCGCCCCACGACGCCCAAAACGTAGGCTGACCGCCTCAAAGCCGCGCGGCGCCTACGGTCGTGCGGTGTAGCATCGCGTCATGGTGGCGGGAGAGCTTCGATCGCTCGGCCAGCGTCTCCTCGCTGTGGCAACGTACCTGCTGGCCGGTCGACGGCTGCCCCGAAGGCCAGAGCACGTGCACCGTCATCGACGGCACCGTGAGCGACCACCCATACCGCGGCACGCTGGGAGGCAGGCCGATCATCGAACCTGAGCCTTTTGGGCCGCGTCACTGGCTTTACCGGATGTACTTCCACGACTGGGGGAGCCCTGCCGCCGTCGGAGACGGCCTGCTGGTGAGCCCGGACCGAACGCCTCACGAAGCAGATCGGAGTGACGACCACAAGCTTTCGCGACGGCTTCACGATCGCTACACGCAAGCGCGCGATGGTGAGGGTGATGGATCCCTGCGCGGTCATCCTCTCGCCCCACTTCGACGACGCGGTGCTCTCCTGCTGGGATCTGCTGGCGAGCACGGGTGAGGTGCTCGTGGTGAACGTCTTTGCGGGTGAGCCGCCAGCGGGGGCGCTCGGCTGGTGGGACCGGCTTTGTGGCGTGAGTGACTCGGGCGCGGCGGTGCGCGCGCGTATCGAGGAGGATCGCCGGGCGCTCGCGCTCGCCGAGCGAGCAGCCGTCAACCTGCCGTTCCTGGACAGCCAGTACCGCGAGGCCGACCAGGCGCCGGGAGAGATCGTGCGGGCGCTGCGCGCAGCGCTTGTCCCGGGCGCCCGCATATACGCGCCGGCGAGTCTGGGCGACCAGCATCGCGACCACGCCGCCGTGCGCGCGGCGGCGCTGGCGCTGCATGCGGAGGGCGCCGACGTGTCGCTGTACGCCGACCTGCCTCACGCCACCGTCGACGGATGGCCCCGGTGGGTGCTCGACGGCGATGGCGGGTCCTCCACGGGCGCGGATCCGGCAGGCGAGCGATGGGCGACGCAGCTCGAAGCGACCGGCGTACCGGTCGAGCGGATGGTGGCCACGGCGCACCTGCTGCCGACTGAGGACCATGCCTGCAAGCTCGCGGCTGTGCTCACCTACGCCAGCCAGATAGCGCCCCTGCAGCGGGTGTTCGGACGCTCGCTGGAAGATCCTCAGCTGCTCGGCTTCGAGGTCGATTGGCGGCTGCCGCTAACCGCGTAGCGTCGATCACGGGCGGTCGATCTCCGCGAGTGCGCGCTCGCGGAACCGCGTGCCGAGATCCTCGTCCTCGACTGATGCGGCCATCGTGTCGACCAGCTCGAGCGCGCGCCGGCCGTGCGCTTCGGTGTCCACGAGGGTGCCCGTCGCGGCGGCCACGCGGGCGAGCCCGACCTCGATCTGCCAGCGTTCGCAGATCAGCCCCTCGTTGCCGGCCGCCTCGGCGCTGCGGGCAAGCATTCGCCCCGCCCCAGCCCAGTCCCCGCGCGCCTGCGCGCAGCCGGCCAGGAAACGGGCGGTCATCGCGATCGACCTCCGCGCGCGACTGCGCTCCCACGCCTGCAGCCGGCCTCGCATGGCCTGCTCGGCACGCTCGACGTCGCCGGCCGCGAGCTGGGTCTCGGCGATTGCGAGGTAAGCCTGCTCGCCCCAGAAGTCGACGCGGCCGGGCGGCGTTGTGACCTGCCCGGCGATCCGCTGCGCGCGCGCGGCGAACGCCGCCGCCCCGGTCTCGTCACCGGCCATGCGCGTGGCCGAGGAGAGCGCGCCGAGGCAGCGGAAGATCTGCCCGCGCGCGCGGTTGCGCTCGGCGGCGGCGAGCCCGCGCTCGAGCACCGGGATCGCCAGCTCCGCGGCGCGCAGGTCCAGGAGCGGGGTCGCGAGCCCGGCCGCGGCCCAGCCGAGCCAGCCGGCGTCGAGCGTGTCCGCGTCCGCGACCGCCTCGCGAGCGAATGCGAGCGAGCGTGCGTAGTCGCCGCGGCAGCGCGCCGTCCAGCTCAACGCGTCGCGAATCAGCACGCCGCTGCTGCGATCGCCGATGCGCTCGTTGATCGCGAGCGCCTCGCCGGCGCGCGACTCGGCCTCGCGCCAGTCGCAGCGCTCGAGTGGCACGTGGCAGGACTCGCACAGCGTCCATTGCAGGTACCACAGCTCGCCGCGCTGGCGCTGCGCCCGCGCGAGCTCCGTACAGATCTCCTCCAGGCGCTCGAGGTCGCCGAGCTGCAGCGCCGCGAGCTTGAGGCTGTCGAGCGCGCGGCTGACGGCAAGCGCGTCGCCGGCGCGGCGGGCGATCTCGAGCGCCCGCTCGCCCAGCTCGACAGCGTCGGCGAACTCCAGCTCGTTTGCGAGCACCAGCGACAGGCGTTTGAGCGCGTTGACCTGGCCGGGCTCGTCGCCGAGATCCTCGGCGATCCGCAGCTCCTGTTCGTGACAGCGTCGCGACGCCGGCGGGTCGCGCACGTGCCAATGGATCCCCACAGCGTTGAGCACGCGCATCTCGCTCGCGCGGTCGCCCGCCGCGCACGCACCCTCCAGCGCGTGCTCGAGGTCGGCCAGCGCCTTCTCGGGCTCGCCGAGCAGGTGCAGCGTCCAGGCGCGGGCGCTGTACAGGTCGCGGATCGCCTCCTCGGCGGCGGTCATGCCGAGCATCTCGCCCGCGACGATCGCTCCGTCCAGGTTCTCCAGCGCGGTCTCCTGGGCGTAGACCCGTTCCGCCGCGGTGGCGGCGCGGCGGTGGTAGTCGAACGCCTTGCGCAGCTCGCCGGCGGCGCGGTAGTGGTGGGCGAGCGTGCCGGCGCGCTCGTCGGGGCGCTCCGCCGGCGCCGCCTCGATCGCGGCGGCGATGCGACCGTGGATCGCGGCCTTCCTGGTAGCTGACAGCTGTTCGTAGATGGTCTCGCGAAAGAGCGCGTGGGAGAAGCTGAGCCGCCCCGCCGACTGCGCGGGCTCGACCAGCACGTCGGCGTCGAGCGCCTCCTCGACGAGGTCGATCAGCCGCTCGCGTGGGTGCTCGAGCACGCCTTCGAGCACGTAAAGCTCGAACTCGCGACCCGCGACCGCGGCGACTGCAAGCGCCTTGCGGCAGTCATCGCCGAGGCCGCGCACGCGGCGCAGCAGCAGGTCGCGGACGCTGTCCGGCACGCCACCCGCGGCGAGGTCCCAATCGGACTGCGCGCCGACGTCGTGCAGCAGCTCCTCGATGAAGAACGGGTTGCCCTCGCTGCGGTCCGCGACACGGCGCACGAACCCGGGCGGCGCGTGCTGTCCGGTGCGCCCGGCGATCAGCTCGGCGACCTCGGTCTCGTCGAGTCCCGACAGCGACAGCCGCGCGAGCGACCGGGAGCGGCGAAGCTCCGCGAGCGCCGCGGCGAGCGGATGCTCGTCGCCGACCTCGACCGGTCGGTAGGTGCCGAGGACCATCAGCGGTGCGTCCTTGGCTGAGCGCGCGAGGTGGCGCAGCAGCAGCAGGCTCGACTGGTCGGCCCAGTGCAGGTCGTCCAGAAACAGCACCAGCGGGCGCAGATGCGCGGCGTCGCCCAGCAGCGAGCAGACCGCCTCGAACAGGCGGAAGCGCTCCTGCTCGGCGCCGAGGCCCGTCGGCCCGTAGGGGGTGCGTGGGTCCTCGAGCTCCGGCACGATCGCGGCGAGCTGCGCGCGCCGCGGGGTGACCTGCACGGCCAGCTCGGCCGCAGGGCAGCAGCCGATGTAGTGGCGCAGCGCCTCGACGAACGGCTGGTAGGGAACGTGAGTCTCCTCGTGGCAGCCGCCGGCCAGCACCGTCGCGCCGCGCTCGTGCGCCGAGCGGGCGAACTCCCTCACCATGCGCGTCTTGCCGATCCCGGGCTCGCCGGCGAGCACCACGACGCGCAGACCGCGCTCACGCACCGCCGCCCACTCACTCGCCAACGTTGCCGCCGCGTCGGAGCGCCCGACGAACGCGCCGCGGTCCGCGCCCGCGACCAGCGGCGGCAGCGGCACGCGCAGCTCGGTCGAGGGCGCCCACATCACCTCGCAGGCTCCGGTCGGGTCAGCGACGCCCTTCAGGGGCAATGCCCCGAGCGCGCGGTAGGCGAACCCGCCGCGCGTGCCGATCAGCGCGCGCACCAGCTCCGAGGCGAGGATCTGGCCTGGCGCGCCGGCGTCGCAGAGCCGCTTGGCGATCACCACGGGCGTGCCGAAGTAGTCGCCCTCGTCGCGGATCGGCTCGCCGACGTTCAGGCCGATGCGAACGGCGAGCGCGAGCTCGCCGGTGGCGGCGGCGCGGTGCACGGCCTGCTGCATCGCGATCGCGCACGCGAGCGCGTCGACGGCGCTGACGAACGCCACCATCAGCCCATCGCCGACGTTCTTCACCTCCTCGCCGCCGTGCATCGCCGCGGCCTCGCGCAACAGGCCGAAGTGCGCGCGTCGCAGACGCTCGCCCTCATCGTCGCCGAGTCTCTGCAGCGTCTCGGTCGAGCCGACCTGATCGGTGAACAGCAGCGTCACCGTGCCGGTCCTGCCCGCGGCTGCGGGCGAGACCGATGGCTGCGGCGTAATCGGCTGCGGCGCGGCGGGCTGGAGCGTCGCCTCGCCGGCGCGGATGCTGGCTAGTAGCTCGCGTGTGGCGGACGAGGGCACGATCCCGAGCTCGGAGGCGAAGCGGTCGGCGAGGCGGCGGTAGGTGGTGAGCGCCGCTGAGAGGTCGCCGTTGGCGGCGAGACGGCGGATCAGCTCGCGGTGCGCGTCCTCGGAGAGCGGGTCGAGTGCGACCTGGCGGCGAGTGAGAGCCACCGCCGCCGCGAGGCTCCCGGCGGCTTGCGCACCGGCAGCCATGCGCTCGAGCAACGCGACCACGCGCGCGCGGTGCTCGTCGCGTCGCTCGTAGACCCAGTCGTCGTCGAGGTCTTCGAGCAGGTCGCCGCGCGAGAGCTCGAGCGCCTCGTCGAGCCGGCCGTCCGCGATCAGCCCGTCGAACTCGCCCACGTCGGTCCAGACCTGATCGGGGCCCGCGAGTGCGACGGCGTCGCGGGTGCCCAGCAGGTAGCGATCGGCGTCGACGCCCAGCGCGCGACGCAGCGCCGACAGCGCGCTGCGCAGGCTCGTGCGCGCGCTCTCGTCGAGCACGTCGGGCCAGAAGCGCGCGGCGAGCTGGCCGCGCGGGTGCGTGCGCCGCTCCAGCGCGAGCAGGCCGAGCAGCGATCGCGCGCGACGGCTGGCGGGCAGCTCCAGCTGCGTGCCGTCCACCTCGAGTGTCATCTCGCCCAGCAGCGCGACGCGCATCATCGACGAAGCCTACGTGCATTCGCGCGCGTTTCGCGCGCGAATCGCGCTGGCGCCACGGGGCCCTGGGACAGTTGCCCTCTCTAGGGCACAACTACGAAGGGAGACACCAGATGGCCACCGAGGTGCAGCTTGATCACGAGAAGCTCGAGGTGTTCGTCGAGCGAATCGTGCTCGATGTCGGAACCGCGATGCGTGGGGGGCTGATGTACATCGGCGATCGCCTCGGCATCTTCGCGGCGCTGGCGCAGTCCGGGCCGGTGACGGCCGCCGCGCTCGCGCAGCGGACGAGCCTCGACGAGCGCTACCTGCGCGAGTGGCTCGGGGCGATGGCGACGGCCGAGTACCTGGAACACGAAAGCGCCGACGACACTTACTTCCTGCCACCTGAGCACGCTCTGCCGCTCGCTGACGAGGAGTTCCCGTTCTTCAGCGGCGGCTTCCTGCAGATGATCGTCCCGACGGTCACGGTCGCGCCGGCGGTGGCGGAGGCGTTCAAGACCGGCGGCGGTGTCACGCAGGATCAGTACCTGCCCGACATGTACGAGGCGATCGAGCGCGCCACGGCGCCGTGGTACAGGCATCACCTCGTCCAAACGTGGATTCCGGCGCTGCCGGGCGTCCAGGAGAAGCTTCAGGCGGGTGGATCAGCCTGCGACGTCGGCTGCGGCTCCGGTCGCGCTCCGATCACGATCGCCAGGGCGTTCCCGGCGGCCGGTGTCCAAGGCTACGACGTCCACACCGGCTCGATCGAGCGTGCGCGCGCCAACGCGGATGCCGAGGGGGTCAGCGGCCGGATGACGTTCACGGTCGCTGACGGCACCGAGCTGCCAGAGGGCCGGTTCGACCTGATCAGCACGTTCGACGTCGTACACGACTCAGTCGACCCGGTCGGGCTGATGAGCGCGATCCGTAGGGCGTTGCGGGAGGACGGCACATACCTGATGCTCGAGATGAACGCGTCCGACGATGTGGAGGAGAATCGCAACCCGCTCGGCAAGCTCCTCTACAACGTCAGCACCCTCTACTGCATGACGACGTCGCTCGCGCATGGCGGCGCTGGCATCGGTGCCTGCATGGGGGAAGACAAGGCACGCGAGCTCGCTTACGCGGCCGGCTTCACGCACTTCCGCAAGCTCCCGATCGAGGAACCGTTCTCGGTCCTCTACGAACTCAAGGCGTAGCAGCGACTGCGCGGCGACCCCGTGAGGTCGCCGCGTTTGACTCCACCACGTAAACGGACGATCTTAAGAGAAGCGAGGTACGGCAGATGGCAATCCAGAGTCGAACGGGATCACCGGCGCTCCACACGCACGCGTTCCGCGGTGCGCCGGAGCAGAGCCGGGCCCGCTACCCCGACGACGAGGGCTTCGTCGAGCGCGACGGCCAGCGAGTGTTCTACGAGGTCTACGGCGAGGGCGAGGAGACGATCTTCCTGCTGCCGACGTGGCTGGCTCACTCCCGCCACTGGAAGATGCAGATCCACTATCTCGCGCGCCACTTCCGGGTGCTGAGCATGGACGGTCTCGGCAACGGGCGCGCTGATCGCTGTCGCGACCCGAAACGCTACGCACCCACGGAGCTCGCTCGTGACTGCCTGGCGGTGATGGACGCGACCGGCACGAAGCGGGCGGTCATGGTGAGCCTCTCCACAGGCGCCCAGTACCAGCTCGAGCTGGCGCGCCTGGCGCCCGAGCGGGTCGCGGGCGCGGTCTTCATCGGCCCTCTGTTCCCCTACACCCTGTCGCACAGCTCGGCACTGACTCACCCGCTGGCTCCCTCCTTCTCTGAGGCCTTTCATCTACCCTCGCCGATCTGGTGGGCGCACGTGAGTCCGCGCCATTGGCGCCAGAGCCAAGAAGCGTGCGCGGAGTGGTTCAGCTCCCGCAGTCTCCCGGAGCCGCACTCGACCAAGGCGATCGAGGACGTGGTGGGATGGATGCTCGACACGGACCCCGAGACGATAGGAGCCACCGCGACGCATGGCGAGTTCCTCCGTGGCCGGCGGACCCTGCGCGGGCTGGCACAGAATCTGGACTGCCCGGTGCTCGTGATCTGCGGCGATCGCGACAAGATCGTGTCGCCGCGCGACGCCAGCGCGCTGGCCCGCCTCAGCGGCGGGAAGCTCAAGGTGCTCGCCGGCGTGGGCCACGTCCCGCATGCCCGCAAGCCGGTTGAGTTCAACCTTGCGCTGCGCGACTTTGCCGAGGATGCATTCGGGCGCAAGCGCACGCCGCGCGACCCCACTGTCTACCGTCCCGACGGTCGTCCTCGCGCTCTGTTCGTCTCCTCGCCGATTGGCCTTGGCCACGCGCAGCGCGACGTGGCGATCGCCCGCGAGCTGCGCCGCCTGCACCCCGACCTGCAGGTCGACTGGCTGGCGCAGGACCCGGTCACCCGCGTGCTCGAGGGGGAGGGTGAGCGGATCCACCCGGCGAGCACTCGTCTGGCGAGCGAGTCCAAGCACGTCGAATCGGAGTCGGCCGAGCACGACCTGCACGTGTTCCACGCGCTCCGCCGCATGGACGAGATCCTGGCGGCGAACTTCATGGTGTTCCACGACGTCGTGCGCGAGGATCGCTACGACCTGTGGATCGGCGACGAGGCGTGGGAGCTTGACTACTACCTGCATGAGAACCCGCGGGAGAAGCGCGCGCCGTTCGCTTGGCTGACCGACTTCGTCGGCTTCCTGCCGATGAATGAGCGCGACGAGCGGGAAAGCTTCCTGACCGCCGACTACAACGCCCAGAAAATCGACCACATCGCCCAGCACCCGGAGGTCCGCGACATGGCCCTGTTCGTAGGCAATCCCGACGACATCGTCCCGATGCGGTTCGGGGCGCAGCTGCCGATGATCCGGGACTGGACCGAACACAACTTCGACTTCACCGGTTACGTGACCGGCTTCGACCCCGCGGACCTCGGTGAGCGCACCAAGCTGCGCGCCGAGCTTGGCTACGGGGACGACGAGCGTGTCTGCATCGTCACCGTCGGCGGCTCGGGCGTCGGCGCCGACCTGCTGCGGCGGGTCATCGCCGCCTACCCGCAGGCCAAGCAGCGCGTCCCCGATCTGCGGATGATCGTCGTCGCCGGCCCGCGCATCGCCCCCGAGTCGCTGCCCTCCCACGCCGGGCTCGAGGTGGTCCCCTACGTCCACAACCTCTACCGTCACCTCGCCGCGTGCGACCTCGCGGTCGTGCAGGGCGGGCTCACCACGTCGATGGAGCTGGCCGCGAGCAAGCGGCCGTTCCTGTACTTCCCGCTACGCCGCCACTTCGAGCAGAGCTTCCACGTCCGCCACCGGCTCGAACGCTACGGCGCCGGTCGCCGCATGGACTACGACGACTCCCCACCTGAGCGGATCGCGGCGGCGATTGCTGAGGAAATCGGCCGCCGAGTGGACCACCGCGACGTCGAGGTCGACGGCGCCGCCAACGCGGCCCGGCGCATCGCCGAGCTGCTCTGACAGCGGGATCACAGACGGCGTGGCGCTCAGCCGAGGGTGAGTGGTCTCCCTGTCGGTTGAGTCCCGGACTCATCGAGCGAAGGCCGGCGCTTCAGGCTTCGCGGAGCTCGATCTTGTCGGCGATGATCTGAAAGTCCTTGATGTCGTAGGTCAGCAGCGGCACGCCGTGAACGTTGGCGGTGGCGGCGATCGCGAGGTCCATTGCTCGCCGTCGTGGCGCGCCACCGCGTTGCGCGACGAGGGCGTGCAGCCGTCCGCACTCGCGCGCCGCGGCAGCGTCGAACGGCAGCGCGTCGAAGTGAGCCTCAATGGCGCCGAGACGGCGCGTCCGCAGAGCGCTCCGAGATCCTCCGCGAGCGTGCGGTCGGGAGGCGTCGCCCACAGGTCGGCGAGACCGGCGCTGGACACCCATTGTCGAGCGCGCACAGGACCCAGCTCGGCGACCGGACGTCCTGAGACGGTGATCGTGAACTGCTCGCCAGCCTCGGCGCGACGCAGCACCTCGCCGACTGGTGCCGCGGGTCATCGAGGTCGTCGCGGACAAGTCGATCGCTACCGATGCGATGGTTGCAATCGTTGCAGCTAGCTGCTACCGTCGCTCCATGGCAACCTCACCAACGATTTCCCGCACAGATCTGCAGCGGGTGCTCCCAACCTTCCGTAAGGCCGCCGCGCTCATCGACGTGCATCCTTCATTCGTCACTCGCGCCGTGCGCGATCTGGGGATCACGCCAGTCGAGTGGGGCCGACGCGAGCGCTACCTACCGATCCCGGACGTGCTGCTGATCGCAACTCACGCCCGACGCAATGCTGTCGAGGAGGTCGCGGGGGGCCTGGTCGAGCTGGCCGAGCAGCACGCTCCCGAGCTTGCGGGATGGGTGACCACCGAAGCAGAGCAGTTCCTCGCCGCGCTTCCCGCGCCTAAGCCCGAGGAGAGCGATACCTTCATTGCAGAGTTGCGCAGCGAGCTGCCCGGGGAGTGGGCCGATCGCGCAGAGGCGATCTACCGCCGCCATCTGAATGACTAGACGGGGTGACCCCGCTCGCGATACCCCCGGTCGGCCCAGCCACCGTCAGGCTCGCCAACACCGGGCGTAAACCCGAGCACGTCGAGCTCCTCGGCCGTGAGGGCGATCCCCGAGTCCTCGAGCACGCCGACGCGCCCGTGTGCGACGGTCACCGTGTCGATCGCCGACACAACGAGCGTCAGCAAGAGAGCAGCGGTCATGTACTCCCCGCGGAGTCGGCCCTCGACATCCTGGCGGACACACACTGATGTGATCAAATGTGGACGGCGACGCCCGGCCTTCGCCCGCGGCGGCTTGATGTCGGGATCCTCGAAGTGCCAGGACAGGAACGCCGCCACGCGGTTCGAGTTGCGCACGTCGACCGCAAGCAGCCGGCGCCCCTTCACAGCGTCGGCACGGTGCCACTCAGACCGAGCCGGCTCAGGGCCCGGAATCCCGATCAACCTCTGCCGCGCGGTATACAGCGCCAGCGCACAGCGCTCCCGTCAGGAGCATCAACGGAAGGTCATCCCCGCGGTGCTGAGCCGGCGTCGCCTCCGGTCAACTCGCGGCGGCCCGGTCGACAAAGCTCGCTGCGATGTTCAGGATCCCTGGTTTTTGATGCGGCCCGGAGGCCTGTTGACCTGCTGCTCGCTGAACTGTGAGCCGGCGTCCAGCAGCAGACGGACCGCCTTGCCGACGCCTGAGCGGGTGAGCCTGTAGGAGCCACGAGGGCCTGTGGGCTCAAGCGCACCGAGCGGTTTCAGCGCCCGGAACACGTCGTAGACGGTTGCCTGCCCGGCGTTGATCTCCTTGGCCAGCTCGGGTGCATTCCAGCCGTCGCGGGAGCGCAGCTGCTCGAAAACGCGTCGGCGGACGTGGCCGCCAAGAAGCCAGTCCGGGACCCGCTCGGGTGCCTTGTCCCGGGTCATCTGTCCACCATAGTAATTATGATTGAACCATAATATGAGCCGGCTGTATCTGGTGGGATCCGAACGCGGCAGATGCCCGCTTGCGCGTGGGAGCGGAAGCGTTTGCCGCGCGTGATGACCGTTCCTCGTGCGACGCGGAGTGGGGGGTGAGCGTCCCTCGTGAGCAGCGGTCAGTGGGTGTCGGGCGGGACGGGGCCGGCGTAGGCCACCAGGACAACAATGCGATCGTCGGGGCCGCGCTTGTAGCGCACGCGTGCGCCTCCGTCGACCTCATACTCCCAAAAGCCCTTGAGCTTGCCCTTCAGCTGGTGGTGACGGTTGGTCTGTATTGGAGGGAAGGGGTTGTCTGCGAGCTCGATGTAGCAGCGGCGCATCGGTCCGGGGCGGTTCTGGCACAGCGTGTTCCAGTCGCGATAGACGCTGCAGTAGACCTTGTGGCGCCCGGAGTAGCGCCCCTTCGGCGCGTGGACCTCCCGGGTCACGCTTGGGCCGCCAGAACCTGCTCCTCCGATGGGGGCAGAACCTCGACGATCCCGTCCAGATCAACCTGCGATAGCAGCGCCCGCATCGCGTCCGGCTGTCCGTAGATACCCGCGGTTGAGTCCCATGCACGCAGGTTGCCCTCCAGGTGCTCCAACGTGCCTCGCTGGGCGGCGTCGAACGTATCGGCTACCAGCTCGCGGGCGAACTCCCCGGCCTCATCGCTCGAGAACGCGGCGAGCCACGGATATCCAGTCTGCATCGCCCACTCCGACGGCGGCACCTCGCGATGCTCGTTGTAGACCGCCAGGAAGCGAGCTGTCTCGGCGACCTGCGCCTGCAGCCGCCGCTGGAAATCCGCGACGCCCTTGGTCTGAATGACGAGCAGCTCGCCGTCGGCGTCGAGCACTTCCTGGGGTGAGTCCTTCGCCCGGTCAAGCAGCGTCCGGTAGTCACGCTGAATCTCCGTCGGACCCCAGGGCGCGTCAGCGGTGCGACCCGACGCACGGCCGCGTATCGCTGTCCCAGACATCTGCTTTCCTGCGCTTGCTCGTGCCATTCTCAAGCTCCTTCTACATAGTTTTCTATGTAGAGACTAGCATGGCCCTGCGCAGGCACACCGCGGGCTCAGCCGCCTCGTCGCGGCCGGCACCCTGTCCGTGTGAGCCGGGACCGATACAGCGACAGCTCCCCTGCCGACGCGCCCACCGGAGAGGCCAGGAAGATCGTGAGGATCATCCGTCGGAGCTGTGCAAGCCGCTGGCCACGGCGTCGAGCGTCTCGACGCAGACGCGCATCTCTCGGGCTACGACGAACTCGCGGGCTTCGCCCACCAGTTCGTCTATGAGTACCCGCATCTCGTCTGCTGCCATCCCCCTCACGTCGCCGGCGCCCTGGCCAACAGCGGGCTTCTTGGTGCTGCCCGCCGGACCGGGTGCCCTGCGTGGACCGGACATGCCCCGGACTGTGCTGCTCCGCCGCCAGCCCGCCATCCGATCGCGCACGCTCGTGCGCGGTGCGGTCGCGACCCCCGAGAAGGCTTGGGTGGACCTGCTGCGCGAGACCCGCCGAAGCGAGATGCCATTCGACTATGGCGAGCTGGGACGCATGCTGCAGGCGATGGGCAACCAGCAGATCAACACGCGAACACTCGCAGCTATGCGCGACGCGTCGGCTACGCAGACTGGCTGCTGGCAGCCACCGGAGAGCGACCTCCCGACGGACCAGCACAGATCCAAGATCGCGGCAGGCTACGCCTCATGAGTATCGGCCGGCCGGCTGCCGACAGCTCCAGACAAGCGCGAAGCGGCGGCGATACGATTGCCCTCAGCGCCGACGTAGCTCAGCTGGTAGAGCACCGCCATGGTAAGGACGGGGCCTCCGGGGGCGTTTTCCCTGCAAATCAGGACCTCGGCATCTGTAGCTTTGCCGCCATCCCCGCAAAGCCGCCGCATTTCTTCCGCGGTCTTGATCGGTGGTCCACAGAGCCGCTGATCAGACCGGCGGTCGAGATCGCGTGTCGACGCGCGGGTCCGTACCCACCATGCGAGAGGAGAGGCAAAATGGCTAGACCATGGCCGAAGAAGTCCGTCTGGCCGTATGTTGCCAAGAGCGGGCGCAAGTCCTACACAGTCGGCTTTTACGACCACGATAAACGCGAGCGCAGCCGCGCATTTCCGTCGGTGCGCCATGCCCGAGCCTGGATGGACGACTACATAACGGCCGAGCGCAGGGGCCGGGGACAGCCTGCGACGGTTCTTGCTGGATCTCGATGCGAAGGAGGTCAGTGAGGCCGAGGCGCGTACGCTCGCCGATGTGCTTGAGCTCTATCTGGAGCTCAACGCGCATCCTCGCAACCAGGAGGGCCTCGCGCCCTCCACCTTTGAGCGTTACCGGTCAGTCGTCAATTGCTATCTCCTCGGCAAGCCACGACGAGGACCCCGCGGTCGCAAGCTCCCACCAGCGCCGTATGCGCTCGCGATCGCGTCCGTGCCTGCGATGCGCTGCAACAGACCGCAGGCACCAAGAGCTTGGCGCGAGCAGATGCGCGAAGCCGGTGTGCCTCAGCCGACCCGGGTACGCGCTTGGCGTGTGCTGTCGGCCGCGCTGAGCTGGGCCGCCGGCTCGCAAGCTGTACCCGAGATCCAGACCAATGGGTGCATCCTCGCCAACGAGCCCGCCGTCAGCCGGCGTCGCTCAGCTCGTCGGGGCGGCACGGGCTACGCGCCGGCCACTCGCCGTCCGCCGCTGGCCAGCTGGGCGCTCTCGCCGCAAGCCGTAGAGGCAATCCGCCAGCAAATGCTCCTGCGAGTCGAAAGGCGAGCCCCGATCCTCGCACATCGAGACGCCACAATCATGAGCCTGCAATACGGGCTCTGCACCCGCAACCAGGAGGTCTGGGGGCTTCGCTGGAACTCGCTTGCCGGCGAGTTCGCGTGGGTGACCGAGGTCCTGTCCTGTGGGCAGCTAGATGAATGGGGCAAGACCGATCGCAGCACCCAGCGACGCACCGCCATACCGGGCATCCTCCGGGAGGATCTATCTGAGTGGCGGGCGGCCCTAAGATGCTGGGGGCATCCAGCCCGCGAGGTCGACTTCATCGTCCCCGGAGACCTCACGGGCGTCGAGCGTGGCATGCGGGACGCCCGTACAGGCGCCTGTCACCTCAGCGAACGACAGGCGAAGATGTGGGGTCGGCGATGCTTCACGCCAGCGGTCAGGAAAGCCGCCGAACGCGAAGAGTTCGCTCACATCGTCGGCGCCACGCCCTACGCGCTGCGCCGAGGCGGCATCTCCCTGCGCCTACGTACCGAGGACCCACAGACCGTAGCGAGCGAGTGCGGCACGAGCCTGAAGATGCTCAGCGACCACTACTCGTTCGCCATCGAGGACCTGCGAGAACACGAACCACAACCCGCCGATGTCGAGTGGCGCGCCGCACGCACCGCACAAGGAGACCGCGACTCGCACAAGCACAGACCACCAGATGTCGGAGCCCACGAAGGCGCACGTCCTCGCAGCAAGCTTCTTGGCTGGTTCGTCGACCGCCGGCAAGGCTCACGTGCGTAGTAAGGAAACTCAGCAGGCGCGCTCCGTCCACCGTCGACGGCCCACCGCTTGCGGGTGGACGGCCGAACGCTGAGAGCTACTGGCTCTCGGTGTCCGGCATAACACCCTTGCGCTTGAGATCCTCGTAGAGGCTTTCGCGCGCTTCATCGTTGGTGGTCCCGTGGGCCACCGCCACCGATTCGAGCCCTCGTAGACGAAAGCACTCGTAGCGATAGAGATGGCGGCCCGGCGTCTTGCCGCGAGCGTCTTGGTACGCATACAGGCGCACAAATAGGAGACCTTTCTTCCACCCGTCAGTTCCTTCGCGGGCCTGGACGTTGACCCAGTCGTTGTCGGTATCCCGCAAGAGTCGCGAACCGATGCCCTTGAAGGTCCTGAAGCCATACGTGGGATGCGCCATGGCGCTTCCTCCCTTCCTCGGAGCCGCTCTTGCGGCCCCACCGTCGGATTAACCAGCATTGCCTCGTTCGATGAGGCCCTTGCCAGGATATCGCGCCGTGACGGCCTCATGGACGAATGCTGTCTGTGCGCTGGATCACGGGATTCTCCTCAGATTCGATCACAAGAAGTCCTCATGTTGGCTAGGGCGTAGTCACTGCGCGCGTGGGGTTCGACGTAGGCGAGTTCTGTAGGAACGAGCCGGAGTCGAACCCCACGCGCGGGCGCGGTCTGTCTGGGGTCTCCCTCACCGTCATCGGTTCTTGAAGCCATGACGAGCGAGAGGGCCCGGTGGGGATGCTCACAGAGGAGAACGACGTGGAGATACATGCTTTGGCTGCGCGCGGCTGGAATCAGTCGGTGATCAGCCGTCACACGGGCCGGGACCGCAAGACAGTCCGGAAGTACATCGCTGCTGGCGGGGTGTCGTCTCGGGAGCGAGCGGCGAGTTGCTTGGAGCCGTTCCGTGGCTATATCGCTGCGAGGTTCGTCGATGATCCGCACCTGCCAGCGGTAACGTTGCTCGAGGAGCTGACCGCGGCCGGGTTCGACCGCTCGTATCCGACGTTGGTCAGGGAGCTGCGCCGCACCGGGCTGCGGCCGGTGTGCCTGGTCTGTGAGCAGCGGCGCGGGAACGCGCCGACGACGGAGATCGACCACCCAGCGGGCGAGGAGATCCAGTGGGACTGGCTGGAGCTCCCGGGCACGCCGTGGGGGCAGCCGGCCTACGTGCTGGTCGGTGTGCTGTCGCACTCCGGACGGTTCCGCGCGATGTTTTGCGAGCAGATGACGTTTGGGTACCTGGCCGGCGCGGCGCACGAGATCCTGGTTGGTCTCGGCGGCAGCAGCCTCGTGTGGCGGGTCGACCGGATGGCGACCGCGGTGATTCCTGGCACCGACCGGCTGAACCCGCAGTTCGCGCAGATGGCCAAGCACTACGGCGTCGACGTGGCTGTCTGCCCGGCGCACCGCCCGCAGCGCAAGGGTGTTGTCGAGGCGGCGATCAAGTTCATCGCCGGACGCTGGTGGCGGACCGCGAAGGTCGGATCGATGCATGAGGCGCAGCAGTCACTTGACACCTTCACCCTGGCGGTGTCCGATGAGCGTGGCCGGCGCGGGAGCACCGTCGGCGAGCTCGGCTCAAGCGAGCCGCTACAGCCGCTGCCAGCGCTCGCGTTCCCGGCCGAGATCATGGTTGAGCGTGTCGCGTCGCGCACCGCGCTGGTCGCGTTCGAGGCCAACCACTACAGCGTCCCGCCGGGCTACGCCGGGCAGCGGCTCGCGGTCCGTGCGCGCGTCGGTGAGCCGCACCTGCGGATCGTGACCGCGCAAGGGATCAAGGTCGCGACACACCGGCGCGCCCCAGCCGGCGCCGAGCAGACGATCCGCAGCACCGAGCACCAGGTCCAGCTCGAGCGGGCCGTTCTGGACGCGTTCACGACCCAGACCGCCTGTCGGCGCAAGACCAACCGGCCGGCCGGCGAGACGGCGCTCGCCGAGCTCGCCAAGCTCCACGGCCGCGCCGAGACGGTCGCGCCGGTCGTGTCGCTCGCCGACTACGCCAAGCTGGCGGAGGTGGCGTGCTGATGAGCGCCGACACGAGCTACCAGCAGCTCCGCTCGCATCTCGCCTACCTCAAGCTCGGGGCCACGGCCGACGCGCTGGCACCGGCGTTGGAGGCCGCTGAGCGGGACAAGCCAGGCTACACCCGGTTCCTGCACGACCTGTTGGCCGTCGAGGTCGAAGCCTCCGAGCAACGCCGACTCGACGGGCGAATGCGGTTCTCTCGGCTCCCGGCCCACAAGACACTCGAGCAGTTCGACTTCGACGCGCAACCCACCCTCGACCGCCGGCTCGTCGAGGACCTCGCGACCTTGCGGTTCGTTAAGGAGAAATCTAAGGGTTCACGACTCGGTAGTTGAAGGAGTGATGG
The DNA here is from genome assembly GCA_963703625.1 of uncultured Solirubrobacteraceae bacterium. GTDB lineage: Bacteria > Actinomycetota > Thermoleophilia > Solirubrobacterales > Solirubrobacteraceae > Palsa-744. The sequence goes on from CAVPEY010000005.1 coordinate 24,469, forward strand.
TGTAGTTCCATTCGCCGTGGAAGGGGTGGCGTGTGATGTTGACGGCGGCGAGTTCTTGGTCGGTGACTTCGATTTCCTTTGGGTAGGGTCGGTCGTCGAGCTGGGCGTAGACTTTCAGCCCGGTGCTGGTCGTTGTGGCGGCGATCAGGTTGATGATGACCTCGTGGCTGATCAGCGGCTTGCCGCGCCAGTTGGTCGAGATGACGCTGAACAAGCGGTGCTCGATTTTGTTCCACTTGCTCGTGCCTGGCGGGAAATGGCAGACGGTGACCTTGAGCCCGGTGGCGTCGGCGAGCTTCTGCAGCTCGACCTTCCACAGCCGGGTGCGGTAGCTGTTGGAGCCGCCCGCGTCGGCCGTGATCGTGAGCTCTTTGGCGTCGGGGAAGCGCTGTTTGCCGAGGGTTTCCCACCAGCCGCGGATGCTCGCCGCGGCGAACTGCGCTGTGTCACGGTCGATACCGACGTTGACCCAGCCCTCGTCGTTGAGCAGGTCATAGATCCCATAGGGGATCGCGTGTCCGAGATCCTTGTCCTTGAAGTCGTGCGTACGCACCTCAACGGGCTTGCCCTTGGGCTCAAGCTCACGGCCGACCGCCTTGAAATCCCCGACCAGCTCACGCTTCTTGGTATCCACACTGATCACCGGCTGACCACGCTTGATCGCTCGCTGGACCGTGTCGTTGATGTGCTGGAACTGGGCGTCGCGGTCGGGATGATCGGCTCCCTCCCTGGTCTTAGGCGTCACTTCTTTTCAAGTGATGGGGTGATGGTGTAGTTCCACTCTGGATGGAAGTGGTCGCCTTCGAGTTGCACGGCGGCGAGTTGTTGGTCGGTGACTTTGAGTTTGGTGGGGTAGTTGTTCTCATCGAGGCGGGCGTATACCTTCAGGCCGGTGCTTGTTGTCGTGGCGGCGATCAGGTCGATCACGACCTGGCGGCTGACCAGTGGCTTTGCGCGCCAGTTGATCGAGATGTAGCTAAACAGGCGGTGCTCGATCTTGTTCCACTTGCTCGTGCCGGGCGGGTAGTGCATCACGTGCAGGCGCAGGCCCGTTTGGTCGGCCAGATGCTGAAGCTCGGTCTTCCACAGACGGGTGCGGTAGCTGTTGGAGCCGCCCGCGTCGGCGGTGATCGTCAGTGCCCTGGCGTTCGGGTAGCGCTTTTTGCCGAGGTGCTTCCACCACGCCCGGATGCTCGCCGCCGAGAACTGCGCCGTGTCGCCGGAGACACCGACGCTCACGTAGCCCTCGTCGCGGGCGATGTCATAGACACCGTAGGGGACGGCCTTACCCTGCTCTTGGTCTGGGAAGTCGTGCGTGTTGACGAGAATCGGGCGGCCACTTGAACGCAACTCCTTGCCGGCGTTCTTGTAGTTGCCGATCAGCTCCTTCTTCTTGGTGTCCACGCTGATCACCGGTTCGCTCGCCGCAAGCGCCGCGCCCGTGACCGCTGCGATGTGTCGAAACTGTGCGTCGCGGTCGGGGTGATCAGCTCCCTCCTGGCTCTTGCGGTTGGCCTGCAGCGTGAATCCCATCGCCTTGAGCATCCTGCGCACAGTGCTCGCATGGACCGTGAACCCCTGGCCGCACAACTTCTCGGCGAGATGCTCGGGCGTCAGCGTCGTCCACAACAGCGGAGACATCGGATCGCCAGCGGTGACCCCGTCAAGCAGCGACAGAAGGGCTTGCTCGAGTCCCGGTTCGCGCTCTGTAATCCGCTTGCGTCCGCCGCCCGGCCGGCGAACCCTGCCCGCGGGAGGCTGATCACCCGACTCGACCTCGGCAAGCCCCCGCCGCACCGTCGCTTCCGAAAGCCCCGTCGCTCGCACAACGGCCGCGATGCCACCACGACCGTGGGTACTCGCCTCAGCCGCCGCCCACAGACGCCGCCCGCGCTCATCCAGCACGCCCTCGACAACCAACCACCGCTTGCGGATCGCTGACTCATCGACCACCACTCCCAGCATGGTCCACAACTACGCCACGACCCGCCCCAAACCTCCAACCTCCCGACAATTATTTAGAAGCTACGCCTTACGGTTGGCCTGCAGGCTGTAACCCATGCGCTTCAAAAGACGCAAGACCGTGCGGTCTGAGACTGCATAGCCCCGGCCGGCCAACGCACGAGCGAGCTTGGCTGCGCTCTTGGAGGTCCACCGCAACGGCGACTCCGGATCACCACGCGTCTCCGGGGCAACCAGCCGCTCGAGCTCCTCTTCGATCTTCGGATGGGTCTCGGAGATCGGCTTGTTCCCCGCGCCAGGCCGACGCACACGGCCCTCCTGCAACGTCTCGCTCGATTCAAGCTCGCGCACACCACGACGAATCGTGTTTTCATGCAGCCCGGTCGCCCGCGCGACCGCCGAGATACCCCCAAAACCATGCGAGCGAGCCTCCGCCGCCGCCCACAACCGCCGGCCACGCTCATTGAGCACCTCTTTGCCGCTCAACAACCGATAGCGCTCCGCGATCGCCGCCTCATCAATCACACCACCCTATTCAACACCCACCACCCAGCTCCTGCACTAATCAAGTCAAGAGCCCTAACTGCTTGCTGATCGGTCCGCCCGGAGTCGGCAAGACACACCTCGCGATCGCACTCGGGCACCGTGCCGTGCACGCCGGCTACCGCGTCTACTACACCACCGCCGCCGACCTCGTTGCCCGCACATCACGCGCAGCGATGGACGGACGGTGGGCGAACACCATGCGGTTCTGGGCCGGACCGCAGATTCTCATCGTTGACGAGCTTGGCTACCTGCCGATGCCCGGCGAAGCCGCCTCGCACCTATTCCAGGTCATCAGCCGCCGCTACGAACACGGCAGCATCATCCTGACCACCAACCGCGGGATCGCCGACTGGGGCCACATCTTCGAGGACACCACCGTCGCGACAGCCGTCCTCGACCGGCTCCTACACCACGCCACCGTGCTCTCCATCACCGGCGACAGCTACCGCATGCGCCGCCACCGCGACACCATCGCCGCGCTCCGACCAGCCCTCACCGGCCTCCCACAAGGTGGGGAAAACCCGTAATCACACCTGGGGAATTCTCATGATCCTTGACATCTGTACTCCGCTGGTGTGCGATCCACATACGCTTCTCGGTCGTGGTCGACAGCATCGGTAGCGACATTCACAACCGGGATCTGAGGCAGATCGACTTGTTCGCCGAGCAACTCGATCTGACGGCGGCGCTCGTCCGCGCCGGTGGCCTTGCGCGCGGGCGTATTGCCCTGGTCGCCATTGACAACCTCGCTGAGGTGCTCCTCTATCGCCACCTGCAATTCACGTTTGGTGCGAGCGAAGAAATGGGCCGGCTCACCGCTCAGCGGTACGACCGGCGCGCCCGCGAGCGCCTTCGCCAGGACTTTGATCGCCGCGTGACGCTCGCGGCGACTGAGCACACCGGCACGTTCTCCTGGTCGTACCCGAAGCCGATCCTAGACCGGGTGGACGCCACGATCTTCCGTGTCGCGCACCGCTATCGCAACGGCGTATATCACGAGGACCGCCACAACGCGGCGTTGCTCGATCCGCTCACGCGCCTATCCTTGGTGGCGGTCGGTCGTGCTTGGTGCCGAGCTCAGCCCGAGGTATCGATGGGTGGTTACGAGCGCCAGTTGAGAGGGCTGAACTACATAAGTCGACACGCTCAAGCCGGTGGTCTCGCCCTTCCCCACGCCGTTGTGGCCCTCTCGAGCGAACTACTCGGAGGTCTCGAGGTCGCGCCGCGAACGCTCGCCACACGCCTGGCAGCGGATCTCGAGAGGCGGGCCGCTGGGACTGATGAGGCTCCGCGCAAACTCGTTCGACGCGGACTTGTCGCTAGCGCGCACGCGGACATGCTCCGCGCAGCTGAGCTCCGCTACGTCCACCGGGCCGACCCCGAGCTAGTGCGGCTGCAGGAGGAGGCGTCCGAGGTCCTCGGACAGCTCGTCGCGCAGCCTGACGATGCCCCTGCTGAAGATCTGCAGGAACGGTTCGTGGCCGCCGAGAATGGCCAGCGCGAGCGGATCGATGCCTTGCGAGCCGACTTTCGACCAAAGCTCAGTCTCGGCACTGCGGCGTCGATACGCAAGAGCGCGAAGCAACTGCGGGCGTCCTTCGATCAGACCGTCGCGACCGTACGACGACTCGCCGAGCGCGGCCTGATCAAGGGCCTCCTTGCGACGCCGAACACGCTTGCGCAGGCCAGCGAGTTCGCAGAGCTATGCGCGTTCGCGAAAGAGTGCGGCGCCGAGTACGTGTTGATGAACCCGCTCGCCTCGATGGGACGGGGCGTGCGCGGCGCACGCCGCCTCGCAAGCGCAGAGCTGCACCTGCGAAACATCGCGAAGCTGACCGAACCATTCGCGGGCGCCGATCTCGATGTCGTGAAGATCCGGTTCCCCAACGACGGCGCGCCTCTCTCCGGATGCGAGGCTGGCACGATCATCTACATATTCGCCACCGGCGAGGTGACAGTCTGTCCATACCTCGTGTTCGCCGCCCGCACGCCCAGCTCCAAGCACGCACCGGAGGACTTCATCGTCGGCAACATCCTCACTGACGGCGATATCGCCCGCCGTCTGGATGCGTACCGGCTGCACGACCGGAGCACAGTGCCGGCGGACCCGACGTGCGGCTCGTGCGCGATGGCGTCCAACTGCGGGCGCGGCTGCCCGGCTGCGGTGATTGCAGCCGGTGGACGTCTCGGTGAACGCGACCGCGAGCAGTGCCCCATCGCGGACGAGGGGCAGGCAGCGGCGTGAGCGGCGCGTTGTTCGGCGATATCGCGACTGCACCGGGCTTGTTCGTCACGGTCGATGGCCCCAACGGGTCGGGCAAGACGTCCCTGATCGACGCTGTGTCTGCCAGGCTTGCCGCTGAACGCCTCGTGTACTGCACGCGCCAGCCGTCGCCGACGAAGCTAGGTCAGATGATCCGCAGTAGCGAGCGTGAGTTCCGCGGACGGGCGCTGGCATGCCTGATAGCCGGCGATAGACACCATCAGCTGGAAACCGAGATCGTCCCACACCTGAAGGATGGAGCGATCGTGCTGTGCGACCGCTACATCGAGTCATCCCTCGTCCTACAGCGCCTCGACGGCGTCGCTATCGAAGAGATTCTGGCCATCAACAGCGGCATCTTGCGCCCTGACCATCGAATCCGACTACTCGCCCAACCCGACATCCTCAGAGCGCGTCTGGCTAGCCGGCCAACGGACGCCTCGCGGCGGTTCGAGCGCGCCCCGGACGCGCCCGAGCGCGAGCTGGCCCTGTATCAAGACGCCGATAGGCTGCTCACTGATGACTATGACCTCCCGGCCACCGTGTATGACACCAGCATGACCCACGCGGCAGAACTCGCGGAGCGAGTGGCCTTCGCGATCACAGCGCACTTGGCCGAGCAGCGGTGAACGATCATCGCGACACGCTGAAGATCCTGACCGTAAACGTCGGCAATCCGTCCCTACAGAGGGCCGAGCGGCAACTGGAATGGCTAGCTGGACGCCCCGACGACATTCTTGTCCTCACTGAGACGAACACAAGCCGCGGATGCGACCTGCTCGCCGACCGGCTCGCCGGCGTTGGATGGGATGTGCGGTTCCTGCGACCGCCCGATGGAGAGCGCGGTGTGCTCATTGCCAGCCGGGTGCGGCTCGATCCGCGCGGCGAGGATCTTGTCGACTACCTGCCGGCTCGCGCCGAGATGGCGACGGTTGCTGGTGGGCTCGCCGAGATCATCGGCGTCTATGTCCCCTCCCGTGACGGATCGCTGACCAAGACCGAGCGCAAGCAGATGTTTCTAGACGCACTGTCAAGAGCCATCGGCGACAGCGCTACCCACTCGGGAGTCCTAATAGGAGACCTCAACGTGCTCGAACCCGAGCACCGTCCCCACTACCCGTGGTTCCAAGACTGGGAGTACGACTTCTACAACGACCTGCTCGCCGCGGGATGGATCGACGCGTACCGCCTGGTACAGCCGAGCGCGATGGACCACAGCTGGGTGGGCCACGAAGGCGACGGCTACCGCTACGACCACGCCTTCGTCTCAGCTGATCTCGCTCAGCGCGTCGCAGGTTGCGTATATCTCCACGAAACCCGAGAGCTCGAACTCACCGACCACTCGGCGATGGCCCTCGAACTCAACATCGCGGGCACAGAGCATCTCGAGGTCAACCCCCATCTATCCAGCGAGCAGCCGGCGCTGTTCTAGGCACGCCATGACCATCACCGATAGGCGTACCGAACAGCATCGACGCAAGCAACGGCTCGGCATCGGAGCCGTCGTTGTTGCCTGCCTCATCGCCACTGGGGTCATGCTCACCGCCAAGACGACCGACACACGCTTCGGGATCGCTGCCGGCGTCCTGGGTGCACTAATAGCCTCGTTTATGGGCCTCTGCTTCACCGTCTATGTGCTCGACGAAAGTCCCGGCGACACTGCTCGCGCCGGAGATCGCCTCGACGCCAGCCTCGATTTCCTCCAGCGCATCGCGTCAATCGCCGAGTACTCGCCGCGCCTGGGTATTGAGGCCATCAAGCCGAAGGCCGACTATGCCGCCGAAGAGTGGATGAAGATGCTGACTGGCGCCCAGCAGAGGCTCCTGCTCGTCGGCCACGCGCTCGACACATGGTGTGAACCCGATTTCCTCGCCGAATTCACTGCGACCCTCAACCGGCTAGCGTGCACCAGCGGGTGGCCTGACGGGTAGGGCGCCACGTAGCTCTCGGGGAGTAGCACGGCGTCGAGAAGCTGGGGATGCTGTTCGATCAGATCCCACTCGTTGTGCTCCGGGCGGAGCACGAGCCGTACATGGCGCTTGGTGGCCACACTGGCAACATACGGACCCGTGTGGACGACATCTTGATCGGTCATCCCCGCGGTGCTGAGCCAGTCTGCTCCTTCGGTCCGCCTCCGGTCCGGCGGCGGTAGGATGCGAGCGCCAGGCCGACGTAGCTCAGACGGACGACATAGGCGATATCAGGACTCCCAGATAGCGTGCCGGCCCATGCCGCGAGGCCACGCAGCTTCAGTGGCGTGTAACGAACGCCTTGGCGGCTCCCATCACCTCGTAGGCGCGGCCGTCATGGATCGCCTCGATCGGCGCCTTGCCTTTCAGACGGGGGTTGCTGCCCATCATCCACGACTTGATCGACTGCTCGCGCATGCCGTCGCCCAGGATTCGCACGACGGTGTAGATGTCCACCAGCCGGCCCAGCGTCCGCGGCTCCGGCAGGCGCTCGCCACGCGCATAGCGGCCGATCGTCCTCGGGTGGCGATCGCCGACCGCGAAGGCGACCAGCTTCTGACCCAACAACTCCTGCAACTCGCCCGCGAGCCGCGCCGACTCCATGCCGGTGGCGGCCCGGTGCGCATCCTCGACGAACTGGTCTACCGCCACTTCTCTATTCCTTTCAGTCGGGTCTGGCTACTAGCAGGGTACCCACAACGGTCATCCTTCGGCTACATATAGGTGCCCCATCGGCTAGCCGATAGTACCCGCCGCGTGAGCCCAGACAACCCCGACAGCAAGCTGCGACCGGCACGGGTAGATGCGCTTATAGGCACCGAAAAGGCGCCAGGCGGCACAGATCGTGGGTATGGTCTCGCCGTGAGACTGAGGGAGTTTCAGGCGAGTGCCGGGCATGAGTTGCTTTTTCATTACACGGACGCGGCGCGGGCCGATGCGATCATTGAGGAGCGGTGCTTCGTCTCCGGTCCGGGGGTGGCGCGGGGGCTCGGGATCTACGCGACGGATATCGCGCCATCGGGTGTGGAGACGATCGAGGACGTCATCGTCCACTGCTTCCGCGGCGAAGCGTCGCCAGCGGAGGTGAGTCACGCGGTCGTGGTCCGGCGTTCAGCCGGCGACCTTCAGTCCGAGCAGACCGACGACCCGTACCAGTGGGTTCTGTCTACGGGGAAGCTCGAGCTCGTCCATATCGAGGGGATCTATGTCGCGACCGTTCAGTTCACCGGCAGCCGCTGGTCGATCCTCGACGAGGACTGACAACCACTTGTAAGTTTCTGTGCTACGATGAGCGACGTGTTGCGCCTTGAAAGCTGGATCAGGCTGGCCGGTGGGAGTCCGGTCCGGGTAGACGCCGGAGTGCCCGGTAGCAGGCCCCGGTTCGTTGCTGAGAGGCGGCGGGCTGAGCGGGGCGTCGAGAGCCTCTTTGGAGGGAGCAAGCGCGTGGGCTGGGATTGCAGCCTCGTCACATTTACAGTCGGGGAGCCGAGCCGCTCATGTCACGGCGAAGGCCATGTCCGCCAGTCCTGGTTCCGGATTGGGCACGGCGGGTCCCTGCGGGGTACGGAGACTTGCACGCGCGCAAAGTCTGATCACGGAACAAGGGAGGCCCGTCTGGCCAGCCTCGTCAGCGAAGACCGTTCGTATAAGCCGATGGTGAAATCGAGCGGAGGCCAGCGGGAGTCCGAGGGGGTCGTAGTAGTGATGATCGGCGTGCAGAACAACGCGCCGGGAGCGAAGGACCCCTGCTTTGATCGCGTAAGCGCCGAGGGTAAGCGTTAGGGCATGGTCGAGACTGCTCGATCCACCGGCCCCGCCGGGCATAAGCCCGGCGATCCTGCCAGCGAAATGGTGCTGTTGGAGGCCACTGGTGGGGATGTGCGAGAACTTCAGCGCAAGCTATGGGTGGCCGCTAAGCGGTCGCCGGGTAGGCGTTTCCATGCCCTGTTTGACCGGGTCTTCAGGAGTGACGTCCTGAAGGAGGCATGGAAGCGCGTGCAGAAGAACAAGGGTGCTGCCGGGGTCGATTCCCAGACCCTGGCAGAGGTGCGGGAGTACGGTGCGGAGCGGCTGTTGGCCGAGCTGCAGCGTGACCTGCGCGAGGGGAACTATCGCCCGCGGCCGGTCCGGCGGGTGTTGATCCCCAAGCCCAAGGGTGGTGTGCGGCCGCTCGGCATTCCGACCGTCAAGGATCGGATCGTCCAGCAGGCCGCGCGTATCGTGCTTGAGCCCATCTTCGAGGCTGACTTTCTGGATGTCTCGTTTGGGTTCCGCCCGCGCCGGTCGGCCACGGACGCCAAGGAGGTGCTGCGTCGCTCGTTCATCGACGGGTACCGCTTCGTGTTCGAGGCCGACATCCGCGACTACTTCTCCTCGATCGACCACGAGCAGTTGCTCGGGAAGGTTTCAGAGCGGGTCTCGGATCGGCGTGTGCTCAAGCTCGTACGGCAGTGGCTGCGGGCGGGTGTGATGGACGAAGGGGTGTTGCGGCAGTCGGTTGCCGGGACCCCACAGGGCGGCGTGATCTCGCCGCTGTTGTCGAACATCTATCTGCACGCGCTGGACCTCGCGTTCGCTGACGGCGCTCATGGCCGGTTGGTCCGCTACGCGGACGACTTCGTCGTGATGTGTCGTAGCGAGGCGCAGGCCCAGGCGGCCGGAGAGCTGGCCAGGCAGGTGCTGGCCGATCTCGGGTTGGAACTGCACCGGGAGAAGACGAGAGTTGTTGATCTCCGAGAAGGCCGGGAGGGTCTTGATTTCCTTGGTTGCCACTTCCATGCCCGCGTGTCGGGTCGGTTGCTGGAGCGCGGCGTTCGCCGCTACTACCTTCAGCGTTGGCCCTCGCAAGCGGCGATGAAGAGGGCCCGCCAGCGGATCAAGGCGCTGACCGGTCGAGGTCGTGCGGGGATGGATATTCGCGAGGTGATCTCGCGGATCAATCCGATCCTGCGCGGTTGGGGCAACTACTTTCGTACCGGTAACGCCGCCATCCAGTTCAACCAGATCGACGGATATGCCGAGAGGCGCCTCCGTGGCCTGATGCGCAAGCGTTACGGTCGCAACCTGCGTCCCGGCCAACTGGCCGTCTGGACGCGCGAGTGGTTCGAGGCTCACGGCCTCTACCGTTTGCGTGGCACCATCCGCTACCCGGCAACAGCGTCATGACCATCATGAAGATCATCGGTAAGCCGTGTGCGGGAAAACCGCACGCACGGATTGAAAGGGGAATGGGGAAACGGGCCATCCCGGCACCGCGCCCCTGACTACCAATGGCCAGAGCTGGACAAAACAGCGCCGTGAAGCAGTCGGCACCTCGCCGCGGGAGCATGAGCCCCGCAAAGGTCTCGCCGGAGCTTGGGGAGCGCCTGGACCAGGCTCGTGTGCTGCGCGACCCGCGCGTGCGCGCGCTGTGGCCGCGGCTGAAGCGCCGCCAGCAACAGGTGGTCCTTGATCCGAGCGCAGCGGTCGGTCACCGCTACCCGCTGAGTAGTGGCGAGATCGCTCAGCTGACGGGGATGTCTGAGCGGCAGGTCAGATACTGGGCTGACCACGGGCTGATTGCGCACTGGCGCAAGGGCAGCTGGCGCCTGTTTGAGACGGTCGGGCTGATCACCGCGTTCTCAATCACGAACGCGAGCCAGAACGAGCTTCAGTTCTACCGCGGTGTCATGGAGGACCCGGTCGTCAAGCTCGCGGCGAAGGTCGGGATCCTGACGAGCCTGCTCGCATCCCGGCTCGAGGGCATTGAGCAGAGCGAAGCGGAAGAGCTGACCGCACCGCTCGATCAGCTGACGCACCGCTAATCTTCCAGCCACGCAATTGAGCCGCCGAGGCCCCCCGCCCAAGCGCGCCAGTGGGACTTACGACGACGATCCGGCCTCAGCGAGATCGGCCTCGCCTCGCCTCGGCCGGCCCGGCGGCGGTACGATGCCAGCGCCAGGCCGACGTAGCTCAGCTGGTAGAGCACCGCCATGGTAAGGCGGGGGTCAAGGGTTCGAGTCCCTTCGTCGGCTCTCTTTTTGTACCGCTAGCTCACCAGCAGTTCGATACACTTTTTGTCCCAGGTTGTCCTCTTCTGTCCACCGGACGAGGGCGGCGAACCATCAGCACAGGAGTCAAAAATGGCGCTCTACCTAGAGATAGGGCGTCCCTGGGGTCCCAGCATGGTAAGGCGGGGGTCAAGGGTTCGAGTCCCTTCGTCGGCTCTCGTTTCTTACCGTAACGTCACCGCAGTTCGATACCATTTTTGTCCAAGGTTGTCCTCTTCTGTCCATCAGGAGAGGGCGGCGAATCATCAGTACAGGAGTCAAAAATGGCGCTCTACCTAGCAATAGGGCGCCCCCAGACCCTCAGCATGGTAAGCGAGCGGCCTAAGAGCACCGAATCGCTAGTAATGGAGCCAGTTTCGGCTTGTTTGTGCGGAATACGCTCCTGTCGCTGAGCGGACAGAAGCGGACAACTACGGCAAAAGTATACATCGCGCGGCGGTCACGTCACGGTACGCAAAACGAGAGCCGACGGCCGGATTCGAAACCGGCGACCCCGTGCTTACCATGCACGTGCTCTGGCCTACTGAGCTACGTCGACAATGACGGCTTCCATCGTCCTGTGGCGGGACCGGGGTTGCACCCGGGCACTCAACACCACATGCTACCATCTTGGGTACCGAAGTACCGAGTAATCCCATGCTGCGTGCACAATCCCCGATCAAGGTTCATGAGGCCACCAAGGAGAAGGTCCGCTACGCCGCGTTGATGGCGGGCCTCAAGCAGGTCGAGCTTGTCGAGCGCGCAGTCGACGAGTACGTCGAGCGTCACCGCGAGGACTTCGCGCAGCGCATGGAGCAGGCGCACCAAGCATTGCTGGGCGGGAAGACCGCGACGCTCGCGTATTCGCTGGGCGTCGAGGAGGCCGATGTCGAGCGGGTCGGCGGGGTAGCGTCCGATCAATTCGGCTCGCGCAGACCAAGGCGTGCAACCTCGAACCGGGCGAGCTCACCCGAGGGCCAGTCCGCACGAGGCTCCCACAGCTCAGCCTCCGCGGCCGCCAGTACCAAGCCGAAGAGCACGTCCCGCAGGCGCTCCTCGACGAAGCGCCCGTCGGCTGCCTGAGTCGCGATCGCAACCCAGACCTCCTCGCCAGGCGCGGTGACGTGCAGACGAGCGTCGATCAGCCCGCCAAATGAGACAGAGATATCGCGGTCTCGATGATCGAAGGCTTCGGCGAGGAGGGAGGCGATCGAGTCGGCGGCCTCGTCGATGATGCGGGCGTTGCGCTCAAGCGCATCGTGGAGTCGGTCGTCGTCATCAGGCAGGAGGCGTTCGGTTCGGTGTAGCGCGGCGAAGAGCTCGTAGGCGTCCTCGCCGGAGCCCTCCTCGCGCCGCGCGCCGGCGCAGAGCCAGAACCGCGCAGCGTCGGACTCCAGCCACGTTGCGCCCCGCCACCGTCCGTGGCGGAGCCGATACACGAGCGGACGCTCGATCGAGAGGATGCGCTTCTGTCCGCGTGGCGCCGTCGGCGCGACACGCCGCGCCTCACCGACAAGCGCGTGATCGAGCCCGCCGAGATCGACCTCGACAGGTGGCATCTCGATCTTCAGATCCTCGCGCAGACAGCGAAGCGTCACCCGCGTTCGGCGTGCTGGTCTCCTCGACATCGGCAAGAAAACTACCCGGAGGTCCCGATCCCTCCCGGTCGCCACGATTACGCGCCGGATGTGCCCAGCGACCCACACTGGACGAGAGCTCAGCACGTCCAAGCGCTGCAACACCCCGGTAGCCTTGCGTCCGTGGCTTCCAATCCGGTGATCGATCCGCCGATCATCTGGCGCACGAAGCTGCGTTCGCTAAAGCCAGGGGTAGACCACGCCAAGCAGGTTGCCTATTGCATTGACGGTGGTCGGGTCGGGATCGGTTGGGGCGTCGAAGACCTCCCGACGGGTACCCCGTTGGCCGATGTGGTGGCGGCTATCGCTGGGCGAGGATGTCGCGCTCGACGGCGAGGGCGAGCTTGGCGAGGTCTGTGTAGCCGACGACCTTGCGGAACTGGGTCTCGGCCTCGAGCATCCCGGCGGCCGTCCAGCGCAGGCACATGTCCCCGGATTGCGAGCGCTTGACGTTGCGCGAGGTGCGCCGGATGATCTCGATCATCGACTCGATCGGGTTCGTCGAGGTGAGTGTCTTCTTTAGGGCTCTTGACTTGATTAGTGCAGGAGCTGGGTGGTGGGTGTTGAATAGGGTGGTGTGATTGATGAGGCGGCGATCGCGGAGCGCTATCGGTTGTTGAGCGGCAAAGAGGTGCTCAATGAGCGTGGCCGGCGGTTGTGGGCGGCGGCGGAGGCTCGCTCGCATGGTTTTGGGGGTATCTCGGCGGTCGCGCGGGCGACCGGGCTGCATGAAAACACGATTCGTCGTGGTGTGCGCGAGCTTGAATCGAGCGAGACGTTGCAGGAGGGCCGTGTGCGTCGGCCTGGCGCGGGGAACAAGCCGATCTCCGAGACCCATCCGAAGATCGAAGAGGAGCTCGAGCGGCTGGTTGCCCCGGAGACGCGTGGTGATCCGGAGTCGCCGTTGCGGTGGACCTCCAAGAGCGCAGCCAAGCTCGCTCGTGCGTTGGCCGGCCGGGGCTATGCAGTCTCAGACCGCACGGTCTTGCGTCTTTTGAAGCGCATGGGTTACAGCCTGCAGGCCAACCGTAAGACCAGGGAGGGAGCCGATCATCCCGACCGCGACGCCCAGTTCCAGCACATCAACGACACGGTCCAGCGAGCGATCAAGCGTGGTCAGCCGGTGATCAGTGTGGATACCAAGAAGCGTGAGCTGGTCGGGGATTTCAAGGCGGTCGGCCGTGAGCTTGAGCCCAAGGGCAAGCCCGTTGAGGTGCGTACGCACGACTTCAAGGACAAGGATCTCGGACACGCGATCCCCTATGGGATCTATGACCTGCTCAACGACGAGGGCTGGGTCAACGTCGGTATCGACCGTGACACAGCGCAGTTCGCCGCGGCGAGCATCCGCGGCTGGTGGGAAACCCTCGGCAAACAGCGCTTCCCCGACGCCAAAGAGCTCACGATCACGGCCGACGCGGGCGGCTCCAACAGCTACCGCACCCGGCTGTGGAAGGTCGAGCTGCAGAAGCTCGCCGACGCCACCGGGCTCAAGGTCACCGTCTGCCATTTCCCGCCAGGCACGAGCAAGTGGAACAAAATCGAGCACCGCTTGTTCAGCGTCATCTCGACCAACTGGCGCGGCAAGCCGCTGATCAGCCACGAGGTCATCATCAACCTGATCGCCGCCACAACGACCAGCACCGGGCTGAAAGTCTACGCCCAGCTCGACGACCGACCCTACCCAAAGGAAATCGAAGTCACCGACCAAGAACTCGCCGCCGTCAACATCACACGCCACCCCTTCCACGGCGAATGGAACTACACCATCACTCCTTCAACTACCGAGTCGTGAACCCTTAGCCGTCCGTGGATCCCGAGGCGGGTGAGGGTGAGCGTCTCCTCCAGGCCCTCGCGCAGTGATGCCGCCGCGCCGGGGTGTGAGCGCCCGAGCTCTGCGGCGAGGGTCCGCAGGCCGTCCAGGGCGAGCGTGTGGTTATCGCTTGCCCACGCCCGCCGCAAGCGTGCCTTCACGGCCGGCCGGTCGCGTTCGGGGAGATGATCCAGCACGTTGCGTTCCTTGTGCCGGATACAGCGTTGCACCGGCACTGGGCCGAGGACCTCATCCACGGCGGCCCTGAGGGCCTTTGAGCCGTCCAGGACGACGAGCACGCCCTGCTCGACGTCAAGTCCCCGGTCGATGAGGTCGGCGAGGAGATGCGCGGTGACGGTCTTGTTCTCCGTGGAGCCGTCCCACAATCCCAGCGGGAGCTTGACCCCATCGGTGGTTACGCCCAGCGCGACAATGCAGCAGCGGCCCTTCAGCTCGATCCCATCGATCATCAACGCGGCCAAGCGCACGTCTGCAAGCTCGCGGCTCATCAGAGCGTCCAGGTGCTCGCGCGTGCGCCCGACGAACTCACGGCTGACCGCGCACGGCTGACCGCGGACTTCGACGTCGAGCGCTCCCCTGCGCTCACCTGTTCACCAACGGGCTCACGCGTTCGTGAGAAGCGACGGGTGCTGACCCCGGCGAGCATCTGCTCCAACACCACGCGCGTTAGCGGGTCACGGTCAGCGAAATACGCATACCTCACCAAAGGCACCTCGTGCTCGTCCACAGCGCAGACTGGCGAGCTGTTGGAGCGCTCGGTGCGCGAGGCCAGGCGGCTGGCGAAGCTCGCGCGGGCCAAGGCGCGTGGACGGGGCGCGAAGGGCAAGCTCAAGGCGCCAGCCAAGCTCGAGCAGCTCGCGGATCGTTGCGAGAAGGTCGCCTCCCAAATCACGAAGCGGGTGAAAGGCGAGCCGATCAGCGATCGGATCGTGTCGCTCACGGACCCGGATGCCCGCCCGATTCGCAAGGGCAAGCTGGGCAAGCCGAACGAGAACACTCTGCTCCCGGACACGATCGCCGAGCTCAAACGGCTCCAGATATCCCCGCGCGAGGTGGCGCTCGACGGTGGGTTCATGTCCGGCCCGACGAGCGAGGCGCTCGAAGATCTCACACCAGAGCGCGTGTTCATCTCCGGCCGCCAGGAACACGGCTGATCTCCGATGGCGACCCGAGTTTGGGCTTCGCTATACGCGGATAGACCGGCTAGACATTGCTAGTTAGCCTAGACGCTGCTAGTTTGCTGCCGATGGCGCGCGTCGAGAACCCGTATCGCCGCGGCTTCAATGAGATTCCCGCCGAGCTGGCGGGTCGCGAGGAGGTGCTCGAGGATCTTCTAGACCGAAGTTCCTGTGGTAGTCACCGTTGATTGGGGTCGGGATCCCTGTGTTTATGGGGATTTCGGCCCTTTTGTGGGTGTCTGGTGTAGTCACTAGTATCTGTCCGGCATGGCTGGTAGGTTGTGTTCATGCCGAGGAGACAGACCCCGTCTGGTGCTATGCACGTGGTCACGAACCGTGCGCGGCATGGGGAGCGGGAGTACACCTCGACGTTGTTGCGCCGTTCCTACCGGGAGGGCGGCAAGGTCCGCAAGGAGACGCTCGCGAACCTCTCTCACCTGCCGCCGGAGGCGATCGAGCTGATCCGTGGCGCGCTACGCGGGGAGTCCTACGTCCCGGCCGGTGAGGCGTTCGAGATTGAGCGCTCGTTGCCCGCTGGGCACGTGATGGCGGCGTTGGGGATGGCTCGTCGCCTTGATCTGGCGAGGCTGCTGGACCGCAAGCCTTCCCGTGAGCGTGATCTCGTGATGGCGATGATCGCTCAGCGGGTGATCGCGCCCGCCTCCAAGTTGTCCACGGCGCGGGCGCTTGGCCAGTCAACAGTCGCCGAAGAGCTGAACGTCGCTGACGCCGACGAGGACGATCTCTACGCAGCATTGGACTGGCTGCTCGATCGCCAGGCAAAGATCGAGGATCGCCTCGCGCGACGGCATCTGAAAGACGAGGAGATGGTTCTCTACGACGTGTCCTCCTCGTATTTCGAGGGGTGCTCGTGTCCGCTGGCGAAACTCGGCTATTCGCGTGATGGCAAGCGCGGCACACCGCAGGTCATTTACGGTCTTTTGTGTGACGAACCCGGCCGGCCGATCACGGTCGAGGTCTTCTCGGGGCAGCTACACGACGATGCGACGCTGCCTTCTCAGATCACGAAGCTCAAGCAGCGTTTTCACCTCAAGAGCGTGGTCGTGGTCGCTGATCGCGGGATGGTCACCAAGGCCAACATACAGGCACTCAAAGACACCGAGGGTGTCTCCTGGATCACGGCCTTGAAGGCGCCGCAGATCAAGAAGCTCGCCCGGGATGGTGTTCTGCAGCTCTCGCTGTTTGATGAGCAGAACCTCGCGGAGATCACCGCGGAGGACTATCCCGGTGAGCGCCTGATCGTGTGCCGCAACCCCTTGGTCGCTGCCGAGCGCACCCGCAAGCGCTCAGAGCTGCTGGAGGCGACCGAGCGTGACCTTCAACAGATCGCTGATCGTGTGCAGAAAGGCACGCTCACCGGAGCGAGCGAGATCGGTCTGGTTGTCGGTCCGGCCGTCAAGCGTTACAAGATGCGCAAGCACTTCGACCTGCAGATCACCGATCAGGGTTTCACCTTCAAACGCAAGACTGAACAGATCAACAACGAGGCTGCGCTGGACGGCATCTACATCCTACGAACCGACTTGGCCGAGAACGAGTGCTCCACCAGCGAGGTCGTGCGCTCCTACAAGAACCTCGAGCAAGCAGAGCGGGCGTTCAAGACGTTCAAGGGACCGGAACTACAAATCCGTCCGATCCACCACCACCTTGAGCACCGCGTCCGTGCCCACATCTTCCTCTGCATGCTTGCCTACTACCTCACCTGGCACCTAAAGCAAGCCCTGGCGCCACTCCTATTCAAGGACGAGCAACCACCCACCAGCACCGACCCCGTCGCCAAGGCCACCCGCTCCACCATCGCCAAGCGCAAGGCACAGACCAAGCGCACCAGCACCGGAGAAACCTGCCACAGCTACAAGAGCCTACTCGCCGAGCTCTCCACCCTCACCCGCAACACGATCCGCCTCGGCCACACCGACGCCACCTTCCAGAAGCTCGCTCAACCCACCCACCTACAAGCCCACGCACTACACCTCGCCGAACACACACCACTCAACACGTAGACACGAGCCCGACAACACACCCAGCGCAAAAACCCACGCGCAGAGCCAAATCCCCCACACCCACCACAGGGAACTTCGGGCTAGATGCGATCGAGGTCGCCGCCGTCGACGGGCGGATGCCAAGGCCGGTGCTTCTCGCCGGTGCCCGCGGAGTTGGGAAGACCGTCTTGCTCTCAGAAGCGGCCGCGATCGCGGGCTCGCGGTTCGGGTGGCCGCGAGCGCACGTGGAGATGCGGCCGCGCACGGCGTTCACCCCCGATCTCATCGAGGCCATCGGGCGCACTCATGAGCTGATCGAGCAGCCGCGGCGCAAGCGGGGGCTGCGAGCGGAGTCGGTGAGGGTGCGCGCCGGCCTGCCCGGGATCGGCGGCGAGGTCCAGCTTGCGCGCGCGTCCGACGCTCACAAGCAAACCGACTCCACGCTGCGAGAGGTGCTCACGGCGCTTGTGGAGCTTGCGAGCGCTCGACACACCGGCGTCGTGGTGACGCTCGATGAGGCACACCTCGCAGCGCGTGCCGAGCTTGCCGCCCTTGCGGCCTTGCTGCAGGAGGGCGCGGGTGAGCGCTGGCCGTTGGTCGTCGTCCTCGCCGGGCTGCCGCTGATGCGATCCCCGGAGCATTCCGTGACCTACCTGGAGCGCGGCGCGTGGCACGAGCTCGGACTGCTGGCCAGGGATGACACGATCCGAGCGCTGCGGGCGCCCGCCGAGGCGGCGGGGCGTCCGATGGACGAGGCGGCAGCCGGACTGCTGGCCGACGCGTCCGGCGGCTACCCCTATGCCGTGCAGCTCTACGGCCACCATGCATGGCGGACCTCGGCGGACAAGCGACGGATCGATCGCGCTGCAGCACAGGCCGCGCTGCCGCGCGCGCAGCGAGAGCTCGAACGCGGCCTCTACGCCGCCCGCTGGAGTGCCGCGAGCGCGACACAGAGGCGCTACCTTGCCGCCGTCGCGACAGTCGCTGCCGCCGGGAAGCCGGCGAGCGGCCGCACGGTCGCCGACGAGCTCGGGCGAACGACCAAGCAGCTCTCCAGCGTGCGCGACGACCTGCTCAAGCAGGGCACCCTGACCGTCGAGAACGGCGAGCTGCGCTTCACGATCCCCGGCATGGGCGCCTACGTCCTCGCTGCGACAGCGCCGTGAGGGCGCGCCGGTGTCCAACCCTGGCATCGGTCACGCGTCGACGAGCCCGTCGGTAAGCGCATCGATTCCGGCGAGCCGCGCTGCCAGCTCCTCGCTGAGGCCATAGCGGCCCGCGAGCGCCGTCGGCGCGGTGTAGATGACGACTTTGGTGTCGCGCAGCTCGAGGCCCGCGCTCTTCGCCTCGCCGCTGTGGGTGAGCTCTGTGGCTGCGTCGGTCATCGCAGCTGCTTCTGCGTCAGCCGATCCCGTCGAGCAGCTCCGCCGGCGATCCGAGCTCCAGGCCGCGCGCGAGGATCACGATCGTCTCCAGCCGCGGCGAGCGCTTGCAGCGCTCCAGCAGGCTGATCTCCGTGCGGTGCAGTTCGCACAGATCCGCGAGCGCCTCCTGTGAAAGGCCTGCCCGAGCGCGGTGCTGCCGCAGGTTGGCGGCAAATTGCTTACGGACAGTCTCCACCTGTCCAACTGTCGCGGTGCGCAGACGAAAGTTCCACAGACAGCTGTACCAGCCAGCCGCTCGCGGTCCCGCTGTTGCGTCACGCTCTAGGGTGTCCGGCGTGCATATTGCGCTGAGCGACGAGTACGTCGAAGTACGGCTCGCGAAATGGCAGAAGCTGCTCGGCCTGCTGCGTGACATCCGTGTCGCGCGCACGGAGCTGAGCGACGTGCGCGTGGTCGAAGATCCGCTCCGCGAGGCGATGAGCTCGGGCATCAAAGTCGGCCTGCGCCTGCCGTGGCTGTACTACGTCGCCCGCACGATCCACCTCGACGAAGCGTTCGTCGTGCGCCGCGGTGTGCCGGGTCTGTCCTTCGCCGTGGACAACGGCACCGCGCTGCGGCGCGTGCTCGTCAGCACGCACGATGCAGACGCGCTCGTGCAGCAGCTGCAGGCCTCCTGACGCGGCGCTTCACGCGGCCCGAAGAGCTCCACGTCCGCGCCCGGAGCAGGCGTGCGCCTACGACGCGTTCTCGGCCGCGCGCAGCCCGGTCAGCAGCCAGACGCCGAACAGCACGAGCAGCGCAACGGCCGCGATGAACGCAAGCGCGGTGTGGTCCTGCACCCCCGAGATCAGACCGCGGCCGGCGTCGAGGAACGCGGTCGCCGGATTGACGCTTGCGACCGCGTGGATCCAGCCTTTGAGCAGGCTCAGCGGCACGTACACCGGAGCGAGGAACAGCAGCAGGAACACCGGCGTCTGCATCAGCGGACCCGCCTGGATCGAGCGAAAGCGGAACGCCACACCCGCCGCCCAGCGCGTAGCCGATCAGCGTCAGCAGCGCGGCCAGGCCATACAGGCCGAAGACGTCGACGCCGTCGCCGGTGATGCGCATGCCCGCTGCCACCGCCACCACCGTGACCACGGCGAGCGTCAACGCCGAGCGCGTCAGCGCCACCAGCGCGTAGCCGAGCACGATCCCGCGGCGGTCCTCCGCCGCGAGCATCAGCCGGCGCGCGAAGCCGCTTTCGAAGTCGAACGCCAGCGTGAAGCCCGTGAACAGGCCGCCGAACATCGCCGACTGGCACAGCACGAACACGAACTGGAAGGCGGTGTAGCCGGCGGCGAAGTGGAAGCCGGGCAGATGACCGAGCGCCGACAGGCCGCCGCCGAAGGCCGCCAGGAACACCAGCGGGAACACCAGCGACGGCACGAACAGGTCGGGCCTGCGCACGTACGTGTGCACGCTGCGCCACGCGATCGTGCGCGCCACCCTCCAGATGCTGCCGTGACTGCTCACGTCCGCTGCAGCCTTGTTCGCAGGGCGCCGGCGATGGCGAGCAGGGCAAGGACCGTCAGGCCGATCGCCACCGCGAAGCCGCGCCACAGCGCGGTCCCGTCCCAGCCATAGATGTAAAGGCTGCGAAAGCGCCTCGATCAGGTAGGAGATCGGGTTGACGTTGGCGATCGCGTGAAACCAGGCGTCCTCAGCAGGTTGCGCGGCAGGCTGCTCGAGGACAGGAAGATGAACACGAAGAACAGCGGGAACAGTCCCTGCACCGCCTCGCCGGAGCCCGTGCGCAGCGCCGCCGCGCAGCCGAACGCGCCGAACGCCAGCGCGGTCAGCGAGCCGAGCGCCAGGACCACGAACACGCCGCCGAGGCCGGCGTCCAGGTGCGCGCCCGCGACCACGCCCATCAGCATGTAGACCACCGACTGCAGCACCCCGAGCGCCGCGACGCCCACGAGCAGGCCCGACGATCAGCGACACGCGTCGCAGCGGCGTCAGCGCCAGGCGGTTGAAGAAGCCGCTCTCGATGTCCTCGGCGAGGTTCGTGCCGGTGTTGATCAGCGAGAACATCCCGCCCTGGATGAACGCGACGGCGATCGCGAAGGAGATGTAGGAGTGCGTCGGGAAGCCGGGCAGCCGCGTCGCCGCCTTGAGCCCGCTCGCGTTGACCGCGAGCAGGATCAGCGGGAAGAAGATGATCGGAAACAGCTGAAACGGCTGGCGCAGCGTCTTTCGCATCGCGCGCCTGGCGAGCGCGCCGATCTGTGTGGAAAGCAGGCTCACGTGCTCGTCGTCGTCGCCGACGCGCTGCTCTGCTCCTCCGCTGCGCTTGGCCCGTCCGCGCCTGCGTCCGCGTCGTCAGCGTCCGCGCCCGCAACGTCCGCGTCGTCGCCGGCGCCCTCGAGCGAGCGCCCGGTCTTGGCCAGGAACACGTCGTCGAGCGTGGGGGAGTGCAGCCGCAGGTCCGCGATCGCGAGGCCCTCGGCGTCGAGCGTGCGCACGATCTCGGCGACGTCGCTGACGCCCTCCGGCAGGCGCACGGCGACGCCGTTGCTGGACGCCGCCGCCTGCTCGCCGAAGCGGCGACAGCGCCGCGGCCAGTCGCTCGCGATCGCTCGGGTCGCGGGGGATCACCTCGACGCTCGGGCGCCCGATCGCCGCCTTCAGCTCGGCGGGCGTGCCCTCGGCGACGATCTTGCCGCGGTCGATGATCCCGACGCGGTCGGCCAGCACGTCGGCCTCCTCGAGGTACTGCGTCGTCAGGAACACCGTCACGCCGTCGTTCGCCAGCCGGCGCACCTCATCCCACAGCGCCGCGCGGCTCTGCGGATCGAGGCCGGTGGTCGGCTCGTCGAGGAACAGCAGCCGCGGCGCGGTGCACGAGCGCGAGCGCGAGGTCCAGGCGGCGCTTCATGCCGCCGGAGTAGCCGCCGACCTTGCGATCGGCCGCGTCGGTCAGCCCGACCCGCTCGAGCAGTTCGCTGCCGCGGCGTTCGCGCTCGGCCTTGCCGAGCCCGTGCAGGGCGCTCTGCAGGCGCATGTGCTCGCGACCGGTGAGGAACGGGTCGAGCGCGGACTCCTGCAGCGAGGCGCCGATCGCGCGACGCACCTCGGAGCCCTGGTGCACGACGTCCAGTCCCGCCACGCGCGCGCTGCCGGCCGTCGGCGGCAGCAGCGTCGTCAGCACCAGCACCGTCGTCGACTTGCCCGCGCCGTTGGGGCCGAGGAAGCCGTAGATCTCCCCCGGAGCGACGCGCAGGTCGATCCCGTCGACCGCGCGCACGCCGCCCTTGAAATCGCGAACCAGGCCGTCGACCTCGATGCCGTTGTCGCCCATGCCCGACACGCCGTTCACGCTGCGCCCTCCGGCGTCGCGGCGCCTACCAGCCGCTGTGGCGCGGGAGACGGCTCGACGCCCAGCAGCCGTGCGGGCAGCGGCGGCAGCCACCAGTTCCAGCGCCCGAACAGCGACACCACTGCCGGCACCAGCAGCGCGCGGATCACCGTTGCGTCCAGAATGATGCCCGCCGCGAGGCCGGTGGCGAGCACTTTGATTTCGGTCTCCGGTCCCGACGCCAGCGAGACGAACGCGAGGAACAGGATCAGCGCGGCGCTCGTCACGAGCCGCCCGTGCGCCCGATGCCGCGCAAGACAGCCGTGTCGGTCGATCCAGTCGCGTCGTACTCCTCGCGCATCCGCGACAGGATGAACACCTCGTAGTCCATCGACAGCCCGAACAGGAACGCGAACACCATCAGCGGGATCCACGCCGTGATCGAGCCCGTCGCCGAGATGCCCCAGATCAGGCTCGAGCCGTGGCCGTTCTGCCACACGATCTCGAGCACGCCCCACGCGGCGGCGACGCTGATCACGTTCAGGATCACCGCCTTCAGCGGCAGCAGCAGCGAGCGGAACGCGCGCGCGAGCAGCACGAACGTGATCAGCGCGATCAGGGCGATCATCAGCGGGAAGTTGCCGTAGACGGCTTCGATGAAGTCGTGGTTCTGCGCCGGCAGGCCACCGACATGCACGTCGGGGCCGCTCGAGCGCGCGACCGAGCGCACGCTGGCGAGCGTCGAGCGCCCTTCTGCGGTCGAGGCGTCCGGCGTCGCAAACGCGTCCACGATCGCGGCACCGGGGCGCCGCCAGCTCGCAGGCGCCACCGTGCCGTGCACGCCCGGGACCGCCGCCAGTGCCTTGGCGACGCTCGCGGGCGAGCTCGAGGCGCCGACGAGCACCTCGTGGGGCAGCAGCACGCCGGAGCCGATGCCGGAGCGCTCGAGCGCGAGCAGGCCGCGCTTGGCGTCGCCCTGCTTGGCGATCGTGTTCGGGTTCGGCGTTCCCAGCTGCAGGTTCGTCGCCGCGAGCACAAGCGCCGCGAGCACGAGCGCCGCACCGAGCGCCGCCACCCAGCGGCCGCGGACCACCAGTCGCGCCCAGCCCGTCCAGGCGCGGCTGGCCTTGTCATCGTTGCGCACGTGCGGCCAGTCCAAGCGCGGGCCGAGCTTGGCGAGCACGACCGGCAGCAACGTCAGCGCGACGATCACGCTGATCAGCGGGATCAGCATCCCGCCATAGCCGACGGAGCGCAGGAACGGCAGCGGCAGCGCCACGAGCGCCAGCAGGCCGATCGCGACGGTCGTGCCGCTGAAGACGACAGCGCGCCCCGCCGTCTGCATCGCGCGTTCGATCGCCGCCTCGCCCGAGAGGCCGTGGGCGCGCTCCTCGCGCCAGCGAACGACCACCAAAAGCGAGTAGTCGATCGAGACGCCGAGCCCGATCAGCGCGATCAGGAACTGCACGATCGGCGAGACTTCGGTGATCGTCGTCAGGCCCCAGACGACCAGGAACGACGTCAGGATCGAGACGATCGCCATCAGGATCGGGACGATCGCGAGGAACGAGCCGAACACGAACGCCAGCACCAGCAGCGCGCCGAGGCCGCCGAGCAGCGCCTCGAAGAGCACGCCCGGCCCGTTGCCGCCGCCGCTCTGCGCTGAGAGCGCGTCGAAGCCCGTGAGGTGGACAGGCGCGCCCGCGACGCTCGCGCCGGAGAGCGCCACGCTCGCCTTTTTGGCGGCGTTGGGGTTGTCTTCGAAGGCCTGTGTCGGGTCAGGCGGCGGGTAGGCGACGATGAACGTCGTGCGGCCGTCCGCCGACAGGAAGCTGCCGCTGCCCGTGCTTGCGTAGCCGGCCAGTCGCGTACCCGGCAGGACATGCCGCAGGCGCGATTCGACCCCGCGCAGTCCGCTCTCGACGTCGGCCGAGCTCACAGACGTGCCGGCCGGCAGCGTCACGACCGCCAGCAGCGGAGCGCCGCTGCCACCGGTGCCGTGGAAGTCGCGCTCGATCTGCTGGTTGGTCACCCAGCCTTCCTTGCCGGGCTCGGAGAACTTCTGTTTGAGCGCTTTCGTCGCCGAGCCAGCGGAGGCGCCGCCGATGATCGTCAGCAGAACCCAGAAGACGACGACCGCGCGCTTGTGCGCGAGGATCATGCGGGTGAGGCGCGTGAGCAGCGCGGCGGGCGGCTCAGAGGCGGAACGCTGCGACGAACGTGGGGAGCGTGGCACTGCGAGCTGGGAGTCCTGCATGACGCACCTCCAGTGATTCATGCGAAGAATTGTTCCGGGCAGAACAATCTATATCATAAGTTGTTCCGACTGGATATGATCGTGTGGTGAACATCGAGGACCACCCCGATGGCCCAGTCGCCAACAGCGCGCAGGCTAGCGCGCCGTTTCATTCGGTGGGCTTCACCATCTCGACGGCCGGCTATGCGATCGCGCGACGCTTCAAGGCGGTCCTCGCGCCCCTGGATCTCGAGCCGCGTGAGTTCGCGCTGCTACGCGCGGTCGCGGCCTCGGAGGGGCAGTCCCAGCATGCGCTCGGCGCCCGCCTGCAGATCCCGCCGAGCAGGATGGTCGCGTTCGTCGATGCGCTCGAGCAGCGCGGCTTGCTGGAACGACGCCAGAACCCGAGCGATCGGCGCAGCCACGCGCTGTATCTGACGGATGCGGGCCACGAGCTGCTGAGCCGCGCGTTCGCGCTCGCCGTCGAGCACGAGCGCGACCTCTGCGCGGGGCTCAGCGCCGAGCAGCGCGAGCAGCTGCTCGCGCTGCTGCAGCGGGTCGGGATCCAGCTCGGCTTGCCGCCCGGCGTGCACTCGGCGCTCGCCGACGAGTAGGTCCAGCGCATCGGCGCGCACGGGCAACGCGCCGATGCGCTCGCGCGGCGCGGTTGCATGCGTACGGGCACGCCTGCGCGAAAGCGTTTAGAGACGGGCACCACGAATCAAGTATCCCCAGGGGGCAGGCCGATGCTGACGTGCATGAGCATGTCAATCGCGATCCCGGCGGCCGTGCCGATCGAGCACGACGAGCACGTCGTGCGCTCGCGGCGGAGCGCCGCCAAGACGAGGATCGGGGTGGGTCTGATCGGCATCACGCTGATCGTGGCGCAGCCACAGCTGCTGCCATATCCGGTGCTCGGCCTGCTCGGCTTCGCGACGATCGAGCTGACCGCGGTCGTGCAGATGTGGGCGCTGCGCCCGTCGTGGCTGAAAGTCGAGGAGGCAGCCGCGGGCTCCGCCGCGCTGCTGATCATCGGCATGAGCAACGAGCACATCACCGCGCTCAGCATCCTCTGGCTGGCGGCGATCGCCAGTGGCGTGATGGCGCGCGGGGGTCGCGTGCACTGGCTGGGGAGCGCGATAGTCGTGCTCTCGTTGACGATGCCGGTGCTGCGCATGGAGCAGCTCGAAGGCCAGTACGTGGCCCTGTGCGCGGCGGCGCTCGGACTGCTGCTGACGTGCGGACGCCTGACACGCGAGCTCAACCACCTGCTGATGCAGGCGCGCCAGCAGGCCGAGAGCGCGCAGACGCTGCTGCTCGCAGGCGACATCGCCGCGCGCATGAGCGATCACAGCGAGCGTGCGGTCAGCGTCCCCGCGGCTCCCGCGCCGTCCGACGATGAGCGCCTCAGCTTCGAGGAGCTGGCGAGCGCCGCCGGTGCGCTCGCGCGTTTGATCGCCGGCGAGGGCCTGACGATGGTCGTGCAGCCGATTTCCGACGTGCGCGGTGGGACGGTGTCAGCGCACGCCTATGAGGCGCTCGCGCGCTTTGGCCAGCCGCGCGAGGGCATGGGCCCGCTGCACTGGTTCTCGCTGGCGCAGGAGCTGGGGCAGCGTGCCGCGCTCGAGCGCGCGTGCCTGCGTGGAGCGCTCGAGCTGCTCGCGAGCCGCCCGCACGGAACAAGCTTGTCGGTGAACCTGTCTGCGCCGGTGCTGCTCGAACCCGAGACGACGGCGATGCTGGAAGCGGCCGGCGATGCGCTCGCGGATGACCTGCAGGGGCTGATCGTCGAGATCACCGAGGAGACGCTCGTGCAAAGCGACACGCAGCTGGCGAGCGCGATCGAGCCGCTGCGAGCCCGTGGCGCGCGCCTGGCGGTTGACGACATGGGCGCCGGCTACTCGGGACTGCGCCAGATCACGACCGTGCACCCCAGCTATCTCAAGCTCGACCGCACACTGGTCAGCGGCATCGACGGCGACGGCGAGCGCGCCGCGCTCGTGCAGGCGCTCGCGGGTTACTCAATACAAGTCGGCAGCCTGCTCGTCGCCGAGGGAGTCGAGACCGAGGCAGAGCTGCGAACCATTCGCCGCCTCGGTGTGCCGCTCGTACAGGGCTTCTACCTCAGTCGCCCAGGCCGGCCGTGGCCGCAGGCGAGCGACCCTGGAGCTGGCTCGGGGGCCACGGAGGCGGTGACCGCTCCGGCCTCGACGGGGCCGGCCTCGACGTCGTCGCTCACGCCGCTCGCGGTGTCTGAGCACGAGTCGCACCAGCGCAGCCGGCTGCAGCCGTCGCGTGACGCAGCTCAGCCGCTGAACGGCAGTCGCTCGAGGATGCCCGTGACCTCGAACAGGCGTTGAATCTGCGCGGGCCCGGGGATCACCAGGAACTCGCAGCGGTGGCGTTCGCACAGCTCTTTGGCGAGCAGCACCACGCGCAGACCGGTCGAGTCCATGAACGTGAGCCTGCTGAGGTCGACGGTCAGCGCCTCGGCGCTGTCGGTGCAGATCCCACGCACGGCTTCGTCGAGCGCCGGCGAGGACGCCATGTCCAGTTCGCCGCTCAGCACGAGCACGTGACGAGGCCCGTCGGCGTCGTCGCGGAGCCCCAGCTGAGGTGCGCCGTCCACCGCGTCGCCCGCGCCCACCACTCGCCCGTTCTCTGTCCGATCGCCGTCAAACGCCACTCGAGTTCTCCACGTACGCACAAGGACACTGCTCGGGAAGGTCCTGCCCGACACCTGCGTTGCCGCGCGTCCCTCCGCTCCAACGATCATCTGCTCCCCTCGTGAGAGCCTACGAGGACCTCCAATCATAGTCTGCTCGCGGCGCGGTGAGGATTCACAGCAGGCGGCGCGGGACCCGGTAGAGTCTGTCTCACGTGAATTCGTGACGGGCCGGCTTTGAGTGCGGCACCGAGGGAAGCGCGGGCCGATCGAACGGACTCATTCCGTCTCCTTCCTTTCCTTCGTTCGGCCCGAGGCTCAGGAGGGAGGCGAGAACGAGGACCTCCTTGTCCGACGTGACGAACACCCCGAAGGGATCGGTCGCCTCTGCGATCTCCGGGGCGGTGGTCGGGCTGATGCGCGAGTACACCGGCCGGGGACCCACGCGCGCGAGGACCTACATAAACGATGATCTGATCTCGGTCGTGCTGCAGGACACGCTGACGATGGGCGAGCGCAGCCTGGTGCGCGACGGCGAGGTGGACCTCGTGCTAGCCAGCCGCAAAGCCTTTCAGCGAACGATGAGCCGCGAGATGGTCGCCGCCGTCGAAGCGCACTCCGGGCGAGGGGTGCTCGCGTTCCTCAGCTCCAACCACATCGACCCGGACATAGCGATCGAGTCGTTTGTCCTGATTCCACGCTCAGCCGAGGGAGCCGACGGAGCCGGCGGCGAGGTGGACGGGACAGCCCTCGCTGCCGGCTAGCACTGAGTGGCAGCGGTCGCGGCATACCGCAGCTCCGCCCACACCAGCTTCCCGTGGCGCGTGTCCTCGACGCCCCAACGGCTGCAGAGCGCGCCCACCAGGCTCAAGCCGTGCAGCGGCTCGGGGATCAGCCAGATCTCGGGCTCCGTCACCGCCAGCGGCGCATCGTCGCGGACAGCGATCCGCAGCATCGAGCCGGACACGCGGACGGCGACCGAGAACGACGAGCCCGCGTGGCGCACGGCGTTGGAGGCGAGCTCGCTGACCACGAGCGCGACGTCGTTGACGAGTGTGTTCGCGGCGCCCCAGCGCCGCAACGCGTCGGCGACCAGGTGTCGCGCGATGCCGGGTGAGTCCGGATCGGCGCCGAACAGCGCGCTGATGCCCGTCTGCGCGCTGGTGGCGGCTGGTGGCGCGCCCGGTTCGGCCGTGGGGCTGAGCACCGAGGAGTGCAGGTGACAGACCTGGGCCAACGCCTGCGCTTGCTCATCCGCCGCGACCGACGCCGTGGGGTAGGAGCAGAACAGCGTGAACGGGAGCACGCGCCCGAGCTCGTGCCACAGCATCTCCAGCTCGATCGCCGCGAGCACGTCGCCGGCATCCCACAACAGCGCGACCATCTCGCCGTACGCGCGTATCGGCCGACCGGCGGCGGCCGCAGAGCGTAGGACCCCGCCGATCACCTCGTTGAAGGCGTCGTGATCGATCGTGCCCGCGGCGCAGAGCTCGGACAGCGTCGTGGCCGCGTCCAGCGACAGCAGCCGGCCTTGCGCCTTGGCGCTCTCGAGGTCGACGCCGTGAGCCTCGAGCGCCAGCTCGAACGCCGGGCGGTGGGCCTCGGTGGCGACCGTCATTGCGAGCTCGTCGGCGTGAATCGCAGCTGCGAGATACGGCACGACGGTCGCAACGAGCTCGGCGTCGTGCGCATAGAACTTGACGACGTGCGCGCCGTCAGCAACCTCGATGTCTCGTGCCTGAACGGCCATGCTTGACCCTCTGACGTGCGTCTGGCGTGCGCTTCGCGTTTCTCGCGAGACCTTCTCGCGAGACCTGATACCCGCGTACGCTGTGGTTTAGACATTAGACCCACGCGCCGGTTCGCGTACATACGCCGCGGGTAGGCGTCCCTACAGGCGCGTCCGCGCCGATCACACGTCGACCACAGCGACAGGAGGAGCCAGATGACCGAGGAGGAGCTGGAGTGGGAGCAGGACGAGACAGACGAGGCGGCCAGGGAAGCCGCTGCGATCGGCGGCGTCGCCGGCGACGAGGACCTGGATCCGGTTGAACGGGCGGTCATCGAGGCCGGCGGTGGCGAGAGCGAGGGCTTCGAGCAGGCGGAGAAGGCCCTGATCGAACACGCCTCGCACACCGACGAACAGTCGGCGCACTGGATCCTGCACCAGCAGGGGCGGCCCGAGGAGCCGGCCAGCGCCGACAACGAGGAGGCCGCCGACCACGAGCTCAGCAGCGAGATGCCGGGCGCCGACGATTGAGCACAGGCTCATCCCGACGCCCGGCGACTTCCCCGCGCTGAACGCGGACCGAGACCATGTATCTCGCCGTGCTGGGCGCCAGCCCATTCAGGCGGTCACGCCCGTGTTGAACTCCGGACCCGCTGCATCGTGACTGAGGGCGTGCATCGTCCATCCGAGCGCGCAGGTCGCGACACCGCTTGCGATGAACGCGATTCCGACGATCAGCGCCAGTGTCGTGAACGCGATCGGTGGGCTCGCGACGATCACGATGCCGGCGGCGATCTCGATCAGCGCGACGATGATGTTCCACGCGCGATGCTCGCGTTCGAAGGCTCCGATAAGGCGAACGATGCCGACGGCGATCAGCCAGATCCCGATGAGCAGCGCGATCGCGAGCACGCCGCCGATCGGGTGGCGGATCAGCAGCACGCCGACGACGACGCTCAGCACCCCCATGATCGCCGCCAGCCCGCGATTCTCGGTGTTGCGGCTCAGCGACACGCCGAGGTCGAACAGGCCGTCGATCAGCACGAATATGCCGGCGATGACGGCGAGCGTCGTGAGACTGTCGCTGGGCTTGGCGAGGATGATGATCCCCGCTGCGATGCTGATCAGACCGAGCAGCAAGAACAACCAGGACGTAGATCGTGCCTCGTGTAGCTCCTCGTCGGTGAGACTTCGAGCGGACATAAACAGCCTCCTCAGGTTGCCAATGTGATGATCGGGCGCGACGACCCTGATCGAGCGACCGTCGCGCTCGTCGGTAACCGCAACCTGCGCCGTGATGAACCCAGCTCGCAGTCTGCCGAAGGCCTCCACCGGGAGGCGTGACCCGCGGCGTTTGGCTGCGAGTGAGGCCCGCACAGCACGGGCCGCAGTCCGAGAAATCGTCCCACTGCGGCGCCCCGGATTCAAGAGCGGCCGAGCATCGCCCGCGCTCACACGGGAGCGTCTGCTACTGACGAAGTCGGTCGAGGCCGTCGAGGATCAGATCGAGTCCCCACGCGAACTCGACGGCGTTGTCGTACCCGGACACGGGGAGCTTCGTCGCGATCTCGACGAGGTACGGATAGCTCTCGAGCGCGCCGATCGTCCGCGCCCTTCTCCGCGCGGCTTCTCCGGCACCGTCGGGAGTCTCGAACCCTGTGTCCCTTTCCTGGAGGGCGAAGCCGTAGACGTAGGCATCCTGAATGGAATAGGCGTGGATCGCCATCTCGAACGGGAAGCCCGCTTTGCGCAGGCAGCCCATCACCGCGTTGTGGTTGCGCAGGTTTGCCGGGCCCGGGTGTCGCGACTCCATCATCCCGATCGCCCAGCCGTGGCGCTGCAGCGCCTCGTGCGTTGAGATCGCCCGCCGTCGCATGGCGGACCTCCAGTCGAGGTCCTCAGCAGGGAGCTCGATCTCGCTGAAGACGATGTCGACCATGCCATCGAGGAGCTCCTCCCTGTTCGCCACGTGTTTGTACAGCGCCATCGGCACCACGCCGAGCGCCTGTGCGAGCCCGCGCATGCTGAACGCTTCGAGCCCCGCATCGTCGGCGAGGGCGACGGCCGCCTGCAGCACACGAGCGCTGCTCAGCGGTTTCTGCGTGGCGATCCTCTGTTTCGTCATCGGCCTTGACAAGTGTACACCGTACACCTATAGTCCGACGCACGAGTGTACGCCGTACACCTCACCGAAAGGCATCGCATGGACCCCGACGCGCCGTACCCCGTTCAGTACTCGGTCGACTACCCGGACCGGCCGCTCAACCGCCTGAGCACTTTCTTTCGCCTGTTCATGGTCATCCCGATCGCGATCGTGCTCGCCCTGATCGAGGGCAGCGCCTATGCCTACGGCGGCGGAAGGGCCACCGGGGCGGTCGGCGCCGCCGGCCTGGTCGTGCTGCCGACGCTGCTGTTGATCCTGTTCCGGCAGAAGTACCCGCGCTGGTGGTTTGACTGGAACATCGAGCTGATGCGGTTCTCGGCCCGTGTCGGTGTCTACCTGGCACTGATGGAGGACCGCTATCCCTCCACGGACGAGCATCAGGCGGTGCACCTCGAGTTCCCGTATCCGGACGCGCGCAACGACCTCAACCGCTGGCTGCCGCTGGTCAAGTGGCTGCTCGCGATCCCGCACTACGTGGTGCTGTTCTTCCTCTACATCGCCGCGTTCTTCGTCGTGATCGCCGCCTGGTTCGCGATCCTGCTCACCGGTCGCTTCCCGCGCGGGATGTTCGACTTCCTCGTCGGCGTGGGCCGCTGGACCAACCGCGTGATCGCCTACGCCCACGTGCTGGTGACCGACCGCTACCCGCCGTTCCGCCTCGCCCCGTAGTCCGTCTCGCACCGCAGATACCGCCGCCGGCGCGGGCTCGCGAGAGCCTCGCCTCGCGCTGCTCAGTCGCGCGCGAAGGCCTGCCATCCCCGCCGCGTGCTTGTCGCGGCGAGCGCGGCGGCCAGGAGCATGATCGCCAGTTGCACAGCGAGTGAGCCGCCTGTATTCATGAGCTGGAACGGCCCGTTCGCAGACGCCGCGAGACGTGAAGCGTCAGCGACGAGCGTGATCGCGTAGACCGCGGTGGCAAGCGCGATCGCGATCATCCCTGCGGTCACGAGTGTGCCGCACGCGAAGGCACCGACCAGCCGCCCGCGGGGCATCGGGACGGCGAAAAGAGCCGCGCGCGCGGCCACAACGCAGACGGCGCCGCACGCCAACCCGGCCAGTCCCCACGCAAGAAACGCCGCACCGCCTACCGAGCTCGGACGGGACGATTCCGAATGATGAGCCACCACCGCCACCAACACCCCGGTCAGGCCCGCAAACACCAGGACGGCCAACGGCGCCACGCTCACCAGCCGACGCAAGCTGGGCTCTCGCCGGGCCTGATCGAGCGCCACGAGGATCAACGGCAGCGCCCCGGACAGCACGGCACCCGAGGCCACGATCGCAATGACCTGGATCGCAACGTGTACACCGCCGAGCAGAGGATGGGCATGGCCGGCGGCGGTGAAGGGTGTGTCCTCGGTCGTGTTGTAAAACCCGAACCCGGCTGTCGCGAACAGGACCCAACACGCCAACTGGGCGCTCAAGCTCGCTCGCGTACGGTCGGCCGAATCGACGAGGCCAGCCAGAGCGGCCGTCGGTCGCAGGTGCGCCGCCAGGGCGCCACGCAGCAAATCGAGCGCCGCGAGCGGGCCCGGCGGTGACTGGTCCACCAGCGCACGCAGCTCCTCGCCATAGCGGCGGCGGAACGCCAACGGGTAGAGCCACAGCGCCCACTCGGCGAGCCGTCGAGTCATGGCGTCGCCTCCGCTGTCCGCAGACGGTCAAGGCCGCTGCTGGCCACGCGCTCGAAGCATCTGCAGCTCCTGCGCGAGCGCGGCGCTGCCGGCACCTGTCAGGCGGTATGGGCGCCGGCGGTCTTCCGCCGGCAGCGCCTCGATCAGACCCCTGCCCTCGAGTCGGGACAACGCTCCATACAGCGTTCCGGGACCGAGCCTTACCCCCGACAGCTGCTCTACGTCGACCGTAATTGCATAGCCGTGTTTCGGGCCCTCGGCCAGGCTCGTCAACACGAGCAGACCAGGGTCGGTAGATCGCTCACCGATAGATCGCATAACGTAGTAATAGCACGTCGGGGCTGCAGCAGTCCGTGAAGGCGACCGCGAAGCACGCGCGACCGGCGGCATTCGCGCTCGTCAACGCCTCCCACGGGCAGTCCCAGTGAGCGCCGCGGCGCCAAGGGCTGGGCGATCGTCATCCCCGCCCTCGCCTGGGCGGGCGGATTCGGCGCGGCGCTCCTGATCGGCGCAGTCGCAGGCCTGCTTCCCGCGCTGCGCGCCTCTCACCCACCGAAGCACTACGGACCGTATGAGAGCACCGTTGACCCGACCGTGTGGTGGGGCTATGCGAACCTCCAGTGGCGGGGGAAGGATTCGAACCTTCGAAGGCAGAGCCATGGCGTTTACAGCGCCACCCCTTTGACCGCTCGGGAACCCCGCCGGAGCGTGTGGAGGATAGCGGTCAGCGGTCCCGAGCCGAGCGCAGGGGACATCCGGGTTCGATCTCGAACGCCGCATACTTCGGCCCACCAAGGCGCAATCCCGAGCCGGCTGACACCTGCTCCGAAGGGATGCACCAGCGGCGGCGCCGCGCGGCGTTGCCGCGCGCGAGGCGACACGCCACTGCGCCTAGGACGCCTCGCGCAGCTGCTGGGCTTCGGGGAGCGTCTGCAGCTTTTTGAGGGTGCGGTTCTCGATCTGGCGGACACGCTCGCGGGTGATGTTGAAGGCGCGGCCGACCTCCTCGAGCGTGCGCGAGCGCCCGCCGACGATGCCGTAGCGCATCTCGATCACCTCGCGCTCGCGCCGCGGCAGCGAGGCGAGCACGCGCTTGACGTTCTCGCGGCGCAGCGCCTCTGAGGCGAGCTCGAACGGGGACGCCGCCGAGGCGTCCTCGACGAAGTCTGCGAGCGCCGAGTCGTCCTCCTCGCCGACGGGCTTCTCCAGCGAGATCGGCTGCTGGGTGATGCGCATGATGTCGCGCACCTCGCGCACCGTGCACTCGAGCTCGTCGGCGAGCTCGGCGGGGCTGGGCTCGCGCCCGAGCTGCTGGATCAGCCGCCGTTCGGCGTGGATCAGGCGGTTGAGCCGCTCGACCATGTGCACGGGGATGCGGATCGTGCGTCCCTTGTCGGCGAGCGAGCGGGTGACCGCCTGGCGGATCCACCAGGTGGCGTAGGTCGAGAACTTGTAGCCGCGGCGGTAGTCGAACTTCTCGACCGCCCGGATCAGCCCGAGCGAGCCCTCCTGGATCAGGTCGAGCAGCGTCAGACCGCGACCGACGTAGCCCTTGGCGATCGACACCACCAGGCGCAGGTTCGCCTCGACCATGTGCTGCTTGGCGGCGACGTCGCCGCGCTCGATGCGCTTGGCGAGCGCGACCTCCTCTTCGGCGCTCAGCAGCGGCACGCGGCCGATCGAGCGCAGGTACAGGCGCAGCGAGTCGAGGCTCGGCTCGACCGTCAGATCGACCGCGGGGCGCTTGAGCTCTTCGAGGCGGACCTGCAGCTCGCCGACGTGCTCACCGTCGTGTTCGCCGACGCCAACACCGGCAGCAGCGAGCGCGTGCTCGGGCGCCCGCCCAACGAGCGGGTCCTCGACGTGCTCTGGCGGGCTGATCCCCACGCCGTGAACGTGCAGCTCGGGTGCGGACTCGCCCGCGGCGAGCACCTCGATGCCGTGCTCCTCCAGGTAAGCCAGCAGGTCGTGCGCCTGCTGCACGGACAGCTCCGCGTCCTCCACCGCGCCAGCCAGCGCGGCCGCCGTCATGAATCCCCGCTCGTGGGAGTCGGCGATCATTCCCTGCAACTCCTCCAACTCCACCACGGCTATCTCCGCGGCACCAATCAGACCCTCAAGCCTCTCGCTCAACTGGCCTCCCAAGTACTCATCCGTCTCCCCTCGGCGCGGCACAGCCGCTCCGACCTCCCCAGCCTGACGCTAAGCCTCCTGTTGCGTTGCGTTGCTCTGATGAGTTCGCGTGCCGATTGATACCAGAATCCGCGGCCTGGGGTTCCAGGGGCGGCCTCGGGCGTGCGTTCGCGGCGGCTGCGCGTGGCACGCTACGCTTGGCAGCGGTGCAGGCGACACGGGCGACCTCCACGCTGTCTCCGACCGGCGACGCCGGTCGAGGACGTGCAGGCGCGCGAGCCGGGAGTCGCCGGTCGGGCTCTCGCGCGTCGGCGTCACGCGGCGTCGAGAAGGTCGTGCGCATCCGCGACGAGCTGTTCTTCGCGCGGCTGGACTGCTTCGTGGATCTGAGCCGCAACCAGAAGGGCGCGCACATGTCGCGCTTCGAGGAGGTCGTCAACGAGGCGATCGGCGAGGTCGTTCTCAGCGAGTCGCCGTTTCGCGCGGAGACGCTCGCCCGCACATCGCGGAGCTGGTGCGCGAGCGTCAGGGCGCCGAGCGCGCGGAGGTGACGATCGCGGCGCGCTACCCCGAGCACAAGCCGGCGCCGGTGTCGGGCGTGCAGACGCAGGAGATCTACACGCTGCACGGCCGCGCGGTGGCGTTCGAGCACGGCACGCGCGGCACGGTCGGCGTGTCCGCGACGGGCATGACGGCGTGTCCGTGCGCGCAGGAGCTGGTGGCGGCGCGCGCGCGCGAGCGCCTCGCCGCGCAGGAGTTCTCGACCGAGCAGATCGAGCGGATCCTCGAGAGCGTGCCGGTGGCGACGCACAACCAGCGCGGGCTCGCGACGCTGCACATCGGCTGCACCGAGGAGTGCGCGGCGGAGATCGACGCGCGCGACGCTGCTGGCGATCGCCGAGGCGAGCATGTCCTCGGAGATCTACGAGCTGATGAAGCGCTCGGACGAGGTCGAGGTGGTGGAAAAGGCGCATCGCCGGCCGCGCTTCGTCGAGGACTGCGTGCGCGAGATGATCGCGGGCGTGGTGCGCGCGTTCGGCGAGCTCGACGGCGACGAGCTTCGTGTCCGCGCGCCAGGAGAACCTCGAGACGATCCACCAGCACAACGTCGTCGCCGAACGCCACGGCCTGCTCTCGGAGCTGCGCGAGGAGATCGACGCGGGCGCGCCGATCGCGCACCAGACGACGCTCGAGAGTGGCTCGACGCCGGCGCGCGCGGCGCAGCGGTCGCGCCCGATCAGCGCGCTCGCGCGGCGCGCGTTGGCCTGCTGCAGGCGCCGGCGCAGGCCGAAGAAGTAGTCGAGGCCCGAGAGCACGGTGACGAGGACGGTCGAGGTAGAGCAGCGCGGAGACCCACAGCGGGCTGGCCGTGCACGGCGATGACGGCGAGGATGGCGGCGATCTGCAGGCAGGTCTTGACCTTGCCGAACATGCTGGCGGCGATCACGACGCCGGCCTGGGTGGCGCCGAGGCGCAGCACGGTGACGGCGAGCTCGCGCGTGATGATCACCATCGCCACCCACGCGGCGAGGCGGTGCAGCGAGACGAGCGAGATCAGCGCGGCGACGATCAGCAGCTTGTCGGCGAGCGGGTCCATCAGCTTGCCGAAGGTGGTGATCGAGTCACGCGCACGCGCGAGGTAGCCGTCGACGAAGTCGGTCAGCGACGCGAGCGCGAACACGATCGCCGCGATGCACGTCGCCGTCGGGCGTGTTGCCGAGCAGCGCGACGACCAGCGCGGGCACGAGCATGATCCGCAGCACGGTGAGCACGTTGGGGAGGTTCAGGGGGAACATCGCGACGCTTGCCATTATGTCCGTAACCGACGTTCGGCACCGACGAGCCGCAGCGAGCGGACAGACGATGCACACGCGCACGCTTGGGCCGGACGGCCCGGAGGTCTCGGCGATCGGCCTCGGCTGCATGGGCATGTCGGCGTTCTACGGCGACGACCGACGAAGGTGAGGCGGTGGCGACGATCCACCGCGCGTTGGATCTCGGCTGCAACTTCCTCGACACCTCCGACATGTACGGGCCGCACACCAACGAGCGACTGGTGGGCCGCGCGATCAAAGGCCGCCGCGACGAGGTGTTCCTGGCGACGAAGTTCGGCATCAGGCTCGAGCCGGCGAGGCGGGAGGGCCGGGCCGGCGGCGCTCGATCGACGGCAGCCCCGAGTACGTGCACAGGGCTTGCGAAGGCTCGCTGCAGCGGCTGGGCGTCGAGCAGATCGACCTCTACTACCAGCACCGCGTCGATCCGAACACGCCGATCGAGGAGACGGTGGCGGCGATGGCGGAGCTGGTGGCCGAGGGCAAGGTTCGCTACCTCGGCCTGTCGGAGGCGAGCGCGGAGACGATCCGCCGCGCGCACGCCATACATCCGATCACGGCGCTGCAGACGGAGTACTCGCTGTGGACGCGCGACGTCGAGGCGGAGATCCTGCCGACGCTGGAAGAGCTCGGGATCGGCCTCGTGGCGTACTCGCCGCTGGGACGCGGCTTCCTGTCGGGACGCTTCAGCACGCCGGACGAGCTGGATGAGGGCGACTTCCGCCGCTACGGGCCGCGCTTCACGGGCGAGAACCTCAAGCAGAACACCGAGCTCGTGGCGCGCGTGCGCGAGCTGGCGAGCGAGAAGGGCGTGACGCCGGGACAGCTGGCGCTGGCGTGGGTTCTGCACCGCGGCGAGCACATCGTCCCGATCCCCGGGACCAAGCGCGTGTCCTACCTGGAAGAGAACGTCGCCGCGGCGCGACATCCAGCTGAGCGAGGACGAGGTCGAGCGGATCACCGAGGCGGTGCCGATGGCGGCGGGTGCGCGCTACGACGAGGCGGGAATGCGCTCGATCAACATCTAGAGACCCACGGCGCGCTAGGCGCCCGGTGTGGGGGCGTTCCGGGCTGCGTGGTGTCGAGCTCGTCTGACCTCGGCACTGACGCGGCGCGTCAGCTGGGGCAGAATCTCGTTGGCCTTGGCCTGCGTGAGCCTGCCGCTCTCGACGCGCGCGGCAACCGCTGCCCTGCTCGCCGTCACGAGGGCTTCTACGAGCCCCGCTTCGGACTTGCCGTTGGTCGCGGTGGCCACCTGCGCGAGGGTCATGCCGGAGCGCAGATCGCGGCGCAGCTGAACTGTGCTGACGCCGAGATAGCGCGCGGCGGTGGCGAGCCCGCGCTTGCCGGCTGCGCGACCGTCTCGCCGGGCGTCGCTTCCGAGGCCGCCGTGCGGGCCGCCCACCTGGCTGACCTCCGCGGCGACGACGCGCGTGAGCTTGGACGAGACTGCGGCGAGCCGCTGGCGGTCGGCCGCTTCCAGCGTCTGCTCGAGCCCTGCTTCGGACTTGCCGGGTGTCGCGTCGGCGATCTCGCCGAGCGACTTTCCGCCGTGCAGCTCGCTGCGCAGCTGCGCTTCGCCGAGGCCGAGGTAGGCGGCGGCCGTCGCGAGCGTGCCGAGCCGGCGATGATGGCCGCGATGCGCGTGTCCGGCGGTGCTCGGCTGCGCGGCCATCACGACAGCGGCGGTCGCCCCGGCGAGCACTGCCGCTGAGGCGATCCCGATGAACAGCTTTCGTCTGAGCCTGCGCGTCATCTCGTCCCGTTTCTCCCGCTGGTGAGCCGCCGGATAGAGCGTAGTCTGGCGCGCGCCGATAAGCCGGAACGCACGCACGCGTAAAGGGCTCCTAAATCGCGCGCTGTGGAGCGATGGTCAGACATCCCCATGAATGTGAAGGTTTCGTGTCTGATGGCGATTGATCGACGCGCGCTTGGGTAACATGACCAGACGCTGCGGTTGAAGCGCGACGCGAGGTGCCTGTGCGATCGCTGCCTTCCGCAGATCACGAGCCTCGGTGCCCGTGCGTGGGCGACGGAACGCCTGTCGTGTGCCCTTGGTGCACCTCCCGGCACGCAGCCGGCTGATCAGAGAGTGCCCGAGGAATCGTCATACCTGGGAGGTTGGACAATGAAGCGTTTTGTACTCGTCGCATCGATGCTCGTGTTCGCGTTTGTGGCGCCTGCCAGCGCGGATGTGGCGCCGCCGAACGAGTATTGGTGGCACGACGGCTGTCCGTGGCTCTGCCAGGGTCACGAACTTCCCGAGCCGGACGCGGAAGCGAAGGAAGAAGCTGAATCCGAAGAGGCAGCGCCGGGTGCAGCTGCCGGGGAAGCCTCGCCCGAAGTCCCGCAGCAGGCAGAAGCGCCGGCAGACGAAGAAGAAGCTGCAGAAGAAGAAGAAGAAGGCGGAGCACAGCTGCTGTTCGAAGGCGCCGAACCGGCACAGACACCTGTCGAAGCCGCCAGGCGGGCGAGAAAACATAAAAAACGCGAACGTGAGCAGGCCGAACGTGAACAAGCCGAACACGAAGAAGCGCACCCAGGAGGCATGTGGGTCGGTGTGAACGGCGGCGGCTGGGGGCCGTCTGAACCGCCGGAAATGGCTCCGATGGTCAAATATGTGCGCCTCGAATCTGGGAATCCGACGGAATTCGAGAAGTTCCAGGCATCGGGGATCCAGGTCGACTACGACGACGCAGGCCCGTACTCCCAGCATGGTGTCAGCTCGATCAACGCGAGCGAATACGCGGAAAGGCTGGTCCGCGTGATCGAAGCGGATCCGAGCATCGTGTCGGTCGAGATCCTGAACGAGCCCGACGGCAGGTGGTTCTGGGGTGAAGGTGCGAACAGCAGAGCCGACGCGGAAGCGTATGCGCGGTTGCTCGAAACGGTCTACAACAAGGTCAAGGCCAGGTTCGGTGGCGAGCGCCCGCTTCTGCTCGGCGCGTTCGAGGAAGGCTCGACCTGGGGCGATGTGTGGTGGAACGCGCTCAAGGACAGGCAGGCGGTCGACGGCGTGGTGGTGCATCCGTACGGCGGTACCGGCAACCACGGGCAGTCCGCGTTGGGTGACCGCGCCCAGGTGGAACGCGCGCACTCATACACGGGCGAGCCGGTGTACGTGACCGAGGTCGGCTGGCCCACCGCCACGAACTTCGGGCCGACCGGCGACTCGCTGCAGTGGCCGCAGGGCGAACAGGCGGCGAACATCTACAAATTCGTCAGCTGGGCGCGCTCGACCGGCTACGTGGGCGGCGTCTTCGTCTACGAGTACCACGATGCCGAAGTCAACGGCCCGGCGGAGTACGGGGTCGTGACGCATGCGGGCGTGAAGAAGCTCGGCTGGACGGCGCTGAAGCAGGCCTCCGAGGGCGTCGCCTGCACGGTCTGCTCGTAGCGTTCTGAGTCAGGGGCGCGACCGCGTTTCCAGCGCGCCTTTGTGCGCGTCGTCGCGGCGCGCTGTTCAGTGGCCGACCGAGTAGAAGCTGATGTGTCGGCAGCCGTGAAGCTTGTAGTGGGGCAGCGCGTGGTGGCTGGTGAAGACGACGATGCTGGGGTTTTCGCAGTGGATCACGCCCGAGCCCTCGTGGGCGTGCACGACGGTGCCGGGGTTGGTGCCGGTCCAGACGTAGTTGACGGTGTCGTTGGCGTAGATGAAGTTTGGCCCGTCGCCGGCGTGGATGATGGCCGTCTGAAACGACGGCCAGCCGGAGGGGTGGTAGTCGCCCCAGATGACGTCGCCGGCGCTGCCGCCGTAGATGGTGTCGTCGCCGTAGCCGCCGAGCAGGTAGTTGTGCACGTGCTGGCGAGCGATCAGCGTGTTGTGGCGTCCGCTCGGCCCCTTGTCCATCTCGAGGTGCTGGTCGGCGGGCCAGCCGGCGTGGCTGGTCATGGCCGCGGCGCTCGCGGCCGATGCGAGCGCGGCGAGCAGGATCGCGGCCGCCACGGCGAATCGCGAGCGCGGATGCGCCCGCGGACGCGGGGCGAGGGGGGACGTCATCGATCCTCCGTGGGCTCGAGGCATGGGTTGAGCATCGTCAGCGCGTTCTCTACCCGGACCGTAGAGGCGGCAACTCGGACATCCGGCCAGCGGCGTCGCTGGC
This sequence comes from uncultured Solirubrobacteraceae bacterium, assembly GCA_963703625.1. Classification (GTDB taxonomy): domain Bacteria; phylum Actinomycetota; class Thermoleophilia; order Solirubrobacterales; family Solirubrobacteraceae; genus Palsa-744. The sequence continues at coordinate 65,111 of CAVPEY010000005.1, forward strand.
GTGGCTGTCCGAGCCGCAGGCGCCTACCAGACCGGTGCGGGACGAGCCTGCATGCAGGGCGCCGGGCAACAGGGGCGCCAGTGGATAGGGTGGGGCGATGCCACTGATTCCGATGGTGATCGAGCGCACGGCGCGGGGCGAGCGTGAGTTCGACATCTATTCGAGGCTGCTCAACGAGCGCATCATCTTCCTGGGCACGCCGATCGACGATCAGGTGGCGAACCTGGTGGTGGCGCAGCTGCTGCACCTCGAGAGCGAGGACCCCGACAAGGACATCTCGATCTACATCAACTCGCCGGGCGGCTCGATCTACTCGGGCCTGGCGATCTACGACACGATGAACTTCGTCAAGCCGGACATCGCGACGATGTGCGTGGGCGTGGCGATGTCGATGGGCTCGCTGCTGCTGGCGGCGGGCACGAAAGGCAAGCGCGCGGTGCTGCCGAACTCGCGCATCCTGATCCACCAGCCGTCGGCGGGCTTCGAAGGCCAGTCGACCGAAATCGAGATCCACGCGCGCGAGATCCTCAAAGTGCGCGCGCGGATCGACGAGATCTACGCGCAGCACACGGGCCTGTCGCAGGACCAGGTACGCCAGGACATGGAGCGCGACCGCTTCTTCACCGCGGAGCAGGCCGTCGAGTACGGCCTCGTCGACCGCGTGCTCGAGAGTCACTGAGCTCTCCTCGGCGCCGCGCTCGACGCCGAGACTGGCGCATCCGCCTCCTACCACGGTTGCGCTATTCGGCGGACGCGAGAGCAACCCTCGCGGTCTGCGTGCGTTGGCGTAGGTAGGGGTGGACAACCCCTGGCACGGAGTTAGACCGTGTCGTAGCGTGAGCGGAGGCATGGAGGCCTTCCGCTCCGCTCGCTCCGCTCACGCGATCGCGTGCTCGATCGCGCCGAGGTCCTGGATCTCGATGCGCACGACGTCGTCGCTCTGCAGGAACGTCGGTGGGTTCTGCCCGACGCCGACGCCGGCGGGGGTGCCGGTGAGGATCAGATCGCCGGTCTGCAGCGTGCAGGTCTCGGAGATGAACTCGATCAGCTCGGGGATCGAGAAGATCAGGTTGGACGTGTTGGAGTCCTGGCGCAGCTCGCCGTTGACCCACGTCCGCAGGGCCAGCTGGTGCGGGTCGGCGATCTCCTCGGCGGTGGTGATCCACGGGCCGTACGGGCAGAACCCGTCGGCGCCCTTGGCGCGCGTCCACTGCGGCTCACGGCCCTGCAGGTCGCGCGCGGTGAGGTCGTCGGCGACGGCGTAGCCGGCGACGGAGCGTCCGGGTCCGATCACGACCGCGAGCTCTCCCTCGTAGTCCAGGCGGCGTACGACCGTGGGGCAGTGCACGGGGGCGCCCGGCGCGGCGGCGGAGGCGGGCAGCTTCAAGAACACGAGCGGCCGCTGCGGCGTCTCGCCGCCGGTCTCGCGAATGTGATCGGCGTAGTTGAGGCCGATCCCGAAGATCGCCCTGGGCGTGGGCACGGGGGCGAGCAGCGTCACCTCGTCCAGCCGCCACGAGCGCCCCTCGACCGGCACCGCCTCGGGGTCGGCGAGGCGATCGAGCACGGTGAGCTGCTCCTGCGCGTAGCCGAACACGTGCAGCTCGCCGTCCTGGACGCGCACCTCGCCCGCGCGGGGGATGTCGGAGCCTGGTGCGAGGAAGGTCGCGAGACGCATCTGTACGGCAGGATATTGTCGCGGCGAGCCATGTCCAGCATGACTCCCCTCGAGCGCAGCGCCCTGCTCGTGATCGCCGTGTTCACGGCGCTGGCGGGCGTGGCCAACTACGGATCGTGGACACCGGTGCTGCGCTTCGCGATCGCGACGGTCGCGCTGGCGGGCCTGGCGTGGGTGGTGTCGTTCGCGACCGAGCAGCTGGGCGAGCGCTTCGGGCCGGGTGTGACGGGGATGCTGCAGTCGACGCTGGGCAACCTGCCGGAGCTGTTCGTCGTGATCTTCGCGCTGCAGAAGGGCGAGCTGGTGGTGGCGCAGACGGCGATCGTCGGCTCGGTGCTGGCGAACGCGCTGCTGGTGCTCGGCCTCGTGATCGTGGTCGGCGCGCGGCGCTCGCCGGACGGGCTGATGCGCTTCTCCAAGCGCCTGCCCAACGACACGGCGACGCTGCTGCAGGTGACGGTGTTCATCATCGTGCTGCTGGGCCTGTCGCTGGCTTCGCACGATCCCGCGAGCCACCACGTCCAGGCGATCTCAATCGTCGGCGCGATCTGTCTGCTGATCGTCTACATGACGTGGGTGGTGCCGTATCTGCGCTCCGACGAGCTGCCCCGGGCGAGCGCGCCGCCCGACAGGAGCGCGCCGCCCGACAGGAGCGAGCCGGCCGGCGCGAGCGAGCCGGCGCACGAAGCCGGCCGACGCGTTCCGCGATTGTCGTTGCGGCTGACGCTGGGGCTGCTGGTGGCGGGCGGCGTGGCATCGGCGTTCGTGTCCGATTGGTTCGTCAACGGCCTGGAGCCGGCGATCTCGGTCCTGCACATCTCGCAGGCGTTCGCAGGCTTGGTGATCGTGGCGATCGCGGGCAACGCGGTCGAGAACACGGCGGGCCTGGTGCTGGCGTACAAGCGTCGCTCGGACCTCGCGATCTCGGTCGTCAAAAACTCGGTGGCACAGATCGCCGCGTTCCTGTTCCCGGTCCTCGTGCTGGTGTCGTTCGCGCTGAAGACGACGCTGACGTTCGCGCTCGCGCCGGTGTACATCGGCGCGCTGGCGCTGACGGCGCTGTCGCTGTGGCAGGTGACGGGCGACGGCGAGGCCGCCGAATTCGAGGGTTGGGCGCTGGTGGCGCTGTACGTGATCCTGGCGACGTTCACGCTGTACGAGTAGGGCGAGTCCCCGTGGCCCGAGTCCAGGGATCCGCTGTGGCCGGGGGCGCATCGCCGGCGCCCGATGGTCAGTGTGGACCCTGCGGAGGTTGCCGAGTGTGCGCTACGGGGCCTGGTCGGCCATGCCGGCAGGACCTGCTGGGGTCACCGGCGCGTCCTCCGCAGTGGCAGCTGACCCGTTGGCAGTGGCGGGGGCCGGCGCGCCATGTGCAGCGAATCCCGGAATCAGGTTGATCAGCGATGTGACCAGTCCACCGGGGATGGAAGCCTTTTGCACCTGCTCCGGCGTGGTGGCCGTGTGGGTCGTTTGGCTGCTGCTTGACTCCATGAGCGGAGGATAGCGACAGGAACACCGAGTAGACGAGCATCGCGATCATCAACAGCGCGGCACGCAGGATACGCGAGACCTGGACTTGCAGAATCCGGGCATTAGCATCGAATGCCGCCCCCAGATCGGCCAGCAGCTGCAGTTCGAAGTCGCTCGATGCCGCCGCACCAAACCTTTCGTAGAACGCGCTCGGTCGCGGCCCTAGAGTCGGCTCGCGACGGCGGGTGCCGGTCTGCGTCCCGAGCAGGAAGGTCAACGCCGAGAGCAGCAGGCCGACGAGGACGATCCGGTAGTTCTGGCCGAGCTGCCCTGCGCCTGCGATGGCGACGCCGATGAGCGTCGCGTCGATGCCGGCGAGTGTGAGCGAGCCGGCGGCGTTTGCGCTGATATCGGCCAGCTGTGCGGACAGTTGCGCCTGAGCCAGGGTGACCATCACCGACGCCGGTGTGGGGGTACCTTCGCCGCCTTCCGGTGCCACGCTCGCCAGCCTAACGTCTCAACAGGCGGATTCAGCGTAGCCGAACTTATCCGCGCAAGGTATCCGCGCAAGGCGGCCTCAACCCCGCGTGAGACCCCCGATGAGCGCGCCGGCGAGGCCGCCGGCGGTGGCTGCCTGCGCGTTGGTGCTGACGGCTTCGCCCTCGAGCGGCGCGATGAACATGGTCTGGATGGCGAGGCGCCCGGGCCCGGTGAAGCGGTTCCAGGTGAGCTTGCCGCCGCCGCCCATGAGCCCGGTCTTGAGGCCCATGGTGACCGCCTCGAGCTGTACGGAGGGATCCTTGTAGAGCCACGCGCCGGCCTCGACGTCGAGCTGCTCGCCGTCACCGAGGTTGACGAGGAAGACGTTGCCGTGACCGTGCAGCCACACGAGCGCGTCACCGTCCTTGGCGCGGAACTTGTCCATGAACAGGCCGGAGCCGCCGAGCAGCATGTTCTGCACGCCTTTGATGCGTTCAAAGCTGTAGTCGAGGTTGTCGGTGGCCGCCAGGAACTGGTGCTCGCGCACGTCGAGCCCTTCGCCTTGGCTGAGGTGCATCGGCACGCACTGGCCGGGCGACCGATCAATAGATCGGCCAGCGCGAGAAGGCGATGCGTCCGGAGCCGGAGGTGCGCGTGACGAAGTACTCGAGGCCGGCGATCTTGCGCTTGATCCCGCCCGGCAGCTTCTTCAGCTCGACGTCCAGCTGCGTCTCCTTCCACAGCAGCGTGTGGTGCTCGAACATCACCTGCCGGCCCGCGATGTCGATCTGCAGCTCGGGCACGAGCTCGCCGCGGATGTGGTAGGTGACGCCTGCGAAGGACTCGTCGTGGGCGCTGACGGGGATCGGCTCGGGTAGGGGCATCGCGCGTGTCTCCTTCTTTTATTTAGATGGGGAGGGTCGGCGGGTGGCGCGGCAGGGGATGTGGAGCGGCCGGAGCTTCGCGGTTTGCGCGCTGCGCGTCAAGGGCCGCTCGCCGACATGCCCCGGCGCGGTCTGCGATGCACGCTGGCTCCGAGCACGCAAGCGCGCTAGACTGCTTGGACCTCGCGCCTGGGCGGGGTTTTTCTTCGCCCAGAGCCGCTGCAAACAACGACGCAGGGATTTCTGATCATGGCCCGCGGAGACGTCCGAATCGCTGTCACCCTCGCGTGCGAGGAGTGCAAGCATCGCAACTACCAGACAAACAAGAGCAAGCGCAACAACCCTGACCGGATCAGCCTGCGCAAGTACTGCCGTTGGTGTCGCAAGCACACCAGCCACAGGGAGACCCGTTAGCGCGGGAGCGCTGCCGTGGCTCGTGACCGTAAACGTGCAAAGCAGCGCCGCTCACGCGGCGGTGGCGCGGCTGTCCGACGGCCTGCAGACGCCGACGTCGCGCCCAACGGCGCCCAAGGCGCGGCGCTCGACGCTGACGCCGAGTCGCCGTCCGCGCAGCCGGAGGCGCACGGCAGGGTTGACCGTGCCGACCTGCCCGGCGCGCTCGAGCACGCGGGCGACGTCGACGAGTTCGACGCCGCGCTCATACGGGGCGCAGGCGGCGTGCCGGTCACGGACGGCGAGCTCACCGAAGGTGGCGTCCCGCTCTCCGAAACCGGCACCGAGCTGTCCGAAGGCGAAGTCGAGGCGGAGAACGAGAACGAGGCTGAGAACGAGCTGCAGGAGCACGGCGGCGGTCCTTCTGCGCCGGGCGGCGGCGGAGGCCATGGCGGTGCGGGCGGCGGCGGCGAGGTCGTGCCTCCGTCCGGCGCGCCGCTGCGAGGCGGCAACCGCGCGGTGGGCTTCCTGCGAGCGAGCTGGGCTGAGCTCCAACGCGTACAGTGGCCCGACCGGCGACAGGTCACCCAGGCGACCGCGGTGGTGCTCGGGTTCGTCGCAATTGCCGGTGTGTACCTGGCCCTGGCCGACTATGTCGCCAAGGAAATCGTCGAATTCATACTCGGCTGAGTCGTGAGGAAGATCTGAATGTTTCGCTGGTACGTCGTGAACACATACTCAGGCCATGAGAACAAGGTCAAGCACAACCTCGAGCACCGCGTCGTGTCGCTCGGGCAGCAGCGCGCGGTGCGCAGCGTCGTCGTGCCGACCGAAACGGTCATGGAGATGAAGGACAACCAGAAGAACCCGGTGGAGAAGCGCACGATGCCGGGCTACGTGCTCGTCAACATGGAGCTCAACGAGGACTCGTGGGGCGTCGTCAAGGGCACCCCCGGCGTCACCGGCTTCGTGGGCGCTTCGCAGGAGCCGGTGCCGCTGACGCAGATCGAGGTGGACCGGCTGCTGCACAAGGAGGTCGCCACCGCGACGCGCACCCGCGCCCAGTTCACGATCGGCGAGTCCGTCAAGGTCGTCTCGGGGCCCCTGTCGGACTTCTCCGGCGAGATCTCAGAGATCAACGAGGACGCGGCGCGGCTCAAGGTGCTGGTATCTATCTTCGGACGCGAGACCCCCGTGGAAGTGCAATTCGACCAAGTAAAGAAGCTCTGAGCCGGCCGATGACCGGCGTCAGGCGGCGTCCTACCGATCGGAGATCGACGGGATCTCCGATCGTCCAGCACGCGTGCGAAGCACGCCACGCTCCCTGCGTCCTTGCCTGACTTGGCCCTCGACCGGCTCAGCCGGTGAGCGCCACAGACAAGCCCCCGATTACCCGATCCAAACCCAAGAGATAAGCTGACTTCAAATGGCTAAGAAGGTCCTCACGACGATCAAGCTGCAGGCGAACGCCGGGCAGGCGAGCCCGGCGCCGCCGGTCGGTCCGGCGCTGGGCCAGCACGGCATCAACATCATGGAGTTCTGCAAGGCGTTCAACGCGCAGACGCAGAGCGAAACCGGGACCGTGATCCCGGTTGTGATCACCGTCTACGAGGACCGCTCGTTCACGTTCGTCACCAAGACCCCGCCCGCCGCCGTGCTGATCCGCCAGGCGATCAAAATCAACAAGGGCTCCGGTGAGCCGAACCGCGTGAAGGTCGGCACCATCACCCAGGAGCAGCTGCGCGAGATCGCCGAGCGCAAGCTCGCCGACCTGAACGCGCACGACGTCGACCAGGCCGCCAAGATCATCGCCGGCACAGCCCGCTCGATGGGCGTCGAGGTGGCGTCATGAGTCAGCACGGCAAGCGCTACTCGGAGCTGCTCGGCAAGGTCGACCGCGAGCACGAGTACCAGCCGGCCGAGGCGGTCGCGCTCGTGCGCGACCTCGGCAGCGCGAAGTTCGACGAGAGCGTCGAGGTGCACGTGCGCACAGGCCTCAACGTGCGCCACGCCGACGAGCAGCTGCGTGGCACGATCGCGCTGCCCAACGGTCTCGGCAAGGACGTCAAAGTCGCCGTCTTTGCGCAGGGGCAGAAGGTCGCCGAGGCAGAAGCCGCCGGCGCCGACGTCGTCGGCGCCCAGGATCTCGCGAAACGCATCCAGGAGGGCTTCGACGACTTCGATGTGGCGATCGCGACGCCCGACATGATGTCCGTGGTCGGCCAGCTCGGGCGGATCCTCGGGCCCTCGGGCAAGATGCCGAACCCGAAAGTCGGCACCGTCACGATGGACGTCGCCAAAGCGGTCGAAGAATCCAAGTCGGGCAAGGTCGAGTACCGCACCGACCGCACCGCGATCGTGCATCTGGTCATCGGCAAGGTCAGCTTCGAGCAGCGTCAGCTGCTCGAGAACTACGCGGCGGTGGTCGAAGAGCTAGTTCGCGCCAAACCGTCGGCGGCCAAAGGGCGCTACCTGCGCTCGATCACGCTCAGCTCGACGATGGGGCCGGGCATCAAGGTCGATTCTTCAAAGACACGTGAAATCCTCGAGGAGGCGCCCGCGGCCACCGTCGCCGCCTAGCGTCATCCACAGCAGAGGCCACCAGAGACCCCCGGCAGCCGGCCAGCGGCGCAAGACCGGGACAGGAGCCCCATGAACCGAGACCAGAAGGCAGTGGCGATCGCCGAGATCGCCTCCAACATCGACGAGTCCGACGCGATCTTCGCCGTCGACTACCGCGGCATCACCGTCGCGCAGGTCGCCGAGCTGCGAGCCAAGCTGCGCGAGTCCGACGCCACGTTCAAGGTCGTCAAGAACTCGCTCACCGAGCGCGCCGCCGATCAGGTCGGCGCTGAGACGCTCAAGGCGTTCCTCACCGGCCCGACGGCCCTGACGTTCGTCCGCGGCGACGTCGCCAGCGCGGCCAAAGCCGTCGCCGACTACGGGCGTGCAGCACAGCTGCTGCCGTTCAAGGGCGGTCTCATGGGCGGCGCAGAGCTCGACGTCGAGCAGATCCGCTCGCTCTCGCGCCTGCCCTCGCGCGAAGTGCTCTACGGACAGCTCGTCGGCATCGTCGCCTCGCCCGTCAGCGGCCTCGTGCGCACGTTGAACGCGCTGCTCAGCGGCGTCGCCGTCGCACTCGCGCAGGTGCAGGCCAAGAAGGAGTCCGGCGAGATCCCCACCGGCGAGCCGCCGGCGAGTGACGCCGCCGCGTCCGGTGACTCCTCCGTGGCTCCCGCACCAGAGGCGGAAGCGGCGCCGGCGGCGGCCGAGGCGCAGCCCGCGGCCGAGGACGCTCCCGCGCCAGAGGGGGCGCCGGCGCCGGCGGCGGCCACGGCCGAGGCGGCCGCCGAGCCGCCGGTCGAGACCGGGGAGCCCGCCGCAGAGGGCGAGCCGGAGCTCGCCGCAGAGGCCGACACGCAGACTGAGCCGGAGCAGGAGCCCTCCAAGACGGAGGACAAGCAGGACGCGCCGGCGCAAGCAGACGACAACCACGCGGACGTCTCGGCTGAGGACCAGCCGCAGGACGCCGAGACGAATCCCCCCAAGGAGGACTGACTCACATGGCAACCAGCACACAGGATTGGATCGAGGAGCTCAAGGGCATCTCGGTGCTCGAGCTCGCCGAGCGGATCAAAGCGCTCGAGGAGGAGTTCGGCGTATCGGCCGCCGCGGTGGCCGCGCCCGTCGCGGCGCCCGCCGGCGGCGGCGACGCAGGCGCTGCAGATGAGGAAGAAAGCAGCACCGTCGACGTGATCCTCGCCGGCGCCGGCGACAAGAAGATCCAGGTCATCAAGGTCGTGCGCGCCGCCACCGGTCTCGGCCTCAAAGAGGCCAAGGCGCTCGTCGACGAGGCCCCCAAGCCGGTCAAGGAGGGCATCGAACGCGAGGAGGCCGACAAACTCAAGCAGGAGCTCGAGGAGGCCGGCGCGAGCGTCGAGCTGAAGTAGCGCTACGCCGTCCCGTCGGAAGGTCGCGACTTCGCGGCGACCTTCCGACGGGACGGCTCCGCTTGGCCTAGGTCCACGGCGCTCGGCCAAGCAGGGCGCGCTGTGATGCCCTGTTTCTTGAACGCCGCATAAGAATGCCGCGCGACGACGGCGATGTGGCGCTCGAGCTTGAAAACGGTGTTACAACGGTAAGAGCGGCCGTGCGGCCCCGGTGGGCGACCGGCGCTCGACACGAGCGCGTGCGTCCCACCAAGCGTGTGGTCGTCGAATCGCGAAAGATCCGTCGAATGACTGATTGACGACACCGAAGGAGAGCGGTTAGGTATGAGTGGACGCGCTGAGCGTAGGTGCTGGCGCGGAGTCGGCGTCAGCCGGCGCTCCCGCCCAGCAGGTCTGCTCGGTGCACACGCAGAAGCTCCGTCGCTGCCGTTGCGCAGGAGCACGGCCTTGAGCGGGCTATCGACAACTCCCCCCTAGCGGAGGGAGCGGCGCCCCCCTGCCCTGTCGATAGCCCGCTGAGGGCCGCGCTCGCGCGCGGCCTGCCGCGGCGGACGCAGCGCCGGGCCGGGCGCGCCTGCGACCCGTCGAAGTCACGGCGCCGTCCCATCTTTAAGTTCCCCTCACATTCGCGCATTTTCCGGTAGAGTCTGCGGCGCTGGTCGATAGTCGCAGCCGTCCACCGCACGGGCATCGCGCCACATACGCGAATGTCGAGGACGGGGTCCGTGAGCACCGGCAGCCCACTTAAGGGCGTCGATAGTCTGTGCTATCTTTGCTGGTCGCGCTTCGTGCGCCTTCCTCTGCCCGTGTATCGCCCTCCGAAGGAGTCATTTCTTGGCTGCTGCAGATGCTCTCCGGACGCGCCGGACTTTCGCGCGTCTCCAGAAGACCGTTGACGTACCCAACCTCATAGACATCCAGCGCCGCTCGTTCGCGTGGCTGACCGATCCCAAGACCGGTGGCCTGCGCGAGACGATCGACGACATCTCCCCGATCGAGGACTACACGGGCAACCTTGCAGTCCAGTTCGGCGAGTTCACGTTCGACGAGCCCGTCGCCTCGCTGGAGCAGTGCCGCGAGAAGGACCTCACCTACGCGCGCCCGCTGACCGTGACCGTCGCCTTCATCAACCGCGAGACCGGCGAGATCCGCGAGCAGTCGGTGTTCATGGGCGACTTCCCGTGGATGACCGAGCGCGGCACGTTCGTCATCAACGGCACCGAGCGCGTGGTCGTCACGCAGCTGGTGCGCTCCCCCGGCGCCTACCTGATGGAACCGAAGGACCGCGAGAAGCAGGTCTTCATCGCCAACCTGATGCCCGCGCGCGGATCGTGGCTGGAGCTCGAGATCGACAAGAAGGGCAAGGTCTTCGTCCGCATCGACCGCAAGCGCAAGCTGCCCGTCACCGTGCTGCTGCGCGCGATGGGCTACGCCTCCGACGAGGAGATCCTGCGCCTGTTCGAGGACTCGCTGTACATCCGCAACACGATCGAGTCCGACACCGAGGCGACGCGCACCGAAGAGGGCGCGCTGATCGAGCTGTTCAAGAAGCAGCGTCCCGGTGAGCCGCCCAGCGTCGACAACGCCAAGGCGCTGCTCAACCAGCTGTTCTTCGACCCCAAGCGCTACGACCTCACGCGCGTCGGGCGCTACAAGCTCAACGCGCGTCTCGGGCTGGACGTGGACATCGACACGCGCACGCTCACCCACGACGACATCCTCGCGCTGGTGCGCGAGCTCGTGTCGCTGCCCAAGCGCCTCGGCCTGCCCGAAGACGGCGAGGTCGAGATCAAGGACTACGCCGCCGAGGCGATGTCGCATGCCGCGCGAGCCCGTCGCCGAGCACCTCGACGAGTACGAGCACTTCGGCAACCGCCGCCTGCGCACCGTCGGCGAGCTGATCCAGGAGGCCTTCCGGATCGGCCTGTACCGCATGGAGCGGGTCGTGCGCGAGCGCCTCACCACCGAGGACGCCGACACGATCACGCCGCAGACGATCATCAACATCCGGCCCGTGGTGGCGGCGCTGAAGGAGTTCTTCGGCTCCTCGCAGCTGTCGCAGTTCATGGACCAGACCAACTCCCTGTCGGGGCTCACGCACCGCCGGCGCCTGTCCGCGCTGGGGGCCGGCGGGCTCACCCGCGAGCGCGCGCCGATCGAGGTGCGCGATGTGCACCCGACCCACTACGGGCGCATGTGCCCGATCGAGACCCCCGAGGGTCCCAACATCGGCCTGATGGGCTCGCTGTCGTCGTTCGCGGAGGTCTCCGAGTACGGCTTCGTGACCACCCCCTACCGCGTGGTCACCGACGGCGTCGTCACCGACGAGGTGCGCCACCTCGACGCGACCCAGGAAGAGGAGCTGCTGATCGGGCAGGCGAACACGCCGATCGACGAGAAGACGCGCAAGCTCAAGGGCACCGAAATCCTGTGCCGCACGCAGGCCGGCCAGTACGTCACCGTCGGGCCCAAGGACGTCGACCTGATCGACGTCTCGCCCGAGCAGATCTGGTCGGTCGCGACCGCGATGATCCCGTTCCTCGAGCACGACGACGCCAACCGCGCGCTGATGGGCTCGAACATGCAGCGCCAGGCGGTGCCGCTGCTGAAGTCCGACGCGCCGCTGGTCGGCACCGGCATGGAGCGCCGCGCCGCCCTCGACACGGGCGACGTGCTGCTATCCCGCGACGCCGGCACGATCGACTACATCGACGCCGACCAGATCGCGGTGCTCGGCAGCGACGGCAAGAAGGAGGAGTACGAGCTGCAGAAGTACATGCGCTCCAACCAGGGCACGCTGATCCACCAGAAGCCGCTGGTCAAGACCGGTGAGAAGGTCGCCAAGGGCGACGTGCTGGCCGACGGCTCCTCGACCGACAAGGGCGAAATGGCGCTCGGCAAGAACCTGATGGTCGCGTTCATGTCCTGGGAGGGCTACAACTTCGAGGACGCCATCATCCTGTCCAAGCGCCTCGTGCAGGACGACGAGCTCACCTCGATCCACATCGAGGAGTACGAGATCGACGCCCGCACGACCAAGCTCGGCGAGGAGGAGATCACGCGCGACATCCCCAACCGCTCCGAGGAGTCGCTGCGCAACCTCGACGACCGCGGCATCGTGCGCGTCGGCGCCGAGGTCATCTCCGGCGACCTGCTCGTCGGTAAGGTCACGCCCAAGGGCGAGACCGAGCTGACGGCCGAGGAGAAGCTGATCCGCGCGATCTTCAAGGAGAAGGCGCGCGAGGTGCGCGACACCTCGCTGAAGGTGCCGCACGGCGAGGGCGGCGTCGTGATCGACGTCAAGACGTTCAGCCGCGACGCCGGCGACGACCTGCCGCCCGGGGTCAACGACCTCGTGCGCGTGTTCGTCGCCAAGAAGCGCAAGATCTCCGAGGGCGACAAGCTCGCGGGCCGCCACGGCAACAAGGGCGTGATCTCGAAGATCGTCGACCAGCAGGACATGCCGTTCCTCGAGGACGGCACGCCCGTCGACGTGATCCTCAACCCGCTGGGCGTGCCCTCGCGCATGAACGTCGGGCAGATCCTCGAGACCCACCTCGGCTGGGCCGCCGCCCAGGGCTGGTACGACGACGGCACCGAGGCCTACAAGGAAGCCGACGCCGCCGACGGCAAGCGCCGGGTCTACGTGTCCACGCCGGTGTTCGACGGCGCGACCGTCGCCGACGTCGACAACGCGCTGGTCAAGTGGCAGGACGCCCACACGGGACGCATCCGCATGGACGTCGACAAGTCCCGCCGCGTCGGCGAGCAGGCGTCCGGCAAGATGACGCTGTTCAACGGCCGCACCGGCGAGCCGTTCGAGGAACAGGTCACCGTCGGGTACATGTACATCCTCAAGCTCCTGCACCTCGTCGACGACAAGATCCACGCACGCTCCACCGGTCCCTACTCGCTCGTCACCCAGCAGCCGCTGGGCGGCAAGGCGCAGTTCGGCGGCCAGCGCTTCGGCGAGATGGAGGTGTGGGCGCTGGAGGCATTCGGCGCCGCCTACACGCTGCAGGAGATGCTCACGATCAAGTCCGACGACACGGTCGGGCGCGTCAAGGCCTACGAGGCGATCGTCAAGGGCGAGAACATCGCCGAGCCGTCGATCCCCGAGTCGTTCAAGGTCCTGCTCAAGGAGATGCAGTCGCTGGCGCTCGACGTCAACGTCGTCTCCGAGGAGGGCCAGCGCACGGAGATGCGCGACGAGGACGACGACCTGCTGCGCGCCGCCGAGGAGCTCGGCATCGACCTGTCAGGGGTCAGGGCGCTCGCCACCGACGGCGCCGACGAGCAGACCCCCGGCGAGGAGAACAACACCGACGCGGCCGTCGAGGGCGGCGCGCCAGCCGCCGCAGACACCACAGACGAGACCGCCGACGACACAGACGACGACGCAGTCGAGGTCGAGCAGCTGCTCGACCCCGACGCCACGGACGACATCGACCTGGAGAGCCTGGTCACCGACGAGTCCGCCGAGTAACAGCCGGGCACGCGCCGCCAGGCGCGGCCCCGGCGAAGTCAAATGCCGGGCACGCGCCGCCAGGCGCGGCCCCGGCGAAGTCAAATGCCGGGCACGCGCCGCCAGGCGCGGCCCCGGCGAAGTCACAAGCCCGATTCACCCGCGAGCGACATGCACGAACACTAGATGACGACAGACGAGGAACATCCATGATCGACATAAACAACTTTGACGCCATCGAGATCAGCCTCGCCTCTTCGAAGCAGATCCGCAGTTGGAGCTCCGGCGAGGTAACCAAGCCGGAGACGATCAACTACCGGACGCTCAAGCCGGAGAAGGACGGTCTCTTCTGCGAGCGCATCTTCGGTCCCACCAAGGACTGGGAGTGCTACTGCGGCAAGTACAAGCGCGTCCGCTACAAGGGCATCGTGTGCGAGCGTTGCGGCGTGGAGGTCACGCGCTCGAAGGTTCGCCGCGAGCGCATGGGCCACGTCGACCTCGCCGCGCCGGTCAGCCACATCTGGTTCTTCAAGGGCGTTCCCAGCCGCATCGGCTACCTGCTGGACATGGCACCGAAGGAACTCGAGAAGGTCCTGTACTTCGCCGCGTCGATCGTCACGTGGGTCGACGACGAGGCTCGCGCGAAGGACATCGACACGCTCGAGAAGGAGGTCAACAAGGTTCTCGACGCGTACGCCGCCGAGCGTGAGGAGCGCGTGCTCGAGCTGCGCGAGTCGCTGGTGCGCCGCGAGAAGTACCTGCAGACCGGCAAACAGACCAACTTCAACGACGAAGACCACCTGTGGGCGGACTCGCTCGACATCAACCTCTCCAAACTGTCAGACGAGGAGCGCGAGAAGCAGGTCAAGGAGCTGACCAAGGCTTTCGACGCCGACATCGCCGACACCGAGGCCTACATCGAGGACGCCGCCGAGCGCATGCGCAACGTGTGGGAGCTGTTCAAGACGATGGAGCCCAAGCAGATCGAGCACGACGAGACCACCTTCCGTGAGCTCAAGGAGCGCTTCGGCTCCTGCGTACGGCTTCGGCGAGTACTTCCGCGGCGGCATGGGCGCCGAAGCGATCCGCGACCTGCTCCAGCAGGTCGACCTCGAGGCCGAACGCATCGAGCTCGAGGACCAGGTCAAGACCGGCAAAGGCCAGAAGCAGGCCCGCGCGGTCAAGCGCCTGAAGGTCGTCTCCGCGTTCATCCAGTCGGGCAACAAGCCCGAGATGATGGTGCTCGACGCAGTGCCGGTGATCCCGCCGGAGCTGCGCCCGATGGTGCAGCTCGACGGCGGGCGCTTCGCCACCTCCGACCTCAACGACCTCTACCGCCGCGTCATCAACCGCAACAACCGCCTCAAGCGGCTGCTCGACCTCGGCGCGCCGGAGATCATCGTCAACAACGAGAAGCGCATGCTGCAGGAGGCCGTCGACGCGCTGTTCGACAACGGCCGCCGCGGGCGTCCGGTCACCGGACCGGGCAACCGTCCGCTGAAGAGCCTGTCCGACATGCTCAAGGGCAAGCAGGGACGCTTCCGTCAGAACCTGCTCGGCAAGCGCGTGGACTACTCCGGGCGCTCGGTGATCGTCGCCGGCCCGTACCTGAAGCTGCACCAGTGCGGGCTGCCCAAGATCATGGCGCTCGAGCTGTTCAAGCCGTTCATCATGGCGCGCCTCGTCGAGCGCAAGTCCGCGCAGAACATCAAGGCGGCCAAGAAGATGGTCGACTCGATGATCGGCGAGGTGTGGGACGTGCTCGAGGAGGTCATCCACGAGCACCCCGTGCTGCTCAACCGCGCGCCCACGCTGCACCGTCTGGGCATCCAGGCGTTCGAGCCGCTGCTCGTCGAGGGCAAGGCGATCCAGGTGCACCCGCTCGTGTGTCACGCGTTCAACGCGGACTTCGACGGCGACCAGATGGCGGTGCACCTGCCGCTGTCGGCCGAGGCCCAGGCGGAGGCGCGGATCCTGATGCTGTCCTCCAACAACATCCTGTCCCCGGCACACGGCGCGCCGCTGGCGACGCCGACGCAGGACATGATCCTGGGCGCGTACTACCTCACCTACGGGCCCGAAGCCGAGGAGCTGTCGAAGATCGACCGCGCCACGTATGAGCCGCGTCCGCACGTGTTCCGCACGGCGCAGGAGGCCGAGCTCTCCTACGAGGGCAACGTCGTCAAGCTGCACGACATCGCCGAGTTCCGCCCCTACGGGCGCGAGGGCGGGCACGTGCTCACGACGATCGGACGGATCATCTACAACGACCGCATCGAGCGCGCGCTCGCGGAGGCGCTGGGCGACGAGTTCGACGCGTCCAAGTACGTGTTCGTCAACCAGTCGATGAAGAAGCGTGACACCACGCGGCTGATCGACATGCTCGTGCAGGCATACGGCGCGACCACGATCTCGCTCGTGCTCGACGCGTTCAAGGACCTCGGCTTCAAGTACGCCACGCAGGCCGGCATCACGATCTCCAAGAACGACGTCGTGATCCCGCCCGAGAAGCAGGAGATCCTCGACAAGTTACGACAAGCTCGTGGGCGACATCACCGACCAGTACGACGACGGCCTGATCACCCAGGAGGAGCGTCACGAGGCGGTCGTCGAGCAGTGGAACGCGGCCACCGACGAGGTCGCCGAGGCGATGGTCAAAAACCTCGACGTGCTCAACCCGATCTTCATGATGGCCAACTCGGGTGCGCGTGGATCGTTCAAGCAGATCCGCCAGCTGGCGGGCATGCGCGGGCTGATGGCCAACCCGAAGGGTGAAATCATCGAGCGCCCGATCAAGGCCAACTTCATGGAGGGCCTGTCGGTGCTCGAGTACTTCATCTCCACGCACGGCGCGCGCAAGGGTCTCGCCGACACCGCCCTGCGCACCGCCGACTCGGGCTACCTGACGCGGCGTCTGGTCGACGTCGCCCAGGACGTGATCATCCGCGAGGCCGACTGCGGCACCGAGGAGTACATCGAGATGCCCGTGTTCAAGGCCGGCGGCGAACCCAACGACGTGCTCGTCGGGCGCATCGCCGCGCGTGACGATCACGACCAAGCGCAACCGCATGCTCGCCGAGCAGGGCGTCGAAATCGGCCGCGCCGAGCTGGCCGAGATCGTCAGCGCGTTCGCCGACGACCACGACAAGGGTGTCGAGGTCACGGTGCCGGTGCGCTCGGTGCTCAAGTGCGAGGCGCCGAGCGGCGTCTGTCAGGCCTGCTACGGCCGCGCGATGGCCACCGGCGCGCTCGCCCAGATCGGCGACGCGGTCGGGATCGTCGCCGCGCAGTCGATCGGCGAGCCCGGCACGCAGCTGACGATGCGTACGTTCCACACCGGCGGCGTCGCCGGCGCGGACATCACGCACGGGCTGCCGCGCGTGGTCGAGCTGTTCGAGGCGCGCGCGCCCGAAGGGCCTGGCGAAGATCGCCGAGCAGGACGGGGTCGTGTCGATCGAAGAGACCGACAAAGCGATCACCGTCGTCATCACCGACGACTCCGGCGAGGAGCACCGCCACGCCTTCCCGCGGCGCACGCGGCTGTTCGTCTCAAGCGGCGAGAAGATCAAAGCCGGCAGCCAGCTCAACGAGGGGTCGGTGTACCCACACGAGCTGCTCGCCATCCGCGGACGCACCGAGACCGAGCAGTATCTGGTCAAGGAGGTCCAGGAGGTCTACAAGTCACAGGGCGTGGACATCAACGACAAGCACATCGAGCTGATCGTGCGCCAGATGCTGAAGAAGGTGCGCGTCGATCAGAAGGGCGACACCGACTACCTGCCCGGGCAGTTCGTCGATCGCTTCGAGTTCGCCAAGGCCAACGACGCGGTTGCCAAGGCCGATGGCGAGACGGCGCAGTTCGAGGACATCATCCTCGGCATCACCAAGGCGTCGCTCAACACCGACTCGTTCCTGTCGGCCGCCTCCTTCCAGGAGACGACCAAGGTGCTCACCGACGCAGCGCTCGAAGGCAAGATCGACCGCCTCAACGGTCTCAAGGAGAACGTCATCATCGGCAAGCTGATTCCCGCCGCCACCGGCCTCAAGCGCTACCGGCGGATCGAGATCGAGCCCTCCGAGCCGCTGCCGCGTGCGATCGACGACGTCGGCCTGCTCGACCAGGACGAGATCGCGGCGGAGCTCGGGCTCGCCGGCGACGGCTTCAACGGCGGCTACGGGCAGGAGTTCGACGCCGACCTCGCTTCACTCGAGAAGATCGGCGCCGGCGGCACCGACCCCGGCTTCGCCGAGGAGCTCGCCGAGCTCGAGCTCAGCGACGAGGGCACAAAGGACGAGTAGCAAGCGCAGTTGACGCGCGGGGGCGGTCCGGTCGCACACACAGCGCGCCCGGGCCGCCGCGCGTCAGCTTCTTTGCTCAGGCGCAGGCCGTGTCGCCAAAGTTGTGCGGTGCGCGGCGACTTCGTTTGCCCTTGCGACGAAGCCGTATAGCAATGGTTATACGGCATGCGGCGGCCTTTCCCGCGGGGGAGTGCATCAGTTTTTTCCCGAGGGCTGGAGCGCCGATCTCGCTATTTGCGAAGTCCGTCCGGGCGCGTGGGCTAGACTTGCTGTCCGGCCGAGTGCGCCGCCGGAACATGGCTATGCCCCGTTTCCAGGCTGATCGATTCGACGCGCTGCTCCTACATATCGCAGGTTCGACCAGCGACGATGAGCGGTTCGGTCGCACAAAGCTCGCGAAGGTGCTGTTCTACAGCGACTTCGAGATCTACCGGGATCAGCGTGAGCCACTAACCGGGGCGACCTATATCCATATGCCCTTCGGGCCGTTCCCGCGGGAGCTTGACGACGCCGAGAAGCGCCTTGAAGCCGCTGGCCTGATCAGACTCGACTATAAGAAGGACAGCTACGAAGAGAAGCGAATCGTGCTCACTGCGCATGCTCCCGACCTCAGGAGCTTCGAGTCTTGGCAGGTTCAACTGGTCGATGCCTGGATACGGCGCATAAGGGCCGCCACCGCAAAGCAGATCTCGGACCTCTCGCACAAACACCCTGGCTGGCTGATCGCCTATAGGACCGGCGACGAGATCCCCTATGCCACAGCTCTCCTTCCCCAAGAGCGGCCCACTGCCCAGCAAGCCCGCGAAGGCAAGGCGATAGCACGTGAGCAGGGGTGGCTACACGACGGGGAATGGATCTGGGAACGGGAATCCGTCTAGGCGCAATCGCGTCGCAACGAGCCGGCAGTATCGCGATCAGCGGGCCCGGCTTGAGCGCGAGCATCGATCGCTTGGGAGAGAAAACTTCTTTGGGCTACTGGAGGCCCTCATGGCCGTGCTCGACGTCGAGGAGGACGCCTTGCCGTTGAGCGGCAAAACGTGGCTACTGACGACCCCCGACGATATGGACCCAGCCCTGCTGTTCTACTTCACGTACGTAGACGGCGAGATCGTCATCCAAGCCGTTCACGAGCAGTCATAGGGCTAGGCCGCGTATCGCTTGGGCGATGCCCCAAGAGCATCAAGCGCACGCCCCCGATTGCCGCCGGCATCGCGCGGCGAGAGGCAAACTGATGCACCAGCGTCCCGCTGGACGAGGAGTCATAGACCCTGCGCCCACGCCACGAGCTGCTCCGTCTCGTCCGAGGTGAGCCCACGATCGGGCTGCGTCTGCACCAGCAGCGTGGGTGCGGCGCGGGCGTCGGCCCACTCGTGGCAGGCGGCGGTGAGCGCGTCGTCGATCCATGCAAGCGGGCGCCCATCGGCGTACGCTTCGATCGCTTCGAGCTTCCAGTGCGCGTTGGAGCGGCCGACGGCACACCCGAAGCGCAGGAACGGCAGCTCCGCCGGGAGTCCCAGCAGATGCGGCAGGTGCTCGTTGGCGCGCTCCTCCCAGCCGCTCGCCCACACGAGCTCGAACACGCTCGCCAGCTCGAGCAGGTGAGCGGCCGCTGTGGACGAAAGGAAGTGCGGTGTGCCGTCGATCGAATGAAAGGAGCCGTCGAGCCGACCGTCGCCGTCGCCGATCTCCCCTGACCAGCCTCGCCAGTGGACGCCGCCGAACAGCGAGATGACGCCGTCGATGTCGACCATCAGCAGCGGTCGATCGTGCATTTTGGCTCTAGCGCGCTCTTTAGCTTGCACAGAGGTGGAGGGGGGTAGTGTGGCGGACACGGTCGATGTGCCTAGGACGTCGGCGCGGAGTAAAGCAGCCGCCGACGCCAACCGATGAGCACCTCGTCCCTCCCCTGAAATGACCATGGATCTCGGCATATTCCTAGCGCTGCTTTGCGCCTTCGTGGCGAACCTCGGCTTCTTCTACAAGCACAGAGGCGCCAACTCGGTTCCCAAGGTCGACGTCAAGCATCCGCTGCGCTCCGCCAAGCAGCTGTACTCGTCGAAGTGGTTCACGCTGGGCATGATCATCGCGACGGCGAGCTGGGGCCTGCACGTGGCAGCTCTGTCGCTGGCGCCGATGTCGGTGGTGCAGGTGTCGCTGGCTGCGGGCGTGGTGTTCATCGCGGTGATGGCCGAGCGGATGTTCGGCTTCTCCGTCGGACGCCGCCAATGGCTCGGCCTGTGCCTGACCGCCGGCGGCCTCGTGCTGCTCGGCCTGACGCTGCCGGCGATGCACGGCGCGCACTCGCACTTCTCAGACGCCGCGATGATCTCCTTCGAGGCGGGGCTGTTCGGCATCGGCGGCCTGCTGCTGATGGGCCCGCGCATGGGCGGCCCGACCGAGCACCACGGCGTGATGCTCGGTGCGAGCGCCGGCGTTCTGTTCGGTGTCTCCGACACCGCCATCAAGGCGCTGACGGGCATCACCGGCGCCCACGGCCTGCTCGGCCTCGTGCTGAGCCCCTGGCTCGCGGTCGCCATCCTGGCGTCGATCGTCGCCTTCTACGCCTCCGCACGCGGCCTGCAGGACGGCGAGGCGGTCCCCGTGATCGCCGTAACAGGAACAGCCGCCAACATCGCCGGCATCGCCGGCGGGATCATCGTGTTCGGTGACCCGGTGGCTGCGAGCCCCGGCGGCGTGGCGCTGCAGGCGCTCGCTTTCGTGCTCGTGATCGTCGCCGCCGCGCTGATGCCTGCGCCCGTTCGTGCAGCCGGCGTGGCTCAGACGGCCTAGCGCTGCTAGCATCACGCAGCGAATGCCAACCACCTCGCAACTCGTGCGCAAGGGCCGCGTGACGCCCAAGAAGAAGGTCGCCACCCCGGGCCTCAAGTCGGGCAAAGGCCGCAAGAAGAAGGTCGCCGCGCCTCAGCGACGCGGCGTCTGCACGCGCGTGTACACGACAACGCCGAAGAAGCCCAACTCTGCCCTGCGCAAGGTCGCGCGTGTGCGCATCTCCGGCTCGATCGAGGTGACCGCCTACATCCCCGGCGAGGGACACAACCTGCAGGAGCACTCAGTGGTGCTCGTTCGCGGTGGACGCGTCAAGGATCTGCCGGGTGTGCGCTACAAGGTCGTGCGCGGCACGCTCGACGCGGCCGGCGTGAGCGACCGCAAAAAGGCGCGCTCGCAGTACGGCGTCAAGAAAAAATAGCCGCCGCCCACCGCTTCCAGGAACGAGACACCGATGCCCCGTCGTGCAGCTGCCCAGATCCGTCCGGTCGAGCCGGACCCGATCCACCGCTCCAAACTCGTCCAGCAGGTGATCAACAAGGTGATGCTCGACGGCAAGAAGTCAACCGCCGAGCGGATCGTCTACGACGCGCTCGCGCTGATCGGCGAGCGCAGCGACAAAGACCCCGTAGAGACGCTCGACGCGTCGATCAAAGCGCTGACGCCGACGCTCGAGGTCAAATCGCGCCGCGTCGGCGGCGCCACCTACCAGGTGCCCGTCGAGGTCGCCTCCAGGCGCGCCCGCACGCTCGCCGTGCGCTGGCTCGTCGAGTTCGCCCGCCAGCGTCGCGAGAAGACGATGGCGCAGCGCCTCGCCAACGAACTGATGGACGCCCAGTCACAGCAGGGCGGCGCGTACAAGCGCAAGGACGACATCTACCGCATGGCGCAGGCCAACAAGGCCTTCGCCCACTACCGCTGGTAGCGGCCCGATGACCGGCGCGAGCCGGCGTCCTCGGTCGCTCGTGTGCCAAGCACACTTCGCTTCCTGCGTCCTTGGCTCGCTTGGTCTCGGACCGCTACACGGTTCGTAACAAGCCGTGCGACCGCGGGTCGTTGCGGTCAACGGTCGGCGTCGTTGCGTTTCCTTCGCGTCCACGCGCGAACTACGGCGACGTCGCCGAGGACCAGGAGCACGAGGACTGCGATGAGGATCGCTGCCGTTGACATCGTCCTGATTCTCCCATGGGTGGGCCGCACGCCTGCTCCTGCACGAGGCGTTCGGCGGCGGCACGAGCCTCGTCCGGGTCCGGGTAGTGCTTGAGCCACGCGATCTTGCCGTTCGTCCATGTGGTGAGGTGCGCCACCCGCTGCTCGACGCGACCTTCGCCGCCGAGCAAGCGGCCGCCCTCCCTAAGGACGCTGAGCACGACGAGGATGACCGTGTGTGACCGAAGTCACACCTCCAGCCCTTGAAGCAGAAAGCTTCGGTACCTAAACTTTCGGTACCAAATGTCTTCCTCGGCACCGACAGCAGACCCGGGCTTCCACCCCGAGGCGTCAGACCGCATCGAGCCGTACGTGTGGAAGATCGCCGCCGTGGTGATCCTCGGCATGATCATGTCGATCCTCGACACCACGATCGTGAACGTGGCGCTGCGGACGCTGGGGCACGACCTGCACAGCTCGCTCGCGCAGATCCAATGGGTGATCACCGGTTACCTGCTGTCGCTGGCGGCTGTGATCCCGGTGACCGGCTGGGCGGCGCGCAGGTTCGGGGCGAAGCGCGTGTACCTGACCTCGCTGGTGCTGTTCACCGTCGGCTCGGCGCTCTGCGCCATCGCCACCTCCACCACCGAGCTCGTTCTCTTCCGCGTACTCCAGGGCGCCGGCGGCGGCATGATCATGCCGCTCGCACAGCTGATCATGGCCCAGGTCGCCGGTCCCAAGCGCATGGGTCGCGTGATGGGCATCGTGGCGATGCCCGCGATGCTCGGGCCGATCCTCGGGCCGGTCGTCGGCGGGACGATCCTCGAGAGCCTGCACTGGTCGTGGATCTTCCTCGTCAACGTGCCGATCGGCTTCATCGCCTTCTTCCTCGGCGCGCGGATCATCCCCCACACCGAATCAGGTGAGGCGGGACGCCTCGACGTGCTCGGTCTGATGCTGCTGTCGACGGCGTCCAGCGCGGTCGTCTACGGCCTCGCGCAGCTCGGCACGCCCGGCACCAGCCTGACCGCCGCGGTCGTCGTCGGCCCGGTGATCGCGGGGCTCGCGCTGACCGCGATCTTCTGCTGGCACGCGCTGCGCATCGAGCGTCCGCTGCTCGACATCCGGCTGTACGCCAACCGCATCTTCGCGGCCGCCTCGTTCACGACGTTCGCGCTCGGCGCGGCGCTGTTCGGGGCGATGATCCTCGTGCCCCTCTACTACCAGGAGGTCCGCCACGAGAGCCTGATCGCGACCGGCCTGCTGGTCGGCCCCCAGGGCCTCGGAATGCTGGTCGCGATGCCGATTGCCGGCCGCCTGACCGATCGCTTCGGCGGCGGCCGCATTGCCCTCGGTGGCGTCTCGGTGCTGTGTCTGAGCACGATCCCGCTTGCCTTCATCGGCCCGAGCTCGTCGATCGTTGGGATCTCGACGGTCCTGCTCGTGCGCGGGATCGGCATCGGCTTCTCGTTCATGCCGGCGATGACCACGGCGTTTGCCTCGCTGCGACCCGATCAGCTCTCCGACGCGACGCCGCAGCTCAACGTGCTGCAGCGGATCGGCGGGGCGATCGGGACGGCTGTGCTGGCAGTCGTGCTGCAGCGGGCGAGCGGGATCTCACCCTCCAGCGTGCATCTCGCGCACGCGTTCAACATCGCCTATTGGTGGTCGTTCGGGATCGCCGCGCTCGGGCTGATCCCGTGCGTGGTGCTGCTGCGCGCGGAGGACCCCCGCGCGCGGCTCAGCCGCGGCGCGGCCAACGCCGAGGCGGCGGCCGAGCCGCTGGGCGTGTGACCGGGAGACCGATGAGATGAGCAGCCCCGCGGCCGTCGAGCCGAAGACCGAGTCCATCGATGCACGCGACGCGCAGCTGACAGAGCTGGGCCTGGCATTCCGTCGGGTGTTCCGCAGCTTCAACCGGCTGCGCGGGCGCGACACGCATCTCGGCGGCTCCGAGCTCAGCCACGCCCAGTTCGAGCTGCTGATCGAGCTGTTCGAGCGCGGCGCGCTGCCCGCCGGGGAGCTCGCGACCGCGGCGCGGCTGACCCCGGCGACGGTCACGCAGATGCTCGACCACCTCGCGGAGCAGGGCCACGTCGAGCGCGTGCGCTCGGAGACCGACCGCCGCGTGGTCGTCTCACGGCTCACAGCACAGGGCCGGCGCAAGATCGAGGCCAAGCGCGAGGCCTGGCAGCACCGCTGGGAGCACGCGCTCGCAGGCGTCGAGATCGAGGAGCTGCAGGCGGCCACCCGCGTGCTCGAGCGTCTCGGCGCGATGGTCGAGGACGCCCCTCCCGCTGCGGCTTGCGAGACGCCGAAACGGGACTGACGCACGGCCTGCGCACAGGCGAATCAGCCGCCAGGGAGCAGGAATCGCTCTGCTATAGTCGAAAAGGCGTCGCGGTGGGCGCTGCAGGACACGCGCGACCCGCCGACCCGGCAATGAAGATGGTGATCTCGAGCAGATAACGAACGCGGACTGGTCATAAAGACCATCAGCGTGCGTGGGCCCGGGGGGCCTATTTTTTTGCCCGCGCCACCACCTGGCTACAACCTTTCAACCGATCGATGCCACAACTGATCTATGCCACGTAAGTTCTCACTCCAAAACACCCGCAACATCGGGATCATGGCGCACATCGACGCCGGTAAGACGACGACGACCGAGCGCATCCTCTACTACACCGGCCGCACGTACAAGATCGGCGAGGTGCACGAGGGTGCTGCCGTGATGGACTGGATGGAGCAGGAGCAGGAGCGCGGCATCACGATCACCTCCGCTGCGACCACCGCGCAGTGGAAGGACCACCGCATCAACATCATCGACACGCCCGGCCACGTCGACTTCACGGTCGAGGTCGAGCGCTCGCTGCGCGTGCTCGACGGCGCGATCGCGCTGTTCGACTCGGTCGCCGGCGTCGAGCCGCAGTCTGAGACCGTTTGGCGCCAGGCGGACAAGTACCACGTGCCGCGCATCGCCTACATCAACAAGATGGACCGCATCGGCGCGGATTTCGACAAAGGCGTGCAGACGATGATCGACCGCCTCGGCGCGCACCCCGTGCCGATCCAGCTGCCGATCGGCTCCGAGGGCGACTTCCTCGGCGTCGTCGACCTGGTCGCGATGAAAGCGATCGTCTACAAGGACGAGCTGGGCAAGGAAGTCGACGAAATCGAGATCCCCGAGAACCTCCTCGAAGCGGCGCAGGCCGCTCGCGAACATCTGCTCGAGGAGGTCTCCCACTACGACGACGCGCTGCTCGAGCTGCTGCTCGAGGAGGCCGACGTGCCCGAGGACGTGCTCAAGAGCGCGATCCGCGCGGCGACGCTGTCGACCAAACTGACGCCCGTGCTGTGCGGCTCATCCTTCAAGAACAAGGGTGTGCAGCCGCTGCTGGACGCGGTCATCGACTATCTGCCGTCGCCGCTGGACGTGCCGCCTGTCGTCGGCACCGAACTGATCAAGGGCGAGGAGCAGGAGCGCGAGGTGATTCGCCACGCCGACGACTCCGAGCCGTTCGCCGCGCTCGCGTTCAAGATCGCCGCCGACCCCTACGTCGGCAAGCTGACCTACTTCCGCGTCTACTCCGGCCGCCTGGAGGCCGGCGCCAAGGTTCTGAACGTCGGCAGCGGACGCACCGAGCGCATCGGGCGCATCCTGATGATGCACGCCAACGAGCGTGAGGAGGTCACCGAGGTCTATGCAGGTGACATCGCCGCAGCGGTGGGCATCAAGCAGGTGATCACCGGCGATACGCTCGCCGAGCCCGGCGCACCCGGTGCATCTCGAGAACATCATCTTCCCGGAGCCGGTCATCAAGGTCGCCGTCGAGCCCAAGACGAAGGTCGACCAGGAGAAGATGTCGGTCGCGCTCGGGCGCCTGGCCGAGGAGGATCCCACCTTCCAGGTGCGCACCAACGAAGAGACCGGGCAGACCGAGATCTCGGGCATGGGCGAGCTGCACCTCGAGGTGCTCGTCGACCGCATGAAGCGGGAGTTCGGCGTCGAGGCGAACGTCGGGCGCCCGCAGGTGTCCTACCGCGAGACGGTTCGTGGAAGCGTCGAGAAGGTCGAAGGTAAGTTCGTCCGCCAGACCGGCGGCTCCGGTCAGTTCGGCGTTGTCTTCATCGACCTCGAGCCCGCCCCGGGGCTGGGATTTGAGTTCATCAACAAGATCAAGGGTGGAAACATCCCCTCGGAATACATCCCCGCCGTCAAGAAGGGCATCGAAGAGGCGCTCGACAACGGCGTCAAGGCCGGCTACCCGATGGTCGACATGCGCGTGACGCTCGTGGATGGCAAGTACCACGACGTCGACTCCTCGGAAATCGCCTTCAAAGTCGCCGGCTCGCTTGCCTTCAAAGAGGCCGCCAAACGCGCCAAGCCCGTTCTGCTGGAGCCGATCTTCGCCGTCGAGGTGGTCGCCCCCGAGGAGTTCGTGGGCGATGTGATCGGCGATCTCAGCCGCCGGCGCGGTCAGGTGGAAGGCCAGGAGCGCCGCGGCAACGCGCTGGTGGTGACCGGCAAGGTCCCACTCAGCGAGATGTTCGGGTACGCGACCGACCTTCGTTCCAACACGCAGGGGCGGGCGACGTACACGATGCAGTTCGAGGCCTACGAGGAGGTTCCACCCAACATCGCTGAGAAGATCGTCGAACAGCGAACGGGGGAACCGGTCCCAGCCTAGACGGCTCGGGCTAGGCTGGCTGGCAGCACCTAGAGCGGACTGCAGAGTAGGCAGCAGTCAAGGAAGACCGCATTTAGATAGATTTCTGAGGTTCGCCTCCACAGAGGCGGGCATACAAGTCGATACAGGAGCGAACTCAAAGTGGCGAAGGAGAAGTTCGAGCGCGACAAGCCGCACGTCAACGTTGGGACCATCGGTCACATCGACCATGGCAAGACGACGCTGACTGCTGCCATAACAACTGTGTTGGCCGAGCATGGAGGCGCGGAAGCGCGCACCTTCGCGGAGATCGACAACGCGCCCGAGGAGAAGGAGCGCGGGATCACGATTGCCACTTCGCACGTCGAGTACCAGACCGACAGCCGGCACTACGCCCACGTCGACTGTCCCGGCCACGCCGACTACGTCAAGAACATGATCACCGGTGCCGCCCAGATGGACGGCGCGATCCTGGTGGTATCGGCGGCCGACGGCCCGATGCCCCAGACGCGCGAGCACGTCCTGCTCGCCCGCGAGGTCGGCGTCAACTACATCGTGGTGTTCCTCAACAAGGCCGACATGGTCGACGACGAGGAGCTCCTGGAACTGGTCGAGGTCGAGGTGCGCGAGCTGCTCTCCGAGTACGACTTCCCGGGCGACGACATTCCTTTCATCACCGGCTCGGCGCTGAAGGCGCTTGAAGGCGACGAGGGCTACAAGCAGAAGATCCTCGACCTCGCCGCCGCGCTGGACTCCTACATCCCGGATCCCGTGCGCGAGCTCGACAAGCCGTTCATGATGCCGGTCGAGGACGTCTTCTCGATCACCGGCCGCGGCACGGTCGCCACCGGCCGCGTCGAGCAGGGCATCGTCCACACGGGCGACACCGTCGAAATCGTCGGCGTCCACGACTCCACCTCGACGGTGGTGACGGGCGTGGAGATGTTCCGCAAGATCCTCGACGAGGGTCGCGCAGGCGACAACGTCGGCTGCCTGCTGCGAGGCACAAAGCGCGAGGAGATCGAGCGCGGACAGGTGCTTTGCAAGCCGGGGTCGATCACGCCGCACACCAAGTACAAGGCCGAGGTGTACGTGCTCAAGAAGGAGGAGGGCGGTCGTCACACCCCCTTCTTCACGGGCTACAGGCCCCAGTTCTACTTCCGCACGACCGACGTGACCGGGGTGGCAAAGCTGCCCGAGGGCGTCGAGATGGTCATGCCGGGCGACAACGTCCAGATGGAGATCGAGCTGATTCAGCCGATCGCCATGGACCAGGGCCTGCGCTTCGCCATCCGCGAGGGTGGCCGCACGGTCGGCTCCGGCGTGGTCAGCGAGATCATCGAGTAGCACACGCGCGTCAATCCGAACACCGTCGGGGCGACGCGCACATTGGCAGTCCGATACGACTAGTTGAGCCCCACCTCCAGGGTGTGGCGGCGATGGGGCGGGTTCCCAAGCAGACCCCGCCCTGCTCGCACGTCAGGGAGGGGCGACGGCGGGGAAGCCCGACCGCCAGTGACGTACCGCAGCGAGCGCAACCGAGTACCAGCAGCATCAGCATCCAGACGATCACCACCAGACGAGACCAGCAAGGCGAGACTTCATGGCAGCAGCGACCAACCAAAACAAGATCCGCATCCGCCTCAAGGCGTACGACACCTCCGCCATCGAGTCGGCCGCCAGCGAGATCGTGGAGACGGCGACGCGCACCGGCGCGAGCGTGTCGGGACCGGTGCCGCTGCCGACCGAGAAGAACGTCTACTGCGTGATCCGCTCGCCGTTCAAGGACAAGGACTCGCGCGAGCACTTCGAGATCCGCACGCACAAGCGCCTGATCGACATCCACCAGCCGACGCCGAAGACGGTCGACTCGCTGCAGCGCCTCGACCACCTGCCGGCGGGCGTCGACATCGAGATCCGCCTGGCCACCTGAGCCGACGCATGCGCTGCGATCCTCGCCAAGAAGCTCGGCATGACGCAGGTCTTCCAGGAGGACGGCAGCGTCGCGCGCGTGACCGTGCTGCGCGCGGGCCCGTGCCCGGTGACAGCGATCCGCACGCTCCGAGCGCGACGGCTATGAGGCGGTGCAGCTGGCGTTCGGCCAGGCCAAGGAGAAGCACATCTCCAAAGCCCGAGCTCGGTCACCTGAAGAAGGCCGACGCGCCGCCGATGCGCACGCTCGCGGAGTTCCGCGACGGAGGTCCCGGCGACCCGCTGACGCTCGGCGAGACCGTCACGGTGGACTCCTTCGAGGTCGGCGCGCGCGTGAAGATCTCGGGCACCTCCAAGGGCAAGGGCTTCCAGGGCACGATCAAGCGCCACAACTTCGCCAGCGGCCCCAAGTCCCACGGCTCGCACAACGTGCGCGCGCCGGGCTCGATCGGCGCGTCGGCGACGCCCTCGCGCGTGCTCAAGGGCATCCGCGGACCCGGGCAGATGGGCAACAAGCGCGTCACGCAGAAGGGCCTTGAGGTCGTGCGCGTGGACGCCGCTGAGAACCTGCTGATGGTGCGCGGCTCGGTGCCCGGCCCCACAGGCGCGCTCGTGGAGGTGCGCACCGATGCCTGACGCACCCGTGCTCGGCGCAGCCGCCACGCAAGAAGGTCAAGCTCGACGACGTCGGCGTTCGGCGCGCGCTTCTCGGCGCCGCTCGTCCACCAGAGCGTGCGCGCCGAGCAGGCAGCACGCCGGCGCGGCACCGCCGCCACCAAAACTCGCGGCAAGGTCTCCGGCGGCGGCGCCAAGCCATGGCGCCAGAAGGGCACCGGCCGCGCCCGTGCCGGCTCCAGCCGCTCGCCGATCTGGACGGGCGGCGGCACCGTGTTCGGCCCACAGCCGCGCTCGTACACGTTCAAGGTCAACCGCAAGGAGCAGCGCGCCGCGCTGCGCAGCGCGCTGTCGCTGCACGCCGAGCGCGGCTCGATCGCGATCCTCGACGCGAGCGCCTTCACGGCGCCCAAGACGAGCCAAGCGCTGCGAGCTGCTCGAAGACTGGGACCCGCCGCAGGCGAGGGCAGGCGGCTCAGCTCGACGCTCGTGGTGCTCGTCCCCGAGGAGTCCTCGGCCGCGCTGTCCTTCCGCAACCTCGCCCGCGTGGCGGTGCTGAGCGCCGAGAACGTCGGCGTCGCCGATCTGCTGGGCGCCGCCTCGCTGCGTCATCTCCGAGCCGGCCCTGCAGGCGCTCACCGCGCGCACCGGCCGACCGCGCAGAAGGAGATGTCCTGATGGAGCCCACGCAGGTGCTGATCCGCCCGGTGGTCTCCGAGAAGAGCTACGTGCTCTCGGCCGCCGACCGCTACACCTTCCGCGTGCACCGCGACGCGCACAAGACGCAGATCCGCCAGGCGGTCGAGGCGCTGTTCGACGTGCACGTCGTCGAGGTGCGCACGATGAGCGTCAAGTCCAAGCCCAAGCGCCGCGGCAGCACCGCCGGGCGCACGCGCGAGTGGAAGAAGGCGATCGTGCAGGTGCGCGCCGGCGAGATCGATCCCGATCTTCCAGGGCCTGGCGGCCCTCGAGGGCTAGGAGCTCAGCCGATGCCGATCCGCAAGCCCAAGCCCACCAGCCCCGGAATGCGCTTCGTGTCCTACCCGGACTTCGCCGAGATCACGAAGTCAGAGCCCGAGAAGACGCTCGTCGAAGGCCTCAAGAAGAGCGGCGGGCGCAACGCGCACGGGCGCAAGACCTCTCGCCATCGCGGCGGCGGCGCCAAGCGCGCGTACCGCCGGATCGACTTCAAGCGCCGCAAGGACGGCGTGCAGGCGCGCGTCGCGGCGATCGAGTACGACCCCAACCGCTCCGCCTACATCGCGCTGCTGCACTACGTCGACGGCGAGAAGCGCTACATCCTCGCGCCCCAGCGGCTGACCGTCGGCATGACGGTCGCCTCCGGCGAGGGCGCGGACATCGCCGTCGGCAACTGCATGGAGCTCGCGCGCATGCCGGTCGGCACGGTCGTGCACAACGTCGAGCTCGCAGCCCGGCCGCGGCGGCCAGATGGCGCGCTCGGCCGGCGCCTCTGCGCAGCTGATGGCCAAGGACGGCGACATGGCGACCCTGCGCCTGCCCTCGGGCGAGATGCGCATGGTGCGCGCCGAGTGCCGCGCGACGGTCGGCACGATCGGCAACGCCGAGCACCAGAACGTGAAGGTCGGCAAGGCCGGGCGCAAGCGCCACATGGGCGTGCGCCCGCAGACGCGCGGCGTGGCGATGAACCCCGTCGACCACCCGCACGGCGGCGGCGAGGGCTCGACCACCGCCGGTCGCCATCCGGTCACGCCGTGGGGCGTGCCCACGCTCGGCTACCGCACGCGCAAGACAGAACAAGACCTCCGACCGCTACATCGTGCGCGGCCGCCGCCGCGGGAAGGGCAAGCAGCGATGAGCCGCTCGAGCAAGAAGGGCCCGTGGGTGGAAGAGCGCCTGATGCAGCGCATCGAAGCGCTGAACGCGGCCAACAACAAAAAAATGCTCCGGACGTGGTCGCGCGCATCGACGATCTTCCCTGAGATGGTCGGCCACACGATCGCCGTGCACGACGGCAAGAAACACGTGCCCGTGTTCGTCAGCGAGTCGATGGTCGGCCACAAGCTCGGCGAGTTCGCACCGACGCGCGTGTTCCGCGGCCACGCCGGATCGGGGAAGGTGCGATGAGCGCCGACGACGAGCCGACCGCGCCCGACGGACAGACGGCCCGACCGAGCCCGACGCGGCGAAAGCACCGGCCGCCAAAGAAACCTGCCGCCGCGAAAAAACCGCCGGGCGAGAAAGCAGCCTGCCGCGAAAAAGCCTGCAGCCGAAAAAACCTGCGCGCGAGAAACAAGCCGCCGGCGAGAAACAAAGCGCCGGCAGCCGAAAAAGCGCGCCGCCGAGGAGCAGCCCGCCGAGGAGCAGCCGACCGCGGCGAAAAAGCCCGCCGCGCAGAAGAAAGCCGCCGCGAGCAAACGGCCGGCCGCCGAGCAGGCCGTCGAGACACCCGCCAAAGCCGCGCGCCGACCGCCGCGCGCCGCCAAAGTCGGCGCAGCCAAAGCCCCGCGCCGCACGCGTCGTGCGCGCGCACGCGCGCTACGTGCGCACCTCCGCGCGCAAGGCGCGCATGGTCTGCGGGCACCTGCGCGGCAAGTCCGTGCAGGAGGCACGCGCTATCCTCGCCTTCACCCCTCGTGAGGTGGCGCGCGACTGGAGCAAGCTGCTCGAGTCGGCGGTGGCCAACGCCGAGAGCAACCACGAGCTGCTCGAGGACGACCTGATCGTCCGGGAGGCGTACGCCGACGAAGGACCGACGATCAAGCGCTTCCGGCCGCGCGCGATGGGACGCGCGACGCCGATCCGCAAGCGCACCAGCCACCTGACGATCACGCTGACCGCGCGCCCCGAGCCCGCAACCAACAAGAGAAACCGCTAGAGACGAGAGACATGGGACAGAAGGTTCATCCAGAGGCGATGCGCGTGGGCTACATCCACGACTGGAAGTCGAACTGGTTCAACGAGAAGCAACTTCGCCGAGTACCTCGCCGAGGACGTCCGCGTCCGCGAGCACATCACGCGCAAGCTCGCCCACGCCGGCCTGTCGGACATCACGATCCGCAAGGACGCCAACGAGCTCGAGGTCAACATCCACACGGCGCGCCCCGGCATCGTGATCGGCAAGTCCGGCACCGAAGTCGACGCGCTGCGCCGCGATCTGCACCGCATGACCAAAAAGCAGATCAAGGTCAACATCCTCGAGATCAAGCGCCCCGAGCTCGACGCCAAGCTCGTCGCGCAGTCGATCGCCGAGCAGCTGCAGAACCGCGTGGCCTTCCGCCGCGCGATGAAGCGCGCGCTGACGAGCGCGATGCGCTCGGGCGCCAAGGGCGTCAAGGTGCAGGTCGCCGGCCGGCTCGGCGGCGCCGAGATGGCGCGCACCGAAAGCTACTCCGACGGCCGCGTGCCGCTGCACACGATGCGCGCGGACATCGACTACGGCTTCTACGAGGCGCGCACGACGTTCGGGCGCATCGGCGTCAAGTGCTGGGTCAACAAGGGCGAGATCATGCCCGAGGGCTACACCGGCGCAGATCTGACCGACATGACCGCGCCCGCGCCGCCGAGCTCCGAGCGCGACGGCCGCGGCGGGGTCGCGACGGGCGCGAGGGACGCGGCCGAGGCCGGGCCCAGGCGGCCCCGGAGGCCGCGGCGGCGGGCCCGGCGGCGGCGGTGGTGGTGGACGCGGACGTGGTCCGGGCGGATCCGGCGGCGGCGGGCGTGGCGGCGGCGGCGGTCGCGGTCCAGGTGGCCCAGGCGGCGGGCGTGGCGCCGGTGGGCCGCGTTCATCCGGCGGACCCGGTGGCGGTGGACGCTGATGCTCTCGCCCAAGCGCGTCAAGCACCGCAAGCAGCACCGCGGACGCCGTCGCGGCAACTCGCGCGGCCAGCTGCAGGTCCAGTTCGGCGAGTACGGGCTGAAGTCGCTCGAGGGCGGCTGGCTCACCAACCGCCAGATCGAGGCCGCCCGTATCGCGATGACGCGCAAGATCAAGCGTGGCGGCAAGGTGTGGATCAACGTCTTCCCGGACAAGCCCGTCACCAAGAAGCCCGCCGAGACCCGCATGGGCTCGGGCAAGGGCTCGCCCGAAGGCTGGGTCGCGGTCGTCAAGCCCGGACGCGTCATGTTCGAGCTGGCCGGCGTGTCCGAGCCGCTGGCGCGCGACGCGATCCGCCTCGCCGCGCACAAGCTGCCCGTCAAGTCCAAGTTCGTGTTGCGGGAGGACTGAGGCAGATGAAGGCCAAGGAGCTGCGTGACCTGGACGACAACGAACTGACCAAGCGCCTGGTCGAGCTGCGCAGAGAGGTCTTCGGCCTGCGCTTCTCCAACGCGACCGGCGAACTCGACGACACCGCAGGCCTCGGCCGCGCCCGGCGCGACCTCGCGCGCGCCCTGACCGTCGCCCGCGAGCGCCAGCTCCAGGCCAGCCATCTAGAACAAGACGAACGTGAACGGATCAAATGGCTGACGAACCAGACAACGACACAGCAGACACCGAGCCCGACCAGGCCGACGCGGCGCCCGCGCCCGACGCCGAGGCCACGCCTGCGGCCGAAGCCGAGGCTGACGCGGCACCCGAACCTGACACGACACCAGAGGCCGACGTGGCCGCTGACGCCGCCGGTCGCGGCTGAGCCCGTGGAGCAGGTGCCGCCCAAGGAGCGCCGCCGCAGGGCGCGCGCGAAACACACCGACGCGCGTCCGAGCCGCACCCCGGAGGAGCGCCACGCCGAGCGGGTGGCCGAGCGCAGGACCAAGGCCGCCCGGCGGCGCGCACGCCGACTGCAGGAACGCGCGAAGAAAGCGACGCGCCGCGCCGCGGCGCCCGCGCCTGAGGCGCTGCCGCCGGTGCACGCTCCGGTCGAGGGCACGCGCAGGGTGCGTCAGGGCGTCGTCGTCTCCGACAAGGCCGAGAAGACGATCACGGTGCGCATCGACATCGCGCGCCGGCACCGACGCTACGAGAAGATCGTGCGCAGCTCGAGCACCGTGCACGCGCACGACGAGAACAACGACGCGCACGAGGGCGACGTGGTGCGCGTGATCGAGAGCCGGCCGCTGTCGCGCACGAAGCGCTGGGCGCTGGTCGACGTGCTGGAGCGGGCACGATGATCCAGAACGAGACCCGTCTGCGGGTCGCCGACAACACCGGCGCGCGCGAGATCCTGTGCATCCGCGTCAAGGGCGGCTCCAGGCGGCGCTACGCGTTCGTCGGCGACGTGATCACGGCCACCGTCAAGCAGGCGAACCCGCAGGGCGCGGTCAAAAAGGGCGACGTGGTCACGGCGGTGGTCGTGCGCACGAAGAAGCCGATCGGCCGCGACGACGGCACCTACATCGCGTTCGACGAGAACGCCGCGGTGATCATCGACGACCAGAACAACCCGCGCGGCACGCGCGTCTTCGGGCCGGTCGCGCGCGAACTGCGCGAGCGCAACTTCATGAAGATCGTCTCGCTCGCGCCGGAGGTGCTGTGATGGCCCGGCGTCACGCGTCCGTCCCAAGCGCCGCTCGCTGAAGATCCGCTCCGGCGACCACGTGCAGATCATCTCCGGCAAGGACCGCGGCAAGAGCGGCCGCGTGCTGCGCGTGGACCCCGCAAAGGAACGCGTGTACGTCGAGGGCCTGAACATGATCAAGCGCCACACACGCCCCCAGCAGGCCGCCGGTACGAGCTCGCAGACGGCTGCGCAGCTCGGCGGGGTGATCGAGCGCGAGGGACCGATCCACATCTCCAACGTGATGCTGCTCGACGCCAAAGGCAAGCCCACGCGCGTCGGCATCGAGCGCGGCGAGCAGGGCGAGCGCGTACGCGTCGCCAAGAGCTCCGGCGCGAGGCTCGACTGACGATGGCGACGATGACCGACAGTGCCCCCACAGCCCGTCTGAAGACGCGCTACCTGGAGGAGATCCGTCCCGCGCTGATCGAGCGCTTCGGCTACTCGTCGCTGATGCAGGCGCCGAAGATCGAGAAGATCACGCTCAACATGGGCGTCGGCCTCGCCAAGCAGGACTCGAAAATGCTCAAGGCGGCGACCGAGCAGCTGGCGACGATCGCCGGCCAGCAGCCGAGCGTGCGTCGCGCGCGCAAGTCGATCGCCGCGTTCAAACTGCGCGAGGGCATGCCCGTGGGCGTCGCGGTGACGCTGCGCGCAGAGCGCAGCTACGAGTTCCTCGACCGGCTGATCTCGGTCGCGATCCCGCGGATCCGCGACTTCCGCGGCCTGAACCCGCGCTCCTTCGACGGTCGCGGCAACTACTCGCTGGGCGTCAACGAGCAGATCATCTTCCCCGAGATCGACTACGACACGATCGACATGGTGCGCGGGTTGGACATCACGATCACCACCACCGCCGCCAGCGATCTCGAGGCGTTCGCGCTGCTGTCAGCGCTCGGCATGCCCTTCTCCGCCCAAGGTCGGCCCAGGGGCTATGACCCAGACGCGGACGCCGCCGCGCAACGCGCCCACGAGGAGGCCGAGGCGGCGAGCGCCGCTGCCGCTGCGCAGCCGGCGCCCGAGGCCGCCAAAGGCAAAGCCAAAGCCAAAGCGCCCGCAGCGCCCAAACCGGCAGCGGAGTCCGAGGATCTCGAGGAGGCCGAGGAGGCTGTCGCCGAGGAGGCCGCAGCTGAAGCGGAGGTCCTCGCGGAGGCGCAGGACGGCGAGCAGCAGGAGGCCCAGGAGGTCGTCGAGGAGGCCCTGAGGAGGCCGTCGCCGAGGTGGCCGAGATCGAGGTCGCCGCTGAGGCTGTGGCCGAGGAGGTTGAAGCCGAAGCGGCCATCGTCGAGGAGGCTGAGCAGCGCGAAGCCTCCGTGGACGGCGACACGGACACAACTGAGAAAGAGAGCAACGACTGATGGCCAAGACCTCACTGCGCGTCAAGCAGGCGCGCCCGCCGAAGTTCAAGACACGTGCTTATACTCGCTGCACCCGCTGCGGGCGCCCGCGCGCGGTGTACCGGAAGTTCGGGGTGTGCCGCATCTGCCTGCGCGACCTCGCCCACAACGGCCAGATCCCCGGGATGACGAAGTCCTCCTGGTAGGGATCTTCCTCCGACGAAACGATTAGGCCTCCAAACACATGTCGATGACCGATCCCATAGCCGACTTCCTCACGCGCGTGCGCAACGCGATCCACGCCGCGCACGAGACGGTCGACGTGCCCGCGTCCAAGCTCAAGGGCGAGCTCGCGCGGATCCTCGACGAGCAGGGCTACATCGAATCGTGGTCGATCGTGCCCGCGCCCGACGGCGCGCGCCGGGCAGCTGATCCAGATCCGCCTGAAGTACACCGAGGACCGCCGCTCGGCGATCTCGGGTCTGCGGCGCGTGTCGCGACCCGGCCAGCGCACGTACGTCGACGCCAAGCACATCCCGAAGGTGCTCGGCGGGATGGGCACCTCGATCGTCTCGACCTCGCACGGCGTGATGACCGGTCACGACGCGCGCGCCGCCGGCGTCGGCGGCGAGGTCCTGGCGCAGGTCTGGTAGGCGAGCGATGTCGAGAATCGGTAGACAGCCAATCCCCGTGCCGGCAGGCGTGACCGTCGCGATCGAGCCCGAGTCGGTGCGCGTCAACGGTCCCAAAGGCGAGCTCTCCGAGCGCATCCACCGCGACATCGAGGTCACCCAGGACGGCGAGCAGCTGCTCGTCACACGACCGACCGACCGCGGCGAACACCGCGCGCTGCACGGGCTCACGCGCACGCTCGTCGCGAACATGGTCGCAGGGCGTCACCAGCGGCTACGAGAAGCGCCTGGAGATCCAGGGCGTCGGCTATCGCGCGCAGCTGAAGGGCAAGAACCTCGAGCTCGCGGTCGGCTACTCGCACCCGGTGCCGATCCCGGCGCCCGAGGGCATCGAGTTCGAGGTGCCCCAGCCGACGCGCGTGGTCGTCAAGGGCATCTCCAAGCAGCTGGTCGGCGAGACCGCCGCGATCATCCGCAAGCAGCGCCCGCCCGAGCCCTACAAGGGCAAGGGCATCCGCTACGAGGGCGAGCACGTGCAGCGCAAGGTGGGCAAGCGCGCATGACGCGTCCTCACCAAGGAGACCCGCCGGCTCAAACGCCGCCGCCGGGTGCGCGCGAAGATCTCCGGCACGGCCGACGCGCCCGCGCATCTCGGTGTTCCGCTCCAACCGCGGCATCTCCGCGCAGCTGGTCGACGACGTCAGCGGCGCGCACGCTCGCCGCCGTCAACTGGTTCGAGCCCGAGCTGCGCTCGCTGTCGAAAGCCGAGCGCGCCAAGCGCGCCGGCGAGCTGCTCGCCGAGCGCGCCAAGGCGGCCGGCATCTCCGAGGCCGTGTTCGACCGCGGCGGCTACCGCTACCACGGCCACGTTCGCACCTTCGCCGAGGCCATCCGCGAGGCCGGCATAACCGTCTAGCCCGCCAAGGCGCACGCTCCCGCTACCCTCTCCCTCCTGCCATGTCCATATCCATAGATCGCTCAGTCAACGCCGCCGGCCTGGATCTCCAGGAGCGGGTCGTCGAGATCAACCGCGTCGCCAAGGTCGTCAAGGGCGGTCGGCGCTTCTCGTTCACGGCGCTCGTGGTCGTCGGCGACGAACGCGAAGTCGTCGGCGTCGGCTACGGCAAGGCCAACGAGGTGCCGCTGGCGATCCAGAAGGGCGTCGAGCGCGCCAAGAAGGATCTCTTCCGCGTGCCCAAGCACGGCAGCACGATCACCCACCAGACGACCGGCGTCTTCGGCTCCGGGCGCGTGCTGCTGAAGCCCGCCTCGCCCGGTACCGGCGTGATCGCCGGCGGCGGCGTGCGCGCGGTGCTCGAGCTCGCGGGGATCCACGACATCCTCTCCAAGAGCCTCGGCACGCAGAACCCGATCAACCTCGTCAAGGCGACCGTCGCCGGGCTGCGCGGACTGCGCACGCCCGAGGAGGTCGGCAAGCTGCGCGGGCTGATCGATCAACCAGGTGCTCGGCCTCGGCGGCGAGCCCGTCAACGGCAGCGCACAGGCTGCCGCCGCGGAGCTGGCGACAGCCGCTGCGAGCGAGGCGCCCGCGCCGGCGGCGAGCGCCGCCGACGGAGCGAGCGCGTGATGGGCGCGCTCAGCGTCACCCAGCGCCGCTCCAAGCAACGGCGCCAACGCGCAAACAGCTCGACACGCTGCGCTCGCTCGGCCTGCGCCGCATCGGCCACACGGTCGAGGTCAAGGACTCCGAGCAGGCCCGCGGCATGCTGCACGCGGTGCGCCACCTGGTCGAGGTCGAGGAGGCCAAGTGACCCCCGCCAAAGACGACACCGAGGAGCGCATCGGGCTGCACAGCCTTGCGCCCGCGCCGGGCAGCCGGCGCCCGCGCAAGCGCGTCGGACGCGGCGAAGGCTCGGGCACCGGCAAGACCGCCGGCCGCGGCCAGAAGGGCGCCGGCTCGCGCTCGGGCTCCAAGCGCCGGGCGCGCTTCGAGGGCGGCCAGATGCCGATCCACATGCGCATGCGAAAGCTGCGCGGGCCGCACATGAAGAAGTCGATGCCCTTCGAGCCCTTCCGCACGCACACCCAGCCGGTCAACATCTCCGCGCTCGAGAGCCGCTTCGACGCCGGCACCGAGGTCACGCTCGAGCTGATGCAGGCCAACGGCCTGGCGACGCGCAAGGACGTTCCCGTCAAGGTGCTCGCCAAGGGCGAGCTGAGCAAGGCGCTGACCGTCCACGCCCACGCGTTCAGCGCCAGCGCGCGCGAGCGCATCGAGGCGGCCGGCGGCACCTGCGCGACGATCGACGGTTAGCCGCGCCCCGAGCGCGCCCGCAAGCGGCGGTCCGCGACTGGCTCATCCACTAGAATCCGCGACCAAGGCGTGCCTGCGAGGCTTGCGCGCTGAGCGACACAAACCCATGCTCTCGACGATCCTGAACGCCTTCCAGGTTGCGGACATCCGCAAGAAGATCGCCTTCACGGCGGCGATGCTGCTGATCTACCGGTTCGGCTCGCACGTCCCGGTGCCGGGCGTCAACCTGACGGCGGTCAACAACATCCAGAAGTCAGTTCGGCGGCGGCGGCATCCTCAGCTTCCTCAACCTGTTCTCCGGCGGCGGCCTGTCGCAACTCGCGATCTTCGCGCTGGGCATCATGCCCTACATCACCGCCTCGATCATCCTGCAGCTGCTGCAGGTGGCGCGTTCCCTCGCTGGAGAAGCTCTCCAAGGAAGGCGAGGTCGGACAGGCGCGCATCACCCAGTACACGCGCTACCTGACCGTCGGGCTGGCCTTCGCGCAGTCGATCGGCTACGTCTTCCTGTTCCACAGCCTGCAGGCCAAAGCCGGCGAATCGGTGATCACGCA
This sequence comes from uncultured Solirubrobacteraceae bacterium, assembly GCA_963703625.1. Classification (GTDB taxonomy): domain Bacteria; phylum Actinomycetota; class Thermoleophilia; order Solirubrobacterales; family Solirubrobacteraceae; genus Palsa-744. The sequence continues at coordinate 104,155 of CAVPEY010000005.1, forward strand.
CTTCGACCTGCCGCACATCTTCCTGATCGTCATCTGCCTGACGACCGGCTGCGTGCTCCTGATGTGGATCGGCGAGCTGATCACCCAGCGCGGCATCGGCAACGGCATCTCGCTGCTGATCTTCGCCTCGATCGTCTCGCGCCTGCCGGCGGGCATCCAGCCGTGGTGGACCACCCACGACCAGGTCTTCAAGGTGATGCTGCCGTTCCTCGTGCTGGTGGTGGTCGCCGCGATCGTGTTCGTCCAGGAAGGCCAGCGGCGGATCCCCGTGCAGTACGCCAAGCGCGTGATCGGACGGCGCATGACCGAGGGCGGGCAGACCTACCTGCCGCTGCGCGTGAACATGGCCGGGCGTGATCCCGGTGATCTTCGCGGCGAGCCTCATGGCCTTCCCGCCGACGGTCGGGCAGCTCGTCAAAACCCACTGGGGCCAGTCGATCTCGGACTTCTTCTCGCCCAACGGCTGGCACTACGTCGTCGGCGAGTCGATCCTGATCGTCATCTTCACCTACTTCTACACGGCGGTCACGTTCAACCCGGTCGACCAGGCCGACAACCTGAAGAAGTACGGCGGCTTCATCCCCGGCGTGCGCCCCGGGCGGCCCGACGGCGGAATTCCTCGACCGGATCCTCGCGCGGCTGACGTTCCCCGGTGCGCTGTTCCTCGCCGCGGTCGCGGCGCTGCCGGCGATCCTGTTCGCGCGCACCCACCAGCAGTTTCAGCTTCGGCGGCACCTCGATCCTGATCGTGATCGGTGTCGCGCTCGAAACGATGAAGCAGCTCGAGGCGCAGCTGATGATGCGAAGTTACGAGGGCTTCCTGAAGTAGCGCGCCGCCCGTCGGGCGCGGCCGCCAGCGCGGCGTCGTGCGCCGGCGACCGCAGCGAGCGGGTAGGCTGCCTCGGTCGTGTCCGAGCTGAACCTGATCCTGCTCGGTCCGCCCGGCGCCGGCAAGGGCACGCAGGCGGAGCGCCTGCACGAGGACTTCGGGCTGCCGCACATCTCCACCGGCGACATGCTGCGCGCGCAGGTCGCCGAGGGGACGCGAGCTGGGCCGGGAGGCCAAGCGCTACATGGACGCCGGCGAGCTCGTGCCCGACGACGTGATCATCGGCATGATCACCGACCGTCTCGGCGAGCGGCGACGCGCGCGACGGCTTCCTGCTCGACGGCTTTCCCCGCAACGAACAGCAGGCGGATGCGCTCGACGAGGCGCTCGGCGGGCTCGACCGGCGACTGACGGCGGTGCTGCTGATCGAGGTGCCCGACGACGACGTCGTGCGCCGTCTGGCCGGGCGGCGCGTGTGCGTGAAGAACCCCAGCCACATCTACCACGTCGACTTCGATCCGCCCAAGCACGAGGGCGTGTGCGATCAGGACGGCGCGCGCCTGATCCAGCGCGACGACGACCGCGAGGAGACGATCCGCCGGCGCCTGGAGGTCTACCACTCCCAGACCGAGCCGCTGATCGCCTACTACGATCGCGCCGGGCTGCTGCGCCGCTTCGACGGACGGCGCACCGCCGACGAGGTCCACGCCCACATCCGCGCGACCGTCGCGACGCTGCGCCTGGAGGAGGGCTTCTAGCGCACCGCGGGGCCGGCCCACGCTGCCCAGCTAAGCTCCGTGGGTGATCATCAGGAAGTCGCCCGAGGAGATCGAGAAGATGGCGCGCGCGGGCGCGATTCTGCGTCGCCACGCTGCGACGTGCTCGAGCGCAGGATCCGCCCGGGCGTGAGCACGGCCGAGCTCGACAAGCTCGCCGAGCGCTTCATCCGCGTCGCGGGGCGCGACGCCGACGTTCAAGGGCTACCGCGGCTTCCCCGGCTCGATCTGCGCCTCGCCGAACGCGATGATCGTGCACGGCATCCCCGGCCCGTACCGGCTCGAGGAGCGGCGACATCATCTCGATCGACGTCGGCGTCACGCTCGACGGCTGGGTCGCCGACGCGGCGCGGACGTTCCGCGTCGGGGAGGTCGGCAGGGACGCCAGAACGTCTGCTCGCGGCAACCGAGCAGTCGCTGCACGCGGGCGTCGCACAGTGCCGCGCCGGCAACCGCATCGGCGATCGTCTCGCACGCGATCCAGCGCGTCGCCGAGGAGGCCGGCCTGTCGGTCGTGCGCTCGCTCGTCGGCCACGGCGTCGGGCGCAGCATGCACGAGGACCCGCAGGTGCCCAACTACGGCAAGCCCGGCAAGGGGCCGCTGCTGCGAGGAGGGCATGGTGCTCGCGATCGAGCCGATGACCACCGCCGGGCGGCCCGGCGTGCGAGTCGGCGGGCGACGGCTGGGCGATCTACTCACAGGACGGCTCGCCGGCCGCGCACTTCGAGTTCACCGTCGCGATCACCGGCCGACGGCCCGCTGATCCTCACTCCCTGGCATCTCGCCCCCGACGCGCGTGCCGAGGCGCTCGCCGGCGCCCAGCTGCCCGAGGACGTCGCCACGGCGCGCTGATCGCGCCAGCAGGCCGCGACGGCGAACCGGGGTTGCTACCATCTGGAGTCCTGCCCAGGCGCGCGGCAGGTTGCGCGCGCGGGGCGTGTCCTCGACCCGGTAGCGGCGGCCGCAACGGCAGCCAGAGCCGAGTCGCCGGAACCCAGCCGCCGAAAGGGATCATGAAGGTAAGACCGTCGGTCAAGCCGATGTGCGAGAAGTGCAAGATCATCCGCCGCCACGGGGTGGTGCTGGTGATCTGCCAGAACAAGCGTCACAAGCAGCGCCAGGGCTGAGCGGCTAGATGGCACGTATCGCTGGCGTCAACCTGCCTCTGAACAAGCGCTCGGAGATCGGGCTGACCTACATCTACGGGATCGGGCGCTCGACGTCCAACAAGGTGCTCGCCGAGGTCGGCGTCGACCCCGACACCTACATCCGCGATCTCACCGAGGACGAGGTCGCCAAGCTGCGCGACGCGATCGACGACGGGCTGACCGTCGAGGGCGATCTGCGCCGCGAGCGCTCGCAGGACATCAAACGTCTGCAGGAGATCGGCTGCTACCGCGGCCTGCGCCACCGTCGCGGGCTGCCGGTGCGCGGCCAGAAGACCAAGACCAACGCGCGCACGCGCAAGGGCCCCAAGCGCATGCAGGTGGCCGGCAAGAAGAAGGCGGGCAAGAAGTAATGCCGCCCGCTCCCAAACGCGCCCGCGGGCGGCGCAAGCCGAAAAAGAACATCCCGATCGGGCAGGCGCACATCAAGACCTCGTTCAACAACACGATCGTCTCGCTGACCGACACCGCCGGGCAACGTGATCGCGTGGGAGTCCGCCGGTGGCGCCGGCTTCAAGGGCTCGCGCAAGTCGACGCCGTTCGCCGCGCAGGTGACCGCCGACGCCGCCGCGCGCAAGGGCCTCGAGCAGGGGCTGCAGAAGGTCGAGGTCTACGTCAAGGGCCCTGGCTCCGGTCGCGAGACGGCGATCCGCTCGCTGCAGGCCGCCGGCCTCGAGGTGACCGGCGTCAAGGACGTCACCCCGCAGGCCCACAACGGCTGTCGTCCGCGCAAGCGGCGGCGCGGTGCTAGGAGCAAATGGCCAGAGACACGAGCCCGCAGTGCAAGCAGTGCCGCCGCGAGGGGCAGAAGCTGTTCCTCAAGGGCGAGCGCTGCCTGACCGACAAGTGCGGCGTCGAGCGGCGCTCCTACCCGCCGGGCGAGCACGGGCGCGGGCGCATGAAACAGAGCGAGTACCGCGTGCAGCTGCGCGAGAAGCAGAAGGCGCGCCGCTACTACGGCGTGCTCGAGAAGCAGTTCCACGGCTACTACGAGAAGGCGTCGCGACAGCCGGGCATCACCGGCGAGAACCTGCTGACGCTGCTGGAGTGCCGCCTGGACAACGTGCTCGTGCGCCTCGGCTTCGCCGCGTCGCGCCGCCAGGCGCGCCAGCTGATCCGCCACGGCCATTGGACGGTCAACGGTCGGCGGGTGGACATCCCCAGCTATCAGGTGCGCCCGGGCGACGTGATCGCGATCAAGGCGGACACGCCTGCCACGCAGGTGGTCAGAGACGCCACCGAGCTCACCGGACAGATTCCCGCGTGGCTCCAGGCCGACCACGAGTCGCTCACGGCCAAGGTGCTGCGCAAGCCGGAGCGGCGCGAGGTCGCCGCACCGGTGCAGGAGCAGCTCATCGTCGAGCTGTACTCGAAGTAGACAGATCTTTTCCCCTCGTCGCGGCCCATCCGGGCGGCGACACTCAGAGCCGGCGCCCGCAATGACGCCGGTGCGACACCAAAACGACGTTAGGACTCTGATGCTCGACTTCCAAATCCCCCGGATCACAAGCGAGTCCGTGGAGCAGAACCGTGGCACGTTCACGATCGAGCCGCTCGACCGCGGCTTCGGCTACACGTTCGGCAACTCGCTGCGCCGCGTGCTGCTCTCCTCGCTCGCCGGCGCCGCCGTCACGAGCGTGCGCATCGAGGGCGTGGCGCACGAGTTCTCGACGATCCAAGGCGTCAAGGAGGACGTCACCGACATCGTGCTCAACCTCAAGGGCGTCGTCTGCCGGATGCACTCCGACGCCAGCGAGGTCGAGGCGCCGCTGGTCGTGACCGGTCCCGGAGAGATCACCGCCAAGGACATCGACCTGCCCGCCGGCGTCGAGATCCTCAACCCCGACCTGCACATCGCGACGCTCGAGAAGAAAACCAAGCTCGAGCTGTACATGACGATCGGACGCGGGCGCGGCTACCGGCCCGCCGAGGAGAACAAGTCGGCCGACCAGCCGATCGGCGTGATCCCGATCGACTCGATCTTCTCGCCCGTGCGCCGTGTCGCCTACGCGGTCGAGCAGGCGCGCGTCGGGCAGAAGACGGACTTCGACAAGCTCACGCTCGACATCGAGACCGACGGCTCGATCGACCCGCAGGCGGCGCTGCGCGAGGCGGCCGAGCTGCTGATCTCCCAGCTCGCGATCTTCACCGACGCCGACCGCATCCAGGAGCTGCGCGCCGCTCCCGGCGGACAGCTCGACGGCCACGGCCTCGCGGTCGGCGGCGGCGCGCAGCCGGCGCTGCAGGGCGAGGAGTGGGGCATCCTGATCGAGGAGCTCGAGCTCGGAGTGCGCTCCTACAACTGCCTCAAGCGCGCCGGCATCCAGACCGTCGGCGACCTGATCTCGAAGTCCGAGGCGGAGCTCAACGCGATCCCCAACTTCGGCAAGAAGTCGATCGACGAGGTCATCGAAACGCTGCACGCTCGCGGCCTGAACCTCCGCCAGGACTGAGCCGGCCTCCGCCTCGGTGTTGTGAGAGGCGAAGGTGGGTGTCCCGCTTGAAAGTCTGTATGACTATGGTTACACAGGCTTTTGAGGGCGACGCCAACACCCCGGCCCTTTATCTAGACTGAGCCGCCGGCCACGCACTACGAACGCCGCCCTCCCATAAAAAACGAGATCATGCGCCACCAGAAGACACGCAACAAGCTCAGCCGCGACTCAGCGCACCGCAAGGCGCTGCTGATGAACCTGAGCAAGGAGATCATCGAGCACGAGCGGATCAAGACGACCGCGGCCAAGGCGAAGGCCGTCAAGCCGGAGATCGAGAAGCTGATCACGCTCGCCAAGCGCGGCGACCTGCACGCCCGCCGCCAGGCGCTGTCGACGCTCGCGCAGGACAAGTTCGCGGTGCACAAGCTGTTCGTCGAGGTCGCGCCGCGCTACGCCGAGCGGCCCGGTGGCTACACGCGCATCCTCAAGCTCGGGCCGCGTCGCAGCGACGCCACCGAGATGGTCTTCATCGAGCTCGTCTGAGGCCGCGCGGTCTCAGCCGCGCCTCGTGTCAGCGCTGAGCCGCGACACCGAAAGGCCGCGCGGGGATGGTCACCAAGCTCACGATCGAGTACGACGGCACCGACTTCGCCGGCTGGGCGCGCCAGCCGCGACAAGCGCACCGTGCAGGAGGAGCTCGAGCGCGCGCTGCGCACGGTGCTCGGCGACGTCGGCCACGACGAGCGGCCGCTGACTGCTGACCGTCGCCGGGCGCACCGACGCGCGGCGTGCACGCGTGGGGCCAGGTCGCGAGCTACGCGCACGAGGCGGTCGACCCGCTGCGCCTCAACGGCCTGCTCGACCGCGACGTCGCCGTGCTCGCCGCCGAGCCAGCGCCCGCTGGCTTCGACGCGCGCCGCGACGCCACCAGCAGGACCTACTGCTACCGCGTGCTGGCGCGGCGCACGCGCTCCGTGTTCGAGCGTCGGTGCGCCTACTGGTGGACCGCGCCCGTCGACCGCGACGCGCTCGAGCGCTGCGCCGCCGCGCTGCTCGGCACGCACGACTTCACCGCGTTCACGCCCACCGAAACCGAGCACTCCTACTTCAACTGCCGGGTCATCTCGCTGCGAATGGCGGGCCGTCGGCGAGGTGCTCGAGTTCTGGATCGAGGCCGACATGTTCCTGCGACACATGAACCGCGTGCTCGTCGGCACGATGCTCGACGTCGCCGCCGGCCTGTGCACGTTCGATGGAGTTCCTGCGGCTGCTGGAGGGACGGCCGCGGGCCGAGGCGGGGAGGACCGCGCCGGCGCACGGGTTGGCGCTGGCGCTGGTCAGCTACGACGATCACTGATCTTCACGCGCCGGGACCGAACCGGCCCCTATGCTGGTCCGAGCGATGCTCAACGTGCTGCTCACCAACGACGACGGGATCGAGGCCGACGGCCTGCAGGCGATGCGCCGTGCGCTCGCGCGAGCTCGACGACGTGCGCCTGGCGGTGATCGCGCCCGACGGCAACCGCTCGGCGATGGCGCGCTCGATCACCACGCGCAGGCCGCTGTGGGTGGAGGAGGTGCCGTTCGCCGACGGCAGCGTCGGCTACGCGACCGACGGCACGCCGGTCGACTGCGTGCGCCTGGCGAGCCTCGGCCTGGTCGAGGACTTCGACGCCGAGTTGGTCGTCGCCGGGATCAATCACGGCGCGAACCTCGGCGACGACATCACCTACTCGGGCACCGTCGCGGCGGCGCTCGAGGGCGTCGTGCTGGGGCTGCCAGCGATCGCGGTCTCGCAGCAGTCGCGCGCCGGCGCGCTCGACTACCGCTTCGACGGAGGCTTTGGCTTCGAGACGGCAGCAGCGTTCGTGGCGCGCCTGGTCGCGCGCATCGACGACGTGCCGCTGCCGGCGCGGACGCTGCTCAACGTCAACGTTCCCGCCGGGGAGCCCAGCGGCGTCGAGGTGACGAGCCTCGGCAAGCGCATCTACCGCGACGAGCTCAAGCTCGAGCGCGAGGAGGAGCACCGCCGCCGCTACTGGATCTACGGCTCGGACCCCGGCTTTCACGACGAGCCCGGCACCGACCTCGCGGCGGTCGCCGCCGGACGCATCGCCGTGACGCCGATCCACTTCGACCTGACCGACCGCCCGAGCCTCGACGCGCTGCGGCGCTTCGACCTGGAGGAGATGCTGGCGCCGGTCGCCCACGACGCACAGCCGTGAGCGCCGCCGACCCAGCCCTCGGCGACACACAGGTCGCTTCCCGGGCGCAGGAGCTGCGCGCGCAGCTCGAGCATCACGCCTACCGCTACTACGTCCTCGACGACCCCGAGATCGGCGACGACGCCTACGACCGGCTGCTCGACGAGCTGCGGACGATCGAGCGCGAGCACCCGGAGCTCGTCACGCCCGACTCGCCGACGCAGCGGGTGGGTGGCGAGCCGGTGGGGCGTCTCGAGAAGGTGCGACACCTCGAGCCGATGCTGTCGCTCGGCAACGTGCGCTCCGAGCAGGAGCTGCGCGCGTGGGTCGAGCGGATGCGCAACCACCTTGCGCGCGAGGGCATCTCCGATCCCAAGTTCACGTTCGTGGTGCGAGCCCAAGATCGACGGCCTCGCGATCAGCCTCCTGTATCGGAACGGCGTGCTCGAGCGCGGCGCCACGCGCGGCAACGGCGAGATCGGCGAGGACGTCACGCACAACCTGCGCACGATCGGCGCGATCCCGCTGCGCGTCGAGGACGCGCCGGCGCTGCTGGAGGTGCGCGGCGAGGTGTACATGTCGCTGAGGGACTTCACCGCGCTGAACGAGCGGCGCGCCGAAGCAGGCGAATCGACCTTCATGAATCCCGCGCAACTCCGCCGCCGGCACGATCCGCCAGCTCGACCCGGCGGACGCAGCCAAGCGGCCGCTCTCGATCTGGGCCTACCAGGTCGGCGTCACCGAAGGGCTGTCCTTCACCAAGCACTCACAGGCGCTCGACTGGCTGCGCGAGCACGGCTTGCGCGTCAACAGCGGCATCAAGGTGCTCGGCGACGAGGACGACGTGATCGCGCAGTGCCTCGAGTGGGAGCGCCGCAGGGGGGAGCTCGACTTCGAGATCGACGGGGTCGTGGTCAAGGTCGACGACCTCGAGTTGCAGCGCAGGCTCGGCTCCGTCGGGCGCGATCCACGCTGGGCGGTCGCGTGGAAGTTCGCGCCCACCACCGCCGTGACGCGCCTCGAGAAAGTGATGTGGAACGTCGGCAAGTTCGGCGACATGCGCCCGTACGCAGTGCTCCAGCCGGTGGAAGTGGGCGGCGTCACGATCAAGCTCGCGACGCTGCACAACGAGGAGGACATCGTGCGCAAGGACATCCGCGCGGGCGAGGAGGTGATCGTGGTGCGCGCCGGTGACGTGATCCCGCAGGTCGTCTCACCGGCGCCGCACGTCGCCGAGCGCAAGGACCGCCCGCCGCTGCCAAAGCCGCCCGAGCACTGCCCGTTCTGCGACACGAAGACGATCAAGCTGCCGGACAGCATCTTCACCAAGTGCCCGAATCCCGAGTGCCCGGCACGTGCGTGGCAGCTGCTCAAGCACTTCGTCTCGCGCGGCGCGATGGACATCGACGGGCTCGGCGAGAAGCAGGTCGCGCTGCTGCAGGAGCGCGACCTCGTGAGCAACGCCGCCGACATCTACCGCCTACGCGCGGAGCAGCTGCTCGAGCTCGACGGCTTCGGCGAGGTGTCCGTCAGGAACCTGCTCGCGGCGATCGACGCGTCCAAGCAGCGGCCGTTCGCCCGCGTCTTGTTCGCGCTCGGGATCGAGGAGGTCGGCGAGGTCACAGGTCGCAACCTCGCGCAACGCTTTCGCAGCATCGACGCGCTGATGAAAGCCTCGCTCGAGGAGCTGGCGCAGACGCCTGGTGTCGGCGAGAAGATGGCGAGCGCCATAGCCGCGCAACTGCACGACGAGCGCACGCGCGCGCTGATCGACGACCTGCGTGAGCTCGGCCTGTGCTTTCACGAGGAGGGGCCGCCCCCGTCGAAGGGTGCGCTGGCGGGCAAGACGCTCGTGCTCACGGGGTCGCTGCCCGAGCTCTCGCGCGAGGCCGCCACGCAGCGCATCCTCGCAGCCGGCGGACGCGTCACCGGTTCGGTGTCCAAGAACACCGACTACGTCGTCGCCGGCGAGAGCCCGGGGTCGAAGCTCGAGAAGGCCGAGCGACTGGGCGTGACGGTGCTGGACGAAGCTGGGCTGCTGGCGCTGCTCGAGGAGTAGCGCGCCGCCGAAATCGCCACGCGCTCAAGCATCGAGGCGCTCGCGCCGAAGTCATCCACATGACGCAGCGTTGTAGCAGCGTGAACGCCCTCGCCGCGATTGTGTGCCTGCTCGCACTCGCGCTCTGCGGCTGCGCCGGCGGCGGCGAAGAAGCCGCCGCGGGTACGTCGGCCGAAGCTCCCACCGGCGTCGCCGCGCGGCTCGCCGGCGAGTACGGCGGGGGCGACAGCGAGGCGGAGCTCAAAGAATTCGTCGACAGCGAAACCGACAGCGAAGAACGTCAGCAGCTGCGAGCAGAGCTCCCGCCCCTAGAGCAGTCAGAACTGACACGGGAACAGGCCGAACAGAGTGTTGAACCCGGCTCGGAAGCGGGCGAAACCGAACAGCCGGAAACGGAATCCGCAGAAGAAGCCGAAGGGGAAGCGTAGGGGGCAGCGGTGCTCGCGCGCGACGGAAGGGTAAAGTCCGCACATGCGCGCGCTGCTGGCCATCCCCGCCACCTCGCTGGCACTTGCCGGTGCCCCTGCCCCTGCCCCTGCCGGCGGCCACGGCGGTTTGTACCCGATCACAGGCGGCGAAGCAGCCGCCGCGATCACCGCTCAGATTCACAAGCAGGTCGCCTCCCAGCTGCACAGCGGCTTCCACGCAGCTATGCAGTGCAGCGCCCAGAACCCCGATTCTGGGGTGATCAACTCGACCACTCGACTCGCCAGCTGGCGCTGCTCGCTGCAGCTCGGCGGCGTTAACTTCGCCACTCCGTGCAAGGTACAAGCAGACGTGTTCGCCACCACCCAGCCCCACCACGTTCGAATCGACTGGCTCTCCATGAGCCAGACCTGTCACGCTCACGCCGGCTGAGCGCGCGGCGCTCCTCTCAATAGTTGGCGACCGTGATCGCCATGTGGTCCTGGAACGTGTGGGCGGTTTCGATCGCGATGTCATCGGTGAAGATCGCGAACACGAGCGTGTGTCCGTCAGCCGCCTGGCAGTAGCCGACGAGGTTCGACACACCCGTCAGCGTGCCGGTCTTGCCCTGGCAGCGGCCCGCCGCGCCAGTGTCACGCATGCGCAGCTCGAGCGTCCCCGTGCGCCCCGCGACGGCCATGTGTTCGCGCAGGACCGCGCCGATCGGGGTACCCGCGAGGCCCACCAGCAGGTCGGCGACCTGGTAGGGGGAGGTCCTGTCTTCTTCCGACAGGCCTGAGCCGTCGACGACGTGCGGATGGATGCCGAGCAGTGTGGAGAGCGTGTTGGTCACGACAGCCGCCCCCGCCGCAGTCGTGCCGGCGCCGCCGTAGCGTGCGCCCAGGTCCTTGAGCAGCGTCTCGGCGAAGAAGTTGTCAGACGGCGGCAGCATCAAGCCGAGCAGCTGCGCGACCGTCGGCGATTGCACCTGGGCGAGCGTCGCGGCGCCCGCCGGGGTGGTGGCGGCGCCGCTGTGGCCCTGGACGCTGACGCGAGCTGCCTTCAACGCACCCAGCAGCGAGCGTGCTGCGAAGGCCGCCGGTGCGTGCGCGCTGTGTTCGGAGCCGGTTTCACCGCGGTTGAACGCGAGCCCGCTGAGCGTGCCTTCCAGGAACGGGTCCCACGCGTAGCCGCTCGACGGCTCGCCGCGCAGCGCGTCGAAGCAAGACTCGTCGCCCTCGATCGAGCCGGTGACGCGGCGGATGTGGTCGGTCTGCACGAGCTGGGCGACGAGCGAGGAGACGCTCGCGCCGAGCCCCCCGTAGTGACGGCTGATGAACGCGCTCGTGCCGAACGTCGGATCGCCGCCGCCGCGCAGGTACAGGTTGCCTTCCCATACACCGCCCGGCGCCATCCGGCCGACGCCGTAGACGCTCGTCGTCAGCCGCGTCGAAGCGCCCATCTGCTCCAGCGCCGTCGTCGCCGTGTACAGCTTCTCGACCGACGCCGGCGGGCGCATCGCGGTCGCGCGCTCGGAGAACAGCGCCTGTTTGGTCGTCAGGTCGTACACGTAAGCGCCGTCCGTGGGGCCTGCAAGCGCCAGCTGGTGGGCGAAGTCGGCCTGCAGTCCGGCCAGATCGCCGCCGGCGCTGGCCGCTGCGGGCGCCAGCACGCCGGCAAGTAGAAGTCCGCACAGCAAGCTGAGGACTTTCGTTGCAGGTCTTGGCCGCACGCAGCCATAGAATGTCCATCGATGGGCAAGGTTGTCAAGTTGGAGCAGGCCGGGAAGGCCAAGCCACGGACCAGGCGCGTGGCGGCCCGTGGCGTCGGGCAACCTGCGTCGATCGACCGCCGGCGGCGTCCCAGGCGCGACAAGACCGCTCTGGTGCTCGGCGGCGGCGGCTTCACCGGCGGCGTCTACGAGATCGGAGCGCTGCGCGCGCTCGACCTGCTGGCGGTCAACAGCTCGGTCAACAACTTCGACGTCTACATCGGCACCTCCGCCGGGTCGTTCATCGCTGCGCTGTGCGCCAACGGCGTGACCCCCGAGGAGATGATGCGGGTCGTCACGCGCCAGGGCAAGCCGCCGTTCAAAGACATCGACATCGGCGATCTGCTGCGTCCCAACCTGATGCGAGTTCGCGCGCAAGGGCGCGTTGATGCCGCTGCGCGCTGCTGTCGCTGGCCCGCCAGCTGATCTCACAGCCCGGCGGCGTCTCGCTGATGGACGTCGTCGTGGGGCTCGCCGACGGCCTGCCGTCGGGCCTTTACACGGGCGCGGGGATCGAGCGCTACCTGCACGAGGTGCTCAGCGAGCCCGGCCGCACCGATGACTTCGGCGAGCTCGACTGCGAGCTGTACCTCACGGCGACCGACCTCGACAGCTGCGAGCGCGTGGTGCTCGGCGTGGACGGCGCGAACGACGTGGCGATCTCCACCGCGGTGCGTGCGTCAGGAGCGCTGCCGATGGTCTACGCGCCCGTTCGCGTCCACGATCGCGATCTGATCGACGGGGGCATGATGTCGACGACCAACCTCGACCTCGCGATCCAGGCGGGCGCCAAGCTCGTCGTCGTGATCAACCCGATCGTGCCGTTCGTCAACGACTTCTCGCACAAGGTCAACACGCTGCACGGACGGCGGCCGCGCCGCGTCTCCGACATGGGCTTCGCGCAGATCGGCTACCAGGTCGTTCAAGCTGCTCGCCCACCAGCGCCTGCACGAACTGGCCAAGGGCTGGGAGGAGCGCTATCCGGGCGTTGACATCGTGCTGATCGAGCCCGAGCCGACGGACGAACTGATGTTCCAGACGTCGATGATGAGCTTCGCCTCGCGCGTGGAGATCGCGCGTCACGGCTTCGAGTCGGTGACCAAGCAGCTCGCCGGCGAATACTCGCGCTACGCAGACGTGGCCGAGCGCCACGGCCTCGAAATCTCAGCCAAGCGCGTGCGCCGGGTCGTCGAGCACTTCGACGAGCGCAGACGAGGAGGTCAGCGCCTGGCGCAAGATCCTCGAGGGCACCACCGGCGCCCTGCTGCGCCAGGCGGGCGGCTAGGACAACGTATGGCGGCGCGCTACGGCGTCCTCGGTCGCTCGCGTGCGTAGCACGCCACGCTCCCTGCGTCCTTGTATCGCTTGCCCGACGTCGCCCTAGCCAGCGAGATCTAGAGAGCCTTGTCGATCGCGTTCAGGAGGCGATCGCTGGCGACGGCGGACTGGATCGCGATGCGCACGTGGCCGGGCTCGCCGAGTGCGTCGCCGGCGGCGACCAGCACACCCGAGCGCGCGAGGCGCGCCGCGAGCTCGCCACCCGCCAGCGTCGGGTGGGCGGCCCACACGAAGTTGGCCTGGCTGTCCGCCACGTCGAAGCCGCCGGCGCGCAGCGCGTCGGTGACGCGCGGACGCTCCTCGCAGATGACCTGCACGCGTCGCTCGACGAGCTCCGAGCAGCTGTGCAGCGCCTCGAACGCGCCCGCCTGCGAGATCTCCGACACGCCGAGGTCGGGCGCGAGCTCGGCGAGCAGCTCGCCCGCGCCGGGGGCGCCGATCGCGTAGCCGATGCGCAGGCCGGCCAGCCCCCACGCCTTGGAGAAGCTGCGAAAGACGAGCAGCTGCGGGTGATGCTCGAGCAGCGCAAGCGCCGCGCCGGTCGGCTGCGCGTCGACGAACTCGACAAGCGACTCGTCCAGCAGCACGGCGACGCCCGCGGGCAGGGACTCGAGCAGCCGCCGCAGCGCGCCCGCCGGCAGCAGCTCGCCGGTCGGGTCGTTGGGGCTGGCGATCGCGATCGCGCGAACGCTGGGCTCGCGCGCGGCCGCCTCGAGCAGCTCATCCACTCCGCCGCTCACCGGCACCGCCACGCCGTGCGCGCGTCGCGCCATGATCGGGAACAGCGGATATGACGGCCACGGCGTCAGCAGCTGCTGGCCGGGCTCGAGCAGCGCACGCGTGGCGGCGCTGAGCAGCTCGCCGGCGCCGTTGCCGAGGATCAAGCGCTCGGGATCGACGCCGTGGCGCTCGGCGAGCAGGCCGCGCAGGTCAGAGCCGCTGAGATGTGGATAGCGGTGCAGCCCGCGGCGCGCGACGAACGTGATCGCGTTGACGATCCGCGGGTGCGGCAGCTCGGGCCAGGTCGTGAGCGAGAGGTCGAGGGTCTCCACGCGCGTCAGCGCTTTGCGCCGGCGCTCGGCCGCCTCTTCGCGTAGCCCCTGGTTGACCTCCTCCTCGGACATCCCCTCGAATTGGCGGTAGTAGTCGAGCAGGCTCAAGCTTCCCCGCCGTGCGCCACGAGGCCCGCTCCCGGTCCGTGAATGACCAGGAACCACAGTCCGAACGCGACCGCCATCACCACCGCCGTGGCGGCGAAGATGCGACCCAGCGCGCCTGTGCGCTGGTCGTAGCCCGCGGCGCGTCGCACGAGGATCCAGGCGCCGTCGATGCGTTTCATCAAAGCGAGCGTGCCGAACAGGAACGCGAACAGCGCCACGAACGATGCGAGGATGCCGAGGCTGACGCTGCCCGTCAGGTAGTTGGCCTGCGAGCCGAGCCACAGGCACGCGAGCGGGATCGGTCCCCAGCACAGCAGGCACAGCAGGGTGATCGCGGCGAGCATCAAGCGAGCGATCGAGCCGTCGACCCGCTGGCGCGTCTCGCCCGCACGCTCGGGCACCGTGCGGAAGTGCACCGGTGCGGTGCCCGGCCTGCGCCCGACGAACAGCCCGCCGTTATCTGAGGGGTCGGTGCGCATCGTCCTCCATGTTCGCAGCTATCAGCGCCGTTGCACGTCAGCTGGAGTACAGCGCGTCGAACAGCTCGGCGTAGCGCTCGTTGACGACGTTGCGCTTGACCTTCAGCGTCGGCGTCAGCTCACCTGTCGCCTGCGACAGGTCGTGGTCGAGGATCACGAACTTCTTGACCTGCTCGACCTGCGCATATTTTCCGTTGGCGCGGTCGATCTCGTGCTGGACGAGCGTCTGCACTTCGGGCTCGCGCGCGAGCAGCGGGATGTCCTCGGGCAGGCCGTGTTCGCGCGCGAAGATCGGGATCTCTTCCTCGTCGAGCGTGATCAGCACCACGGGATACGGGCGCTGGTCGCCGTGCATCACCGCTTGGGAGATCCAACGGCTCTGCTTGAGGTCGTTCTCGATGTTCGCAGGCGTCAGGTTCTTGCCGCCGGCGGTGATGATGATGTCCTTCTTGCGCCCGGTGATCGACAGGTAGCCGTCCTCGTCGATCGAGCCGAGGTCGCCGGTGTGCAGCCAGCCGTTCTCGACGGCGCCGAAGCTGGTGGACGCCTGGTTGTGGTAGCCGGCGAAGATGTTCGGCCCTTTGATCAGGATCTCGCCGTCGTCGGCGATCTTGAGCTCGACGTTCGGGAAGCGCGCGCCCGACCGTGCCGAAGCGGTGGTTCTCGACGGTCGAGGTGGTGGCCGCCGTGGCCGTCTCGGTCATGCCGTAGCCCTCGAGCACCGGCACGCCGCACGCCCAGAAGAACTCGAGGATCTCCCGCGCGATCGGCGCGGCGCCGCTGGTGGCGTGGCGCACGTTGCCGCCGAAGATCGCGCGCACGTTTTTGAACAGCAGCTCGTCTGCTTCGTCGAACTCTGCCTGCAGGTCCGCCGGCACCGCTTCGCCGCGGTTGAGCATGTCGCGCACCTTTACGCCCACCGCGATCGCGGCCCGCGCGCGCTCCTGCTCCTCCGGCGGCTGCGCCTCGATCGCGCCGTGGGCGAGCGTGTAGATCTTCTCGAACACGCGCGGCACCGACGGCAGGTAGGTCGGTTTGACCTCGAGCAGCTCGGGGATCACCTGCTTGGTGTCGCCGCCGAAGTACGCGAGCGTCCCACCCAGGTCGAACACCGCGAGCTGGATCAGCAGCGCGAACGAATGCGCGAGCGGCAGGTACAGGTAGATGATCTCGTCACCCTGGATCTCTCCCGCGTCGGTGATCATGTCGACGATCGCGCGGTAGTTGCCGTGCGTGAGCACGCAGCCCTTGGGGGGGCCCGTGGTGCCCGAGGTGTAGATGAACGTGAACGGGTCCTCTGGGCGCACGCCCGCGCGGCGCGCCTCGAGCTCCTCGGCTGAGCGTTTGGCGGCGCGCTCGCGCACCTCGTCGAGCGTCAGCACCGGGGGCTGCTCGTCGCCTGGCGCGGACCCGTTGGAGCCATTGGAGTCCGCTGCGCTGGCCGCAGGGTCGATCACGATCACGGTGCGCACGTTCGGGATCTGCTCGCGGATGGCGGCGATCTTGGCGAGCTGCTCCTCGTCCTCGCAGACGACCGCGCACGCGTCCGAATCGGAGATCACCCACAGGCACTCCTCGGGAGAGTTGGTCTGGTAGATCGGAACCACCACCGCGCCCGCGGCGGTTGCGGCCATATCCACGTAGGACCACTCAGGACGGGTGTTGGCGAGGATGCACAGCCGCTCACCGGGCTGAATGCCGACGTCGATCAGACCCAGCGCCGATCTCCTCGACGATGTCTGCCAGCTGCGCGTAGGTGACGTCGTGCCAAACGCCGTCGCGCTTGTGGCGCACTGCCACCTGCTCGGCATGCTCAACGGCCGAACTCGCGACCAGGTCGGCGATCGTGCGCGACCCAGTGGTCGACCCGGCGGCCGTTGCCTCCATCAGGACTCCTTCCTCAAAGTTATTCAGGTGGGGGAACTAGGCGTGATGTTAGACGCTGAGGTGTCGTTTGGATAGGCAAACGGAACGGCGTTTCAAACGGGGTTGGGCACGTCGAGAAAGACGTGGCGCAGCTTGAAGCGCTCGGCGAGATGCTCGCCGAGGCGTCTGACGCCGAACGTCTCCGTCGCGTAGTGGCCCGCGGCGATCAGATGCACGCCCGACTCGCGCGCAAGCGCCATCGAGCGCTCCGCCGGCTCACCGGTCAGGAGCGCGTCGGCGCCGGCAGCCGCGGCGTCCGCGGTGTAGTCGGCGCCTGCGCCGGAGACGATCGCCAGGCGGCGCACGCGCGCCGGCCCCGCGTCGAACACGAGCGGCTCGCGCTGCGTGACCGCCGCCACGCGCCCGAACAGCTCCCGCGCGGGCAGCCCGTCGCCGGGGAAGCTCGCCACGAAGCCGATCGCCTGGCCGCGGTGCAGCGCGAAGGGCGTCAGCTCGCCCGTGTCGCCTGCGCCGAGCGCCTCTGCCAGCAGCGCGTTGTTGCCGAACTGCGGGTGTGCGTCCAGCGGCAGGTGATACGCCGCCAGCGCGATGCCGGCGTCGAACAGGATCTGCAGGCGGCGCTTCAGCAGCGCGTCGATCGCCGCTACGCCCGAGCCCCAGAACAGCCCGTGGTGGACAAGCAGCAACTGCGCCTGCTCGCGCGCCGCCAGCTCGAACAGCTCCGCCTGCGCCGATACGCCCGTCGCGATCGTCCGCACCTCGTCGGGCCCCGGCACCTGCAGGCCGTTGACGCAGTAGTCCTCGAAGCGCTGCGGTTCGAGGACGCGGTCGAGCGCAGCCAGGATGTCCGAGGTCGCGGCGGGCATGAGCGCGACCATAGCGGCAGCGGCGGTATGGGATACTGGTCGCTCATCGGGGCGTGGCGCAGCCTGGTAGCGCGCACCGTTCGGGTCGGTGAGGTCCCGAGTTCGAATCTCGGCGCCCCGATTGGCTTAGAGAAGTGCGAACAGCAGCGAACACGGCCGAATATCTCCGAAAACGCTGGGCATCGGGGGAGCGTGTTCGCTTGTGTTCGTGGCTGTTCGGTGGTTCGCAGACCGCAAAAGGACCGCAGCGGGAGCAAAAAGGGACCGCAAAAAGACCGCAGGCGCTCCCGCCGAAGCGGCCGAGTGCGGCGGTACGCTGAGCCGTCACGGTTGACGTGAAGCCCATTGATGCCCCGGCAAGCGTGACGCTGTCTGACGAGTTGCGTGCCATTTGACCTTCCCATCCTCTGCCGAGGGAGGTCAGAGACGGGCGCGACCCCTCTATGACGACTTCGTGGTGACGCTGGCAAAGCAGGTTCGCGACGCTAGGGCGGCGGCCGACTCCCAGCGCGACGCCAGCTCGCGCATATGAGCGACCCGGGCGTCGACGGGCAACAGCGGGCATTCCTACCCCCAAGGTGAACGGCGCCTCGCTTTCGCTGTTCAAGTAGTGTTCAATTGTGCCGATGGGAGCGATGATGCTTGATCTTCCGACGGCGGCCGAGGCGGTATCGACGCGCTCATCCGTCACGATGGCGATCTGCCAGGTCCGCTTCGAACAGCAGCCGGCCATCAGCACCGGTCCCACCGCGGCGGCCTTCCATGGGAGCGTCGGCGGCGCCGACGGTCCATATCCGAGCATCGATCAGGTCGAGGGAGCCAGCCGGACCGTCATGGGAGTTGGGCCCGGCGGCCCGATCTCAGAGACGACGCGCACCAACGGGTGGAGGCTTGCCTCGGCTGACGAGGGCTGGTCCCTCGTGCTGCTTCCGGACAACATGGGCCTCCAGACCGAGGAGGGCTACGAAGGGTGGGACGACTATGCGGAGCGTCTCTCGAATGCGCTTGCTGCTCTCGCTGAGGTCGCCTCGCCGACTTTCGAGCAGAGGCTTGGCTTGAGGCTCGTCGATCGTCTGCGATGTGGGGAGCTCGGCGTCGACTCGCCCGCCGGCTGGGAGGCGTACATCGCGCCTCCCTTTCTGGGCCCGTTGCTCCAGCCCGGCCTAGCCTCGGCGATAAAGGGGGTCCATCAGCAGCTCGTGATCGATCCCGGAGGCGGTGTGACGTGCAACATGCGGCACGGCCTCGCGCTCGTCCAGGAAAAAGGCGGTTGCGACTACGTGATCGACTGTGATTTCTTCCGAGAGGGCGGTCGCGCGTTCGACGTCGAGGCTATCCTGAAAGCTGTGACCGACTTCAAGGACCAGGCTGACCGCCTGTTCCAGGCGTCGGTGACGCCCGCACTCCTCGAGAAGATTTAGTCCAGTGAACCTCGCCCTCTACGCAACGCCGGTCACGAGTCTGTCCAAGGCGACGGTTGATGTCGGGCTCGACGAGTCGCACTGGTCCACCTGGTTCGGCGAGGAAGCCGGTACGCAGACGATCTTCGATTCGAGCGCAAACACGGGCTTCGATGATCTCTATGGCGATGGGGTTTGCCGGAACGGCACGCAGCTCCTGGTGCTGGACTTCATCGGTCAGCGCGGAGCGTACGGAAAAGGGCCGAACGAGTTTGAGTTCTCGGGCAACGGCGTGGTCGTTTCGCTGGGATCTCGCGTTCGGCGTCAGGTCACGTTGGAAGGCTACGCGGCAGCGAGTGGCATGGAAGGGACGCCGTTCATCGAGAGCTTTCATGGGCACGCCGTCGTGAAGAACACCGACGCCGCCTTCCTCTCGCCCTATGACTGGTCAAACAGCATCTTCACCGTCAAAGGGCATGTAGCTCCGGCGAGGGTTGCCCGCCGGCGCGCGCGACCCCATCAGCCTTCGCGTGCCTACCAGTCATGCAAGGACCTGGCTTCATGGCTGAACATGACCGACGAGGAGGTCGCCGCGATCGTCGGAGTGGGACGGACAACCCCGTATGCGTGGAAGCGTGGTGCCGAACCGCGTCCGGCGGCTGCGCGTCCGCTGTACCAACTCCATGCCGTGGTTCGAGCGCTGCACAAACGTCTGGGCCAAGAGCGGCTGGAAGATTGGCTGGGGCACGGCAAACCGTATCCGCGCAAGCTGCTTGAACAGGGCAATATCGACCGTTTCGAAGAACTCGCCGATCCGATCATCTTCCCGCGCAGCGAGGCACCGATGCCACGGCTTGATGCGGCGTGGCCGCCGAGCGAGCCTGCCCCCGACCGGTCGCAGACGGCACGCCCCACCACGCTCAAGCGAGCGGGATCGGTTCGGAGCAGGCGACTCGGAAGGTGATCGATGAGGGGCTACCTGATGAGTGGCCCCCAGAGGTCATCGAGGCCATCAACAAGTTTGAGCAGGGGCACCTCATCAAGGCCCCAGCGCTTTCCTACGCGGCCCGGCTGAGCCATCCAATCTGGGACCTGACGCGTCAAGAGGCTGAGGCGGAGGCGGACACCGGCGATGTCCTTGTGCAGCTTGCGGTAGACGAGTCCGATCGGCCGCCGTTCGGCATCATCACAACGCAGACGTGCGACATCGCAGAGGACCGACCGGAGCCGTGTATGCCCTGGATTCAGGTGTCGCCGGTTTACGCATGCTCGGACGACGATCCTCTGTTGGGCCGCGACTACGTTCAGACGCTCGACGCTCTACAGCCACCCGAGCCCGGTAAGCGATGGGTAGCCGACCTACGGCTCGAGTGTCCTCTTGAGAAGAGCGCTCTCGTCGACCGCGAGCCCATCGACCCGTTCCCGTCTGAGGCTGAGCGAATCGCGTTCGGCAGGCTACTCGGCGAGCGGCGGGCCCGTGCCGCACTCGCTGAGAGCATCCACGAGTTCCTCTCGGAAACGATGAAGAAACACAAGCGGAAGACGGGCAAGCGCGTCGGGAAGCGCGTCTACAAGATTCTTCTCAAGATCGAGGGCCTGAGGATCGAGCCCCAGGCTGTGAGGGTGCACGTCATCACGGTGCCCGGACAGGGGATCGACGACAAGGAGATCCAGGAGTGGTTTGACTCGTGGTGGGATGAGGCCCGCCTTCGAGGGCCTGGTATGAGATGCACGGCGTCCGACCCTGGACAGAGGGAGGCGGGCCCTCGGGTACGCTCGTTTGGTCAACAGAGGGCCAGGATTGCCCCGGCATCGACGCGAGTCAAATCGAGCGGCTCGCCACGTCGCTGTTTGGCGACGAGGCCGAGCGACGCGCCGGAGCACTCAACTCCACAGCGGGCGATTAGCTGCCGTCTGCATGGTGCGTGTCTCAGTCGGCCGCGATGCGGGACGCGCGCTTTATCCAGCGGGAGCGATCGGCTTCTTCAGGGAGCGGAAATGCGAGTGGTCGAGATGGTCGTCGTGCTGAAGCCGGCCAACGATGATGCCCGGCGCGACGTTTTGCCGCTTGGCGAATCCTCGAATCGAATCTTCGGAGAAGTCAGCAGCCATAACGAACTCTTTGTAGGCGCTAGGCGGGATCAGGATGTCACGCGCAAAGCGGTCTGCCTCGGCCTCTTCAACGTCGCGGTCTGCGTCGTTACGTCGGGACGGATCCCTGTCGAGGTAGTCCGCCTTCCTACGGTCGAGAACGTGCCGGGCCTCGTGAAAGAAACTGAACCAGAACTGGTCGTCCGTCTTGTGTCGCAGGCTGAGCTGCACAACTGCCTTGTCCGAGGCGAGCCACCGCGCCGCGCCGCTCACATGCGTGCCGGACAGGTCGGGTGTGATGACTAGCGCGACTCCTGCACCGGCGCAGAGATCCTGAATGCGCTGCCGAATCAAGGGAAAGTCCCGCCGGGTCATCTCTCGGATCTCGGTGAGCACCTGCCGGAAGCGCTGCTCATCAAACGGCGCGGTCTCGATGTTCGCGGCCACGATCTCGCCCCACCGCAGCCACGCCGCAGAGGCGAACGGCGATGACGCGAAGGCGGGTGACTTGCGGTATGCCGCGGCGCTGGCAGTCCAGTGTTTCTCCCACGCCTCCGGACTACTGACTTGGAAAAAGCGGAGCAGCGATGCGACCTTGCTCGCCTTCGTCTTTCCAGGGGCGATCAGGTTGTTCCTGGCTAGGTCCCTAACAGGAAATGATGCGGCCCATGATGCATGCGCCGCAAGTTCGTTCTCTGCGCGCTCGCGCGCAAGGTGCGCGCGGTGCGAAGTCTCAAGGTTGTTCCAGAAAGCCGCACTGATGCCGAGAGTCAGTTCGAGCTGGATGGCGGTCTCAGGCGTGATCGCGGCCTTGCCGTTCGCGATCTCGTTGATCGTCTTAATAGGGCGCCCCATCCGACGCGCCAGCTCGGACTGCGACATCCCCCGCTCTTCCAGAGCTTCCACGAGGAGCTCTCCAGGAGCAACGGTCCAGTCACGCTGCCAGTTGGTCTGCTCAGCGGCCATGGTAGTCAACGACCTCCGTAATCACGATTTTGGTCACGAGGGAGCGATCAATCCCGCCAGCGGCGAGACGCGGCACCGGGTCGTGGTTGGGTTCGATGATCAGCCGGTACGCGCCTCGCAGGTCAACGGCGAACTGCTGGCTGCGGTCGACAGATAGCTGATGGCAGTTGCCTGGAACCCCTTCCATTTCTGCGAGCGTCAACGCTGCTTCAAGCGAGACAAGGCGGCGCTTCAAGACCTTCCACTGCTCGGCGCCAAACGTCCGCCTGCCGTCCTTGTCGCTAGAGCACGACTTCTGAAGTTTTCGGTCTGACCATGAGATGTCGATGATATCGCTCCATGCCATGCTATAACCCTTGAGGTTATAATGGCTGATCGCTATGACGATGGATACCCTCATCCAGATCCCGCTCCTGAAGCCGGAGCCACCCGTCCCCCTTCCTGTCGACTCCGGGCACTACGTGCCGGTACTTCAGAGCAAGATCGGCGAGCGCGACGCGCTCGCGAACGTGTCGGACGCGGCATGGGAGCGATTGACGCCGTTGGTCGAGATTGTCGGGCCGAAGAACCCAAGGCCTGTGCTCAGCAAAGAGTCCGTTGCGGCTTGGGTACAAAGGCTGTCGAAAGCGCTCGGCGTGCATCCGCTCTACCTCGACGTCATGCGGCTTGCAGCCACGCAGCCGGTCGCCGGAAAGAGCGGCAGCGACCCAGTCTTGGCGCGGATCTACGCGGAAATGCGCAGGCGCCGACTGCGGTTTGTTCCCGTCGTACCCGTTGGACGGAGCAGCAGGCAACACATCGA
Organism: uncultured Solirubrobacteraceae bacterium; assembly: GCA_963703625.1. Lineage (GTDB taxonomy): Bacteria > Actinomycetota > Thermoleophilia > Solirubrobacterales > Solirubrobacteraceae > Palsa-744. The sequence goes on from CAVPEY010000005.1 coordinate 126,790, forward strand.
ACTCGTCGCCGACGCCGCGTTGGAGGACGGCAATGGTGTGGCGCTTCGGTATAAAACGCGCAAGGTGGTGCCTCCCGCTGGCAAGCGCCATCGCGATCTGCTCAACGAGCAACTCGGTCAGCTCGGGTTGCTGCCCGGTGACGCCGATCTATTGATCGACCTCGAGGTACTGAACGAGGACGACGAGGTCCATCCAGATGATGTTGCCGACGCGCTACGGGACATGTGTGCGCTGGGCGAGTGGCGGTGTGTAGTGGTGATCGGGACGTCGATTCCCAAGATGCTGGGTTGCGTCAAGGAGGGCACAGTGGGCACGATCCCGCGTCGCGAGTGGGTTCTCTGGTCTCAGCTCGCACGGGCCGATTTGCCGCGCGTTCCCGCGTTTGGGGATTACGCGATCCAGAATCCCGAGCCGCCTGCCGACGACGTGGCAGGGAACACTATGCGAGCGAACCGTTACACCGCGACGAGCGAGACGATCGTCGCCCGCGGTCGGGGGCCGGTGAGCCAGGAGGGCAACACGCAGTACCACGGTCTCTGCAAGCAGATCGCCGCTCGCAGCGAGTTCTCAGGAGCAGGGTATTCCTGGGGTGACTCTGTGATCGACGAATGCGCGAAGGGACTACGCGAGCCGGGGTCGCAGGGCCTCTGGCGGGGCGCCGGAACCTCGCACCACCTGCAATTCGTCACGGACCAGGTGCGACAGCAGCACGAAGCAGGCGTGTAGGCATCCTTGCTTGTCGTCTGTCGCGGCTAAGCAGCGCGCTGTGTACTGCTGACTTGAGCTGACGCAGGGAGGTAGATCGCAGCAGCTCGGCCCAGAGGACCCCTCGGGATGCCCTCCGATCGGGCGCATATCCGAGCGCGTGGAGTGCGCCCATGACCTCCTCCCGCCACAGGAGGCGAACGAGAATCTCCGGGTCGACCGTCGAGTTCGACCGCGGACTGCGCACGGTGTTGAACGCGACTCCGCCGTTGATGTGCACCGTCGTTAGGCCCCACCAGTCGGGAAGGACCTCTTCGGCGTGCTCCCGGTGACGCTCGGCGACGACTGCTGTGCACCGGTCGAAAAGCCGTCCATACGCGACCATCTGCCGCGGCAGTCGCTTCAACGTGTCGCGCTCAGTCTTGATCTCGAACCCATCCATTCCGCGGCCGATCACTGCGACGTCGGCGCGCTCGTTGGAGACTGGGACCCACAACTCGTCCACTATCCCCTTCGCTCCAGCCAGATTTGTAAGCAGGTGCGCTCGGAGCGCACCCCGCACTACGGCCTCCATCAACTTAGCTCCCCTTGACACGGCCATGATGCCGACTTGCACAGGCAGCCGTGAGGCCCGATCGTCTGGCCCAGCCAAATCCACAGTGAGCTATCGAACATACGTTCGACCCTACTAGGCTCGTCGGCGTTTTTCCAACCTCGCAACGAATCATCCTCTCCTCGACCGATTCCGAACGCGTCACCGTAGCGAACGGCGCTGGGGTGATCGGCCGTGATCCCCGGAGGATGCGGCCGATTCTCCGGCCTGTACTGAGGAGATTCAGGCCTCGCCGTCGCTGGCGTCGGGCATCCGCAACCTGCTATGGTGACCACATGGTGACCACATGAAGAGCGTGGGTGTCAGGGAGTTTCGCGATCGTGCCACGACCTATCTATCGGGGCCTGAGCCGGTTGCGGTCAGCAAGCACGGTCATGTGATCGGCTTCTATATCCCCGTCGAGCGTGACGAGAACGATGTTCGGCGTGCCGTCGCTCAGCTGAGCGAGACGGTCGAGCGCGTGCTCAAGGACACCGGCATGGGCGAGGAGGAGCTAGCCGGTCTACTCGACCTGCGCCGGGCGCTACCCGAGTGATCGTCGTCGCCGACGCCAGCGTGCTCGTTGCCGAGCTGCTACGCAGGCGAGGCCGGGAGCTTCTGCTCGACCCCGACCTGCGGCTGGTGGTTGCCGAGGATCAGTGGGAGGAGGCCGAGCATGAGCTATCTCGGCGCTTGGGCATCCTGGAGGCGCAAGGACGACTCACAGCCGAGCAACGGATCGCTCTGCGGCAAAGTGTGGACGACCTGGTAGAGACGCGTGCGATCGAGGTCGTTCCCCGTGACACGTATGCCTCCCTGGAGCAGGTGGCCACCGAACGCGTGCCGCGCGACCAGCGCGATTGGCCCACCGTGGCGCTGGCAATGGTGCTCGACGCCGGCATCCTGACCGGCGACAACGACTTCCTGGGCTGCGGATGTCCGACCTGGACCGTCGAGACGCTGCGCACCGAGCTGCGGCGGCGAGGCTCGCAGCCGGGATAACCGCGGCCGGGAGCCGCGCCATCCGTAACCTCGTGTACGCCCTAACACCCAGATATGGAGCGCGGACTCTGGAAGACCGTTTCGCGCCAGATGGTCCGTCAGTGGACCGGGCGGACGTCGGATAAGCGATACATCGTGACTGTTCAGGTGGGGTAGGTGTGGGTGGCTGGGCGGCGAACTGGGTTATGTGAACCTGGGTTGGCCGTTCTATGGGCAGCTCGCGGTGTTGGTGGCCGAGTAGGCCGCGGTGATCGAGGAGTTGCGTGGTGAGGTCGCGGGGTTGAGGGCGAAGGTCATCGATCTGGAGCGTCGGCTTGCGCAGAACTCTCGTAATTCGTCGCGGCCGCCGTCCTCCGATGGGCTCGCGAAGCCGCCGGCACCGAGATGCTTGCGTCGTTCCTCTGGCCGCAAGCCGGGCGGGCAGCCCGGTCATGAGGGTCGTCATCTTGAGCAGGTGGATGGGCCTGATGAGGTACTCCGGTATGTCCCGTCGCGCTGTGAGGGCTGCGGTGGCGATCTCTCAGGGGGTGGGCTCGAGGGCGAAGAGACGCGGCAGGTGTTCGATCTCCCGCCGGTGTGTTTGACTGTCAGCGAGCATCGCGCGCAGCGGCGGCGCTGCGTGTGCGGGCACGTGACGAGTGCCGGGTTCCCGGCGGGCGTGAACGCTCCAACGCAGTATGGGCCGCGGATGCGGGCGCTTGGGATCTATCTGATCGCCGTTCAGCATCTGCCGTATCAGCGGGCCGCTGGGCTGCTCGCGGACTGGCTCGGAGCGCCACTCTCGCCCGGAACGCTGATGGCGTTCGTGAAGGACGGCGCGGATGCTCTCGGCGCGTTCCTTGACCGGGTACACGAGCAGATCACCTGCTCGCCGGTCGTGCATTTTGATGAGACGGGCGTTCGTGCGGGCGGAAGGGGGCGCTGGCTTCACAGCTCCAGCACCAAGACGCTGACCTTCTATGCGCTGCATGATCGTCGCGGCACCGAGGGCATCGATCACGCCGGGGTACTACCGCACTTCCAGGGGGTCGCGGTCCACGATGGGTGGCCGCAATACCGCGCCTACACAAGCGCCACTCACGCCCTCTGCAACGCCCATCACCTACGCGAGCTTCTGGCGGTCATCGAGGGAGACCCCGAGCGACAGTCCTGGGGCGTGAAGATCGACGTGCTGCTGCGCTCACTACACGCCACTGTCGAGGACACCAAGGCCGTCGGGGAGCAATCGCTTGATCCCTGGACGCTCGCTGGCTACCGCGCTGCCTACGCGCAGATCATCGTCCTCGGCCACCAGCAGAACCCGCCGGCACGATCCCGACCGGCAAACGCGGCGTGATCAAACAGACCCCCGCCAGGAACCTACTCGTTCGCCTGGACCGTGACCGCGAGCAAGTCCTGCGCTTCGCGCACGACTTCCAAGTGCCCTTCGATAACAACCTCGCCGAGCGCGACCTCCGCATGATCAAGATCCAACAGAAGATCTCCGGCTGCTGGCGAACCACGATCGGAGCCGACCGGTTCCTCGCCCTACGCGCCTACATCAGCACCAGCCGAAAGCAAAGCCGCGACACGATCGACACCCCCGCGCGACTCGCCAAACACCAACCATGGCTCCCGCCACCACCCGGCCCCAACCCACAAGCAGCGACCTGAACAGTCATGCGTTTTCGGGGATATTCGCGCGTGTTCGCGGTTGTTCGCGCTTCTCTAAGACAATCGGGGCGAACGGTTCAGATCGGCTTTGTTATCTGGTTTTTGGGCGGTCTGCGGTCCTTCTGCGGTCGAAAATCAGGAGGCGTCACGGCCTCTGATCTCGGTGCTTCGCTCTGAGGCTGGATTGCGGTCCTTCTGCGGGGCAGGAGAACTGTGCCATATGCTATGTATGGTATATTTGGTCGATGGTAAAGACGACGATCTACCTACCAGACGAGCTTCATCAGGGGATCAAGCAAGCGGCGAAGGAGCGCGGCACCAGCGAGGCTGAGCTGATCCGCACAGCGGTCCGTCACGAGTTGCTCGGCGCGCCCGCAGATCAGCAGGAGCGCGCCCAGCGTCGCACCCGCCTACTGGCGGCGATGGGCAAGCTCGACAGCGCCACCTACCCCTCTGGCTACCTCGATGAGCTCCGCGTCCAGTGGCGCGGCTGATCGTTCTCGACGCGAGCGTCGCAATCGCCGCGCTTTCGGCCGACGACGCACACCACGATGCGGCGGTGGACGCGCTCGCCGGCGCGAGCGAGGACGACCTTGTGCTTGCCGCGACGACGAGGGCGGAGATCCTCGTCGGGCCTGCTCGCCTGGGCGGCAAGACGCTAGCGGCGGCTCGCGACTTTGCAGACGGCTGCGAGACGGTCCCTGTCAGCGCCACCATCGCTGACGACGCAGCGGCGCTGAAGGCTCGCCACCGCGGTCTCAGCCTGCCTGATGCGATCGCGCTGGTGGTCGCCGAGATGATCGACGCCGACGCGGTGTGGACCTTCGATCGGCGCTGGCGCGATGTTCACCAGCGGGTCACGATTCCATAGTCGGCTGCTTTCTTGGGGCAGACGTGTCGGACGTGCCACATTGCGGTCGGGGGCCGTCATAGTCACGGCTGACGATCTCCTGCCCGGGCGGCCGGGGAACGCCAAGCGGATCGTCACAGACGCGGAAGTCGTAACGCTTTGTGTCGCGCAGGCGATCATGGGGATTCCGTCTGACCGGCGGTTCCTCGCGGTCGCTTCCAAGCATTTGCGTCACTTGTTCCCGAGGATCCCCGGCCAGGCCGGCTACTACAAGCGCCGTCGGCGCCTGGCGGACACGCTGGAGTGGCTGATGGGCGTGTTCGCCAGCCAGAGTCCGGGGTTCTATGACGATCTGCTGCTCGTCGACTCCACCCCGGTTGAGTGCGCGAGAAGCCGCGAGACAGTCAAGCGCTCAGCACTCGGTGACGCCGCAGACTATGGGTGGTGCACCAGCCACAGCCGCTTTCTTTTGGGGCTTCCGGCTGCACGCGCTGTTCTCCCCGGACGGCACCCCGAGAGCAGTCGCGCTCACATCACCCAAGCGTGACGAGCGGGAGGTCGCCCTGAAGCTCCTCGAGCGATGCCGGCGAGGTTGTCCCGTAGCGTGTAGAAGTTTGTAGGTGGCGGTCCCTTTCGCCTCGTTTGGTCCCGCTGGGACCGTGGCGAGTGCGAACAAGTCCATTGAGACGAGAGGAGCCGCCATGAAGACCGTAGAGCAGGAGCAGGACGCACGCCCACGGCACGTGTTGCCGGCAGGGGTGCAGGACGCGCTTGGGGATCTGGCTGGCGCGGTGGAGGACGGGCTGCTGGCGCTCAGCGTTGGTGTCGGACTGGGGGTCCTCAGCGAGATGATGGAGGCCGAGCTTGATGAGGTCGTTGGCCCCAGGCACGCCACGATCGTGCAGCGCACCGCAGTGCGTCACGGCCATGAGGATGGCGAGGTGACGTTGGGGGGCCGGCGGGTCGCGGTCAGGCGCCCACGCGCCAGGACCGCGGATGACGAGCACGAGGTGCCCTTTGGTGAGGTATGCGTATTTCGCTGACCGTGACCGCTAACGCGCGTGGTGTTGGAGCAGATGCTCGCCGGGGTCAGCACCCGTCGCTTCTCACGAACGCGTGAGCCCGTTGGTGAACAGGTGAGCGCAGGGGAGCGCTCGACGTCGAAGTCCGCGGTCAGCCGTGCGCGGTCAGCCGTGAGTTCGTCGGGCGCACGCGCGAGCACCTGGACGCTCTGATGAGCCGCGAGCTTGCAGACGTGCGCTTGGCCGCGTTGATGATCGATGGGATCGAGCTGAAGGGCCGCTGCTGCATTGTCGCGCTGGGCGTAACCACCGATGGGGTCAAGCTCCCGCTGGGATTGTGGGACGGCTCCACGGAGAACAAGACCGTCACCGCGCATCTCCTCGCCGACCTCATCGACCGGGGACTTGACGTCGAGCAGGGCGTGCTCGTCGTCCTGGACGGCTCAAAGGCCCTCAGGGCCGCCGTGGATGAGGTCCTCGGCCCAGTGCCGGTGCAACGCTGTATCCGGCACAAGGAACGCAACGTGCTGGATCATCTCCCCGAACGCGACCGGCCGGCCGTGAAGGCACGCTTGCGGCGGGCGTGGGCAAGCGATAACCACACGCTCGCCCTGGACGGCCTGCGGACCCTCGCCGCAGAGCTCGGGCGCTCACACCCCGGCGCGGCGGCATCACTGCGCGAGGGCCTGGAGGAGACGCTCACCCTCACCCGCCTCGGGATCCACGGACGGCTAAAGAAGACACTCACCTCGACGAACCCGATCGAGTCGATGATCGAGATCATCCGGCGCACCTCGCGCAACGTCAAGCGCTCGCAATCCGGGGACATGTGCCTGCGCTGGACGGCCGCCGGGATGCTCGAGGCCGAGACCCAGTTCCGCAAGGTCGTCGGCTACACAGACCTCGCCAAGCTCGCCCTCGCCGTCGAGCGCGACATCCTCGCAGCGCACCACCACCCACACCGCGACCAAAGAGGACACCCAGATCGCCCTCACCGTGTAACCATCACACCCCACCGCCACCACAGACTTCTACGGCGAACGGGACAACCTCTGCGATCATGGCGACATGGCATCTGAACCCCATGTGACCCTCTCAGGGGACATCGTCGGCGAGTACATCGTCAAGGACAGGCGGCCGAATGGCGAGCTGACCCTAGTGCCCGACACCTATCCGGCGGTCGTGCCCGAGTACGATGGACGTCCCGCAACGGCAGAGGAGTTTGCCGCCTTCGAGGCCGAGTACGGCCCGTTCCTGCCGGCTGACGGCGAGGGGTAGATGCCCGGCGCATCCCGGCCCGGCGCGCACTTCCGCGTCGACTTCGACGACGCCACGTTCGCCGAGGATCTCGAGCACACCTCGTCGGACACCGGATGCACGCTCGCCCAAAGAGAACGCGACAAGCTCACCGACGAGGGGCTACCGCCCGGCCAGCTCAAGCGCTGCGACACCGAGGCCCGAGACGGCACCAGCCTGCCCGGCTGCGTCAAGATCTACATACCCGAGCCAGACGGGACGTGGGGAATGGTCTTCCAACTGCGCATCGGCAGCGACCGGCGGCCCTTCCTGGCCTGCCTCGCCTTCGGCACGCGTCACCCCACCGGCCCCGGAGCGCTCAGCGTCTATCGGATCGCTCATCAACGAATACACGGCCAGCCACCACGACGCTGACCGCCCCTACCTACCCGCCGCTCTGCGCGTAGCTCACGGCGGCGGACCTATCGGCGCACTCCCGTCGCGCACATCCGCCGCGAACAGGACAAGCGCCCTAAACCCCCACCAGGATTGCGAGACGGCAATCGCATACGGATCCCGTGCCGGAGACCAGTCCTGCTCTGGGTCGTCGTCCATGCGGCGAATGATTGCGCCTGGACCGAAGCCTCACCAGAGCAGCACGATGAGCCAGGCCGGTTGTGGCGGAGGCTTCTTTCCGTGGTTTCGTCCGCGGGGAAGGAGAGCCTTCTGGGATGTCACGATCGAGGAAGTACCCCGAGGAGTTGTTGGAGCGCGCGACGCGGCTGGTGTTCGAGTCGGGGCGCCCGATCGCGCATGTCGCGCGTGATCTGGGTGTCCCTTCTGAGACGCTCAGGGTGTACGTGCGTCGAGTCGAAGCGAACGAGGGCCGACGCAAGGACGTGCTCAGCGACGAGGAGCGTGAGGAGATCCGCAAGCTGCGCAGGGAGAACTCTGAGCTGCGCAGGGCGAACGAGATCCTGAAGTCGGCGAGCGTGTTTTTCGCGAAGGAGCTCGACCCACACCGAACGAAGTGAGCCGCTACATCGAGGAGCATCGCGGCTGTTTCGGGGTCGAGCCCATATGCCGGATCCTGGGCGTGTCGGCGTCCGCCTACTACCAGCGCGCCACCGGCGAGCGTTCAGCCCGCCAGCTCGAGGACGAGCGGCTGCTCCAGCGGATCTGTGAGGTGCACGAGGCGAACTACTGCGCCTACGGCTACCGCAGGACCTGGAAGGCGCTCACACGCGCCGGGGAGCACACGCCACGGTGTCAGGTGCAGTGGCTGATGCGCGCCTACGGGATCCAGGGCGCCAAGCGCCGCGGCAAGCCGTGGCGAACCACGACCCCGGACCCGGCTGCTCGCCGGCGCCCGGACCTCGTCAACCGGGACTTCACGGCGTCCGCGCCGAACGAGTTGTGGGTTGCGGACTTCTCGTATCTGCGCTGCTGGGAGGGCGTGGTGTTCTTCAGCTTCGTCATCGACGTCTTCAGCCGCAAGGTCGTCGGCTGGCAGTTCGCGGGCCACATGCGCACGACGCTGGTGCTCGATGCGCTACGGATGGCGCTCTCGACGCGAGAGCGTGTCGAGGAGGTCCGCCTCATCCATCACAGCGACAGGGGCGGGCAATACGTCAGCGGGGACTACACGCAGACGCTCGCCGATCACGACGTGCTCGCTTCGGTCGGCAGCACCGGCGACGCATACGACAACAGCATGGCTGAGAGCTTCGTCGACAGCTTCAAGACGGAGCTCATCGCCGACCGCGTGTGGCGCACCCGCAGCCAGATGGAGCTCGCGATCGTCGAGTACATCGCCTGGTTCAACGACACCCGCCTGCACGAAAACCTCGACGACCGGCCACCCCAAGAGATCGAGGAACTCTACGCTGTGAAAAGCACAGCCCTGACCACCCCAACATGAACAAGAAAACCTACTAACCAAGCTCTCCGTCAAAACCGGTCCGGCTCAGTATGCCATGACCAACGCCTGTATGTCTTGCTAACGAGCCTGGCGGCCCCAAGCACGATGCCGGTGAGAGGACCGGGCCGAAATGTCCGGGTGGGCTGGCAACATGTTGGTGAATATCATGGGATTCGTGGCGAAGCAGCAGACCAATGGAAAGATCAAACGGCTCAGCGCCGAGGAACTGGCTGAGCTGATGGTTCCCGCAACCGCGAAGACCCCCGAGGAAAAGGCGGCTGCGCTGAAGCGCGCCACCACGGGACTCCGCGCCAAGGTCCGCGTCACGCGCGACATGTACCGCCCGCGGTAGGCCCCGATGAGTCCTACAGGTGGGCGCCGGCCCATCCCCCGCGGCGTCTTCGCGATCGAGGACCAGCAGCTCCTGCTTCCCGACCCGATGGCGCTGGACACCAGCTTCGTTGTCGAGGCCCTGCTCACGACCCAACCGCTGCACCCTGCATGTAGCGCCTTCCTCAGACGCATCTTCGACAGCGGCGTCGCGGTCGTCACTAGCGACCTGCTCGCGGTCGAGCTTGCCGAGAGCGCCTTCGCCATCACCCTGAAGGAGCGCTGGGGCGGGCGCTGGCGAGGACACCGCACCGACGGACGCTCCCGCCGTCCCGCCACACAGCGGCTGAATCACACCGTCATGAGTTATGAGGCGCTGCTCTCGCCCGTCAATCACCTGCCGATCCCCATCCGTCGCGTGACCGCCGACGCCAGGGTCCTGATGACCGACTTCGGCATCGCTTCCTATGACGCCGTACACGCGGCCAGCGCCATCGCCTCCGGCGCCGAGGCGATCGTCACGCTCGACACCGGCTTTGCGCTGCTGCCCTCCGCCCAGCTCGCGATCTACACCGACCGTTCGCGGCTCGCGTCGTGCCGCAGCAAGCGACCGCGCTAACACGCTCGTGTGGCGCCCCGCGCGACCGTGAGCAAATAGGCAATCATTCGGATCCCGTAGAGGGCGCTGATCCGCAGTGGCTCCTCGGCCAGCGTCGCCTCGGCACGGCCGCACCGCGGACTCGCCCAACGTGCGCCAACCGCGTCGCCCTCACCGCTTCCCGTACCCTTGCTTGCCGTGATCACTGGAGAGCTGAAGGCGAAGGTCGATCGGATCTGGGACGCCTTCTGGTCGGGGGGCATCGCGAATCCGCTCGAGGTGATGGAGCAGATCACCTACCTGCTCTTCATCCGCCGGCTGGACGAACTGCACACGACGAAGGAGAACCGGGCGAATCGGCTCGGAACCAGCCTCGACGACCCGGTCTTTCCGCCAGGCGACGACGATCGCGGCTGCGCGTTCGCGGACCTGCGCTGGTCGCACTTCAAGGACCGCGATCCGGCAGAGATGTTCGCGATCGTCGGCGAGCGCGTTTTCCCGTTCCTACGCCAGCTTGGCGGCGAGAAGTCGACCTACTCGCATCACATGCGCGATGCGCGATTCACGATCCCAGCACTGCTCGACAAGGTCGTAGGCATGCTCGACGAACTGCCGATGGAGGGCCGCGACACCAAGGGCGACATCTACGAGTACATGCTGAGCAAGATTGCGACCGCTGGACAGAATGGCCAGTTCCGCACGCCACGGCACATCATCGCCCTGATGGTCGCGATGACAGCGCCGACGCCCAAGGACGAGATCTGCGATCCGGCGTGCGGGACCGCAGGCTTCCTCATAGCCGCGAGCGACTACGTCCGGCGCACCCATCGCGAAGTCGAGATCGATCGCGTGGCCCGCGACCACTTCCACAACAGCATGTTCCACGGCTTCGACTTCGACAGCACCATGCTTCGGATCGGGTCGATGAACATGCTCCTGCACGGGGTGGAAGCTCCAGACATCCGCTATCGCGACTCTCTCTCCGAGGGCGCAGACGACGAGGAGGGCATCTACTCCCTCATCCTCGCCAATCCGCCATTCGCCGGTAGCCTCGACTACGAGACGACAGCCCAGAACCTGTTGCGCGTCGTCAAGACGAAGAAGACCGAGCTGCTGTTCCTCGCCCTCTTCCTGCGGCTGCTCCGGCCCGGCGGCCGCGCTGCGGTGATCGTGAGCCGGACCGGGATCGACGGAGAGCCGTGTGCGCGAGAACCGCATGCACGGTTCGAAGTGGCGGCGGGAGGAAACCAGACCAGTCGGGCCAACACGGCCGCGTGGCCCAGGCGCCTCCCGCCGACCCTACCACCCTCTCGGGGCGTGAGCAGCCCCCACGCCGCAGCACCTGGTGCACGGTGGAGTGTGGGCGGCCGACCTCCACAGCGATCGCCCTCGGGCTCCAGCCCGTGCGCCGGCGCAGCTCACAGATCCGCTGCTCCTCCCCGGCAGGACACCGAGAGGGAGAACGGTGAGGACGACTGGAACGCTCAAGCAGGCACGCCAACGACTCGCGCTCATCCGCGCTCGCTGCACGCCAGCGGCGCACCCACTCCCAGACCGTGGACTTCGACACGTTCCCCCACGCGGCGGCCTGAGCGAAGGACATCCCATCATCAACGACACGACGAACGACCATCTCCCGCCCACGCGGGGTCAAACGAGCTCTATGGTGCGGCATTCCGGGCCTCCCTTGAGGTCGTGAGCTTCAACACCCACAGCCTCTCGGCAGGCCCGGACCTACCTACACACCGTTCTGAACGTCCCTGGGCACGTCAGCTAGACGCCCGGCTCGTCAGGCTCGATCTGGGCGATCATCAGCACGTAGCCGTCGGGGTCTGTGACCTTCATCTCCTGTCGTGGGCCCGGTGTGCCGTCCTCTATCTCCCCGGACTCGACGCCGTTGGCGAGCAGTTGGGCGCGCAGCGCGGCGAGGTCCGGCGAGTAGAGGTAGAACAGGATGCCTTGCCCGGCAGGGTCGATCGAGTCGCCGTCGCGCGTGACCATCAGCTCGGCCCCGCCGCTTTGGAGTGCCGCCCACACCGGGGTTTCGCGGTACTTGTAGATGCTCGTCACGACGAAACCGAAGTGCTGGTAGAAGGCGATCGAGCGTTCCACGTCATCGACGTGAACGAACGGGATCAAGCGCGTGACGCGGTGCGCGGGCGGCGCCGGCACCGCGTCGGGCGCTTGCGGCCCATCGGTGTGTGGGTTGCTCACGGCGTCATTGTCGCTCACCCGTTCCGGTACAGCGACATGCACACCATGTCTCGCTCAAAGCCCTGCGCTTGCCAGAACGCCTGAGCGTCCGAGTCCTCGACGCATACGAGGCTGCGAATCGTGCCCGAGCCGCGCTCGCGTAGCTGCTCGACCATGTTCTGCGCGAGCCGGCCACTGACGCGCTTGTCGCGTGCTGCGGGCGTCACGTAGAGCGCGTCGATTTCGCCGACGAGTCCCGGTAGCAGCCCGCTACCAGCGTCGATGCTCGCGCACGCGAACCCGATGATCTGCTCGCTATCGACGGCGACGAGGCAAAGCTGGCGCTCATGCCATGCGGCCATGTCGAGCATCCGCGCGATGTTGAGCCGGCCTCGTGAAGGCAGCGGCGCGCCGTCGGGCTCCGTGCGTGCCTGCTCGTCCCACAGCGCTGCGACTGTCTCGCGCTCGCCGTCTCTGATCCTCCGTATCTCAGCGGTCATTGATCCGTCCTCTCTGCTGTTCGTGGTGCATTACGGGCATGAGGTAATGCACCGTCAGGGAGGCGGTCGAGGTAAGCCGCGTAGGCAAGCGGTCAACGTCAACCAGGCACGAACAGGAACGCTACCGCGGCGCTGACCGGCGTTCAAGCTCTAGCTGAACGCCGCTGCGGCACGCTGTCCAGTAGGGGTCTGAGTGGCGGTAGCGGTTGAGTGCCACGACGGTCCAGATGGCCTCGACCACGCCGAAGGGCCATGTTCCGGCCAGGAATCCGTAGGTGCTCGACAGGGCGCACCCGCAGGCGAAGGCGAGGATGTAGCGGCGGTGGCGTCGCTCCAAGGGCGTACATGCACACCATGAAGGTCACGGCCGCTGCGCCGAAGGCCGTAAGCATGGCTGCTCAGTCTGAGGCTTGGAGGTTCAGAGCGAACGCGATTGCGTCTAGGGCCGGCTCGTGCTCGGCTTGGGATACCGCGACCGTCAGCCGCCGTCGATCCGGCTCCCAGGTCAGGGCGAAGAAAGGGCAGCACTCCCGCTCGACCGCGACAGTCTCGGCGACTAGCTCGGTGTCCACGTTCTGATCGAGTTCTGCGACGAGCCGGCGCGGTGTCCGCGCGATTACGCGAGCGTTGCGGCCAGCCTGCCGGTAGCGCTCTAGCTGCGAGCGCAGCCCGACCTCGTCAAGCGCGCAACTCGGAGCCATCGGCAGGTCCACAGCACCCAGCCTACGGTCGCAGGGGTCGGATCGCGCGCACGGCGAGCAGCGAATACAGCAAGAGTCCCGCGCCAGCAAAAGGCGCAGTGCAGGTCAGCGCGTCAAACGAGGTCGCGGCCATCAGGCCGGTTCCCGTGACGTGGTAGACAGCCGCCGCTCCGCCCAAGCACGACACCGCTACGAGGAAGACGACGGCGAGCAAGGCTACCCCGCCGAGCGAGAAGACGATGCTTGCTGCGTCGAGCGCATCGGGCTTTGGCTCGGACCCGGTTTCAAGCTGGAGGAGGCGCACGTCGAGTAGGTCCGGGCTGGCGATCGCGGCGGCTTGCCTGCTCGCTCCAATCGGGACCGCGCACAACCTTGAGCAGCGCCCCAGCGAGAGAGCGCTGTCCACAGGCCGCGACCGCGCGGCGATCAGCCGCAAGCTCACGACCGGCCACATAGCGAGCGCGCAAAGAGCCCAACGCCGGCAAGAAGAACAGCGCGTCGGAGAGCGTCCTCACGATGACCGCCTTCAACGGGTCGATATTGCGGACGTGGTAGCGCTCGTGCTCAAGCACCGCGCGCAGCTCCTCGCCGGTCGCGCTTTCGAGCAGCCCCCGGCTGACCACTACACGCGGCGTCGTCACGCCGTAGACGAACGAGAACGAGTCCGCCGCGTCCACGAGAACCACACGGCCGGCAAGGCCGGTCTGCCGCGCTGCCTCTGCGAGCGCTGTGGGCATCGCGACCGTCAGGGCACGCACGCGACGCGACAGCACGCGTGAAGCGACTGCTTGCCGCATGAGCGCGCGAGCGCCGAGCGCCATGCCCACCGCGATCACCACGAAAAGCGCGAGCGGCGCGAGCAGCGATCCCCGCTCGTCCCATAGGCCGGCGAGCCCACTGTGGGAGATACGCGCCAAGCTCAGCGGCACGAGGACACCGCCGAGCGCTCCACAAAGGACGGTTGCGGCGAACAGCAGCGCGATGCCCACGAACACGAGGAAACTGCGGTTCGCTCGGTCCAGTCTCATCGGTCCTGGGCGAGTATCGCCCGCAGGCGCCGCAGCACGGCCGGGTCGGTGCGCGCCTCCTCTACGAAGTGCGCGACCGCTGCATCTCCATGTGCTCGGAGCACATCACGGACAGCGAGCCCGGCCGCATCGGTGGCGGTTGCTTGGTAGAGGTAGCGTCGTCGCTCGCCGTCGCGGGCAAGCACGTTCTTCGCGGTGAGCCGGTTCATCACGGTCATCACGGTCGTATAAGCCAACGGTTCGTCGCGTCGCTTGTTGAGCGCGTCGAGAACGAGCCGCACCGAGACGGGCGAGTCGGCCTGCCAAACCACGTCCATCACCTCGGACTCAAGCGGCGCGAGTTCGCCACTCGTCTTTTTCGGCCTGCCCGCCACGAAACAAACACTACTACATTTTTGTCGTGTACTCTCGATTGCATGACCGACACAACCGAGCACGACTACGCAGCGCAAGCACGACAGGCCATCGAGATCGTCTGCTCCGGCGACCTCTCGCGAATGGAGGAGTTCTACAGCCCCGACTTCGTGGATCACGTCAACGACATGACCTTCCACGGCTACGACGGCGGGCGCGAGTCGCTTGTCTTCTACAAGACCCTGTTCCCCGACTACAGCATGGGCGTCGAGGAGCAAGTCACCGAGGGCAACCGCGTCGCCTCCCGGTGGGTTCTAAACGGCACCTACCACGGCCGAGCCGTCGCACTCCGGGGCATCACGATCAGCCGTCTCGATGAGGACGGCAGGACCGTCGAAGACCGCGGGCACTCCGACTCGATCGCCCTTCTCGGGCAAATCGGCGTGATCCGCACGCTCATCCTCGGACTGGAGATCCTCACCCGCCGCGTCAAGCTGCCCAAGGGAGCGCTCAAGGCACGCTGAATCCACGCGCGTCGTCTTCGGGCGCGAACGCGATGCTGCGGGCAGGTGATAATCAGGGTAGGTCGCTACCAGCAGGAAGAGGAGAAGCAATGGCGCCGATCGTCACCAGCATCGAGATCGCTCGTCCACCGGAGGAAGTTTTCGGATACGTCATCGACCCGTCTCGGTTCGCCGAGTGGCAAGAGGGTGTAGTAGTCAGCGGGCGCATGGAGGGCGACGGCCCGCACGGCGTCGGCTCGCGCTGCATAACCACCAGGCGGATCGGCGGCAGCGAGCGCGCGAGCACGCAGGAGATCACGGAGTTCGAGCCTCCCCGGACATGGGCCGATCACGGCATCGACGGGCCGATCCGCGCGAGAGTCAACGTAGCCGTCGAGCCGCTTGACGCGGGTCCTTAAGCTGATGCTGCGACCCGGCATCCGCGTTCGTGGATCGACGTCTACGCGCGGGTCTTCTCCGCGAACCGCTCGCGGGCAGCCTGACGCGACACGCCGAGCGCGATCCCTATCTCGCCCCATGACCGGCCGTTGGCGCGAGCGCGAGCAACCAGCTCACGGACGCGAGCCTCGCTGGCCCGGACACTATCGACGGTCTCTGCGAGCGTGCGCAGGTCGGCGGTGTCGTCCATCGGGGCGCCAGACGGGTCGAGCTCCTCGGCGAGCTTCGCCGCTCGTTGGATCTCATCTTCGGTGTGCATGGCTTTCGCTCCGGTCATCGGTGGGGTAGGTATTGGGGGCGGGCGCGCATGGCGTGGACGATCACGGGATCGTCGGTGTCGATGCCAAGGACGCCGACCTCGAGTAGGTCGCCATCACGGGCGGGGCCGGCGCGCATCGTGAAGTCGTCATCGAGTTGCCACTGCGCGATGGGGTTGCGGACCGCGTGGAACATGTCGTCGTCTGCGATGCCGTGCTTTCGAGCGGTCTGCGCGATGCGCACGAGATGACAAGATACGTTGTCGAGCAACGTTTGTCAAGACACCTTGTCGGGCGGGGCGCGGGTTTCGGCGACCGCAAACCGACCGCAGCAGGCGCGAAAACGGCTCTGGGAAGCCAATCTGAACCGTTCGCCCCGATATTCCGTAGGTCGCGAATAGCCGCGAATACCAGCGAAAAGTCGTGAAGATGCTGGGGGCGGCGGGAACGGTATTCGCGGGGATCCGGGGATGTTCGTGGGGATTGGGACCGCAGAGGGACCGCAGTGGCGGGCAAAACGGGCCGCAAGAGGACGCGAGGGACCGTGGTGGAAGCGAGCGTGACCTGAAGTGGAAGCCGCCTGGATTGGGGTCATCGGTGCGCTTGCTGGCGCTGCACTCGGCTCGGGGGTCACGATTCTCGGCACTCGCGGTCTGAGTAAGGACCAACGGGTGGCAGCAGAGCATGCGGAGAACCTTCGGGCATTTCGTCTGTTTGTCAGTGAGGCTGCGTCATGCGTGAGCGAGCTTCGGCAACTCCCGTCTGTGCCGAAGCCGTGGCCGACCGATGCTGCTGTAACGCGGCTCACGACGCTCCTCAGGGGAGGGGGGGCCGGCGCCCAGATGGCGACGCGCAGGAAGGTATACCGACAGTACGGCAACCGGCATGACGAGCTGGCCAGTCGACTCGCCGCGTCCTACATGGACCTGCGGCTTCGGGACCTGCCACCGAGCGGTGACGCGACCGTAGCGCGGACCGCTGACTACATCGCGAAGCTGGGGGAAGACCGGACGGCGGAGCTGAAGGAGGAATCGAAAGTGGTCCACGCTGCTCTTACGGCATCCGGCGATGAGCTGAAGGCGGTCGCTCGCTGACTTTCCACAGACAGTGCGGATCAGAGTCGCAGCCGAGCGCTTGAAGCGCCCGAGCAGACGGACGATCCCTCGTGTAGCTTCGCATCGTCAGTGGGTCTGCCGGATCGAGGTCGTTAGGGACAAAACCTTCGATCGAGTGAGGTTGAGGCGAACCAGCGCGAAGCCAGCGATGGCTACGATCCTCGTCAGCGGAGATCCCCCGACACTATTCATTTCAGCGCGGCGCCGTTCCACGCGTGGCTGAGGCTCGCCCGCGAGCGGGCCACGCTCGGTGACGCGCCCGTCGGGGGCGATATCCCACGCGTACAGTTCGCGGTCGTCCACGTCACTGCGGCGAGAGACACCGGTTCGCCGCCCGGAACCGGGAATAGTCGCCCGCCGTCGACAGATGTCTGCTAAATATGCCTATGGGCGGACCAGTGTGCCTCGACGCAGCAGGTCGAGGGATACAATCGGACCCATGAGCGCCACGAGACCGAAGAAAATCGCTACTCCAAAGGTGGCGCCGCCGCCTTCCAAGCGTCCGGATCTCGCGCGCGGTCTCCCCGGGACCGATCGTGAGCGTGCTGAGCAGCGCCGCCGCTTCGCCGAGGAGCACCGTGAGACGCTGCGCCGCCTCGGCAAGTAGTAGATGCCGGTCTACTACCCCGAGTTCGGGGACTTCTGCGACGTCGCTGCGGACATCCTCGGCATAAACGCCCGAGCAGATTGCACGTCTGCCCAACGTTGGTCTCGCCGAGTCCGCGCTTGCGGCGCCACACCGGCTTTGGCGATGTCGAGGTCTACCCGCGCATAGGGCCGCAGTCGTCGCTCTTAGGGCTCACGACTTTTTTGGTGAGGGGTTGATGGTGTAGTTCCAGTCGCCATGGAATGGGTGTCGGGTGATGTTTACGCCGGCGAGCTGTTCATCGGTGACTGTGATGTGGGTGGGGTAGGAGCGCTGATCGAGTTGGGCGTAGACCTTCAGGCCGGTGCTTGTCCTGGTGGAGGCGATCAGGTTGATGATCACCTCGTGGGTTTCGAGTGGGCGTCCGCGCCAGTTGAGGCTCATGAAGGAGAACAGGCAGTGCTCGATCTTGTTCCACTTCGAGGTGCCGGGAGGGAAGTGGCAGACCACGATCTGGAGCCCGGTCGTGTCGGCTAGGCGCTGGCACTCGACCTTCCAGAGCTTGGTGCGGTTGGAGTTCGCGCCGCCGCAGTCGGCGGTGATCGTCAAGCGCTTGGCGTCTGGGTAGCGTTCGCAGCCGAGCTGCTGCCACCAGCCGATGATCGAGTTGACCGCGAACTCGGCCGTGTTGCCGTCGATCCCGACGTTCACCCAGCCCTCATCGTTGCGCAGGTCATAGATCCCGAACGGGATCGCGTGCCCGAGATCCTTGTCCTTGAAGTCGTGGGTACGGACCTCGACTGGTCGACCGGAGGGCTCGAACTCTCGGCCGACTGCCTTGAAATCGCCGACCAGCTCGCGCTTCTTGGAATCGATCGAGATCGCGGGCTCGCCCGCCCCGAGCGCCGCAGCGACTGTCTGGTTGATGTGCTGAAACTGAGCGTCGCGGTCCGGATGCTGAGTGCCCTCCCGGGTCTTGCGGTTCGCCTGCAGGCTGTAGCCCTTGGCCTTCAACAACCGCAGCACCGTGCGATCGACCACCTCATGCCCCATCTCCCGCAGCGCCTCAGCCAGCTTGACCGCGCTCTTGGACGTCCACCGCAATGGCGACTCAGGATCGCCACGCGTGACCGGATCGATCAACGCGTCCAACGCCTCAGAAAGACCAGGCTCACGCTCCGAGATCCCCGGCCGCCCAGCGCCCGCCCTGCGCACCCGATCAGGCGCCAGCTCCTCGCCATCCCCGTCCAGCTCCGCGAGCCCCCGCCTGACCGTCCCCTCCGAGACCCCCATCGCACGCGCCACCGCCGCGATCCCACCACGCCCATGCGAACGCGCCTCCGCGGCCGCCCACCGCCGCCGCGACCGCTCATTCAACAAGCCCTTCATCAACCCATACCGCTCACGGATAGCGCCCTCATCAATCACGCACCCATAGTTCTACGCCACACCCCCAAACCCTCTAACAATTTAGTCGTGAACCCTTAGCTTAGGCCGAAGTTCCCTGTGGTGGGTGTGGGGGATTTGGCTCTGCGCGTGGGTTTTTGCGCTGGGTGTGTTGTCGGGCTCGTGTCTACGTGTTGAGTGGTGTGTGTTCGGCGAGGTGTAGTGCGTGGGCTTGTAGGTGGGTGGGTTGAGCGAGCTTCTGGAAGGTGGCGTCGGTGTGGCCGAGGCGGATCGTGTTGCGGGTGAGGGTGGAGAGCTCGGCGAGTAGGCTCTTGTAGCTGTGGCAGGTTTCTCCGGTGCTGGTGCGCTTGGTCTGTGCCTTGCGCTTGGCGATGGTGGAGCGGGTGGCCTTGGCGACGGGGTCGGTGCTGGTGGGTGGTTGCTCGTCCTTGAATAGGAGTGGCGCCAGGGCTTGCTTTAGGTGCCAGGTGAGGTAGTAGGCAAGCATGCAGAGGAAGATGTGGGCACGGACGCGGTGCTCAAGGTGGTGGTGGATCGGACGGATTTGTAGTTCCGGTCCCTTGAACGTCTTGAACGCCCGCTCTGCTTGCTCGAGGTTCTTGTAGGAGCGCACGACCTCGCTGGTGGAGCACTCGTTCTCGGCCAAGTCGGTTCGTAGGATGTAGATGCCGTCCAGCGCAGCCTCGTTGTTGATCTGTTCAGTCTTGCGTTTGAAGGTGAAACCCTGATCGGTGATCTGCAGGTCGAAGTGCTTGCGCATCTTGTAACGCTTGACGGCCGGACCGACAACCAGACCGATCTCGCTCGCTCCGGTGAGCGTGCCTTTCTGCACACGATCAGCGATCTGTTGAAGGTCACGCTCGGTCGCCTCCAGCAGCTCTGAGCGCTTGCGGGTGCGCTCGGCAGCGACCAAGGGGTTGCGGCACACGATCAGGCGCTCACCGGGATAGTCCTCCGCGGTGATCTCCGCGAGGTTCTGCTCATCAAACAGCGAGAGCTGCAGAACACCATCCCGGGCGAGCTTCTTGATCTGCGGCGCCTTCAAGGCCGTGATCCAGGAGACACCCTCGGTGTCTTTGAGTGCCTGTATGTTGGCCTTGGTGACCATCCCGCGATCAGCGACCACGACCACGCTCTTGAGGTGAAAACGCTGCTTGAGCTTCGTGATCTGAGAAGGCAGCGTCGCATCGTCGTGTAGCTGCCCCGAGAAGACCTCGACCGTGATCGGCCGGCCGGGTTCGTCACACAAAAGACCGTAAATGACCTGCGGTGTGCCGCGCTTGCCATCACGCGAATAGCCGAGTTTCGCCAGCGGACACGAGCGCCCCTCGAAATACGAGGAGGACACGTCGTAGAGAACCATCTCCTCGTCTTTCAGATGCCGTCGCGCGAGGCGATCCTCGATCTTTGCCTGGCGATCGAGCAGCCAGTCCAATGCTGCGTAGAGATCGTCCTCGTCGGCGTCAGCGACGTTCAGCTCTTCGGCGACTGTTGACTGGCCAAGCGCCCGCGCCGTGGACAACTTGGAGGCGGGCGCGATCACCCGCTGAGCGATCATCGCCATCACGAGATCACGCTCACGGGAAGGCTTGCGGTCCAGCAGCCTCGCCAGATCAAGGCGACGAGCCATCCCCAACGCCGCCATCACGTGCCCAGCGGGCAACGAGCGCTCAATCTCGAACGCCTCACCGGCCGGGACGTAGGACTCCCCGCGTAGCGCGCCACGGATCAGCTCGATCGCCTCCGGCGGCAGGTGAGAGAGGTTCGCGAGCGTCTCCTTGCGGACCTTGCCGCCCTCCCGGTAGGAACGGCGCAACAACGTCGAGGTGTACTCCCGCTCCCCATGCCGCGCACGGTTCGTGACCACGTGCATAGCACCAGACGGGGTCTGTCTCCTCGGCATGAACACAACCTACCAGCCATGCCGGACAGATACTAGTGACTACACCAGACACCCACAAAAGGGCCGAAATCCCCATAAACACAGGGATCCCGACCCCAATCAACGGTGACTACCACAGGAACTTCGGCTTAGAAGCTGTCTCGTAACTTGCGTAGGCTGTTGGGGCGGTGGCGCGGACGTGGCTTCGGATCAGGGTGGACTTGCTGGGCGGTCGTGGGGTCGCTTGCGACCCGTCCCCTGGGCGGGTCTTTGTGGTCGGTCCGTCGCATTCGTTTGAGCAGTTCGCGGAGGCGATCGACGCGGCGTTCGCGCGGTGGGATCTCTCGCACCTGCACAACTTTGAGCTGGGTGATGGCCGGCTGATCGGCTATCCGGATGACTCGTTCGCGCCCGAAATGGTGTGGTTGGACCACGCCAAGCTGAAGGTCGCCAAAGAGGTCAAGCCGGGCGAGGAGTTCGAGTACGTATTCGACCTCGGCGATAACTGGCAGCATCGCTGCGTCGTCGAGCCAGAGAAGGGTGACCCACTCGAGGAGTACGGCATCGTGCCCGAGGGGCCGGTGGCGATCTGGGGCTGGGGTTCGATCCCTGACCAGTACGGGCGGCGCAGCTTCGACGACGACGGCGAGCACTGATCAGGCGTCTGTGAGTTTGCGCTGGCAGACCACGGCGCAGCCGAGCAGCAATGAACGCCATGTGCAGGCCGGGATCGCGCTCGCAGCGGATCCTCAACCGGCGTAGGTTGTGAAGCCACGCGAAGGTGCGCTCCACGACCCAGCGTTCTTTGCCCAGCCCCGAGCCGTGCTCGGTGCTGCGCCTGGCGATCACGGGCTTCACGCCGCGCTTCCAGAGCTCGCGAGGGTACTTATCGTGGTCATAGCCCCGGTCAGCGAGCACCCGCTCAGCACCCCGACGGGGACGTCCAGGCTTGCCGGTGACAGGGCCGACCCCGTCGATGAGCGGCAATAGCTGGGTGACGTCGTTGCGGTTGCCGCCGGTCAGGGTGATCGCGAGCGGGATCCCGCCAGAGTCGTGATCGGATGATGCTTGGAGCCCGCGCGGGCACGGTCAACCGGCGAAGGGCCGGTGTGGAGCCCCCCAAAAGCCCACGAATATGACTGCCATCGACAACAGCGGTGGACCAGTCGATCCTTCCTGCGGCATTCAACCGCCGCAACAGCTCCTGGTGCAGCCGCTCCCACACACCGGCGGCCTGCCAGGCGGCCAGCCTGCGGTGCGCGGTCGCTGGCGAGCAGCCCATCTCCGCCGGCAAATGCCGCCACGTAATCCCCGTGAACAACACGAACACGATCGCGTTGAAGCACACACGATCATCCACACGCGGACGCTCGCCACGCGGATCCGGCGGACACTCCGCGAGCAACGGCTCGACCGCCTCCCACTTCAATCCCCCCGCAAATCCCCCGCAGCTGAGCGGCTCGACGCCGGCAGAGTAGGTTTGGATCTATGGCGACTTGGCCGAGGGATCGCCATGCAAGTCCGGGCGGGGGACTTTGGGCCGGGTCGGGAGGCGGGCTTGATCCGGGCCCTGGTGGGGGCGCATCGCCGGGTCCGGGCGGTGGACTGGTACACCGGGCTGTTTAGACAGCTATCCCGGGTTAGCGCGCTACTCGAGGTCGGAAATGAGCAGTTCGAGGCAGTTCGGTCCGCGTCCCTGGGTCTCGACGCTTCACACGACGCGCGGGCGCGAGCCGGAGAATTGGATATCCCAATTGACGCTTCGTCTCTACCTGCATACGTGAGCGAGAGCGCTGTGGTTAGCCAACTGGTGCAGATAGCCCAAGCTATCGGCTTCACTGTCGGACGCGAGCCGCCCTCTGAGGGATAGATGCGGCACTTTGGAACAGCCGTCCGCTTGAATCTGGCTGGAGCATGCCGGGGCGTTCCTAGTAGCGACCATCCTATGGACCGGGACTGACACGGACTTGGAGGAGATACGCATCGAGACGCGGTCCGACGATTTCTTTGGCTCGTCGTAGCGGAGGGCGACCGCCCACGGAGTTAGCCAATCCACGCCCGCAAGCTCAGGGGGAAGCTGTGGTCCCGTAGCTTCGACTTGCTCCTTAAGCTGTTCGAGGTCATGGGTGCGGGGCAGCTCGACTTCGGCGAGAACGATCGCCACCTTGAGGGCCTTCTCGACCGCCTGCTGCGCATGAAATCCAACGGCGCCGCAGCCGGACGGCCTCCGCGATACGATCCTCGACCTCGCGCTCGATGACGAGGAAGTCAAGATCGCTGCCCGCGTCAGCGTCGCCGCGAGCATGCGAGCCGAACAGGATCACCGTGGCCGGCACGGGCGCCGCGTCGACCGGCGCTTTCGGTCCGGCGTTGCGGGATCTGCGACGCGCATGTCCTCGTTCCCCCGCTCGCCGGCCTTGCCACCCCGTGTTGGCTCGGGAACGCTCGGCGGCCAGAGCTTCGCCCTGATCCTACGCCGCATCGGGGCGGGAAGGCCGCGGCGGGCGTTCGCTGGCATTTCCTACACTTGCCACAAAGCATGAAACGACTGAATGCATACCTTCAGGGCCACGGCCAGGCGGTCGCGGGCGTGCGCTTTGCCGTCGGTACGTGGTTGCTGGGTCTTGGTGCGTACCTGTGCTACCGCGGCATTTGGTGGGGGTTGCTGTTCATTGCGCCAGCGACGCTTCACTTCTACCTCGGGTACCGGGCCGTCAGGTGATGAGAGCGCTCACCCGAGTCGGATCTAGTGTCCTGTTTGGTTGATTCGTTGGCAGTAGTGGCTGATGGCGTCGAGGATTTGCTCGGCGGTCTTGGTCCACACGTAGGGGCGGGGGTTCTCGTTCCAGGTGTCGATCCACTGGCGGATGTCGGTGTTCAGCGCGCGGACGGAGCGGTGCGCACCGCGACGTAGGAGCTTGGTGGTGAGCTCGCCGAACCACCGCTCGACAAGGTTGATCCACGAGCTCGAGGTCGGGGTGAAGTGCAGATGAAACCGCGGGTGCGCTGCGAGCCAGCGTCGGATCTTCGGGGTCTTGTGGCTGGAGGCGTTGTCGAGCACGAGGTGCACGTCGAGGTGGGCGGGCACGGTCTCATCGATCGTCTTTAGGAACTTCAAGAACTCGACCGCCCGGTGGCGTTGGTGCAGCGAGCCGATCACCTCGCCGCTTCCCAGGTTCAGCGCGGCATACAGGCTCGAGGTGCCGTGACGCTCATAGTCGTGGGTGGCTCGTTCGGGGGTGCCTGGCAGCATCGGCAGGATCGGGGTGGTGCGGTCCAGTGCTTGGATCTGGCTCTTCTCGTCCACGCACAGCACCACCGCGCGCTCGGGTGGGTTCAGATACAGGCCGCAGATGTCGTGGACCTTCTCGATGAACAGCGGGTCCTTGGACAGCTTCCAGGTCTCTTGGCGGTGCGGCTGAAGCCCGAATGCGTGCCAGATCCGCATCACCGCGTCGGGCGTCATCCCGACCTCCCTGGCCATCGAGCGCGTCGACCAGTGCGTCGCGTCCTTCGGCGTGCTCTCCAACGTCTTGGTCACCACCCGCTCGACCTGCTCATCGGTGATCGACCGCGGTTTCCCCGGCCGTGGCTCATCGACCAAGCCCTCAAGGCGCCGCTCGGCGAACCGGTTGCGCCACTTCGTCACCGTCGGACGCGAAACGTCCAACGCCTCGGCGATCTCGCCGTTAGGGCTCACGACTTTTTTGGTGAGGGGTTGATGGTGTAGTTCCAGTCGCCATGGAATGGGTGTCGGGTGATGTTTACGCCGGCGAGCTGTTCATCGGTGACTGTGATGTGGGTGGGGTAGGAGCGCTGATCGAGTTGGGCGTAGACCTTCAGGCCGGTGCTTGTCCTGGTGGAGGCGATCAGGTTGATGATCACCTCGTGGGTTTCGAGTGGGCGTCCGCGCCAGTTGAGGCTCATGAAGGAGAACAGGCAGTGCTCGATCTTGTTCCACTTCGAGGTGCCGGGAGGGAAGTGGCAGACCACGATCTGGAGCCCGGTCGTGTCGGCTAGGCGCTGGCACTCGACCTTCCAGAGCTTGGTGCGGTTGGAGTTCGCGCCGCCGCAGTCGGCGGTGATCGTCAAGCGCTTGGCGTCTGGGTAGCGCTCGCAGCCGAGCTGCTGCCACCAGCCGATGATCGAGTTGACCGCGAACTCGGCCGTGTTGCCGTCGATCCCGACGTTCACCCAGCCCTCATCGTTGCGCAGGTCATAGATCCCGAACGGGATCGCGTGCCCGAGATCCTTGTCCTTGAAGTCGTGGGTACGGACCTCGACTGGTCGACCGGAGGGCTCGAACTCTCGGCCGACTGCCTTGAAATCGCCGACCAGCTCGCGCTTCTTGGAATCGATCGAGATCGCGGGCTCGCCCGCCCCGAGCGCCGCAGCGACTGTCTGGTTGATGTGCTGAAACTGAGCGTCGCGGTCCGGATGCTGAGTGCCCTCCCGGGTCTTGCGGTTCGCCTGCAGGCTGTAGCCCTTGGCCTTCAACAACCGCAGCACCGTGCGATCGACCACCTCATGCCCCATCTCCCGCAGCGCCTCAGCCAGCTTGACCGCGCTCTTGGACGTCCACCGCAATGGCGACTCAGGATCGCCACGCGTGACCGGATCGATCAACGCGTCCAACGCCTCAGAAAGACCAGGCTCACGCTCCGAGATCCCCGGCCGCCCAGCGCCCGCCCTGCGCACCCGATCAGGCGCCAGCTCCTCGCCATCCCCGTCCAGCTCCGCGAGCCCCCGCCTGACCGTCCCCTCCGAGACCCCCATCGCACGCGCCACCGCCGCGATCCCACCACGCCCATGCGAACGCGCCTCCGCGGCCGCCCACCGCCGCCGCGACCGCTCATTCAACAAGCCCTTCATCAACCCATACCGCTCACGGATAGCGCCCTCATCAATCACGCACCCATAGTTCTACGCCACACCCCCAAACCCTCTAACAATTTAGTCGTGAACCCTTAGACCACAACCCCTCAGAAGCCATCAGCACGATCCGCGCCCTCAAAGCGAGCGCCTGAGCACTCGTCCGGCGCCGCGTCCAACCCTCCAACACGGCGCGCTCTTCATCGGTCAACTCGATCAAAACAGCAGTAGGAATAGGCATGAGCACCACCTACCCTAACTGCAAACGAATTAAACCACCAGGACACTAGGACCTCGTGATGAGGCGAGTCAGCCCTGCGGATGAGGTGAGTCGGCAAAAATTGGTCCTTTGGGCTGATTGATATTCAGCACCCTCCGGTTATCGTCAAGAACTGAGCGAGGCGCGGCGCGCAGCGAGCGTTGCAGGCCCGGGCCGCTTGCTGTCGTGGGCGTCGTCTACTCGAGGGAGGTATACGTTAAGTGGGATCTCTTCGCCGCGATCGCCGTCCTTCACCAACGGCTGACCGCCGGCCGGCGTCGGGGAGCGATCTCGTCCCGCTGATTGGTCGGTTCTTTCCCGCTCCGGTGGCGGCGAAGGTGCCGGAGGTCATCTTTGTCTTTTGGGTGGTGAAGATCCTGACGACGGCCGGCGGGGAGGCCACGTCGGACTACCTGAAGACGTTCGGCAACTTTGTCGGCGGCGGGATTGAGGTGCTGGTGATCGTCGTGGGGCTGCTGGCGCAGTTTGAAACGCGCCGCTACCGAGCCTTTGCTTACTGGTCCCTGGCCTTCGCGATCGCGATCACTGGAACCGGCGTCTCGGACTTCCTGCATCTCGATGTACATATCCCCTACGCAGGGACGACCCTGCTGTGGGCGGTGATCCTGGCCGCGATCTTCTGGCTTTGGCAGCGCAGTGAGGGCACGCTGTCGATCCACAGCATCACAACCCAGCGACGCGAGGCCTACTACTGGGCAACGGTGTTCGCGACCTTCGCCCTCGGCACCGCGCTTGGAGACCTCACCGCGATCTCGCTGAACCTGGGCTACCTGGACTCGGGCATCCTATTTACGATCCTGATCCTGATCCCGGCCTTGGCGCACTGGCGGCTTGGCCTGAACGGCATCGCCGCGTTTTGGATGTCCTACGTCCTCACGCGGCCACTCGGAGCGTCCTTCGCCGACTACATCAGCAAGCCCCGCAACCTCAGCGGGCTCAACTTCGGCGACGGCCCCACGGCGATCGTGTTCGCCGTCGCCGTCTTCATCTTGGTCTCATACCTCGCGCTTGCCCGTCCGGACATACAGAAGCCAATCGAAGCCGCCACGTCACGGGCACCGTCGACGCATCCGCTGTCGGATCTCTCCGGCACGGGGAAGGCCGAGCTCGAGGTGGATTAGCTCGAAGCCTCTCACGGCACGAAGCCCAGCGAACTCGGGCGAAAGCCCTCGCGAGGCGGCCGAGGGATCTGACATGGTGTCGTCGGCGATGCCATCACACCGGTACTTCGCGCCGCTGAGGCATCGTGACTTCGCGCTCCTGTGGTCCGGCCAGGCCGTCTCCCAGCTCGGAGACGGCGTCTTCACGGTCACGCTCGCGATCGAGGCGCTGCGCCTCGATCACCGCGCCATCGGCCTCTCCTACGTGCTGGCCGCGCGACTGCTGCCGGCCATCCTGTTCACGCTCGCGGGCGGAGTGCTCGTCGATCGGGTGCCACGGCGCCTGGCGATGCTCGCGTCTGATCTCGCGCGCGGCGTCGCGGTCGCGGTCGTGACCGTGCTCGTGGCCACCGGCGGGATCCATCTGACGTGGCTGGTGTTGATGGCCTTCGTCTTTGGTCTCGGCGACGCTGTGTTCTTTCCCGCGGCGATGGCGATCACGCCCGAGCTGCTCCCGTCCGAGCTGCTCGTCGCCGCAAGCGCTCTCAACGGGACAAGCCTGCAGGTGGCCGGAGTCCTCATCGGCCCCGCGATCGGTGGTCTGCTGGTCGGATTTCTAGGCACCGCCTGGGGATTCGGGATCGACGCCGTATCGTTCCTCGTCAGCGCGGCGGCGATCTCCGCGATGAGCGCGCGCTCCAGCCCGATGCCAAGCGGTCATTCGCCGCTGGAGGACCTGCGTGAGGGCCTGCGCTTTTGCGTGTCACGGCGCTGGCTCTGGGTTTCGATGCTCGGCGCCTCCGTTGGGAACTTCGTCGCGTTCTCGCCGCTCGGCGCGATGATCCCGCTGTTGGTCAAACACGAGCTGGACGGCGGTGGAGTTGCCCTCGGCCTCGTCCTCGCCGCCGGTGGCCTGGGTGGAGCGACGGCGACGGTGATCGCCGGTCGACGAAGGCCGCCGCGGCGCCGGCTCGTGCACCTGTGGATCGGGTGGGGCCTGTCGGGCGTCGGGGTTCTCGGCCTGGGCTTCGTCCCTGATCTCTGGCTGGCCGGCGGCGTCGCATTCGTGACCTACGGGCTGGACGCCTATGGCTCGGTGATGTTCAACCCGATGATCCAGGAAGGCGTCCCCCAAGCACTGCTCGGACGCGTTTCGTCGGTCGATTACCTGTTCGGCTTCGCGCTCAGCCCGCTTGGCCTCGTGGCCGCCGGCGCGGCGGCCGATGCGATCGGAGTACGTCCCACGCTCATCGTGGGCGGTGCGATCACTGCTCTGACTGCCTGCATACCCTTCCTGCCGGGCGTCGAGGACCCTACCGCCCAAGTCCTGACAACCTCCAGATAGGCCGCGGTCACAAACCGCAACGCTCGCGGAAGATAGGTCGCCGAGGTCTTGCCGCCGCCTACCTCGCCGCGCCCGCAGCTACGGCAAGCGTACGTGCAAGGTCATCAGCCACGGCAACGCCCTCAGCGCCTGCGGCTTCTCCGAAGGGCCGCTGCGGGCGAAGCCGCTGCCGGTCGTCCACGTTGCGCTGCACGTTCAGCTCGAGGTCCACGACCACTCGGTCACGGCCGCCTACCTCGTCTTCCGCGCGCCCTATCCCGTGACGAGCGCGGCCGAGCGCTACTCCGTCAATGCGTCCGGTCGCGGGGTGCTCAGCGGAGAAGGCGTCGATCACGACGTCGCGAAGGGGGCGATCGTGCATATCAGCATCGCCTCGATCCTCTCCCACGCCTGCTCGCGCTCCGTGAGATCTCCGTCGACTACACGCGCAGCATCGACGACAACGTTGCCTTCACCGCGCTCGGCAACATGACTGTCCCGATCCCGCGCGGCGACCATGCGCTGCCGCCATCGCACGGCGCGCGCTAGCGAAGGTCAGCTGTGCTCGTCGCCGGGCAGCGCCGCCACCAGCTCGGCCGCAAGCTGCCGAGTGTCGGGCCATGCCTCAAGAATCGCCACGGTGTTCTCGTCTGGGTTTTCGAGGATCGCCAGGAACAGGTGTCCGGTGCCGAGCGAATGTTGGCCGAGCCGATCGGCGACCTCGAGCACCTGCTCGGCCACCAGCCGTCGTGCCGGCGCGGTCAATATCCCGGTAGGAGCTGTCGAGACGCGGGCGCGCCTGTCCACGACGTCCCCCGATCCCCGACGCGCGGCCGTCGCGTGGCCGGCCAACAGCTCGGTCGCGCGCCTGGTCATCGCGTCGCGCTGGGCTTGGCGGTGGGAAAGAACGTTCGCGACGACGCCGTCCTCGGCGTCCAGCAGGCCGAGGAGCAGGTGAGCCGGTTCGACGTACCGGTTCCCGAGCGCGCGCTCTCTCTCCTCCGCGGCCTCGACCGCCCGGCGCGCCTCCGCGCTGAAGCGCTCGAAGACCGGAGCGATCGGCCCGGGGCTGGGGGGTTCGCGGGCGACCGCCGCGTGCGCACGGCGCTCGAGCACATGCGGATCCACCGCCGGACGCGTCACCGGGTATGCCGCATCGACCAGTGCCGTGACATTCACCAGGCCGAGCTCGAGCAGGACAGTGGCCGCGCCGCCCTGTCGGGCCAGTCCGATCAGCAGGTGCTGCGTACTCGGGCCCGTGACCCCGCGCTCGGCGGCTGCCGCGACTGCCTCCTGCAGCACCATCTGGCCGGCCGTCGAGCGCGGCACCGGCCCCACGACGAGCTGCACTCCGAAGCCGCGCACGCGCACGACAGCAGCATGGATCGCGCTCGCAACGACGCCCTCGCGAGCCAGAAGTTGCGCCACATTGCCGCTTCGAGCCGCCGCCAAGAGCAGATGCTCGGGCTCGACCGCGGCTTGGCCGAGCATCCGTGCCTCATCCTCAGCCAACAGGATCGCGTTGTATGCCTGATCGGTGAATAGGCCGACCACGCCTGTGGGTGCTTCCACGTCGCTTGCTCCTCTGGATCGTGCGTGTGCAGGCGTGGTGGACCCATTCGATCACATGGCGCCTGGTTGCCGCCGTCTTAGCCAACACAGCGAGGCAGGAAGGCGATTCACCTTGGGAAGCGGGGCGACGCTGGAGTATGGCTCGGTAAAGAGCGGGGATGCTCGGGGAACGCCGAACGCCACGACGCCACAGGGTGCCGCGAGTGTGGGTGCGCAGCGTCACAGTGCTCGATCGGCAGGAGGCGTAATGTCGGACATGGTCGCCTCTTCGGAATTGGGGCTGACCTGGTCTTGGGCGGCAAAACGACTAGGAGGCATGAGATGAATCCCGTTGCAGGTTCCGATCGCGCAACCATCCCCGGCAGTGAGCGAGGCCCGCTCGTGGGCGCCAAGCCCGTGGGGGAGGTCAACCCGGACGAGCAGCTCACCGTGACGATGGTGCTCCGTCGCGCCAAGGAAACGCCGGACCTGACGAGTCCCACCTCGCGCGTGGAGCGAGAGCAGTTCGCGAGCAAGTACGGCGCGGACCCTGAGGACCTCGAGAAGGCGGAGCGCTTCGCCGCCGACAGCGGCCTGCGGGTGTCACGGGCCGACCCCGCCGCCAGGACCGTCACGCTCACCGGCAGCGCGACGGCGTTCTCGCAGGCGTTTGGCGTCGAGCTGAAGCAGTACGAGCGTGGCAAGACTCGCTACCGCGGCCGTGAGGGGGCGATCACGGTGCCAAAGGCGCTCGACGGCGTCGTGGTCGCGGTGCTGGGCCTCGACGATCGCGCCCAGGCCAAGCCCCACATTCACCGTCGTCGCCGGTCGGGATCCAACGGCGCGGGGGCGAACACGAGCTATACACCCGTGCAGGTGGGCGAGCTCTATGGCTTTCCCGCCGAGGCATCGGCAGCGGGCGAGTGCATCGGCCTGATCGAGCTCGGCGGCGGCTATGAGGAGGAGGACCTCAAACTGTTCTTCGGCGGCCTTGATGTGCCCGTCCCGGATGTAGTCGCGGTCGGAGTCGAAGGCGCCAGCAACGACTTCGCCGGCGGTGGAGGCGCCAACGGTGAGGTCGCGCTCGACATCCAGGTGGCGGGGGCGATGGCTCCGGCGGCGACGCTCGCGGTGTACTTCGCCCCCAACACCGACCAGGGGTTCCTGGCGGCGATCAACGAAGCCATCCACGACACGACCAACAAGCCGTCGGTTGTCTCGATCAGCTGGGGAGGCCCGGAGGAAAGCTGGACGCCGCAGGCGATGGAAGCGATGGACGAAGCGTTCGCCGATGCCGCGGCGCTCGGCATCAGCGTGTTCGTCGCCTCCGGCGACCAGGGCTCGGCCGATCGGCTGCAGTTCATCGAAAACGAACCGGGACAGCTCGTCCGCAACCCCGAATACGACGGCAAAGCTCACGTCAACTTCCCCGCCTCGGCGCCGCACGCGATCGCATGCGGCGGGACTCGGCTGGAGGGGGAGGGCGCCGTGATCGACAGCGAGACCGTCTGGAACGATGGCAACGGCTGGGCAAGCGGTGGCGGCGTGAGCGCGTTCTTCAAGCCGCCGGCGTGGCAGCAAGCAGCGCTCGCTGAGCTCAACCCCGTGACGCCCCCCGGCAAAAAGCCCGGCCGCGGCGTCCCCGACGTCGCCGGCGACGCCGACGCTGAGACCGGCTATCGGATGTACTGCGGCGGCAAAGCGGAAGTCGCCGGGGGCACGAGTGCGGTGGCGCCCCTGTGGGCGGGCATCACGGCACGGCTGAACAAGGAAAAACAGCGTCAGCTCGGCTTCCTCAACACAGCCCTGTACGCCTCGACAGGGCGCAGCTGCCTGCGCGACGTCACCGTCGGTACGAACGCGATAGCTGCCTCACAGGGAGTCGACGGCACACCCGGCTACGAGGCGAAGATCGGCTGGGACTGCTGCACCGGTCTCGGCACTCCCAACGGGCCGGCACTGCGCGCAGCGCTCTGACGCGTCGGGAGGGGCGCCTCGCGCGGGCGCTGGGGATGGGAGGGGCGCCTCGAACGAGGCGTCCCTCAACCGCGCCGACGGCTGGCGGGATGTCCTCGCCAAGCCGGCGCGCGCAGCACGTCATCAAGGCTTCTCCAGCCGGGGTAGGGTGCACGTCGATGGACGATGTCGTTGATGACAGCGCAGACATCGAAGGCAATGCCAGGGCCGTGCCACCGGCAAACCCGCTGGCGGCACTGCAGGCATGGCTCCAAGAGGCGTGCGCCAGCGGTGCGCCGGCGCCGTCCTCGGTCACCTTCGTGACCGTCGGCGCGGATGGCCGTCCGTCGGCCCGCACCGTCTCGTTGAAGCGTCTCGATCACGACGCGCTGACGTTCACGAGCGCCCTGTGGACCCGCAAAGCAACGGAGCTGCAGAGCAACCCCAACGTCGCGCTGCTGTTCCACTGGCCGTCGCTCGGCCGCCAGGTCCACATCACCGGACACGCTGCGCTCGCCGAGCGCGACCTCGCGCGCGAGCTGTTCGCCGAGCGTGACCTGGCAAACCAGCTGCAGACGCTCGTCTCGCGCCAGGGCGCGCCGATCGCGGACCTCCAACCCTTGAGGGCACGACACGCTCATCTCAAAGCGACGATGGAGACGCCTCCCGACTGCCCCGAGGACTGGGGCGCGATTCGTGTGACGCCCGACACCGTCGAGCTATGGTCCGAAGCCCCGGATCGGCTCCACGACCGCTGGCTCTACGCGCGTCACAAAAACGGCTGGCAGGTCACGCGCATCGCTCCATAGCTCGAGCTGCCGCAGCTCGTATCCGGCGTTAGGCGGCCGTCAACGGCAGGCGCACTTGAAACACGGTGCGGCCCGGTTGGGTGTCGAGCGTGATCGACCCTTGGTGGCGGTCGACGATGATCCGCCGCGCGGTCGCCAGGCCGAGCCCCGTGCCGCGTCCGACGTCCTTGGTCGTGAAGAACGGGTCGAATACACGCTCGGCGATCTCGTCGGGCACGCCCGGCCCGTCGTCGGCGATTTCGACGAGGACGCAGTTCGTGCCCTCGCGTTGTGTCGTGATCGTGACCGTGCCGTGATCGCCGAGCGCGTCGATCGCGTTGTCGAGCAGGTTCGTCCACACCTGGTTGAGCTCCGAGCCGCGCACGGTGAGCTGCGGCAGCGTGCGGTCGTAGTCGCGCACGACGTCGATCGTCGTCTGCTTGAGCTTGAAGCCGAGCACCGTGAGCGTCGTCTCGATGCCCTCGTGGATGTCGACTTCGACGAGCTCGCCGCGGTCCATGTAGGAGTAGGTCTTGACGGCGCTCACGAGCATCGACATGCGCTCGGTGGACTCCTGCAGCTCGGCGGCGAGGCGACCGGCGGTAAGGGTCGCAGCGACCCAGCGCAGCGCGGCGGGGGTGGCTGGGCCGGCGAGCTCGGCGACGCGGCTCAGCCACTGATCGTCGATACCCGCGGCGGCGAGCGGCTCGGCGAGGCTCCACGGTTCCGCGATGCCGAGGCGCTCGAGGCGCGCCAGCAGCTCGTCTTCGGCGTCGGCTGCGTCGAGCGTGTCGAGCGCGGTGGCCGACGCCGCGTGTGCGACGGCCTGCTTCTGCAGCGCCAGCAACTGCGCCGCCTCCGCGCGCTCCACGCCCGCCTCGACGAACTGGGCGAGCGCCGAGCCGATCGCGTCGAGCGCCTCGGCGAGCTGCGCCGCGGCGCTGCGCGCAGCCGCGGCCGGGTTGTTGAGCTCGTGCGCGAGTCCCGCCGCCATCGTCCCGAGCGAGGCCAACCGCTCGCGGCTCTGCTCGATCTCGGTGACGCGGCTCATCACCGGCTGAACCTGCTGCATCACACGGCGATGTACCGACGGCTGCGCGAGTGCCAGCCTGCGGAAGTCCTCCGCAGGGATCAGCGCGAGGCGGCAGCTTGTGAGCGCCACCATCCTGACCCCGAGCGAGCCGCCGGTCAGTGCCGAGATCGCGCCCATCCAGGTCGGGGCGTGGTGCCTGTTGACGGGCTCGCTACGACCGCGATCGACGATCAGCGCCTCCGATTCCCCCTCGAGCAGCAGCTGCGCTCCGCGCGACTGAGCGTCCTGTTCGGCGATCACCTCACCGGCGGCGACGCTCAGGGGCACGGCGACCTTCACCCATTCGGCGAGCTGCTCGTCGCTGAGCTCGTCGAACAGGTCGATCGTCCGCAGCTCCTCGCCGGTGATAGGGGCTGTGCTCACGCGTCCAGCAGGTATTCGTGGACCAGCGACACTGCCATCGAACCCTCGCCGACGGCGCTTGCAACGCGCTTGATCGAACGCGATCGCACATCGCCCGCGACGAACACCCCCGGCACCGTGCTCTCCAGCACGTACGGCTCGCGCTGTAGCGGCCAGCCGTTGTTCTGCGCGTCGCGCCCAGCGAGGATGAAGCCGCGCTCATCGCGCGCGACGACGCCCTCGAGCCAGTCCGTGCGCGGCGAGGCGCCGATGAACACGAAGCAGGCGTCCGCCTCGAGCGTCTGCTCGCCGTCCGGGCCCTGGACTCGCAGCCGCCGCAGATGACCGTCCTCGCCTTCGGCGGCGATCGCGCTGCTGCCGGTGCGCACCTCGATGTTCGCGAGCGCCGCAATCTGCTCGACCAGATAGTGCGACATCGACTGCTCGAGCGAGGCGCCGCGCACGAGCATCGTCACCTTCGACGCGTAGCCGCTGAAATAGACAGCCGCCTGGCCGGCCGAGTTCGCGCCGCCGATCACGACCACCTGCTGCTGCTGGCACGCGCGCGCCTCGGTCATCGCCGCCCCGTAGTACACGCCGGCTCCCGTCAGCTCGGCGAAGCCAGTGGTGTCGAGCTGGCGGTAGGAGACGCCTGAGGCGACGATCACGCAGCTCGCGCTCAGCGTCTCGGAGCCGCTCAGCTCCACGATCCGAGCCGCGCCCTCGGTGCGCAGGGCGACGGCCTCGTGGACCGTCAGCAGCTCGGCTCCGAGCCGCCGCGCCTGGTCAGTCGCCCGACGCGCCAGGTCCGAGCCGCTCAGGCCGGCAGGAAAGCCCAGGTAGTTCTCGATGCGGCTCGACTGTCCCGCCTGGCCGCCTGGTGCCTCGCGCTCGACCAGCACCGTCTTCAGTCCCTCCGAGGCGCCGTACACCGCCGCCGCCAGCCCCGCCGGGCCACCACCGACGACGACGAGGTCGTAGTGGCTCTGCGCCGGCGTGCCGACGACGCCGAGACGCTCGGCCAGCTCCAGGATCGTCGGGCGCTCGAGCACAGTTCCGTCCTCGAGCAGCGCGACCGGCAGCCGGTCGGGGTCGACGCCGGCGACCTGCAGCAGCTCGCGCGCCTCGCCGTCGCGCTCGATGTCGAGCCAGCGAGCCGGCACGCGGTTGCGCACGAGGAAGTCGCGCAGGTCATGTGACTCCTTCGAGTAGCGGTGGCCGATCAGGCGCACGCCGCCTGCTTCGAGCGCGGCGCCCGCCTCCCACGTCGTCAGCAGATCCTCGACGACCGGAAACAGCTGTTCCTCCGGGGGATCCCAGGGCTTGAGCAGGTAATAGTCGAGCGCGACCTCGTTGATCGCCGCGATCGCCGCCTCCGTATCGGCGTACGCCGTCAGCAGCACGCGCTTGGCGTCCGGCGCGATCTGGCGCGCCTGCGCCAAATACTCCGTGCCGGACATCCCCGGCATGCGCTGGTCTGCGATCAGCATCGCCACCTGGTCACCACGAACGCCCAGTTCGCGCAGCAGCTCGAGCGCCTGTGGACCCGACCCCGCCCGCAGCACCCTGAAGCGCTCGCCGAAGCCGCGACGCAGGTCGCGGGAGACCGCCGCGAGCACTGTCGGCTCGTCGTCGACCACGAGAATCGCCGGACGCCGCTCCGACGCGAGCGGCCGCTCGCCGGTGGCGGTCGCGTCGGGCTCTGTCACCGCCGGCATCGTCCTCGCAGCATAGGCACCGCGGAAGGAACGCGTCGGCTCGGAGTCCTTTTCGGTAACAGCACGATCCCTGAGCGCCGGCACGGTGCCCGACTTGTCCAGAGGAGTGAACACATTGCGTCATCTACTGAAGTTGTCCCTACCGGCAGCCGCCGTTTCACTGTTGCTTGCCGCCTGCGGCAGCAGCTCGACCAGCAGCAACACGACCAGCTCGGCTGCCAGCGCGCAGCCCGCCGCACAGACACGCAGCAGCTCCTCGGGCGCGGTCGTGAAGACTGCCTCGAGCTCGCTCGGGACGATCCTCGTCGACAGCCAGGGCATGACGCTGTATCACCTCAGCGGGGAGCAGGGCGGCAAGTTCATTTGCACCGGCGCCGCCTGCCTTGGCGTCTGGCATCCGCTGATCGCCCCGTCCAGTGCCACTCCCAGCGGTGCGGTCGGCTCGCTTGGAACGGTGAAACGCCCCGAAGGGACTCTGCAGGTCACCTACAAGGGCACGCCGCTCTACACGTTCGCCCAGGACAAGCAGGCGGGTGAAACCAGTGGGCAGGGCATCAAAGACGTAGGTACCTGGAGCGTCGTCACGACAAGCTCCGGCAGCGCCCCCGCGGCGAGCACCGGCAGCTCGTCGGAAAAGGAAGAATCGAGCGGCGGTGGCGGCGGCGCATACGGCTACTGAGCGATCCGGAAGCTAGGCGGGCAGCGCTCGTGGCTGTGAGACATCGGCCCCGCGCGCTGGCCGCCGGTTGTCTGTGCGCGGCCGGGCTCGTCGGGTGCGCGAGCCAAACCGGGACGGCAGCCACAACGCAACGTGCGCAGCGGACAGCGATCGCGCGCTACATCGGCGAGGTCGAGCCGATCAGGCTCGCTGTCAACAAGCTCCTCGGCGGGGCCGACTCAATCCTCGAGGCGTTCCACGACCGGCGCATCTCACCCAGCCAGGCCGCCCGGCGCATGGGCCAGCTGGAGCATCGATTTGCGGCCTACGCAGTCGACATCGCGGCCGTCGATCCGCCAACCGCCCAGCTGCATGCTCTCAACGCCGGCTACGCCAGCACCTACGTGTTCGAGGACGCCTATCTCAGCGCGCTCGTGGCCGGTCTCGCCGATGGTGAACTCACCGACCTGCCCAACACGCAGGCAGCCCAGCGCGCCGCGATCATCCGCTGGCGCATCGGCCTGATGGTTCTAGCCCGTGCCGCCGGCGCGCCCCTGCCTGCCGACCTGCAACAAGCCGGACGCGGCGAGATCGCGCCCGCTCCCAATGGCAGCTGAGCGTACGCGGCTCAGTCCGTGGTGCGACGCCGGTACAGCGTGCTGGCGAGGGGAGCGAATACCACGACGAGCGCGAGCGACCACAGCAGCGACGGCATGTGCTCGGTGGGAACCAGGGCGTTGGACACGATCGCCAGCGGGAACAGGATCACGAGGCCGATCCCTTGAGCGGACTCCGGGCTCTTGCTCACCATTCCCAGGCAGGCGCAGCCCCACGACAACCCGTAGCTCTCTGATCACCTCCCACATGCGCACCCTGCTGGTCGGATCGAGCCCCGTCGTCGGCTCGTCGAGGATGCGAAAGGGGGCTGGAAGGAGCGCGTACCTCATGGGCGTGCAGAGCATCAGCAAGAATAAGGGCCTGTCACTCGTCAGAACGATCGGCGGCTCAGCACCGGCAAGGGCTGGGTGAAGAACGGCGATGAATGGACCGTCCTTCACGCCCACGCCGATGGGAGCCTGACCGTCCGCCGCCAGGGTGCTCGCGGGCGGCGGGGAAGGGTCACGCTTCCCGCCGGCTACGTGGCCGAGCACGTCGAGCCCGGCTACGCGATCACCGCCCACCGAGCCCAGGGCGCGACCGTGGACACCGCGCATCTGCTCGTCCACTCCTCCTCGATGACCAGAGAGGCGTTCTACGTCGCGATGACCCGCGGCCGGCAAAGCAACGTCGCCTACGTCGCCACTGACGAGGCGCACCTGGAGGACCACCAGCACACCCCCGGCTTCCAGGCCGGGCAGGTCACGGCACGCGGCATTCTCTACGGCGTCCTGGAACACGAGGGCGCCGAACGCTCCGCGCACGAGACGATCGCCACCGAGCAAGACGCCTGGACGAGTATCGGCCAGCTCGCCGCGGAGTACGAGACGATCGCCCAGGCCGCCCAACACGACCGATACGCCGCCACCGTCTACAGCAGCGGCCTTGACGCTGAGCAGGTTCAGGCGATCACCGGCGCGGAGTCTTTCGGCTCGCTTGTGGCGCAGCTTCGTCGTATGGAGCCGACGGGCACGAGCCGGACTGAGCCTTGCTCGGGTGCTGCGGGCCGGCGGGCTCGACGGCGCCGAAGACCCCGCCGCCGTCCTTCAATCCCGCCTGTCGAAGCTCACCACTGCACGCGCCGGTGGCACCCGACCACGCCAGCGTCCCCGCTACCTCGCCGGGCTCATTCCCCAAGCCACCGGACCGATGCCCGCCGACATGCGCCGGACGCTGAGCGAACTCGGCGACCTGATCGAACAGCGCGCCGACGCGCTCACCGAACACGCCATCCAGAACAACCAGCCGGGGTAGCGAGCCTCGGCCCGACGCCGAGCGACCCGGCCAGGCGTGCCGCCTGGCAACAGCAGGTCCGGACCGTCGCGGCGTATCGGGACCGCTACCGCCTCAGCGGAACCGACCCGCTCGGCCGGCCGCCGACCAGCCAGGGCCAGCGCCTCGACCACCAGCGCGCCACGCTCGCCGCCCGCCAAGCCCGAGCCGCGGCCAACCAGAATGTCGCGCGCCAGCGCACGCGAGACCAGCGAATCGACACCGGCCGCGACCTCGGCCGATAGCCCTCCAGCCCAGCACCCCTCCACGGTCACTCCGGCCTTCACGCCGCGCGTGACGGCCGTGGACTGCTTGCGCCGGAACTCGGTCCGTGAGACGCCGTAGAAGGCGTGGAAGCAACCGGCTGGGGTAGTTGGCATCCGTCCAGCCCGACCGACCGCGCCACCGCGGCGATCGACAGGTCCGTGCAGCACAACACCCGAGCCATCTGCTGGGCGCGCATCTGCCGCAGGCAGGCCATGGGGCTGACACCCACCGTGGCGTCGAACGCTCTCACAAGCTGGGAGCGCGAGAGATGAACCTCCTGCGCCAGCAAGCTCCGCGCTCGCCGGATAGATGGTCCGCAACGGCGTCGTACTCGCCGCCAAGGACGGCAAGGTCCGCCCGCTCAGACCCGCACCAGTGCTCGTCGGCAGCAAAGACAACGAGCGTGCCCCTTGGCTTGATCCCTACGGCGGCGACCCAGGAGACACCAGCAAAGGCTTCGCGGTGGCTCGTTCAGCTCGCCAGGACCGACTTGGTCGTCGTCTTACCGCCCCTCACGGACAGGATGAGCCTGACGGTTATCGGGTGGTGGCGAGCATGAGCGAGTCTCTTCCTGCCTGCAGCCGTGAGATGTAGCAAGACAGACCCATCCTTGCCCTCCGCCAGCGAGAACGAGCCTGTGGCGAGGACGAGCGTCACCTTGTGGGAAGCCGCCGTCTTGCTCTCGCCGCCCTCTGTCACCACCTGCACGGCCAGCTCGATCGATCCTTGGCATGCGGTCACTTGGCACTGGACGTCCACCGGCGCCGAGCCTCCTGAGATCATGAGCTTTGACGCCGTGAGCGTGACGAGCGGCGTGGAGTCCGTCAAGCCGGCCGAGAGCGCCGTTGCGGGAGAGGGAGATGAGGTGATTGTCCCTCCGGGCGGGGTTTCATTGACGACACTGGCCGCAACGATCACACCGGCGCTGACCGCATGTTCTGTCCCGATGGTGTTGCCTGCGACATTCGTCGCATAGACCTCGCAGGACAGGCTGTGTCCTTTGTCGGTGGCCTGTGCCGTGTAGCTGCTTTCCCTGGCGCCTGGGATCCATGTGCCGTCACGCAACCATCCGTACGTGAACGTCGGCGCGGGGTTGCCCGTCCAAGAGCCCGGCGAGCACGACAGGGTACTCCCGACGGCGGCCGTGCCGGACATCGCAGGCGGCGCGGTGTTGGCCGGCGCCGTAAAGCGCCCGGGTTGCAGCGCCATGTCGATTCCCGACGTGGTGTCCGGCGCCATGACCGATACCGGCGAAGCTTCGGGTTGTGCGAACGAGGACCGATCGCCGTAGAACTCAGCCAGATAGTCGCCGGACCGAGCGCTGAACTCGATGCGGTACTCGCCGTTGAGCCGCAGGATCGTGTATTCGCCGTTGGCGTTTGTGCTGCCGCACTGGCTGCCGTCTTCCCCAACCTCGCGCGCGCAGGCTTCGACGCCTTCGATGGCTTCTCCTGTGGATGCATCCGTCACCCTGCCGGTCATCCGCCCGCCTTCGGTGAGCGCCGCGTCGACACCCGAGGTGACCTGTCTGGCGGTGACGGACGCGGATTGTCTCAGAAAGAAATAGTCGAGACCATCAGGGGAGAACCCCAGCTGGTATTCGCCGCTCGCGAGTTCCGAGATGGTGTATTCGCCGTCCAGCTTGGGGTTGCCGCACCCGCTGGATTCGCCGGTCAGCGTAAATGCACATACGTCGACATCTCCGATCGAGTAGTCGAGGCCGCCGCCCGGCACGCTCACCGTACCTGCGATACGCCCGCCTTCCCGCATCTGCGCATCGATCCCAGACGTGACGCTTCCCTCAAGCACCGACACCGTCTGGGCTTCGGACGAGGAGCCCTTGTCGTCATAGAACTGAGGAACGTAGTTGAACCTGTGCGTGTATTCCATCCCGAACTCGACCCTGTAACCGCCGGACGGGAGACCAATCACGTCATATTCGCCACTGGAGTCAGTCGTCCCGCACCGAGCCTCGCCGTTGCTCACGGCTATCGCACACACTTCGAGACCAGCGACCGCTTCCTGCGTCGCCGTGTTCGTCACCGTACCCGCGATCTGACCTGGTTCGGCGGCGGCCAAGGCGCTCGGGGCAAAGGGGAGCGAGGCCGCAATGACAACGAGCGCGGGCAATCTTCGCGATCCGCCAATCATGGGCCGAAAATATGCCAGCTTTCGGGACTTTGAAAGCAGGATCAAGGTCACTCTCATTGCCCGTAGTCGTCATCGGTGCGAAGACCAGCCAGTATTTCGTACAGACGAAACATGTCGGCCGCGATCTCGACCGCGCGCGACTCATCAAGCAAGGCGATGGATTCGGCGACCTCGGCATCAGAGGCATCGTCCTCGTTCTCGTCATCAGCCTCATCGTCATCGTCCCCGCCTTCGACGAGGCCCGCTCCGATGCGCATTTTCAAACGCCACTCCGCGGGGGTCCGCGGCTCGCTCTTGAACGCTACGCCGAAGAGTGGCGCCGCCGCTTGTAGCCGAGCGTGAATAGATCCCGGGCCAGTAGCAAGTGCCTCAACAGCAAGGCGCATCTGCTCAAACGCGGGATGCTCAGGCTTCACGATTTCCTTCTCAAACGATCAAATACGGTACGACCGAGCGTCGGTACCACCACGGCAGAAGTACCATGGCGCAGGCCAACCGCGTCGAACAAGCGCCTGCGCGCGCTCAGGACGCGGACCCTCAGTTCCCTCGCGACAGCGCGACCGAGTTGTTCGGC
This sequence comes from uncultured Solirubrobacteraceae bacterium, assembly GCA_963703625.1. Lineage (GTDB taxonomy): Bacteria > Actinomycetota > Thermoleophilia > Solirubrobacterales > Solirubrobacteraceae > Palsa-744. The sequence continues at coordinate 168,288 of CAVPEY010000005.1, forward strand.
CTCGCGTCTATCGGTCCTGCTCTCGTACTTGCTCAATGCGCTCAGCAAACTGCTCCCATCTGAGTACGGCTGGACTTCATGGCTAAATTGCTGCAGTTTCGGGGGAACCCGCTGGAACCGACTGAGAGCCCATTCCCGCAGATCGCTACACAGCTCGGATAGCTTACGATGAGCCAAGACGCTGTCTGCAAGGATTTCCTGTTGGACGAGGTGAGTCAAAATGTGGAGTAGTCCATCGTAGACGACTTAGGGTTCACGACTCGGTAGTTGAAGGAGTGATGGTGTAGTTCCATTCGCCGTGGAAGGGGTGGCGTGTGATGTTGACGGCGGCGAGTTCTTGGTCGGTGACTTCGATTTCCTTTGGGTAGGGTCGGTCGTCGAGCTGGGCGTAGACTTTCAGCCCGGTGCTGGTCGTTGTGGCGGCGATCAGGTTGATGATGACCTCGTGGCTGATCAGCGGCTTGCCGCGCCAGTTGGTCGAGATGACGCTGAACAAGCGGTGCTCGATTTTGTTCCACTTGCTCGTGCCTGGCGGGAAATGGCAGACGGTGACCTTGAGCCCGGTGGCGTCGGCGAGCTTCTGCAGCTCGACCTTCCACAGCCGGGTGCGGTAGCTGTTGGAGCCGCCCGCGTCGGCCGTGATCGTGAGCTCTTTGGCGTCGGGGAAGCGCTGTTTGCCGAGGGTTTCCCACCAGCCGCGGATGCTCGCCGCGGCGAACTGCGCTGTGTCACGGTCGATACCGACGTTGACCCAGCCCTCGTCGTTGAGCAGGTCATAGATCCCATAGGGGATCGCGTGTCCGAGATCCTTGTCCTTGAAGTCGTGCGTACGCACCTCAACGGGCTTGCCCTTGGGCTCAAGCTCACGGCCGACCGCCTTGAAATCCCCGACCAGCTCACGCTTCTTGGTATCCACACTGATCACCGGCTGACCACGCTTGATCGCTCGCTGGACCGTGTCGTTGATGTGCTGGAACTGGGCGTCGCGGTCGGGATGATCGGCTCCCTCCCTGGTCTTACGGTTGGCCTGCAGGCTGTAACCCATGCGCTTCAAAAGACGCAAGACCGTGCGGTCTGAGACTGCATAGCCCCGGCCGGCCAACGCACGAGCGAGCTTGGCTGCGCTCTTGGAGGTCCACCGCAACGGCGACTCCGGATCACCACGCGTCTCCGGGGCAACCAGCCGCTCGAGCTCCTCTTCGATCTTCGGATGGGTCTCGGAGATCGGCTTGTTCCCCGCGCCAGGCCGACGCACACGGCCCTCCTGCAACGTCTCGCTCGATTCAAGCTCGCGCACACCACGACGAATCGTGTTTTCATGCAGCCCGGTCGCCCGCGCGACCGCCGAGATACCCCCAAAACCATGCGAGCGAGCCTCCGCCGCCGCCCACAACCGCCGGCCACGCTCATTGAGCACCTCTTTGCCGCTCAACAACCGATAGCGCTCCGCGATCGCCGCCTCATCAATCACACCACCCTATTCAACACCCACCACCCAGCTCCTGCACTAATCAAGTCAAGAGCCCTTAGCCTATGGCGCAGTCTCGCGGCAACGCGTGCGTCGGCATGGGTGGCCGCGACCAGCATTGCCTCGGTGATACCGAGTTCGACAGGCCAGCGCGTAGGGTTGCGCGGGGCACGAGCGGCCACTGCTGGGCAGTGGCGTTCGGTGTTATGCACGAGCTGATTGACCGCTATGGTGACCAAGGGCATGTTCCTTTTGATTTCGATGAACGAGGCGCGTGCGGCTGTTAGATACGCTCTCGCTGCTTCATCATCGATGCGGCTTGGAGTGTGTCCGCTGCTCCGTTGGGTCTGGGCGGCATACGCTCCACCCACACCCATCGCGAGAAGGATACATATCACGATAGCTCCGACTCTCATCGGATCATCATACACCGCTACCACGAATTGTAGTGCTCGCCGCCCGAACAGTTCAGACCCCGCTTTTTCCCTTCAAAGCTCTTCTTGTAGAAGAAGCAGATCCCAATATGAATGCTCGTAGGGAAGGGTGTATCGATACCAAGGAATTCCCACGTATCGATTTCGAGGGCACAGCGGTTCTTGCTGTTGCTGCTGAGATATCGGCCGCAGTCCAACAATTCTTTCCCAAACCCTTCGGCCGCACCGCTCTCCATGACTTCTTCGAATGCTTCGCCAACCCCTTCGACACCGATTTTGTTTGCAATAGCTTCGATCACGACACCAGCACTTCTGACGACCGAGCAATTGCACAAGGCTTCGCCATCCGCGATCGCTTCGGCTGGAGTGAAAAGGTAAAGAACATGCGGCGGGTCTGTTCCTACTGGCCCTTCCGCCCCGCCTTCTCCCGGTTCAGGGGTTTCTCCCACCGGCATGGAGTGGTCTGCCCTGTATCGTTCTTCTTCCTCTTCTTGCAGTTTCTTAGCGGCTGCCTGCCGTGCCGCTTCTCGTCCCGTCCCCCCGGCGCCCCAGTTGCCGATTGACTGGCTGACCCACGGTTCGAGCGTGGTCGTGTATGGAGCGCCGTTGTATGAGCCGTTAGGGAAGGCTCCGGGTGGGATGACGGGCTCGGTCTGCAGTGGCCGGCCGAGTTGCGGGACGTAGCTGCCTCCGCCGGGGTTGGCGGCACCGGCGGATTGTTCTGGCGTATAGCCGCTGGCGCCGAGCCATGAGAATTTGGTCGGCGGTGTGCCGTTGACAGGTACGCCGAACTCGGTCGGGTTGTAGGTCGTCAGCAGTTTGGTTTCGGTTTCGCTGACCGCGGCGGTAGCGACGACATTGCCCTCGAGGTCGTGGAGCTGCAGCACCGCCGCTTGACCGCTTTTTTCAACAGCGCCGAGAGAGCCGTCGATGCCGGGGATGTTGCGCGTCCATTTCGTGCCTTTGCCTTCTTCGCATTCTTTGGCCACTTCTTCGCAGGCCCACGAGATCGCTTCGCCGGGGCCGGGGTAGTGGTTGATCACGGTCGCTTTGGTGGTCCCTTCGGAGACGGTCTTTTCAGTCCGACCGGCCGGGTCGTAGGTGTAGTTGGTCGTCTCACCGTTCTGTTTTTGGGTTGCGATCTGGTTGTCGACGTAGAAGCTCGCGGTGATTTCGTGTTCGCCGGCGTCGGCTGCCGGGATTTTCGTCTGGTTGCCGAACGCTTCGTATTCCACGCCGGTGTCGGCCAGGCGATCGGCTTCGTCGTAGGCGTGTTTTTCTTCGGTGCCGCCGGACGTCGCGCACGTTTCGGTCGCGGATTCGCTCGTGGTCTCGCTGGTTCGGTCAGAGTCTTCGTTGTAGGCGTAGATCCTCGTTTTGCAGCCTTTGCCCGCAGGTGTTTCGTTGACCTGCGTCAGGCGCCCGGCGGGGTCGTAGGTGTATTCTTCCTTGGCCAGCGTGCTCGTTCGTAACATGGCTTCGCCGTGGACCGACGGGACGACCGTTTCGCTGAACCATACGCATTGTTCGGTGCAGTACGTTGTCTTTTCGTATTCGATGCCGGTTGCTTCGCCGACCGAGTTGAGCGTGTACTTGGCCGTCATCCCGTTGGGGTAGGTCTCGCTGGTCATATTGCCTTCGCCGTCGTAGGCGGCTTTGAACGTTCCGGCGCCGGCACCGCCTCCGGGACCCACGTCCAGCAGTTTCGTCAGCGCCTTAGTCGTCGGGTCATACGAATACATCTGCGAGCCCTTTTTGGCGCCGTAGCTCACTTCTTCGATCTGGCCGTCGTTCGACGGGCCGGAGTAGACGTACTGCGTCGTGTTGCCGTCGGCGTCGGTGTATTCGGTCGGATGGCCGAGCGTGTTGTAGGCGCTTTTGATCGACTTGGTCGTTTCGCCGACAGTGGTGCTCTGCTTGACCATCGCGCCCGTTTCGGAGCTGTATTCGTCGGTGACCTTCGGCACCGCCGTGTCGGAGCCGCCAGGAGCGCTCTCTTCGCTTGTCGAGACGCGGCCCGCCGTGTCGTACGTCAGTTTCTTTGTGCGTGTCGTGGATCCGAATGCTTCTTCGACCGTTTCCGGCTCGTCCCACATGTTGTAGGTGTCCGTCGCAACCGGCAACGGATCGCCTTTTGCGGGCTGCAGCGCCGGCTGAGACCGGCAAGGCAGGCCCGCCCATTCTGGGTGTTTGTCGCACGCCGGGTAGACCGAGCTCGTGCCGGCGCTGTAGTAGATCGTCTGTGCGGCATGGGCGCCAGCTGGATTCGGCTTGAACTTCTGCACCCGGTTGTTGCCCGCGTCGGCTATCCACACGTTGACTTCTTTGTCGAGCGCGATGCCCTGCGCTTCTATGAGCTGCCCGTTGCCACTGCCACTCGTCCCAAACCGAGCGACATATTCGCCTTTAGGCGTCACTTCTTTTCAAGTGATGGGGTGATGGTGTAGTTCCACTCTGGATGGAAGTGGTCGCCTTCGAGTTGCACGGCGGCGAGTTGTTGGTCGGTGACTTTGAGTTTGGTGGGGTAGTTGTTCTCATCGAGGCGGGCGTATACCTTCAGGCCGGTGCTTGTTGTCGTGGCGGCGATCAGGTCGATCACGACCTGGCGGCTGACCAGTGGCTTTGCGCGCCAGTTGATCGAGATGTAGCTAAACAGGCGGTGCTCGATCTTGTTCCACTTGCTCGTGCCGGGCGGGTAGTGCATCACGTGCAGGCGCAGGCCCGTTTGGTCGGCCAGATGCTGAAGCTCGGTCTTCCACAGACGGGTGCGGTAGCTGTTGGAGCCGCCCGCGTCGGCGGTGATCGTCAGTGCCCTGGCGTTCGGGTAGCGCTTTTTGCCGAGGTGCTTCCACCACGCCCGGATGCTCGCCGCCGAGAACTGCGCCGTGTCGCCGGAGACACCGACGCTCACGTAGCCCTCGTCGCGGGCGATGTCATAGACACCGTAGGGGACGGCCTTACCCTGCTCTTGGTCTGGGAAGTCGTGCGTGTTGACGAGAATCGGGCGGCCACTTGAACGCAACTCCTTGCCGGCGTTCTTGTAGTTGCCGATCAGCTCCTTCTTCTTGGTGTCCACGCTGATCACCGGTTCGCTCGCCGCAAGCGCCGCGCCCGTGACCGCTGCGATGTGTCGAAACTGTGCGTCGCGGTCGGGGTGATCAGCTCCCTCCTGGCTCTTGCGGTTGGCCTGCAGCGTGAATCCCATCGCCTTGAGCATCCTGCGCACAGTGCTCGCATGGACCGTGAACCCCTGGCCGCACAACTTCTCGGCGAGATGCTCGGGCGTCAGCGTCGTCCACAACAGCGGAGACATCGGATCGCCAGCGGTGACCCCGTCAAGCAGCGACAGAAGGGCTTGCTCGAGTCCCGGTTCGCGCTCTGTAATCCGCTTGCGTCCGCCGCCCGGCCGGCGAACCCTGCCCGCGGGAGGCTGATCACCCGACTCGACCTCGGCAAGCCCCCGCCGCACCGTCGCTTCCGAAAGCCCCGTCGCTCGCACAACGGCCGCGATGCCACCACGACCGTGGGTACTCGCCTCAGCCGCCGCCCACAGACGCCGCCCGCGCTCATCCAGCACGCCCTCGACAACCAACCACCGCTTGCGGATCGCTGACTCATCGACCACCACTCCCAGCATGGTCCACAACTACGCCACGACCCGCCCCAAACCTCCAACCTCCCGACAATTATTTAGAAGCTACGCCTTAGCTGCCGTAGCCACCAACGCCGACGCAAATGCCTGACGATACACAGGACACGTCATTGAGTTCGCCGACCTTGCCAGACGGAAGGGGCACCGGCTGGACAGACCATTCATTCCTGTTCCTGCGTCCCTCAGCAAGTGGTGTCGAGGACCCTTTGTTTTCTTCCGGCGCGTACTCACCTGGCGTGACCCCCGTGTAGTGGTCCGGGTGCTTTGAGAGTCTGATCGCCCTATCGTGGGTGGAAGGAGACTCGTATGAAGCGTCGTCGTCATACCCCGGAGCAGATCGTCTGTAAGCTGCGTGAGGCGGATCGGCTGCTGGGAGAGGGCAAGGACATCGCTGAGGTGCTGCGTTACCTGGAGGTGTCCGAGCCGATGTTGCATCGCTGGCGCAACCAGTACGGCGGGATGAAGGCCGTAGGCGCCAAGCGCCTGCGGGAGCTCGAGCGCGAGAACGGGCGGCTGAAGCAGGTCGTTGCTGAGCAGGCGCTCGATATCCAGGCGCTGAAGGAGATCAGCGGGGGAAACTTCTGAGCCCGCAGCGCCGCCGTCGCGCGGTGGCGATGTGCATGCAGCGTTTCGGGCTTTCAGAGAGACGGGCGTGCGGGCTGGTTGGCCAGCACCGCTCCACCCAGCGGCTTGAGCCGCCGGCACCGCGGCCGGTGGAGGAGCACCTGCGTGCAAGGCTGCGCGTGATCGCCCGGGAGCATGCTCGCTGGGGGTACCGCCGCGCGGCCGTGCAGCTACGCCGGGATGGTCATGCGGTGAACCGCAAGCGGGTCCAACGCTTGTGGCGCGAGGAGGGGCTGAGAGTGCCCCAGAAGGCACGCAAGCGCCGCCGCGGGGTGAGCACTGACCCTGATGGTGCTCGCCGGCGGGCTGTGCATCCTGGGGAGGTGTGGGCGATCGACTTCCAGTTCGACGCGACCAACGATGCCCGCCAGCTCAAGAGCCTGAACATCGTCGACGAGTTCACCCGCCAAGCGCTCGCTACCGATGTCGCGGGCTCCTGCGACGCTGACGGCGTGCTCATCGTCCTTGACCGCCTCCAGGCCGAGCACGGAGCCCCTGAGTTCTTGCGGATGGACAACGGGCCGGAGATGATCGCCGCGGCGCTGAAAGACTGGTGCCGCTTCAACACGGCGGGCACGATCTACATCGATCCGGGCTCGCCGTGGCAGAACCCCTACGTCGAGTCGTTCAACTCACGGATGCGCGACGAGCACTGGAACGTCGAGGAGTTCACCACGCTCACCGAAGCACAGATCCTGACCGAGCAATGGAGAATCGAGTACAACACGACCAGGCCACACTCAGCGCTCGACGGGCACCCGCCCGACGAATACGCCGAGAAATGGACGACCAACCACAAGCAACCCACACCAACACTCTCATAGCATCTGGACCACCAAACGGGGGCCGGTCACACCGACTGCCCCGCAGACGCTCCAGGTCGCACACGAGGTTCGATACAAGACGCTTTCCGGTTCTTCATTCTCGTCTTTTCGTCCCCACTTGCGGGGCCGTTCGGCGTGGGCTCGTCGTGCCATTCCGGATAAGACCACACCTCCACTCGGTTGTTCGCCGAGTCGGCGATGTAGAGATCACCGCTTGCGTCGACCGATAGTCCAGCCGGATGTTTGAAGCCTTCCGGACCGGTACCAGCGCTACCGAACTTTGTGACGTACGCTCCATTCGGCAGGAGCTGGTCCGTGAAGCGGTGCGCGATTTGTTCAGCTTCAGCGCCACGCCGCTTCGGTAGCGACGTTCTTGTCGCGGTCCTGACGGTCAGCGGCGAGCGAGCCGGCGTCCACTCTCGGTGTCAGGGGGGGTGTAGTTGAGCTCGAAGTGGTGGTAGAGAGCCGACTCGTCGGCTTGGGAGAGCTCCTCGCCGTGCTGCTCGATGTTCGGCGCGGACTCGACCTGCTCCTTGGTGACCGCGACCTGCAGCTCATCCGGGCCGACCGTGATCCCGCCGAGCGGAACGAAGGTCAGGTGGCGCCCGATGAAGCCTTCCTTGACAGTCGCAAACTGCGGCTCGTCGGTCTCGATGTCGACGTAGACATCCTGCAGCTTGCCGATCTTTTCGCCAGCGCTGTCGACCAGTACCTTGCCGTGCCACTCGGCCACATTCCACTCTGCGTTTGGCTGATCGTTCATGCTCGAAGCCTCGCTTTCGGTGGTGGCGTGCTGGTCTTCCATTCTAGGCCTGCGCCCGCCGAAGGCTTGGCGCGCTCCGGGCATCAATGTCCGCTCAACTGCCTGGCGCGCTCACGAACGCGCTTGCCGGCAGCACGAATCGTCGTGCCGGTGCGTCCTGGAGTGGGGTGCGGGCCTGCGAGCCGTGCAGCCCGTGGCTGCGCGCGCACGGCGCTGTCGAGTCCGCGATGCCATCGTGCTCGGAGATCCAGCGCAGGATCGCGGCCGAGCTGGCGCCCTCGGCGAGGATCACGGAGCGCTCGATCACCATTCCCCCGGAGGCATGAGGACGCGCCAAGCGTCTGACCAAGGCTGCTGTTTCATCTGTTGCCGTCTGTGTCATCTTTCTCCTTTCGGTGGCGCCGAGATCTCACGCGCCGGCGGCCATAGACTCGCGACCCCTGAGGTTGAGCTGCCAGTTAGCGAGTGGCAGCAAGAAGAGGGCAGCTCCGAGCAGGATCAGGATGAATCCGGCCAGGGTCGCGATGCTGCCTATGACCGACCAGCCCCAGGCGCCCACCAGCAGGCCGTTCAGGGTCTCGCCCATGAACAGCGTGGTGCGCTCGCCAGCGAGCTTCGTGCTCTTCATGCCGCCGGCGATCCATTCAGTGCTGACCTGCGAGTAGGTCTTGCCGCCGGCGACCTTTGTCAGGTCGACGCCGATCTGCTTCTGGGCGTAGAGCTTTGCCTGCTTGCCGGTGAGCACCTGCTGGCCGGCCATTCCGGCCGCGGCGACCATCGCGATCGAGGTGAGGCTGGTCAGCTTCGCCAGCTGTGGGCTTCGTGGAACGCGCGCGGGGTCGCGTGGCTCATGCCTACTCGTAGCGGCGGCTGGGGCCGCCGTGTCGGAACGCGTCGCGCCGTTGCCGGTAGGCGCCGCAGACGGTTGCGGCAGAACTGAGCTTGACACGAGGAGCCTCGTTTCGATGGGTGCGCGCGGCTCGCTGGATGAGCACGTCGCTACACGACCACCATAACATGAAAGCTAAATCTAGAGTTGCTAGTCTATTTTTATGGTCGAGTCGTCGGCACCCCGCTGGGCATTCCTGACCAACCACGCCCAAGTGCTTGTGTGCATAGCCGACGAGCCCGGGGTCCGCCTGCGCGACATCAGCGAGCGCGTCGGGATCACCGAACGAGCCGCGCACCGCATCGTCGCCGAGCTCGCCGACGCGGGCTACATCACCCGCAAGCGCACCGGTCGACGCAACGCCTATCTGATCCACACGGACCGCCCGCTCCCAGACGCGCTTGCCCGCAACCAAAGGGTCGGCGACCTGCTCGCGATCCTCGCCCGCCCCAGCGAGGCGACTCCATCCGCACTCAAGAGCACCGCCGGCTGACCTCGACGGGATACGCGCCGTCAGCCGGGACAGTCGATCCAGCGATACATCAGCCCGTCGCGAACCTCGTGGAACGAGGGCGGTGCCGGCGGCGGGTCGCGCGAGAGCCGCGCGATCACCGCGGGCGCGCCGTGCAGATCCTCTTCGGCGGCCGTCGTCCAGTGGATCTCGGGGTGCAGCAACCTCGCCAGGCGCCGCCAGTCGCAGCGCTCGATCGTGTCGAGCACGTCGCCCACCGCAGGAACCTGCTCCGCCACGTCGCGGGAGTCTACGTATCGGCCAACATCCACAACGCGCACTCGCAGCTGACTCGCGGCGATCCGTGTTTCGACGCCAGGCGATGAGGGAACCAACGGCACTACAATCGCCAGCCGTTGGCGGCGCCGCCGGCATCGGCGCGCCGACCGTGCGGGTACAGGAACCGGGAGGGGACGAGGTGGAATCCATCCACGAGCAGCGCAGTCGCACACGCGGCGCCCGACGAGCCCGCCGCGCTCGACGCCGGAGTGCTCTGGCCGTCGTGGCGAGCGTCGCGCTGGGGCTGTCCCTGCCCGTGGCAGCGAGCGCCACGCACGTCTCCTACTCCGCGCTCGGGGACTCCTACACGTCCGCCTTCGGTGTGATGCCGCTCGCGCCGACCGCGCCGCCGGAGTGCGGCCAGTCGACGTTGAACTACCCGCACCTCACGGCTGCGGCGCTGAACCTGTCGCTCACCGACGTCAGCTGCGGAGGCGCCAAGACCGAAAACTTCACCGTCGCGCAGTACCCGAGCCAGCCGCCACAGTTCGATGCGCTGTCGGCCTCGACGGAAGTCATCTCGATCGGGATGGGCGGAAACGACAACAACCTGTTCCTCAGCCTGGTCCTCGGTTGCACGGTGACCGATGCCGGCCGGCCGAACATCGGGGCGCCGTGCGAGAGGCGGTTCGCGTCATTCGTGAACAAGACCTTCGAAGCGGATCTGGCGCCGCGCGAAAAAGCACTCGAAGAAATCCACGCGCTCTCGCCGAAAGCCAAGGTGTTCATCGTCGGCTATCCCGAGATCACCCCTGAGAACGGCTACTGCCCGGCGGCGATTCCGTGGACGACCGGCGATCTGCGCTGGTTCCGCGACGCGGTCACCGCTCGCGGCAACACGTTGCTGCAGCGCTCGGCCCTCGCCCACGACGACACCTTCGTCAACACGTTCGGGCCAAGCACTGGTCACAACGCCTGCGAACCGGTCGGCGTGCGCTGGATCGAACCGCTGATCGGTTCGCTCACCGGTGTACCAATGCACCCGAATGCCACCGGTGAGGAACACGACGCGTTCGACCTCGAGTGGGCGATGCTCAGGGCCGGTATTCGCTAGCGCAGCGCACCTGGTCCGCCGCCCGGCGCGGCCGGTCATGCGGGTCACGCAGGTGGGTCGCGGAAGTAGTGGCCTTCGTCGAGATCCGCGATCAGACCGGGTTGCGTGGGGCTCCACGCCAGGAGCTCACGCGTCAGCTCACTCGAGGCCGGGCTGTCCGCTCCGAGGAAGTGCGCCAGCCAGGTGAAGTGCTCGCCTGCGTCCTCGGGCGACACGGCCACCGCGGGCACCTCGAGATGGCGCGCGATCACGTCGGCGACGTCGCGGATCGGCACGCCCTCCTCGGCGACCGCATGCAGCGTCGATGCCGCCGGCGCCTGCTCGAGCGCCAGGCGGAAGAGATGCGCTGAGTCGAGACGGTGGACGGCGGGCCAAAGGTTGGCGCCGTCGCCGATGTACCCGGAGACGCCCTTTTCGCGGGCCATGGCGACGAGCGTCGCCATGAAGCCGTTGTCTCCGTCGCCATGATTGGTCGGCGGCAGGCGGACCACCGACGAACGGACTCCGCGCGAAGCCAGCGACAGCACCAGCTCGGCGGTTTCCCACCGAGTCCGCGGGCCGTCGCCAAAGCTGGACATCGTCGAGGCTGCCGCGCTGCACGTCGGCGCCGGTGGCGGCGAGCGCTGCCGCGGAGGCGTCCGAGCGTGCGAGCCCGACGACCTGATGGCCCGCGTCGATGAGCTCAGGGACGACGGCGGAGCCGATCCAGCCGCTTGCGCCTGTGACGAATACACGCATGAGAAACCTCCAGGTTGCCGACTGTCCTCGGGCGCAGGTTACGCCCGGGCCAGCCCAATGTCAGTTACTGTCATCACCCTAGCAGAGATGTCAGTAACTGACATCAAGTAGGATCGGTGTGTGACGCGATGGCAGCCAAACGCGCGCGGCCGGCTCGAGCAGGCGGCCCTCGAGCTCTACAGCGAGCGCGGGTTCGAGCAGACCACGGTGGCCGAGATCGCCGAGCGCGCGGGGCTGACGGAGCGCACGTTCTTCCGGCACTTCGCCGACAAGCGCGAGGTGCTGTTCGGAGGCGCGGGCGGCCTGCAGGAGCTGCTCGTCAAAGCGGTCGCCGACGCACCCGACTCGCCCGCTCCGATCGACGCGGTTGCCGCCGGCCTCGACGCCGCCGGTGCCCTGCTACAGGAGCGTCGGGGGTTCGCCGTGCGGCGCCAGAGCATCATTGCTGGGAACGCCGAGCTGCAAGAGCGCGAGCTGATCAAGCTCGCATCGCTCGCCGCGGCGATCGCCGACGTGCTGCGCCGGCGCGGCGTCGGCGATCCAGCCGCGAGCCTGACTGCCGAGGCGGGGATCGCCGTGTTCAAGATCGCGCTCGAACGCTGGGTCGAGGCGGCCAACCGGCAGGGTCTCCGAGAGCTCATGCGCGACTCGCTCGACGAGCTGCAGGCCGTGACCGCCGCGAGATGATCACGGCGCCGCCCGCCGCTCAGACGGCGACGGCGTCCAGCTCGCCCCGGCGCGCCGCTTCGGCCTGCTCGCGGCTGTCACGCGACGAGATCAGGACGGCGGTCAGGATCGCGCCGACGAGCGCGAAGCCCGCGCCTACGAGGAAGGCGCGGTCGAAGCCTTTCGTGAGAGCGACCGACTGGTTGTGGACGCCGTGGCTCAACAGGCTCTGGGTGCGGCTGTTGGCGACGGTCGCGAGGATCGCCAGCCCGAGCGCGCCACCGACCTGCTGGGAGGTGTTGATCAGCCCCGATGCCAGCCCCGCCTCGTGCGGCTTGGTGCCCGTCACCGCGGCGATCGTGACGGGGACGAAGGAGAACCCGAGGCCGAACGCGGCGAGCAGCGAGGGGCCGAGCACGTCGGCGCCGAACGAGCCCCCAGGGGCGGGGACGCGCGAGAACCACACGAGGCCGCCGGCGATCAGCAGCAGGCCTGCGATCAGCACCGGCTTGAAGCCGACGCGGGTCACGAGCTGCGATGCCACCCCGGCCGAGATGATGATGCCGAAAGCGAGCGGCAGGTAGGACAGCCCGGCCTTGATCGGCGAGAAGTGCAGCACGTCCTGGAGGTAGAGCGAGATGAAGAAGAACATCGAGAACAGCGACATGCCGACCAGCAGGCCGACGATGTCCGCCCCGCGCAGCGTGCGCAGGCGGAAGATCGAGAACGGCAGCAGCGGGTGGCGCTGGCGCCGCTCGATCACAACGAACGCCGCGAGCAGCACGGCCGAGCCCGCGAGCCGAAGCAGCGTGCCCGTCGAGCCCCAGCCGACGTTGACCGCGTCGACGACCGCGTAGACGAGCAGCGCGAGGCCCGCCGTGACCGTCACCGCACCAGGGATGTCGAACCCTTCGGTGCCGTCCTCAGAGCGGCTCTCGAGCAGCAGCCGCGGCGCGAGCGCAGCGGCGATCAGGCCGATCGGGACGTTCACGAACAGCACCCAGCGCCAGCTCAGGCCGCTGGTGAGGATGCCTCCCAGCAGCACGCCGGCGGCGCCGCCGGCGCCGGCGACGGCGCCCCAGATACCCAGCGCGCGGTTGCGCTCGGCGCCTTCGGCGAACGTCGTCGTGATGATCGACAGTGCCGCCGGCGAGACGACTCGCCGCGCCGAGACCCTGGACGGCCCGCGCGGCGATCAGCCAAGTCTCGGACTGGGCGAGGCCGCCCGCGAGCGATGCTAGCGAGAAGAGGACGAGGCCGATCATGAACATGCGCCTGCGCCCGAGCAGGTCGGCGAGCCGTCCGCCCAGCAGCAGGAATCCGCCAAACGTGAGCGTGTAGGCGTTGACCACCCACGAGAGGTCGTCGCGCGAGAAGTGCAGGTGAGCGCCGATCGACGGCAGCGCGACGTTGACGATCGACGCGTCGATCACGATCACGAACTGCGTCATCGCGAGCAGCATCAGCGCCAGGTTCTTGCCGCGCTCGGTGTTCAGGTCGGGCGCCGACCGGCGTCCAGGCGACGCAGTCAACGCTGTCACCGCGGGATTCAGTCTTGGTGGTGGTCATGCCGGTCCTCTCGTCGTTGGTGCGCGAAATCGGGCGAAGCAAGCACGACGTGATTCGGAAGCGGAGCTACGGTTCCTCTTGCTTATAGCAGCATACGGAGCTAGGATTCCGTTTGTCAAGTCATGTCCATAGATCAGCGAACACTTCGAGCCGACGCGCGACGTAACCGCGAGCGGATCATGTCCTCGGGGCGCGAGCTGTTCGCGCGCCTCGGGCCGCAGGCGCAGATGGACGAGATCGCCGCGCACGCAGGCGTAGGGATCGGCACCGTCTACCGGCACTTCCCGACCAAGGCCGCGCTGCTGACGGCGATGGTGCGCGACCGTTTCCGCGAGTTCGCGGAGATCGCCGAGCTGGCCGAGAACATCGACGATCCGCTGGCGGCGCTCGAGAGCGTGATCCGCGGATCCGCCCAGGCGGTCGAGGGCGACGCGGGCTTTCAGCTCGCGATGATGGGCTCGGATGAGCTCGAGTGGGAGGGAATCGAGCAGGAGAAGGCGGCGCTCGATGCGGCCGTCGGCCGGATCATCGCCCGCGCGGCCGACGCCGGCGTGATCCGCCCCGACTTCACCTTCGCCGACTTCGGCATGCTGATGTGCGGAATCACCTCGACGATGTACTTCAAACCGGGCAGCGCCGACTGGCGGCGCCATCTCGAGATCGTCCTCGACGGCGTATGCGCTCCCGACCGCGACCGCGCCCGCGACCGCGCTGGCGACGGCACGCGCGCATCCGGACCCGGCGTTGCAACACGACGCTGACGCGATCGTCGTCGGCGCGGGCCTCGCAGGCCTGACCGCGGCGGCCGAGCTGGTTGACGGCGGTCGCAAGGTGATCCTGCTCGACCAGGAGCCCGAGCAGTCGCTCGGCGGGCAGGCATGGTGGTCGTTCGGCGGGCTGTTCTTCATCGACAGCCCCGAGCAGCGTCGCCTGCGCATCCGGGACTCGAAGGAGCTTGCGTGGCAGGACTGGCTCGGGACGGCCGGCTTTGATCGTCCCGAGGACGAGTGGCCGCGCCGCTGGGCGCAGGCCTACGTGGATTTCGCGGCCGGCGAGAAGCGCGCGTGGCTGCACGCGATGGGGCACCGCTTGTTCCCGATCGTCGGCTGGGCCGAGCGCGGCGGCTACGACGCGACGGGGCCCGGCAACTCGGTTCCGCGCTTTCACATCACGTGGGGCACGGGTCCCGGCATCGTCGAGCCGTTCGAGCGGCGCGTGCGAGCCGCAGCCGCAGCCGGGCGTCTCGAGTTTCGCTTCCGCCACCAGGTCGACGAGCTGACGACGAGCGCCGGTGCGCTCGACGGCGTCAGCGGCACCGTGCTCGAGCCCTCGTCGGTCGCACGCGGGTGCGCGAGCTCGCGCTCGGCGCTGGGCGCGTTCGAGTTGCACGCGCAGACGGTGATCGTCACCGCCGGCGGTATCGGCGGCAATCACGAGCTCGTACGCAAGGCGTGGCCGGCGCGCCTCGGCACGCCGCCGCAACACATGATCTCCGGCGTCCCGGCGCACGTCGATGGGCGCATGCTCGACATCACCGCGCGCGCGGGCGCCAACGTGATCAACAGCGACCGCATGTGGCACTACGTCGAGGGGATCCACAACTGGGCCCCGATCTGGGCGATGCACGGAATCCGGATTCTGCCCGGGCCGTCGTCGCTGTGGCTGGACGCCACCGGCGAGCGCCTGCCGGTACCGCTGTTCCCGGGCTTTGACACGCTGGGCACGCTCGCCCACCTGCAACAGACCGGCTATGACCATTCGTGGTTCGTGTGCACGCGCAAGATCATCGAACGCGAGTTTGCGCTGTCCGGCTCAGAGCAGAACCCCGACCTGACCAACCGCTCTATACGAGATCTGCTCGAGCGTGTGCGCGGCGGCGTCCCGGGCCCGGTGCAGGCTTTCGTCGAGCGCGGCGAGGACTTCGCCACGGCCCGACGGCTCAGCGACCTCGTCGAGGCGATGAACGGGATCACGGGCGGTACGCCGCGACTGGAGCTCGAGCGCGTCGAGCGCGAAGTGGTCTCGCGCGACCGCGAGATGGCCAACGCGTTCAGCAAGGATCTGCAGGTGACAGCGCTGCGCGGCTCGCGCAGCTACCTCGCCGACCGCTTCGTCCGTACCGCGGCGCCGCACCGCCTGCTCGATCCAAAGGCCGGACCGTTGATCGCGGTGCGCCTGTCGGTCCTCACTCGCAAGACCCTCGGCGGGCTGCAGACGGACCTCGACGCGCGCGTGCTGAACGGCGCCGGCGTTGTGATCCCGGGCCTGTACGCGGCCGGCGAGATCGCCGGCTTCGGCGGTGGCGGGATGCACGGCTACCGCTCGCTCGAGGGGACCTTCCTCGGCGGCTGTCTGTTCAGCGGCCGGGCCGCCGGCCGTCATGCAGCGGCGGCGCTCGGATAGCGTCAGTCGAGGTTCTCGATGATCTCGTTCGCGCGCGACCACTGCTCGGGCGGGACCACGAGATAGATGTCGCCACGGCCAAACTGGTCGAGCGGATGGTCGGCGGCACACGCGGCGTCGATGCCCATGCCGCGCAGCTGATCGCGCCACGCCAGCGCCGTCGTCTGCTCCTCGAAGGTGCTGACCGTCTCCCAGCTGTCGAAGCGCGGGTCCGCGATCGCCACCGCCGGCTCCCTCGTGGCGCTGCGCTTCCCGAACCACCGGATCGCCATGACGACAGGGTATGCCGCTGAGCGCCTCGCGGGTCTCGCGGCGACGCCGGCGCAGACGTGATTGGATGGCGCAGATGAGCTCGCCGCCGGCCCGTGACCAGACCGCGCTCGAGACGCTGCGCGCCTCCCGCGTGGGCGTGTGGACGACAGCGCTTGAAACCGTGTCCTCCCAGGAGGCAGGCGAATACGCCGCCGAGCTCGAGCGGCTCGGCTACGGCTCGCTGTGGTTCGGCGAGGCTTACGGGCGGGAGGCGTTCACGAACGCCGGCGTGCTGCTCGCCGCGAGCGAAGGCCTGGTCGTCGCTACGGGCATCGCCAACCTCTACGGTCGCGACGCCGTCACCGGCAACGCCGCTGGTCGCACGTTGCACGGCGCCTATCCGGGCCGCCTGGTCGTCGGTTGGGGCATCTCCCATGAGCCGCTCGTCCAGCGGATGCGCGGCCACAGCTACGGCAGGCCGCTGAGCACGATGCGCGACTACCTCGAAGCGCTCGACGCGGCGCCGTTCTTCGCTGCAGGGCCCGCAACCGCCCCGCCGCGCGTCCTCGCCGCCCTGCGTCCGAAGATGCTCGAGCTCTCGGCAACGCTCGCCGACGGCGCGCACCCTTACCTCGTGACCCCCGAGCACACGCGCCGGGCTCGCGAGATCCTCGGCCCTGAGCCGATCCTGTGCGTCGAGCAGGCCGTCGCTCTAACCACCGACCGCGACGAGTTCCTGAGGCGTGCGCACTGGCATCTGGAGATCTACACGGGGCTGCCCAACTATCGCGGCTCATGGGAAACGCAGGGCTTTGGCAAGGCAGACTTCGTTCGCGGTGGATCGGAGCGCCTGAAGGAGGCGATGGTCGCGTGGGGTGACGCGGACACGATCGCCGCGCGCATACGCGAGCACCACGAGGCAGGCGCGGATCACGTGATGATCCAGGCGCTCGGCACGGACGCCTTCGAGCTGCCCGCCGAGCAGTGGCGGGCGCTGGCGCCGGTGTTGACCAGCTGGTAGGCGATGCCGCCGCTCGCCGTCGACTGGCCCACGATCGCCTCGTTGGCGACGGCAGCAGGCACGCTCGTGCTCGCCCTCGCCACGTTCTCGGCGGTGCGCTCAGGGCAGCGCTCGACGCGCATCGCCGAGCGCTCCACGGCGATCGCCGAGCGCTCGCTGCTGCTCGGCCTGCGCCCGGTGCTCGCGCCGGCGCGCGTGACGGATCCGCCGGAGGTGGTGCGCTTCGGCGAGGGGCGGATGGTGAGCGTCGAAGGCGGTATGGCGGCCGTCGAGCACGACGACGGGAACTACTACCTGGTGATCCCGCTTCGCAACGTCGGCAACGGCCTCGCGGTGCTTCAAGCCTGGCGCCTTCAGGCCCAACGCCCGGATCTGAACGCATCACATGCCGCCCCCGCCGAGCATCGCCCCCAGACACGCGACCTGTATGTGCCCGCGGGCGACACCGGCTTCTGGCAGGGGGCGATCCGCGAGCCCGACGATCCGTTCCGAGACGGTCTCGACGAGGCCTACCGCGACGCGGGAATCCTGACCGTCGATCTGCTCTACGGTGACCACGAGGGCGGTCAGCTGACGATCAGCCGCTTCATCGTGACGCGCGAGGAGGACGGCAACTGGCGCCCCGGCGTGGTGCGTCACTGGCCGCTCGAAGCCAATGACCCACGCGGGCGCGAGCTGTGAGCGAGACGCCCGTCGACGGCTTGTCGAAGGGCGACGACGGGGTCACACGCTGCTGGTGGGCGGGCTCGACTCCCGAGTACCTCGCCTATCACGACACCGAATGGGGGTTTCCGGTCTCCGACGACGTACGGCTGTTCGAGAAGCTGAGCCTCGAGGGCTTCCAGGCGGGCCTGTCGTGGCTGACGATCCTGCGCAAGCGCGACGCCTTCAGAGCGGCCTTTGCCGGCTTTGATCTCGTGAGCGTCGCGGGCTTCGACGAGCGCGACGTCGAGCGCCTGCTCGCGGACGCGGGCATCGTGCGCCATCGCGGCAAGATCGAGGCGGTCATCAAAAACGCGCAGCGTGCGCTCGAGCTCGTCCAAGAGCAGGGCTCGCTCGCACGCTACATCTGGAGCTTCGAGCCGAGGCCACGGCGAGGAAGGCTCGACCGCGCACGGCTCGCGCAGCTGGCGCTCACACCCGAGTCCGCGGCGCTCGCGAAGGATCTCAAGCGCCGCGGCTGGCGGTTCGTCGGGCCGACCACCGTGTACGCGTTCATGCAGTCGATGGGCCTCGTCAACGACCATCTCGACGGCTGCGAGACGAGGGCGGCTGTTGACGCTTCGCGCCGAGCGTTCGAGCGCCCGTGAGTCAGCGCAGGCGACGCAGCAGCGTCTTCGCGGCCTCGGCGCCGGTTTCGTCAGCGCCGACGAGGGGTCGCCGCTGACGTGCGTTCAGGGCGTCAGCGGGCGTGGGCTCGGGGGCTTGCGATCATGCTGTGCGCTGTTCGCCCGCAGGGTACGCAGCCACTGCACCACCTGTCCTTCGAGGTGACGTGCTTGCGGCCTCGCTTCGGGTGGGTCGGGTCGTGGGGGGCGCTTCGCGCGTACGCCGGGAGGGGGGAGTGTCGGGACGGATCTGGGCATCGTTATGGCTTTCTGATGGTTGGTCGGGTAGTTGCGCAGCCAAGGGAGCTCGCGCCCGCGTCGGTTGCGATGCTTCGAGCCCGCGGCGCAGCAGTCGGTAGGCGACCAGGCCGCCGAGGCTGGGGATCCAGAAGGCGATGGCGTGGTAGATGAGCACCCCTGCGGCGGCCTGAGTGACCGGCGCGCCGTACAGGACCAGCGTGCCGGCCAAGCCTCCCTCGAGGACGCCAACGCCGCCGGGAACGGGGATCAGGTTGGCGAGGTAGCCGATGATGTAGCCGAGCAGCAGGACCGCGATCGGGGGGGAGTAGCCCACCGCGCTGAGCGTCGTCCAGAGCACGGCGATGTCGAACCCGAGGTAGCCGATCGCGCCGAGCAGTCGCCGGCCCGGGTGGCGGACCGCGCGCTGCGCCTCGCCGATGCCGCTCGCGAGCACTCCGATCCAGTGCGAGGCCTCCAGCCCGGGCCGGTGCCGCTGGCGCAAACGCGCGATCGTGATCGCCGCGGCGATCACGCCGACGCCGAGCACGATCGGGGCGGCTGCCAGCACGAGCTCGTCGCTGCCGTTGGACAGGCCGCTCGCGAGCAGTGATCCACCCGCGATCAGCGCTAGGACGTTGACGGCGCTGGTGAAGAAGAACAGGCTGCTCGAGTTGCGAACGATCTCACGCGTGGGCGTCCCCGCGAGGTGGAGCAGCCAGCCACCCACGGCGAGCGAGCCGACGCCGCCGCCAGGCAACAGTGCGCCGGAGCCCATCTCCGTCCACGCGAGCTCGCGCGCCGCCGGCGCCGGAACTGCCGCGAAGAAATAGCGGAAGACGACCACGAAGCTCGCGCACGAAGCAAGCTCCAAAGCGCCCGCGAGCGCCAGCCAGAGCGGGTCGACGTGCGCGATCGCGCGCGCCACGCCGTGCAGCGCGGGGAGCGCGACCACGAGCGAGACGGTCATCGCGACGAGCAGCAGCATCGTCAGCACGCGCGCGCGAATCGATATCCGTCCGACGTCGGGCTCGCGTGCCGAGCTCGCCTTGGTGGAGATGGATACCGCCGAGACAGCCAAGAGAACCTCGTTCCATGGACGGTCGATAAGACGTGGGTCGCAGTAGTCTAGCAATCATTGATCTTTACCAACCACCCGTGGTGCGGTACGATCCTTCGATGAAGACCGACGTCACCGACAAGCCGGCTGCAGCTCTCGATGACGGACTCGCGCAGCACACCGGCTTTCTGCTGGCCCGCCTCGGGCGCGCCGTGACGCGCCAGTACCGCTCGGCGCTCACCCCGACCGGGCTCAGGCCCAGGCAGACGAATGCGCTGCTGACGCTGCGCGACGAGGGAGCGATGAGTCAGCAGGCGCTGGGAGCGACACTTGACATCGATGCGAGCAACCTCGTCGTGCTGCTCAATGACCTCGAAGGCAGCGGCCTGATTCTGCGACGCCGCGACCCGGAGGACAGGCGCCGGCACCTCGTCGAGATCTCAAAGCGGGGTAGCAAGCTGATCTGCGAAGTGGAGCGCGCGTCGACGCAGATCGAGGACGCTTTCTTCGCAGAGCTGGACGCCGACGAGCGCGTGACCCTCCATGATCTGCTCGCGCGCGTCGCGCGGAGCACGGGTGTCTCGACCAAGGACGCCGCCGCCGACGACGAGCAGGCCTGCGGCGGCGGGCTGGTCGAGCTCGACTAGGCTGGCGCCCGAGCGGTGCGGTAGCCCGGCCCGCGTTCGGGGGTGACGTTGTGGGCATCGATCGCCTCGCCACACACGTCGCACGTGACGTGCGGGTGGGTGCGCCTTCCGCAGCTGTCGTGACGCAGCACGATCGGGGGTCCGTCGGGGCCGGCGAAATACCGATCGCCCCACCGCATCAACGCGATCACGGCGGGAAACAGGTTTCTCCCCGGCTGGGTGAGCCGGTACTCGTAGCGGTCGGGCGCGGTCGAGTACCGCACCCGCTCCAGCAGGCCTGCATCGACGAGCTTGCGCAGCCGCAGCGACAGCGTCGGCCGCGGGACGCCCAGGTTGCGCGCGAACTCCCCGTAGCGGCGCACGCCGAAGAACGTTTCGCGCAGGATCAGCATCGTCCAGCGCTCGCTGACGAGGCTCAGGGCACGGCCCACCGAGTCCGCCTGCAGGCGATGGCTGAGATCGAGCCTGTCCGGCTTCACAGCTGCTCTGTTCGCGCCGGAACCCCCAGCAGCACACGCCCGGTGAGCTCCCAGATCGCCGGGTTGACCTGGAAGTGCGCGGTCGCGGTGTGGGCGTCGCGGAAGCGCCGCTGCAGCGGCGAGTCCTCGTAGATCGCGGTGCCACCGCCGAGGTCGTACATCGAGCGGGCCACCTCAGCGGCGGTCCTGACCGCGTGCGTTGCCGCCAAGCGCAGGCCGAGGCGCAGCGACACGTCAACCGGGCCGGGCTGCTGCGCGGCCTCCCAGGCATCTTCGATCGCGGCGTAGTAGAAGGCGCGCGCTGCCCGCAGCGCGGCCTCCGCCTCGCCGACGGCCGCCTGCGTGGCCGGGCGTGCGGCGAGCACACGGCTCGAGCCCTGCGCCATCTTCGCGCCGGCCAGCTCGCTGAGCTCGTCGATCGCCCCGCGGGCGTTGCCCAGTGCGGCGGCCGCGATCGACAGCGCAAAGAAGCCGAAGATCGGAAAGCGGTACAGAGGCGCATCGATCCGCGCCGGCGTGTTCACGAGCGAGAGGACGTGGCGATCGGGAACGAACAGCTCATCCGCGACGGCGTCGTGACTGCCGGTACCGCGCAGGCCGCTGGTGTGCCAGGTATCGAGGATCTCGAGCTCAGTCGTCGGTAGCGCGGTCACACGTAGCACCGGTCCGTCGTCGACGCCTGCCTGCGGATCCTCGAGCACGCACCCGGCAAACAGCCACTGCGAGTGGGAGATCCCGCTGCAGAACGACCAGCGCCCGGAGACGCGCAGCCCGCCCTCGACGCTCACCGCCCGTCCGCGCGGAGCCCACACGCCGGCGGCCACCATCCGTGGATCGCTGAAGATCTCGGCGGCGCCCTCCTCGGGCAGGTAGGCCGAGAGCAGGCTGCTGGTGGCCGCGATCGACACGCACCAGCCAGCCGACGCATCCCCGCGCGCGATGCTCTCGGCGCCGGCCAGCGTGCTCGCGGGCGGCGCTTGCAGCGCGTCGAGCGATGCGGGCGCGCCGGCGCGCATCAAGCCCGTGGCACGCAGCGCGTCGAGTAGCTCCAGCGGTAGCGCGCGCTCGCGCGCGGTCGTGGCGGCGAGCTCGCGCGCGAGCGTCGAGGCCTGTTCGGTCAGCCCATCGAGCTCGAGGTCTACCGACGTGGGAGTGGGGGCAGCGGACGGACGCGGCATCGCGACCTCTCTCTGTAGGTACAAAAATCTTACCGGCACAGCAGTCTAACCAGGCAGGGGAGACCGTGGTCGTCTCGGGCGCGGTTCTCGCCGATCGAGCAAGCCTGAGGGAGCGACTCACCTGAGCGCCGGGACCTGCTGGGTGATGCAGTGGATGTTGCCGCCCCCGAGGAGGATCTCGCGCGCCGGCACGCCCACCACCTCGCGCTCGGGAAAGCAGCCGCGCAGGAGCGCCGCGGCTGCCTCGTCGTGGCGCTTGTCGAGCAGCGGGAAGACGATCCGCTCGTTGGCGGGATAGAAGTTGACGTAGGACGCGGCAAGGCGATCGCCCGCGCGGCGGGGAAGGCTGCCGGGCACCGCATCGACCCCCTGCGCCTCCTCCGCGGTGATCGTGAGCGGCCCCGGCGAGGGCAGGCGCAGCACCTCGATCGAGCGACCGCGGGCGTCGGTCGCCGCTTGCAGTCGCGCGTGTGCGTCGCGCGAGATCGCGTGCTGTGGGTCCGACTCGTCCTCGCTCCAGGTGAGCAGCACGACGCCGGGCCTGACAAAGCACGCGAGGTTGTCGATGTGCCCGTCGGTCTCGTCGTTGTAGACGCCACGGCCGAGCCAGATCATCTTCTCCGCGCCAAGGTGCTCAAACAGGACGCGCTCGATCTGCTCGCGCGTCAGCTCGGGATTGCGATTGGGGTTGAGCAGGCACTCTTCGGTCGCCATCACGGTGCCCTCGCCGTCGGCGTGGATCGAGCCTCCCTCGAGCACGATCGGCGCGCGGTAGCGCTCGGCGCCTTCGATCTCGAGGATCTTCGCGGCGACCCGTTCGTCGTGGTCCCACGGGAAGTACAGGCCACCGTCGAGCCCGCCCCAGGCATTGAACCGCCAGTCGACGCCGCGCCGCCCACCGACACCGTCCAGCAGGAAGCTCGGACCCGTGTCGCGCATCCACGCATCGTCGCTCGCGAGCTCAACGACGCGGATCGAGGGCGAGAGCAACGCGCGGCAGTGATCGAACTGGGCGTCTGAGACGCCCACCGTGACCGGCTCGGACACGTTGATCGCCTCGGCGACCGCCGCGAAGGCGTGCTGCGCGGGCTTGGCTCCCAAGCGCCAGTTGTCCGGTCGCTGAGGCCATGCCATCCAGCAGCCCGCGTGCTGCTCGAACTCGCCCGGCATCCGGTAGCCGTCGGCGAGCGGGGTGGTGCTCAGCGTGGCGCTCATCGCAGGTAATGGTTGCGCAGCGGCGGACACGCCCCGAACTTTTCGATCACGACACTAGAGTCATCGGCGTGGAGGATATTCGCCTGATCGTCGCCCCGGGGCTTCAGGCCTCGCCCGCCCGCAAGCGCCCGCCGCGTCGAGCGCCGCTGCGAGTGGCAGCCGTCCAGCAGCGCTGGCATCCCGACGCCGACGAGCACGAGGCCGCTCTGGCGAGCGCCATCAGGCTCGCCGCAGGGGAGGGCGCCCGGCTGGTGTGCCTGCAGGAGCTGACGCTGAGCCGCTATTTCGCGGTCGAGCCCGGCGGGCCGCAGCAGCACGACGTCGAGCCCGAGGAGCTCCCCGGCGGTGCCACGCATCGTTTCGCCACGCGGATGGCGCGCGAGGCCGGCATCTACGTCCACGCCTCGCTCTACGAGCGCACACCGCAGGACGGCGATGGGCTCGGCTACAACACGGCGATATTGGTGAGTCCCGGCGGCGAGCTCATCGCGCGCACGCGCAAGCTGCATATTCCGATCACGGCGGGATACCACGAGGACCACTACTTTCGGCCCGCGCCCGCCGGGCAGGACGCGTTCCCGTTGATCGACGTCGACGACGCGCATCTCGGTCTGCCGACGTGCTGGGATCAGTGGTTCCCCGAGCTAGCTCGTGCCTACAGCCTCGAGGGAGCCGACGTGCTCGTGTATCCGACGGCGATCGGCTCCGAGCCGGAGCACCCGGACTTCGACACCGAGCCCCTGTGGGAGCAGGTCATCATCGGCAACGCGATCGCCAACGGCCTGTTCATGGTCGCGATCAATCGCATCGGCGAGGAGCCGCCGCTGAGCTTCTACGGCTCGTCTTTCATCTGCGACCCATACGGACGCAAGCTCGTCCAGGCTCCCAGGCGCGAGCCGGCTGTGCTGGTGGCCGACCTCGACCTCGACCAGCGCCACGACTGGCTCGAGCTGTTCCCGTTTCTCACGACACGCCGCCCGGAGGCATACGCGCGACTGCTCGAGCAGCCAGTCGGCCAGTCTCTCGAGGAGCCCGCAGTCTGAGCGTGGACGCGGCGCGCCGGCGCTGGCTAGCCGCCGGCGTCGCCCTTGAGCCGGCGCCGGTCCGAGGCCAGGCCCTCGATTGCAGCCGGCGTCAGTTGCTCGAGCGATTCGATCTCGAGGTCGGCGAGACCCAGCGCGTCGTCGGACGGGGGAAACTCGCGATTGGGCACGGCGATGACCGCCATGCCGGCGGCTGCCGCTGCGCGTAGGCCGTTGGCGGAATCCTCGACCGCGGCGCTGCGTCGCGGATCGACGCCCAGCTTGTCGGTCGCCGCCAGATACACGTCTGGGGCGGGCTTGCCGTGCACGACCTCTTCGCCTGAGACCGTCGCCTCGAAGCACGCATCGAGACCGCTCGACGCGAGCACGGCGTCGATCACCGATCGGTTGGCCGAGGAGGCCAGGCCCAGTGGCCATGCAGCGGCCGTCCGCCGCACGGCTGCCACGGCGCCGGGCAGCAGCGGCAGCTCACGCTCGTAGGACGCAAGCATGCGCTTCACCACACGGTCGTTGATCTCGGCCGGCTCGAGCGCAACGCCGAGGCGATCGTGTACGAACCGCGACCACTCGCCCGAGCTCATTCCCAGCATTTCCTCGGTGGCTCGGGTGGACCAGCTTCCGCCTGTTTCCGCGACGACTTCGCGACGCGCGCGATCCCACACCCGCTCAGAGTCGATCAGGACACCGTCGAGATCGAAGACGACGGCCTCCACGGCGACGCACCGGCGGCGATGCTCGGCGGCTACCGCGAAGCGCGCCCGAGCGCCTCGAAGTGCGCGTCGGCGACGACCCACCGAGGCTCGGCCACGCGCACGCGGCGAGCGATGATCTCGGCTCTGCGGTGGTCATCTTCGCCCGGGGCGGTGTTCAGGCGCCCGCGAGCGCCCGCGAGGAGCTTCGCGATCACCGGGGGCTCGACGCCGAAGCGCTGAGCCAGCACGGCCGGTCCGAGCTTCGCCGCGAGGTCGAGAATCAGGTGGTCGCGCTCGCGTCGCAGCTCGTCCTTTTCGCGCTCGAGCGCGATGTAGCGAGCGACCCGCGCCTGCTCGGAGCCCTCGACCAGAACGTCTCTTTCTTGGGCGCCCGACGACTGTTCCCGATCCATGGCGGAAGTATCACCCAATCGTCGGACAGCTGAAAGAAGCTTTTGCCGCAGAATGCGGAATGGCCCCGATGTGCGTCACCTGCCGGTGCGCATCTGCAGCTCATCCACGAACGAGCTGACAGTTCTGGCTGCCGTGGCGAGGTCGTCGAGCTGCCGGTCGCTGAGATCGCGCAGGTCGGTGCGCAGGGCGGCCAGAAACCGCTCACGGAACCTCTGCTGCGCGGCGCCGCCCGCGTCGGTGATCGCGATCATGGCCACGCGGCCATCGCCCGGTAGTCGCTCGCGGCAAGCCCAGCCCTTCTCCTCGAGGCGCTTGACGAGCAACGTCATGGTCGGCTGCGCGACCCCCTCGAGCTCGGCGAGCTCGGTGATCCGTCGAGGCCCCTCGGTGAGGATGCTCAGGACCTCTACTTCGGTTCGCGAGATCTCGGGGGCGTGCACCTGCTTGACCAGCAGCCGTACCAGCAGCGCGCTACGCGAGAGCAGGTGTTCGGCGACGAAATCGACGCGCTCTGCCTTGGATTCGAGCCTCGCAGACATATTGAAAACTATATAGTTATATGCTATATCCTTCAAGAGGGACCTTTTGGCTGCACCCGCAGAAAGGAGCAGATCATGTTCAGGAACATCCTCGTCGCCGTCGATGGATCGGCGGACGCTCAGCAGGCACTGGCGCAGGCGATCGACCTCGCCCGCTCAGAGAACGCGCGCCTGACGCTCTTCAGCGCCGTCGCCGCGCCTCCGTCCGTCGCCTACGTCGGCGTGAGCGGTGACGTCACGGCCAACCTCATCCGCGAAGCTGAAGCCGAGTCCGATGCGATCCTGCGGACGGCCGTCGGCTGGGTTCCCGACGATGTCTCGGTCGCCAGCGTGCTGAGCGGCGAGCCTGTCAGGCCCGCGCTCGTGTCCCAGATCGCCGCGGGAGAGCACGATCTCGTCGTGATGGGCTCCCGCGGGCGCGGCGCTCTGCGCTCGGCGCTGCTCGGGAGCGTCAGCCACTACGTGCTGAACCACAGCCCTGTCCCGGTGCTGATCGTGCACGCCGAGCGAGACGCAGCATTCCAGCCCTCGCCGGGCGCCGGGGACGAGCGGTATGCCACGGACGCGGCGCCGGCGCTCGACGCCCTCGCCCGAGAGGGGTAGGATCGAAGGATGTCCCACGCCGCGCTCGTCGATGAGCTCGCCAACGAGCTCGACACCTGGCCCGGAGTACGCATCGAGCGCATCACGGAAGGTGTCGCAGTGGTGCGCTACGAGCAGCTCGAGCTCGGTGTCCTGGACGCGGACAGCGGCACGGCGGAGCTGCGATTCTCGGTTCCCGAGCGCGCCGCGCTCGTCGAGCGTGGCGATGCTGAGCCGGTGGATTCGCCGCCCGACCCAGACGTGGTGCGCCATGCCGTTAACGGACCGTCGGACGTGACCGCGGTGCTCGAGCTGTTCGACCGTCGCTATCGCGACGTGCGCGGCGATCAGGACCCGTACAGCTCGCAAGACCCCGCCTGAACGCCGGGCTCCAGTTCGCCGGAGTGCGCGTCGGCGGCCAGCGGATCGCGCTCGGGCCGGTCTTTGGCAGCTGCGTCTATCTCATCCCCCTATCGTCAGGCCGTAGTCAGACAGGTCGGTATAGTCAAATAGGCAGACGAGTATGTCGATCAACGGATTGTCCCAACCGAGCGCTGTGCCACCGGGCTCGTCCGAGACCGATCCCATCCGCACACCACATGCGCTCGACGACGGTGAGCTGGAGTTGGCGGTCGTGCTGGCGGTGCTGCGGACGCTGACCGCGTGGGAGTGCTTCGGCGAGGACAGCGAACGCCTGCTGCGGGAGCTGGCCGGCGCGCTCGGACAGATGGCCGCGGCGCTGTGGTTACCGCAAGGAGAGTCGCTCATCGCGCGGGCGATCTGGAGCATGCCCGGTGTGGACGGCGCAGCGCTGCAGCGCGCGCTCGGCAGCTGGCGAGTTCCGAAAGGGGTCGGGCTCGCGGGCCGCGCGTGGGAGCTCGGCGAGGCGGTCGACCGTCCTGTCTGCGCTCGAGTGGACGACGCCTCAGGACAACAGCGGCCGCCGCACGGGCTCGGCGCGACTGTCGCGTTCCCGTGCGCGAAGTCCGACGAGGTACTGGGGGTCGTCGAGCTGTACTCGAGCGCCCGGCCTGAGTGGAGCGGGCATGTGACGCAGGTCCTGGCCTATGCCGGGGCCGGCGGCCGTTGCGAATGCGCTGCGCGCGGGATTCATCGAATAGGCCGGATGGCCGCTTCAGCGCCGGCGCCGGCTGAGAGCGTGTGCTACCGCGGCTAAGCCAGGGCCGGCGCGAGGCGCTCGTGGACGAAGCCCACGACCGCCGCGCCCTCGCCAACGGCGGTTGCGCAGCGCTTGGTCGATCCCGCACGCACGTCGCCGGCAGCGTAGATGCCGGGCACGCTCGTTTCCAGCAGGCCCTCGGCCCCGGCGTCGCGGCCGGTGCGGATGAACCCGTGTGCAGTCTCGCGCAACCACCTCGCCGAGCCAATCGGTGCACGGTGAAGCGCCGAGAAACAGGAACAGGAACGACAGCGCCAAAGACGCCCCGTCGGCGAGAGTGACGGACTCGAGCCGCCCCTGCTGTCCGTGCAGCGCACGAACCTCACTGCGGTCACGCACCGCGACACCGAACCGATCGAGCTCGTCGATCAGGTAGTGCGACATCGTCTCGCTCAGGTTGGCCCTGCGGTGCAGCAGCGTGACCAGCGCGCCGCCCCGTGCGAGCCACACCGCAGCCTGAGCCGCCGAGTTGCCGCCACCGACGACGCCGACCCGCTGCGCGGCGCAGAGCTGGCCCTCGGGCGGACCCGCGGCATAGAAGACGCTGATGCCCTCGTAGGCGTCGAGCTCCGGGACCGGCAGACGCCGGTATTCGGCGCCGGTCGCGAGCAGCACCGCCCGCGCGCTCACCGTGTTGCCCTCGTCGAGCTTCACGAGGTGGCGCTCGCCGCCGGGCTCGAGCGCCCTGGCGCGGTAGGGAGTCGCAGTCCGCGCGCCGAACTTGCGCGCCTGGTTGATCGCACGGCTCGAGAGTTCGGTGCCGCTGATGCCGGCCGGAAAGCCGAGATAGTTCTCGATCCGCCGTGATGTGCCGGCCTGCCCGCCGAGCACGGTGCTCTCGATGACGAGCGTGTCGAGGCCCTCCGAGGCGCCGTAGACAGCCGCGCCGAGGCCGGCGGGCCCACCGCCGATCACGAGCAGGTCGACCTCCTCGCGTTGCTCGAGCTCGAGGCCGATACCAAGCGCTCGGGAGAGCTCGCCGTTGCTCGGCCGTCGCAGCTCGCCGCCGCCGGGAAGCCGCACGAGCGGGATCTCGTCACCGTCGAGCGGCTCGAGCAGCGCCGCCGCCTGCGCATCCTCCCCTGGTACGAGCCATGAATGCGGGAGCCGCATGCGCCTGGCGAATTCCTCGAGCCTGCGGGTGTCGGGCGAGTCGCGCGGACCGACGATCTCGAAGCCGACGCCGTCACGGCGCTGGAGCAGCTCGCGCCGCTCGACGAACGCCGACAGGAGCAGGTCCGAGAGCGAGCCGTCCTCGAACATCAGCCCTCTCAGCACTTCACGATCGACGGCTATGTAGCGCATCAGCTGCGTCACGACCGCCGTGAGGAACACGGTCTGCCCGGAGAGCAGGTTGACCTCGCCGAGGAAGCCTGAGCTGCCGTGGCGGATGATCTCCTGACCGGCCGCATCGATCACCGCGACCTCGCCGCTGATGATCGCGACGAACGGGTAGCTCGCGTCGCCGATCTGGAAGAGCTTGTCGCCGACCTGCGCGGTCCGCTCCTCGCCGTGCTCGGCCAGCATCTCGAGCTGTGAGCTCGACAACACGCGGGTCACCGGAGCGGCCATCGACCCATCCTAGATCTCAGCCTGGGCCGGCGCGAGGACCAGCTCCAACCGGCGCGCCGCATCGAGATGGTCGCCGGTCCAGATGATCCGTACGGCGTTCTCGCTGGCGCCGGCGTCGTCGCTGCCAAGATCGTCGCCGACGGCATCGAGCAGTCGCCGTTCGCCGCCATCGTCGTGAGGCAGTGGCGGCCGCGGCGACTCGCCACTGACGAGGCTGCCCGCGAAATCCTCGTACCAGCGCTTCACGAGCTCGCTCGATCTCAGAAGCTCCTCACGCACGGCATTCGGCTCGGCCCTGCTCGAGCCGTCCTCCTGCTCCCAGAGATCGAGTACCGCGTCGGCGGCGAGACGCAGCCCGGCCACGCCCGTGACGACGTGCGTGACCGCTGCCAGCGGGAGCGGCTTGGCGCCGCGCTCGGCCAGAAAGCCGCGGAACGCGTCGTCGAGCCGATGCGCCGCCGCGCTCGCGCGACCCGCCTCATCTGAGGGTGCACGCGCTCGCGCGGCGCCCGCTTCGCGGCCGCGCATCCCAAAGCGGACAGCGCCGGTGAGGTAGTCGCTGCTCTGCACATAGGCGTCGGCCAGGGCGCGGCGCAGCGCGGTGCCGGCGCCGCGTGGCCAGAAGAGCAGGCCAACCGCGAGGCTGACGGCGCAACCGAGGGCGACGTCCTCGACGCGGAGCAGGCCGACCCGCCATCCGATCGGCTGGATGATGTTGAAAAGGAACACCACCGTCAGCGTGAACGCCGCCTGGCCCGCCGCGAACGAGACCACCGCCGGGGCCACGCCCGCGAGCAGGACCACCGGCGGCAGCAGCAGCCACAGCACTGTCTTGTCGGTCCCGATCACGCTCAGGATCGCCGCGCCGACGACGAACCCGACCACCGTCCCAGCTATTGCTCGAACCACGTTCTGTCCCGTGCTGAGCGCGTTCGAGCGCAGCACCGAGAACGTTCCCAGAACGACCCAGAAGGCATGCTGAGCGCCGGTCCGATTGGCCACGAACACAGCCAGCGCGAGACCTGCGGCTCCGCGCAGGCTGTTGTGCAGCCAGACCGAGTCGCGATCGATGTGGGCGCGTGCACGCTGCTGCGCTGTGGTGAACGCTCCGGCGAGGCCCTCGGGCGGACGGCCCAGCACTCGCTGGAACCAGTCGCGCCGCTCGGCGGCCGCCATCAAATCGATGCTCTGCCCGATCAACGACACCGTGAAGCCGAGCTCCCGCGCTCGGAAGCTGGGATCGAGCGACGTGATGAGGACGCTGAGCGGGTGCTCGGCGGTGTGCCCCGGCGCCGCATCGCGCACCCGTGGGAGTCCGCCGAGCGCGCTCTGCTCGACACCATCCAGCGCGCCGCTCAGCTCGGCCAGCGCAGCCTGTAGTTGCGCACAGTCGCCTCCCGTGACTTCGAGCAACCTGGCTGCCTGTTCGAGCACGGCGGCCGCGGCCGTCCTGACGTGGCAGGCCGCGTGGTTGACGGCGGCGCGATCCATCGCGCGCGCCGACTCGACGACGATCCCGTCTACCCGGCTGATCTCATCCACGAGACGCACCGTCGCGCGGTCGGCGGTGCTCAGGCTGGCCGGGCGATACGGAGTGGTGAGAAATCCGCTGCGCAGGGCCGCGACGGCGTCATCCGCCGCGAGCACCGCGGACTGCCGCTCGCGCGTGAGCGGCTCGCCATCGTCGTCAAACATCCACGCGACCTCGGCGCGCAGGCGCGACGCGAGCGCCCTACAGGCGGTTGCGGCTGCCGCGCGCAGGGGGTCGTGCGCGGGCGCCGGCCACAACACGCTGATCGCGATCAGCGCCGCGCCGGCGGCGAGACCCCAGCCTGCGACGCGATCCCCCAGCGTCGAGATGGGCGCCGCGAGCGAGACTGGCAGGATCAGCGCGAGCAGCAACGCCGGCGTGGCACTAGCCAGCATCGAGCTCAGCACACCGGCGAAGATCACCAGGAAGCCGATCAGCCCCATCGTCGCCGTGGCCAGCCAGACGCTGCGTGAGGCCAGCGTGCCGATGCAGACGAACGCGCAGCCAACAACGGCGAGCGCCGCCTCGGCCTGCAGCCGAGCCCGCAGCGGGCCGCCGAAATCGACGAGCAGCAGCATCGCAAACGAGCCAAACGCCGCGAACGTGGCGACGACGGGATTGCCGATCACCTCCTCGCCCAGAGCGAACATCGCGGGCATCACGATCGCGGCGCGTCCGCCGCGGCGCAGTGCCACCAGATCGTGGTCGCGCCGCCGGAGCCACCGCAGCGCCCGGCTCACGCGACCTTGGCTGCCAGTTTCGTGCGCCGGCCTGCTGCCTGCACCGCCGCGCTCAGCGTGTCGATGTCGTAGGCGCCGTAGTGGCGGCGTCCGTTGACGAAGAACGTCGGCGTGCCGGAAACACCGCTCTCGTCGGCGCTGGCGACGTCTTCGCTGACCCGCGGCGCGTACTCGCGGCGGTGCAGCTCTTCGCTCATGCGCTCCGTGTCGAGTCCGATCTCGCCCCCGTAGCTCATCAGGTCCGTGGGGCGCAGTTCGCCCTGGTGTGCCAGCAGTGCGTCGTGCATCTCCCAGAAGTGGCCCTGGGCCGACGCCGCCTCCGAGGCCTCCGCGGCGAGCTGTGCGTTGGGATGCACATCGTTGAGCGGCAGCTGGCGCCACACGTAGCGGACGTCCTCGCCGAATGACCCGAGCAGTTCACGGATGACCTGCTCGGCCTGCCCGCAGTAGGGACACTCGAAGTCGCCGTACTCGACGAGCGTCACGGGCGCGTCCTCGGCACCCCGAATGTGGTCGCGCTCGGGATCGACATCCTGGGAGAGATCGAGGATGTCTTCGGCAGTGCCGGCGATCTGGCGGGCGCGTACGTTCGCGGGCAGCCGTTTGACGACCTGCAGGACGGCCCAGCCGACGAGCGGCGCGAGCACCACCGTCGCCAGCGCGCCGAGCTTGGCCTCCTCGAGCTTCTCGCCGGAGAACGCGAGGCTCGCGATCAAGACCGAGACCGTGAAGCCGATCCCCGCGAACGCGCCCGCGGCGACGAGCAGCGGCGGGCTGAGCGGCGAGCGCGGCCCGTGAATCGCCGGTCGCGACGCCAGCCACGAGGCGCCTGTGATCCCGATCGGCTTGCCGAGGATGTAGCCGAAGACGATGCCGAGCGTGATCGGGGAGTCGATCGCGTCGCTGAGCAGGCCTCCCGTCAGATGGACGCCGAGATTGGCGAGCGCGAACAGCGGCACGATCACGTAGCTGGTCCACGGGTGCAGGCGATACTGCAGGCGCTCGTTCGGCGAGATCGCAAAGAGCACGCTCTGCTGCGCGGAGCGCGCCAGCTCCGGTGTCGGCTGCTCGCGGAAGGAGCGCGCGACCTCAGTCGCTCGCTCGAGGTCCTGACGGGCTGGCTCGTACGCGCTCGTCGCGAGGCCGACCGCGAGCCCCGCGATCACCGGGTCGACGCCCGACTTGAACATCGCGATCCACAGTCCCAGGGCGACCGTCCAGAACAGCGGGCGCCGCCGTTCCGGAGGGAGGTAGCGCAGTGCCAGCAGCACGCCGAACAGCGCCGCGGCGACCACCAGCGCGGGCACCGATACGTGCGCCGTGTAGACGGTCGCGATCACGATCAGGCCGAAGAGATCGTCGACCACGGCGAGCGTCAGCAGGAAAACACGCGTGCGCGTTGCCGCGCGCGGCGTCAGCACCGCGACGGCGCCGAGCGCGAACGCCGTGTCGGTCGACATCGCCGCTCCCCAGCCATGGGCGCCGGGCCCGCCGGCGTTGAACGCGAGATAGATCAGAACAGGGACTGTCATGCCCCCGAGCGCCGCGGCTGCGGGAATCGTGAGCCTTCGACGTTCACGCAACTCACCGAGGTCGAGCTCGCGCTTGGCCTCGAGCCCGACGACCAGGAAGAACAGCGTCATCAGTCCCTCGTTGACCCAGTGGCGCAGGTCGAGCGAGAGGCTGTGGCTGCCGATCCTCACCGACAGCTCCGTGGTCCACAGCGATTCATAGGAATGCCACCAGGGCGAGTTCGCCCAGATGAGGGCGAGCGCGGTGCCCGCGAGCAGCACGCTCGCGCCGCCGGTTTCCGTGCCGAGGAAGTTGCGCACCGGCGCCGCCAGGTTTCGCGCCCAGGCCGTGCGGCCGGCGTAGCCCGTGGCGTTCGTCTCCGGGTATGTCGTCAAGCGACCCCTAGCATGCCTCACCGAGCGCCACCACGACCTGAGCACGAGGCGATTATCCCGCGGTCACGCCAACGAGGCTCGACCGGTCACACTGAACGCGATGCACGTCCTGTTCATCGGCGATGTAGTCGGCCCGCGCGCCGTCGACTGGCTTGCCGGTCGCCTACCGGCGCTGCGTGCCCAGCACGCCGTCGACCTGGCTGTGGTCAACGCGGAGAACTGCGGCGCCGACGCCGCGAGCATGACCGTCGAAGCGGTCGAGCGACTTCTGGCAGCCGGCGCTGACGTGATCACCGGCGGCAACCATGCCTTCGACGGCGCCGATGTCGAGGCGGTGCTCGCGCACGAGCGCGTGCTGCGGCCGCTGAACGTCGGCGATGAGGTTCCTGGACGCGGGACGCTCACGCTGGGAACGGCCGGCGAGGCCGTGCGCGTGGTCGTGCTTGCTGACCGTGACGCGCTCGACTTCGCTCCACCGTTCGCCCGCATGACCCGCGACGCCTACGCCGCGTGGAGGACGCTGGCGCCCGGACCGACGACGATCGTCGACATGCACGCACAGTCGGTGGCGGCCAAGCAGGGCCTCGCCTACGCGCTGGACGGGCAGGTCGCCGCGGTCCTCGGCACGCACACCCACGAGCCGACGTTGCCGCTGCAGCTGCTCGCGGGCGGCACGGCGCTCGTCACCGACGTGGGGATGACCGGCCCCTCCGGCGGGCCCCAGGGGATGGACGCGCGGGGCGTCATCGCGCGCGTCCGCGGGCTGCACGCCACCGAGCTGCCACCGGGCCCCGCCGACGGCGAGATCGTTCTCGGCGCTGTTCTGCTCGAGATCCGCGACGGCCTCACGCGCAGCGTCGTCAGGCTCGACAGCGACGGGCGTGCCGCGCCGGCGGCCGGCTTCACAGACGTTGGCGCAACCGATGTGTTCGCCAGCATTCCGGTGGGCGATCGCGACGCGGCCGTGAGCTGGTACGGACGTCTCCTCGGACGCCCACCCGATCTGATTCCAAACAAGGATGAGGCGGCGTGGCGGATCACCGACAGCGGCTGGATCTATGTGATCGCCGACGCGGTCCGTGCGGGCTCGAGCCTGCAGACGCTGCTGGTGGAGGATCTCGACGCCCTGCTCGCCGGCGTGGCCGCGCGCGGCGTCGCGATCGCGCCGGTGGATGTGATGAGCAACGGCGTGCGCCATACGACCCTCACCGACGCCGACGGCAACCGGCTCAAGCTGGGCCAGGTACCGCGGAGCTAGCTCGTGGCGGCACGGTCGAGCGGACGGTCGATTTCGCAGCTGCTCGTTTGTCTCAGAGAGGACCAGCTCTCGAGAAGGAGGACGCGATGAAGTTCATGCTGTTGATTCACCAGGGCACGACGCCGACGCCCAACGACCCGGCTGCGTGGGCGCAGCTCTCGCCCGAGGAGCAGAACGCCGTGTACGCCGACTACAAGGCCATCAACGAAACCCCTGGGGTCACGCCGGCGGACGTCCAGATGCAGCCGCCGGAGATGGCGAGCACAGTGCGTGTGCAGGACGGCAGGACGCTGACCACCGACGGGCCGTTCGTCGAGATGAAGGAGGCGCTCGGCGGCTACCTGTTCTACGAGGCCGACGACCTCGACGCGGCGATCGAGCTGGCGTCACGGATCCCGGCGGCTCGCATGGGCGGCGCGATCGAGATACGCCCGCTGGTGGAGCGGTAGCGGGTTGGACGCAAGTATGGGTGAGCGGATGCACGGGAGCCTGGAGAAGACGTTTCGCGAGGAGTGGGGGCGCGTGCTCGCTGCGCTGATCGGCTTTCTCGGCGACTTCGACCGCGCCGAGGAGGCGACGCAGGAAGCATTCGCGATCGCCGCCCAGCGTTGGGCGCGCGACGGCACGCCGACCCACCCCGGCGCGTGGCTCGTGACGACCGCGCGCAACCACGCGATCAACCGCGTTCGCCGCGAGCGCACGCTCGCGGCGAAGACGCGACTGCTGGAGGTGCCGCACGCGACCGAGGATCAAATCGAGGCGTCGACGTTTCCCGACGAACGGCTCGAGTTGATCTTCACGTGCTGTCATCCGGCGCTCGCGACGGAGGCGCAGGTCGCTTTGACGCTGCGCACGCTCGGCGGCCTCAGCACCGACGCGATCGCGCAGGCGTTCCTTGTGTCGGAGCCGACGATGGCGCAACGGCTCGTACGAGCGAAGCGCAAGATCAAGGCCGCCGGGATCCCCTTCCGTGTGCCCGCCGAGCACCTCCTTGCGGAGCGCCTCGCGGCGGTGCTCGCGGTCGTGTACCTGATCTTCAACCAGGGGTATTCGACGCGCTCCAGCGGCGGCGCCCTGGTGGCCGAGGCGCTCCTGCTCGGCCGCGCGCTGGCGGAGCTGATGCCCGAGCAGGCGGAGGTGCATGGCCTGCTGGCGCTGATGCTGCTGCACGACTCGCGACGCGACGCGCGCGAGCACGAAGGCGAGCTCGTGCTGCTCCTCGACCAGGACCGCACACTGTGGGACTGGGCGCAGA
Source organism: uncultured Solirubrobacteraceae bacterium (assembly GCA_963703625.1). Taxonomy (GTDB): domain Bacteria; phylum Actinomycetota; class Thermoleophilia; order Solirubrobacterales; family Solirubrobacteraceae; genus Palsa-744. The sequence continues at coordinate 204,292 of CAVPEY010000005.1, forward strand.
TCGCCGCAGGGCGGATCGTCCTCGATCGTGCCGTGACCTTGGCCAAGGGTGACGCGGCCGGCATCTACGTCCTGCAGGCGGCAATCTCGTCACTGCATGTCGAGCAGACGCCAGACTGGCAGGAGATCGCGGCGCTCTACGGCGAGGTCTCGCGCCTCACCGGCTCACCGGTCGTCGAGCTGAACAGGGCGATCGCGGTCGCCGAGGAGCGCGGTCCGCAGGCGGGGCTGGCGATCCTCGAGCGCCTCGCGCTCGAGGACTTCCACTACCTGCACGCGACACGCGGCGAGCTGCTGCGGCGCCTCGGTCGCCACGCCGAGGCGCAAGCGGCGTACGAGCGCGCGTTGGCGCTCGTGCACGACGAAGCCGAGCGGCGATTGCTCCAGCGACGGCTCGGTGAGCTGGCTGTCCTCACCGGGAATCCAGCCGCGGCGCGTGGCGAGGGTGAGCCTGGCAGGCGCCGGACTCACCCTCTGACCGCATCACTCGCGAGCGATCATGCGCACGGGTGCGGGCAGCCGCGGTCCTAGATGGCCGCCTCCACCAGCTTGGTGAACTCTTCCTGGCCTTTCACGTTCGGGTGATAGCTTTCCGACAGCGGATTGGACTGCCCGTTCAGCGATTCTTCGGACGCACACACGGCGTGCGATTCAAACGCGCTCGTCGGGTTGACGAACGTGAATTTCATCGCTTCCGCACGAGCCTTGACCACGGCGTCCCGTTTTTCCGCCGCTTCGTTGATCTTCTTCTCGTTGCCGGAGGTGAGGAAGTTGACGTTGCACGTCGTCCCTGCTTGTTCTTCGCGAATTCCTCCGCTTCGCTGATCGCACTGCCACAGGTGAAGTAGTAGAGCGCGCAGTTGAGCATCACGTTGCTGAAGCCCGCGTCGTTCCCGCCGATCGTGATCGTCACGAGGCTCGTGGTCGCGCTCAACATGCCGAGCTGTTTGTCGTTCACTTCGGGTGTCTTTGCACCGCTGCACGCCTGGAAGCTCAGCGTGTAGCCCTTGGCCGCGGCGATCCTCGGTCCGTATGCGTCCGGGCTGCGATCGCATTCGCCGGATTCTTCATAGAAGACGCGGCCCACCCCAGATGAGTATGAATCCCCAAGTGCAACGTATTGCGGCGCCGCGGCGGCCGACGCTGCCGGCACGAGTACCCCAACACACAGCACTTTTCGCATTCGCCGGGAGCGGAGGGTAAGCTAGCGAGGGGTATGACTCTGGAGAGGCCGTCGCGGCCCGGTGTGATCGCGTTGATCCTAGGACTGGTCGTGACGGCGGCGCTGACGCTGACGGCCTTGACCCTGTATGACCGCAACGAGACGCGCCTGCTGAAACTGAGCGCGCTCGAGCTGAGCTCGCTGTTGAGCGCCGCCGTGCCGACGGTTCAGACCCCCCTGGTCTCAGCCGCCGAGCTCGCCGACGCGACCGGCGGGAACGCTCAGAAGTTTCACGCGTTCATGGCGCCCTATGTCGGCGCGGGTCGGCAGTTCCAGTCGGCCTCGTTGTGGCGGCTGGGCGATGCTCGCCCGGCGCCTACAGCCGTCGTCGGCGCTGCGCCGGTACTGGCGTCATTGCCGCGGCAGGCACAGCAGTTCTTCACGCGTGCAAAGGCAAGCTCGCTGCTGAGCGTCACCGGCATCCTCGGCTCCAAGACGCCTGAGCTGGGATACCTGTACGAGATCCCGGGGGTCGGAAAGGGCTTCGCCGCGTACGCCGAAGGTCTGCTGCCCAAGAACCGGCGCTCGCGGATCGCCAGCGGCTCGGGCTTCTCCGATCTCAACTACGCGCTCTACCTCGGTCGCTCGCGCAGCCACGCAGAGCTGTTGCTGACGAGCCTGCGGCACTTCCCGATCAGCGGCCGTCAGGCCTCGGACGTCGTGCCGTTCGGCGACAGCGCGTTCACGCTCGTGGTCACGCCCAGGGAATCGCTCGGCGGCGCGTTCTTCCACAGCCTGCCGTGGATCATCGCCGGTGTCGGGGTGCTGCTGACGCTGGCGGCCGCGCTGATCACCGACCGCTTGGCTCGGCGCAGAGCACACGCCGAGCAGCTCGCTGTCGACCTCGACCGCGTCGCCACCGAGAACCAGCGCATGTACACCCAGCAGCGTGGCATCGCGCAGACGCTGCAGCACGCTCTGCTGCCCGATGGGCTGCCCGAGCTCGAGGGCCTGCGGGTGAGCGCACGCTACGTCCCAGCCGCATCGGGAATCGACGTCGGAGGCGACTGGTATGACGTTGTCGAGACCGATGACCACGGTGTGCTGCTGTTGATCGGCGACGTCTCCGGACACGGGCTTCGCGCCGCCACCACGATGGCGTCGCTGCGGCACGCAGCGCTGGCTTACGCGGTCCAGGACAGCGCGCCGGCGACGGTGCTCGCGAAGCTCTCCGAGTTCGTCAACAGCGGCGAGCACGACTACTTCGCGACGGTGCTGTGCGCGCTGATAGATGTATCGCGTCACACCGTGACCATCGCCAGCGCCGGTCATATGGCGCCGTTGCTGATCGACGGCGATGACGGGCGCTATGTCGAGTTTCATGTCGATGTCCCGATCGGCGTCGCGAGCGAGGCTCGCTATCGGGAGGCACTCGTCACCGTTCCCGCGAATGCCACACTGGTGGCCTTTACCGACGGCTTGGTGGAGCGTCGAGGCGAGGTCCTCGACGTGGGCTTGGAGCGGTTGCGAGAGGCGGCCACCGGGACCGACCTGCAGCTCGACGAGCTGCTGAGCAGCCTCGCACGTGAGGCCGCGAGCGCGGAGCATCACGACGACACGGCGATTGTGGGGATCCAATGGCAGAACTAGAGGGAGAGGTCGGCGCCAACGTCGTCGTCGAGACGCGCGCCGATCAAACCGGCGCGAGCATCGTGAGCCTGTCGGGCGAGCTCGACAGCGCGAACGCAGATGCGCTCGATGCATCGCTGGCGCCGCTCACGCAGGAGCGCGCCGCCGAGCTGATCTTCGATCTCAGCGGCTTGCGCTTCATGGACAGCGCCGGCATCGCCGTGCTGCTCGGGGTCGCGGCCAAGGTCAGCGCTGTGCGGCTGCGCGACCCCTCGCCGGCGGTGCGCCGCGTGATCGAGCTGACCGGCCTGTCGGACGTGCTGCGCATCGAGTCGTGACCCGCGTACGTCGATTCAGGTGTCGCCCGGAATCGGTTACCGCCGCACGCGGCTTCGTCAGGGAGGCGTTGCGCGAGCACGCGCAAGAGCTGGTGGACGCCGCCGAGCTGATGGCGTGCGAGCTCGCCACCAATTGCGTGCAACACGCACGCACCGACTTCGAGCTTGCGATATCCGACCGGCCCGGCGAGGTTCGCGTGGAGGTGAGCGACGCCGGGCGTGGGCGCCCGACGCTGCGCTCGCCCACGGTGCTGGAGCCATCCGGACGCGGCCTGCGCATCGTGGAGGCGCTGTCGAAGGCGTGGGGAGTCGTTCCCGGCGAGGGTGGCACGCGCGTATGGTTCACGCTCGCCGGGGAGACGACGTGCGCAAAGCCGGTGCACCGATGCGCTGTTCGCGATGACTGAGCGCGTCCAGCTCCGCGTGGCCGCGAACGAGAGCGTGTTTCGCGAGGTCAACGAGGCGATCGAGCGTGGAGTGTGGCCGGGGGAGGAAGACTCGCTCGTGGCCTTTCGCTGCGAGTGCGCCAGCCTCGAGTGTGATCAGCTGCTCGAGCTGACGCCGAACGAGTACGAGCGCGTGCGCGCTGACCCGCGCCGATTTCTGCTCGTCGGCGGACACGAGCTCCCCGACGTCGAGACGGTGGTAGAGACGTACGAGCGCTATGTCGTCGTCGAGAAGCGCGCGGCCGCTGGAGAGCAGGCCGAAGCTAGCGATCCGCGCGACTAGCCACCCGCTCGGCGCCGTCGCCGAGATCGAAGCGCATGCGGACCTCGACGCCGCCGCTCGAGCGTGCGAGGATCGTCAGCGCGTCGCTCAGCTGCGCCATCAGGCCGAGGCCGAGGCCCAGCCCGCGGGTCTCGCTGGGCCTCGCGCGCATGCCGTTCCCGTCGTCGGCGATCACCAGCCACAGCTCGTCTGTCACGACCGCGGCGATCAGGTGGATGTCACCCGGCACGTCGTCGTATGCGTATGCAACGGCGTTGGTGACAGCCTCGGAGATCGCTAGACGAACATCCTCCAGGCGTTGGCCGGAGAGACCGGCTGCGGCGGCGAAGTCGCCGATGAGCTGCCGGGCCCAGGAGACCGCCGCGGGAGCGGCGGGGGCGGACTCGCTCAGGTATGCAGTCGCCTGAAGAGACCCCGTCGCCGTCGTGTCGTTCATGGGTCGATGATCGTATCGGCCGGAGCGGTCCGCTCAGCGACGTCGCGTCGCCGCGAGCACGACGATCGCGGTGAGCGCCAGCACCTTGGATCCTCGGGGCTAGAAGACCCCGATGCGATCGGGCGGCCAGTAGGTCACGATCACCTGGCCGATGATCCAGCCGGTCGGAACCGGTCCCCAGAAGCGGCTGTCGTCGGAGTCGCCGCGGTTGTCGCCCATCATGAACCAGTGCCCCATCGGGATCGTGATCGGGGTGGGGAAGTTGCACTCCGAGCTGCCACCGCACGCTTTGATGTAAGGGTCCTTCTCCCGCACGAACCGCTGCGTGCCGGCTGCCTTGCGATAGACGTGGCCTTCGCTGATGTAGATCTGATCGCCCGGCCCGGCGACGATCCGCTTGACGAAGTTGACGCTCGACTCCGGCAGAAGCGGCTGCGCGCATGCGGCAGCCCCGGGCTGGACCGTGTGCGGCGTCGGGCCGCACTCCTGCTGTTCGGCGGCTGCGGGCGGGTGAAAGACGGCCACCTCACCGACGTGCGGTCCAGCGAAGTCCGTGCCGATGCGATTGACCAGCACGCGCTGTCCGACCGTCAGCGTCGGTTCCATCGAGCCGCTCGGGATGCGGTAGGGCTTGATCACGAATGCCTGCACGGCGAACGCCAATCCGACGGCGACGGCGACGATCACGAGCAGCTCGACGACCGCGGCGTGGCGGAGCTTCCTCCACGTCATGCGAGCAGCGCCTCCGCGAGCGCGAGCGCCAGCTCGGCGCGCTCGCGCAGTGAGGGACCGTAGACGTACTCCTCTGGCGAGTGCGCGTGGCCGCCGCGAGGCCCGAGGCCGTCGATCGTGACGGGGATCGCGCTCGCGAAGTGGCTTGCGTCGCTGGCGCCGCCGCGCGCGACACCGGCGATCTCACGGCCGAGGCGTGCGCTCGCCGCCTCGAGCGGCGGCGCGCTCGCGGCGCGCGTGTCCATCCCGGGCCAGCTGCGGACCAGCTCGACCTCCAGGCGCACGCCAGCGTCGGTGTCGTGGACGGTGTCGCGGACGGTGTCGCTGACACGCGCGAACGAGGAGTCGCTGTCGGCGCGCACGTCGATCATCAGCTCGCCTTCCGCGGGCACGACGTTGATCGCGCCGCCGGCGCGGATGCGGCTGGGCACGACGCTGAGCGCTTCGGGGCCGGCCGGGTCGTGCAAGGCGGCCGCTGCCGTGGCGGCCTCGGCCAGCGCGAGCAGCGCATTGGCGCCCGCGTTGGGGTTCGACCCGGCGTGCGCGGCTCGTCCCTGAGCGCTGACGCGCAGCGTGCCCGCGGCCTTGCGTCTGACGACCACGCCCTCCGCCCCCGTGGGTGTGCGCTCGCCCGCCTCGAAGCACAGGCACGCATCGTAGTCGCTGAATCGCTGGACATGGGCGAACGGCTCCGAGCGCCACTCCTCATCGACAACCAGCAGCACACCAAGCTCGGCGAACGTATCGGGTCGCTGCGCGAGCGAGCGCGCGAGCGCGAGTGCGAGCGCCACGCCCCCCTTCATGTCCACAGATCCAGAGCCTCGCCAGATGTCGCCTTCGCGGCGCAGCGGGCGATGCGCGGAGCCGGCGATCACCGTGTCGACGTGGCCCAGGAGCAGCACACGGCCGGAGCCGTCCCCGTGCACGTGCGCGAGCAGGTCCCGCGTGTGGTCCGGGGATGAGCACGGGACACGTTCGAGCGTCGCCGACGCTGGCAGCCGCTGCGCGCACAGCGCGAGCGCGGCGTCGGCGCCGCCGGCGTCACCGGACGGGCTCGAGATCGCGACGAGTGCCTCGAGGTCGGCCTCGACGGCGGCGACCATCGTCTCCGTGGCCGCCGGCGCCGATGAGCTCATGGGGCGAGGGTAGCGCCAAGGCGCTCGCGGCGCGCCCGATGCAATAGACCCACACGCGACTTCGGCCCCACGCGAGGAGATCAGCGAATAGGGTCGCGTGGCAACCGAGGAGGAGTCGCAGATGCCTAAGTACGTCGGGGCGATCGACCAGGGGACGACGAGCAGCCGCTTCATCCTGTTCGACAGGGACGGCGGGATCGTCGCGGTGGATCAGCGCGAGCACGAGCAGATCACGCCGAAGGCCGGCTGGGTCGAGCACGACGCGAGCGAGATCTGGCGCCGCACGCGTGAGGTGATCGGCGCCGCGCTCGCGAAGTCCGACGCCGAGGCGGGCGACCTCGAGGCGATCGGCATCACCAACCAGCGCGAGACGACAGTTGTGTGGGACCGCGAGAGCGGCCGGCCGATCCACAACGCGATCGTGTGGCAGGACACGCGTACCGACCAGCTCGTGCGCGAGCTCGCCGGCGAGCAGGGCGTCGACCGCCTGCGCGAGCACGTCGGTTTGCCCCTGTCCACGTATTTCTCCGGCCCGAAGCTGACGTGGCTGCTCGACAACGTCGCGGGCGCCCGCGAGCGTGCCGAGAACGGCGAGCTCGCGTTCGGCACGATGGACACCTGGGTGCTGTGGAATCTCACCGGAGGACCGAACGGTGGCGTGCACGCCACCGACGTGACCAACGCGAGCCGCACGCTGATGATGGATCTCGAGACGCTGGACTGGCACGAGCCGAGCCTCGAGCTGATGCGCGTCCCGCGTTCGATGCTTCCCGAGATCCGCTCCTCCAGCGAGGTGTACGGCCTGGCGTCGGGGACAGCCGCCGGCGGGCGTCCGATCGCAGGGATCCTCGGCGATCAGCAGGCGGCGCTGTTCGGGCAGACGTGCTTCGCGCGCGGCGAGGCGAAGAACACCTATGGCACCGGCTCGTTCCTGTTGGTGAACAGCGGTGAGGAGGTGGTGCGCTCGCAGAAGCTCCTGACGAGCCTCGCGTACAAGCTCGGCGACGGCGCGCCGAGGTACGTGTTGGAGGGCTCGATCGCTGTCACCGGCGCGTTGATTCAGTGGCTGCGCGACCGCTTGAGGCTGATCGACAGCGCTGCCGAGGTGGAGCAGCTGGCGCGCACGGTCGAGGACAACGGCGGCGTCTACTTCGTGCCGGCATTCTCAGGGTTGTTCGCACCGTACTGGCGCGATGACGCACGCGGCGTGATCGTGGGCCTGACCGCGTACGCCAACAGCGGGCACATTGCGCGCGCGGCACTGGAGGCGACGGCGTGGCAGACCCGCGAGGTGGTCGACGAGGTCAATGCCGTCGCCGGAGTTCCCTTCACCGAGCTGAAGGTCGACGGCGGCATGACCGCCAACGCGCTGCTGATGCAGTTCCAGGCCGACGTGCTCGGCGTGCCGGTGATACGCCCGGCGGTGACGGAGACGACGGCGTTGGGTGCTGCGTTCGCCGCGGGCCTCGCCGTGGGCTTCTGGGCCGACCAGGACGAGCTGCGCGAGCGCTGGTCCGAGGACAGGCGCTGGGAGCCCGCGATGGCCGAGTCACAGCGCGAGCGCGAGTACGCGCAGTGGAAGAAGGCTGTGCAGCGCTCGTTCGGCTGGGTCGAGCAGGGGTAGTCGACGCGCGATGCTGCTCACCTGCGCGCAGTCGAGATGGAGCAGGGTGCAGTATTCAGCGGACGCAAACCGCCGGACCAGAGAGCTTTCGCCTACTCAGGAATGGCCGCTAGAAAGTAGACGGGCTTCAGTGGCAGGCGTCGCCGGTCGGGGTCTGGAAGTCCCTGCATGTGCTGGACCCAGAGCTCGACAAAGCGCTCGAGGTCGATCAGCTTCAAACGGCGCTTCTCCTGCGAGCGCGCCTCTCGCTCCGCCTGCGAGGAGAAGCCGGCAGCCGAGATGTACAGGCCCACGTCCTGATCGCCGAGAACAGCCATGAAGGCACGCAGGCTCTCGGCCGAGACCTTCTCTGTGTCCCGGCGCTTGACCTGCACCTTGATCCGCGGGCCGGTGGTTCCGAGCGGGTCGGTGTGCGCGATCAGGTCGATGCCGCCATCCGGGCCGGGCGGGGCGATCCAATCCACGTAGTAACCCATCGCCTTGAGTAGCGCCGCGACAAGGCGCTGGAAGTCATAGGGAGGCATGGTCGTCAGGTAGGCGCGGATCTCAGTCCAGGCGGAGTCTTGCGCCTCCTCCAGCGTGCCGGTGGTCTCGGCGTTCTCGCTCGCTTCCTCGACGTGCTGCTGCTCGGGCTGGCGCTCCTTCTCCCAGGCGCGGTAGCCTCGGACGGCCTCTCGCTCGAACTCGCTCGGAGGCACCGTCTGCTCGACAGCCTTGAGCACCTGCGCCGCTGGCGACCCGTCCGCCTTGCCCATCAGCACCGCGAACACGCCCCGCACGAGTTCCCCTCGACGCTGACTCGTGATCTCCGCCACCTATCGGTCCTCCGCACTCATCCACACATAATCCCACTTGCTGCCCTTTCCCCGACGCAAGCTCACGGCTGGGCGAGCACGCACAAGCAATGGCCGACGGGGCGAGATGCGATGATGGTCCGCATGGGCAAGATCGTTGACCTCTTGAACCGGCCGACTTATGGGCTAGCGCAGATCGACTCGCTGCTTGGCTTGCACGCCGGTACAGCACGCCGCTGGATCGACGGCTATCGCCGTGGCGGGAAGCCGTACGCCCCGGTCGTGCGAGAGCACAGCACCGGCGAGGAGATCGCCACGTGGGGCGAGTTCATCGAGACTAGGCTCCTCGCGGAATACCGAGACGCTGGCGTGCCAGTGATTCGCATGAGGCCCGCGGTTGAAGCACTGCGCCAGGAGTTGCAAGTGCCCTATCCGCTCGCTTCGGCGCGAACGTGGCTGCGCCCCGAGGGCCGCGACCTCGTGCGCGTGGTCGAAGAGAAGGTCAACCTCGACCCGCATTTGGCGCTCGTAGTCGTAGCGACGGGCCAGGCCCTGGCGTGGTCGGCCGAGGCCGATCGCTTCCGCACAGCGATCGAGTGGACAGGCGACTGTGACGATGCCGAACCGCGCCGGCTACGGCCCGTCGCTGGAATCAACCAGGTGGTGGTCGATCCGCTTCTGGGGTTCGGCGAGCCTGTTGTGCGGGGCGTCAGGACAGAGATCATCCGCGAGCTGGTGCAGGCCGGCGAATCGCAGGACGCGATCGCCGAGGTGTACGAGCTGCCACGAGAGTCGGTGGAAGCGGCCTTGCGATACGAGCTGCTGCGCGTGGCGGCCTGACGATGCGGCGTGGCGGCCAACCCCGAACGACTCAGATTCTACGTTGACGAGAGCGCTCTCGGTCTAGGCAAGACGCTCGCGGCCGCTCGCGAAGACGTGATCCATGCCGGGCACCCCCTGATCCCGGAGTGCCCACTCGGGACCCTCGACCCCGAGTGGATTCAGGCTGTCGCCGCGCGAGACTTGATCGTCATCGGGAGAGACAAGCGCATCCGGACTCGCCCCGCCGAGGTGCAGCAGCTCGTCACGGCAGGGCTGCGGGTGTTCCGCATAGGCGGCAAGAAAGACACGACGACCTGGGGTTGGCTGACCTGGCTCGTGAATCATTGGAGTGAGATGGAGAACATCATCCGTACACGCGGTCCCGGCCCGTGGTTCTATGTCGTCTACGAGCGCAGCATCGCCGAGCTCAAGATCCCCGATCCACCCTAGGTCGTCCAAGCAGCTTCCGGTGTTCGGCGTTCCGCAAACTCGGCGGCGGCTTCCTGACCAAGCCTCTGGTCAAAGGCTCCACCGAATCGGTCTACAACGAAGAACTGCAGAAGCACGTGTTCCAGGCCACCGAACTCAAATCGTATTTCGTGAACACGCTGAAAAGCACGGTTGAACACACGGGCGTGGAAATGAACGCCAAATACACAGGCAAGCTCGATGCGTCGGTAGCCACGGGCTCGAGCTACAACCTCAAGACCTGAGCTCCAAACCGAGTCGGTGGCGCGCCAATACGGCGCGCCACCGGGGCTCGGCCGATCGATGTCAGCTCACGCTTCCTCAGCCGAGCGTCTCGACGAGGTCAGCGATCGAGTTGACGATCCGCGACGCACGGAACGGGTAGCGCTCGGCGGCCTCGCGCGTGGTCACGCCCGTCAGCACGAGCACGGTCTCCATCCCGGCCTCGAGCCCGGAGATCACGTCGGTGTCCATGCGGTCGCCGATCATCGCGGCTGTCTCGGAGTGGGCGTCGATGGCATTCAGCGCGGAGCGCATCATCAGCGGGTTGGGCTTTCCCACGAAGTAGGGCTCAACGCCGGTGGCTCGACTGATAAGCGCCGCGACCGACCCGGTCGCCGGCAACGGGCCCTCGGCCGCCGGGCCGGTGGCGTCGGGGTTGGTCGCGATGAAGCGCGCACCCGCCGCGATCAAACGGATCGCTCGCGTTATGCGCTCGAACGAGTAGGTGCGGGTCTCGCCGAGCACCACGTAGTCCGGTTCGCGCTCGGTCAGCGTGTAGCCGGCGTCGTGCAGCGCGGTTGTCAGTCCGGCCTCGCCGATAGCGAAGGCGGAGCCTCCCGGGCGCTGGTCGCGCAGAAAGCGCGCCGTCGCCAGCGCGGAGGTCCAGATCGCCTCCTCGGGGACGTCCAATCCGTTGGCCGCGAGGCGCGCCGACAGGTCACGCCGCGTGTAGGTCGAGTTATTCGTCAGGACCAGGAACGGCAGGGCGAGCTCGCGCAGGCGCTCGAGAAACCGATCTGCGCCAGGGATCGCCACTTCCTCGCGAACCAGCACGCCGTCCATGTCCATCAGCCAAGAGCGGATCTCACGGTCGGACATCACCCCGGCAAGCTTGACACGCCCTGCTAGGCGGCTCCCTTGCGACGTGTCGCCGTGAGCGCGGCGAGGCCCGCGGTCAGTCCGAGCACACCGAGGATCAGCGCGGCGAGCGCGAGGGCTTTGCTGGCCCCAGCGCTGGTTGACTTCACCGCGGCCGGCGTCGTGGCCGGTGCAGATTGGCCCGCGCCCGTCTGTCCCGCTGCCGGACCCGCCTCGTCACCGGCGACGTCTTGGATCACGCCGCCTTTGGCCGTGACGTTGATCCTCGGCGAGGGATGTTCTGCGGTCAACGACGGGGAGATCCAATGGATCACCTGGCCGTTGCTGTAGCTCTGGACCGTCCTGAATTCGAGCGCCTTTCCGGTTGCGTCCGCGGGGATCGCCAGAGACAGCGGGAAGTTGATGAACTGGCCGTTGTCCACCTTGCCGAGCGGGCCGGTCCATGTCCACACGATCTGGGAGACCTCTGTGTCGATCGTTTCGCCGTCTTCTTTGATCGGGGACGCGAGCCTTGCTTCGATGATCCTGGTGCTCCAGCCGGGCACGTTTTCGTAGTCGACGCCTGTGAAGCCCTGCGGGAACAGGACATCGACCTTGGTCACGTGGGCACCTTCCTGCTCACCCGGCACGCGCACGCCGAGCGTCGCAAATGCGCCCGCGGGGATCGAGTTGGGGTGCAGGCTGATGTGTGCCTGCGCGGCGGTGGGTAGGAGCAGCGACACCGCCGCCACCAGCGCGCCCATGGACTTGAGTTTCATGTCTGTCTCGCTCCTGAGTGAGTGTGAATGAGTGGTCTGGACTTGTTGGGGACTGCTCATCGGATTGGCACCTTGACGGTGCGGGTGAACTGTTCGAATTCGGACACGCGGTCGGTGATTTCGATTTCCCAGGTGCCGCCCGGGCTGAGCACGGCCGCGTTCAGCACGTAGTGCCCCGGGCCGGCGACGTTTGCCTTCAGCGGCAGCGGCCCGATGTGCTTCGCGGGCAGCCTCGCGCTGGCGGTGAGTTCCTTGGTCGCGGTGAACTGAGCGCCGGTCTTGGCATCGATCAGATAGAGGTGGACCGTGTTGAGTCCCACGCGGGCCGGTTCGACGGTCATCTCCAGCTCGGCTGCGCCGATCGTGGTGTTCGTGGAGAAGGGCCCCGTTGCGGCGTCGATCGGCGGTGCGTAGCTGATCAGCGCGGCGGTCACGGCGAAGACACAGAGCATCAGCGCGAGCTCGCCGCGCAGCGTACGCCGTGCCAACGCGCCGATCCCGCCGGGCGAGCGGCCGTCTCCAACGAGGCGTTCGAGCGCGGGGATGACCCGCTCGCGGTTGACCCACCCGATGCCGATCAGTGACGCCAGCAAGACCGTCTTGACGATGATCAGCGTGCCATAGGTCGAGTGCAGGAGCCCGTGGACGCTGCGCACGTCGATGTACGCCTGGATGATCCCGGTGATCGCGATCACGACCACGCACGCCAGCGCGATCGGCGAGAAGCGCGCGAGCGCCGCGACCAGCAGCCGGCTGCGCTCGGGGCCCTCGAGCCGGCGCGTGGCCCCCGGCAGGGCAAGCAGCAGGCAGGCGATCCCTCCAACCCAGACGCTGGCGGCGCCCACGTGCAGCACATCGGAGGGGAAGAACACGCCCCGCGGGCTCTCGATGCTCGCGTGACCGGCCAAGGCTGGGGTGCACACCAGGTATGCGCTGCCGATCGCGAGCAGCGCGAGCACCGGAGGTGGCGGACCAGCGCCGAGCGTCGTGTTGCCCGGCTGCGTCGGGTCGGCCCGCAGCACCGGGATCGCGTCGCGACGCATCGCCCTAGCTGCCAGCAGCACGGCTCCGAGCCCGATCCAGACGATGGCGCGCAGGCCCCAAACCGTGCCAAAGCGACTGTCAAGGGTGTCGTTGACGATTGAGCCTTTCAGCGAGGCCCACAGCGACACGCCGGCCGCGCTCGCGCCCTGCAGCAGCACGCCGAGCACGCTCACCACTGTTCCGAGCACGATCGCGACGGCGAACAGCCGTGCAAGACGCCTGGCGAACGCCTCCGAGGCCAGTACCCAGCGCTGCTCGCCCCCGGCGAGTGTCGCCAGCGCGGGTGTCCACACGAAGAACAGGAAGATCAGGCCACCGACCATCAGGGCGAGCGTGAGGTAGTCCAGGCCGCGGACGACACCGAACGCGACCTCCGTGACCCTGCCGCTCTTGTTCCTGCCGATCAGCCCCGCGACCGTGAACTTCGGCGCTGCCCCCGCGTGACCGATGTTGAATACCAGCCCGCCGTAGACGATGTGCGTGTCGGCGGAGATCACCCGGTAGGTGCCCGTGTACGTCCCCTCCGGAAGGTGCGGCTTCAGCCCGACGCCCATCCAATGCTCGTTGCCGTCCGGGTGTGAGACGTCGAGGTTGTCGACCTCGTTGCCCTGCGCGTCATAGACGCGCACCGCGCCGAGCGTGCCGCCGACGTTCTGGTTGAACTCGAAGATCACCTCCTGCGGCTGGGACTGGACCGTCGAGCCCGAAGTCGGCGAGGTGCCGAGCAGCTGCGCGTGCGCCCAGGCTGCGGGCGCGCTCACGAGCAGCCCGACGACTGCGAGCACGAGCACGACTGGGGCGAGGCGTGCGACAACGATTGAACGGGACATCGACAGGCTCCTCTGACGGACCTTCTGCTGGCTGAACGCGTGCCGGCGCGAGCCGACGCGTTCGCGCAGGCGGACGGACTGGCTCGGGCGAGCAGGCAACGCCCCGAGGGGCGGGACGAGAGGCTCTAGCTCGCCGCGATCACAGCGGGCGGCGGGCGTACCGCGAGTGAGCGACCGATCAGCAGCCCGCCGCGAGCCAAGACGGCCACACGCGGCCGGCGCGCGGGCACACACGGCCGCGGGCGCGGCCAGCGAGGTGGCTCGGCTCTCTGGAGGGCGAGCAACGCGCGCTCACCCGGAAAACGCCGAGCGAGCAGTGGTATCGCCACGACGACGGCAGGCAGGAGGCAGAGCAGCGCATGCAGCACGAGGAAGCAGAGCTTACTCCCGCGCCGCGAGTCAGGGAGTGCTCGGGACGGGGCATGCAGCAGACATTTGTCCGCAAACTGCGCGAAAAGGGTCCCTCGCTCACTTGACTTTTGAGTTGCAATCGGATTGATTCGCACCATTCGATAGCCGCTTCGAGCGGCTGTCCACACCGTGACGACAAGGGGCAGGGCGAAGGTGCGAGAGCCGGCGCTCGGCCGCGGGTACGGGCCTGAACACGCTCGTCCGCAACGCCATGTGTACTCGAACTCCCCCGATTGACCCGACTGAGGCGCACCGCGAATCGCGCGTGAGCGTTATGCCTGGCAAAGCCATCACAGTCTTGATGGGCCGCTTTGAACCACTGCTGAGCTATGGCTTGAAGTCCGTGCTCAGCGATGAGCCGCATGGAGGCGGGAAGAGTGGTTGGGGTCGGCGCCTCGACCGGTATCGATGGTGGTGCCACCTCTGGGTGGCGCTCTTCATCGGCTCGGTCTCCGGGCTCAGCCGAAAAGGCGGAGTGATGGCACGCAGCAGCGATCCAGGGCCCCTGAGTGCCGCGTGCCAGGCTGTGTCTCGCGCGCACCCTATCGCTGGGGTTAGAAGCTTCGGCGTCTTTGCGCCGACGCGTCTGCACTGTCATCACCGAGCGCGCGTGGTCGCGGTGCTCGCAGCTCTGGCGCTCGCTGGTCTGAACACGTCCGCGTCGGCGAGCGCTTCCAGCGGCGATGTCGCTGCGACGCAGGCTTATCTGCGCGCGAGCGAGGAGTTCGCGCAGGCGGCGTACCCGGAGGTTGCGACGAGGATCGCTGCGATCGAAGCGCGCGAGAGCGAAGTCGCGGGAGCGTGTCCTTCTGCGTTGACGTATGCGCCGCGGGACACTGCGTTCGAGGAAGTGGGCGAAGCGTTGGGCACGTCGGACTGGTACGCCGGCGTGGCGTCTGTACGCTCGATCACCGTGCGATTCGTAGACGCGATCGGTCAGCTGCGCTGGAGCGACCGCAAGCTCACGCGACTTGTGCATGCTGAGGCCGCCGAAGAACGAGCGGATGTGGCGCTTGTGCTGCCCGACGTGTGTGGTCAGATCGCA
Organism: uncultured Solirubrobacteraceae bacterium; assembly: GCA_963703625.1. Taxonomy (GTDB): domain Bacteria; phylum Actinomycetota; class Thermoleophilia; order Solirubrobacterales; family Solirubrobacteraceae; genus Palsa-744. The sequence goes on from CAVPEY010000005.1 coordinate 219,350, forward strand.
GCGTGGAAGGCGAGTTCATACACGACGCTGCCGTCTAGTCTCAGTGAGTTCTTGACGCACGTCGACGCGATCGAATCGGGCTCGACGATAGGCCCGTCGGAAGAGTCACGCGAAACGCTCATCATGCGCATGCTGCGACGCTACGAGGACACAGACGAAAGGCAGCTCGCCGAGCGCATCGAACTGCTCGAAGCAAAGGCGCACCAGCGTCTGGTGACGGGCGCGGTTACCGCCGCGAGGAAGCTGGCCGCGGCGATGGGAGTCGCGGAACTGTGATCGGGAGCGCCCGGATCATCGGCTCGCTCGCGCTCGTCAGCACGGGGGTGGCGCTGTTGCTGCCTGCTGGCGCCGGCGCGCTTGAGTTCGATGCGTGCCTGCCGAGGCAGGTATTCGTCGGTGTCGTGGGGTTGCAGTGCGGCACGCTGGATGTGCCGTTCGACCGTGCCGACCCAGCGGCCGGTAGCATCGGGCTGGCGGTCCAGCGGGTGCCCGCGAGCGCGCCGCGTGTGGGTGCGATCGTCTTGCTTGCGGGTGGCCCCGGTCAGCCGGCGTTGCCCGCGCTCGAGGAGGTTGCTGCGCTGCTCGCGCGCGAGCCCGTGCTTCGGGGCTTCGAACTGGTGGCGTTTGACCAGCGCGGGACCGGCCAGTCGCAGGGTCTGGAATGTCCGGAACTCGGCGCGCTGCAGCCGCAGCTCACGCAGAGTCTCGGTGCATGCGGCACCGCGCTCGGTGCTACGCGGGCGTTCTACACGAGCCAGGAATCCGTCGAAGACCTCGATGCGCTGCGTCACGCGCTCGGCGGCACACCTCTATCGCTATACGCAACCTCGTATGGCGGACGCGTCGCGGGCATGTACGCGCGCGAGCATCCACGGGGCGTGGCGCGGATGGTCCTCGACTCGCCGACACCGATCTCTGGGCTTGAACCGCTCGCTGTACAGCGGCTGCGTGCGCTGCGGCGCGTGCTCGACGAAGGCATCTGTGGCGCCGGCGCCTGCCGCCCGTTCGCAGGTGACGTGTACGCGGACCTGACGCGCCTGGTAGCGAAGCTGCACCGCCGCCCCCTGCGGACAAAGATCTATGACGATCAGGGACGGCTGCAGCCGGCGCGCGTGACCGAAGCTGGCATCCTGCGTCTGCTCACCGGGCTCGACGTCTCGCTGGGGGTACGCGAGCTCGCCCCGGCGGCAATCGCGGCGGCCAGCCGCGGCGACGCGGCGCCGCTCGCGCAGCTGACGCACGTGCTGCAGGCTGAACAGCCGGGCAGCGGTTTGCTGTCTGTCCCGTCCGAAGCGGTGCCGCTCGCCAGGCCGCTCCCGGACGGCGCGCTGCTGGCCGAGCCGCTCGCGGCCGGGGCGCCGGAAAGCGACGCCGAAATCTCGCTGCCGCTGTTCGCGGCCACCGACTGCGACGAGAGCGCGCTGCCGTGGTCGCCGGACTCCGCTCCGGCGAGCAGGGCTGCCACGTTGCGTAGCTGGCTCGACGGGCTGCCGGCCGGGAGCACCGCACCGTTCGCGCCCGACACCGTGGTTGCGAGTTCCGCGCTGGTGCTGTGCATGGACTGGCCCTCGACGCCACCCGCGCCGCCGCCGCCGACGGGCGACTCGGCAACTCCCACGCTGATCCTCTCCGGGAGCGACGATCTACGCACGCCCTACGAACAGGACCTCACGGTCGCAGACGAATACAGCGACGCGCAACTGCTAAGGGTCCCAGACACAGGACACTCGACCGTCGGCACCGACCAAAGCGGATGCGCCAAGAACGCGATGATCGAGTTCCTCGCAACCGGCAAAGCGCCAGCGAGCTGTCCCGCCTCCAAGGAACCGCAGGCCCTCCCGCTGCCCCCCAAGACGCTCGGTGAAGTGCCACCTCTGCCATCTCGCCCGGGCCTGGTCGGGCGCGTCGTCGCCGCCGCCGCGATCACCCTCGAGGACCTCTACGGCCAGACGAGCAGCTCCGGTGGAGGGCTGCAAGGCGGCTCCTGGCGGGCACACGGCAGAAGCGTGCTCGTTCACGACCTGGTCGACGTGCGCGGCATCGCCATCAGCGGATCGATACCCCTGAACGGAGGCACAGATCACTTCACCGTCCACGGCCGGCTCAGCGGCAGCCTCACACAGAAAGGACTGGCCGTAAGCGGCCGTCTCGGCGGAGTGCCTGTTCACTTGCATCTCGTTGCGACCTGAAGAAGAGGCGCATACTCCGCCTCGACACGACGGAGATCGCCATCCCTACTGACGAGGCTGCTCAGCGAGCCAGTCATCGAGCATGGGCCGCGTGAAGCGGATGTGCCGACCTACTCGGTGGCAGGGTAGACGGCCAGCTCGCACGGCCTCGTAGACCCAGCTCAGCTTGATGTTGAGATACCAACCGGCCTGCTCCGGGCGAAGGAGCCGATCCTCGACCGGGGCGGCCGCCGGCCGTTCTGTTGGTGCCTGCATACCCGTACAGACCCCAAAGTCTCCAATCGGCCAACGGACTTGCATGAGCCTGACCAGATCCGGCTACCGTCGCTCAGTCGATCGATCCGGGCTTTGCGATCCAAATGCTCTCGATCCCAAGAGCGCGGCAGAGAGGCTCGAAGTGGCGATCGTAGTGAAGGACCGCATAGCCGCGCTCGGCTGCAGCCGCTGCGCACCGCTGGATGGGTGCGGCGATTCCACGCCGAGGTGTCGAACACGAGCGCCGTGCCCGAGCCGTAGCACTTAGCGTTCTGCATGAAGCCGGGCGGACACCGAGAAATCGAAGCGGTCATCTTCACCGGCGTCCAGTCGCTGCAAGAAATCGAGACTCTCCTGTAGTCGCTGTCTCTCCGCCCGGATGGCCTCTGCACCGCGCAGCGCCAGATCGTGCACCGCACGTGACCTCGACTTACCGCTACCGAACTCGGCGACAGCGCCAGCGAGATCCTTGTCGATCGTTACCTGTATGCGGGACTTTGTAGGTGGCATCCTAAAAATGTACCGCATAGCTGGTACACCATCGGCGCGAGGCAAATGCCGGAGGACCGACTCGCACGGTGCCACAACGCTGCGCCAGGACCATCGCCTGGCGGCTGAGTCACTCCCCGGTGCTGCGAGTAACCTCACGAGATGTCTGCGCCCCCTGAGAGCCAGTCGCCGCAGGAGCGCGACGCGCCCCTGATCTGCGTCGTGGAGATCCCGAAGGGCGGACGCAACAAGTACGAGTACGACCCCGAGCTCGGCGGCATCAAGTTCGACAGGCTGCTGATCAGCGCGGCTACCTACCCGACCGACTACGGCTTCCTGCGCGACACGCTGGGGCAGGACGGAGATCCGCTCGATGCGCTGGTGTGCCTGACCGAGCCGACGTTCCCCGGGTGCATGATCCCGGTGAAGCCGGTGGGGATGTTCAAGATGCGCGACGACAAGGGCATCGACGACAAGATCATCTGCGTGCCGCTGCACGACACCTACTGGAACGAGTACGACGAGCTCGAGGATCTGCCGCTGCCGCTGCGCCAGGAGATCGAGCAGTTCTTCTCGATCTACAAGGAGCTCGAACACAAGGACGTGAGCATCGGCGGCTGGCGTCCGCGCGCGGACGCGTTGCTGGAGATCGCAGCGGCGAAGCAGCGCGCGCGCTGAGCGCTATGCCGTCGCCAGCGGCTTGCACAGCTCCGACGGGTCGATGAAGAATTCCCGCGCCAGCGTTGCGATCAGGCGGGCCAGCTCTTCGTGCTCCTCGGGCCGCCAGTCCTCGAGCAGATCCGCGAGGCGCTGCTCGCCTGTGCTCGTCAGGCGCGCGAGCGTCGCGCGGCCGTCCGCGGTGAGCCTCGCACCGGACATCGTGGCCGCCGCCGTGGCAACGAATCCCGCCGCCAGCAGCTCGTCCTCCGCGTTGTTCAGTGTCTGCACATTGATCTCAGCTGTGTGGGCGAGCGTTGCCAACGGCGGCGCTTCCTCGTCGCTGAGGCGCGCGAGCAGCCAGCACGCGGCCGGGCTGAGCTCGACGCCGGCGCGTGCGGCCACGCGCGTCAAGATCTCCCGCGCGCCCTCGCGCCGATCCAGGCGCCCGATCATGTTGGCGACTTCGACGAGCGAGTCCGAGTCGCGCGGTGCTGCGTAGGTGTCGACGAGGTCGCCGGTGCCGACGGTCTCGCGCAGTGGCAGCTGGCGGATGAACCACGACGCCGCGAAGGCCGCGACGGTGATCCCGGAGGCGACCAGGAAGACAGTGCTCAGTGAGCTCGTGAACGCGTGCAGGTAGTCCGCGCGCAAAAGCGTCGGCAGGTGTGCGATCTGCTGCGGGTTCACATGCGCGCCATTGCCCGCACGTGCGGCGACGCTCGCGGGTAGATAGATGTGCAGCTCGTCGTTCAGTCGATTGGCGAAGATCGCGCCGAGTGTCGCCGTGCCGAGCGAGCCGCCAATCGAACGAAAGAGCGTGGCACCCGATGTCGCGACGCCGAGGTCCGAGTAGTCGACGGCATTCTGGACGGCGAGGACGAGCACCTGCATCACCATTCCGAGGCCGAGGCCGAGCACGAACATGAACAGGTAGATCAGCGTCTGGCTGGTCGATGCCTCGATCGTCGAGAGCAGATACAGGCCCACGACCATCACGCCTGTGCCCGCGATCGGGAACGGCTTGTAGCGACCGGTGCGCGTGATGATCTGCCCCGAGGCGATCGACGTGACCAGCAGCCCGCCCATCAGCGGCACCAGCTGCAGCCCCGAGCCGGTTGGCGTCGCGCCCTTGACGACCTGCAGGAACAGCGGCAGGTAGGTGATCGCGCCGAACAGCGCGAAGCCGATGATCAAGCCGACGAGGCTGGTGACCGCGAACACCCGGTTCCGGAACAGCCGCGGTGGCAGCACCGGCTCGGGTGCCCTGCGCTCGGCCAGCGCGAACGCCACCAGCAGCACCGCCCCGCCGACCGCCAGGCCGACGACCGTCGCCGAGCCCCACGCGTAGGAAGTGCCACCGAGCGACGTCGCCAGCACGATCCCCGCCAGCCCGCCGGCGAGCAGTGCCGTGCCGAGGTAGTCGATCGAGTGGCGCACGCGCTCGCCGGCCGAGGGGAGCGTCGCTGCGAGCACGAACAGGCCGAGCACGCCGAGGGGCAGGTTCACGTAGAAGATCCAGCGCCAGCTGAGGTTGGTGGTGAGAAAGCCGCCCAGCAGCGGCCCGGCGATGCTCGCCAGGCCGAAGACCGCGCCGAACAGGCCCGTGTAGCGGCCGCGTTCGCGCGGGGGAACGACGTCGCCGATCGCCGCCTGCGCGCTGACGATCAGGCCGCCGCCGCCAAGGCCCTGCAGCGCCCGGAACGCGATCAGCTCGTCGAGGCTCTGGCTCAGCCCACACAGCGCCGAACCGATCAGGAACACGATCAGCGCCGTCTGCAGGACGATCTTGCGCCCGTACATGTCGCCGAGCTTCCCGTACAGCGGCGTCACCACCGTCTGGGCGAGCAGATACGCGGTCACGACCCACGAGATGTGATTCAAACCGCCGAGGTCGGTGACGATCGTCGGCAGCGCCGTGGCGACGATCGTCTGGTCGAGCGCTGCCAGGAACATCACCAGCATCAGGCCACCGAACACCAGGCGCAGCGGCCGGCCGCGCAGTCCCGTCACAGCGGGCGGCGCGGGCGCGGCGGCGTCTCCGTCAACTTGCTGGCTGATCTGCGCCACCTTACTCTCGGTCGCCCAGCTGCCCTCACAGGAGCGGCCTACTGGTGGTCGACCCCGGCCCGAGTGGCCAGCCGAGAGCAGCTACGCTCACGCGATGAACGCGGCCAGCGCGCGGGATCCCGCGGCGGATCCCACGCTCAACCCGGTGCTCAGCGCGTCGCAGCTGCGCGAAGTCGCCGAGTTCGGCACAGAGCGGCCCGTCGCCGCCGGCGAGGTCCTGTTCGAGGCCGGCGAGGCGTCCTCCGACCTGTTCGTCGTGCTCGAAGGCGAAGCCGAGATCGTGCAGGGCACGGGCTCCGACGAGGCCGTCGTGCTCGTGTACGAGCCGGGCAATTTCATCGGCGAGATGAACCTGCTGACCGGTCAGCGCCGCTTCCTGGCCGCGCGCATGCTGCGGGCGGGGCGCATATTGACCGTCGACCAGCGCGAGCTGCGGCGGCTGCTGAGCGTGCGCCCAACAATCGCCGACGTGATCTTCGGCGCGCTCGTCGCGCGGCGTGAGTTCCTGCGCACGGGTCCAGGGGCGCAGACGATCAAGATCATCGGCTCGCGCTACTCGCCCGAGGCGATGAGCCTGCGCAACTTCGCCGAGCACTCGCGGCTCGCGCACACGTGGATCGACCTCGAGGACGCCGCCGACGTGGACGCGCTGCTGCAGAGCATGGATGTGGGCCCGCAGGACACGCCCGTCGTCATAACTCCCACGGGAATCCTGCGGCGTGCGACGGCGCCGGCGCTCGCCGAACAGCTCGGCCTGACCTTCCAGCCGAAGCCGGGCTACATCTTCGACCTGGTGGTCGTCGGCAGCGGCCCCGCCGGCCTGGCGGCAGCCGTGTACGGCGCCTCCGAGGGGCTGGGCACCGTCTGCCTCGACGCCGTCGCGATCGGCGGTCAGGCCGGCTCGAGCTCGAGGATCGAGAACTACGCCGGGTTCCCCAATGGCATCTCCGGCGGTGACCTCACCGCGCGGGCCGCCGTCCAGGCATTGCGACTCGGGGCGCGCATGAACTCCCCGTGCGAAGTCGTCGGGCTGCGAGTCGAGGCCAGCTTCAACGTGATCGTGCTCCGCGACGGCAGCGAGATCCCCACACGCGCAGTGATCGTCGCCTCCGGCGCGCGCTACCGCCGGCTGCCCGTGGAGGACCTCGACCGCTTCGAGGGCGCCGGCGTCTACTACGCGGCGACCGACCTCGAGGCGCGCGTCTGCGCCGGTGCGCCCGTGCTCGTCATCGGCGGCGGCAACTCGGCGGGCCAGGCGGCGATCTACCTCGCGCAGAACAACTGCGCCGTCACGATCGCGATCCGCCGGCCCGACCTTGCGCAGACGATGTCGCACTACCTGATCGAGCGGATCGAGGCCGACCCGAAGATCAGCCTCATCACCGACGTCGAAGTCCAGGCGCTCGCCGGGCGCGAGCATCTGGAGCGCGTCACCCTCGTGGACATCGCCGGCAACGAGCAACAGACGATGCCCTGCTCTGGCCTGTTCTGCTTCATCGGTGCGACACCGGCCACCTCATGGCTCGCAGACACGGTCGTGCTCGACCGCGACGGCTTCATCCTCACCGATCGCCAACTGCCCGTGGCGGCGCCCGGTGCCACCACACCGCTGCCGTTCGAGACCTCGACCCCCGGGGTATTCGCGGCGGGCGACGTCCGTCTCGGCTCGATGAAGCGCGTGGCCGCCGCCGTCGGCGAGGGCTCGAGCGCGGTGCGCTCGGTGCACGAGCGCCTCGCCACCCAGGTCTAGCCGGTCTTTTCGCCGTGGGCGCTGGCGCGCGGCCGTCAGGCTGTGGGCTTGCGCCGACTCGTGCTGGGAGACCGATATGGCATGTGCCGGCGCATGAACTCGTCGAAGCGTGGAACCGTGAAGTCGATGTGTCCGTAGTCCTCGGTCGCATAGGCAAGTCCCTTGTCGATCAGGCGCTGGCGGACCATCGAAAGCTCACCTGTCCTGCGACCGAGCTTGGCGGCGACCCGTCCTGAGCGGTACGGGCCCTCACCCAACTCGGCCATCGCGAGGTTCCACGCGTGCTTACCGAGTTGCTGGATGTAGAAGGGGTAGCCGCGAGTCCACTCGAGTGCCAACGCGACCGCGCCCGGCTCGTAATCAACGTCCTGGTGGCGCGCAGGCTCCACAAGAGCTGCGCGCGCGTCGTCCTCCGCCCGACCTCCTGCACAAACTGGATCTCGTCGAGAAGGAATACGACGCCCGAGTTCTTCTGTGCCGCTGCGGCACCGACGGTCAGGAAGAGCTCGGAGAGATCGTCCGGACGCTCAGCTTCAAGCGGGCGAGCGCACTCTGCGCGTCGCGGGCGATCTGTGCGATGAGTCTGCTGTCCGGCGTCAGCTCGTGGTAGTAGGTGAGGAAGCCTTCAGACTCCGCGCGATCTTCGAACGCATTCAAGAGGACGGTCTTGCCGACCCCGCGCAGGCCACGAATGATCATGCTCTGCTCGGTGGCGCCGCGCTTTAGACGGCCCACGAGCACGCGGAACTGCTCGAGCTCGCGGGAGCGGCCTGCGAGCTCATGAGGCCGGGACCCGGCATTGGGCGTGTAGGGATTCTCGACCGGATCCATCTTCTAGCGAGTTATACCGAGTTATAAAGCAAATGCTTAGACGCAGATATACTACTTCGGCCTAGTAAATAGCCGTCAGGCGGCTTTGGCGTAGCTGACGTGTTTCTCCTCGAAGTAGTTGGCGACGATTCGTGGTGTTCGCTGTCGGGAGCGTAGGTAGCTGCGGGTCTCGCCGATCAGCTCGTCCTGGGTGTGGGGCCGGCGGCGGCCGAGGGCGTTGGTCTTGACGTCTTGGTTGAGTAGCTCGGTCGGGTTGAGCTCTGGGGCGTAGCCGGGCAGGAATTGCAGCTCGATCTGCTCAGCGTGTGATTCGACCCACTGTTTCACCTTCTTTGCGCGGTGTACGGGGTGCCCGTCGAGGATCAGGATGATCTTCTGCCCTTTGCTCTGGCGGATGAGGCGGTTTAGGAAGTCGATGAACACCTCGGCGACGAATTTCTCCTTGAACACCCCGAAGGACAGGTGTCCCTTGTTGGAGATCGCGGAGATCACGTTCGTGCCGAACCGCTGGCCGGTGCCCTCGATCACAGGGGTCTGCCCAACCGGGCTCCACGACCGCCCGGCGGTGTGATCAGAGCGCAACCCCATCTCATCCGCCCACAGGATCAGGGACTTTTCGCGGTGAGCACGCTCTTTGATCGCGGGGTAGCGCTCATCCAGCCAACGGGCGACCATCTCCGGGTTCTGCTCGAACGCGCGTCTGGCGGGCTTCTGCGGGCCGAACCCCCACGCCCGTAGATAGCGCCCCGCCGTCTTCTCCGCGACACGGATCCCATACCGCCGGTCGATTAGCTCGCACACCAACGCCCTCGTCCACAGAAACCCCGGAAGCTTCAGCTGGTCAGGGTTCTTCTCCCGGATCGCCTTCGCGATCTGTGCCTGCTGAAAGGCCGTCAGCGCCGTCTTCTCACCCGGCCGCCGTCCGCGCTTACCCGCCGCGAGCGCGTCGTCCCCACCGAGACGCTGAGCGCGCACCCACTCACTCACAGACTGACGCGAAACGTCAAGCAGCCCCGCGACCTCCGTCTGCGAGCGCCCCTCCCCGACCAGCGCCACCGCGCGCCGTCGGATCTCCTCCTGAGCCACCTGCCCCAACCGCCTCGCGTCCCGAGTCCTCACACACAAAAACCTACCAGCCCCGTCGGACGTTTACTGGGCCGGAATAGTAGCTCGTGCGAACTGGGCCTGGTGTCGCTAGCCCGCACGCCCCCCATCTATATGTTTTAGATCCTCGAAGATCCATCCGGCCGAAGGAGTGGACAGGCATGGCGAGCACTGCAGCGGCGCCCCAAGCGATCAACCCCAAGGACTTCCTCGCCATCGACATGCTCCTCTCCGACGAGGAGCGCGACATCCGCGACACGGTGCGCGCGTTCGTGCGCGACCGCGTGCTGCCGTTCGTCGGCGACTGGTTCGAGCAGGCGCGGTTCCCGACCAGTGAGCTGGCACCCGCGCTCGGGAAGCTCGGAGTGCTCGGCATGCATCTCGAGGGCTACGGATGCGCCGGCGCCAGCGCCACCGCCTACGGCCTCGCCTGCCTCGAGCTCGAGGCAGGCGACAGCGGGCTGCGCTCGCTCGTCTCGGTGCAGGGGTCGCTCGCGATGTACGCGATCTGGCGCTGGGGCAGCGAGCAGCAGAAGCTCCAGTGGCTGCCGCGGATGGCGGCCGGCGAGGCGATCGGCTGCTTTGGTCTAACTGAGCCCGACGCCGGCTCGGACCCGGCGGCAATGCGCACCCGTGCTAGGCGCGACGGCAGCGACTGGGTTCTGCACGGCCAGAAGATGTGGATCACCAACGGCTCGGTCGCCGATGTCGCCGTCGTGTGGGCCGCCACCGACGAAGGCACCCGCGGCTTTCTCGTCCCCGCCGGCACCCGCGGCTTCACCACGCAGGACATCCACCGCAAGCTCTCGCTGCGCGCGTCCGTCACCTCCGAGCTGCTGCTCGACGACGTGCGCCTCCCCGCCGACGCCGTGCTGCCCGAGGTCTCCTCGCTGCGCGGGCCGCTGTCGTGCCTGAACGAGGCGCGCTACGGCATCGTCTGGGGCGCCGTCGGCGCCGCGCGCGCCTGCCTCGAGGCCGCGCTCGACTACAGCAAGGAGCGGATCGCGTTCGGGCGCCCGATCGCCGCCACCCAGATCCAGCAGCACAAGCTCGCCCACATGGCGCTCGAGGTCAACCGGGCGACGCTGCTCGCGCTGCACCTCGGCCGCATGAAGGACGAGCACCGCCTGCTTCCCGAGCACGTCTCGATGGGCAAGCTCGGGAACGTCAACGCAGCCCTCGACGTCGCCCGCACGGCGCGCCAGGTGCTCGGGGCCAACGGCATCACGCTCGAGTACCCCGTGATCCGCCACATGAACAACCTCGAGTCGGTCGTCACCTACGAGGGCACCGCCGACGTGCACGAGCTCGTCGTCGGCGGCGCGCTCACCGGCATTCAGGCGTTTCGCTGAGGGCTCGGCCTCAGACCCGAACGGCAGCGACCGCGACGCCCGCGACCTCGCTGCGCGCGCGCAGCAGCGTGCCACCGAGCGCAGGCTCAGCGTGGTTGTCGGCGGTCGTGATCAGCACGTCGCGCATGTCGGGGCCCCCGAAGCAGAGGCTCGAGATGAGCTCGCCGGCAGCACCGCGACCTCGTCCAGCTCGCCGTCGGGGTGAAAGCGGGCGATGCCGCCGCCCTCCCCGAGGGCGACCCACACCCCGCCCTCGCAGTCGAGCGCGAGCCCGTCCGCAGACCCGCGGGGTGAGTTGCAGAAGCGCCGCGTCTCACCGCCCGGGTGCGCGATCGCCAGCACCGCTCGCTGCGCATAGTCGCTCAGATAGATCGTGGCCCCGTCCGGCGAGACGCCGATGCCGCTGGGCCACACGACCTCCGCATTCAACACGTCGAGCGCGCCGTCGCGATCGCGTCGCACGAGCTGCCCCGGTCGCGGATCCTCGCCTGCGAGCGGCCGGTAGCGCAGCACGCCGGCGAGCAGCTCACCCTCGGGCGTGGCGCCGAGGTCGTTGTAACCGCAGACGCCGTCGCCGGAGAGGAGCTCGGACAGCAGCATCGTGCTGGTTCTACCGGGGGTCCTCATCGTTCCCGAAGGCGCATACTGCAGCTTGTGCCCGTCGATGTCGCGGTTCGGCTCAAACCACGTGCGAAGCGCAACGCGCTCGTCCGCGAGCAAGACGGCGTCCTGCACGTGAGCGTCGCGGCGGCGCCGGTCGACGGCAACGCCAATGCGGCACTGTGCAAGCTGATCGCCAAGCGTGCCGGCGTCGCACGTGTGCAGGTCAGCGTCATCCGCGGCGAGCGCTCGCGCGAGAAGGTCGTGCGGATCGAGGGCATGACGTCGCACGAGTTGCGTCGCGCCTTCGGCGAAACCGCGCTTCGCGCAGGTCGCGGCGGGCAATAGTGAGGCGTGATCGTGAGTCACGATGGCGCGATAGAACCCCGCGACCAGCTACAGGCGCAGGTCGTTGAGCGTTTGCGGGCGGCCCACGGCACGCCTGTCAGCTTCTCGGAGCTGCGTGCGATGGGGATCGAAAACCCGGCGCTGCTCGGCTACGAGCTCGCGGCCGCCGGGCTCCCGATCGAGCAGGTGCGCGAGTGGGGGAGTCGTGCGCTCAGCTTGGATCCGCTCGCCGATGGTCTCGGCAGGACGGGGTGCAGCGATGAGCAGCCTGTACTAGCCGTCGGCCAGTTGCCGTTGCGTCCGCGCTCGGGGCTGCGGCCGAGCCGCGCCGGCGCCGCCGCGAGCGCGGCGATGGTCGTGGTGCTCGCAGCGCTGCTGGCGATGACGCTCAGCGCCCACCCCGCCAGGCGGCCGCGGCTCAGCGCCGATCACCCGCGGCACAGACTCAGCCACTCGCACGCCTCGAGCGCCGCGCAGCACGCTTCGGTGACCGTCGCGCGTGCCGCCGCCGCGTCGCTCGAGGCCGCCGGGCATCAGCTGCTCTCCCAGGGCCGCTACGCGCAGGCGATCGGCGTGCTCCATGAAGCAGCGCAGGCGAGCGGCGGGTCCGTCGCGCGCTGCGCGGAGCCGACCAGTGAAGCCTGTCTGACGTTCGCGTACGCGTTGTACGACCTCGGCAGCGCGCTGCGGTTGGGCGGCGACCCGCACGCCGCGATACCGATCCTCAGCGAACGGCTGGAGATCGACAACCAGCGCGGGGCGGTCGAAGAACAGCTCGACCTGGCACGCGCCGGCGTCGTCTGAGTCGTTGTTGCAGTCAGCTCTCGCGCATGTGGGCCTTGCCCAGCGCTCGCCGGCGTCGTATCGGCATCGCGAACGACAGCACCCCGAATGGGGCGGCTACTGCGATCGTACTTACGTTACCCCAACGCGTCGGCATCAAAAACGGCTGCCGGTTGAGCATCGTCTCCCTGGGTAGCTTCACACTGACATCCCCTGATGACAAGGAAGAGGTGATCGCCGTGCCACCCACGGGCGTCAAGAAGGGCAGCAAGCGCGACCGTCAGTACAAAGACATCGTCGAGTCAGAGCGCAGGCGCGGCGTCGGCGAGGAGCGCGCGGAGGAAATCGCCGCACGTACGGTCAACAAGGAACGCGCGCGCAGCGGTGAAACGCGCGGTGCCGCGGAGAACAAGAAGCGCTGACCGACGGTGCTGTCAGTGACGCGTTCCGATCAGCGATCAGGGACGCATCATCGGGTCTTCGTAGGGGTCGCGTTCGATCACTCGATCGCGGACTACGCCGGAGCGTCGGGGGCCCCAGGCGAACATGTAGAACAGCGAGAGCACGAGTCCGAGGACGCCCGCGATCATGAGAATCAACCCAACCGTCTGGATTGAGATGCCAGAGACCGTCGCAGTGACCGCGTAGCGAAGCACGGCGCCGACGGCAATCAGAAGTATCGAACTGCCTGCGGGCATGACCAGGTAATACCCGAGACGTACTGGTTTCTAAACGCTCAGCGCTCAGCTCGTTTCGAGCAGCGACTCCTGCGAGAGGAAATCGCTCAGCATCGCTCTGCCGCCGTCGAGCACCGGCTCGGCGTGTGCGAACAGCAGCGCGTTGAAGTCCTCGTCGAACATACGCCGCAGATTTCTGCTCAGTCCCGCGCGAACCTGCTCCGGGCTCGCGCCCAAGAGCGCATCGGGCATAAACGCCAGCGCGCCGTCCTCGTCGCGGGTGACACCATCGCCGAAGCACAGGACGCATTCCTCCGCCTCGAGCAGCAGCGTCGTCTCCTCGGGGCAGATCGAACCCAGCTCGAGCGCGCGCACGTCGCTCGTCAGCTGCTCGTCGAACATGAACGCGCGAACAGCGCGCTCGCCGGCGAAGTGGTAAATGCCCGCTTCGTGGCAGAGCACCGGACAGCCGAAGCGCTCGATGTAACGATCGCTGTCGCGGAAATGATGACGGTTCGTGAGCACGATCTGCTGCGGCGTCGCCAGCTCCGCCACCGCCTCGAGTCCATCCTCCGGCACCATCGGATCGATCAGCGTGCCCGAACCCAGTTGGAAGTGGGTGTAGACGGCCCGCCCGATGCCCTCGTGGAAAACAGTCCATTGCGCCAGCCCAGGTAGAACCTCTGCGATCATCGTCTTCTCGTGTTCCCCGGTTAGGCGGCAGCTAATCAGTGCCCGCGCAACGGGGAGGGTGTCTCGCCTCGAAACGCCCGGCTTGCGCGTCTCGCTCGTGCTGCTGAACGGCAGGGCGTCGGTCAGCCCCGTCAGTTCAAACAGGCGTTGCACGCCGCGTGGCCCCGGCGTCAGGGTGAGCTCGAAACCGTCCCTTTCGCACAGCCTGCTCGTCAGGATGATCTCCGCAAGGCCGGTCGAGTCGATGAAGATCAGTTCGCTCAAGTCGAGCGTGATCCGGCCCGCGCTCCCGGCCTTGCAGATACGGGCGATCGCCGCGTGCAGAATCGGCACCGAGCCGATGTCGAGTTCGCCGCCGAGCGTCAGCGTGTGACGGTCCCCGTCGCTGCTCTCGTCGAGCTCGAGGCCCGAAAATCGTTTGCTCATCGCTGCACCGGTCCTCCTTCCCTACCCGTCGAGGGCGTCGAGCGAAACGGAGTCCTCCGCGTGATGAATGTCGTCCATCGCCGAGTTTGAATCTGCCGGGGCTGGGGCAAACGAAGCACAGATGGCAGACCTGAGCCCGCCAGATGCAGTTATCTCGTTGCACCCGGACCCGTACGCGCCGCGCGCGGCCCGCTACTGCGTCTCGACGGTCGATCGTCCGTCGCCGGATCTACGCGACGTGGTTGTGCTGCTCACCAGCGAACTGGTTACGCGGGCGGTGATGCTCTGCGAGAGCGCGCTCGACGAGTTCGTGGAGTTGCGTGTCTGGATGCCGCCCGACTTGGTGCGCGTGGAGGTGAGGGCCCCGCGTGAGCTGCTGTGCCCGCCGGCCGAGTCAGGTCATCCCCACGATGACCTGCTGCTCGTCGATGGCCTCGCCGATCGCTGGGCGATCGATGCCGATGACCACGATGCGTGCATCTGGTTCGAGATCGACCGTCGCCCCGACGAGTCTCGAGATGACGTGCGACAGGATGGCGTTTTCGCCTCGATGCGGCGACGCTGAGCGCGAGCCCTTCGCTGCAGGCCTTCACACGCCTCCCCACGGTGGGAGATAATCAGCACGGTGGCCCAGGATCTCGCGGAGCTCATACGTGACCGTGAACGCCTCGTGGAGGAGCTCCGAGCGGCGCTGCGCGGCAGCGAGCGCCGCTTCGATGCGATCGTGGGCTCGCTGAGCGACCCGGTGACGATCCGCGATCGCGACCACCGTTTCCTCTACGCCAACCGTGCCGCGCTCGCGCATCTCGGGTTCGAGTCATGGGAGCAGCTGCGCGCCACCGCTCCAGCCACGATCATGAGCGACTACCTCGTTCGCGACGAGCGCGGTGATGAGGTCGCAATGGATGACATTCCGTCCGTGCGTCTGCTGCGCGGCGAAGCGGCCGAGCCGCTGCTGATCCAGACGATCCAGCGCGACACAGGCGTGCAGCGCTGGAACCTGCTCAAGGCGGCGCCGCTGCTGGATGAGCACGGCGAGATCGACGCGACGATCATGATCATCGAGGACGTCACCGAGCAGCGGCGCGCCGAGCTGCGCAACGCGTTCCTGGCCGATGCCAGCGCGGCCCTGGCCTCCTCGCTCGACTACGAGCAGACGCTGCGAAACGTCGCCGAGCTGGCCGTTCCCGGGATCGCAGACTGGTGCGCGGTGGACCTCGTCGATGACGACGGCGATCGGAGGACAGTGGCTGTCGCGCATGTGGATCCCGAGCGGCTCGTCCTCGCGGAAACGCTGCGCGAGTATGTTCCCAATCGAGTCGGCCCCGACGAGGGCCTCGGTAGGGTCCTGCGCACGGGGGAAGCGGTCGTCTACCCCCGCGTCACGGACGAGATGGTCGCAGCGGCGGCGGTCGACGCAGAGCATCTGGAGCTGTTGCGCGCCGCCGGATTTCGCTCGTTGCTGATCGTGCCGATGCGTCTCGGTGAGCGGATCCTCGGGGCGATGACGCTCGTCAGCGCAGAGTCGGTACGGACGCTCGATCGCTTCGACCAGGAGCTCGCCGAACAGGTCGCCGCGCGGGCCGCGGCGGCGATCGAGAACGCGCGCGTGTACAGCGAGCGCTCGCGGATCGCGCGTATGTTGCAGCAGGATCTGCTCCCGGAGCAGTTGCCCGCGATACCCGGATATGACCTCGGCAGCATCTATCTGCCGGCGGTCGAGACCAGCATGGTCGGCGGGGATTTCTATGACATCTGGGAGGTGCAGGGTCGCTGGTTGATCGTCATCGGGGACGTAACCGGCAAGGGCATTGAGGCGGCTGCTCTGACCGCGCTCGTACGCCACACGCTGCGAGCCGCGGCCGAGTTTCAGCGCAGTCCTGCCGAGCTGCTGGCGTTCGTCGACGCGACGCTCAAGAAGCGTCCCAGCCTGTCGGTCTGCACGGCTCTGTGTGTCGCACTGGAGGGGGACACGGCAGCGATCGCCGTCGGCGGCCATCCGCTGCCCCTGTACATCACGGGCGACGGCGTTCGGGAGGTGGGCGAGCATGGCCCGCTGCTCGGAGCTTTCCCCGCGGCGCGCTGGCAGGACTCGACGCTGACGCTTGCGGCTGGCAGCACGCTGCTGGCCTACACGGACGGGATCACCGACGCACGGGGCGGCGATCAGGAGCGCTTCGGGCTCGAGCGGCTGTGCGAGACGCTCGCGCAGCTCGCCGAGCGACCGGCGGCCGAGGTGATCGACGAGCTGGCGCGCCGGCTCGAGGATTTTCAGATCGGGATGCACACCGATGACACCGCGGCCATTGCCGTGCATCGAAGCGCGGATGGCGGGAAACTCGGCGGGCGCGAGACGCATGCGGTCCTGCGGACAGGCACAATCACGACACCCGTATAGAGGAGCGCGATGGTACGACCAGTCAGACTCGAGGTCAGGGCGCAGCCGGACCAGGCACGTCCCACCCTGGCGGTGGATGGCGAGCTCGACCTGAGCAGCGTCCCGCTGCTCGCCCAGCACATCGACAGTCAGATCGAAAGCGAGCATGACGCGTTGACGCTCGACCTCAGCGGCATCACCTTCATGGACTCCTCCGGGCTGCGGCTGCTGATCGAGCTCAACGAACGTGCCAGGCGCGACGGTTGGAGCCTGTCGCTGATCGCCCCACAGCACGACTCCGCGATGCTCGTGCTGCGCATGACAGGAGCCGACCGGGCGCTGCCGTTCGAGGGCCCGCCGCTGTCGTGAGCGTGATGCCCGAGCCCGTCGCAGAATCGCAAGATCCGCGCACGATGCGAATCGGCCTCGAGCGCGACCCGCAGGCGCCGTCGCTGGCGCGCGCGGCTGTGAACGGTTTCGTCGAGCAGAGTGAGCTTGCCGCTGCCGAGCGCGGCACGCTGACGCTGCTCGTCTCTGAGCTCGTCTCCAACGCCGTGCTGCACTCGGATGCGCCCCCGGCGAGCGGCATCGTGCTGCGTGCACACTTGCTGGAAGAGGATGCGGTTCGTGTCGAGGTGATCGACTGCGGCAGCGGCTTCACCGCGACTCCGCGCGACCCCGAGCGTCCGCATGGGGGCTACGGGTTGTACCTCCTGGAGCAGCAGGCGACGCGCTGGGGCGTCGATCGGGAGGGCGGCACGCGTGTCTGGTTCGAGCTTGTGAGCGCGTCGCGGGACGAGGGCCCGTGAGCCAGCGCTCGCTGCCGGCGCGCGACGTCGCCGTCGAGCTGCTGGTCGAGGCGGGCGCCGTGCTCGCAACCTCGCTCGATTTGACGACGACCATGGAGCAGGTTGCGCATCTGACGGTGCCGCGGCTGGCGGATCTGTGCGTGATCGACCTGCGCGAGGACGATGGCGAGATCAGGGAGGTGGCGGTTGCGGCGGGGGACGCGTCGCTCGCGTCGGCGCTCGAGGAGCTGCGCGCGCGCCATCCACTCGATCCTGAGGGGGAGCATCCGGTGGCGCGCGTGATTCGCAGCGGCGAGCCGGTGCTGCTCGAGGAGATGTCCGGGGTTCTGCTGCGTTCGTTCGCCCAGGGTGACGAGCACGCGCGTTTCATGATCGAGCATCGCTACCGCTCGGCCGTGGTCGCGCCGCTGCTCGCCCGCGGGCGCACGCTCGGCGCGCTCTCGCTGCTGCGGCTCGGCGACAGCGCGGGTTACGGCAGCGGCGACACGGAGCTCGCCTGCGAGCTCGCCCGACGCGCCGCGATGGCGATCGACAACGCGCGGCTGTTCTCGCAGCTGCGGCGCGTCGAGCAGCGTCTCGAGGCGGTGCTCGCGAACGTCGCCGAGGCGATCACGCTGACCGACGATCGCGGGCTGACGGTCTTCGCCAACCAGGCCGCCGCCGATCTGCTCGGCGCGGCGACGCCCGAGGAGCTGACGAACGCCCCTCCGGGGACGATCATGAAGCGCTTTCTCGTGTGCGACGAGCACGGCCGCGAGCTCGGGCTCGAGAGCATGCCCGGCAGGCGGCTGTTCGCCGGCGAAGATCCCGAGCCGCTGCTGGTCCGCAACGTGGTGCGCGCGACCGGCGAGGAGCGCTGGCTGATCGTGCGCTCCTCGCCGGTGCGCGACCCGCAGAGCGCTCGCATCTCCTACGTGGTCAACGTGTTCGAGAACATCACCGAGGTCAAGCGCGCGCAGTTGGCCGAGAGCTTCATGGCGGAGGCGAGCCGCGTGCTCGCCTCCTCGCTCGACTACGCGGAGACGCTGCAGCGGATCGCGCGGCTGGCGGTGCCGCAGATCGCCGACTGGTGCGCCGTGGACGTGCTCGGCGTGCACGGCACGATCGAACGCGTCGCCGTGCACCACAGCGACCCGAGCAGGATGTCGCTCGCCGAGCAGCTCGACCGTGGCTATCGCCCGGCGCTGGACGAGCCGTTGGGCGTGCCCGAGGTGATCCGCACCGGCGAAGCGCGGCTGTACCCCGACATCGACCCCGGTGCGCTCGCCTCCTACGCCCGCGACGACGGGCATCTGGCGCTGCTCCGGGCGATCGGAGCGAGAGCCGTGATCATCGTGCCGCTCGCCGCTCCTGCGAACACGCTCGGCGCGATCACGCTCGTCTCTGCGGAGTCGATGCGCCGCCTCACGGATGCAGATCTCGACCTCGCCGTGAGGCTCGGCCGCCGCGCCGGCACCGCGGTCGAAAGCGCGCGGCTGTTCACAGAGCGAACCAGGATCTCGAGGATGCTCGAGGCCGCGCTGTTGCCCGACTCGCTCCCGCAGATCCCGGGTATCGAGCTGGCGTCGCGGTATCACGCGGCCGGCGAGTTGAACGATGTCGGCGGCGACTTCTATGACGTGCTCGTCCATGGCGAGGACCGCTGGATGCTGGTGATCGGCGACGTCTGCGGAAAGGGCGCGCGCGCCGCAGGCGTGACGGCGCTCGCGCGCCACACGCTGCGCACCGCGGCGATGCTCGGGCTGGCGCCGACCGGCATGCTCGAAACGCTGCACCGCGCATTGCGCCAGCAGCCGGCGGGTAGCGATCTGTGCACCGTTTGCCTCGTGACCGTCGAGCGCCTCGCGGCGCACGCCGCGCTCACGGTCACGCTAGCCGGACATCCACCACCGCTGCTGATCGATGCCGCGGGCGCGCGTACGCAGCTCGGGACGCCCGGCACACTGCTCGGCGTGCTCGATCCGATCGAGGTCACCGAAGTCGCCGTCGAGCTCCGTCCCGGCCAGACGCTGTTGCTGTACACCGACGGGCTGCCGGAGGCGGGCCGCTCCACCGGGCCCGACGACCAGAGCCTGTTCGAGGTGTCTGACGGAGTGGGACACTCGAGCCTCGGCGAGCTGCTGGAGCTGCTGGAGGACGGCGCTCTGCGGCGCGCCAACGGCAGCCTGCGCGATGACATAGCGCTCCTGGCGATCCGTCTGAGCGGCAGTGGAGCGACGCCGCGGCGAGCCTCTGGTCGCGTGTCTGTCCACGGCTGACGCGGGGGCACGCGCAAATGTTCCATTCTTGGCCGTCGTTGGGTAAAATCCAGGCATGGGGGTGCCTGACCAGCTCCAGATCGAGGTCCGCCACGACGGCACCCGCGTGGTGCTCACGCTGGCGGGCGAACTCGATATGGCCAGCGCGGAGCGCCTGCAGCAGGCGATCGACGACGAGGGGTTGCGCGCCGAGACGAGCGTTGTACTCAACCTCGAGGGACTCCAGTTCATCGACTCCACGGGCCTGCGCGTGATGCTGAGGGCGCTCGAGCGTTGCCGCGCGCGAGGTCAGGACTTCGCGATCACGCCCGGCTCTCCGCAGGTCCAGCGCCTGCTCAGCATCACCGGCGTCGCCATGCACCTGCCCACCATCTCGTCACCCGACGAGATGGTCGCCTAGCGCGACGCCGCTCACCAGCGTCCGTACCAGCGGCGTGGACCACCCTCCACGCCCCCGATAAAGAAGCCGATCAGCCACAGCAGCACGGCGAAGATCAGCACGATCCACAGCACGTGGGCTGCAAACCCGAGCCCTCCGAAGATGGCCAGGATCAGGACAAGAGCTAGCAGTGCGACCATGCTTTCAACCTCGATTCGTCGGTTTCCCGAGACCACATCGAAGCTCAACCCGTTGGCCGCTCGATGTGCGCCGGTCTGAGCCATATCTGCCCTCACGGCCGAAACTCAAACCTAGCGCGAGCAGGTTTAGAGCCGGCAGATGGGGGCAACTAACTCTCTGCAGTGCCACCCCGGCGGGCGTAAGCCGAGCCCCCCGGCTGTCACCCAGATCGAGAGTGGGGTGGCACGGCGGTATGCCGGCATGGCTTCGCCCCCGACGCTTGCCTGCCGGCGTACCGCCCCTTTTTGGCCTCGCACGTGTTCATGCAGGTGCGAGTGGGTAACCAGGAGGAAGGACGCCCGGCGCACAGCCGGGCGCGGGAACCTGTCGATCGAGAGCAAAGGAAGTGGGGAAGTTGAGGCTTAGAGCGTGGCTGTTGGCGCTTGTGTGTACTGCGGTGGGCGGGCTCTGGTTCGCCGCCGGGGCGAGCGCGATCGAAGTGACCAAGTGGGAAGCCGGCACCTGCGCGAACATCGAATGCAAGGACTCCGACGCCAACGAAGGCAAAGCCAACTACTTCTATACGCAGGCGGCCGGACACCCGAACTTCGGGATCACGGACTTTCGATTCGCGACGCACAAGAGCGGTCTGCTCAAACAGGCCGAAGTCCCCAACGAACGCGTCAAGGACGTGCGCGTCGACCTCCCGCCAGGACTGGCCGTCAATCCCGAAGCGACGGTGGCGAAGTGCACGCCCGAAGAGCTGGAATCGGACAAAAAAGAGTGCCCCGCCGCGAGCCAGGTGGGTGTCGACTATGCGACGGGCACCGCGACCGTGCTGGCGAAACTTACGATCGAAGAAAAATTCCCGGTGTACAACATGGTCCCCAAGCCGGGCGAGCCCGCGCGCTTCGGGGTCGAAGTGAACGGCCCGGGCCTGGACCTCGCGCCCGCCCTCAAGGGGCACATCTATCTCGAAACCGGGTTCAGCTGGCACAAGGAACCGGTCACGGCCGAAAACAGCGGCGTGGAATCGGGCGATTACCACGAGTACTTCGAGATCAGGGAAATCGCCGAAGAACCTGAAGTCGTGGAGTCGAGGCTGGTCTTCTGGGGCGTCCCCCAGGATGAACAGGAAGCTCCAACCGAATCGCCTAAGGCGTTCATCACGCTGCCGAGCACTTGCGCAGAAAAGCCGATCACCTACCTGCATGCCAACTCCTACGAAAGCCCCGGTGACTGGGCCGCAATCCCCAATCAAACCCCGGTCACGGCGACTGGCTGCGATGCGCTTGCGTTCAACCCGTCGCTGTCGCTGACCCCCGAAACCAGCCAGTCCGACCAGCCCGACGGTGTGACGGCCGCTCTGCACGTACCGCAGCTGACGAATGAACCTTCCAAGCCGAACTCCCCCGACATCGAAGCGGCGTCCGTGACGCTGCCAGAAGGGATGACGTTGAACCCGGCCGCGGCGCAGGGCCTGGTCGGCTGCAGCAACACGGAATTCGCGGAACGGAACTGCACGCCAGCGTCGCAGGTCGGCACCTTCTCGGTCAACGCCCCTGGAATCCCGCCCGGAGCGCTCATCGGCGGCGTCGACGTCGGTTCGCCCGAAGCCGGCAAGGGTTCCGAATCAGGCGGCATGTACCGGATCTTCCTGGTCGGCGAATCGAGCCAGTACGGCGTTGGGCTGCTCATGGAAGGCCGTGTCAGCGCGAACGCCTCGACCGGACGCCTCACTGCGACGTTCACCGGCGCTCCGCAGGTCCCGGTCGAAGATCTCAAGCTGCACTTCAAAGGCGGCCCGCGCGCGCCGCTCGCCAACCCGCTGAGCTGCGGCGCAATCGCGCCGGCGGCGGCGATCACGCCCTACGGCGGCGAGCCGGCGAAATCAGCGACCACGACCGGCTTCACGGTCGACGGCAACGGCGCCGGCGGTCCGTGTCCGCTGCCGTTCACGCTCGTCCAGAGCCTCACGCCCCAGAGCCCTGCGAACGCCGGCGCCTACGATGCGACGAGCTTCGGCCTAGCGCGCGCGAGCGGGCAGCAGTACCTGTCGAAGATCAGCACGACGCTGCCGCCGGGTCTCGTCGGCGACATCCCGTCGGTCCCGCTGTGCCCCGAAGCCGAGGCCAACGCCGGCACGTGCGCGGCTACGAGCCAGATCGGCACGGTCACGGTTGCGGCGGGCGCGGGCAGCGAACCGTACACGTTCACTGGTCGCGCCTATCTGACCGGACCCTACGCCGGCGCCCCATACGGGCTGTCCGTCGTCGTGCCGGCGGTCGCGGGGCCATATGACCTCGGCGAAGTCGTCACGCGCGCCGGCATCACGGTCGGGCTGTACAGCGGCCGGATCACGGTGACGACCACCTTGCCGAGCATCGTCGGCGGCGTGCCGCTGCGCCTGCAGAGCCTGAACGTCTCTGTCAACCGGCCGAGCTTCCTGTTCAACCCGACCAGCTGCTCGCCGCTGTCGACGGAATCGGTGCTGACCTCGACGTTCGGCGCCAGCCAGAGCCTGTCGAGCCCGTTCCAGGTGGGCGGCTGCGGTGCGCTGGCGTTCAAGCCGTCGGTCAGCGCGAGCAGCTCGGCTCACACATCGAAACTCGGTGGCGCGAGCCTTGAAGTCAAGGTCACCGAGGCGCCCCACCAGGCCGACATCCAAGAGCTGCAGCTGCAGCTGCCAGCGCAGCTCGTGGCGCGTCTGACGACGCTGCAGAAAGCCTGCCTCGTCTCCGAATTCGAAGCTGGGCCGCCTCCGGGCACATGCAAGTCAACAGCCCGAACCGGCACCGCCACCGTCATCACGCCGGTGCTGCCCGATCCGCTCAAGGGGACCGCCTACTTCGTATCGCACGGCTCAGCATCGTTCCCCGACCTCGATCTCGTCCTGCGGGGGGATGGCGTCGAGGTGGTGCTTGTCGGACACACCCACATCGCCCGCTCGAGCATCACCACGTCGACCTTCGAAAGCCTTCCCGACGTTCCGATCTCGAGCGCGGTTGTGAGCCTGCCGACGGGCTCGAACTCGGCTGTGACGGCCAACGGCTCGCTGTGCGGCGCGAACCTGATCGCGCCGACGACGATCATCGCTCAGAGCGGCGCCAGGATCACGCAGAGCACCCGGGTCGCCGTCAGCGGCTGCCCGATCGAGGTGATTTCCCACAAGCGCCGTGGCCGACGCCTGACCTTGAAGGTCTGGGTGCCCGAAGCCGGCCGCCTCAGCGTGACCGGGCACGGCGTCAAGCGCGTCAGCGTGCGCGTCAAGAAAGCCGGCACGATCGTCACGTTCAGCGTGCCGCTGACGCCGAGCGCCATCGCCGCGCTGCACGGCCATGGCAAGAAGCCCAGGCTGAGGATCGGTTTCTCCCCCCGCTCCGGCCACAACGTGTCCGCGCGCACGCTCCTGCTGCGCCGCTGACGGCTGTTTCGACTCGGGCGGGCTCGCATCGCCGCGTGGGGTGGCGCGGTCGGTCCTCGCAGCCGCCTAGCGGTGGTCGGCGAGGTGCAGCTCGAGCGTCTCAGCGGAGTCGAAACGCGCGACCCGCCGGGCGTCGGTGAGACGTTCGATCACCGGCGCGCTGCCATCGGCGGCTGCGGTCATGAGGCTTTCGCCGCGGCCGGTCAGCAGCGGCCCGATCAGCAGCTCCAGCTTGCGCGGCGCGACCGTCACGCCGACGTCCAGATGGGTTCCCCTGATCGACTCGCCTGCGTTCGCGGCGAGTATGTCGGCGACGATCTGCACGTCGGAGATGCGATCCGTGGTGAAGTACGCGCGCGCCGCGAGCGCGCTCAGCACGCGCGCAAGGACGGCACGCACCATCGCGTTCGGCGCCAGTCGCAGCTCTACTGCGCCCGCCGGCCCGCTGCGCGCCGCCGCGGCGAAGGTCTCGAGGCCCTCGCCGGCGATCGGCTCGAGCGCGCTCGCGTTCGGAACATCGAACTCCATCCGGAGCTCCGTCCCGCCGGCCCGCGTCCGTGCGAACTCGACCTGGCGCGCGAGCGTGTCGATCACGGCAAGGCCGATCCCCTCCTGACGTTGCTCCTTGCCGTGCGTCGGCATGCCTTTGCCGTGGTCGCGGACGACGACCGCGACGCCGTCGACGCCGTCGACGCCGTCGGAAAGCGCGAACACGTCGACTTCGAGCGCTCCCTCGTGTTCGCCGTAGGCGTGCATCACGACGTTGTTGCAGGCCTCGGTGACGGCCGTGTTCAGGTCATTGCTCTCGATTGAGTCGAGCTCGAGGCAGGCAGCTACGCCGCTCAACGCCTGGCGTACGATCAGGACGTTCTCGGGCCGGCTGGGAAGCCTCAGGTGGACGTTGGGAAGCTCGGCCATCGAGCGCCAGCGATCGACCGGATCCCCGAGGGCGAGCGTCGCTTCGGTCCTGCCGCCCAGTCGTACTCAGTCCGCACGCGTCAGCGTCCGCAGCTGCTCGAGTGAGCGGCGCAACAGGCGCGAGACCTGCATCTGCGAGATGCCGACGCGCTCTGCGATCTCGGTCTGCGTGAGGTCCTCAACGAAGCGCATACGCAGGATCAGGCGCTCACGCGGGGGGATGTGCCCGAGCACTGCCGCTACCGTTGCGTCCAACTCGACCAGCTCGTAGCGCTCGTCGTCCTCGCCGACGGTATCCCCGTATGCGACGGCCTCGCCGTCGGCCCGCGGACGCGGCGCATCCAGCGAAAGCGTGTCGTACGCCTGGATTGCCTGCAGCGCGTCGATGACGTCCTCGGTGTCGATCTCGAGGAACTCGGCGAGCTGGTTGACCGTCGGCGCGCGCCCCTGTGAGTTGGCGAGGCGCTCCTGCGCGTCGCGCACCTTCAGCGCGCGCTCCTGTGCGCCGCGCGGAACGTGCACCGCCCAGCCGGAGTCGCGGAAGTAGCGGCGCATCTCGCCGAGGATCGTGGGCACGGCGAACGACGCAAACGGGTGGCCACGGTCGGCGTCGTAGCGGTCCAGAGCCTTCAGCAGGCCGAGCGACGCGACCTGCAGCAGGTCCTCGAACGGCTCGGAGGAGCGCCCGTAGCGCCGCGCGAGGCCGCGCGTGAGGGGCAGGTACTGGCGCACGAGTGCTTCGCGCGCGTGCGAGTCCCCTTCACGTTGCCAGCGCACGAACAGCTCGTGCGAATCGTCGGATGTGCCGGGAGCGGTGCGCGCTCCAAACGATGGCTTTGTGGCCACTGAAGGCATCTCGACTCCTCTCTGGTTCGCCAACGGGTACGGCCCCAGAGCGGCGGGGCCGCCACTCATCATGATGATACCCCGTGTCGGACCACTCCAAACCACAAAAATGTGGCCGCCTGCACACGATCGTGCGACGCGCTGATCGAGCTCGAGCTCCAGCCACGGACAGCGCCGCAGATCGCCCGCTAGGCTCAAGCGCGTGGCGATGCCCGGCGAGCCCGTGCCAAGCGTTGAGCAGATCCTCGCAACGCGCAGCGGTGAGGAGATGGCGCTCAACGACGCCCATCTGAACCCGCAGATGGGGCGGATTCTGCGCACGCTCGGCTTCGACAAGGTGTGGAGGGGCGGCGACGGCGCGCACCTGATCGACGCCGACGGCGAGCGCTACCTCGATCTGTTCGGCGGCTACGGGGTGTTCGCGATCGGACGCAACCATCCGCAGGCGCTTGCGGCGATCGAGCAGGTGCTCGAGGCGCGGACCGGGAACCTGCCGCAGCTCGGGGTGACGCTGTTGAGCGGGGTGCTCGCCGAGCAGCTGCTCGCCCGCGCGCCAAGCAGCGTCGGCGCGATGGTTCCGGCGAACAGCGGCACCGAGGCGGTCGAGGCGTCGATCAAGATCTCCCGCGCCGCCACCGGACGTCCGCGCGTGCTGTATGCCGAGCATGCCTTCCACGGGCTCACGCTCGGCTCGCTGTCGCTCAACGGCGGCGTCGAGTTCCGCGATGGGTTCGGTCCGCTGCTGCCTGGTTGTGACCCCGTCGGCTTCGGCGATCTCGAGGCGCTGGCGGGCGAGCTCGCGCGGGGCGACGTCGCAGCGTTCATCGTCGAGCCGATCCAGGGCAAGGGCGTGAACCTGCCCGCGCCCGACTACCTGCCAGCGGCTCAGCGCCTCTGCCGCGAGGCCGGCGCGCTGTTCGTGTGCGACGAGGTCCAGACAGGAATCGGGCGCACGGGGCGCTTTCTGGCGCTCGAGCACTGGGGCCTTGAACCGGACCTGATCTGCGTCGCCAAGGCGCTCTCGGGAGGGTTCGTCCCGATCGGCGCGGTGCTCGTCTCGCGCGCGGCCTTCGAGCGGGTCTTCGACGGCATGGAGCGCGCCGTGCGTCACGGCTCGACCTTCGGCGGCAACGATCTCGCGGCGGCGGTCGCGCTGGCGACGCTGCGGGTGCTCGAGGAGGAACAGCTCGTTGCTCGCGCCGAGCGCATGGGCGCGCTGCTGCTCGAGTTGACGAGGCCGCTGGTCGAGCGCTTCGAGGTCGTCAGGGACGTTCGCGGCCTCGGGCTGATGTGGGCGATCGAATTCGGGCCCCCGGCGGGCGCCAGCGCGCGGCGGCTGTGGGAGGGGGTCGAGCGCCGTCAGCCGGGCCTGTTCTCGCAGCTGATCACCGTGCCGCTGTTTCACGAGCACAAGATCTTCTGCCAGGTGGCGGGTCATCACATGAACGTCATCAAGGCGCTGCCGGCGCTCACGATCGCGGAGTCCGAGGTGCGCCGTTTCGCCACCGCGCTCGAGCAGACGATCGCCGCGGCGGAGCGCTACCCGGCCGCCCTCGCGCGCTTCGGCCTGCGCACCGGACTGCGGGCCGCGGGCGTCGGGCGGTAGCGGGCGCGGCCCGCCAATGGCGGGCCTTGCGCGCGATCTTCCGGGGACAGGCGACGTGCGCCGCTAGCCTGTCGGGCCGTGCTCGTAACCAGAGAAGACATCCGGAACGTGGCGATCGTCGCGCACGTCGACCACGGCAAGACCACGCTTGTGGACGCGATGCTGTGGCAGTCGGGTGCCTTTCGTGTCGGCCAGGACGTCGCCACGCGCGTGCTCGACTCGATGGACCTCGAGCGCGAGAAGGGCATCACGATCCTCGCCAAGAACACCTCGCTGCGCTACCGGGACGTCAAGCTGAACATCATCGACACTCCCGGTCACGCCGACTTCGGCGGTGAGGTCGAGCGTGGTCTGACGATGGTCGACGGCGTGCTGCTGCTCGTGGACGCGTCCGAGGGGCCGCTGCCGCAGACGCGCTTCGTGCTGCGCAAGGCGCTCGAGGCGAAGTTGCCGGTGATCCTCGTCGTCAACAAGGTCGACCGGCCCGACGCGCGCGTCGCGGAGGTGGTCGACGAGGTGTACGAGCTGTTCTTGGATCTCGATGCCGACGAGCACCAGATCGAGTTCCCGATCGTGTACTGCAACGCCAAGGCGGGCGTCGCCTCGTTGCACTACGAGGCGGGGGTGGGTGGGATTCAAGACGAGCAGAACCTGGCGCCGCTGCTGGATCTGCTGCTCGAGCGCATCCCGGCGCCGACCTACGATCCACAGCACCCGCTGCAGGCGCTCGTCACCAACCTCGACGCCTCTCCTTACGTCGGGCGCCTGGCGATCTGCCGGGTGCGCCACGGCACGATCCGCAAGGGCCAGCAGATCGCGTGGTGTCGCGCGGACGGCTCGATCCAGCGCGCGACCGTCGCCGAGCTGTATGTGACCGACGCGCTCGACCGCGTCGACGCGCCCGAGGCGGGGCCGGGGGAGGTGATCGCCGTGGCCGGCATCGCCGAGGTCACGATCGGCGAGACGCTCGCCGATCTCGGCGACCCGCGCCCGCTGCCGGTGATCACCGTCGATGAGCCCGCGATGTCGATCACGCTCGGCGTCAACACCTCACCGCTGGCGGGCCAAGACGGCGACAAGCTCACGGCCAGGCAGATCGAGGCGCGGCTGAAACAGGAGCTGGTGGGAAACGTGTCGCTGCGTGTGAAAGAGACTGAGCGGCCGGACACCTACGAGGTGCAGGGCCGTGGTGAGCTGCAGCTGGCGGTGCTCGTCGAGATGATGCGCAGGGAGGGCTTCGAGCTGACGGTCGGCCAGCCGCACGTGCTCGAGCGTGAGATCGAAGGCAAGCGCCACGAGCCCGTCGAGCGCCTGTCCGTGGACGTCCCCGAGGAGCACGTCGGCACGGTCACGCAGCTGCTGGCCGCGCGCAAGGGCAGGATGGAGCACATGACCAACCACGGGACCGGCTGGGTGCGGATGGACTACCTCGTCCCGGCTCGCGGGCTGATCGGCTTTCGCACGCAGTTCCTGACCGAGACGCGCGGCACGGGGATCATGCACCACGTGTTCGACCGCTGGGAGCCGTGGGCCGGCGAGATCCTGACGCGCACCAGCGGCGTGCTCGTCGCCGACCGCCGCGGCGAGACGGTGACCTTCTCGCTGTTCACGCTGCAGGAGCGCGGCTCGCTGTTCGTCGGCCCGGGCGAGGAGGTCTACGAAGGGATGGTCATCGGCGAGAACGCCCGCTCCGAGGACCTCGACGTCAATCCCGTCAAAGAGAAGCACCTGACGAACATGCGCTCGTCGACCTCGGACGTGCTCGTGCGCCTCGACGCGCACCGCAAACTGACGCTCGACGAGGCGCTGGAGTTCGTGCGCGAGGACGAGGCCGTCGAGGTGACGCCGGTATCGGTGCGGATGCGCAAGGTCAACCTCTCGAAGCTGGAACGTCAGAAGGCAATGAAAATGGCGCGCAAGTGAGGTATGAGCACGATTACGAGTGAGTCCCCGCCGGCGACTGCCGGTATCAGGCTCAGCGGCCTGGTGAAGACGTTTCCCGGCCCCGACGGTCCGATCAGGGCGGTACGGGGAATCGACGTGGAGATCGCGCCGGGTGAGACGGTCGCGCTGCTCGGGCCCAACGGTGCCGGCAAGTCGACGACGATCGACATGCTGCTCGGCCTGCTGGCCCCCGACGAGGGCAGCGTGTCGGTTTTCGGTCGCTCCCCCGCAGAGGCGGTCGCGCGCGGCGCGATCGGCGGGATGCTGCAGACGGGAGAGCTGATCAGGGATCTGTCGGTGGGCGAGCTGGTGGCGATGATGGCCTCGCTGTACCCGTCGCCTTTGCGCGTCGAGGACGCGCTCGAGCTCTCGGGTGTGCGCGAGTTCGCCGGCCAGCGCACACAGAAGCTCTCAGGCGGACAGACCCAGCGCGTACGGCTCGCGATCGCGCTTGTCAGCGATCCGCAGCTGCTCGTGCTCGACGAGCCGACGGTCGCGCTCGACGTCGAGGGACGCCGGGCCTTCTGGGCGACGATGCGTGCCTTTGCCGCGCGTGGCAAGACCGTCGTGTTCGCAACCCACTATCTCGAGGAGGCCGACGCGTACGCGGATCGCGCCGTGCTCATGGCTCACGGCGCGGTCGTCGCCGACGGGCCCACCACCGAGATCCGGGCGCGCGTCGGCACGCGCACGATCCGCGCAACCTTGCCGAGCGTGGAGGTGGGCGCACTGGGTGAGCTTCCGGGCGTCAGCAGCGCCGAGCGTCGTGGCGAGGCGGTGGTTCTGCGCTGCAGCGACTCCGACGTGGCGATCCGGGCGCTGCTGAGCACCTACCCGGACGCGTGCGACATCGAGATTGCCGCGGCTGGCCTGGAGGAGGCGTTCCTCGCCCTGACCGGCGACGATCACGAGGGCGCCGAGTCGCGCGGTGCGGATCGGACGCGTCGCGGATGGGACGCCTGATGCCGCTTCTGTACACGCGCTACGAGCTCCTGCGCACCTTGCGCAACCGGCGCTTCTTCCTGCTTTCGCTCGGCTTCCCGCTCGTCCTGTACTTCGTGATCGTGAGCCCCAATCGGCACGTGCGCAACTTCGACGGCAGCGGCATCTCGTTCGCGCTCTACTACATGGTCGGGCTCGCGGCCTTCGGAACGATGAGCGCGATGCTCTCCTGCGGAGCGCGAATCGCGGCCGAGCGCGCGGTTGGCTGGAATCGCCAGCTGCGAATCACGCCGCTTACGCCACGCGCCTACTTCCGCGTGAAGGTGCTCACCGGGTACATGATCGCGTTGATCAGCCTGCTCGCGCTGTACGCGGCCGGCGCATCGCTCGGCGTCCGCCTCCCGGCCGGCGAGTGGCTGAAGATGACCGCGCTGATCCTCGTCGGCCTGATCCCGTTCGCGGCGCTCGGCATCATGCTCGGTCACATGCTCACGCCGGACTCGATCGGTCCGGCGATGGGTGGCGGGATCTCGCTGCTCGCGCTGCTTGGAGGCGTGTGGTTCCCGCTCCCCAGCCACGGCTTCCTCCACGACCTCGGCCAGTACATCCCCTCCTACTGGCTCGCTCGTGCCAGCCACGTGGCCTTGGGCGGCGCCGCGTGGAGCACCATGGGATGGGTGGTGATGGCCGCCTGGACGGTCGTGCTCGGCGCGCTCGCCGCGCGCGCCTACCGGCGCGACACCGGGCGGATATAGGCGACTGGGCCGCGGCGCGAGCGGCGCGGTGTGCTCGCTCGCGATGGCTGCGCACGCGGCGCCGGGCGACGCTAGGGTACCGCCGATGATCACAAGGACAAGACCCTCACTGACTGCCAGGATCGCCGTGCTCGTCGCATCGCTGGCCTGTGCATCGCTGCTCGCCGGCCCTGTCGCAGCGGGTGCAGCCACGATCGTCTACGCGCCCGAGAGCCTCTCCGTCTATGAACAGCAACTCAACAGCGGCAAGATCAGGGCCGTCACGATCAACAAGCGCCTTCGCTCGCTGCGGGTGACGCTCGACGACGGCAGCTACGTGCTCGCGCGCTACAAGCCCAAAGAAGAGAAGAAGGCCGCTGCGGCGCTCGAAGCCAAGCACGTGCCCGTCGTCGTGCTGACGTCGTCGGAAGCCAGCAAAGAAGCCAAAACCGGACCCAAAAAAGCCCACAAACACAAAATCCGCTACATCGCCGCGGGGGTCCTGATCGTCGTGATCATCATCGTCGCCGCCGTGCTCCTGATCAGGCGCAGGCGCTACCGGGAGGACTACTGATCCTCACCGCCGGAGCTCGGCCGGCGTCCTGATTCGCGGCCAATACTGAGAATAAGACTCAGTCTTGATATGGTGTTCGCGCCAGCAGCGACCACCCGCGTCCATCAGGGAGCCGGCCGACATGAAGCTGAGCCGCATCGGTACGTCAGCGCGCCTCACCGTCATCCTGGCGCTCGCCGCGCTGCCCGCGTCGCTCGCCAGCTGTGGCGCGAGCGCCCGGAGCGCCTCCGTCGGCGGCGCGATCGTCGCGGTCGGCGCCGAGAACCAGTACGCCAACGTGATCGAACAGGTCGGCGGTCGCTACGTGCGAACGACCGCGATCGAGAGCAACCCGAACACCGATCCGCACAG
This sequence comes from uncultured Solirubrobacteraceae bacterium, assembly GCA_963703625.1. GTDB lineage: Bacteria > Actinomycetota > Thermoleophilia > Solirubrobacterales > Solirubrobacteraceae > Palsa-744. The sequence continues at coordinate 250,916 of CAVPEY010000005.1, forward strand.
CTTCGAGGCAAGCCCGAGCGTGGCGGAGGTCGTGAGCGCGGCGCGGCTGGTCGTGCAGAACGGACTCGGCTACGACACGTACATGGAACGGATCGAGTCCGCCTCCGGGGGGGTGGGCTCCAATTCTTCACGCAAGGTGATCGACGTGCAGAAGCTGCTCGGTCTGCCCGACTCCACGTCCAACCCTCACCTCTGGTACAAGCCCGGGACGATGGCCGCGGTCGCGAAGGCCCTCGCCACCTCCCTGTCGCAGCTGCAGCCGGCGCATGCGGCCTACTTCCGGGCGAACGCGACGGCTTTTGAACGCTCGCTGTCGCCCTGGTATCGGGCGATCAAGAGCTTCGCAGCCGTGTATCCGGGCACCCCCGTCGCAACGACCGAGCCGGTCGGCGACTACCTGCTCGAAGCGGCCGGCACCGTCAACCTGACCCCGTTTGGCCTGCAGGCGGACATCATGAACGGCGTCGACCCGGCGCCCCAGGACGTGACGCTGCAGAACGGGCTGTTCTCCGACCACAGGGTCAAGGTGTTCGTCTACAACCAGCAGGTGACCGACTCGCTCACCGAGTCCTTCCTGCAGGCCGCCAAACGCGCGGGCGTGCCGGTGGTCGGCGTCTACGAGACGATGCCCGCGCCCGGATACGACTACCAGTCGTGGATGCTCGCCGAGGTGCGGGCACTGCGCCGGGCGGTAGCCGAAAAGGTCTCGACTCAGAAGCTGTGATGGACGCTGCCGCGGAGATCCTGTCGGTCGAGCGGGTCAGCGTGCGGCTGTCCGGGCGGGAGGTCCTGCGCGACGTCAGCTTCGCGATCCGCGCGGGCGAGTTCACCGGGCTGATCGGGTCCAATGGCGCCGGCAAGACGACGCTGTTGCGGGTGATCCTCGGCCTGCAGCCGGCCAACGCCGGCCGTGTGCTGATCGACGGCCGCCCGCGCTCGCGCCGCAGCCCGCTGGTCGGCTACGTCCCGCAGAAGTTCCTGCTCGACCCCGACATGCCGCTGCGCGCTCGCGATCTCGTCGGTCTCGGCATCGACGCGCAACGGTTCGGCATCCCGCTGCCGTCGCGCGCCCGCCGCTCGCGCATCGACGAGATGCTTGCAGGCGGTGGACGCCGAGCGCTTCGCCGACGCGCGCGTCGGGCAGCTCTCGGGCGGCGAGCAGCAGCGCGTGCTGATCGCCCACGCTCTGATCGCTCGCCCGCAGCTGCTGCTGCTCGACGAGCCGCTCGCGAACCTCGACCTGCGCGCCGCCCAGGAGGTCGTCACGCTGCTCGCGCGGATCGCCGCCGAGCAGCAGATCGCGATCCTGATCAGCGCGCACGAGATGAACCCGCTGCTGGGAGTGATGGATCGCATCGTCTACCTCGCCGGCGGTCGCGCCGCGAGCGGCACGACCGAGGAGGTCGTGCGCGCGGACGTGCTCAGCGAGCTCTACGGCAGCCACGTCGACGTGCTCAACGTCCACGGACGCGTGCTCGTGGTGGCCGGCGCCGGCGACGAGTCCGACCTGCTCGGGCACGAGGCCGCGCTGCCGGGGCTGGAGATCCTCTCGTGAGCATCGCGGCGCTCGGCGCGCTGCTCGCCCCCGTGATCGAACCCGGGTTCTTCTCGAGCGAAGCCGTGCACGTCGCGATCGTCGTCGGTGCACTCGTCGCGGTTACCGCCGGGACCGTCGGCGTGTTCACGGTGATTCGCGGCCAGTCGTTTGCGGGTGAGGCGCTCGGGGACATCGACACGACCGGTGGCTCGGCGGCGTTCCTGGTCGGGGTCGGACCGCTGTGGGGCTTCTTGGCCGTCAGCGTCGCCGCAGCGGCGGCGATGGAGCTGATCGGCATCCAGCGTCCGCGCGGGCGGGACCTGGCGACCGGCATCGTGCTCGGCGACGGCGCTCGGCCTGGCCGCGCTGCTGCTGTACCTGGTCACGACGCTGCACAGCACCACGGGCGCAGCACAGACGATCCTGTTCGGCTCCGTCTTCACGGTCCCCAGCTCGACGATCCCGCTCGTCGCGCTGCTGAGCGTGGTCGTGCTCGTGAGCGTCGCCACGCTCTACCGCCCGCTGCTGCTCAGCTCGCTGAGCGCCGAGATGGCTGCCGCGCGTGGACTGCACGTGCGGGCGCTCGGAGCGGCGTACCTGCTCGCGCTCGCGGTCGCGGTCGCGCTGGCGGCGATCACGATCGGCTCGATCCTCTCGACAGCGCTGCTCGTCGGCCCGGCCGCGACGGCGCTGCGCCTCACCCGCCGTCCCGGTTCAGCGATCGCGCTCGCCGGCGGGCTCGGAGTGACGGCCATGTGGCTTGGGATCCTGCTCGCCTACGACAGCTTCGCCTGGCCTCCGCTCGGCACCGGCTGGCCGGTGAGCTTCTTCGTCGTGACGCTGATCTTCCTCGGCTACCTGCTCTCCGGGGTCCCCGAGCTGCTGCGCAGGCGGGCAGGAGCCGCGTAGATGTTCTCGGGCTTCATGGTCAACGCGTGGGTCGCTTGCGAGCATCGTCGCCGTGGTCGCAGGCATCGTCGGCTTCTTCGTCGTGCTGCGCGGGTCGGCGTTCGTCGCCCACGCGATCCCCAACGGCTCGTTCGCCGGCGCCGCCGGTGCGAGCCTGATCGGCGTCAGCACGCTCGTCGGATTGGGCGTGTTCTCGTTGCTCGGGGCGCTCGGCATCGGCCTGCTCGGCAGGCGTGGCCGCCACGACGTGGTGACGGCGCTCGCGCTCGTGATGATGCTCGGGCTCGGCTCGCTGTTCGTGAGCCTGAGCGTCGAGTATGCGCCGGAGATCGAGTCGCTGCTGTTCGGGGAGGTGCTCGGTATCTCCAGCAACGCCGTTGCGCCCACGGCGGCGCTGGCGCTCGTGTGCGTGGCCGCGATCGTGGCGCTCTACCGTCCGCTGATGCTCTCCTCCGTGCTCGCCGAGGTCGGCGAGGCGCGCGGGGTTCGGGCGTTCACGATGGAGCTGTGTTTCCTCATCGTCGTCGCGCTCGCGACGACGATGACCGTGCCGGTCGTCGGCACGCTGCTGATCTTCAGCCTGATGATCGGGCCACCGGCCGCCGCGCGCTCGTTCGTCGACAGGCCGCTCGCCGCGATCGGCCTGTCCGTGGCGATCGCCTTGATCACCGTGTGGAGCTCGATCGCGGCCTCCTACACGACCAACTACCCGATCGGCTTCTACGTCGGCACGATCAGCGCCGTCGCCTACGCGCTCGGTCGCGCATGGGCAGCGTGGCGCGCGCGCCGACGCAGCGGCGGCGACGCGAGGCTCGACTATGCCGTCAGCGGCGCCTCTAACATCGCCGCATGAGCTCTGAAGCGCCAACCGACAGCTGGGTCGAGCAGGCCGAGGCGGTGCTCGCCGGTGCGGGGCGAAAGCGGGGCGGTGCTCGGCGCGCGCTGCTCGAGCTGCTTGCCGCTCAGGCGTGCGCGCTGACCGCCCTCGAGGTCGAGGACGCGCTGCGCGCGCGCTCGGCGCGCCCGGTCAGCCGCGCGAGCGTCTACCGGATCCTCGATGAGCTCGAGGCGCTCGCGCTCGTCCAGCGCGTCGAGACCGGCCAGGCGATGGTGCGCTACGAGCGCGTGTGCGAGCACGAGCAGCACCACCACCATCTCGTGTGCGACGAGTGCGGCCTTGTGATGCCGTTCTCCGACGCCGGCCTCGAGCGTGCGATCGACTCGCTCAGCACGCGGGTTCCGCTGACGGTCTCCGAGCACGAGATCGTGCTGCACGGGGCGTGCCGCGACTGCGCGGCCTAGGCACCGCAGCCCTCTGTACCGCTGTTAAGGGCCAGACGTGTACCGCATACACGGTACGGTTGCCGCTCCGGATTACCCGTCCAGCGACGGGCGGTCCGCTAGTGGCGACGCGCGTCGCAGCCACTCTCCGAACAGCGGATCGACGATGTACCAGGCGCCGTCCCGCTGGTCGACCAACCCACGTCCCTGTAGCCGCACGAGCGCGGGTCGCACTCGGGAGTGGCTGGAGAAACCGTAACGCGCCGCGACCGGGCGGCTGGAGACATGCTCGCCACCCCGGTCGGCCAGCAACTGCAGCGCGCGGACCTCGTTCGCCTCGGCCTCATCCCCATTCATCAGCACGTTGAGGACGGATGCGAACTCGGATCGCTCGATGCTCTGCACAAGCCGGTCGTGTGCATTGATCACGATTTCGAGCGTCACGGGCTCACCGATTGGCGTGCCGTTCCAGCACTCCCATGCCAGCTGCTGCGTACTGCGGGGATGTGCGCCGGTGGCGCTCAGCAGATAGTTGAGTGCGTCTTCGTCTGCTGGGCGGTCGGTGTTCGCGAACTGGAAGTCCAGATACTCGAGAAAGTCGACGCGGCCGATGGCCGGCAGCTGCAGCTGAGCGGCCTCGCCGAAGATCGGCTGCTGGGAGTCCTCGAGCATCATCTTCATCGCGTTGCGGATCGATCCAGTGAACAGCAGCGAGACGTGATTGGAGCCCGAGCTCATGAGCGCCGAGCGAATGATTGCCAGCGGATCGCCAGGGCAGTGGCGGAGTCGCTGAAACTCATCGAAGATCACCACTAGACGATTCGATAGCGGGCGCAGGGCGAGGAGCTGCGCGTGAAGTGTCTCTGCGTCCTGCGCTGGCGTCACCGCGGGACTTCTGACCGAGCCCTTGATCACCTTGATGTCGAACCCGATCTCCTTTTCGAGCGCGCCGATCTGGCGCTGGGCGGTGCGTCGCAGGCTCTTGACCGGGTGACTGATCATCGCGTCGTGTACGCACCCGATGAATCCGGGAATGCTCACCACGCGCTGGAGATTGACCTTGACGACCTCGAATGGTTGCGCGTCGTCGCCGTGGGTCTTTGCAAGCTCGAGCGTCAGCTGGTTGGTGAAGGTGGTCTTGCCTGTGTCGCGTGGCCCGAAGAGCGCCACATTGGTCTGACCCTTCAGCATGAGCGCGACTCGATTTGCAAACGCCTCCATGCCGACGATCTTCGACGGGTCATCGAGCGGCCGATCCCAAATGAAGGGGTTGAGCACGGCCGACATGGAGAGAAGTGTACCACGTCTCCGGTACCGAGCCGTACCGCCTATCAGGTACGAACAGGGCTTGTGATGTCCAGCCGTTGGGCGGAGGACGATCAGCCGTCGGCAGTCGCGAGCCCGCAAAGACGGTCGCTGAGCTCCCGCAGCGCTCGGCGCGGGCGCTGGTCATAGGCCTGGGGATGGGGCTCAGCTGGCAACAGGCCGTTGAAGTAGCGCTCGCTGACGCCGTCGAGCTGCGGGTCGGCCACGAGCCGCAGGGTCGTGGCGACTCCCTGCTCCAGCGAGCTGACAGGCGCGACGCCGCCCTCGAGGACCATTTGCGTCGGCATGAACGTCGCCGGGTGCAGGCAGTTGGCCGTGACGACGTCGGCGGGGAGCTCCTCGGCGAGGTCGAAAGTGAACATGATCTGAGCGAGCTTGCTCTGGCAATAGGCCCTGAACCCGTCGTGTCGCGCTCGAGCAGCACATCGTCGAAGTCGATTGGCGCCTGACCGGCGGAGCTGACGTTGACGATGCGGGCCGGCGCAGAACGTTCGAGCGTCGACAGCAGCCGCCTCGTGAGCAGGTAGTCGGCGAGGTGGTTGACCGCGAACCTCAGCTCATAGCCGTCCCGGCTCTCCAGCCTGCGGCCATCGCCGGCGACCGTCGTGCCGATGCCGGCGTTGTTGACCAGTGCGTCCAGGCGCGCGACCTCGCCGCTGGCCTCCTCGGCGAGCGCGCGCACCTGCTCGAGCGAGGCGAGGTCGGCGCGCAGCCAACGCAGCCGCTCGTTGCCGGTCGTGGCGCTGATCTGCTCGATCGTCTCGCGTCCGCGCTCATCGTCGCGGCCGTGGAGCAGGAGCGTCGCGTCCTGCTCCGCGAGCTCTCCCGCCAGCGCGCGTCCGAGCCCGTCCGTGGCGCCGGTGATCAGGATTGTCTGCTGACTGACAGGTCGGATCGTGACTCCTGCTGGTCGCTTAGGGTAGCCGGCGACTGCGCTCGCAGACGCCGCGCCTCGGGCACGGCGCGCGGCTTACCCCAAAGGTAGGAGAGCACGCAGACGAGCGTGAAGACCGCCACCACGAACAGCACCGGCCCGGAGTCCTCGACGAGCGCGCCGACGAGCCCTGCCGCCAGGCCACCTGCGAGCGCCGCCGTCCACGCCGGATCACTTGCCACCGGGGTCAGAACACGTGCCCGCCAGTGGACGCCCACGACGGCGGCGGCGAGCGCGGCGGCGCTCGCCGCGGGCATCGCGTGGTTGCCCAGCTCGTTCCACGCGGCGGTGTAGCGGCGGACGATCACATCGCGCAGCTCGTCCGCCGAGCGCGCGTCCAGGACACTGCCGGTGAAGTGACCCGTTCCGTGTGCCACGGCGAGATCCAGCGCCGTCAGCGCGAGAAGGCCGGCGACGGGGCTGAGCAGCACGACCAGTGCGCGCGTGCGTGTCGACGCGCCCGGTAGCAGCATGATCGTCGCAAGCGCGAAGGCGAAGCTCACGAGGATCACCCCGCCGACGCCCGCGCCGATCCTCGCCGAGCCCTCGATCAGGGCCAGCAGGGCGCCGCTGATCGCCATCGTCAGCGCTGCGCGTCGACCGCGCGCGGCGGGGTACAGCGCGCCGGCGAGGGCCGCCAGCACGAGCACGGCCAGCGCTGACTTGAGATCGTTGCCGACCCCGTAGAAGCGCGCCCCCAGGATCGGGTCCGGCCCGAGCAGCGAGCGCATCAGCAGCTGCGTGCCGGCGAGCGCGTCGGCGCTGATCGCGACGAGCGCAGCGAGCGCCGGCACGAGCAGCGCGCGTGGCCAGCGAACGAGCGCGTCGGTGAGCGCGCCGAGCGCGAGGCAGAGGAGCGCGATCGTCGCGTATTCGACCGCGGCGCTCGGCTCGAGCGCCGCGGGGAGCAGCACTGCGACCGGCGCCCACAGCACGCCGAGCGCGCCGACGCGCAACGCCCACGCGCGCCCCCGCATCGATGGTGATGCCAGCGCTGCGAGCAGCGCCCACGCGACCAGCAGCCAACCCAGCGCGGGCAGGCGGCGCGCGCCGATCGCCCGCAGACGCGCCATCAACCCCCGCAGGCCTGCCGGGTGCAACGCGCCGTCGGTGACCAGCGGCTCGCCGCGCACGTCCGCCGGCAGCGGTCTCACAGCGAGGTGGTCGAGGATCGTCGGCGTGAGATCGAACGCCGCGATCAGGCCGCGTTGTTTGGTGCTCTGCGAGCTCAGCTCCTGCCCGCCGCGGCCCGCGAGGCCCGCCGCGCCGGTCCACAGCAGCTGCCCCGTGGGACCGTCCGCGACGCGCTGCACGACGATCAGCAGCTCGTCCGCGTTACGTTCACGGCCGAGCTTGCGCAGGTCGGCGCGGCCATCGGCTCCGGCGGGAAGATCGGCGATCACCAGGCGCTTGCTGCGCATCAGGGCCGCGATGCGCGGCACAAGCGTCGGCGCCGAGCCGAGTGAGACGGCCGCGAGTTGCCCGGTCCGTCCCGCTGCCAGCGCCGCGTCGGTGCTGGTTGCGACGTCGATCCCGGCATAGCCGGCGCCACCGGGGATCGCGCTCGCGAGCAGCCCCGGGCGCAGCAACTGCGGCGCTCGTTGCGCGCGCCTGAGCGCCGTCTGCCAGCCGACGATCCTCGCGCGCTCGCCGGAGACAGCGAGGGACAGCGCCGGCGCCCCGGGCGTCGCGTAAGCCGAGCTGGCAATGCGCGCGCCCTGACCGATATCGAGCAGCAGCTGGCTACTCGAGTAAGGACCCTGGCTCGCAGACATGATGCCGACCGACGCCCCGGTCAGCCCCGCGAGCTGCGGCTCGCCGGCGGCTGCGAAAACCACGAGCACCGAGGGCCGGACGCTCGCGCCGAGCGCCTCGGCGGCGCCCGTCCAGGCGCCGAACGCCGAGATCCAGAGGAGGCTCAGCGCCGCCCCGCGCCGGACCCGGCTCAGAGCCTCGCTCCGTGTCTCGCCCGCGCCAGCAATGCGCGCAAGCGTAACCGCAGGCTCAGTTGACGCTCGGGTCCAGCGGCATGCGGGCGAGCAGCGCGTAGCTGCCGCCCATCCGCGTGAGCACGATGCTCCACAGGTCCTCCGGGGTATCGGTGAACACGTCGCGGGGCTCGGCCGGGTGTGCAATCCAGGCGCCCTCGGCGATCTCTGCGTCGAGCTGTCCGCGACCCCAGCCGGCGTGACCGGCGAAGACCCGTCGGCGATCGGTTGTCTCGGACAGCTCCTCGACGCCCGCGTCCGGAGCGGGAAAGCCGATGCGACCGAGCACCATCACGCCCGCCAGCGAAGGCTCGAGGAACTCGGCCAGGAACACGACCGAGCTCGGCTGCACCGGGCCGCCGACGTACACCGTCTCGAGCGCCCCGACGACGTCGAGCAGCTGCGGCACCGCCTCGCCGACGGTGACGCTCGAGGGCCGGTTGAGGACGACCCCCATCGCTCCGTCATCGCTGTGGATCCCGATCAGCACGACCGTGCGCACGAAGTTCGGATCCAGCAGCGACGGCGAGGCCAGCAGCAACTGGCCGGCGAGCGATTGCTCCATGATCTCCAGGCTAGCGTTCGTTGGACGCTCCGGTGCGCCATGCGAGAATGCCTGGATCGAGATGGACGCGCAAGAGATCAGCCAGCGCATCGCTGAGCTCCCCGGCTGGCACTACGAGTTCGAGTTCGAGGGCGGGGTGCGCACGAACGTGGCCAACCCCGTGCTGATCAACAGGCAGCGTGAACGCTACCGCTACTTCTTCACCGCGCTGCTCGAGCTGGCCGGCGGCTCGCTCCGCGGCCGTCGCGTGCTCGACCTCGGCTGCAACGCGGGCTTCTGGTCGCTTGCCGCGGTCGAGGCGGGCGCTGAGTTCGTGCTGGGTGTGGATGCGCGCCAGAGCTATCTCGACCAGGCCGCGCTCGTGTTCGAGGGCAAGGGGATCGATCCGTCGCGCTACCGCTTCGAGCACGCGAACCTGTTCGAGCTCACGCTCGCGGAGAGCTTCGACGTGGTTCTGTGCCTTGGCTTGATGAGCGCCCTTTGCAAGCCCTTCGAGTTGTTCGAGCTGATGTCGGGCGCGGGCGCGGAGCTGATCGTGATCGACACGGAAGTCTCCCGCGCGCGTCTCAGCATCTTCGAGCTCGCACGCCCGTACAACACAAGCGATGCGGTCGAATACCCGCTCGGTCTGGTCCCGAGCAGGACAGCCGTCGCGGAGCTCGCGAGCCAGTTCGGCTTCGACACGCTGGCGCTGGCTCCCGGCATCGCCGATTACACCGGCATGAGCGACTATCGGCGTCAGCGAAGGCTCGCGTTCATGTGCTCGAAGGACCTGCCTGTGCACGGCTTGGACGAGGCGGCCACACCTTCACTGGTGCCCTGGTGGATGCGCGATCCGGGTGCGCTGTTGAGCGCGCCGCACTGATCCGTGAGGCGCGCTCAGCGCGCGACGCTGAAGATCTCGAGCGTTCCGGTGAGCTTATGGGCGTTGGCGTTGCCCGTCGGCTCGACGACGTGCCCGTCGACGACGATCGGGCTGTTCCAGTGTCCGGGTTCGCCCGGCAGCTTCGCGATCGGATGCGGGGAGGACGGGCGGTAGACATAGATGCCGCCGCCGTCGGGTTCGTAGACGAACAGCAGGCCGCCGACCATCACCGGGCTGGTGCCGGGCTCCGCGTTCTGCCACGCGAGGTATAGGCGCCCCCCGCGCAGCACGAACGCTGCGGTGGCGTGTTCGTCGGCGAGGAACATCGTCGTGTGTCCACCTCGCTGCCACACCGCAGGTGCGCTGAACAGCTCGCCGCCGCCTGGCAGCGACAGGCGCTGCACTTCGCCGCCGAGCGGATGCAAACGCGCGCCCGACGGCGGGTGTCCGTCCAGGCGCTGCAGCGCCAGCACACGCATGACGCCGTCCTTGCCGGCCACCATGACCCTGCTCTGGCCGAGCAGCACCGGCGCGCTCGAGCCGAGATCGAGATCGTGCGTGTTCAGTTCTTCCTGGTTGGTCGGCGTGAACGACTGGCGCAGCGCCAGCGCAGGGAAGGTCAGCTCGAGCACGCTGTCGCCGAAGTTGGTCGTGCCGTTCCACTGCGCGTTGCCAGTGTCGATCAGGATGCGGCCCCCGCCAGGCTCGACCACCGCGCCTCCCCGGGACAGGATCGCGGAGTCGCTGGCGCTGCACGTGCCGGGCACCTGCAGTTCGCGGCGGTTGGCGCACAGCGTGTTGAAGACCTGGATCAGCCTGCCGCCGGAGCGTTCGATCAGGACTACATGGCCCTGGTATGGCGGAATGTCCCCGATGTAGCCGCTCGTCGCCACGACGAGGTCGGGCCCGTCGATGTTCAGTGCCGCGCCGAGCTTCTCGTGGACCGGTTCGAGGGTGACCCGCGCGGGCCACGCGCCGCTCGTGTCCTCGCTGCCGTCGGACAGCGCGAGCTTGTGAATCAACCCGTTCGGCGATGCGCCGTACACGAACAGGCGGTCGGGATCCGCGAGTGGGCTCGCAACCGTGATCCGCGCCGTACCCGCCCAGCGGCTGTAGCCGGGCGGCGTGAACGTCCACAGGAGCCTGCCGCCGTCGGCGTCGATCGCGATCGTCTTGCCATACGTCGTGGTGACGACGATCACGTCGTGCACGGCGCCGTCGACCGTCACGCCGTGAAGGTAGATCGGTGAGGAGTCGACAGTCCCCGGGAGCGAGACGCTGAGGTGGCGCAGGTGGGTGACGTTGGCCGGCGTGATTGCGTCGGCGAGCTCGCTGACGTCGCTGCGCTGCGGGTCGAGGCCGAACTCAGGCCAATCACGCAGCTCCGCGGCGGCGGAGCGACTGGCGGTGGGGATCGCGCTGACGCTGACCGTAGGTGTCCTCACGGCGGCCGGGGTCGTGCTGCCGCAGGCGCCGAGCAGCGCGCAGAGTGCCGATGCGAGGCTCAGGCTCGTGAGGCGGCACGCGCGCATCCGTCCACTTCTAGCGGATCCTTCGCTAGGGTAGCGAGCATGGTCAAGCGTCCTCAGGTCGGCGAGCAGGCACCCGACTTCGAGCTCCCGGGAACCGACGGACCGTTCAAGCTCTCCGAGCACCGGGGCGAGCGGGTGGTGCTGCTGTTCTATCCGGGCGACAACACGATGGTCTGCACCAAACAGTTCTGTTCATACCGCGATCGCGCCGAGGACTTTGCAGCGCTGGACGCGACCGTCGTGGGGATCTCCTCGCAGGATCTCGACTCCCACCGCGGCTTCAGCGATAAGTACGACCTGACGGTGGCGCTGTTGGCGGACGTGGACGGGGCGGTTGCCCGGCGCTACGGCGCGCATGGCAGGATGGGCACCAAGCGCGCAGTCATCGTGATCGACCAGCAGGGGGTCGTGCGGCATCGGCACGACCATCTGCTCGGGCTGGACTATCAGTCGGTGGATGCGCTGAAGGCGGCGCTGGATGCGCTGCCGGCGTCTGTATCTGGGTGAGTGCTCGGGCGTCTCTGCCATACCTTCAGCTGGCGGTGAGCCGCCCAAGCACTCGCAGGCTGACGCTACCCGATCACTTCGTATGCTTTGCTGGCCGTCTGTTCTTTGCCGCCGTAGACAACGGACCACTCACCTTCGGCGAGGTTTTTGTAACCGCCCAGAACCGAGGCGTATTCGCCGCTGGATTTGTTTTCAGAGCCGCCGCTGATCGACGCGACCCGGCCGCTGGCAGTGTTGCCGTGGCCGCCGCTGATTGACGCGTCTTCCCGGCTTGCTGCGTTGTTGGAGCCGCCGCTGACCGACGTGTAGAAGCCGCTGGCGGTGTTATCCACGCCGCCGCTGACCGACGGCGCCTCTTCGCCGCTGGCGGTGTTACCCCAGCCGCCGCTGACGGTTGCGTATTTTCCGCTGATGCTGTTCGCATAGCCTGCGATGAGGCCACCGAAGTTCGTAAAACTCTGGTGACCTCCCAGCATGAGATCGTGCGAGCCCGTCTGGCTGCCTGGTTCTTCGTCGTAGCCGATGATGAGGTTGCCCTCACCGTTGGTCGTTGTTGTTTTTCCTTCGCCGTTGATGATCTGCACGTTGATCCCGGAGAACTGGACGGTCGGCTTTTTGTCGATTCCTTCGGCAACGTATTTCGTGTGCGGCAGGATGTCGTTCAGCACCGTCATCTCGGCCGTTGGCGGGAGTTCGACCTTGGTGTAGGCAGCTTTGCATTCGCCGCTGCTGCCCCCAGAGGTGACGTCCTGCCCGGCGGTTTCGGGTACGCATATCCAGGTTGCTGCTCTGGCTAGGTTGGCCGCCGCGCTCGCTGCGATGAAGACTGCGACGGTCATGGCGAGCATACTGGCGCGTCGTACTGCTTGTGAGGGTTGCATCAGGGACCTCCTTCTGTGGTTTGACGCGAGCGCAAGCGCCACTTGCTCGTCTGCAAGGGTCCGCCGGCCCGCACCGACGTCGTAATGGACGGCGTTGGAAGTCTAAAGAAGCGAACTGATCGGTACAGCGGGCGACGGCGCTCGACGCGCTGCCCGCCCCCGCCACTCAGTGAGCCGCGGCTACGCGCACGCTCATGGACGCCCGGCGCTCACCGCGCCGGCGTCGCGATCGCCGCTGTGGCGCTCGCTGCGGGCGCGGGCTGCGTAGAGCTCGGCGAGCTCGAGCTGCAGGCTGCGCGGCTTCGATTCAGATCCCGCCCGCCCGCGATCCGAATCCACCGAGTTGCGGTGCCAGTGACCGTCGGCGTCGAGATCCCACGAGCTCTGGTTGTCGGCAAAGGCACGTTCGAGCACGTCGAGCAGCTCCTCGCGCAGTGCCGGCGCCTCGATCGGCACCGCCAGCTCGACGCGGTGGTCGAGGTTGCGCGGCATCAGGTCCGCTGAGGCGATGTAGATCGCGAGGTCTCCCGCGCGTTCGAAGGAGTACACGCGTGAGTGCTCGAGCAGGCGCCCGACGATCGAGACGACCCTGATGTTCTCAGAGACGCCGGGCACTCCGGGGCGCAGGCAGCAGATGCCGCGGACGTTCAGCTCGAACGCGGACCCCGGCCTGCGACGCCGCGTACAGCGCGCGGATGCAGCGGCCGTCCACGAGCGAGTTCATCTTCATCGAGATCCGCGCCGGGTGCTCGGCGGAGTGGGCGGCGACCGTGCGTTCGATCTGCTCGATGATGCCCTCGCGCAGGTGTTCGGGCGCGGTCAGCACCTTGCGGTAGTGCAGCGGGCGCCCGTAGCCGGTGAGGTAGTTGAACATGTCGGCCACGTCGGCGCCGATCTGCTCGTCGGTCGTGAACAGCCCGAAGTCCGTGTACAGCCGCGCGGTGGTGGAGTGGTAGTTGCCGGTGCCGATGTGCACGTAGTTGCGTACGCCGTCGCCCTCGCGGCGCACCACCAGCACGCACTTCGCGTGGGTCTTCAGCGCCGGCTGGCCGTAGACGACGTGCACCCCCGCCTCCTCGAGCGCCTTGGCCCAGTGGATGTTCATGCGCTCGTCGAAACGCGCCTGCAGCTCGACCAGCGCCACGGCCTGCTTGCCGCGTTCGGTCGCGTCGATCAGCGCGGGCACGAGCGGCGAGTCGTCGCTCGTGCGGTACACGGTCTGCTTGATCGCAAGCACGTTCGGGTCGGCGACGGCCTGCTCGACGAAGCGCTCGACGGAGGTCGCAAACGACTCATACGGGTGGTGCACGAGCAGGTCGCCTTCGCGCATCGCGCCCATCACGTCCGGGCGCTCGCCCTCGCGGCGCAGCAGGCGCGGATGCGTGACCCCGACGATCGGCTCCTCGCGCAGCTCGTTGTGGCCGGGAAGCCTGACGATCTGCCACAGAGCACCCATGTCGAGCAGGCCGTCGACGGGGTAGACCTCGTCGTCCTGCACGCCGAGCAGGCCCTGCAGCGCCTCGCGCAGCTGCTCGGAGCCGCTGGGCGCCGATCTCGACGCGCACGATCTCGCCGAAGCGCCGGCGACGCAGCTCGTCCTCGACCGCCTGCAGCAGGTCGGCAGCGTCGTCGGAGACCTCGAGGTCGGCGTCGCGGGTGACGCGGAAGACGTCGTAGTCGGCGATCTCCATACCGGGAAACAGCGCGTCGAGGTGATTGGCGATCACGTCCTCGAGCGGCACCAGCAGCGGCGCCTCGCCCGCGGGCTGCTTGAGCGTCACGAAGCGCGGCAGGATCTCGGTCGGGACCTTCACGCGCGCGAACACCGTCTGCTCGTTGGTCGGGTCGCGCACGAGCACCGCAAGGCTCAGCGACAGGTTGGAGATGTACGGGAACGGGCGCCCCGGCGCGACCGCCAGCGGCGTCAGCGCCGGGAAGATCGCCTTCTGGAAGTGCCGTGCGAGATCCGCGCGCTGCTCGTCGTCGAGCTCGCGCACGCCCACGACGCGGATGTCGTGCTCGGCCAGAGCAGGGCGCAGCTGGCCTTCGAAGCAGTCGGTCAGCCGCCGGCTCTGACCGAGCACGCGCTCGCGGATCAGTGCGATCGTCTCCGACGGGGTCCGCCCGTCCTGGCCGGGGTTCTCCACGCCGGCGTCGATCTGGTCGCGCAGCCCGGCGACGCGCACCATGTAGTACTCGTCGAGGTTGGTGGTGTAGATCGCGCAGAACTTGACGCGCTCGAGCAGCGGCACGCGCTCGATCCTCGGCCAGCTGCAGCACGCGGTCGTTGAAGTCGAGCCACGAGAGCTCGCGATTCAGATACAGGGACGGGTCCAGCAGCGACTGGTCGGTATGCCCCTGCTCCGCGCCGGCGCCGGGGCGCGCAGCGGTGATCGTGCTCGCGTGCTGCGCCCGCTCGTGCTCGCGGTCGTGATCCATGCACTCCAAGCTACACCGTGACGTGCACAAGCCGAAGTTCCGCCGCGTTCAATCGCGCTCGATGAGCGGCTGCAGAGTGCGACGCGCTAGGGTTAGCGGGGGGATCGAATGGCGCGTCAGCTCTGGCTACTTCGTCACGCAGAGGCAGAGCCTCACGGCACGCGCCCCGACGCTGAGCGTCGTTTGACCGCGCGCGGCGAACAGCAGGCGCGTGCGGCTGGCGTGGCGTTGCAGCGGCTTGGCGCGTCGTTCGAGGCGGTCCTGTTCAGCCCGCGCGTGCGTGCCCGCAAGACCGCGGAGCTGGCGGCGCAGGAGTGGAGCGAGGAGCAGCGCGCGCTCCTGCGGGAGTACGCGCCGCTCGCGGGAGGGTTCGACGCCGAGCAGGCGCTGGCCGCGCTCAGCGGGCTGTCGGCCGACGCGCGGGTGCTGCTGGTCGGGCACGAGCCGGACCTCTCGCGTGTGGCGGGCGAGCTGACCGGCGCGCGCGCGGATGTCAAGAAGGGCGGTCTGGTGGTGGTGCGGCTAGACGGGATTCCGCCCACCCCGCCGGCGGTGAGCTCGTCGTCCTCATGCGGCCCCGCGAGCTTGCGCTTATCGCCGGTGTCCCACTCGGCGGGGAGTGAGGACGGGACGGCGCTCGCGTCGACGACCTCGACCGATTCCGCCGCGAAGCGGTAGCCGATGCCGAAGTGCGTGTGGATGTAGCGCCAGTCGGGCGAGGCCTTCTCGAGCTTCTGGCGCAGCTTGCGCACGAACACGTCGACCGAGCGGTCGCCGCGGACCATCGTGTAGCCCCACAGGCGCGAGTAGATCTCCTCGCGCTCGAGCACGCGGCCCTCGGCGGCGGCGAGCAGCTCGATCAGCTCGAACTCGCGCCTGGTCAGGTCGATGCTCCGCTCGCCGACGAACGCCTGGAAGCGGTCGGAGCGGATCTCGACCTCGCCGGCGGTGATCGGCTCGGTCTCGGCGCGGCTGGCGCTGCGGCGGCGGCGGCGCACGACGCTCTGCACGCGCGCGATGACTTCCTCGGGGTGGCAGGGCTTGGTGATCCAGTCGTCGGCGCCGAGGCGCAGGCCGCGGACTCGCTGTGCGACCGTCGACGGGCCGGTGCAGACGACGATTCCGAGCTCGGGCAGCGCCTCGCACAGTCGCTCCAGCCAGCCCCACGCCTGCGGTCCCAGCACGGCGAGGTCGACGACGAGCGCGCTCAGGCGCATCGAGACGACCGCTTCGGCCGGCACGGGGCTCGCGAGCACCCTGTGCTCCCAGCCGAGCCGGTCCAGGCGCTTGCTCAGTACCTGGATGAACCCGCTGTCGCGGTCCAGGACGGCGATACGAAGGGCTGCCCCCGAGGCGCTGGCGGCGTCCAGTGCAGCTGACGCGCCCCCCGTCTCTCCGGCGCTCACGCTTGCGCGTCATCGCGGCGGAGTGTAAGCGATCACGGCGGCGCGCGACAGCTTTGCAAGGCGGCGTAACAGGATCTTCACAGGAGCACGAGCGCTTGCGCGCGGCGCTAGCGCCGACGGCGCGCGCGAGGAGTCCGAGAACTCGCGGAACAGCCCGGTGACCACGAACGCGACCTGCTCGCCGATGTCGACGGCGTTGTCGCCGATTCGCTCGAGCGCGCGTGCGACGAGCGTCATGTGCATCGCCCACTCGCGCGTGTCGGGGTCGTCGCCGATCTCGATCGCCAGGCGGAAGATCTCGCGGTTCAGACGATTGATCTCGCGGTCCTGACGCACGAGGTCTTCGGCCAGCGCGACGTCGCGCGCGGCGAACGCGGCCTTGGATTGCACGACCTCCGAGCGGGCGAATGCGCCCATCTTGGCGAGCGCGTCGAGCATTTCGCGGTGCACTGGCGGCTCGTAGCCCGGAGAGCGGGATCAGCTTGGCGATGTTGACGCACTGGTCGCCCATGCGCTCGATGTGCTTGATCATGTGCAGCAGCGCCGCCACCAGCCGCAGGTCGCCGGCGACCGGCGCCTGCAGCGCCAGCAGCGAGAGGATGCCCTGGTGGACCTCCAGGTAGCGGCCGTCGACGCGGTCGTCGTCGGCGATCACCATCTGCGCGAGCTCGACGTCCTGGTGCTGCAGCGCCTCGAGCACGCGGTCGAGCTGCTCGACGATCAGATCGAGCCCGCCGAGCGCGTTTGACTTCGAGCTCGCGCAGCTGCTGCTGGAAGTGCGCGCGCCCCTGCGCGTGTGCATCGTCGCCGCCGCGCCCCGGGCGCGGGCAGTCGCAGTGCCTGCACTGAACGCCACCGCCGGGCGTTCGCTCGTCAGCCGAACTTGCCGGTGACATATTCCTCGGTTCGCGGGTCGGTCGGTTTGGTGAAGATCTCCTGCGTGGGCCCGACCTCGACGAGCTCGACCGTCGAGCATGAACGCCGTGCGGTCGGCGACGCGCGCGGCCTGCTGCATGTTGTGCGTGACGATCACGATCGTGACGCGCTGCTTGAGCTCGTCGATCAGCTCCTCGATCTTCAGCGTCGCGATCGGGTCGAGCGCCGAGCAGGGCTCGTCCATCAGGATCACCTCGGGCTCGACCGCCAGCGAGCGCGCGATGCACAGCCGCTGCTGCTGGCCGCCGGATAGACCGGCTCCCGGCTCGTCGAGGCGGTCGGCGACCTCATCCCACAGTCCCGCGCCGCGCAGCGCCGTCTCGACCTTCTGGCGCGCACGTCGCCGCGGCGGCGTCCGCTGAGCCGCAGGCCCGGCCGCGACGTTGTCGAAGATCGACATCGTCGGAAACGGGTTGGGCTTCTGGAAGACCATCCCGACCGCCCGTCGCACCGCCACGACGTCAACCGATGGGTCGTACACGTCGAGGTCCGTCGAGCAGCACACTGCCCTCGGCGCGCGCGCCGGGGATCTCCTCGTGCATGCGGTTGATGCAGCGCACCATCGTCGACTTGCCGCAACCGGACGGTCCGATGATCGCGGTCACCTCGTTGGCGCGGAACTCGAGGTCGATCCCCTTGACCTGTTCGGCGTCGCCGTAGAACGCGCGCAGCTCCTCGAGCTTGACGCTCGAGCCCGGGCTTGGCGACGCTGGCCATCTCGCCGTGCGCCGGCGCGGCGCGCGTCGCGGGATCGGTGATCCGCGGCGAGATCTGCCCGTCGTTCGCCCCGTGCGCGTCCTGCTGGCGGCGCTCGAGGTCCGGCTGGCTCTCGGGATCCACGTCAGTCACCTCTGGGGCGCGACCGTCGGGCGTCATGCAAGGCGACTCCTTCGCGAGATCAGGCGGGCGATGAGGTTGAGCAGCAGGATCATCACGACCAGCGTGAGCGCCGCTCCCCACGCCCGGTTGACGACGGCCGTCGTGGGAGAGGTGACGTCCTTGTAGATTTGCACAGGCAGCGAGTTCATGAAACCGCCGAGGTTGAACGTGGTCTTCAGCGTGGCGGCCGCGGTGAACAGCAGCGGCGCGGTCTCACCAGCGGCACGGGCCACCGCGAGCAGCACGCCGGTGAGCATCCCCGGCAGCGCTGTCGGCAGCACGACGCTGAAGATCACCCGCCAGCGCGGCGCGCCGAGCGCGAGCGCCGACTCGCGCAGCGCCGCGGGTACGAGCAGCAGGACGACCTCGGCTGAGCGGATGACGATCGGGAGCATCAGCAGCGAGAGCGCGATCGCGCCCTTGTAGCCGGCGTAGGTGCTGCCGGTGCCGATGATCAGCACGATGTAGACGAACAGGCCGAAGAGGATCGACGGCACGCCGGTGAGCACGTCGACGAAGAAGCGGACGGTGTTCGCGAACCAGCTGTTGCGGCCGTACTCGACCAGCCAGATCGCGACGCCGATGCCGATCGGGATCGAGATCGCCGAGGCGAGCGCGACGATCTCGATCGTGCCGAGGATCGCGCTCTTGATGCCGCCGATGTTCGAGCCCCCGAAGAAGGTGTTGCCGGTCGGGTCGGTGGTGAAGAAGCTCACGCTCCAGGCGCCGAGCCCCTTGCGCAGCAGGTAGTAGACGATCAGCACGAGCGGAATCAGCGCGATCACTGTGCCGGCGAGGACCATCCCACGGGCGAGGCGGTCCTTGCGCCTGCGCGACGGGCTGACGGAGAAGCGCGCGAGCCGGTCTGCAGATGGGGCGTGCGCGCTCATGCGCCTGCCGCCGCGCCAGCGACGAGGTCGGTGGCGCCCGTGGGCGGGCCGGAGGCTGGCCCCACGTTCCTCGTGCGCGCCGCCCTGAGGACGATCAGGCGCGCGATGGCGTTGACGAGCAGCGTGAGCACGAACAGCACGAGGCCCGCAGCGAACAGCGCCGAGCGGTGCAGTCCCTGCGCTTCGCCGAACTCGTTGGCGATCACCGCCGCCAGGCTGTAGCCCTGCTCGAACAGGTGGTGGCCGAGCCGTGGCGCGTCGCCGATCAGGATCGTCACGGCGATCGTCTCGCCGATCGCCCGGCCAAGGCCGAGCATCGCCCCGCCGACGATGCCGGAGCGGCAGTACGGCAGCACCGCGAGGCGGATCATCTCCCAGCGCGTCGCGCCGAGCCCGAGCGCCGCCTCCTTGTGGTCGGCCGGAACCGTCGCCATCACCTCGCGGCTGATCGCGCTGACGATCGGCAGGATCATGATCGCGAGCACGAGCCCGGTGATGAAGTAGTTGGGAATCGTCACAAGGCCGCCGCCGATGAACGGGACGAACGACAGCCGGTCGGCGATCCACTGCTCGGCTGGCTGCAGCTTGGGCGCCAGGAAGAAGATTCCCCACAGCCCGTACACGACCGAGGGGACCGCGGCGAGCAGCTCGACGAGCATCGTCAGCGGCGCGCGCATGCGCAGCGGGCACAGCTCGGTCGCGTAGACGGCGGCGGCGACCGCCACCGGCACGCCGATCAGCAGCGCGAGCGCCGATGTGATCAGCGTTCCGACGAGCAGCGGCAGCGCGCCGAAGTGTTCGGCGCTGACGTTCCAGTCGTTGCCGAACACGAAGCCGAAAACGCCTTCCTTGGCGAACGCCGGGCTGGGCCTGACCGACGAGGCGAATGAAGAAGTAGACGATCAGCGCCAGGATCAGCGCCGCGAGCGCCGTCAGCCCGTACTTCAGCGCGCGGTCCGGTAGGCGCGCCAACGGCGAGCGCTCGAGGATCGAGCGCTCGCCGCCGGGGATCGATGCTGCCTCCACGGCCGTCTGTCTACCGGAAAGGAGGCGGTGTTGTCATCAGCCCGATCGGAGCGCCGTTGCACTGCAGGCCGCTCGCGGCTTCCTTGGACTTGGCCAGGATCGGCGCCGGCAGCGCGGCGTAGTCGGCCTTCGCGAGGATCGACTGTCCTTCGCCGAGCCCGTAGTCGATGAACTTGACCACGCCCTTGGCGGCCGCTTCGCCGCCGGGAGTGCCGGCCTTGCAGAGGTCCTTGTTGACGACGATGAACGTCTGCGAGGTGATCGGGTAGGCGCTGGGCGCCGGGGAGTTGATGACCTTGATGCCGAGGTTCGCCGGCACCGTCACGCCTTCGCCGGCGGCGCTCGTGGAGGCGAGCGTCGGTTCGACGAACGTCCCGGCCTTGTTCTTCACCGACGCGACCGTGAAGTTGTGCGCAAGCGCGTACGCCTGCTCGACGTAGCCGACGGCGCCGGTCGTCTGCTGGACGCCGCCGGCGACGCCGGCGTTGCCCTTCGCCCCGGTGCCGGTCGGCCACTGCACGGTCTTGCCTTCGCCGACCTTGCTCTTCCATTCGGGGTCGACCGCGGACAGGAAGCTGGTGAAGCCGGAGGTGGTGCCCGAGGAGTCCGAGCGGTGGATCACGGTGATCGCCGTGCTCGGCAGGCTGAGGCCCGGGTTCAGGGCCTTGATTTCCGGGTCGTTCCAGGTCTTGATCTTGCCGAGGAAGATGTTGGCGATCGTCTTGCCTTCGAGCTTCAGGCCGGTCTTGACACCCGGGAGGTTGTAGGAGATCGTGATCGCGCCCAGGAACATCGGGATCTGGACCGCGGGGCTGCCGTTCTTGGCGATCGCTTCTTCGTCGGCCGGCTTCAGCGGCGGGTCGCTGGCGCCGAAGTCGACGGTCTTGCTCTCGAGCGCGGTGATCCCGGCGCCCGAGCCGACGGCCTGGTAGTTGACGGTCAAGCCGGAGCTCGACAGCGACGAGGCCCACTGTTCGTAGACCGGCGCGGCGAACGTCGAGCCAGCCCCGGAGATCGTCGCCGAGGCGGTCGGGGTGGAGCTGCTGGAGTTGCTCGATGTGCTGGAGCTTCCGCACGCTGCGAGACCCAGGGCCAGCACCGCGACACCCGCGAGTGCGCTCATCTTGTTCTTGATCACAAGTTCTCCTCTGGCTGGTTGGTCAAATGACGGCAGGCCGCGGACGCGCCTTTCCGCCGAACGGCTTACCCAGAGACCAGTCTCTTCAACCGCTGGCAGCCTCCGTGTGAACATTTCGTGAAGGCTGCGGCTGAAACCGGTATCCGAAGCCAGGATGGGTGTGGATGAAGCGGCGGTCGGGCAGCGCGTCCTCGAGCTTGCTGCGCAGCTTGCTCACGTAGACGTCGACCGAGCGGTCGCCAGGCCGCAGCTGGCCGCCCCACACGGTCCTGTAGAGATCGTCGCGTGTGATGATCGCGCCAAGCCGCCTCGCCATTGCAACGAGCACCTCGAACTCCCGCACGGACAGGATCAGCGCGCTGGCCGGTGGCGAGCACAAGCCCTTCGTCGAGCCTGATCTCGAGCTCGCCCGCGTACAGGACCTCCGGCGTCTCCGGCGGGGAGTCCGAGCTCTCGGGAAGGGCCGCCACGACGGGAGAGCGTCGCAACCACGAGCCGTGGAGGAGTTGCAAACTCGTGATCTACTCGTGAAGAATCCGTGAAAGGCGCCACGGGCGGGCGCGGTTGGCAGCAGCGGACAATATCCTCGCCCGGATGAGCATTCTGCGTCGCAGCGTCGACAGCGTCCTGATGGCGCTGGTCGAGGAGTCCGGGCGCAACGTGCAGCGCTGCGGTCTGCTGCTCCACGACCTGCTGCGGCGACTATCCGGAGCGCGCGACGCTGGCTCAGGACCTGAAGGTGTGCGAGCAGGAAGGCGACCGCATCACGCACGACATCATCCACCGGCTGGCCGGCCGCGGGCGCGTGCGCGCGCCGTTCGACGCCGGCGACGGCTACGCGCTGGCGACCGCGCTCGACGACATCGTCGATCACTCCGAGCAGGTCGCGGCGCAGCTCGGGCTCTACGGCGTGGAGGCGCCGATGGAGCAGGCGGTCGAGTTCACCGAGGTGCTCGTCGGCGCCGGCGAGCAGATCGCGCAGGCGCTGCGCAGCCTGCGCACGGGCACCGAGCTCGGCCCGCACCTGGTCGAGATCCACCGCCTGGAGAACGAGGGCGATCGGCTCCAGCGCGACGGCGTCGCCTCGCTGTTCGCGGGCGGCATCGACCCGATGGTGGTGATCCGCTGGAAGGACATCTTCGAGTCGCTCGAGGCGGCGGTGGACGCCTGCGAGACGGTCGCGCACGTGCTCGAGGGGATCACGCTCAAGCAGCGCCGGCGTTCGCGCTGAGGCGAGCGTGCCGGTTGGCGTGCGGAGCGCGCGCTGGACGTCGGCGTTGCGTCAGCCGGCGCTTGTCGCCGGCGCGCTGTATTCGATGCGGGCGCCGGAGGGGTTGCCGACGAAGAACACCTGGAAAGGCGTGGAGGTCCCCGCGGCGGCATTCGGCAGCACCGCTCGACCGGCGGCGACGATCGTGGCGCCGCTGCGCGCGACCGCGTAGACGACGAGTTCCTGCTGGTTCGACACGAGAGTGGTTGGCGACGCTGCCTTCGGCCTCGCCGGCTTCTTCGTCAGATGCGCGCCGCTGAACCCGCAGCTGGGGCGTCGCCCCGGACGCAGGCGTGCCTTCGCCGACGGTCGCGACGACGCTCGTGGGCACGCCGCCGACTGCGTGCGACCTGGTCGTCGATCCAGCTGATCGCGCCGTGCGCCGGCACGAGCGCGGACGGACACGAGCGTCGCCGAGGTCCCGGCGCTGTCGTTCTGTGAAGACGGACGCACCGTGGGCGTCGTCGACGGTGATCTGGATCGGGACGTCGCGCAGCGCGCGCGCGAGGAGTTGCGCAGGGTCACGACCGCGGCGGCGCCTTCGCGAGCTGTGCACGACTGCGGCGCTCGTCACCTTGATCTTGGTGCTCACCCGCGTGATCGTCGAGCGCGTGCTGCGCCAGCGCCTGCTGCTGGCCGACTTCGTGCGAGTGGCGCTTGGCCGCCTGTTCGAGCTTGGCGCTCTGTTCCTGGTTCGATCTCGCATGCGGTGAGCGCCAGCGCGGCGAGCACGAGCGCGCGCCCGCTTCACCCGAAGGCCCCGCTGATGTAGTCGCGCGTGCGCTGCGTGCGCCGGCCGGTCGAAGACCTGCTCGCTCGTCCCGTACTCGACCAGCTCGCCCAGGTGCATGAACGCGACGTGGTCGGCGACGCGGAACGCCTGCTGGAGGTTGTGCGTGACGATCACGATCGCGACGCTCTCGCGCAGCGACACGATCAGCTCCTCGATCGTCGCCGTCGAGATCGGGTCGAGCGCCGAGCATGGCTCGTCCAGCAGCAGCACCTCGGGTTCGGCGGCGAGCGCCCGCGCGATGCACAGCCGCTGCTGCTGGCCGCCGGACAGCCGCAGCGCCGAGCGATCGAGATCGCCGGCGACCTCGTCGTAGAGGCCTGCGCGGTGCAGCGCGTCGGATACCGCACGCTCGATCGCGGGCGTGCGCCGTCGCCGGCGTCCGCCGCGGCCGGGGCGCTCAGCGAGCGCGTAGGCGACGTTGTCGAAGATGCTCATCGGGAACGGGTTGGGCTGCTGGAAGACCATCGTCACGCGCCGGCGCAGCTGCGTTGACCTCGAGCTCGTGGATGTCCGTCGCCGTCGAGCGTGATGCGTCCGCTGCGGGCGGCGCCCGCGGTGATCTCGGTTAGGCGGTTGAGCGAGCGCAGCAGCGTCGTCTTGCCCGAGCCGGACGCGCCGATCATCGCCAGCACCTCACCCTGTCGAACTGTCAGGCTGACGTCGCGCACGACCCAGTTCTCGCCGTAGGCAAGCCACACGGATTCGATCCGCATCCGCTCGCGCACCTGCGCCGCCGGCGCGCGAGTGGCGCGCAGGCGCGTGGCGGTCACGGCTGGCGGTGCGTGGCCGTTGCGCCGACCGGGCGCTCCGGCGCGACGTACGGGTCGCGGTCGACCGCGATCCGCCGCACCGGTGGGGCATCAGCGGGTCCATGCGCGCCTCGCTCGGCAGTCGCGCGCACGCGCCGCCGCTTGCCGCTCGATCCGCGGTCAGGCGCGTCACGAGCGCGTTGAGCGCCAGCACGATCACCAGCAGCACGAACGCCGCGGCGTATGCCTTCTGTGGTGACAGTGCCTTCGCCGGCGGGCGAGTTTTCGTAGACGTAGCTCGTCAGCGTCGAGCCGGTGCCGCGCAGCAGCCCGAGGATCGGCACGCTGCCAACGGGCTGCGTTCGTCAGCGTCAGCCCGAGCAGAATCCTGATGATCGCCGTGTCGCCGATGATCCGTCCGATCCCCAGCACGGTGCCGGTCGCGATGTCCGGCCGGATCGCGGGCAGCAGCACGCGGCGGATCGTCGTCGCGCGAGTCTCTGCCGAGCGCGTAGGAGGCCTCGCGCAGGTGGTTGGGAAGTTGGGCCAGGCCCTCGCGCGTGGAACCGACGATCAGCGGCAGCGCGAGCACCTGCCATGACCACGCCCGCCGCGAAGAACGAGCGCCCATAGACGGTTCCGGTTGCGGCACGCTGTGAGAGGAAGCCGAGGAAGCCCTGGGCGAAGATCAGCAGTCCGAAGAGCGCCAGCACGACGCTCGGGGCGCCGGCGATGCATCTCGACCGC
The DNA here is from genome assembly GCA_963703625.1 of uncultured Solirubrobacteraceae bacterium. Classification (GTDB taxonomy): domain Bacteria; phylum Actinomycetota; class Thermoleophilia; order Solirubrobacterales; family Solirubrobacteraceae; genus Palsa-744. Next base: position 275,514 of record CAVPEY010000005.1, read on the forward strand.
CGACTCGACCGCCCGTGCGAGCCCAGCCGGGCGGCGGTACTCCGAGAGCCACGTCGCGATCGCCACACCCACTGGAACGGCGATCACGGTGCCGATCAGCGCGACGATCAAGGTGCCCTCGATCGGGTCGAGGAAGCCGCCGCTCTGGCTCTGGATCTGAGACGGGGCGGGCGAGTGTACGAGCAGGCCGATGCGCAGGTAGGAAATCCCCTTGACCAACATGAACAGGACGATCGCCAGCGCGATCAGGCACAAGCCGATCCCGACGGTCCAGCAGAGCCAGTAACCGATTCGGTCCACCAGCGGCCACGACGTGGTGCGTTCGCGTGGGGCTCGTGCGATCGCCGTGCCGCTCGGCGGCGACGGTGCCAGCTCGCCCGCCGCCATCAGGCGCCCACCCCGTAGCGCTGGAAGCGCTGCTTGGCATACCAGCCGGCGAATGACAGCATCGCCGCCGAGACGAGCAGCACGGCCGCGATCGCGTACATCGTGTGCGCGAGCACGGGAATCGTCAGGCCTTCGGAGTTCTGCAGAATCGTCGCCGCGAGCGGGCGCACCGGCTCGAACAGCGCGGTGAACCCGTCGAGCAGGTTCGGCGCGAAGCCGCGGCCGCCGGACACCATCGCAAGCATCACGGCCTCGCCGAGCGCGCGTGCGGTCGCGAGCACGGTCGCGGCAGCGATCGCCGGGCGCGCCGTACGCAGCGACACTCGCCAGATCGTGCGCCAGCGGTTCACGCCCAATGCCAGTCGAGCCTTCACGCCAGGATGCCGGTACCGAGGTGAGCGCGCTGGCACTGATCGCGACCATGATCGGCAGGATCATCAGCGTCAGGATCAAGATCGCGGTCGTGAGGTTGTTGCCGTTGAGCTGGACGACGTAGCCCACCGATGCCTTGCGGCTGTTGCTGATCAGGTGGTTGTCGATGTACGGCGCGATCACGAGGATTCCGATCAGCCCGTAGATGACCGAGGGCACCCCCGCGAGCAGGCGGATCACCGGGTCGAGCACCCGCCGGACCGACGGGGGCGCGAACTCGGTCAGGAAGACGGCGGCGAGCATCGAGACGACGAGCGCGATCAGCACCGCCGCGACGGTCGTCAACAGCGTTCCCCAGATCAGCGGCCAGGCACGGAAGTAATAGATCGAGCGTCCCGGCAGCGGCTTGCTTTCGGCCATCGCCCGCAACTGTGCGTCGACGTCGCCCCCTGGTCCGAACCACCGCAACCCGTTGTGCGAGAACGACGGCCACGCTTTGATCACGACCGTGACGAGCATCGCCGCGATCGCGACGAGCACCGCAGCCGCCAGCGCGCCGAGCGCCCGCTCGACGCGCTGGTCCGTCCTTGCCGTGGCCCAGCCGCGTGTCCTGCGCATGGCTCAGTCGTGCGCGCTTCCCGTCGCCAGGCAGCGTTTGCGGCCGCGACGGCGGGGAGGCGCGAATGTCACTTGATCGCGATCCAGCTCGGAGGTGATGATCGACTGAACCGTCTTGTTGCCGGACTGGTACCCAGTTGATGAACTTGGCGGCTTCGCCCTTCTTGGGGCCTTTGGTGACCATCCAGAAGTTACGCACGCCGCCGTACTGGCCGGACTTGGCGTTGGGCAGAGTGCACTGGATGCCCTGGTAGGGCACGGCGTGCACACCGCCGGCGATCGTAGCGGCGAGCGACACGAAGCCGATCGCGGTCTTTGTCGGCGCCGACCGCGTTGACCTCGAGTCCTGTCGAGGACTCGGTTGTGGCGCTCGGTGAGATCTTGCGTTCTTCGCCCAGGAAGATGTTCTGGAATGCGTCCTGGGTACCGGACGTGGCTTCACGGTCGAACAGGCTCGATCGTGCCCGAGACCTTTGCGCCTGGGACTTCGCTCCAGTCGCGGATCGTGCCCGTGAAGATCCCCACGATCGTTTCCGCGGAGAGGCTCGCCAGGGGGTTGGCGTTGTTGGTGATCACGCAGATTCCGTCGCGTGCGATCTTGTAGCCGCGCAGGCCTTCGGGGTCCTGCGCTTCGTGTTCGCGCGAGACGTCGCCGATGTCGACGCGGCCGGCGGCCACGTCACTGATGCCGATGTCCGACTCTCCACCACCGACTTTCGGAGCCGGGAGCTTGGGGAACGCCTTGTGATAGGCGCTCGCCAGTTTCTGGACGAGTGGCAGCATTGATGTCGAGCCGTCTATCAGCAGACGCTTCGGGGCCGCGCTCGCCGTGCCGGCGAGCGTGAGGCCAACGATCAGCGAAACGATGAGGGTGCGGTGCGCGCGCAAGTCGTTGCTCCTTTTCGTTTGGAAGTTGGGTGGGACTTCGGCGTCTTCGACGCACGGCGTCGAAACAACCCGAGGAAGAGTTCGATGCGGTGCGCCGATCCGTTGCGCGACTGCACGCCACCTCGCGGGTAGAGTGGCGACCGTCGGCGGTGTGTGTGTTTCGTTTTTGTGAACGCGGAGCGGCCCGAGGCTCCGTCACGTTACGCAGCGCGGAAGCGAGGGCCGTGTGAACGTTTTGTAAACAATCTGATGTGTCGTTTTTGTGAAGGTCTTGCATTTCTGGTCGGCTGATGTGAGGCTGCCGTCGATTGGCGCTGCGTCTGACCGCTTTCCCGTGGGCGCTGGCTCGTGGGCGCCGCGGCGATCGTGGCCGCCGCCAACGTTGCGCCGCCTGAGATCGAACTGCTGACATGACAGACGACCCGACGCCTTCAACCAACTCCGAATCCAGCAACGGCGCAGGCTCGGCCCCGCAGAGGGCGGCTGTGCGCTCCGGCTTGGCGCATCGTCGCAACCCGGTGCTCGCGACGCTCGGCGACTTCTTCACCGGTACGCGGCGGGTGTTGCTGCGCGATCCGATCTCGTTGTTCCTGTTGCTGGCGTCGATCGGGCTCGCGGTCACGTTCTTCGTGCTGCTGGGTGCGATCCAGCCGAGCAGCTTCGGTAGGCAGGTGCCGATCAGCACGGTGCAGACGCTGGCGAGCCGCCACGAGATCGGTGCGGCGCTGCTGCTCGACCACGACAATCGCGTCGAGCTGCACACGACGACGACCGCGCCGCGGGTGTCGGCCGGCGGTGCACTGCCGGCTCCCAGCACGACGACCACGATCGTCAAGGGCAGGCACGGTAAACGGGCGCACACGATCACGTCCATCGTCCAACCTCCTGCCGCCGGGCTCGCTCAGCCCCTGTGGGCTTCGTATCCCGGGTCGGGCGCGCTGACACAGCAGCTGCTGAGGGAACTCACCGGCAGCGGCGCGATCGTCGCTGTCGATCAGCAGGTCGGCAAGCCGACCAAGGCGATCATCGTCCAGTTCCTGATCCCGATTTTGCTGTTGGTGTGCTTGTTCTCGTTGTTCATGCGGCTTGGTGCGGATGGTGGCGCGGGTGGCTTGGCCGCCTTCTCGGAGTTCACGGGCAAAGGGCGCAAGAAAGGCAAGGGCACGCGGGACAAGATCACGTTCGCGGACGTAGCGGGTGCGGGCGAGGCGCTGGCCGAGCTTCGTGAGATTCGCGACTATCTGCAGGATCCGAGCAAGTATTTGGCGGTGGGTGCGGCGGCCCCGAAGGGTGTGCTGCTCGTCGGGCCTCCCGGCACCGGCAAGACACTGCTCGCCAAGGCCGTCGCCGGTGAAGCCGACGCGGCGTTCTTCTCGGTGTCGGGCTCGGATTTCGTGGAGTCGCTGGTCGGTGTCGGTGCGGCGCGTGTGCGGGATTTGTTTCGTAAGGCGCGTAAGGCGTCGCCGGCGATCATCTTCATTGACGAGCTCGATGCCGCGGGTCGCAAGCGCGGCGCCGGGATCGGTCAGGGCAACGATGAGCGCGAGCAGACGCTGAACCAGATTCTCGTCGAGATGGACGGTTTCGCGGGCGACGGCGGGCTGGTGGTGATGGGCGCGACGAACCGTCCGGACATTCTCGACCCTGCGCTTTTGCGTCCTGGCCGCTTCGATCGGCAGGTTGTGGTCGACGTGCCCGATGTGCACGGTCGCCTGGAGATCCTGCGGCTGCATGGCAACAAGCGCCCGCTGGCAGCTGATGCCTCGCTTGATGAGGTCGCGCGCCAGACGCCGGGGTTCAGTGGCGCGGAGCTCGCGAACGTGATCAACGAGGCGGCGCTGTTGAGCGTCCGTGACGGGCGTGCGCAGATCGATCAGGCAACGCTCGATGAGGCGATCGACCGGGTCGTCGCGGGCCCCGCGAAGCGTCACATCCTGAGCGAGCAGGAGCGTTGGCTGATCGCGATCCACGAGTCCTCGCACGCGGTCGTGACCGAGGCGCTCGGGCACACCACCTCGACGCGCAAGCTGTCGATCGTGGCGCGTGGCCGCCAGCTCGGGACCGCGGCGCACATGCTCTCTGACCGCGACCAGACGATCATGACCAAGCCCGACCTGGAGAGCCAGCTGATCGTGATCACCTCGGGGCTCGCGGGGGAGCGGATCGCTTTCGGGCACACCTCGACGAGCGTCCATGACGATCTGCACGCGGCGACCGCGCTCGCGCGCAGCATGGTCACCTCGTTCGGGATGTCTGAGGCGCTCGGGCTCGTGACGATCGGCGAGAAGAGCGGCGAGGTGTTCCTCGGCGCTTCGCTGCAGGATCTCGGCTCGGTCGGGCCCGAGACGCTGAACGTGATCGATAACGAGGTCGAGCGGCTCGTCGGGGACGCGGAGGCGCGTGCTGCTGTCGTGCTCGACCGTAACTGGTGCGACCGTCGAGGAGACGGCCGCGGCGCTGCTCGAGCAGGAGACGCTCTCGGGGGTCGCGCTCGACGCGGTGCTCTCCACGGTCCAGGAGGTGACACTCGAGGAGCTCGCACAGGTGCGCCGTGCCGCGCCGCCGCGCTTCACCACCCGCGACCCCGACAAGACCCCGTGAACCACCGTCCCCGCCGAATGCCGCGGCCGCGGCTGCCCTCGCCCGCGATGATCGTCGCGCTCCTCGCGCTCCTGCTCTCAACAACCGGGCTCGCGGACGCCGCCCGCCGCGCCGTCACCAGTGCCATCAACGGGCACCCAATCAGCAGCAAACCCCACGCCGGTGGGATCCTGCTGCTCGGCAAGAACAGAAAATTCCCCGCCGCCGCCATCCCCACGGTCGCCGATGCCTCCCGCGTCGGTGGCAAGACCGCGGCGGAACTGGCCGGGACGTGTCCGCCGGACACGGTCGACCTCGGCACCTGGTGCCTCGACACGGCGCCCGTATCCACTGACCAAGGCTGACGCGGGCAAGAACAACTACATCTGGGCCAGCAAAGCGTGTCGAGGCCGAAGGCGGCTGGCTGCCCACCGCCGCCGAACTGCTCGGCGCCGCCGCTCGCGTGAAGCTCGAGTCGACGGTCCACGACAACCCCGACACCGCGACGATCGACCAGGACCCGACCCGTGGCCTGAAAGACGAACGCGAGATGAGCTCGACGCTGGTGACCACCGAAGCCGGGTCGGCGGCAGCGGGCTTCGAGGGTGTCAGCGAAGGCGCCAGCGGCGACCCGCGCCAGGGCCAGGCCAACCCGATCCCGCTCCCGGCCAACCCGCTGCCCGAATCGCTGCAGTACGTCACCGTCTACGACAACGGCCAGCAGGGCGGCTTCGCCGGTTCGCAGCCGGTCTACGAAGCGCAGAACTTCCGCTGCGCCTTCGACAAGTCGCCGGGCGCCGTGAACAAGCTTGAAGAATGAGGCTCGCGTGTCGACCGACGGATCGGTTGCGGCGGGCGCTGGTGCTGAGCTTGCTGGTGGCGGCTGCCTTCGCGATCCTCGCGCGAAGCGCGCAGGCGGTGATCCTTCCGGCCGTTACGATCGACGGCCCCAGCTCGGAAATCGTCGGCTTCGGCGGTGTGGCGATGGCCGAAGACGGGACCGGCGGGCTCGTGTACCTGAAGCGCGTCGGCGGTGTCACGCACGTGTTCGTCTCGCGCTACAGCGGCGGGCACTGGCAGGCGCCGATCCGGGTCGATACCGAACAGCCCTACGCGGCGAGCTGGCCGCGCATCGGCGCCGCCCAGGGCGGTGAGCTGATGGTCGTGTGGGTCACGCCATTCGCAACCGAGGATGAGCATCCCGTCGACGAGCTGCTGAGCGCCACGCTCGGACCGGGCGCGAGCGGCTTCAGTCCGGCGACGATCGTCGACCCCGAAGTCGGCGAAGGCGCGGGGACGAGCCCCGACCTGGCGATGAGCACGACCGGACAGGCAGACGTCGTCTACCGGGTGGTCGAGCGCAACGGCGCGGCGACGTCCGTGCACACGGGCGACGTCAGCGAGAGCGTGCGCGTCGCGCACTTCGAAGGGGAGCGTTGGGCCGACCTCGGCGCGATCAACCGCGACCCCGGGATCGCGATGCGTCCGCCCAGCGAAGCCAACGCCCCCCAGATCGCGATCGGCCCGACCGGCAACGGCGTGGTCGTGTGGCAGGAGCCGGAAATCAGCGGCGTCGCACGGATCTTCGCGAGGCGGCTGTTCGGGGCGAGCCTCGACTACGTGATGCCCGTCAGCGCCACGAGCCTCAACGGCGCGCCGATCGAAGAAGACGCCGAAGCGCCGAGCGTGGCGTTCTCGCGCCTGGGGCAGGCCGAGGTCGCCTACCGCCAGCCGGCCGGCCAAGGCTCGCCGCTGCCGGGACCGCGGATCTTCATGAACATCCTGCCTGACGGCGAATCGGCAAACGGCGGTGAATTCCAGGGCGCGGTCGTTGCCGACCCGAACGTTCCCGGCGGCAAGGCAGCGAAAATCGGGCGTCCGAGCATCGACATCGACGAAGACCGCGACGTGCGGCTGCTGTACGACGCCGGCGGCGAGCCGCGCGTGGTCGAGGGCAGCGACGTCGGCTTGACCGGGACGCTGACGCTTGGGTCGCCGTTTGCCGCGCCGAAGCCCTACCAGGCGTCGGAACTGCCCTCTGCAAGCGTCATGAACCCCGAAGGCGGCGGTGTCTCGGCATGGCCCAGCGAGGAGCCTGGCGGTGCTCCGGCGGTCGGCGTGCGCGAGGACTTCCCCGGCGGCGGCGTTCAGACGGGCCTGCTCAGCGGCGCCGCCGGCGGCCCGATCGTGCAGCTCGGGGTTGGCCGCTCGGGCCTCGGGGACGGGCTCGTGGCATTCCAGCAGGGCGCGCTCGGCGGCGCGGCGATCGTGGGCGCGACGATCAGCGCACCGCCTGAGAAGTTCATCGTCAACGTGCCTAAGGGTTGGCTGAAGCCTGCTCAGGCGCAGATCTCATGGAATTCGGCCAGCAGCGGTGACGGACCGCTGCGCTACACGGTCGTGCTCGATGGCCACGAACTGCAAACCCCGGCGGGCGCGCTCGCCTACAAGTTCAAGACCGAAGAACTCGGCAGTGGCGTGCATGAGGTGCAGTTGCTCGCCACCGACCAGGAGGGCGCGCAGACGCTGACGCCGGCGACGCAGATGCGAATCGACGTACAGCCGCCGACCGTGAAGATCGCGCGCGCCGAAGGCGGCCATGGCGTGATCGTACGTGTCAGCGACACGCTGTCGGGCCTCGACACGCAGGCGGTCACAGTCACGTTCGGCGACGGTCGTCGAGGACACGGCAAGCAGACGTTCCGCCACCGCTACGCCCATCCTGGGGTCTACACGGTCGTCGTCCACGTGCGCGACAACCTTGGAAACACGGGCGTCGTGCGGCGGCTGGTGAGCGTGCGATGAAGCGCCCTGTCCTGCTCATAGCGTCGCTCGCATCGACGGCGACACTCCTCTTCGGCTGTGCCGCGGCCGGCGCGGATGTCTTCGGCACGACCTCGTTGGTGTCGGTGAGCCCGATCGAACAGGCTGACTACGCGCACGATCCCGCGATCGCGGGCAACGGCCGCTACGTCGTCTTCGACGGCTCGATCGGGGGGGTCACCGGCGTATGGCGGCGCGAACTGCGCCCCGGTGAAGGGGTCCTCAGCCATGAAGGCAACGTCGAAGAGGTTGCCGGTGGCGACGCGGAGCTTCCGTCGATCAGCGAAAACGGTCAGTACGTCAGCTTCACGACGAACGAAGGCAGGGAACTGCCGAACATCACCGACGGGCTGTCGGATCCCGTCCACCACATCGGCGAAGGCCCGGCCGTCGAAGCGCCCAACGTATACGTGCGCAACATGGCGATGGCGCCGTCTGAACCGAGCGCCTTTGAACCGGTCTCCGCGGTCAGCGGCTCGGACGAACCTTTGACATACGAATACGCCGCTCAAGGAGAAGGCGCGACAGAAAAAAGCCAGCGCCAGATTGAAACGGAAGACTATGGCGCAGAGGCAGCAGGTCGTTCGGCGATCAGCTCCGATGGCAGCGAGGTCGCGTTCGTCACGACCGCCGTGTCGAACCTGGACGGCGCCGGAACACCTGCCGACGAGGTCGCGGTCAGAGATCTCGAAACGAGAACGACGCAACTCGTGAGCGTCGCGTACGACCCCGCCACGGGCCAACCGGCGGTCGACGAAGAAACCGGACTTCCCGAGCCTGTGCCCGCCGCGACGGAAGCGCAGCTGAGCTACGGGGCCGCCTACAGCGAAGGTGCGCCGCCGAGGTTCGCGCCGGTCAAACCCGATGGAGTGACGCTGACGGTTGGCGCCTCGATCAGCGGTGACGGCACGACTGTGGCGTGGCTCGGTCAGGATGTCGGCGAGCAGGCGGCGACGCTGACGGCGGAAACGCTCGCGCCCAAGTACGGCGAGCCGCTCTGGAGGCGCATCGCCGACGGGCCGCTCGCGCCCACGCGGCGTGTGAGCGGAGGCTCGGACCCGACCAACCCGGCCTGTGTCGCGAGTGGCGAGACCGCGCTGCCGCGGAACGACCCGCTGTCCGACCCATGTCAGGGGCCGTTCAGGACTGAATCCCAATTTGGCGTGTGGACGAGCGAACTCGCCGTAGGCGGCGCTGACGCGCTCCCTCGACTGAGCAAAGACGGCTACAAAGTCGCATTCATCGCGACCGCTCCGCTGGTCTCGCAGGGCAGTGATTTCGGTAATGGCAGTCCCAGCGAGCACAAAGGCGACGACCTGTATGTGGCAGACATGCACGAAAGCATCACCCGCCAGCAGGCGTTGCTACCACTGACCGAGCTCGCGAGTGGGAACGAAAGCGTTGTGGGTCAGACAGCGCCGATTGTCGAACTCGGCATCTCGCCAGACGGAAACCAGGTCGCGTTTGCGACCAAGCGCATCGTGTTCCCGCTCAGCTCCCCCGCGTACGTGACGGCGCCGCTGACAGTGCCGGGGATGCTCGAGCTCTACGACGTGGATCTCGAAGACGAAACGCTTACGCGCGTGACCCACAGCTACGAAGGCGGTCCGAGCGAACATCCACACAAATCAGTCACCTCCGTCGAAGAAGACCCGTACTCGCAACCAGGCGACGGCGCCCAGTCGCCCTCGTTCTCGAGCTCGGGGAACGTGCTCGCGTTCTCCTCGACCGCGTCGAACCTGGTCTTTGGCGACGGCAACACTCCTCCGCTCGGGGACGAACGGCTCGACGGAAGCGACGCGTTCGTGATCCCGCGGATCGTGTTCGAACCGATCGCGACGCCGCAGATCATCTCGGGCGCGCCACCCAACCCGCTGCCGAGCGGGAGCCGGATGCTGGGGGTGACAGCGAGCTCGCTCGCGAACGGCGAGGTGCGCCTGTATGTCGAGGTGCCGGGCAGCGGCACGGTGGACGCAGGCGCGAGCGCGGCCATGAAGGTCCTGACAGCGACTCGCTCGTATCGCGGCAAGAAGCGCGGCGTCCGCGCGAGGATCGTCACGCGCACTGTCGCCAGCGCGAAAAAGCCGGTTGCCATGAGCACGGGTGGGTTGACAGCGATCGTCCTGAGCACCGCGTCGCGGTATACCGCGCTGACGAAGCGCCCCGACGGGCTGTCGGCGACGGTCGAAGTCAGCTTCTACGCGCCCGGGCACCCGGCGCTGCACAAGCGCATCGAAGTGAGGTTCGTGCGCAGGACGGCCCATCACAGCGAGAAGCAGGTGAAGAAGTGATCGGCTCGCTCCGCATCGCGTGGCTGCTGCTCCTACTGCTCCTGCTCGCCGGTGCCGCGAGCTCGCTTGCACCGCGCGCTGGCGCCGAAGACCTGCCCGGCGGCTCGGAATGGCGCCTCGAACAGCCGCCGGCGCCGGCGCCGGGCGTCGGCGTCGAAGAAAATGTCGGTGTTCCGGTCGGGCTGGGGACGATCGGCGCCGTCGAGTTCTGGTCGCCGAACCGGGGCGCGCTCATAACCTCCGGCAACGGCAGCACGGTCAAGCCCGGCGTGTGGGCCTACAACGGCGAAGCGTGGCATGCGTTGACGGCGCAAACGCCCGAAGAAGGAATCTGTGGCGCCGCCAACGGACGCATCGCGTGGGCCGGCCCGGACGAATTCTGGACGGTCTCGAACGGGCGGCCGGGACAGGCTCCGGGCCCCGAGAACACCCTGCCCCCGCTGGAAGACAACACGCTGTGCCACATCGCTGTGAACGGCGCCGGCGAGTTTGAAATCGTCAAGTCGTACGCATCGCTCGCCTTTGAATCGACTTCGTATCAGGCGATGAACGCCGCGGCGTGCATCGACGCGAGCGACTGCTGGTTCGGCGGTGAAGTGCTGCCAAAACCAGCCGTCGGCTCATTCCAGCTGCACTGGAACGGCAGCTCCGTCAACGAGGAACCGTATCTGCCCGAAGGCCACGTCGTCGGAGCCATGCAGGCATTCGAAGGGAAGGTGTTCGAGAGCCTGCGCCTGTCGGAAAAAGACCTCAAGATCAGGCACACGCTGGAAGTCCCCGCGCTGCACGCTCTCGGTGTCGGCGGGGCCGGCGAACCCGTCAGTGGACTCGCCGAATGTCTGTACGGTCACAACGAGGACCTGTTCGCGCTCGACTACCTGCGCCTCAGCGCCGACGAAAATGCGCTGTGGGGCGCCGCGGGCAGCAAGCCTGAACCACCACCAACCTCCAAAGGCACGGTCGGTGCAGGCGTGACGATCCTGCGCTATGGCTCCACGCAGCTCGCCCCGACGATCGGACAGTGTGAAGAAGAAGCGATGCCCAGCTGGAGGCAGGTGATCGGACCCGAAACCACTCCGAGCGGCAGCGAAGTGTTCCCCGAAGAGGTGGTGAGCTCGATCGCGGCGGAACCGCAAACAGAAGATGCCTGGATCGGGCTCGAGACCCAGGCTGAAGCCAAGGAAACAGAACTGCTGCACCCCAGCCCGATAGCCCGCGGGCAGCTGGCGCTCGTCTCCGCTGCAGGCGTTGTCCTCGACACGCTGCAGCTGCCGGTGGCGAAGGGCGCCGTCACGCACATCGCCTGTCCGGCTGCTCACGACTGCTGGGTGACGACGAGCGCGGGCTGGTTGTTCCACCTCGCGACCGAGGAAGAACGCGCGCACCCTCAGCCCGACGGCGACCCGGCCTTCTCCGGCGGCTATGTGATCATCTACCGCCCACCCGACGAAGGCGTCCCGCCGCAGACCCCGACGACGCTACCCGTCGATGACTCCGGCCTGAGCGAATCGAGATCCGGGCTGGAAGGTGTGCGCGTGGAACCGGCCGCCGAAGAACCGTTCGCGCGTGTCGCGCTGCCGCTGCTCTCCCATGAGCGCACGCGCTTGCGGCATCGGACCGAGCTCGAACTCAGCTTCCAGCTCGCCACCGAGGCCCGCATCCGCCTGATCGCCAAGCGTCACGGGAAGACAGTCGCGAGCACGCCCGCTCGTACCCTGCAGGCGGGCAACCGCAGCCTGCTGCTGCGTTTGAACCTCAAGCGCTGGCCGACGAAGCTGGAACTCAAGACCCGCGCGCTCGGACCGTTGCCGACCGCCTCGACCCGTGAAAACTCCGCCGCCACCAACACCGTCACGTACTCGCTGAGCTTCCCGCAGACGAGCGCGCTCCTCGGCGCAGGGCCACTGGGATTCGGACTGCGGCGTTGAGCTCGCGCGGAATGCGAGGTGGTCGCATATACCGGCCGCTGGTCTGCGTGCTCGCTGCGCTCGGCGCGCTGGCGTTGACGGTCCTCGCTCTGACCGGTGCCCCGGCGAGCTCGCGGGCTGCCGCTCCGAGTGCCAGCGGCGAACCGACGCCTCAGACGGACGACTCGCTGCCGGTGTCACGCGTCACGATGCTCGGATCCTCCCCGGGCGAGGCGAGCAACGAGACCTGGGGACTCGGTGTCAAGGATGGAGCGTCGGCGCTCGTGCGCTATACGTCCGGAACAGGCTGGACGTTGGGGCCGGCGCTCCTGAACGCCGCAGGCGAACCGCTCTCGGGCTTCAAGCTCGATCAGCCGGAAGGTGGCGTTTACGGCTATCCAAGCCCGCTCGCCGGCGAGATCGCGGCGAACGGGGCGGGCGTGCTGCTCGGAAGCGTCAACTCGACCAAGCAGGTTCTGCTCGTGCGCAATCCCGGCGGCGCATTTCAAGAAACGCCCGCCCCGGAAGGGTCCGAAGCCCTCGCAGAAGGGGAAACGCTGTTCGGCACCGATCGCGCCCCGATGCTGGCTGTGCTCGAAGAACCCGCTGGCTCAAGCGGCGCGCAGGGGCACGCCGGGGTGCTGGTGGCGCCGGTCGACGAAGCGAAAGGCGGCGAAGCCCGCGTCCTGCACTGGAACGGCGCGAGCTGGAGCGGCGAGCCGATCGAAATACCCTCCGGCGCCGAAGAATTTCAGACGCTCGCGATCAGCGCGAGCTCGCCCACCAACGCATGGATGCTCGCTCGGATCTCATCTCTGGGGGCGATCGGACTGTTCCATCGCGTGCTCGGCAAAGGCGGAGAAAGCGCGACGTGGCAGCCCGTCGCGCTCAAGCCGGGCGGCGAACCAGGCGAAGCGCTGGCCGTACCCACCGCGGAAGGCGAACAGAAGAACTTCACGGTGGCTGCACGAACGCAGTCGCAGCTGCTCACGGCCGTCGGGGAAGGCGTCTGGATCGACGGCCTGCGCGCCGACGTGGAAGCGTCGACGACGATGTACTACAAGCCCGAAGGCGCGAGTTACCTGACGTCCTGGTGCCGGCTGCCTGGGGGCGCGCCCGCCGCCACCCCGGCGTGTGATAACGAACTGCCCGAAGACCTCCCGGCCGAAGGCGTCCGCAGCTTCGCGTGGGAACCCGGTGGCAAGTTCGGCGAGCGCGTGATCAGCGGCTTTCGCGACGGCGTCAGCCTGCGCCTTGAAGGCACCACCTTCAAACGCGTGCTCGCGCTAGGCGCCTCGGCGGGCCACAAGGGACAGGAAGACGTCGGCGGCGCCTTCGGGTCGGCCTTCTCCGAACCGAAGGAGGGCTGGCTCGGACAGGAACAGCTGCCCGTGCATCTGACGCTCGATCCGATACCGAGCAGGCTCGCCTCCTGGCCGGTGTCCTTCAAGCGCGCGCTGCTCGCGGTGGCGCCCGCGCCCGAAGCGGCCGCCGGCTCGCTGTCCAGCGAAGCTGTCGCGGTGGGTGACCGCGGCGAGGTAGCGCGTTACGCGCCCGGCGAGGGCTGGCTGCCGGAAAGCCTGCTCGGTCCCGGCGGTGCACGGAGCACGCCGCGGCTGCGGGCCGTCGCATGGCCGACCCCCGAGCGTGTGTACGCCGTCGGCGACCTCGGGGAAATGTGGCTATGGCGCGGCGAAACCCGACTCTGGGAAAAAGACCCCGCGACCCCGCTGAACTTCCGCGGGAACCTGCTCGGGATCGCATTTGACCCCGAAGAAGCCTCGCGCGGCTACGCAGTCGGCCAGGCCGGCGTGCTGTTGCGCTACGGCAAGACCTGGACGCAGGAACCGACGTGCGGCCCAGAAGTCGCCCAGCCCTGCATCCCCGCCGCGGCGGCGCAGGCGAGCTTCTCCTCGATCGCGTTCTCTGGTTCTGAGGCGATTGTCGCCTACCGCAAACTCGTCGCCAGCGGCGCCGAGGAATACGAAGGCGGGCTGCTCGTCAACAACGGCTCCGGCTGGAGCATCGATGCCGGCGCGGCTGCGGCGATCGGGAAAGGCGCGCCGTGGGCGGTCGCCGGGCTGCCCGGCGGTGGCGCAGCGCTCACGACCGAAGCGGGCCAGATATTCGCGCGTGAATCCGCCGGCGGCCCTTGGCAGGCGACGGCGATTCCCTATCCAGGCGGCGGATCCCCGGGCTCGATCGCCCTGTTCCGCGAAGGCGGCGCACTACGCGTGATCGCCTCCGGCGTGATGCCGGACACGTTCGCCTCCGAACGCGAACCGCCGCCACCGCCGGGGTTCCCGCCGACGCTGTTCCCGCCGTTCCCGATCACCGGCGATCAGGAACGCGGCGTCCTGCGCCAGACCGCGAGCGGCTGGAGCGACGAGGAGCACGAACTCAACAACGTCAAGGAACCCCCGGGGCTGTATGTGACATACGACACCGTCTACCAACCCGACCCGGTGCAGGCACTTTTCGTCAACCCGAACGGCACGCAGGGCTGGGCCGTCGGAGGCATCGTCAACAACGGCAACGAACAGATGGACACCTCCGACGTGTGGCGCTACCCGGCCGAAGCGGGTACATCCCCGCCCGGGGTCGGAGCGGCGCCGATCTCGAGCTCCTCGTCGGTGACAACGCTCGCCGTCGGGGGTGGCGCCGGATGTGCCGCGCCCTGTGCCGACCTCGCCAACGCGGGCATCGGGCCCGACGTGTGGCTGCAGAACGCCCTGCACGAGGCGCACGAGGCCGGGGCGGGAGCCTTCTTCTACGCCGGGCCTCGCGTGACGAGCGGAAAGACGAGCGGGCCGGCGACGCTCGAAATCCCCTACGCGCGCGAGCTCGCCCGCTACCGCCAGCTCCTCTCCGAAGGCGAACTGCCGGGGTATCTCGCCGCGTCGCCGACCGAGCTCGACGCGGCGAGCAACGAGGCCGCGCTCGCGTCGGTGTTCGCCGGCTTCCCGGCTGCGCCGGGGGGCATGTTCGAAGGAAGCCCGGAATGCAGCCCGAGCGCGGCGGGATGTCAGGCGGCGTACTACGCCCGGACCATCGAAGGCGCCGGATCCCCCGTCCGCGTGATCGTGCTCGACGAGAGCAGCCCGGTCGGGTCGACACAGCTGCGCTGGCTCGCAGCCGAACTGACAGCAGCCGCTGGCAAAGAGGCCGCGGTCGTCATCGGCACCGCCAACCTGGCGACCGCGATGGCGGCGCACGATGCATGGGCGGGTGAAGTCGCGAACACGCTCATCGAAGACCGTGCCTCCGCGTACTTCTACGACTCGCCCGAACAGAACGTGCGACTGCCGCTGACGACCGAAAAGGGGTCCGTCGCAACCTTCGGGTCCGGCACGCTCGGCTACGTCCAGTTCGCCGACCAGGAGCAGCCGGACTTCATCGGCGCGAGCGGTTTCCTGCTCGCGGAAGTGGGGCCGCTGAACCCCAAGACCGGCGTCTTCGAAGTGAACGCGAAACTGATCCCGAATGTCGGCGAGCTCGCGCTCGAAGCCATCGCGGGGACGCTCCTGCGCCGGAGCCAGGCGGCGATCTTTCAGGGCCTGGCCCGGCGCCCGCTGTCGGGCAACCTCGCGGAGGGCGGCACCACCTCGCCGCAGACCGATCCATACACGCCGATCCCCGACGAATGCGTCGGCGTCGCGTGCTCACACGGCCTGCTGCCCGAATACAAATTCAGTTCCTCCGACACGGAAGTGGGCCAGTTCGTCAAGCGCAACACGCACTCGCTCGACCCCGAAGCGGTGCTGCCGGGGCCCAAAGGCGAACCGATCCCCGACGAAGAAGCGTCGGGGCCCGGCCTGTTCTGCGCTTACAACGCGGGCTCGACGACGGTGAAGATCGAAGCCGGCGGCGAGTCGGCGTCGCTGCCCGTCACCGTGGAGCCGGGAAGCGTCCGCCAGCCGTGCGGGACCGTGCACCTGAAGGCGACCCCGGCGGGCGCCAGCCAGACCGCCCCACCGCCGGCGCCGGCTCCCGCGGCCGGGCCGCCCGCGGCAGCTCCGGCCAGCGCGCCCCCGCCGGTACCACCACCACCGCCGCCCGTCGCCGTCGCGCCGACGCCGACGGTACGTCCTCCGAACGCGCGGCCGTTCACGCCGAACTTCTTCATCCAACCGACGCCGGCGGTCTTCCTGCCGGCATTCGTGCCGGTGCCGGTCCCGACACCCGCGCGGCCGACACCCCCGTCGGGCACCTCGGCGGTGACCTCTCCGGTGGAGGCGCCGCAACGCGAAGAAGAGGATGAGGTCGCGCCCGAGTCGGTGAGCAACGAGGCGGTCGCATATGGCGCCCACGAACACGAGCCGTCTCCCGCGTACCTGCTCGGCGTGATCGTGCTCGCGGCGTTCGCGGGCGCCTCGATCCGCAGGCGCCCACGCGGCCGGCGGCGGGGGGCGCAGATCGCGCCGGCGACGCTCTCGAGCCTGCGCTCCCAGCGCCAGAACGCCCCGCGTCGCGGCCCGCGGCTGTGACGGGACCGTCACGCGCTCTTCACAGATTTAACACGAGGCGAAGAGCCAGGACTGGGATGCTCCGGGTGGATCCAGCGGCGCCACGAGTCGGCGCCCGAGTCGGCGCTCCTGCGGGGCAGCGCCGGCCCAGACGCAACCCGAGCTGCCAAACCCAAGCGACAAGATCGGAGCCTGATGCCTGAACTCGCGTGTTTCCGTAGACGTCTGTGCGCTGCGCTCGCGCTCGCGGCGCTCGCGGCCGCCGGACTCGCAGCTACGGCACGCGCGGAATACGGCGAAATCGCTCGCTTCGGCGCTCCGGGCGACGGCGAAGGTCAGTTCGCGACGAGCGAAGAAGAGGCCGGATTCGGCGTCAACAGGGAAAACAACGACGTCTACGTGGTTGATCTGCCGGACACGAAGAACGAATTCCGTATTCAGCGCTTCGACCCCAACGCACAAGGCGAATACGGCAAACCCGTCGCGACCGTGAAATTCAAGCCGAAGGACTCCGCCAAAAACGAAGACGAAGAAGACGACGAAGTCACGGACGTCGCGGTCGACCCGAAGCACAACCGGATCTACGTGCTGGCGTCGGAGGAGCGCCCAGCTACTGCAGCGATCGACCCTTCGAGGTTCGCCGCCGTCGAACTCTGGGCGTTCAACATCGAAGGCGAAGGTCTGACCTCGCCCACCGCCATCTCAAAAGGGAATTTCTTCAGTCCGCTGAGCGAAGTCGAAGGCGAAGCGCTGCTGTCCCCGAGCGGGCTCGTCGTTGACCCAACCACCGGAGACGTGATCATCTCGGGTGAACAGGAACACGGAACAGGAACGCCGATCGACGCCCTCGAGCGCATCACTTCGGCAGGCGCACTCAAGGAAAACCGCTGGTTGGACCCCACGAGCACCGAACTGCCGGAAGGCCTCCTTGAAGACGAAGCGACCTCGCCCGTCGTCAACAAGACCGGCGAAATCTTCGTCACACGCGAAGAAGACGGGGGCGAGATCGACAAGATCCCCTCCAACTTCGCCTCCGAGGGCAAACCGCAAGCCATCTATGACGTCAACCCTGAAATCAACGAAGAACCGCCCCTGGTCAAAGACGAACTGATCGCCTTTCCAGGCTCCTCCGACCTTGAAACGCCCGGCGAGCTCTCGCTCGGCGAAGAAGGGACTCTCTACACGCGGGCCAGCATCACCGAACAGAAGAACGATGGAAAACTCACCGGCAACAAATATCCGGGTGTCCTTGAGTTCAAAGCCAAGCCGTCGGAAAACGAATGGACCGAGGAAGGCTGGACCGGAGGTCAGAGCATCGCGAGCGTCGGCGCGAACGGTCCCTGCAAAATCAGCGCGAGCGTGTACTCCCAGATCGCGGCGGGGACAGAACACCACGTCTTCGTGTTCGACATGAGCACGATCCATCCCGCCGTGATCGAGTTCGGTCCCGGGGGCAGCGGCTGCCGTAAGGGCTCCGTGCTCTCGACCGCCGCCTCAACGATCTCCTCGGGTGGCGAGCCGATCGAAGAAAACAAACCGATTCCGATCAAGGACAAGGTGACGCTATCCTCGAAGCTGCTCGAGTCGAACGCGCTCAGCATCGAATGGGAATTCGGCGACGGCACGAAGCAGCTGGTCAGCGAAGACCAGCACCAGCAAACCGCAGTCGAACATGTGTTCAAAACCGTTGGCAGCAAACTTGAAATCACGGAGAAAATCCACACGGATGATCTCGCTGAACCGGAACTCGTCACGCACAGCAAAATCAACATCCTCGGTGCGATCGAGGTCGCGCAGGCGCCGAGCGGCGTGACCGAAACCGGTGCGACGCTGAGCGGCACGGTAAACCCGGAAGGCGCCAACGTAACGAAATGCACGTTCGAATACGGGACGAGCCTTCCGTCAGGGAAAACCGCGTCCTGCACGTCGCTGCCCGGAGCGGGGAAAACGCCCGTCGGCGTTGAATCGACGCCGGTGACGGGACTCAGCGCGGGGACGCAATACACCTTCAAGCTGCTTGCGACGAACACCGACGGCACGAGCGAATCGGCGACGGCGACGTTTGTAACGACCACGTCTGGGCCCCCGAAGCCGAAGGTCGTGGTGGAAGCGCCGGGGAGCGTCACGGAAACCTCGGCGCTGTTGAAGGGGACGGTCAACCCGGAAGCCTCGGAAGTGAAATCTTGCTCGTTTGAATACGGGACGAGCTTGCCGTCGGGTAAAACGGTGCCGTGCACGCCGGTCACGATCCCGGCGGGCACAAGCCCGGAGGCAGTTTCCGCCACGGTCATGGGGCTCACCGCGGGGACGAAATACACCTTCAAGCTGACCGCGACCAACACGGGCGGCAGCGAATCCGCGACTGGCGCGTTTGAAACGACGACGGCTGCCGCGGCGAAGCCGAAGCTCGTGGTGGAAGCGCCGGGGAGCGTCACGGAAACGTCGGCGCTGTTGAAGGGGACGGTCAACCCGGAAGCCTCGGAAGTGAAATCTTGCTCGTTTGAATACGGGACGAGCTTGCCGTCGGGTACAACGGCGGCGTGCAGCCCGGCGTCGATTGGATCGGGCACGAGCGCGGTTTCTGTTACCGCGGCGATCAGTGGCCTGTCGGCGGGCACGAGCTACAGCGTGAAGCTGGCGGCGACGAATGGGCACGGCGCGACCGTCTCAACGACGGTCACATTCACGACCGCTGGAACGCCGCCCGGCGGTGGCGGTGGCGTCGGCGTCGGCGGCGGCGGCGGCGTCGGCGGCGGCGAAATGTCGCTCATCACGCCACCTCCGGGCGGTGGCGGCGGCGTACTCGGCAACAAAGCGGTCAGCCCGGTGGTAACGCTCTCGGGAACCCCCACTGCGGTCAGCAAGGTCGGCGCGTTTGCGCTCAAGCTGCACTGCGCCACCGGTGCGACCAGCTGCACCGGCACAATCACGCTGAAGACCAGCAAGGCGATCGCGGCGGCGAAGAAGAAGAAGCCGACGATTCTCACGCTCGCTATCGGCTCCTTCTCGCTGTCCGGCGGGCAGCTGGAGTCGCTTACGCTGCATCTCTCCTCGACGGCGCGTGCGGTGCTTGCACGCACCCACGTCCTCAGCACGCTGGCGACCATCGTCGCCCGCGACGCGACGGCCGAAACGGCGACCACGAAGGCGAGTTTCTCGCTGCATCCAGCGAAAGCCGCCAAGAAACACTAGCAGCACGACCGGGCACGAAGATTTGGCGGTCTTGAAGGCACGTGGCGCCTTCGATGCTGCGCGACGGCCGGGCTCAAGTGTCGGCAAGACCGAGCCGCCGGACAGTTGTGAACCCCGTGTGAAGATCTGATGGGCGTCACCGCTTCGCAACCTTGTCAACGCCTCGATCGACCAGTCTGTCTTCTCGGAGGCAGAAGCTTCCACGTGTCTCGGCTCGGGGGAGGGAACGTTTCCCCGGCCGGTTGCCAACCTGCATAACCAGGAGGTAGTGACGTAATGCATTCTCTCTCCGCGCGCCGTGTGCTTTCGGCGTGCGCAATCTCCGCGGCGTCGGTTGCCGCACTGTTCGCGCCAGCCGCCGCGAGCGCCAAGGGGACGCCGCCGGCGTGCCTGAATGGTGCGAACGTGACGGGCCAGGGGTCGTCCTTCCAGGCACCTGAGCAGATCAACGTCTGGACCAAACAGTTCAACGTCGTCTCGACGAAGGACTTCGGCTGCCCGGGCACGCCCGGCACGCCGGGTGCTCCCGAAGTCAAATACACCTCGAGCGGTAGCGGCACGGCGCTGAAGTCGTGGGGCGCGGAAGCCCCGACGGAAACAGAACCGTTTGTCGGCTTTGGTCTCACCAACGCCTTCATCGCCACCGACGAACCGCCGAACGAAACGCAGCTGAGCAACCTCGACGCTGAGGAGACTGTCGAACCAGGTGGCGCGGAAAGCGTTGAGTCGATCCCGGTCGCGCAGGCGGCCGAGGCGCTGATCATTCACCTCCCCGAAGGCTGCAAAGCGGAAAGCATCGCGAAAGGCCGACTGGTCCTGAGCGACGAAGATCTCAAGAAGATCTACGAGGGCGAAGACACGACGTGGGGTCAGCTCACGGATGGCAGCGACACCGTAACCGGTACAGCCACCAACCTCGGCGGCGAGGAATGCTCCAAAGTCACCATCAAGCCGGTTGTGCGTCTGGACGGGTCGGGTACGACGCACGTCTTCAAGCGCTTCGTGGGGCAGATCGACCCGTCGACCGAGCTCACGATCCCTGAAACCGACGGTAAAACCACAGCGACCTGGGGTGAACTCTCCGAGGGTGGCCTGAACAAGACGTGGCCGACAGCGGCCCACGTCGTGGTCGCAAAAACAAAAGGCTCCGGTGGGCTGATCGAAGAAGTCAGCGCGCAGGAAGGCGCGATCGGCTACACAAACCTGGCCGAAGGTCGTGCAAAAGGATACGCGCCCGCGACGACGACCAAGTTCTGGGCCGAGCTTCAGAACTCCGAAAAGAAGGGCAAAGCGACGTACTCAGACCCGTCGAGCAATGGAGACATCGCAGGAGAGGCCAGCTCCAACTGCAACAAGGAGGACTACGTGGTCGCCGGAAGCGACACCACGTTCCCGCCCGAAAGCACGCTCGTCCCGTGGGACAAGGTGACCACCAACCTCAGCGAGAAGAAGTCATACGCGCTGTGTGGTCTCACGTACGACATCGCGTTCAAAAACTACCACTCGGTACTTGGCACCACGCAGGCCGAGGAGGAAACGGTCAAGCAGTACTACCAGTTCATGACCAGCAAGAAGGGCGGCCAGACTGAGCTCGCGGGTAAGGACTACCTCGCGCTCCCGTCGAATGTCCTCGGCCTGGCGGATGCAGGTGCGGCTGAAATCGAATTCAGCTAGGACCCGACACACACCTTCCGGCGTCCCGCGGTAGCGGCGCCGCCTGAGGGATCGAAGGACAGCACCGGCCGGGCCGTCGCAGAGATGCGGCGGCCCGGTTGTCTTTCAGGCGCCGGGCCGGCATAGCCCAGCCTTACCGCGGCTGCGCGAGCCGACTCGGGAACGCACCCTCCCGGCCGTGTAGATCCTCAAGGCGAGGCAGGCCGCTGTCACTACGGGACTTTACGCCGGCCGGTCACGAAATCTCGACATCTCAGGCGCCTCGTGGATAGAAGATGCTGGGTCATGGCGGCTAGCAAGGAGGCGATCGACACGCTCGACGGTCAGCCGCGCCTCGGATTCGCCCCAGACCTCGCCGCTCCCCCCGGTTTGGTGGTGTCGCGTGGGTTTTTGGGGTTGGGTGGGCGTCGGCGTGTGGTTGTGGGGGGGATTGCTGAGGTTCGGGGGCCGGCTGCGTGTTTGCGTCGGGATGCGTTGTTCAGGCGGTTGTTGTTGGTTGCTGATGTGGTGGCGATTGTGGGGGCGTTTGTGTTGACGGTGGCGTTGGCGCAGCGGTCGTTGGAGTTGACGTGGGCTGCTGTTGCTGGGGTGCCGATTTTGGTTGTGTGCGCGAAGTTGACTGGGTTGTATGACCGGGATGAGACGTTGTTGCGGAAGACGACGTTGGATGAGGCGCCGAAGTTGTTTCAGTTGGCGACGTTGTGTGCGTTGGTGGCGTGGTTGACGGGGGGTTTGTTCACGCATCGTGTGCTCGATCGTCATGAGGCGTTGTTCTTGTGGTTGGCGTTGGCGGGGGGGTTGTTGTTGGCGCGTGCTGTGTCGCGGGCGTTGGCGTTGTGGTTGGCGCCGGCGGAGCGGTGTTTGTTCATCGGGGATGAGCTGTCGGCTGAGACGATCCGTTCGAAGCTGGGGCATGGTGGGGTGAAGGCGGAGGTCGTCGCGCATCTGGATTTGGACAAGGTCGCTTCGTGGTCGACGGACAGTTTTTCTGAGACGCGTTTGGCGGAGATCAGGGATTTGGCGCAGACGTTGGATGTGCATCGGGCGATCATCGCGCCGCGGAGTGTCGATGGGGGGGAGATGTTGAACCTGGTGCGTACGTTGAAGGCGGTCGGGGTGCGGGTGAGTGTGTTGCCGCGGCTGTTGGAGGTCGTGGGCTCCTCGGTCGAGTTCGATGATCTGCATGGGGTGACGGTGATGGGGGTCAGGCGGTTCGATCTGACGCGGTCTTCGGCGGCGTTCAAGCGTGTGTTTGATCTGTTTGGCGCGTCGCTGGGGTTGTTGGCGGTCTCGCCGTTGTTGGTCGTGATCGCGGCTGCGATCAAGCTCGATGGGCGGGGGCCGGTGTTCTTTCGTCAGCAGCGGGTGGGGCGCCATGGCAAGCGTTTTGAGATGTTGAAGTTCCGCACGATGGTGCCGGGCGCGGACGCGTTGAAGGCGGGGTTGTGGGATCGCAACGAGGCGCAGGAGGGTTTGTTCAAGATCGCTGAGGATCCGCGTGTGACGCGGGTCGGGCGGTTGTTGCGTCGCAGCGCGCTGGACGAGCTGCCGCAGTTGTGGAACATCGTGCGTGGCGAGATGAGCCTCGTCGGGCCGCGGCCGTTGGTGCTGGATGAGGATCAGCGGATCGAGGGCTGGCACCGGCGCAGGCTGGAGCTGACACCGGGGATGACCGGGCCGTGGCAGATCCTCGGGCCCGCGCGGGTGCCGCTACGCGAGATGGTCGCGATCGACTATCTCTACGTCGCCAACTGGTCGCTGTGGACCGACATCAAGATCCTCCTGCGAACCATCCCCCACGTCCTCCAACGCCGCGGCCTCTAGTAGTGCTTTGTTAGGTTCTGGGTTGGTTTTGCTGGTTGGGTGGCGAGTGCTCTTTGCGTCTGTCGATCTCGACGCGAGGGGGGCATGATGGTTGCTGTGGTTGCTGTGGCGGTGGCTGATGCGGATGAGATGGTGGGTGTTGATCTTCCGGTGGTGGTGCGGGAGCGTTTGGAGGCGTTCGCTGGTGGGGTGTTGGCTGAGGCGACGAATCGGCCGGTGCAGATGGTCAACGGCGGGTTGTATCTGCGGGGGCTTTTGGAGCAGGGTCCGCGTAAGTCGCTTGAGCCCTTGGTCGAGCGGTTGGGCGAGGAGGCCGTATCACTCGATGCAGCAGCTCTTGGCGGACAGCCCGTGGGATCCGGCGCTCGTGGTGAAGGCGGTCGCGGAGCGGGTGGCGCCGGCGGTCGATGTGCAGGCATGGGTGATCGATGGCACAGGGTTTCCGGAGGACGGCAAGGACTCGCCGGGGGTCAAGCGCCAGTACTCCGGGAGGTTGGGGAAGACCGGCAACTGCCAGATCGGCGTGTCGCTGCACGCTGTCGGTGGGAAGGGGACGGTGCCGTTGGGCTGGGCTCTGTATTTGCCAGAGGAGTGGTGTGCGGATCCGGAGCGCAGGCGCAAGGCGAAGATCCCGCATGAGGTTCAGTTCAAGACCAAGCCTGAGCTGGCCGTCGAGTTGGTTGAGCAAGCGGCGGGCTGGAACGTTGAGAAAGCACCGGTGCTGGGTGACTGCGCCTATGGCAATAACACCGAGCTGCGCGAGGAGCTGCACGCCGCGGGACTCCAGTACGTGCTGTCGGTCTCGCCCGAGACGACTGTGTTCGCGCCCGAGACCGCCTTCGAAGTGCCCTCCAACGCGGGCAAGACAGGCGGGCATTACCTGCGTCCGCGGCCGGACCGCGACCCGGAGTCGATCGGCGCGCTCGTTTCCCGCCTCCGAGAGGGGTGCCTGGAGACCGTCAGCTTCCGTGACGGGCCACACGGCAAGCCGGTGAAGTCCCGATTCGCCTTCGTGCGTGTCCGCGCCGCGCACTACTGGCGTGCGAGTGTTGGCAAGTGGGCCAACGCGCAGGAGACCACACCCCGCGAGGAATGGCTGATCGCGGAATGGCCAAAAGGCGCCGAGCAGCCGACCGACTACTGGCTGGCCAACCTGCCCGCTTCGACCAACCCCGGGCAGCTCGCCCGCCTGGCACGGATGCGCTGGAAGATCGAGCTGGACTACAAACAACAGCTCAAGGGCGAGCTCGGCCTCGACCACTACGAGGGACGCTCATACCTCGGCTGGTATCACCACACCGCCCTCGTTACGTGTTTACTTGTGTTTGCGGGTGTTTTTGGTGTGTTTGTGGGTGTGTTTTGTTGGTTTTTTGGGTTTGTGGCAGCCGGTGATGGTGATTGGTGTGGTTTGGTGTATTTCTTGGCCGTTTTGGGCTTTGAAGAGGGTGGGCATTTGGAGTTTTTGGCTGCAGAAGTTGTAGTGGTCTTTGGGGGGGAGGTTGGCGCTGAACTCGCTGTAGGGGCCGGTGGGGATGGTGACTTCGATGTTTTGGAAGGGGACGTCGGGGGTGTTGCGGAAGGTGGCGCTGGTGATTCCTTGTTTGCTGATGAATGTTTCGCCGTGTAGGTTGATGGTGATGCCGTAGCCTTCGAGTACGAGTACGGCTTCGGGGAACTTCGCGCCGCCGTAGGAGACGAAGTAGACGGGGCCGGTGAGGGGGACTGGGAGGACGGGGGTGTGCACGATCGCGGTGCCGATCTTTGATGCTTTGGGGCAGTTGGCGTGGTTGGCTTCGAAGACTGTTGATAGGCATGCCTTTTGTAGGGTCGTGAGGCGTGCTGGGAGCTGCTTGGGTAGGTCGAACTTGGCCTCTTGGAACCAGGATTGGCTGCCGATCGCGCCGGTGGGGTAGCCGATCGTGAACTTTAGGCTCGCTCCGTTGTTTTTGGAGGCTTGCGCGGCTGTCGTGACCGCTATTTTGGGTGTGAATTTCAGGATCGCGCAGTTCGTGGCTTGGAATGGCACGGACAGTGGCTGTGCTGCGCCTTCGGCGCTGAGGAGGTTCCCGGCGATTTCGAGCTTGTTGCAGTTCGTGGGGTTGAACGTGAAGCCGGGCCGGTTGATCGTGACGTTCACGTGCTTGATCTGTAGCGGGATGCCTTCGAGGATCGTGGGGATCTTGTATGGGCCTTCGCTGTCGCTGGTGACGGTCAGCGCGGCTGTGATCGGGTTGACCTGGATCTTCGCGCGGACGAGCACGCAGTCGCAGGGGGGGTGGTTCGTCTGGGTGTGCGCGAGGTCGTAGGGGCCGGCCTTCGCGGGGTTCACGATCGATAGGCCGAACGGTGCGCCCTTGTAGGGGCCGGTGATGTAGACCTTGCCGCCGGTGACGGTGAACGGGTCGCCGCCGAGGCCGACCGAGACGGTCGTTTCCCCGATCAGGCTGTTCGGGCCGCACAGCCCTTGGCTGGCCTGTGGTTCGGGGCACAGTTCGACACCGGCGAGCAGCCCGGAGAGCCCCTCGGGCATTTTCAGTTCGATCGAGCTCAGGCTTTGCTGTCCGTCTTCGCGGGACATCGTCATCGTGAACGGGGTGAAGCCGCCGGCCTGGATGCTCGTGGACCCGGCTGTCAGGGTCGGCGCGAACGGCAGGCTCGCGCCCGGGCACGGCTGGCCGTTGGGGCCGGAGGTGACGTTGAAGCTCGAGGAGCTCGCGAGCGGTGGTTCGCCGGGTTCGGCTGTCCATGGCGTGAACGACGCGCTGGCGGTGTAGGTGCCGCAGTGCGCGGGGCTCGCCAGCGGGGCGCGTTCCCCGCCGAAGAAATGTAGTTCGGCGTCTTCGAAGGGTGCTTGCGGGCTGTTTTCGAAGGTGCTCACGATCTGCCCGGATTCGGTGAGGTGCACCTGGCCGGCGAGCTTGACGAGCACCCCCGAGACGGGGTCTTCAGCGACGATGTACATCGCGACGAGGCTCCCGAACGGGTTTGATTCCTGGTCGGCGAGATACACGGCGCCTTCGATCGGGTTCGGCAGGATCGGTGTCTTGATCGTCGCGGTCGCGATCTTCGACGCGTTCGCGCAGAAGTTGATCCCGGGCTGCAGCGGTTCGGGTTCGCCGGCCGCGAGCGCGTCCACGCTGCCCGGCAGCGTCGGCGTGAACGTGTCGGTCTGTGTGCCTGGCTGGGAGGCCAGTTCTTCGCTGTCCTTGAACCCGACGAGGCCCTCTGAGCACGCCTGTAGGCCGTCGCCGCCCGCGGGGTTGATCGCGATGCCTTGGGGCAGCGCGACGGTGATGGTCCGCGGGTCCGCCTCGGACAGGCCTTCCGCGTTCACGCTCTCTTCCTGGGGGACGTGCACGTCGACCTTCAGCCCTGTCGGCCTGCTCGCTTCTTCGTCGTCGGGCGTGACCCTGATCGAGGGGGTGAACGGCAGCCGGTTACAGCCATCCAGGGCGGGCATCAGGAAACTCGCGAGCAGCGGCTGGCGACCCGCGGGCTTCGGTTCCAGCCACGAGTCACCTTCGACGCTCGTCTGCAGCGGTTCGGGCTGCCCCGTCACCGGGTTACGCGGACACGACGTCGGCAACGCCAGGAACGACGGCGGGGAGTGTCCTTCCAAGGGGTTGCACGAGAACCCGGGGAAGCTCGCTCCGTGAGCGGCGCCGAGGCAGCCATAGTCACGCGCACCGTCATGGCGCGCGTCGCCCGGCACACCCCAGACCGTCACCTCGCTCGAGAGGAACGCGATGCTCTGCGTGATGTTTTCGGCGTGCACCGTGATGCCGTAGTCACTGCCGCTGCGCACAGCCGGGTCGATGAACACGGGCACCCCGTTCGGGGTGAACCCGAAGCGGGCGGGCTCCCCGACCTCGGGTTCGAGGTTGAACAGCGGTTCGGAGATCACGAGGATCCCGGCCGCGCCCGGTTCGTTGATCGTGACCGTCGCGACCCCGACGACGCTCGACAGCGGACACAACGGTTTCGGTTTGGCCGCGAACGCCTTGATCGTGCACACTTCGACCGCTGTCGGGTTGCCGATCAGCCCCGGCGGCCACTTGAAGCTCAAATCCTTCGGTACCGCCGCTGCCCGCGCGTCACCCGTCTGGTTCAACGCGAACGCCGTCGTCTGCTGAAACGGGTGCGACCCCGCCTGCGTGTCCGCGGAGCCACCCTCGTTTTCGTTATCAAGTTCGTAGTATTCGACCCCGAACGGGATCGGCGAGGAGCTGACCGTCAACGGCCGCCGGATCGATACCGGCGCGACCACACCCGCGGGCACCTGCGCGCAACTCGACGCGAGTTCCGTGATCGACCCGCACAAAAAGCCTTCACCACCGGAAACCGTCGCTTCGTTCAACGCACCCGATTTAGCCGCCGGTTCTTCGACATCGACACCGACACGCAATTCGATCTCGGTATACGGCGCCAACACCCCCCCGAACTTGCACACGAGCGTCTGCAGCGAGCATTCGCTCAACGGGGTAGCCGACGTGTGCTGCCCATCCCAGTACAAAGCTTCGATGCTCGCCGCCGCGAACCCCACAGGCAGCCGGTCCGCGACTTCGATCGGGACGCTGCCCCCACCAACGCTCGCGTCACCCAGATCAGCCGCGACGACCACGATCGTCCCGTCCGGCTTACCCTCGATCACCTGCCGCACTTCGGGTTTAGTGCCGAGCACCGCGTTGAGCGTGAGCTTCGCACCGATATGATGCGCATCGATACTCACACGAAATTTCATCTGCGCAGGCGAACTTTCATCGACGACCGTGACAGCACCCGAACCGATCACCGCTTCCAACGCGGCCTGTATATTCGCGGCAGTCGCCGGCTGAAACGGCACACCAATTTCGCCGGCCAACGGTTCCGTCAAAAATTCCCCCACACTCTGACCATTGACCATCACGTTCATCCCACCCTGATCCGGTGTCGTCCCGAATTCTTCCGTCGTCACAAGCAATTCCGACACCGACCCAGACGCCGCCCCCGCATGCAGAGTTCGTCGGCCGCGCATTCGACGTCAAATGCCACCACGCCCGGCAAGAAACACAGCCACCCGCAGCAAACACCGACGACGCCATCACCCCCACAAACACCAACACCAACACCACCACCAGCAGGCCCCTATACCACGCCACACCACCCCACCGGCCTGCCCATCGCTCGCGCTCTCGCCCCGGCTCGCATCGCTACTTACCTCCCTTGCCGCCGACGGGCTTCCCGCGATCAGACGACTTCTTCGCCCGCGGCCCATAACGCTTACGAGCCGCCCGTTCGCAAGACACACGCCTAGACCTCACGCGACCCCTACGGCACACCCTCAACGCCACCGCGAGCCTCTGCGCCCGCGTCAACCGCACCACCACCGGCTTCGACGGAGGCGAGGATGGCGGCGCATCGCCGGGCCCGCTGAACGTCGCGCTCGCCGGCGCACCAAACAGCGGCGGCTGCGGCGACGGTGACGCTTTACACGAAGCTTCCGTTTCACACACAGCAGACCGTTCAGCCGGCGGCTGCGAACACGGCGAAACACCCGTACATTCATGCGCATCATACACATCAACGTTACTGTCGTAATCCAAACGCGGCTCAAGCCTCGCCGTCGTCAAGAAAAACACGTCACCACCCGATTCACTCGCATCCAAAAACGCCGATTCCTGCGGCGATTCACCCGAAGACATCAACGCCACACAACCCGCGCCTTCTTCACCCACACGACCTTCCACCACAAACCCACGCGCCACACGAAACACATCACTCCCACTAGCGCTCCCAGCCGAACACGCATGTTCACCCACCGGCACACCCACCGGCTCAAACTCATACACATCCCAACTTTCATTCACAGCCTGCGGCACCAAACCATCACGCGCATTAAAAAACAACCGGCCACTATCCGACAGATACCTAGACTGATACCGAGCAACGGTCGGTTCGAACGGCGTCCAGCCCGGCACATTCGCCGCCAGCCAATCCGCCGACTCCCACACCCGGTCTCCACCCACAAGCCCGCCGTTGCCCGACGTCAGCTTTTCGTATTCCTCGCCGACCGGCCGTGCTCCTGTCGGGTTACACGACGCGCACGTCAGCCGCCCCGTCACCGCTTCGTACAGGAACACCTCCTCATCCGGCTCGCCGCTCACCACATCACGATTATCATAGCCCGTCAGCTCCCGCGACGACATGAACGACAGCCAGTGCCCATCAGGCGACACCCGCGCCGTCAGGTTCGTGGAGGTGCCGGTGCTCCTCCGTAGTCCCAGTCGGGCTTGTCCGCGCCCGAGAGCACCGCGACGAGCTGTGTCACACCGGCGTGGCGGACGTACAGGTTGCACTCCTCGCCGGCGGTCGACGTGATCCGCTTGGCAGGTGCCGTGCACGGCGCCGGGTGCGAGCACGCCGTTCGCGACGAAGTACACCCACGACCCGTCCTTGCTGATCCCCAGCACCTGCCCCTGCACATCCCCACCGGGTGCCACGTCGATGAGGCTCGCCTTCAACACCCCCATCGCTTCTTCGGTGACTTCGCATTGATACAGGTCAGCCCCCACACCACCCGAATCAGCCGTCAAGTGCTGCGTATCGGTCAGGAACACCGTCGCCCCGTCCGCCGAGGCCACCTGAAACTCAGGGTTCGGGGCACGTCGGATGCTTTCACGCCCTCTGCGGCACATCGAACTGCAGCGTTTCTTCCCTCGGAACATCACGCACATACAGATGCTTCCCACCACTGTTGTCCGACCAGAACACTCGTGCGCCGTCATCGGAGATCGCGCCCCTCGTGCCTCTTCACTTCGTCGCCTCCGGCGCCGAGCCCTGGAGGGGTGCGGCGCCTGCGCCTTTGGGTAGCAGGCTGACGGGGGTGAGCTTGCCGGCTGCCCACTCGTACAGGCCTTCACCGTTGATCTGGGGGTCGAGGCCGACCGGTGGAGCTGAGCACGATGTGGCTCGCGTCGGGGGTTGCGTCGAGGAAGTGCGGCCCGCACAGCGTGAGTTCGGCTCTGGCCTGAGCACTCGCTTTCTTCGCCGAAGGTGGTGCCGGGCTCGGGGACGTTTGCGTAGCCGGGCTTGCCGGTCACGAGTGGGCGGAAGCAGTGCATGCTCGTGGGCTGGCAGGGTTCGTTGGGGTTGGCGTTCAGGTAGTCGCTGCTCAGCATCGCGGTCTGTTCGGAGGCTTCGGGTGAGATGGATGGCACGAGCGCCCCGAAGGGCTGCACGATGCCCTGTGAGAGGTCTTCGGAGAAGAACCGGAATTCAAAGCCGTTGCCGCCGCTGAGACGGGTCGCTGCTTCGTGCGGGAGCGTGATGTCCCTGGACTGCCAGCCACCGGCGCCGCGCGTGGAGAACACCTGCACCCCTTCGGCATAGCCAGATGGCTGCGTTTCGGTGGGGCGTCAGCGACATAGCTCATCGCGTCACCGTTCGCGGCGGCCTGCATCACGCCGCGTTCGTTGATCGGGAGGATCAGCGCGCCGTGCTTGTCCGCCGGCGAGACGAGTTCCCACTGCCGCCCGTCCGCGAGCGTGAAGCTCCCCGCGGTCTGCGTCGTGAACGTCTGATCAGGGCTGTAGAACGTTTCCCCGTTACTGGCCGCGACGACACGGAAATGGTAGACAGTCCCAGGCGACAGGCTCTGGACGTGTTCCCCGGGGACTTCGACTTCGCTGGTTCCCGCGGGGATCTCCCCCGCCGGCACCGGCACACTCGTACACGACGCCGGACACGACGCCGTGTTGCTCGTGGAGTACTGGAAGTAGTAGCTCGTCGGCGCCCCGTTCGGGTTGATGCTCGCGTTCAGCGTCACCGCCGTCGCTGAGACATCCGAGGCCGACGCTTCCTCGATCCCCGGGCCCGGCGTCAGGAATTCCCCGAGATCTTCATCGTCCTCGCCCGTGTTCGTCCCGTTCACGTTCGTCGCATCCAGCCGGTAGTGATACACAGTGTCAGGCGCCAGAGCTTCTATGACCCCGGACTGCACCGGCACTTCGATGTTGCCGTTCGCGACCGGCGAGGTGCACGCCGCTTCTTTCCCGTAGGACAGGCTCGTCCCATACTCAAACCGGCAGGAAGCTTCACCCGCGCCTTCCGGGTCGACCAGCCCGTTCAAAGTCACGCTCGTCGCAACCAGCCCCGTCGGGCTCGCCACCACAACACTCGGAATCGTCAGATTCGCGCCATACACGTGCACCGCTCCGGGTTCGCCCTGCACCCGGCGGGATTCACCGACATACACGTCGTGGCTGGCCGCGTCGACCGCGACACTGCGCAGTTCCCCAACGCCCCCGAGGTGTCGCGGTGATCCGCCCCAGATACGCGCCTGCGGTCGTGAACTCGTAGAAGACACCCCGTGCCGAGGCGAGATACACGTCTTCTTCCGTGCCGTCGACCGTTATACCGATCAGGCTTTTGAAGTTCACGCCCGCGGGCGGGACGAACTGCCGCACGTATTCAAAGCTCTTCACGCTCGCGACTTCGACCGGCTTGAACACGTCTACCGTGCTTTCCCCGTCGAGCACGAACACTTCCCCGGTCAACGCGCTGACCGCGACATGACTCGGAGCGCTGAACGGGTGTTCTGCTTCTTCTGCCGGCGTGCAGGTCGTGCCTTCCGTGGGGCACGTCCCCACGATCTGAGCGACAACTTCTTCCTCGTTTTTCACATCCGGTTCAAGGACATCCACGACCCCACCGTTCGTTTCGCCGCCACCGG
This sequence comes from uncultured Solirubrobacteraceae bacterium, assembly GCA_963703625.1. Lineage (GTDB taxonomy): Bacteria > Actinomycetota > Thermoleophilia > Solirubrobacterales > Solirubrobacteraceae > Palsa-744. Next base: position 307,246 of record CAVPEY010000005.1, read on the forward strand.
AGGCGCTGACATACACGTCGCCTGCTGCCCAGTCACCGACGCTGGAGCTCTTCTCGTCGACCGCGACACCCGTTACGTCGGGCTGGAACGACCCGCTCGGCGTGCCCGCCCCGTTCCACGTCGTCTGCAGCGCACCGGACGCGCCGAACAGCGCCACGACCGGCGTCGACGCCTTCCTTCACCGCCAGGTAGATCTCGCGTGCCCCGGTGGCATGACCGACCGCTACCCCTTCCCTGACGTCGTGCAGCGACGGTGCCTGCGGCAGCTGCGCTTCGAATGCCCCGGATGCGCTGTTGAACTCGTCGATCCTGAACACGCCATTTTCGCCTTCCACGTCTTCGGCGAGCCACACGTGGCCTTCATCGATCGTCATCGCTTCGACGCCCAGCAACGGCCCGGGCAACGGCACCACTTCTTTCAGCGGCCCTTCAGCGGGCACTTCGCGCGACAGGCTTTCCGAAACACCGGGCAGGTATGCATGCGTCACAGCAGCCAACGCCGGCGCGACCCCGAACCACCCCAGCACACCACAAACACCCACAAGCGCCACAGGGCAGCACCGCCACCAGCGGCGGCGACGCCCACCGCAAGCCACCACACCAGCCTCCCGGCGCCCATCCCGTCCTCTCCATCGCATGATCTGCCCGACCCTCTCTGCCGATATCTCAAAGCCCTCAAAGCCCTCGACACCACCACCAATACGAGCGATGCCCACGGCACCGTAGGTTAGTACCGCCTTGTCTGCCGCAGAAAGACCTGTTTTCGACTCACAGAACCCCTCCCGCCCGCAAACGCCAGCCCAGAGGCGCAACGACAAAGGGGGCGAGACCACACGGCCCCGCCCCCAAACCTGCCTACACCATCAACACCAGACTAGTTTTCGAGTTTCGTTTTCGTTTTCGTGAAGATGGTGTCTGTTCCTGCGTTCTCACCCGAGAGGTGGAAGCCCAGGTTCGCTGCTCCTTCGAGCTTCGTTTCCACGAACGTGCCGTTGTCGTTTTCGAACGATGTGATTTCCTGCGCAGTACCCGTCGAGTTCACTGCAATTTCGAATTCTAATTCGTTCTGTTTCTGTTGATTTTGCCGAGCACGTCTCCGCGGATAGAAATTAACACGGTGCCGCATTCGATGTGCAGCGGGTTCAGTAACACCAGGAACAGCCGCTGATCCACATTCGTCACTAAGCGTAACACCAGATGCCACGACCCACTCGCTAAGATTAAGTTGTTCGTGCTACTGCCTAACGAGTGACACGGTTCAGTCGTCAACGACGTGCTGCATTCTTTGAAGTCGATCGTGATCAGGCCTAACCTGTTCGACGTTTCCATCGTCCCTTCGTTCGTGTCGCTTTTGCATGAGATCGTGAGTCCGGAGGATGTGAATGTACCTTCTCCGCTGGTGCTGGTAAAGGTGGTGTTCGTGGAGAAGTTGGGTAAGGTCATCGTGGTGGCAGACGCGTACGCGGCACCCACGGCCGCTACCACGACTACCGCCGTCAACGCCAAACCCAGCGTTTTGAAACGACGCATAACTAGAACTCCCTTGTTCGATTAACCAGACACCCCGACCGCACCCCGGAGAACCTCCCCGGGACGCTCCGAGGCGATGCGACACTCCAGCCCGAAGACCATCGAGTCGCTGCGCCCACACTGACAGCACCCCGCCCGGCATGTCAAGCTAATCACCCCCGCTGTCTCCCACCAACAGCCCCACCCCCCAGCCTCCAGCCTCCAGCACCACAGCCCGGGGTGCTATCCAACGAGCCCGCATTCCCTGAAGCCGTAGCGCTCCGCCGTTTCCTGCAGCGCCTTGTGCGCCCGCGCTTTCGAGACAGCGAGCCGCCGGATCGCCGCCACATCGTTCGCGCTCGCAGCACGCACCAGCTCACCCAGCTCCCCCAACAGCACCGCTCGATACCCCAACATCCTCCGCCACCCAACAGCCAGCGCAGCCGGCGGCAAGAGCCCGCTCAACTCCCGCAACCCCACCCTCTCTAGTAGTGCTTTGTTATGTGCTATTCGTCTTGTCGGGTGGTGTGTAGTGGGATCTGGTTGAGGTCGATTTGCTGTTGGCAGGTGGTGCAGCGGCCGGTCCAGCATTTGAAGATCGGCTGCAGGAGCTGGACGGTTTTGGGGAGTGTCAGGCCGGCCGCTGGGCTTTTGGGTGAAGGCGCTCCAGGGTGAGGAAGCCGTGGCGGCGGTAACGAGGGCGGTGTGGTGATACCAGCCGAGGTATGAGCGTCCCTCGTAGTGGTCGAGGCCGAGCTCGCCCTTGAGCTGTTGTTTGTAGTCCAGCTCGATCTTCCAGCGCATCCGTGCCAGGCGGGCGAGCTGCCCGGGGTTGGTCGAAGCGGGCAGGTTGGCCAGCCAGTAGTCGGTCGGCTGCTCGGCGCCTTTTGGCCATTCCGCGATCAGCCATTCCTCGCGGGGTGTGGTCTCCTGCGCGTTGGCCCACTTGCCAACACTCGCACGCCAGTAGTGCGCGGCGCGGACACGCACGAAGGCGAACCGGGACTTCACCGGCTTGCCGTGTGGCCCGTCACGGAAGCTGACGGTCTCCAGGCACCCCTCTCGGAGGCGGGAAACGAGCGCGCCGATCGACTCCGGGTCGCGGTCCGGCCGCGGACGCAGGTAATGCCCGCCTGTCTTGCCCGCGTTGGAGGGCACTTCGAAGGCGGTCTCGGGCGCGAACACAGTCGTCTCGGGCGAGACCGACAGCACGTACTGGAGTCCCGCGGCGTGCAGCTCCTCGCGCAGCTCGGTGTTATTGCCATAGGCGCAGTCACCCAGCACCGGTGCTTTCTCAACGTTCCAGCCCGCCGCTTGCTCAACCAACTCGACGGCCAGCTCAGGCTTGGTCTTGAACTGAACCTCATGCGGGATCTTCGCCTTGCGCCTGCGCTCCGGATCCGCACACCACTCCTCTGGCAAATACAGAGCCCAGCCCAACGGCACCGTCCCCTTCCCACCGACAGCGTGCAGCGACACGCCGATCTGGCAGTTGCCGGTCTTCCCCAACCTCCCGGAGTACTGGCGCTTGACCCCCGGCGAGTCCTTGCCGTCCTCCGGAAACCCTGTGCCATCGATCACCCATGCCTGCACATCGACCGCCGGCGCCACCCGCTCCGCGACCGCCTTCACCACGAGCGCCGGATCCCACGGGCTGTCCGCCAAGAGCTGCTGCATCGAGTGATACGGCCTCCTCGCCCAACCGCTCGACCAAGGGCTCAAGCGACTTACGCGGACCCTGCTCCAAAAGCCGCCGCAGATACAACCTGAGCCATCCTGGGTTTGACGGAGGCTTTGATGCCAGGGTTCGTCTGGTGGAGGGAGAAGCCTGTGGTGATGTCAAGAGCGAGGAAGTACCCGGTGGAGTTGTTGGAGCGTGCGACGCGGCTGCTGAGCAATGACGAGCGCGAGGAGATCAGAAAGCTACGCCGCGAGGTGTCCGAGCTGCGCCGAGCAAACGAGATCCTCAAGGCCGCATCAGTGTTTTTCGCGGGCGAGCTCGATCCACACCGTCCGAGGTGAGCGCGTTCATCGAGGAGCACCGCGCGCGTTTCGGGGTCGAGCCGATCTGTCGGGTGTTGGACGTGTCGGCGTCCGCGTACTACGAGCGAGCCACGGGCCGACGATCGGCCAGGGCGCTCGAGGATGAGCGGCTGCTCGCGGTGATCCGGGATCTGCACGAGCGCAACTACCTCGCCTACGGTTCCAGGCGGATGTGGAAGGCGCTACTACGCGCCGGTGAGCGGGTCGGCCGTGGCCGCGTGGAGCGGCTGATGCGCCGGAACGGCCTGCAGGGCGCAAAGCGCCGCGGCAAGCCGTGGCGCACCACCAGGCCTGACCCATCGGCCCAGCGCAGCCCGGATCTCGTGCAGCGCGACTTCACAGCCTCCCGCCCCGACCAGACATGGTTCGCTGACTTCACCTATCTGCGCTGCTGGGAGGGCCTAGTGTTCTTCAGCTTCGTGATCGACGCCTACAGCCGGCGGATCGTCGGCTGGCAGTTCGCGACCCACATGCGCACCGACCTTGTGCTCGACGCGCTACGGATGGCGCTGCACCAGCGAGCAGCAGGGGCCGACGCGGCGCTCGTGCATCACAGCGATGCGGGCAGCCAATACACCTCGATCGACTACACCCAGACCCTCGATGATCACGGTGTCCTCGGCTCAATCGGATCCGTCGGTGATGCCTACGACAACGCGACCGCCGAGAGCTTCGTCGACAGCTTCAAGACCGAGCTGATCGCCGACCGCGTCTGGACCAGCCGATCACAGCTCGAGCTCGCCATCGTGGAGTACATCGCCTGGTTCAACAACAGCCGCCTCCACGAAGCACTCGACGATCGCCCACCCGTCGAGATCGAGGACCTCTACGCTGTCAAAAGAGAGCCAACCATCCCCATCAAATGAAAGACGGGACCAAACAAAACAGTCTCCGTCAAACACAGGACGGCTCAACCCGCCGTTGACCATCTGCACCGGCCGATTCGTCGCCTCAGCCAACACCCCACCAGCGAACGCCTCCAAACGCTCCCGCACCACCACCGGAAGATCAACATCAGCCACCGCCACAGCAACCATCATGCCCCCCTCGCGTCGAGATCGACAGACGCAAAGAGCACTCGCCACCCAACCAGCAAAACCAACCCAGAACCTAACAAAGCACTACGAAATAGCCGACACCACGGCTGCCGCGGGCGCTTACTCGCTGCTCCTGTGGGCCAGCAGATCGCTCTCCCGGGCCACGCGACGGCGTGGACCGTTGCCCGCGTGGGCCGCAGAGCGCACGGCCGCACGCCGCCAGGTCGTGCGCGTCCGCCCAGAGAAGCTTCCGATGCCGTCAGCCGTGCCGGCCGACGCGCGCCTGGTGCTTGCCAGCAGTGCCGCGTCGCCGTCGGCGGCCGCACGACAAAGGAGCACGACAAAGGTTGCAACCGCGAGCCAGATGAGAGGAACTGCGAAAAGGAGCATTTGATTCCGGTGGGTTCGAGGTGATCACGTCAGTCGAGGGGGCGCGATCTTCGTGGTCTTATCGGGTTCAGCTAGCTGACACTTTAATGTCCGGGCCTGTTGCCCGCCAAACGTCCAGCAACCCCTGAGCCGCGTGGTGCGACCTCGTGCAGGCGCCGCACTAGCGACGATACTCGAGGTCGGGCTGTGGTCCGAGATCGGGCGCCCCTGTGGCGTCGGCGTCGGCGCCCGCGACCTCGATCGCAGTCGGGGTCTGCCACGGGCGCTTGTAGAGGACCCACGCCAGCGCCGCCGCGAACAGCGTCGCGCACAGGATCCAGCCGAGGGCTTCCGTGGACACGCCCACGTACTTGAGGCCCGACGCGAAGATCACGAACGTGATCGCCGGCCTGATGTAGCGGTCGGGCGCGCTCGAGGACAGCAGTGAGCCGACCAGCACGGCCGGCACGCTGCCGATGATCAACGAGGCCGTGACACCGAAGTCGACGTGTCCGAACGCGAGCGCGCCGAGCGCCGCGGCGAGCGTCAGCGGCACCGCCTGGCTGAGGTCGGTCCCGACGAGCTGGTTGGCGCCCAACATCGGGTAGAGGAACAGCAACAGAACGATCATCAGCGAGCCCGAGCCGACCGACGTGAGCCCGACGATCAGCCCGCCGACCATCCCGATCGCGACGGTGCGCGCCGGCTTGACCTCGACCTCGTGTACGAGGGCTGTCCGGGCCTGTCCGCCACGGCGGTCGAGCACGTATCGCAGCACCATCGCGGCGGCGCCCACGAGCAGCGCCGCGCCGAGGATCATCTCGATTTTTTCCTGGTCCGTTTTGCTGTTGCCCATCAGATGCAGCAGGTACGAGCCGAGGAACGCCATCGGCACGGAGCCCAGGACCATCCAGCCCACGATGCGGCGGTTGACCGTGCCTTTGCGCAGGTGCACGGCGGCCCCGAACGGCCGCATCACGACCGCCGCGACGAGGTCGCTCGAGATCGCCTTCGACGGCGTCACGCCGAACAGCAGGATCAGCATCGGCGTCATCAACGCGCCTCCGCCGGCGCCCGTGAGGCCGACGAGGAACCCGACGACAGCGCTTCCGAGGACGATGTAGGGATCGATGTGCATTGCCTCACCCGAGCGACGGGGGCACGCGACCTGTGCGCTGCGCCTGGCGCTCCTCCGCCCTCGGCCGACCATCATACGGCCTTTCTTCACGTTGCGGGTGGGATTGACCCGAATTGTGGGGCGGAGGCTTCCTCAGGGGGTCTTGCTTTAGCAACCGATGCTGTTTATGATGCGGCACCTGAGTAGGGGTCACGGAATCTCGACATCTGTTGGGGTTGGTGGACTCCCCGTGCGGGGTCCGATCGTGGCGAGCAAGGAGGCGGGAGACGCTATGAGTGTGGATACGGGGAGCGGGGCTGAGGCTGGGGTGGCCTGGGGTCCTTCTGCGCTGGGTGACCCGGCGAGTGCACTGACCGGCGCGCGGCCGCTGGCTGATTCGTCGGGGTCGTTGGTGGTGTCGCGTGGGTTTTTGGGGTTGGGTGGGCGTCGGCGTGTGGTTGTGGGGGGGATTGCTGAGGTTCGGGGGCCGGCTGCGTGTTTGCGTCGGGATGCGTTGTTCAGGCGGTTGTTGTTGGTTGCTGATGTGGTGGCGATTGTGGGGGCGTTTGTGTTGACGGTGGCGTTGGCGCAGCGGTCGTTGGAGTTGACGTGGGCTGCTGTTGCTGGGGTGCCGATTTTGGTTGTGTGCGCGAAGTTGACTGGGTTGTATGACCGGGATGAGACGTTGTTGCGTAAGACGACGTTGGATGAGGCGCCGAAGTTGTTTCAGTTGGCGACGTTGTGTGCGTTGGTGGCGTGGTTGACGGGGGGTTTGTTCACGCATCGTGTGCTCGATCGTCATGAGGCGTTGTTCTTGTGGTTGGCGTTGGCGGGGGGGTTGTTGTTGGCGCGTGCTGTGTCGCGGGCGTTGGCGTTGTGGTTGGCGCCGGCGGAGCGGTGTTTGTTCATCGGGGATGAGCTGTCGGCTGAGACGATCCGTTCGAAGCTGGGGCATGGTGGGGTGAAGGCGGAGGTCGTCGCGCATCTGGATTTGGACAAGGTCGCTTCGTGGTCGACGGACAGTTTTTCTGAGACGCGTTTGGCGGAGATCAGGGATTTGGCGCAGACGTTGGATGTGCATCGGGCGATCATCGCGCCGCGGAGTGTCGATGGGGGGGAGATGTTGAACCTGGTGCGTACGTTGAAGGCGGTCGGGGTGCGGGTGAGTGTGTTGCCGCGGCTGTTGGAGGTCGTGGGCTCCTCGGTCGAGTTCGATGATCTGCATGGGGTGACGGTGATGGGGGTCAGGCGGTTCGATCTGACGCGGTCTTCGGCGGCGTTCAAGCGTGCGTTTGATCTGTTTGGCGCGTCGCTTGGGTTGTTGGCGGTCTCGCCGTTGTTGGTCGTGATCGCGGCTGCGATCAAGCTCGATGGGCGGGGGCCGGTGTTCTTTCGCCAGCAGCGGGTGGGGCGCCATGGCAAGCGTTTTGAGATGTTGAAGTTCCGCACGATGGTGCCGGGCGCGGACGCGTTGAAGGCGGGGTTGCGGGATCGCAACGAGGCGCAGGAGGGTTTGTTCAAGATCGCTGAGGATCCGCGTGTGACGCGGGTCGGGCGGTTGTTGCGTCGCAGCGCGCTGGACGAGCTGCCGCAGCTGTGGAACATCGTGCGTGGCGAGATGAGCCTCGTCGGGCCGCGGCCGTTGGTGCTGGATGAGGATCAGCGGATCGAGGGGTGGCACCGGCGCAGGCTCGAGCTGACACCGGGGATGACCGGGCCGTGGCAGATCCTCGGGCCCGCCAGGGTGCCGCTACGCGAGATGGTCGCGATCGACTATCTCTACGTCGCCAACTGGTCGCTGTGGACCGACATCAAGATCCTGCTGCGCACCATCCCCCACATCCTCCAACGCCACGGCCTCTAAACAGCCGACACGACGAGCGCCAGCAGCGCGTCGGACACCTGCCGGCAGACCACCTCCGGAGCAAACAGGCGCTCGGCCTCGGCGCGAGCCTTGGCGCGAACGCCGGGCGCGTCCTGCGCGAGCCGCGCGAGCAGCTCGACGACCGCCGAGGTGAGACCCTCGACGTCGCCGGGCGCCATCTCGGCGACGACGGCTCGATCCACGTTCTCGATCGCGCCCACCTCGCTCGTTGCCGCGACGAGCACGCCCGCCGCCAACGCCTCGCCGACGGTCAATCCGAACGGCTCGTACGTGCTCGCCTGCACCAGCACATCTGCATGCGCAAGCTCCTCGGGAATCCCGGCAGGCGCGATGCGGCCTGCGAATTCCGAGTTCTCGGGCGGGAGATCCGACAGCAGCTCGGTGTAGTCCGACCACAGGCTCGGCCCGCCGACGACACGTACGCGCGCGTCGATGCCGCGCTCGTGCAGTCGCCGGGCCATCGCAATCACGTCCTCGATGCCCTTGCGCGCGGAAATGCGGCCCAGTACGAGAACCGTGGGCGGTGCTCCGAGCGCGCGTGTCAGGTCGGCCGCGGCGAAGCGTTCGAGGCGTACCGGGTTGGGGATCACCACCGTGTTCTCCAGCGGAACGCGGTAGTCGCGCACGAGGTGATCGCGAAACACTGTGCTGATGCACACCAGCAGCCGCGCGGCGCGAATCAGACGTCGTTGCACGAGCACGCGAAACCACATCACGCCGACCGTGAGCGCGAAGACGTATGCCGGTTGGCAGCGCAGCGCCAGCGAGCGCTCGGCGAGCAGGTGACGGAGCTCTCCCTCGGTGTGAGTGCCAGCATCGATGATAAGCGGGAGCGAATGTCTGAGTGACCGGGGCATGGCGAGTGCCTCGATGCTGTTGAACTGGAAGATCACATCGTACGGGCTCAGCGCATGCCTATGTCTCAGACTGCGGCGGACTCGGAGAGAGCCGAGCCCGCGAGTCACCAGCCCCGCGACGAAGCTGCCGAGCGCGGTGCGGTTGTACCAGCTGCTCCAGCGCCATTCGCCTGTGCCCCAATAAAAAGTCACGCCATCGGCTCTGGCCAGGCGATCGGGAAGCTCTCGCTCTCGACCTGATAGGTAACAATCGATCTGGTGACCAAGGCCGGCGAGTCCAAGCATCAACTCGGTCGCGACGCCGGGCGCTCCGCCGGACTCCTGTGCACCCGGCCCGCTGCCGATCCACGCGATTCGCAGCGATTTCCTCGGCATCCGCTCGGGGACCCTACCACTCTGAATCGGCGAGTCCGGCCGGGCGAGGAGGCGCTAGCCGGCAACTCCGCTGGTGCGCTGCTCGAGCGCAGAACTCACGTACCTGGACAGCTGTTGCTGAAAGCTCGCAACCGAGAATTGCTGTGCGTGCTCGACTGCGCGCGCGGGAGCGAACTCGAGCTCGTCGATCGCTCCGATCGCCGCGGCGAACGCATCCGGGTCATCCGGCGCCGCCAGCAGCCCGGTCTCCCCGTCGAGCACCGTCTCGAGTGCGCCGCCGCCGGCGGCGGCGATCACCGGCCGCCCCGCTGCCTGCGCCTCCACGGCGGTGATCCCGAACTCCTCGATCCCAGGCACGATCACGGCGCGGGCTCGGGCGAAGAGCTCGGCCAGCTCCGCGTCACTCGCACGGCCGAGGAACGTAGCCTGCGGAAAGGCCGCCCTCAGCGCTGCATGGTCCGGCCCCGAGCCGACCACCTCGATCGGTGCGCGAGCCCTTCTGGCGGCCTCGAGCGCCACATGCACACGCTTGTGCGAGACGAGCTCGGACACGACGAGCAGCGCGTCACCCGGCACTCCGACGCTGAAGCGTTCGGTTTCCACCGGCGGATACATGATCGTCGCTGAACGGCCGTACACGCGCTCGATGCGCTCCTGCGTGACGCGCGAGTTGGCGAGGTAGTGGTCAACGCGGCGGCTGGCTGCGCGATCCCAGCTGCGCATCCGGTCCAGGAGCATCCCGAGGGGTCCTCGCAGCGCTCCCCGCACTTCTCTGAGCCCGCGCTCACGCTCGGTCCAGAGATAGCGAAACGGCGCGTGGCAGTAACAGATATGGATCGCGCCCGGCGGCGTGTGCACACCGTGGGCAAAGGCGCTGCTGCTGCTGAGGACGACATCGCAGGCGGGAAGCTCGAGCCGCCCGACCGCGAGTGGATAAAGTGGAAGCAGTCGCCTGAAGTTGCTCTGGTTCGCCCCCAGCCTCTGCAGCATCGATGCAGTGATGGGATGACTCGCAAAGCGGCTGCTGGTGATCTCGCTGTCGCACAGCAGTGTGAAGATCGGAGCCGCCTGATAGAGATCGGCAATTGTCGCAAATGTCCGCTCGGCGCCCCGCATAACGAGCAGATAGTCATGGACCAGTGTGACCCCGCCGGCGTGTGTGGTGGTGTTTGTCGTCGCAGCCAAGGCCGCTGAAAGGGTACAGCCTCGCGATGTCTGCCGCAGACAAGCCGGAGCTTCTCGGACATGCAGGTATTTAGGCTACGATCTCGCCCGTGCGGGAAATCATGCTACGGATCCTTGGCTGGCGAATGTTGCTACTTAACAGCGATCCCCCGGTTCTCGATCGCTGGCTCTGGCTGCGAAGGAAGCTCAAACACGGACCGCGAAGGACGTTCGACGCCGGCTGCGGCAATGGCGCGTTCAGCATGTACGCCGCCGACGTTGGAAATCAGGTAGTAGCGGCGTCGTTCTCAGCGGACGAGCAGGACGCGGCACGCCGCAGGGCAGATGTGCTGGGAATCGCGGGAATCGACTTTCGCATACTCGATCTGCGCGAGCTCGAGTCGCATCGTGACTCGCTGGGCACCTTCGATCAGATCATCTGCCTCGAGACGATCGAGCACGTGATCGACGACGGTGGGCTGATGACCGCGCTCGGCCGCATGCTCGAGCCTGGAGGACAGTTGCTCTTGACGACCCCTTTTGAGGGTCACCGCCCGCTCTACACAGAGGAGCCACATCCAGGCGGCGTCGAGGACGGTTCGCACGTCCGCTTCGGATACTCCCAGGCGCAGCTCGCGCGGCTCGCGCACGACGCCGGTCTGGACGTCGTCGAACAGTCGTTCGTCACGGGCGTCCTCTCCCAGAAGTTGACAAGCCTGATGCGCTGGCTCACCTCGCGCCTGGGCCTGCTGCCTGCGTGGATCATCGTGCTTCCCTTGCGAGTGCTGGTGATCGTCGATCGTCCGGTCACGCGGATGCTGCGCTACCCGTATATGTGCGTGGCGCTACGCGGGGTCAAGCGCCCGAGCAGCTGACGCGTGCGCATCCTCGTGACAGTGCCATGGCACGAGCGCCTCGGGGGCGCGGAGGCGATGCTGCAGACGATCGTCGACGGGGTTGGCGAGAGCGGACACGAAATGGAGTTCGTGTTCTTCGCGGACGGGTCGTGGCCGGCTGAGCTGCGGGACGCGGGGCTGCGCGTCGAGGTGATCGAGGCGGGCCGGGTGCGTCAGCTTCATCGCTGGCTGGCGACGGTTCTCCGTCTGTCCGCGATCTTTCACAAACGCCGGCCGGACGTGATCCTCAACTGGGCGGCGAAAACGCAGGTGTACGGCTCGCCCGCGGCGGCGTTCGTCGGCATGACCGACCGAGTCGTCTGGTGGCAGCACTCGATTGCCGCGCAAACGTGGCTCGAGCGCATCGCGAACCTGCTTCCAGCTCGCGCGATCGTGTGCTATTCGGCGGCCGCGGCGCGCGCGCAGGCGGGGATGTTCCCGGCCCGCCCGACGCTCGTGATCCCCGCCGGCGCAGCTCCCGCGGCCGGCGATGCGCCCGCCGCCGCGACGCTCGAGCTGCCCCCGGGCGACACCGTGATCGGCATCGTCGGGCGCCTGCAGCCGTGGAAGGGGCAGGACCGGCTGCTTGGCGCTCAGGCGATGCTGCGCGATCGCGGGCACCACGTCCACCTGGTGATCGTCGGCGGCGACGCCTACGGCCTCTCACCCGAGTACGCCGCGTCGCTGCCCGGGCTGGTCGCCGGCCTGGGCCTCACCGAGCACGTGACGATGACCGGCGAAGTTGCGGACGCACGGCCGTTCATCGAGCGGCTGGACGTCCTCGTCAACGCGTCGGATCCCGAGCCGTTCGGGATCGTGCTGTTGGAGGGAATGGCCGCGGCGGTCCCCGTCGTCGCCGTCGATGCCGGCGGACCTGCCGAGATCGTCGAGCGTGGCAAGACCGGCATGCTCGCGCGCTCGGGGGCGCCCGACGCGCTCGCGGACGCGCTCGAGCCGTTGGTGAGCTCGCCAGAGCTTCGGCACGAGCTGGGCCAGGCCGGTCTGGATCGGTTTTTGCGCGAGTATTCGGATGTGGCCATGCGCAGGCGGTTCTTCACAGCTCTCGAGGAGCTCGTCGCGGACAGGACCAGCGGTGTCGACGGGCGCTGAACGCGGACACGGCAGCAGGCCTGCGGTCCCGCCGGAGGTGACGCTCGTTGCCCACCACGTCGGCGACGTCGGCGGCATGGAGCGCGTGCTGACTGAGCTCGCGCTGGGGCTTCGGCGCCGTGGCTATGAGGTGACAGTCATCGCCTACGCGTGCACGCTGCCCGCCGGCTCAGGTGTCACGTTTCGCCGCGTGCGCGGTCCCAGCCGGCCGTTCGTACTTAGTTACCCGTGGTTCATGCTGGCCGGCACGATCGCGGTGCGACGGTGGCGGCGGGGACTCGTGCTTGCGACCGGCGCGATCATCCTCAACCGGGTCGACCTGGTCGCGATCCACTACTGCCATCAAGTCGGCCCGGCGACACCCAGTCGTGCGAGCTGGCCGTTCCGCCTGAACGCCAAGGTCTCCGCGTTGCTCGGTCGCGCCGCTGAACGTGTGTGCTTCCCGCTGAACCGTCCGCGCTGGCTCGTGTGCGTATCCGAGGGTGTGGCGGACGAGGTTCGCGAACATTTCCCAGCGCTCGCAGAGCGTACGATCGCGATTCCCAACGGGGTCGATTTGAACGCATTCGCACCGGGTTCGCGCAGCGAGCAGGCGGCGGCCCTACGAGCGGCGCTTGACATCGACCCAGAGCGAAGGGTCGCGATCTTCGTCGGGAGCGAGTGGCAGCGCAAGGGTCTCGAGCCGGCCATCCGCGCGCTCGAGCTCGTCGACGGCTGGCTGCTGCTCGTGGTCGGCGGCGGCGACCGCGACCGCTACCGGACGCTCGCGCAGGAGCTCGGCGTGGCCGACGCGCTCCGCTGGGTGGGCGTCTCGCGTGATGTGGCGCCGCTCTTGCAGGTCGCCGACGCACTCGTGTTTCCCACGAGCTACGAGGCATTTCCACTTGTCGCGCTCGAGGCCGCCGCGAGTGGGCTGCCGATCCTGGCGACGCCCGTAAACGGCGTGCGCGAGCTCGTCAGCGACGGCGTCAACGGCTTTCTGATCACCGCCGATCCGCGGGACATCGCGGGACGCCTGCGGATGCTGGCGGAGGATCCCGCGCTGCGTGAGCGGCTCGGTCGGGCAGCTCGCGACGCGGCCCTGGAGTACAGCTGGGAGAAGATGGTCGAGCGCCATCACCGGCTTTATTCGAGCCTGGCTGCGTCGCCACCGCTGCCCGGCGCTGAGCGCGTCGATCAGCCGGCCTGAGCGCGGGCCGCCAGGATGTCCCGTATGAACGCGCTCATGCGTCGTTGTTGCGCGGCCCGGTCAAAGACCTCTGTCCGACACGCGACGGCCGCTCGGCGACGGTCGTCGATGTCAGTGGCTGTGAGCGTCGCGAGCAGCGCCGTCAGGGCGTCTATGTAGGTCGGGCTCCACGGGGCGCTTCCGGGCAGCCGCCAGAAGTAGCCCTCGTCGAGGTCATACGCGAGCGGCACCTCGCCAGTGATGACGGGGAGGCCCACGGCGAGGTACTCGCTGAGTTTGGTGGTGTAGCGAAATGCGCCGACGGGGTCCAGGCTCTGAGACAGGCTTCCCGCGTCGAACGCCGCGAGATAGTCGGGTACCTCCTCGGGGGGCACACGTCCCGAGAGCAGCACACGTGTGCCCAAATCGTCCCCCGCGAGCTCCTCCAGGCGTGCGCGACCGTCGCCGTCGCCGACGATGCACGCGACGATGTCCTCGCGCGAGGTCCGCCTGACCGCCTCAACGAGCTCGGCTCCGTACACGTACTTGACGGTTTCATTCCAGTGAAGCGAGCCGACAAGACCGACGACGATCGTCGCGTCCGTTACTCCCAGCTTGCGCCGGACCTCAGCGCGAGCGTTGGGACTCGGGGTGCTGCGGGTCCATCCCGGCGCTGTCATCGCGCGTGGCGCCCCGTAGGTGAGTGCGCGCCCGACCAGGTACGGGGTCCAGCCCACGAACCCCGCGCACGCCCGGCACAGAAGTCGCTCATAAACTCCGCCCAGGATTCCGGCGGAGCGAGAGTGAAGTCGCAGGAATGGGCCCACCGCGTCGCCGCTGGAGACGACGAACGGCACACCGAAGAGCGCGCGCAACAGCAGCAGTGGCACACCCCCGGCAAGGCCGGTGCCCTCCATGACGATCAGGTCCGGCCGCTCGATGCGGGCGGCCTTCAGCAGACCCAGGGCAGAACCAAGCTTACGAGTGCGCTCGAAGTGATACTCCTCGGCATCGAGCGGCTCGAGCAGGGCCCTGATTCGCTCGCCCTCGATGTGCTCGTGGCCCTGTGTCGCAAAGCACAGGATCCGTCCTGCTTTACCCCGCGACCGCACCGGCCGGCATTCTACGGGATCGCGAGCCGCAGGGACTGCAGCTGAGCGCTAGTCTTTAGCTTCAGGTAAGGGCGGCGCATATGATGCGGGGCCCTCTCGCCACGGACGGACCTAAACCGATGAACCAGACCCCTGACGCCCGCTCCATCTTTGCTCCGATTTGGCGGCGGAAGTGGCTTATCGTCGCGGTCGCGGTGGTCGTAGGAGCCGCAACATACTTCTACTATAAGCACGAGCGGCCCACCTACACAGCCTCCACGGAGGTCTACCTGGGTGCCGGCAGCGAAGAACAGGCGCCCACCTCGAAGGCGACGCCCAAATCCCGTAGCGTCGGCGACCAGGCGGCGATCGTCAACTCGATCGTCGTCGAAGAAGTACGCAGCCAGCTGGACAAAGAGCACAAGGGCGCGCTCATCCGCGGCGCGAAAGTGCGAGCCAAACTCCCGGAAAAGAGCGAATTCCTGACGATCACCGCGGAAGCCCACCGCTCGCGGACCGCTGCGCTGATGGCCAACACGGTGGCTCGGGCATACATCAGGCGCAGGACCAGCAAGCGCGAACGAGGCATCGAGCAGGCGATTTCGCTGAGTCGGCGGCAGCTGCGACGGATCGAAGCGACCAACGCGGCCAAGGAAGCGGCGGCCGCCGCGGCCGCCGCGAAGCCGAAAGGCAAAGGTGGCGCCGTGCCGAGCGCCGGCGGGAAGGGAGCATCGACCTCGAGCGTGCTCCAAGCCGCGACCCTCAGTACCAAGATCAGCGAACTTGAAGCGAGCCTGGGAGCCGTCACCGCCGTGCAGCTGAAACCGGCAAAGCATGGCACGCTGGTCTCCCCAAAACCGCGAAAGGATGCCGAGTTCGGCTTCGTGCTCGGCCTCGTGCTGGCCGCGCTGGCGGTGTTCACGGCCAGCCGCTTTGACCGACGTCTGCGCTCGCTGGAGGCAATCGAAGCAGTGATGCAGGCGCCACTGCTCGCCGTGTTGCCCAAGGCGCCGCGCCCGATCGTGCGCCGGGACGGCTCGGTGCGCCCGTCGAAGCTCCTGCTCGAGCCGCTGCGTCGGCTGCACACTGGTCTGCGTCTGGTCGAGCTCCCAGGTCACGGCGCCGTTGCCGGATATGACCCGGCAGCGGGCAACGGCGCTACATCCGGCAGGCGGCCCAAGGTAATCCTCGTCGTCAGCCCCGATCCAGGGGACGGCAAGTCGACGCTGGTCGCGGATCTGGCGTTGACACAGCGCGACGGTGGCGAGCGCGTGATCGTCGTGGAGGCCAACTTCCGCCGGCCGATCCAGGCGCGCATGCTGGGTCTCGAGGCGAGCCATTCGCTGGTCGATGTCCTCACGGGCCGGCTCGAGCTGGACGATGCGATGCAGCCGGTGCTTGGGGCCGACCTCGCCGTCGCCGGCGCGGACGGCGTCGGCGTGCTGACTGCGACACAGCAGCGGGTGGGCTCACTGTTCCTGCTCGCCGGCGACACATCAGTGCCGAATCCGCCGGCGCTCGTCGCGCAGATGGCTACATCCGGCCTGCTGCAAACGCTTGCCGACAATTTCGATTATGTGTTGATAGACGCGCCGTCGCCGCTGGAGGTGAGCGACGTGGTCCCATTGTTCGGCGCGGTCGACGGGATCGTGACCGTCGTGCGGGTCGGGCATTCGCGCGAAGTCTCCGCCCAGCGCGTGCAGCAGATGCTGGACGGGCCGTCCAACGCCCCAGTGCTCGGGGTCGTCGCCAACTTTGCGGCTCCGCGAGAACTCAAGCGCTCGGGCTTCTCCTCGTTCAGCGGACGGACGCGGTCGGCCGGCAGGCCCAAAAGAGGATGAACGTCCTTCGCCGGCCCACGCCCGCGATTCCAATGGCGCACCCGCTGGTCCGTGAGCGGCGCCTGCAAGATGCACTGCGGCTCGCTTTGACGGCGGCGGTTCCGGCGGTCACCGCGACGGCCGTCACGATCGCTCTACCGAACACGAACATTCTGATCGTGCTCGCGGCCATCGCGGGCCTCCTCGCAATAGTCGTGTTGATGGCGAGCAGCCGCCTGGATCGCACGGTTTTGTTTCTCGCGATCTATTTCGGAATGGTGAACGGCCCGGTCAAGCTGTTGCTCAGCGGCCGTGAACTGACCGCCTCGTTCCAGGACGTGATCATTCTCGCCGTCAGCGCGGGAGCCCTGATGCGCATCCTGATGCGCAGAGAGCCAGTGCGCCTGCCCGCGCTCTCGGGATGGGTGATCGCGTGGGTTGTGTTGGTCATGGTCAACGCGTTCAATCCGCGGACCGAAGGCATCCTGCATGCCCTCGGTGGTTTCCGCCAACAGCTGGAGTATGTACCCTTCTTCTTCTTTGGCTACGTTCTGATGCGCTCGAAGCATCGCTTCCGTCAGCTGTTCTTGATCATCGGCGTCATGGCGTTCGCCAACGGGGTTGTCGCCGCTTACCAGACCGAGCTCTCGCCCGGACAGCTGGCGAATTGGGGCCCTGGCTACCAAGCCCTGATTCACCCCGCCAACGTTGGCAGCGGGCGCATCTATCACTCCGAAGGCGAAGCCAGGGTCAGGCCGCCCGCGCTCGGCTCGGACGCCGGCTTCAGCGGCGCCATCGGACACATTGCGCTGCCGATGTGCCTCGCTCTGCTCGTAATCTCGCGCAAGCGTAGATGGATCGCGGTTCTGCTCTGTTTGGGGGCGATCGTCGGCGTGTTCGTCGGCCTGGGCCGCCTGCCATTGATCGGAGCGGGGCTCGGCGTGGTCACGTTCATCGTCTACGCGGCGCTCTCCGGTCGCTCGCTGACGCGCAGTCTGGGCGCCCTGATTGCGATAACCATCCTCGTGATCCCGGCGAGCGTGCTCGTAGTCTCGGCGCTGCGGCCCGGCACGTTCAAGCGATTTGAACAGCTCAACACAGGCACGGAAACGACTCTGCACAAGGAATCCGCGTGGAGCAAAATCCCGCAGTACGCTGCAGTGTCGCCGTTCGGTTTCGGTCTTGGAAACAGTGGACCCGTCAGCAGCGTCGGCGGTAAAGACAACGACCTGATCAACGGGCACGGTCTGACCTCTGAGACGGAGTACAACGTCCTGATCAAGGAACTTGGTGTGCCTGGTCTCATACTGTGGCCGGCGATCATCATCTACGTCAGCATCATCACCGCGCTCGGGCTCAGACGTATACCTGACAGCGACCTCGCGATTTGCTTGGCTGGCACAATGGCCCCGTTCACTCCACTGCTGATCGAGGGGACCTCCGGGTTTCTCAGCGCCAGTGCCGCGGACGGCCCGTACTTCTGGTTTGCCGTCGGCGTGGCCGCGTACTGGTTCGCGCGG
The DNA here is from genome assembly GCA_963703625.1 of uncultured Solirubrobacteraceae bacterium. Lineage (GTDB taxonomy): Bacteria > Actinomycetota > Thermoleophilia > Solirubrobacterales > Solirubrobacteraceae > Palsa-744. The sequence continues at coordinate 325,207 of CAVPEY010000005.1, forward strand.
CCGAAACGGGTCCACCAGCAGTCCGAGATCCAAAGGCCCCAGAATGCGCCTCTCGCGCTCGCCTGAGAGCACGCCGACGCCGACGCCGACGCCGTCGCCGGCGACGATGCGTCAGCGGCTCAGCCTGCTGATCGGCGACCGCCGCGGCATGGTCGCCGGGGTCGCGGTCTTCTCGCTCTTGTCGGGCTTCGCCGAAGCAGCCACGCTCGCCCTGGTCGCGGTGCTCGCTGCCTCGCTCGTGGGTCACTCGAAAGCGGGACATACGCACAGCACGCTGACGTTCCTCAACTTCCACGGCGCTCCGGGGACCCTGATCTTGATCGGCTTTGGGCTGTGCGCGCTGCGGCTCCTTATCCAGGTACCCCTGTCGCTGCTCTCCGCGCGGATCTCAGCCGACGTCCAGGCGCGCTTGCGTACCGAGCTGTTTCACGCATTCAGCAAATCGTCCTGGTCTGTCCAGTCGCGCGACCGCGAGGGGCAGCTCCAAGAGGTCATGACCGGGCAGGTGCTGCAGGCGGTGAGCGGCGCAACAGGGACGATCGCACTGATCACAGCGGTGATTCAGTTCACGGTGTTGATGGCCGGTGCGCTGTGGCTGAACGCGATCGCCGCCGTCAGCGTCGGGGCGCTGTCGATCGGAATGTTCGCGCTACTGCGGCCACTTCGCGCCCGCGGCGGGCGCTACTCGCGTGAGCTGTCGCGTGCGCAGGTGGCCTACGCCGGCGGCATCGCGGAGAGCAACCGCGTCGCGGAAGAGACCCACGTGTTCGGCGCCGACGCCGCGCAGCGCGCGAAAGTCGGGCGACTCGTGCGCCACGCCCAGCACTACTTCTTCCGCGCGCAGGTGCTGGGACGGCTGGTTACGAACGGCTATCAGAGCCTCGTCTACGTGCTGCTCGTGGCGGGCGTCGGCGTGCTGTATCTGGTCGGCTCCGGCCACGCGGGGTCATTCGGCGCAGTTGTGTTGCTGCTGCTGCGCGCCGGGACCACCGGGCAGACCGTGCAGGGCTCGTACACGACCTTGATTCAGGCGCTCCCGTTCATGGAGCGAACGCAGCTGGCACTGGCGCGCTACAACGGGCATGGCGAGGACTACGGCGATACACCGTTGCCGGTGGTCGATGAGATCTGCTTCGAGCGGGTGTCGTTCGCGTACAACCCCGACACGCCTGTGCTCACGGACGTGAGCTTTGACATTCGCAGCGGTGAAGCGATCGGCGTCGTCGGCCCGTCGGGTGCCGGCAAGTCGACGCTCGTGCAGCTGCTGCTGCGGTTGCGGCCCCCTGTCGATGGTCGCTACCTCATAAACGGCGTAGCGGTAGCGGAGTTCTCGAGCGATGACTGGCACAGGCAGGTCTCCTACGTGCCGCAGGAACCGCGCCTGCTGCACGCGTCGGTGGTGGACAACATCCGTTTCTTCCGTGACATCGACGACGAGCAGGTCGAGCGCGCCGCCCGCCTCGCGCGGATCCATGACGACATCATGAGCTGGCCCGGTCACTACGAGGCGATCGTCGGTCCGCGCGCGGATGCCGTCTCGGGTGGCCAGCAGCAGCGGATCTGTCTCGCGCGAGCGCTCGCAGCGCAGCCGGAGGTGCTGATCCTCGACGAGCCGACGAGCGCGCTGGACCCCCAGTCCGAGGCGTTCATCGGCGCGTCGCTGCTCGCGATGCGCAGCAGCCTCACGCTGATCATCGTCGCGCACCGCATGTCGACGCTCGAGATGTGCGACCGCGTGATGGTGATCCTCGACGGCCGTCTGGCGGGGTTCGACACCAAAGACGCCCTGCAGGCGAACAACGACTACTACCGCCAGGCCTCACAACTGTCGATGATCGGGAACTCGGACTAGGTGCGACGGCGGACGTCGAGCGTCTCCGATGCGCCTCCCGGACTTCCTCATCGTCGGTCACTCAAAGAGCGGCACAACAGCCCTCTATGAGATGCTCAGACAGCACCCACAGATCTACCTGCCGGCGGCCAAGGAGCCGTGGTTCTTCGCAGACGAGCTGCACGAGCGCACGCCACCGCGGCCAGAGGGCATACCCGGCAGCCTCGCCGAATACGCTGAGTGGTTTGCCGGAGCCGAGCCCGGGCAGCGCGTGGGGGAGGCGAGCCCGCAATACCTCCGTTCGCGAACGGCCGCGGGCAATATCGCGCGGGCAATCCCCGACGCACGCATAATCGCGATCTTTCGCGAGCCGGCGAGCTTCCTTCACTCCTTGCACCTGCAGTTCCTGCAGGCCAACGTCGAGACCCAGAGTGACTTCGGCCGTGCACTCGCACTCGAGCCGCGCAGGCGCGAGGGGCGCGATCTACCGCGTCACGCCTACTGGCCGAAGTCGCTCCTCTACTCGGAGCACACGCGTTACGTCGAGCAGCTGACTCGTTACCTCGCGGTGTTTCCGCGTGAGCAGGTCCACGTGATCATCTACGAGGACTTCCGTGCAGACAACGATGGCACGGTGCGTGAGATCCTGCGCTTCCTGGACGTCGACGACGAGGCTGTCGTCACGCAGCTCCAGGCAAATCCGACAGTCCGGGCGCGCTCACAACTGCTGAATGAAGTTGTACACGCGGTCGGCGTCGGTCGCGGCCCGATCTCGCGAACGGTAAAGGGGTCAATCAAGTTCATCACGCCACAGGCGATGCGGCGCAGCGCCTTCCACGCCGTGCGCGAGCGGGTCGTCTTCGCCCGTCCGTCTGAGCCCGACGACCATACAATGGCAGAGCTGCGCGCGCGGCTGAAGCCCGAGGTGCTCGCCTTCTCCGAGTTCCTGCAGCGCGACCTTGTTAAGCTCTGGGGCTATGACTCCGTCGATTGATTTGTCTGATTCCGCCGCGCGCGTCGGGCGTATTCCGGATTTCCTGATCGTCGGACACCCCAAGTGCGGGACGACTGCGCTGTACGAGATGCTGAGGCGTCACCCGGAAGTTCACATGCCCGATCGCAAGGAGCCCTGGTTCTTCGCGGAGGAGCTCCACGAGTTCACCCCTCCGCGACCGGGCGGCACGCCGCGGACTGTGGCCGAGTATGCCGAGTGGTTCACCGAAGCCGCGCCGGGTCAAAAGATCGGAGAGGCATCACCCTTTTACCTGTGGTCGAAGACCGCGGCGCCGAACATTGCACAGGTCATTCCCGATGCTCGCATCATTGCGATCCTGAGAGAGCCGGCGAGCTTCCTGCATTCCTTGCATCTGCAACTGCTCGAACTGTATATCGAGGTGGAGACCGATCTGGGCAAGGCGACCAAGCTCAAGTCACAGCGCCGCCAGGGGCAAGCTGTGCCACGCTACACCTACTGGCCGCAGCTGCTGCTGTACTCGGAGTACCTTCGCTACGTAGAGCAGCTGCAACGGTTTCACGCGGCCTTTCCCTCGGAGCAGGTGAAGATCATCATCTACGATGATTTCCGCGCCGATAACGACGGCGCAGTGCGTGACGTGCGTCGCTTCATCGGGGTGGACGACGCGCTGCCGGTTGAAACAGTGCAGGCGAACCCCACCGTCGCTCCGCGCTCACAGCGCATGAACGAGTTGGTGCACGCCGTTGGCATCGGGCGCGGACCTGTGTCACATACCGTCAAGGAGGTGATCAAGGCGGTCACCCCCTCGGGCCCGCGGCGACGTGCGCTGTACGCGCTCAAGCGCCAGGTCGTGTTCGGGCCGCCCCCGGCCGCCGATGAGGAGGTACTGCACGAACTGCGCGTGCAATACAGGGAGCAGGTCGGCGCCTTGAGCGAGTACCTGGATCGAGATCTCGTGAGCCTGTGGGGCTATGACCAGCTCTGATGCCGACGCGGTTGTAGAGGGCCCCCGTCGGGCAGCGCAGAGCGCGACGGGCTCGAGCCCAAGCGAGAGACAGGTTCGTGCCTCGGACGGGCGGTTGCCTGATTTCTTCATCGTCGGGCACCCGAAGTGCGGCACCACCGCGCTCTGGGAGATGCTCAGAGCACATCCGCAGGTCTACATGCCGGACCTCAAGGAGCCTTGGTTCTTGGCGAGCGACATGCTGCCTCGCTTCCAGCCGCCACGCGCCGCCCCGCCGCTGCAGACGCTCGAGGAATACCGCGCGCTGTTCGCCGACGCCGCGCCCGAGCAGCGCGCGGGCGAGGCCTCGTCCTCGTATCTGCTCTCCGAAACCGCGGCTATGGAGATCGCGGAGCTGTGCCCGGATGCGCGCATCATCGCGATCCTGCGCGAGCCTGCGAGCTTCCTGCGTTCGCTGCACATGCAGTTGTTGCGGACGCATGTCGAGACCGAGAAGGACCTCAGGCGCGCGCTCGAGCTCGAGGCGCCGCGAAGGGCCGGGAAGAAGGTGCCTCGCCGCTCTCACCGTCCACAGCTGCTGCACTACTCGCAGCACGTGCGCTACGTGGAGCAGCTCGAGCGCTACAGGGCCGTGTTCCCCGTCGAGCAGACGCTCGTGCTCGTCTACGACGACTTTCGGCACGATAACGAGGGCACGGTGCGCTCGGTGTTCCGTTTCCTGGACGTCGACGACCGGGCTCTTGTGGCTGCACAGGATGCAAACCCGACGCGCCAGCGGATTCGTTCGCAGCTCGTCGATGACATGGTGAATGTGGTGTCCGTCGGCAGAGGCGCGCCGGCTCGTGCGCTGAAGGCCGGGATCAAGGCGCTCACCACCGACGAGCTGCGCAGCGGTGCTCTGCGCGTGACCCGGCGTCACGTGATCCACGGCAAGCCCGGCCCCGCCGACCAGGAGCTGATGCGCGAGCTGCGCGTTCGCTTCAAGAGCGAGGTGCTCGCGTTGAGCGAGTATCTGGATCGCGACCTGGTGACGCTGTGGGGCTATGACGGCAGCGACTGACGTGAGCGTCCCGGATGAGAGTCCGCAGCAGGCGTGCCTCGCGCGCCGGCGCGCAGCCATCTCCGAGCAGCAGACCGAGGTGATGCCACGCGGCGGTGGCGCCGTCGCCGTGTCGTGTTCGGCCGCACCCGGCAAGGGCGGCCTCGGGCGCCACCTGCAGGAGATCCTCACCGCGCTCGAGCGTGGGGGGCAGCAGAGCTTCTGCATCTCAGGTGCGAGCGGGGCGCCCGCGCGGCCTGCCGGGCAGGGCGCGCGGCGGCCGGTTGTCGAGCTCTCCCGCATGGCGGCCGTCTCGCGGCTGCCGCTGTCCCAGGGCCTTCGCGCGCTCGCCCATGCGGCCAGCTTCGACCGCGACGCGGCCGGGCGCGTGTCGGGCGCCGAACACCTCGTCGCCTTCAACGGACAGGCGCTCGAGCAGCTGCGCGCTGCGCGACGCGCCGGCTGCCGGTCTGTCGCTCTGGTTTCGGCCAACTCCCACATGCGCAGGGTGCTCCGCCAGCACGAGCGTGCGCGCCAGCGCTATCCGCTCGAGGGCTCTTGGGCCCGGTGGCTTTTGAGGCGCAACCTCAGCGAGTATCGCGAGGCGGACCGCATCTACGTCGCGTCTCGCTATATCCGCGAGTCGTTTCTCGAGGAGGGGTTCTCAGATGAGCTGATGGCGGATTTTCCGCTGACACCGCATCCTCGCTTCGACGGTGCGGGCACGCGGCCGAGCTCCGGGGAGTTCGAGATCGTCTACAGCGGAAGCCTCGCCGTGCACAAGGGCGTGCCGCTGTTGATCGACGCGTTTCGGCGCTTGCCCCATCCGGATATGCGACTGAAACTCGTCGGCGGATGGGGCACGCGCGGCATGCGTCGCTTCGTCGAAGGTGCCGTTGCCGCCGACCCCCGGATCACGGCCGGCCCGGGCGATCCGCTGGAGCATCTGCGAACCGCGTCGCTGTGCGTGCACCCTGCCTACGAGGATGGGTTCGCATATGCGCCCGCCGAGGCGCTCGCGTGCGGCGTCCCGGTGATCGTCAGCGAGGACACCGGCATGAAGGACCTGATCGACTCCTCGGCCGCCGGCCTGGTGTTGCCGACAGGTGACATGCGTCAGCTCGTGGAAGCGATCGAGGCCGCCTACCGCGGTGAGCTCTTCGGTTGATGACGGGGGAACCGTCGCGGCCCTCCGGGGCAGGCACCAAGATCGGTGTCCTCGGCGTCTCGCTGGGGCGTCCATGCGGCGTTCACGCCCACGCGACGGCGCTCGCGGACGAGCTGCGCCGCAACGACGTCGGGTGCTCGCTTCACTGGTTGTGGCGCAACGACGCCCCGTTGGCCGCGAGCCGCTCCGAGCTGCGCGCGTGGACCAAGCGGCTCGGCGTCGAGCTGCACGCGGAAAAGCCGGATGCGCTGCTGCTGCACTACTCCGTCTTCGCTTACTCCTTCCGGGGTTTTCCCGTGTTCGTCCAGCCGCTGCTGTCGGTCATCCGAGACCTGGGCGTTCCGACGGTCACGCTGCTCCACGAGTACGCGTATCCGTGGCACCGTGGCGGCCTGCGCGGAGCCGGCTGGGCGCTGAGCCAGCGCGCGCTGCTCTACGAGGTGATGCGCGCCAGTGCGGCAGTCCTCGCAACCACGGACTTCCGCGCCGACTGGCTGAGCACGCGGTCCTGGCTGCCTGACCGCTCGATTGCCCTCGCTCCGGTGTTCTCGGGCCTGCCGCCGGCGTCCGTCGCCGCGGCCGACACCGCCGAGCACGAGGCACACGTGCTCGGGCTGTTCGGCTGGGGGCACGAGGGTGTCGCGATCGAGATCGTGCTCGATGCTCTGCAGGTCCTGCAGGATCGCGGCGTCGATGCGAAGCTGGTGCTGCTGGGCGCGCCTGGGCGCAGCTCCGCCGCGGGCGAGTCGTGGGTGGCTGCCGCCGCCGCGCGAGGCATCGTCCGGCCGCTCGAGCTTCTCAGGCATGCTCGCCGCGCAGGAGCTCGCAGACAGGCTGACCACGTGTGATGTCCTGCTATCCGCCGACCGCATCGGGCCGACCTCGCGGCGGACCACACTCGCGGCCTCGCTGGCGGCCGGGCGCCCCGTGGTGGCGCTCGACGGCCGTCACACCTGGCGTGAGCTGCGTCAGGCGCAAGCCGCCCTGATCGTCCAGCCGCGGGCCGACGCGCTCGCGGATGCGCTTGCGGAACTGCTCCTCGACGGGGGCATGCGTGCGCAGCTCGCGCGCCGCGGAAGCCAGTTCGCGATGCGGGCGATGAGCGTCGAGCGCAGCGCGCACGCCGTCGGCGAAGTCCTCGACGAGGTCATCGGCGGCTCCCCTCCCAGGTAGTGCGTGCCGATTCGTATGCGGCGAGCAGCGCCGTGACGTGGTGCGCAGCGGTGAAGCGCGCTTCGACGCTCTCGCGCCCCACGGCGCCCAGCGTCCGCTGGCGCTCGGGATCGTCCAGCAGCTCGCTCAGGGCGGACGCGAGCGCTCGCGCGTTGCCCGGCGGCACCTGCAGCCCGTTGGCTCCGTGCTCGAGCCAGTCGCCGATGCCGCCGGTTGCGCTGGCGACGACGGGCCTGCCGAGGGCGAACGTCTCGATGCCGACCAGGCCGAACGGCTCTGGCCACAGTGAGGGGATCGCCACCACCGAAGCCTGCGCCAGCTCGGCGGCCAGCGCCTCAGCCGTGAGCCAGCCCCGAAACGAGATCCGATCCTCGATGCCGAGCCTCGACGCCAGCGAGCGCATCGACTCAAGGTCGCGCCCGTCGCCGCAGATCACGACCTCGGCGTCGAGCTCGCTCGCGGCGCGCACGAGCACCTGGACGCCCTTTGGTCGCACGACTCTCCCGGCGAACACCACCCGTCGGCGGTCCTCGTGCCAGCCGTGATCGGTCAGCGGAAGCGTGCTGAACAGCGGCGCGAGCGCGCGACGCTCGACGCCGTTCACACGCAGATGCCGATCGATCACCGACGAGTAAGAGATCACCATATCTGCCGCTTGGAGGAGCCTCACAGAGCGTGTTGCGCGCTGGAAGGAACCCGGAAGCCAGCTCGGGTTTCGCGTATGGCCACAGCCGCGCACGAGCAGGTTCGGCACGCACCCCGGACCGTGCGGTCGGTCGCATTCCTGGCCCGGCTGGAAGTAGTGAACCGCGGAGGTGCAGGCGGAATATCCGTGAACGCTGACGAGCACCGGCGCGATCTGCTGAAGCTGAGCTGCGACATCTGGATCCTCAAACTGGTGAAAGTGAATTACTTGCGGCACCCGCGCGATCGCCTCGCCGACGCGCTGGCGCGGCGTCGCCTCACGGTTGAAGAGATCGCTGCTTTGATGGAAGCTGATCCCCGACGTGCGCTCGTTCGGGTCGATCCGAGCTGCCAGCACGTGCACCTCGATCCCGCGGGCGATGAGCGCGGCGGCGCTGGCCATGACGTGTGTCGCCACGCCACCGTCTCGCGTCCAGCGGGGGGTGACCAGCAGCACCGGTCCGGTCATCCGCGCCGGAATCCGAGACGGCGGCGACCGGCTTCGTGGCGCTCGATCGCGGCGCGGATCACCGCCGCGAATTCGCCGGCGCGCGTCTCATAGGAGAGCTCGGCGCGCAGCGCGTCGCGCTCGAACGTCTGCGGTCCGCCGCTGAGCTTTGCCTGCACGAGCTCTGCCACGATCTCGCTCATGCGCTGCTCGTCGTGCGGGTCGACGAGCCAGACGCCGGGTCTGTTCTGCAGGTAGTCCCAGTTCTCCCCTCGCGGCACGGCCGCGAGGATCGGACGATCGGTCATCAGGTACTCGTACGTCTTCGCCGAGATGCGTCCGCCGCGTGAGCCGTCAAGGCGCCGCGGCAGCGTCAGGAACAGCAGGTCCGCCTGGCTCATCAGCGTCGCGACCTGATCGTGTGGCACGGGCCCGAGAACGGTTACGACGTCGTCGATCCCGGCGCTTGCCAGCGCGCGCTCAACGACCTCAGGCGCGTAGGGATTGCCGTAGATGACAAGCTTCAGACGCCCGGTCCAGTCAGGCTGCTCGGCGACGAGCCGATGCAGGGCCGCGCCGATCGGCGCCGGCGAGGAGGTGCGCTGATCGAGCACCAGACGCTCATAGCGCCCGAGCTGCGTCCACGCGTCATACGCACGCTTGGCGGGACCCGGTCGCGCGTCCTGCTCGATCAACGCCCACCAGCCCGACATCGCGCCGACGTAGGCGATTTGAAAATCCGGGCTGTCTTGCCGTTGCGTGCGGAAATCGCCCGGGTCGGCGCCGTAGCGCACGAGATGCATCCTCGCTGCTACGTCGCTGGGCTGCCTCGCCTTGACCGCGTCGAGGTTCGTCTGCGACACGTACACGACAGCGTCGGCGCGCCGGACGTAGAAGTCCTCGAGCGCGCGCGCGAGCAGGTAGTGCAAACGCGTCGGAAAACGTGGGTGCATGTCGGTGCAGGTCGGCGAGTCGTCGAGGTTGAGCAGCAGCGGCAGTCCCGTCAGGCGCCGCAGCACAATCCCCACGAGCCCCGCCGAGTAGGGCATCATGAAGACGACGATCGCGTCGTAGCCGGCGCTGCGCGCGGCGCGGCGGCCCGCCGTGATCGCGGGCACCACCCAAAAAACCGAGTCGTCGGGCCATACGCCCAGCTCGAGCAGCTTGCTCAGCCGCAGTCGTCTGATCGCGGCGAGCAGCCGGCGTGGCCGGCGACTGCGAACCGCGTCAACTGCGAGCGAACCGTCACGGCCGCTGCCGGTCTCGCTGACGACCGTGATGTCCCAATCGCTGCTCAGTCTTTCGAGCAGCTTGCTCGCACGGATCGCGGTGGGGGTGGTGGCGGGGGCGAAAGACTGCGATATGCACAGCAGCGCGGGGCGCTCGCCGCGCCGGGTGCCCGGCTGCCCGTTGTCGTTTGTCTGCTCGCGCATTTTCTGACTGAGCCACGCTGACCCGTCCAGCAGCTTAGCCAGCCTCGATTAGACTGCGCGGCGATGGCGCGGGAAGCGAGCACGACGACCCCAAAGACGAAGGTGATCTACGTGATGGGGGCGGGGCACAGCGGCAGCACGATTCTCGGCGTGGCGCTCGGCAACTGCGCAGATTGCTTCTTCGCCGGCGAGGTCGAGGAGTGGCTGGTGAAGTCGGGCAGGCCGCCGTGGGCGGATGCCGAGCAGGCAGCGTTCTGGCAGACGGTTGCGGCCGAGACCGACGGCGCCGATCTGTTTGACAGCAAGGCGGTCCCCGCGATCGAGCGCTCCTCGGCCTTGCTGCGCGTCGACCGCTGGCCAGCCCGTAGGCGCCTGCTCGGCCGCTACCGCCGCGTCTGCGAGGAACTGCTGTGTGTTATCTCCCGGACCGCCGGCGCGAGCAATGTGATCGACACTTCACACTTTCCCCTGCGCGCGCGCGAGCTGAAAAAGCTGGACGCGATCGATCTGTACCTCGTGTTCCTCGTCAGAGACCCGCACGGGGTGATCGACTCCAACCTGCGTCAGTTCAAGGCGCACGAGGTGGCCGAGCGACGCTTCCGCACGCTCGTGCTGAATGTCAACCTGTGGTTCACCTTGCTCGTGTCGGTCGTCGTGTTCTACGGCCAGCGGCGCGATCGCCGGCTGTTCCTGCGCCACGAGACCTTCGTCGAAGACCCCGAGTCGGTTTTGCGCCAAATCCTCAAGCTCGTCGGCTCACAGGCCGCGATGCCCGATCTCGCGGAGCTGCGAGTCGGCGCCCCGCTCGAGGGAAATCGGCTGATCAGGAGAGGCATGATCTCGCTCGAGCGCCGGCCACGGCGCGCGGAGCGCGCATCGCTGCTCACGAGCGTCATGCAGCTGCCGTGGAGCGCGATCCTCGCTCGGCTGCGCCCCGTGGCGACAGCGCATGCGGCGCCTGAGCAGGTCGGCTGAGGATGCGTCGGCGAGGTCCGGTCGGCCGGACGGTGAGGCGCGCCCTCGGTTGGCTTTCGCGCCGTCTGGATCGCCCGGAGCTGCTCGCTGCCTTCTACCCCGTCGCCCGTCAGGCGTGGCGTGATGAGATCGCGATGGGGGCGGTGCTTGCGAGCGTGCTGCGCAGCGACTCCACCTACGTCGACATCGGCACCAACAGAGGTCAGCTGCTGGGCGAGGCTGTGCGCGTCGCGCCTCGCGGGCGCCATATCGCGTTCGAGCCGATCCCCGATCTCGCCGCCGAGCTCGCGGCGTCGTTTCCGCAGGTGGACGCGCGGCGCCTGGCCCTCGGCGCCGTCGCCGGATCGGCGGACTACTGCTACTACCGCAAGCTCGACGGCTGGAGCGGGCTGCGACGCAGCACCCAGGTGAGCGACGTGCGCGGCGCGCCGGAGACGATCACGGTGGAGGTCTCGACACTCGACATCGAGCTCGCGGGCGTGCGCCCAGACGTCGTCAAGATCGATGTCGAGGGCGGCGAGCTCGACGTGCTCGCAGGCGCTCGCAGGGTGCTGAGCGAAGCCAAGCCGTTGGTTCTGTTCGAGCACGTAGCCGCGGCGGCGGCGCCGTACGGCTCCTCGCCCGCTGCCGTGTGGAATCTGCTGCGTGAGCTGCACTACGAGATCTTCACCGTCACCGGCGCCGGCCCGCTCACACGCGCGGAGTTCGCGCAGAGCAGCGGCGTCGTGAACTGGCTCGCGCGGCCGGAGTCCGTCGCAGCGGCGCCCGGGGCGGAGCATCCCCCGCCCGCCGCCGGCTAAGCGCCCGCGGGCCCTTCGGGCGCTTCTTCTGTTTCCGGTGTGCCGCTCGCCGCACCCGTGACGGTGACCGCGAACGCGTCACCGGTGCTGTCGATCATGTCCGCGGGTGCCGGCACCCTGACACGCATCTGGTAGCTGCCGGCGCGGCGGAACGTGTAAGGGATCGAGTAGGCAGAGCCGGCGGTCACAGTGCTGCTGGCAACGACGCGGAAGCGGGGAACGGCTGTTTCGCCGCCCGCCGCGCGTTCGAGGTATACGGTCTGCCCGAGGGGGGCGTTCGGCACCGTTCCGGTGAAGCTCACCGGAACGCCCGTCTGCACGGGCCCCGCCGGCGTTTGTGCGCTCAGCGGGTATCGGACACCCGCGAACAGCTCGGCTGAGGTGACGCTTGCAGCGCGGACGCAGTAGGTCGTGTTCTCGGTCGGTGTCGCGTTGAAGCTGTACGCGCCGCCGGCTTCGCTGACGCCGGTCGCGACAGAGGCGAAACGCCCGCCGGCGGTCCGCGCAAGCAGCGTCAGTGGCTGGCCCGCTGCGCCCGCTGCGACGCCGCTGATCGTGACCGATGCTCCCGACATGACCGGGTCGGCCGACGTCTGGATCGTCAGCTGTGGGTTCTGCGCCGGGGCGATGTCATAGGGGAGCGATTCGCTGGCGGCCACCAGCTCGCCCCTCACGTGTGAGAGCACCCTCACCTCGACCTCGCCCGGTGTGCGGAAGCCGCGGCTGATCGAGAAGTGGCCTTCGCTGTCAAGCCGGGGACGGGCGATTGTGTGCCACCGTTCGCCCGCTCCGAGGTACTCGACCTGGAGCGCCACGTGGCCGCCTTCACCGGTCGGGCTGACGCTGCCGCTGAACGTGAAGCGGTTGGGTCCGCGCACGCGACTGCCATGCGTGGCCAGCTCGGCCCCCGCGGCCGCGGGGCCGATGAGCGTGACCGTGGGTGTGACCCTGATGGTCGTGCGCGCTCTGCCGCCGAGCACGGATTCGGCGACGAACACGCTCTTGCGCGTCAGGGCTCCTGTCGTCAGCTGAAAGGAGCCGTCTTCTCCGGCGGTCACGGTCGAGAGCGCCGCCATATCCGTGCGAGGGGCGCCCTGGCGCTGATAGATGGCTACCTCTTCGTCGCCGGCAGCCGTCGCGTCGGGGCAGCTCAAGTGGCCGACGAGGGTGACCGTTTCACCCGCGGCGACGACGTGCGCCGACGCTTCCAGGCTGACGCGACATCTCCCGTGGCGACGGACCCGTTCCGGACGCGTTGTCAAAGCCGGTTCGACGGACGGCGGGGCCGCGAGGCTCGGTTCGCTCGGTGCCTCCGTGGAGCCCGATTCGACGGGCGGGCTCGACGCGGGCGGTTCGGCCGCGGTCTGTTCGACCGTGAGGCGGCGGTGTGCGTGCGCCGAGACCGGGGTGGGCGCAAGCGCAGCGCCGAGCAGCGCGATCGGCACGGCGAACAGGGCTCGCCGAACGAGTGATGTTCGGCCAGGGAGCTTGGGCATGTGGTCGTCCTCCGAGCGAGAGACCTGGACAGCGCGGCTGAGGTCCTATCGACCGTCACTCCGCGGGACTTGAGCACGCTATGTTTGGGAAGGTGTGCGGAATCGCCGGGAGCACGGATGACCCTGGCGCACGCGCAGTCCGCGCGATGTGCGCGACGATGCTTCACCGCGGACCGGACGACGAAGGGGTCCATACGGACAGCGCCTCTGCGGTGAGCATCGGCATGCGGCGCCTTTCGATCATGGACGTCGCGGGCGGTCACCAGCCGCTCTGCAACGAGGACGGCTCGGTGTGGGTCGTCTGCAACGGCGAGATCTACAACCATCCCGAGCTGCGCACACAGCTGCGCGCCCGCGGGCACACGTTTGCGACCGGCTCGGACACTGAGGTGCTGGTGCACCTCTACGAGGAGTACGGGGACCAACTGGTGCAGGCGCTCGACGGCATGTTCGCGTTCGCGCTGTGGGACGAGCAGCGTGCGCGTCTGCTGTTGGCCCGCGATCGCTTTGGCGAGAAGCCGCTGTTCGTGCGCGAACGCGGTCGCGAGCTCGCCTTCGCCTCGGAGCTGAGCGCGCTGGTGGCGGTCGAGCCGCAACTGCGCAGGCTCGATCCCGCGGCGATCGACGCGTTCTTCGTGTTCGCCTACGTGCCCGGCCCCGGCACGATCGTGCCGGGTGTTCGGCAGCTGCCCCCGGGGCACCTGCTCAGCTGGGAACGCGACGGCACCGCGAGTCGGGAGCGGCGGTGGTGGACGCCACACGATCAGGCGCTCGCGCCGCGGGAGCGGCTCGAGTCGGTGCTCGCCGAGACGCAACGGCTTTTCGATGAGTCGGTGCGCAGGCGCATGATCTCGGATGTGCCGCTCGGCGTGTTCCTGAGCGGCGGCGTCGATTCGACGCTGGTTGCGATCGCCGCCGCGAAGGCGTCCTCCGAGCACCTGCAGACCTTCACCGTCGGCTATGACGTCGGCGCTGTCAGCGAGACGGCGCAGGCGCGCCGGACGGCGGACTATCTGCACAGCGAGCACCATGAGGTGACGCTCACCGAGGAGCAGGTCGCCACGCGTGCACCTGCGCTGCTCGCCGGCATCGACCAGCCGCTGGCCGACCCGGCGCTGCTGCCACTGCACACCCTGTCGGAGTTCGCTCGTCCGCGCGTGACCGTCGCGCTCGGCGGTGAGGGGGCCGACGAGCTGTTCGGGGGCTACCCCCGCTACCGCTGGCTCGAGCGCTCGCGGCGATTCGAGTCCGCGCTGCCGGGCTCGACCGCAGCGCCGCTCGGCGCGATGCTGCGGGGCGGCGCAAGGACGGCGGGCCGTGGCGAGCGGGCGGCGCGGCGGCTGACGCCCGCCCCGCTGCTCGAACGCAACCTCGACTGGGTCACCGCCGAACGTCGCCATCGGCGGCGCGAGCTCTACGGGCCGGCCCTCGCGGGGGTCGGTGGCGAGCAGATGCTGCACGGCCTCGACACGCGTGCCGGCGAGCTCGACGGCAAGCCGACGGCAACGTGGCTGATGCGCCTGGACCAGCTCGATTACCTACCCGACGACGTGCTCTTCAAGACCGACCGAGCGGGCATGCTCGCGTCGCTCGAGATCAGGACCGTGTTCCTGAGCCGGGAGCTGGCGGACTTCGCGGCTTCGCTGAACAGCGCGACGCATCTCGCCGGCGGCGGCAAGGCACTGCTGCGGGCGATGCTGCCGTCGGGCGTGATCGACACCTCGCGTCTGGGCCGCTACCGCAAGACCGCCTTCAGGGTCCCGGTCGCGCACTGGCTCCGGGGACCGCTCGCTGAGCCGCTCAGACACCAGCTGGAGCACGGCGTCATCTACGGAGAGGGCTATTTCGAGCGTGCCGCCGTGGCGCGTCTGACGGATGAGCATCTTGTGGGCGCCGCAGACCACAGCGCTGAGCTGTGGCCGCTGCTGTCGCTCGGGCTGTGGGCGGATCGTTTCTGCGGGCTCGACGGCTGCCACGTTCGTGAGTAGCAACGACACGAGACCGCGGCTGCTGCTGCTGACGCCGGACTATCCGCCTGCGCCCGGCGGCATCCAGGTCGTCGCCGAGCGTCTGGTCGAGGGGCTCGAGCGCTTCCAGACGCGCACAGTCGCGCTCGACGCAGCCGGTGCCCACGAGTACGACGCGACGCGCACGGCGCGGGTACGCCGTGTGGGCATGGAGGCCATCCCGCACAGCGGCCGGGTTGCGCTGCTGAACGCGGTGGCACTCGGCGAGGCGCTGCGATTTCGACCGGACGTGGTGTTGAGCATGCACCTCGTCGCCAGCCCCGCCGCGGCCGCTGTCAGGCGCGCGCTCGGCGCGCCCGTCGCGCAGTACTTCCACGCCGAAGAGATCGGCGCCCGGCCGCGGCTCGCGGCGTTCGCCGCTGAGCAGGCCGACGCGGTGATCGCCGTCAGTGCCTACACCGCGGAACTGGTGGCGGCGCGCGTCACGACGCCCCTGGAGATCACGGTCATACCCAACGGCGTCGACCTCGTCGGCCGCGCCCCTGCCGAGCCGTGTGAGCGACCCACCTTCCTGACCGTCGCGCGCATTCAGGAGCGCTACAAGGGCCACGATATGCTGGTGCGCGCGCTGGCGCTCGTGCGGGCAAAGGTTCCGAGCGTTCAGTGGGTGGTGATCGGCGACGGCTCGCTGCGCTGCGGCGTCGAACAGCTCGCGGACTCCTACGGGGTGGCGGACGCGGCGCGGTTCCTCGGCACGGTGGCAGACGAGGAGCGCGACTCCTGGCTGGCGCGCAGCCAACTGCTGGCGATGCCGAGCCGACTCCCCGCCGGCGGGTTCGCCGGCGAGGGCTTCGGGATCGCGTTTCTCGAGGCGGCCGCGCACGCGCGCCCGGTGGTCGCCGGCAACGTCGGCGGCGCGACTGACGCCGTCATCGACGGCGTGACGGGCCTGTTGGTGGATCCGTGCGACCAGCTCGCGGTGGCGGAGGCGATCACGCGGCTGCTGCTGGACCGCGACCTCGCCGAGCGGCTCGGGCGCGCCGGGCGCGAACGTGCCGAAGCGTTGTCCTGGCCGCTGATCGCCGAGCGCGTGCAGACGCTGCTGCTCGCATTGGCCGCCGGCCGCGCTCGCCACGATGCCGACGCAGGGTCTTCGACGCGATGAAGGCTGCGTGCCGATGAGGGTGCTGTACGTGAGCCACACGGCCGAGATCAGCGGCGGCGAGCGCTCGCTGCTGGGCCTGCTCGGCGCGCTGCCCGCGAGCGTGCAGCCGCACCTGGCCGCGCCCGCGGGCCCCCTGCAGCAAGCCGCCCAGCGGCTTGGCGTGCCCGTGACGAGCATCACCGGCACCGCCGGCAGCCTGCGGCTGCACCCGCTGCACACGCCACGCGCGATCGCGGAGATCGAGCTGGCGGCGCTGCAGGTACGCCGCGCGGGGCGGCGCACGCAGGCGGCGATCCTCCACGCCAACTCGATCCGCGCGGGCATCGAGCTCGGGCTCGCGCCGGCGCCGCGGACGGAGCACGGCAAGCTGGCGGCACGGGTGGTGCACGTCCGTGACTGCCTGCCCGTCGGGTTGCTGACGAGCGCGACCATGCGCCTGATCGCCGCCACCGCGACCACCGTCGTTGCCAACTCGCATTACACGGCGCGCTCGGTGCGGGCGGCCGCACCCGCCGCGCGCGTGGAGGTGGTCTACAACGCGGTGGATCTCGCGCGTTTCGATCCGGCGCTGATCGACCGTCGGGCCGCCCTCGCCGCCCTCGGCCGGGTCCCGGAGAGGGAGCTGCTGCTTGGCGTGGTCGCGCAGCTGAGCCCGTGGAAGGGACAGGACACGGCGATCGAAGCTCTGTCGCAGCTGCGCAACGACGGCATCGATGCGCATCTGCTGCTGATCGGGTCGGCCAAGTTCGTCGCGCGCTCGACGCGGTATGACAACGAGGCATATCTGCGCCGGCTGCACGCGATCGCAGCAGCCGCCGGCGTGGCCGATCGGGTGTCCTTCCTGGGCGAGCGCGAGGACGTGCCCGACCTGATCCGCGCACTGGACATCCTGCTGTTGCCTTCCTGGGAGGAGCCGTTCGGCCGGGCGCTGATCGAGGCGATGGCCCTCGAGGTGCCCGTGATCGCCACGAGCGTAGGCGGCCCGGCGGAGATCCTCGAGGACGGCCGCGAGGGACTGTTGCGCCCACCCCGCGATGCGCGCGCATGGTCGCAGGCAGTCGTCGGCCTGGCGCGCGACGCCGAGGGGCGCGCGCAGATGGGTCGTGCCGGGCGCGAACGCGTCGAGCGGAGCTTCACGGTCGCCAGCCATGTCGCAGCGATGCTGGGCGTGTACGAGGCCGCGCTGGCGCGCCTCGGCGCCTGAGGACGCGGGACGCGAGCATTGCGTTGCAAGGATGTGACGCTGTTGCAATATCGGGCGCGACGCCCTAACGTTGATGGCGCGTGCACATGGGGGCGCGCCCTGTCAACCGGTCAACGCGCGCACTCGGATTCTCCAAGGAAGCCAGCAAGGATGCCAGCCACCTACCACCTTTCCCACCTGCGTGCGCTGGAGGCCGAGGCCGTTCACGTGATGCGCGAGGTCGCAGCCGTTTTCGAGCGCCCGGTGCTGCTGTTCAGCGGCGGCAAGGACTCGATCGTGCTGCTGCGTCTGGCCGAGAAGGCGTTCAGGCCGGCGCCGTTCCCGTTCCCGCTGATGCACGTCGACACAGCCCACAACTTCCCGGAGGCGATCGAGTTCCGCGACCGCCGCGCGCGGGAGCTCGGGGAGCGACTGATCGTGGCGTCCGTCGAGGAGTCGATCCGCCGTGGACGCGTTGTGGAGCAGCAGGGTCCGCGCGCGTCCCGCAACGCGCTGCAGACGGTCACGCTGCTCGACGCGATCGCCGAGCATGGCTTCGACGCCGCTTTCGGAGGCGCCCGCCGTGACGAGGAGCGCGCGCGGGCCAAGGAGCGCATCCTCTCCTTCCGCGACGAGTTCGGCCAGTGGGAGCCACACAAACAGCGTCCGGAGCTTTGGAGCCTCTACAATGGCCGCGTTCGCAAGGGAGAGCATGCGCGTGTCTTTCCGATCTCCAACTGGACTGAGCTCGACGTGTGGCAGTACATAGCTGAGGAGGAGTTGGAGGTGCCGTCGATCTACTTCGCACACGAGCGCGACGTGTTCGAGCGCGATGGGATGCTCTACGCGGTCAGCCCGTTCACGTCGCTGATGGATCACGAGCAGCCGTTCGCGGCGCGTGTGCGCTACCGCACGGTCGGCGACATGAGCTGTACCGGCGCAGTCGAGTCCGACGCGGGCACGCTGGCAGAGGTCGTCGCAGAGATCGCCGCCACGCAGATCACCGAGCGCGGTGAGACGCGCGCAGATGACCGCGTCACCGAGGCCGCGATGGAGGATCGCAAGCGGCAGGGGTACTTCTGATGGCGCAGGCTGGTGGCTCCGGTTCGACACGCGCCACGGCGCTGAACGGCAACGGCAGCGGTGCCGTCGCAAATGCCCAGGCGCCCGCGGCGGAGAGCTCGGCCGACGTGTTCCGTCGCTTGGCCGACCGACCGACCGACCTGCTGCGCTTCGCGACGGCAGGCTCCGTCGACGACGGCAAGAGCACGCTGATCGGCCGGCTGCTGTACGACTCCAAGCAGGTCCTCGCCGACCAGCTCGAACACGTGGAGCAGGCCAGCCAGCGCAAGGGTCAGGTGCTCGACCTTTCGCTGCTGACCGACGGCTTGCGCGCCGAGCGCGAGCAGGGCATCACGATCGACGTCGCCTACCGCTACTTCGCCACCGCGCAGCGGCGCTTCATCATCGCCGATACGCCCGGGCACGAGCAGTACACGCGCAACATGGTCACCGGCGCCTCCACGGCGGACCTCGCGATCGTCCTCGTCGACGCGCGCAAGGGGGTGCTCGCGCAGTCCAAGCGCCACGCTTTCATCAGCTCGCTGCTGGGGATTCCGCACGTGGTCGTGTGCGTCAACAAGATGGATCTGGTCGACTTCGACGAGGGCGTGTTCGACACGATCGTCGAGGAGTTCGACGCGTTCGCCGCGCGCCTGGAGCTGCCCGACGTGACCTTCATTCCGATCTCGGCGCTGCTGGGCGACAACGTCGTCGACCGCTCGGAGGCGATGCCTTGGTATCAGGGCCCGCCGCTGCTCTATCACCTCGAGCACGTCCACATCGCCTCCGACCGCAATCTGATCGACGTGCGCTTCCCGGTGCAGTGGGTGATCCGCCCGGGCGGGCGGGACGGCAAAGCCGAGCTCGCCGACTACCGTGCGTACGCCGGGCAGCTCGCCGGCGGGATCATCCGCGAGGGCGACGAGGTGGTCGTGTTGCCAGGCGGCCAGCGCACGACGATCGCTGGGATCGACACCTACGACGGGAGCGTTCCCGAGGCATTCGCGCCGATGTCGGTCGCGCTGCGGCTGAGCGACGACATCGACGTCGGGCGCGGCAGCACGATCGTGCGCACGCAGAACCAGCCGACCGTCTCGAGCCGCTTCGAGTGCCAGCTGTGTTGGATGTCCGAGCAGCCGCTCAGCACAGACAGGCGCTACCTCGTCAAGCACACCACGCGCACGGCGATGGTCGGCAAGGTTGATGTCCGTTACAGAATCGACGTCGAGACGCTGCGCCGCGACGAGAGCGCGGCGACGCTCGAGCTCAACGATCTCGCGCGCGTGCACATGGAGCTGAGCACGCCGCTCGTGTTCGACTCCTACAGGCGCAACCGCGTCACCGGCAGCCTGATCGTGATCGACGAGGCGACCAACGACACCGTCGCGGCCGGCGTGATCCTCGACACCGAGGTCGAGGAGGCTGTATCGGAGGAGCCCAAGAGCGAGCGCAGCCCGAACGTTCGCTGGCAGGGGACGCGCACTGACACGGGAGCGACGCTGGCAGTCAGCTTGGCCACGGCGGCGCGACGCTGTGGTTCACAGGCCTGCCCGGCGCGGGCAAGTCGACCGTCGCCGCCGCGGTCGAGGAGCGCCTGCTGGCGGCCGGTCAGCCGGCTTTCCTGCTCGACGGCGACAACCTCCGCCACGGCCTCAACGGCGACCTCGGCTTCGACGAGGACGCGCGTCGCGAGAACGTGCGTCGCACCGCGCACGTGGCGCGGCTGCTGGCGGAGTCGGGAACCGTCGCGCTCGTGAGCCTCGTCAGCCCCTATGCGGCCGACCGCGACGCCGCGGCAGCGCTGCACGCCACGGATCAGCTCGGCTTCCTCGAGATCTTCGTCGACGCTCCGCTCGAGCTCTGCGAGCAACGCGACCCGAAGGGCCTGTACGCGCGAGCACGCTCGGGAGAGCTCGCCGGGCTGACCGGCGTCGGCGCTCCCTATGAGGCGCCTGCCGAACCGGATCTGGTGCTCGGCAGCCGCGAGGAAACCGTCGAGGAAGAGGTCGAGCGCGTAATGGAGCTCCTGCTCGCGCGCGGACTGCTCGCCGGCGCGCGCTAGGCGCGCGCGGGCTCGGGGCGCTCGCCGCGACCGCTCATGCCTTTTTCTTCTTCTTGCCCTTTGCCGTGACGGGGGCGTGAAGCAGCACCGTCGTGCTGTGTCCGGAGACGAGGGGCCCGGCCGGGATCTGCACGAGCACCCGGTAGTGGCCGGTGGTGGCGACGTCGACGATCACGCTGAAGCGCGAGAGGGCGTCGGTCCCGGGCTTCACGACGGTTTTGAACTTGGCCGCGAACGTGGGTCCCTTTTCCGCTTTTTCGGAGCTGGCCTTGCCGGGCTTTTCCAGCTTGCTGGGCTTTTCGCCGTTTTCGGGCTTTTCTTCTGCCGGCGGCTTTTCGAGCTGCACCAGCACGCGCGCTCCCACCTCGGCAGGCGTGACCGTGCCGTAAAGGCGGAACAGGCCCTTGTGGCTGCTCGAGCGCACTTTCAGCACCACGCGCGCCTCGACCTGCGCGGGTACGATCAGACTCGTCAACGCCGGCAGCGCGCCGACGGTGGCCACGCGGAACTTCGTGCTCGCGCGCATGTCCGCCACGTGGAAGGAGAAGGCCCCCGTGGCGGTCGTCAGCAGGGGCGCGCCGACGTTCACGTATCCGGTTCTGTATGGGTACGCGCTCGCCTGCAAGACGATCTCGCGGCCGCCGTTCTTGGCTCCGGTGAGCGTGCCGCTGAGGACGAACTCACTCCCGAGCGCGATCGCGGCGAACGTCCTCGGCAACACGAAGGCGGGTTTCTTCGACTTGGTCTTGTTCGTGAACACGACGTCACGGCCTTCGTTGGTGCCGAGGGCGTTGGTGGCCACCAGGCGGTAGTGGAAGCCTTCTTTGATCGCCGGCGCGGGCTCACTGATCCTGGCCGAGGTGGTCGCCGTCGCGGAGGCCGCCAACGTGCCGACGGCCGTCTGCTCGCCGTAGGCGGTCGTGGCGCCGTACTTGAAGTAGAAGGTGGTGGCGAGCGTGTGCGGGTCGACGGTTCCCTCGAGCAGGACCGCGGTGCCGCTCACCCGTGCGGATCGGGTCGATGCGCTCGGAGCCGCCGGTCCGCTGAGGTGAGTGCCGGCGGCCCACGCGGTGAGCGGCAGCGCCAGGACGAGGCCGATGAGCGCCACGGCCGGGAGGCTCCACGCCTGCTTGATCTCGTAGCCCCTCATGTTCGAGTCCTCCCGGTCTCTGGTTTGCGCCTCTTTTCGGCCACGGCACGCCACCAGCCGCGCGTGGCCTGCACCATCAGAACCCGGCGCAGGCGCGATTGATGCGCTGGCGCGCGCAACGCATTGTCGCGTAGTCGGGCTGCGCTCGCGGCCAAATCGAGCGCACGGCCTGCGGCGCCGGCGTCTCGCCGGCCGCGGCCTTCACAAAATCGTCACGCCGAGCGGGCTCGGCGCCTCGACCATAGATGGCAGTACCGAGAGCGGCGCGGCCGGGGGTCCGGGGCGCCTTTTCCTCGCCGGCGACGTAGATACGAAGGTCCCAGCCCTGTCCACCGAATCGATCGCAAGCTCAGCTTCGTCGCACACACGGGCGCCCGCCCAGTGCGCGAGCTGCGGCGCGCCGTTGGCGCGCGATCAGCGCTACTGCCTGGAGTGCGGCGAGCGCCTGGTGCCGATGAGCAGCGTGCTGAGCGGGGATCCCCCGCCGGGTCGAGCCTCGCCGGCCGCGACGCCACCCACGGCGCCGTTTCCGCCCGGCGTCGTGCCGCCTGCCTCCGCTGCGCCCGAGCGAAACAACACGCTGACCGTGATCGCCGGCGTCGGCGTGCTGTTGCTGGCGATCGGCGTCGGCGTGCTGATCGGACGGTCGGGGTCGCCGAAGCAGAGCGCCCAGTCGGCGCAGGTGATCAGCGTCTCTTCGCCGACGTCAGCGGCGGGCGGAACGACCGGAGGCGAAGCGGCGTTCACGGGTGACTGGCCGTCGGGGACCAACGGTTACACGGTGCAGCTACAGACACTGCCTGAATCGGGCACGACCGCCAGCGCCGTGGAAGCGGCCAAGTCGGCGGCAAGCGCCAAGGGTGCGAAGTCGGTGGGCGCGCTCAAGTCCGAAGAGTTCACGAGCCTGAGCGCAGGCAGCTACGTGATCTATTCGGGCGTCTACCACAAGCAGGCCGAAGCCGACAAGGCGCTGTCTGCTCTGAATAAGAGCTTCCCCGCGGCGAGGGTAATCGACGTGTCCAACGGCGGCTCCTCCGGCGCGAGCACCAGCTCCTCCAAAGGCTCCGGTTCGAGCTCGAGCCCAGGGAAGCCCGCGAAGGTCGCGCCCGGCCTGAAGGGCGTCAAGGGCAAGACGTATGAGGAAAAATCCAAGAACGTCCCCAACGAAGTCGAATTCTAAGCCGGAGCACGCGCATGGGCATCCTCGACGACCGACCGGGCGCAGACGGGCAGGCGAGCACAGCGGAGTCGCTGCAGCGCAGGCGCGACGCACTTGCCGAACAGGTCACCGAGCTGCACTGGGACCTGGGAGGGCTGGCTTATGAGATGGCGATCCGCGACCACTTCCGCCTCGACGTGCTGGTCCGTCGCGCGGCAGTGCTGCAGGAACGCGACGCCGAGCTGGCGGAGCTCGAGCGCCTGCTGCGCATGGAGCAGGACGGTGTCGCCGGTGACTGCCCGAGCTGCGGCGCGCCCCACAGTCGCGGCGCGCTCTACTGCTGGCAGTGTGGGACCACGCTGATGGAGCGTCGCGACGCCGGCGCCGCGATCGCCCAGGACGGCGCCACGTCGGTGATGGATGCGCTGCTTGCCCATCAGGGCGGCCCGGCCTCCGCGCCGGCGGCTGACCCGGACGCTTAGGAGGCGCCAGCCATCAGCGTCGAGCGCCCCCAGCTGTGCGCGGACTGTGGCTCGCCGCTGGCCGACGGCCAGTGCTATTGCCTGAGCTGCGGCGCGCGCGCGGGGTCGCGCAGCCCGCAGCTGGAGGTGCTGCTGGCGCGTGCCGGGGGGCGCGCTCGCGCTGACCACGCAGCACCTGTCGGGGAGGCTGCGCCCGCCGGCGCGGGCTCCGCTCGTACAGGGTCTGCAGCTGCCGGGACTGCTCCTGACGCGCGCGCTGCGGCGCCTCTCGACACCGGCCTGCGGCTTCCCGCGCCACGGATCTCGGCGCTCCTGGTGCTCGTGTTCCTCGCCTTCGGCGTGCTGCTGGGGAACGTCGCGAGCTCGCCGGTCGGCGGCAAGCTGGCCTCCGCGCGCTCCCCGCTGAAAGTCATACTTCCCGCCACGAACGCCACTGCCGGCGCGGCTACCACAGCTGACTCCGGCTCCGAGGCAGCCGGCTCCGGCACGGCTGGCGAAGGCTCGCCGCTCGAACCGGAAGCCGAACCGGCGGCGACGCCGACTCCCGCAGCGGCGCCGACCAACACGAGCTCAGCCGCGACGACGACGCCTCCGCCCGCCGAGAAGGGCGGCAAGGGCGGATCGGGTGAGCCGGCAGCCGGCTCACCAGCGACGAAGCTGCCGCCGATCAAGCACGTGTTCGTGATCATGCTCTCCGACGAGTCCTACGCGTCGGTGTTCGGTCCGAGCTCAGCCGCGCCGTACGTGTCGCGCACGCTCGAGCACCAGGGAGATCTGCTGGCGCGCTACGACGCGGTCGCGCACGAGGAGCTGGCCAACGAGATCGCGCTGCTCAGCGGCCAGGGGCCCACCGTCGAAACGGCCGCGAACTGCCCCAACTACACCGCCATCACGCCGACAGGCACGGGCGCCGACGAACAGGTGCTCGGCGCCGGCTGCGTGTACCCGGCCTCCACACAGACGCTCCCCGGACAGTTGCAAGCCAAGCATCTGAGCTGGCGCGCGTACGTACAGGGCATCGACGAAGCCGGCACGCCACAGGGCGCGTGCGCGCACCCGACGCTCGGGCAGGCCGACCCGACAGCGACACAGACCGCGAGCACGGGAACGTATGCGACCTTTCGCAACCCGTTCGTGTACTTCGACGCGATCGCCGGCTCGCCCGCGTGCGCGGCCAATGACGTCGGCCTTGAAGGCCTCAAGGCCGACCTCGCCGACCCGACGCGGACGCCGAGCTTCTCCTACATCGTTCCCGACCGCTGCGACGACGGCAACCCGACGCCGTGCACCGCCGGCGCCCCGGCCGGACTCGCCCCCGCCGGGGCGCTGCTAGCGCAGGTGGTGCCGCAGATCCTCGCGTCGAAGGCCTACAAGGAAAGCGGGCTGCTGGTGATCACCGTCGACGAGGCGCAGTCCACGGGGGAATTCGCGGACTCGAGCTCGTGCTGCGGCGAGCCGCTGTTCCCGAACGATCCGCTCAAGTCGATCACCGGCGCACCGCGCGGCGGCGGCGCGGTCGGCGCGCTGCTGCTCTCGCCGTTTGTGAAGGGCGGGACGACCAGCCAGGAACCGTTCAACGATTTCTCGCTGCTGCGCACGATCGAGGAGATGTTCGGCCTGAAGCAACTGGGTTACGCGGGGCTCGCGGCGGTCAAGCCGTTCGAACCCTCGATGTTCGCCCGTCGGAGATCATTTCCTCGAACGTGATCGCCTCGCGGCGGCGCGCGGATCGCGTGAGCGCCCACTCGAGGGCGAGCATGTGGCGCGGATTCTGCAGATGGGCCGGGTGCAGATCCAAGCGCAGCGTGTCGCCGCAGAGCACGCTGCCCGCGCGGATCAGCGGCGGTGAGAGCAGGCGCCGAGCGCGGCTGTCGGCGCCCATGCCCCACGCGGGCGCGAGCCATTGCGCGCGGTTTCCGTCGTCGGCGTCACGTGCGCGATGAAGATGCAGCAGACTTGCCCACCAGCGGAACTTCCGCGGCAGCACCCGACGCAGGGCAGGGGTGTAAGCGTATGCCGGAGCGACGAAGCCGTCCGGCTCGATTCCAGCGAGCTTGAGCACCCGCCAGCCCGCGTCGACGGCGCGGCGCGTCTCGTCCTCGTCGAGCCCCACGAACTCCGCCGAGCGCCACCCACGCGCGGGGTTCAGGCCCTGGCGCGTGAATGAACCACGTGAACCACGGCGCAGTTGCTCGTGCTGGAAGCCGTGCTGAGCGATCGAGTCGCCCGCGAGGTGACGTTCGTTCAGCCAGCCGATCATCTCGGGGCAGCGCTCGCCGAGCGGATGCAGATCACGGGCGGGGATCACGAGCAGCGTGATGCGATCGACGCCGTGGTCGTCGAGCCAGTCGCGGATCAGCGCGCAGCGCTCGAAGGTCGCGGGCTCGATGTCATGCAGTGCCACCGCGATCCGCGCCCGTTGGGTGGGGGCGGAGCTACGCAGCATGCGCGAGCTCCGGCAGCTCGTCCGTGCGCAACACATGCCGATAGCCGTCGGCAAGACGCTCGAGCGTCTGCTCCCACGTGCGCTGTCTGACCGCCGCGAGTCCGCCCAGCGTGAGCTGTTCGCGCAGCAGCGGCGAGGCCGCGAGCTCGAGCAGCGCGCCGGCGACGACGTGCGGGTCGGGCTCGCACAGCAGCCCGCTGATGCGGTTCTCGATCAGCGACAGCGGCCCGCCGCGGGCCAGCGCAACCGTCGGCACGCCGCTCGCCTGCGCCTCGAGGATCACCTGCCCAAAGGTGTCGGTGATGCTCGCGAACACGAACATGTCGGCGCTCGCGTACGCGCGGGCGAGCTCGTCGCCGTGCAGCCAGCCGAGGAAGCTCGCGTGTTCGCCGAGGCGCCCACGCACGTAATCCTCCTCGGGGCCGCCGCCCGCGAGCACCAGGTGCAGGCGCGGCTCGCGATCGCGCGCCAGCAGGAACGCGTCGGCCAGCAGCTCGGCACCCTTCTCGCGCGTGATTCGTCCCGAGTACAGCACGTTGATCGCGCCGGGCAGCAGCGACCGATCGCGCAGCGCCGGGTCGAAGCGCGCTGTGTCGACCCCCCGATCCCAGCGCAACACGCGCTCGGCGGGCATCCCGAGCGCCGCGAGTGCGCCATCGGAGGCGAGGCTCGGCGAGAGCACGACGTCGCACGCGTTGTAGAAGGCGCTGACGGCGAACGCCATCGCATCGGCCAGGCGCTGAACGCCTGAGCGCAGCCCGGCATACGCGGTCAGCTCGGTGTGGTAGCTGCCCACCAGCGGCAACCCCAGCGCCCGCGCGACCAACGCGCCGCAGATGCCGGCCGGGCCCGGCGAGCAGACGTGGATCACGTCGTAGCCGCCGCCGCCCAGGCCGGCCAGCGTCTGCACGGCAACCGGCAGGCTCGGAACCCCGATGCGCAGGCCCGGGTAAAACGGCACGTCGATCTCGGCAACCGCGGACAAACGCCGGTCGACCTCCGGATCGGTCCCGACGACCTCGATCTCGAAGCCGGGCACGCCGCGGTCGCGAATCTCCTCGATCGTTCGTGTGACGCCGTGCGTCGAGCCGATGCCGTCGGCGAGGATCGCAACGCGTGGGCGCTCGCCTTCGTCGCGCCGGCGCACGCCCCCCTGCTGGCCGGGCGTGCGCGGCGTCGAGTACGGAATCGCCGCGAGCTTCTCCTGCTCGTTGGCGAGGAACGCGGTCGCCGGCGCGTACGGGATCGCCGCGATGCACGCCTCGAACAGGCCCTCCGCGGCGCCGAGCACGTCGGTTTGACCCGCGGCGGCGCTGACGGCGGCATCCACCGCACGCCGCAGCTTGCGCTCATGCAGGCGGCACGCGCGCCGGTAGAGGTCCGCGTGACTGAAGCTCTCCTCCTGCATGAACGCCACAAGCTGGCGCTCATCGAGATGGTCGAGCTCGACCGCGCTCAACCACGCACGCAGCAGGCAGCGCGCGTCGTCGGGCGTGACGTCGCTGCCGACGGCTCCGCGGCGAGCGTCGCCCTCGCGCAGCAGTCGATTGACCATCCTCATCACGCGCGCCGGGTCCGGCCGTTCGCGGTGCTCCTCAGCGGCACGCTCGCTCGCGAACGAACGGGCGGCGAGCGCGATCGCGGCGTGCGCCCACTTGGCGGCGCTCCCCTGCACGCCGCGAGCGAGCACGTCGCCGCGGCGCACGTGCTCGAGAAAGTCGCGCGGCGTGCGCGCGGGCGGTGTCTCGCTGTACGTGCGCCCGATGTCGACCCCGGCGTGATCGTCGCTGCCGCCGATGCCGATCCCCTCGCGCGTGGCGACGTATGTGGCTGCGGGCCGGTTGAGCTCGCGAGCGCGCGCGCCATTGCGGATCTCCCAGATACCGAACAGCTCGGCCAAACGACGGCGATGACGCGCTGTCAACGGGGCCGCGACGGTGTAGTACGGATGAGCGAGCGCGCACACGATCTCCTGTTCGTACATGTAGCCGGCGCACAGCTCGACGTCGCCGCTGTGCGCCTGCAGCCACTCGTGGTCCTCGCACGTGATCCCGTAGCAGAGCACGTGCACAGCCTGTGGCTCGCCGCGAAAGTGCGCCGTCAGCTCCTCGGAGATGAAGACGTCCGGCCGATCGGCGATCTCCAGCACCCCAGCGATCGTGTCGTGGTCGGTGATCGTCACCAGATCCATGCCGCGGCGCTTGGACAGCTCGTAGACCTCCTGCGGCGGGGTCGCGCACTCCGGCAGCCCAACCGCGCGCTGCACGCCGAGCTTGGACTCCTGTGAGGCGGTCGAGTGGCAGTGCATGTCAACCTTGCACGTCGCGCGCGTCGCCCGCGGGTCGCCGGGGCTGAGGTCGTGGCGGGTCGTTCCGTGACCGTTCATAGCACACAGCTTTCTCCGCAAACAGCGGCTTTTTGTGACCAAGCAGCAACGATCGTGTGAAGCGGTGGTGAAGCGAGCCGGCCGAGCACCGCGGCTGATCGTGGCTACGTGGCGTACCGGCGCGAGACAGGCGCCGGTACGCCCCGATCGGGCTCAGGCGTCGCTCAGCAGACGACCTGCAGGTCAAAGCCGCCGGCGAAGCCGGCGGGCGCGCTGACGACGACCGCGCTCGTATTGCTTGTGCTCGCCGCGACGCCGAGCTGGCCGCCCGTCAGCGCGGCACCCTGCGGAGAGGCGGTGTAGGCGCATTTGCTGACGTTGCTCGTACCGAACACCACGGTGTAGGTGGTTTCGAGCTGCCCTACGGTGGTCGCGCCGCGGGTGTTCTGGATCACCGGCCCGGGGCCGATGTTGGCGAACAGCAGCTGCCCCGTGCTGACGTAGGAGCTGGGCGGCTGGCCGCCAAGCTCGTTGGCGTTGGCGGCGGGCTGGTTGGCGAGCTGGAATTCGCTTGCCTGCTTGCCCTGCAGGTAGTTCGCGTTGAGACCGGTGGCGACGCCGTGGCCATTGGTCGTGAACGGGGCCGCGCTGGAGTTCGCCACGAGAATCGACCCGCCAATCGCGCCGGTGGTGATGAACTCGAACGCTGGACCGCCTTTGAGGTTGTCGGCGTCCAGGCACGGCAGCCCGCCCTTGAGGCTGCGGCAGCCGTAGATGGCCGACCCGCCGCTGCCGAGATTGGATTGGCGCGTGCCCCACGTCGAGTTGTTGGCCCAGATCTGCGTGGTCCCGGAGAACCCGCCAAACGTAGGGTTCTTGACGCCGCCGCGCACGGGTTGGCCGTTGGCGTAGGCGAGGGCTCCGCCGAGCGTCGCGGACACGACGCACAGCAGCGCGACGGCGCCGACGATGATCATCCCTCGCCGCCGCCGGCGGCGTGCTGGCGCGGTGCCGGCGCATCGGGGGTTGGCGGGGTGCGCGCGATGTCTGGGCAGCTGCATTGGGCCTCCTTGGTCGGGGGGTGGTATGCGTCCCGGGTCGCGCCGGCGCCTCTGCGACGTCGAGCGAGCGTCGCTGCTCGGCGCGGCCGGGTTTCTCCCCTGCATGAACGCGTGTCGGCGATCGAAGTCGCGCCGAGCCACTAAGCTCTCGCGCCGATGGCCGCTCATCTCGCGATTCCGCTCGCGTCAGCGCTGACGTACTTCCAGGCAGTGGTGCTCGGGTTCCTGCAGGGTGTGACCGAGCTGTTCCCGATCTCGAGCCTCGGCCACACGGTGCTTCTGCCGACCCTGTTCGGCTGGAACTCGCTAGTGAAGGCCCAGTCCGAATCGGAGTCCTTCTGGCTGGCGTTCGTGGTGATGCTCCACGTCGGCAGCGCGCTCGGCCTGCTCTTCTACTACCGGCGCGAATGGGCTCAGATCGTCCGTGCCTTCTTTCGGACGCTGGGCAGCAGGCGGATCGAGACCTCGACCGAGCGGCTCGCCTGGTTGATCATCGTGGCGAGCATCCCTGCCGGGATCATCGGCCTGGCGCTCGAGCACCAGCTGCGCACGATCACGGCCAAGCCGGAGCTCGCGGCGATCTTCCTGATGGTCAACGGCTGCCTGCTGCTGGGGTTCGAGCGCTACCGTCGGCGCGCCGAGGTGCGTGAACTGGCGATCCGCGAGGGAGCCAAGCCGGATGGTGCCCGCAGGCTGGACACGCTCGAGTACCGCGAGGCGCTGGTCATCGGCGCGGCCCAGTCGACGGCGCTCGTCGCGGGCATCAGCCGCGACGGCGTCACGATGGGAGCGGGTCTCGTGCGCGGGCTCGACCACAGCGACTCGGCGCGTTTCGCCTTCCTGCTGGCCACGCCGATCATCCTTGCTGCGGGTCTCGTCAAGCTACCCGACCTGCTCGGCCACCTCGGCGACGGCATCCGCGGTCAGGCGATCGTGGCCTGCGCGGTGGCGGCGGTGACCGCCGTCTTCACGGTCGCGTTCCTGGTGCGCTGGTTCAAGACCCGGACGCTGATCCCCTTCGCGCTGTACTGCCTGGTGTTCGGGGGCGCGATGGTCATCTACACGACAACCTGAGCCGCCGTCGCGCGCAGCCCCCGCGAACCGATCGACTCAGATCACGTGGAGGGCCGGCTGAGCTCGCCGAACAGCGCGTCGACCTGCAACAGCCGGCCGGTCCGTGGGTCGTGAAAGGCCGGCGCCATCGCGAGCAGCAGGAAGCCGCGCTCGGCGAGCCAATCGACGAGCTCGGCGAACAGCGCCTGCCCGTCGTAGAGCTCGACCAGCGAGAGCTCGGCGAGGACGCCGACGGTGCGGGCCAGCGACGTTCGCCCGCCCTGCAGGACCGCCAGCTCGTTGCCCTGGGTATCGATCTTCAGGAACGGCCGATCGCTCTCCGAGCACCGGCTGGCGAGCTCTGCGTCGACGGTGGACACGCTCACCTCCACACGCTCGCCGGGCGCCGCCTCGGGGAGCGCCTGCACCATCGCGGCGGTGGTTCCCAGCAGCGAGGAGGTGACGTCGCCAGAGCCCGACCTGCGCATCGGCGCGGGGCCCGCGGTGTCGCTCAACGCAGTTTCCGCGGCATCCCATCGAGGGTCGCCGGCGGCTCGTTGCGCGAGCACACGATACGGCTCGGGGAGCGGCTCGAAGGAGATCACGCGGCCCTCGTAGCCCGAGCCGCGGAGCTGGTCGACGAAGCCGCCGCGATTGGCGCCGACGTCGAGCACGACGGTCGCCTGACGTTCGCGCATCAAACGGATGAGCAGGGGGTAGAGATTCCAGTCGTCGCCATTGATGCTCGTTCGACGAAGTTCAAATCCCCGACTCTCCAACATGGGCTTTGCGAGTCTCCACGCCCGCCTGCTCAGCTTCATGGCGATGTATCGTCGCAGAGCCGCGGTGAACGCGGCGGGGAGCGCATAGACTGGCCGCCGGCTCTCGGCCCCGGCGCTGAGTCGACCGTCAACACAGAGTCACGCCAGTGTCTGATTCCTCCCCCAAGCCAGCAGCGGCCCCCGAGGGCATCCTGTATTCGTGCTCCGGCGAGCGTTACATCGCCGAGGCGCTGCGCTCGGCGCGCTCGTCGCTGCGACACAACCGGCTGCCGCATCTGCTGTTCGTCTCGGATGAGCCCACGGGTACGGCGGGCGTGTTGACCGCGCGCTTCGAGCCCTCTGCGAATCCGTACGCGGACAAGATCGCGAACATGCGGCGCTCCCCGTTCGAGCGCACGCTGTACCTCGACAGCGATACGTTCGTCGTCGACGAGATCGCCCACCTGCTGCGGCTGCTGGATCATTACGACATGGCAGCGGCCTATACCGCGGAAGGTCGTGGACCCCACGACCCCGGCGTGCCGCCTGCGTTCTACGAGCTCAACACCGGCCTGCTCGCGTGGCGCGCCAACGATCGGATGGCTGCGTTCATGCGCAGCTGGGAAGAGACATACCTCGAGTGGAGTCGACACGGCGATCCATTCCCCACCCCTGGCAAGGGCAGCCGCAGCGGCAGAGCCGATCAGCTCGCCTTTCGCCGCTGCGCGTGGGAGCACGGCGTGCGCCTGTTCGTGCTCGCGCCCGAGTACAACTTTCGCCTCGGCTATCCCACGACCGTGCAGGAGCGCGTGCGCGTCATTCACGGCCGTCACCTCGACTACGAGGCCCTCGCTGCCCGCATAAACGAGACGGAGCTGCCGCGATCCTGGCCGCCGCCGCTGACGCTGCAGCGGAAAGTCATGCGGCGGGTACGCAAAGCGGCCGACTCCCTGCAGCGAGCTGGCGGCGATGCCCGTCCCTAGGACCCCGCCAAAGATGTTCGAGACGCGCAGCCAGGCCTGGAAGGAGGTCGGGCTGCTGCGCCAGATCAGCCCGCGCGTGGTCAAGCGCGCGCGTCTGGAGGCGCTCGTGCTGGTGCCCCTGTTCGTGGGCATCGTGATCATCTACGACAACCGCGTCAGCCTGTTCGGCACCCGCGCCTCGCAACACGCACCGTTGAGGCTCGAACGGGGACTCGAGACGCCGCTGCGCGTGGTGACGGTCGTGGCGCTGGTGATCCTCGGATGGGCGATCGCGCGTGACATCGGGCGCGGCCTCGGGCCGCCGCTGTTTCGCCGCCTGGACCCGGCGACCGCTGGCACCGTCGGGTTTCTGATCCGTCTCGTCGCGATCGGGCTGGCGCTGCTCGTGGCGCTGCGCATCGCGGGTTTCGAAGCGCGTGAACTGGCGCTGGGGACCGCGTTCACCGCCGTCATCTTCGGCCTCGCCGCGCAGCAGACGCTGGGCAACCTGATCGCGGGACTGGTCCTGTTGAGTGCGCGTCCCTTTCGTGTCGGCGAGCGCGTGCGCCTGCAGGGCGGTCCTCTCGCGGGCCAGCTCGAGGGCACCGTCAGCGCGCTCGGGCTGCTGTACACCACGTTCGCGTCCGGCGAGGACGCGATCCTGGTTCCGAACAGCGTCGTGCTGAACGTCGCCGTGATGCCGCTGAACGAACCGGACGCGGTCAACCTGCGCGCGCGCCTGCGGGCCGGCATGACGCCAGGGGACCTGCAGGAGATCCTCGAGAGTGCGTTGCAGACGCCGCTGCGCGGGCCGCCGCGGATCACCCTGGAGGAGCTCGACGGCGATGAAGTCGTGGTGCGGATCTCGGCGACGCCGCTCGTTGGTGCGCAGGGCCGCCATCTGGCCAGCGAACTGCTCTCGATCGTCTCCCGCGAGACGCACTCTCAAGCGGCGAGCACGCCGTAGCGCAGGAACAGCTCGGGGCCGCTGCTCAGCACGCCCAGCAGCTCGAGCTCGCGCGGCGGCACCAGCTCGCCGCCGGCGAGGATCCGCAGCGCCTCGCCGCTCGACGGCTCGCCGCCTGCGAGCATCGGCGCGACTGTCAGGAACAGCTCGTCCAGCAGCCCGGCGGCCAGCAGCTGCCACGCAACGTGCGGTCCGCCCTCGCACAGCACGCGCTGCACGCCGTAGCGATGGCCCAGCTCAGCGATCGCGTCTCCCAGCTCGCAACGGCCGGCCGGTCCGGTGCGGATGTACTCGACGTGAGCGGCGCTCGCCGGCAGGCTCGCCTCCGAGCCGGTCAGGATCACGACCCGCGCCGAGGGCTCGCGCAGCAGCGGGATATCCCCCTCGAGCTCGACGCGTCCCGAGACGATGCACGCGAGCGGCTCGTCGCTGAGGCCGCGTCTGCGCCGCAGCTCCCTGCGCGCGGCGTCGGGGATGATCCGCCCGTAGCGCTCTACGCGGACGGTGTCGGCCCCCACGAGCACCGCGTCGACCGCGCAGCGCAGACCATGGAACAGCGCACGATCCGCGCTGTTGCTGAGCGTTCCGGAACGTCCCTCGAGCGTGGCGCGGCCGTCGGCGGTGCTGATCATGTTCAGGATCACCTGCGGGCGGGCCCGCGTTTCGGCGGTCCTGTCCCACAGCCCCAGGTCCTCGATGATCTCGCTCACGCGTGCGGGAGCGCCGGCCGGCAGCAGGCGGCGCAAGCGCGGCGATCCGGCTCCCGCGGCATCGGAAACCTCGCCCGCGTGGACCTCCATTGCCCCAGACTACCCATGGCGCAGTCGGGCAGCGGCGTCGCGCGGCTGCAGGCTCGCAACAAGTCGACAACACGACGCCGCTGCGACGTGCTACGGTCGTCCTGTATGGCCGGCGCTAAAGACCGGCGAAAGTAGTGCAAGCGCTCGCAGGTCGAAGCTTTGAGAAGCATCCTCCGCGTGCAGCACGCACATACCGTGGAGGAAATTCACACCATGCCTACTGGCACAGTCAAGTGGTTCAGCGACGACAAGGGGTTCGGCTTCATCACCCCGGATGACGGTGACAAGGACCTGTTCGTCCATCACACCGGCATCAACGGCGAGGGTTACCGCTCTCTGCAGGAGGGGGCGAAGGTCTCCTACGACCCCGAGCAGGGGGAGAAGGGTCCCAAGGCCGTAAACGTCCAGGCGATCTAGCCTCACTCAGGCCCGGCGATCATCGCCGGGCCTTCTGGAACCACCGTTCGAGGGCCCGCACGTGCGGGCCCTCGGCATGTCCGGACCGGATATCGTGCCGACGGCTGAGCATGCCGGGCGACGCGACAACCATTCCCCTCGGCCGCGCTGCCGGCGACGCGCCGTCAGCGGACGCCTCGAATTGGCCGTGGCGCCGGCGCGGTGCGACGCAGGCGCGCCTCGATACCGGTGTGTTGGTCGGCGCGCTGTCGCTGGTGGCGATCCTCGCGCTCAGCATCTTCGTCGTGCTCGTGGCGGCGAACCGGCCGAGCGTCATCGCGCCGACGACCCACACGGGCTTCTTCCCCGGCTGGATGGCCGGCCCGCTCGGCGGGATGCTGCCGGGCTTCACCAACAGCGCCACCACCCTCAAGTACCTGTTCACAGGCGCGATCGTCGCCATGTACGTCAGTTACCTGCTCGTGCTCAAGTACGTGCCGCGCCTGCCGGCGCGATGGCTGATCGCGACGATCCTCGCCGCGCACGCGATCTATCTGCTCTCGCCACCGCTGGCGTTGACCGACCTGTTCAACTACATCAACTACGGGCGCATGGAGGTCGTGCACAACCTCAACCCGTATACGACGATCCCGATCCTCGAGCCGCACAACGACCCCAGCTTTCTGCTGAGCAACTGGCACGAGCTGTTGAGCCCATACGGACCCCTGTTCACGCTGGTGACGTTCGCCGTCGTCCCGCTCGGCATCGGCGGCTCGTTCTGGGCGCTCAAGGCGCTGCTCGTGCTGACGAGCCTTGCGACGATCCTGCTCGTGTGGAAGTCCGCGCTGCTGCTGAAGCGCGATCCGCGCGCCGCGGTGGCGCTCGTCGGCCTCAACCCGATCGTCCTGGTCTGGGGACTCGGAGGCGATCACAACGACTTCCTGATGCTGTTCTTCATCATGCTCGGCTTCTATCTGCTGCTGCTCGCGCGGGCGCGTGCGCAGGGCCCGAGCGACGCGGCCGGCGCCCCGGGCGGGACGTCCGCCGGCACGCCTGTGGCAGCGCAGATCGGTGGGCCCGGCACGAATCCGCGCGCCGACGCCGGCGCCGTCCGCAGTTTGCGCGGATGGCTGGTGCCGCTGTCGATGCTCGACGCCGGCGCGGGTGGCGCGTTCGTGATCGCGATCGGCCTCAAGGCCTCGGCGGCGGTGCTGGTCCCGGTCGTGCTCGCGTCGCTGCTGCGGGTGCCGCGCGCGCTCGTGCAGTTCGTGCTCGGGATGCTCGTGACAGGTGTCCTCGTGGCGGCCGTCAGCCTGCTGGCATTCGGCCTGCACATCCCCGACCTCAGCACGCAGAGCGAGCTGGTGACGAGCGAGAGCATCCCAAACCTGATCGGGTTGCTGTTCGGCGCGGGTGGTGAGACCGAATTCGTGCGCGGCGTCGCGTCGGCCGCGCTGGTCGCATCGGTCGCGTGGTGCAGCTGGTTCGCGTGGCGCCGGCGCGACACGATCACAGCCTCCGGATGGGCGAGCGTCGCGCTGCTCGTGACGCTGAGCTGGGTGTTGCCGTGGTACGTGCTGTGGACGCTGCCGCTGGCGGCACTGTCGCGCTCCCGCCGCCTGCGCGCCGTCGTGCTCGTGCTCGGCGCGTACATGATCATCACCTGGGCGCCCGCTTCGCCGGTGTTGTGGGATGCGCTTGATTTCCATCCGGAAAACACCGCGCTCGGCCGTCTGCACCACCGCTACGTCAAGGAGCTGCTGAACCCGTAGCCGGTCTCTAGCCCTCATCCACGCCGGGGCGTGGCCGGCGACGTGACAGCTTGCGAGCACCCGCACGGCGCTTACGCTCGAGGCGGCGCGCACGCGACGCTGCAGAGGGGCGCGTCGCGTGCCGGGCTCGTGGGACGGCAAGCGCCAACGACAGGCGCTCGGCAAGGCGCCGCAGCGCAAGCTCGCGATTGCGCGTCTGCGAGCGCTCGTCCTGCGCGACGGCGAGCAGCCGCGAACCGGCGCGAGCCAGCACGCGCGCGCGTTGCGCCTCGCTCAGGGTCCGTGAGGCGAGCACGTCGAAGCTCGCTTCCACGCGCGAGGAAGTGACGTTCGCATGCTGCCCGCCGGGCCCCGAGGAGCGGCTCGTGCGCAGCGTGATCTCAGCGAGCGGGATCTCCAGCCCGTCGCGGACCCGCAGGGTCCGCCGCGGCCGCTCAGCCTCGCTCATCCGCAGGGCGGATCGGGCTCACACGGCTCTCCTCGCCGGGGCGCACGCGACCGTCGCGCCCGACATAGCCGTCCTTGCCGCCCACGCACAGATAGATGGCGTCGACGTCGCCGACGTTGCGGACACGCCGCACGGTCGCGGCGTCCACCCGCGCCATGCCGCCCTCGTGCAG
This sequence comes from uncultured Solirubrobacteraceae bacterium, assembly GCA_963703625.1. Lineage (GTDB taxonomy): Bacteria > Actinomycetota > Thermoleophilia > Solirubrobacterales > Solirubrobacteraceae > Palsa-744. The sequence goes on from CAVPEY010000005.1 coordinate 361,588, forward strand.
CTGCTCGACGCTTCCGTCCCCGAATTCCATCTCGAGCGAGCCGCGATGGACGAAGTACAGCTCCTCCTGGAGCTCGTGGTAGTGAAAGCCTGACTCGATGCCCGGAGGGATCACCACCGCGTTGACACCAAACGCGGTGACGCCCAGTCCCTTGCGCGCCTTGCGGAAGCCGGGGCCGTCGCCCAGGTCCTCCAGATGCGCGACCGCGTAGCCCTCGCCGACGCTCACGTTCGGGTACTCGCTCGAAGCCTCCATACGTGTGATCCCCTCCTGTGGTCGCACTCGATGTCGCTACCAGAAAGTCTGTCTGACGATGGTTATACCGGCACGGAAACAGGGAGCACAGGCTGCCAGGAACACGGCTGCCACCACGAGCTCGGCTAGTGATCGGCGACGAAGCCGCCGTCGGGGGCCAGCGGACGTTCCTCCTGGGCCCAACGGAGCAGACCGCCGCTCAGCGAGTATGCCTCAAAGCCCGAGGCGCGGAACGCCTGCGCGGCCATCTCCGAGCGCGCCCCGACGCGGCAGTAGAACACCACCGGCCGCTCGCGGTCGACGCTGTCCGCGGCGGATGTGAGCTGGACGAGCTCGATATGGCGCGTGCCCTCGATGTGTCCGGCCTCGCGCTCGTATGGCTCGCGCACGTCGATCACTTCGACCGCGTCGTCCTGCTCGATCAATGCCGCGAGTCGTGCGGGCTCGATCTCGATCGTGGCCGAAGCGTCCGCTGGGCTCATTGGACTGAGCGTAGCGGGCTCGAGGAGGCGGGCGCGATCTCCGCCTCGAGAAGCTCGCCCGCTGAAGCGGGGTGGTGCGCGCCGGGCGACCAGCCGCGACTAGTATGGGGGAATGGAGGTGGTAAGCGAGGTCTACACGGTGCCCCAGGAGCACCTCGACTTCTGTGAGACGATCGGCCAGATCGCGCGCGAGCGGATCGCGCCGCGCTCGGCTGAGATCGACGAGCGTGCCGAATATCCATGGGACGTGCGCAGGCTGCTCGCCGAGCAGGACATCCTCGGGCTGCCCTTCCCCACCGAGTACGGCGGCACGGGCACGGGCACGCTGATGCTGAACATGGCCGTCGAGGAGATCGCGAAGGTCGACGCGGCCTGTGCGCTGATCCTGATGGTGCAGGAGCTCGGCACGCTGCCGATCCAGCTGTTCGGCTCAGACGAGCTCAAGGAGCGCTTGCTGCCCAGGTGCGCCACGGGAGAGTTCTCGCCGGCGTTCGCGCTGTCCGAGCCGGAGGCCGGATCGGACCCGGCGGGGATGAAGACCAGCGCCGTCAGCGACGGCGATGAGTGGGTGATCAACGGAACCAAGAACTGGATCTCCAACCTGGGCGTCGCGGACTTCTACATCACGTTTGCGGTCACCGACCGCGACAGTCGTCGGCTGACCGCGTTCGTCGTGGAGGCCGACCGCCCCGGATTCAGCGTCGGCAAGCTCGAGCACAAGCTCGGCATCCGCGCCTCACCCACGGGCCAGCCGATCTTCGAGGACGTACGCGTCCCGCACGCGAACGTGATCGGCGAGGTCGGCAAGGGCCTGTCCGTTGCGCTCGCCACGCTCGAGCGCACCCGCCTCGGAGCCGCCGCGCAGGCAGTCGGCATCGCTCAGGGCGCGACCGACTACGCGGTGGCCTACGCGCGCGAGCGTCGCCAGTTCGGCAAGGCGATCAACGAGTTCCAGGCGATCCAGTTCAAGCTCGCCGACATGGAAACCCGTACAGCGGCCGCCCGCGAGCTGCTGTACAAGGCCTGCGCGATGGCCGACCAGCACCATCCACAGCGCGCAAAGTACTCATCTATGGCCAAGGTCTTCTGCTCGGACACTGCGATGGCGGTGACGGTCGAGGCCGTGCAGGTCCTCGGCGGCTACGGTTACGTCAAGGAGTACCCGGTGGAGCGCATGATGCGAGACGCCAAGATCACCCAGATATACGAGGGCACCAACGAGATCCAGCGTCTCGTGATCGCCCGCACGCTGAAATAGGACGACCGTCAGGCGATGCGCGCGTCCACCCCTCCCGAAGATCCGAGATCGCTTCGGCGCGCTGGTGTGGCAGCGTTGGTGGCGATGTCCGTCGGATTGGTGGTGCTGGTGGTCGGTCAGGGCTTCAGCTCGATCGGGGTCGTGCGGGCGCTCGAGGACGTCGCACTGGGCGTGATCGTGGCGATCGTCCTGATGGGCAGCGTGGCGTTCGTCGCGGTGCGCCTGGCCGGCTGGCGCAACCCGGAGTCCGAGAGCGAGTTTGAAGAGATCGTCCGCTATTCCGAGCGGCTCGCCCGCGAAGGCTTGGCGGTAGTGCCCGAAGAAGCCGAGTTCATGGAGCTCGACCCGCTCAACGACACGGACTTCGAGGAGCTGGTACGCGATGCGCTGGACGATCTTCCGGATCTGCTGAGAAACGCGCTCGCGCACGTCGCGGTCGTGATCTCTGACGGCGGTCGGCGCCGCGGCGCCTACGGGCTCTACCAGGGGGACGGGGCGTCCCGCGACAACACGCACGACCGCATCGTGATCTTCCGCGACACGCTGCGCCGCGACTTCGGCCACGACCCGGATCTCCTGCGCGACCAGGTGACTCGCACCGTACGTCACGAGCTCGCCCACCACGTCGGCTTCGACGAGCTCGGCGTCAGCCGCTTGGACCTGTAAGCGTCGCGTATAATTTGCACCCATGGCGACGTCGGCCAGGCCACCGGTGTCGGCTGGGACGAGGGTTCCAGACTTCTTCATCGTCGGTCACGAAAAGTGTGGCACCACGGCGCTTTTCAACATCCTGCGCCAGCATCCCCAGATCTTCATGCCCGACCTGAAGGAGCCGCGGTTCTTCTTCCGCGATCGCACGCAGTCGGACTCCACGAAGGAGTGGATTGGCGCCGGCGCCGACCTTCGTCCGGGCACGCTCGACGCGTATCTGTCGCTGTTCGCGGACGCGGGCACCGAGCAACGCGCCGGGGAGGCATCGCCCCAGTACATCCGCTCACCGGATGCCGCGCGGCTGATCGCGCAGGTGCAACCCGGCGCGCGGATCATCGCCGTGCTGCGCGAGCCTACGAGCCTCGTGCAGAACTTTCACCTCAACAATCTGCTCACACTGGTCGAGAACGAGCGCGACCTGCGCAAGGCGATCGCGCTGGAAGCGCAGCGGCGAGACGGCCTGCACATTCCCCCCGGCTCGCGCGCTCCGGACAGGCTTTTCTACTGCAATCACGTGCGTTATGGCGAGCAGCTGCGGCGTTTGCAGTCACACTTCCCGGCTGAGCAGATCATGGTGATCCTGTACGACGATTTTCGTCGTGACAACGATGGCACGGCGCGCCGTGTCCTGCGTTTCCTCGGCATCGATGACACACATCCGTTCGAGCTGCCCCATACGAGCAGGGACCGCAAAGCGGTGCGCTCCCCCGGGCTCCACCGCGCCGTGCTGGCGCTGCAGCGCGCGCGTCGCCGGCCCGCCCAGGCGGGCCGGCTGTCACGTGCTGTCGAGGCACTCACGCCCGGCCTGCTGCGCAACGACGCGGTCGAGAGCCTGGCGCGTCGTCTCGTCTTCTCCGTGCCGCGTCCGCCCGACGAGCAGCTGCTCCTGGAGCTGCGAGGCCGCTTCAAGCCGGAGGTCGTCGCCCTGAGCGAGCATCTCGGACGCGACCTGGTGCGCGAGTGGGGCTACGAGCGCATAGACTGAGCTCGCTGGAACCGTCCACCGCCGTTGTCAAGAGGGCCGTCAACTGATCAAGGAGAGTCACGCATGCCCGAAGCCGTAATCGTCGACGCCGTTCGCACGCCCATCGGGCGGGCCGCCAAGGGGTCGCTCAAGGCCGTTCGCGCGGATGACCTCGCGGCGCTGCCGCTGAAGGCGCTGATCGAGCGCAACCCACAGCTCGAGGAGCGCTCGATCGGTGACGTGATGATGGGCTGCGGCTACGGCGAGCGCGAGTCGGGCTACAACATCGGTCGCATGGCAACGCTGCTCGCGGGCATCGATTACCGAGTGCCCGGATGCACGGTCAACCGTTTCTGCGCGTCCTCGCTGCAGACGACGCGGATGGCGTTCCACGCGATCAAGGTCGGTGAGGGTGACACCTACATCGCCGCCGGAGTCGAGGCGGTCTCACGCACGGCGCCGGGGGCGCCGTTCGAGTTTCACCCGAAGCTCGACGGCTCGGAGGGCTCGCTGTACAACGCCTACATCACGATGGGCATGACCGCCGAGAACGTCGCCGAGGAACGCAAAGTCAGCCGCGAGGCCCAGGATGCGTGGGCGCTGATCTCCCAGACGCGCGCCGTGGCGTCGCAGGAATCTGGGCACTTCGACAAGGAGATCATCCCGGTGACGGTGCCGGCGCACAGGGACGTCGACAAGGAGGGCAACGAGATCGACGTGCCCGAGACCGTCGTCACCAAGGACGATGGCCCGCGTCCGGGGACGACGCTCGAGGCGCTGGCCTCATTGCGTCCGGTCTTCAAAGAGGACGGGACGGTGACCGCCGGCAACGCGTGCCCGCTCAACGACGGTGCCGCGGCGCTGCTGATCATGAGCGATGAGAAGGCAAACAGCGCGGGCTTCACGCCGCGTGCCCGGATCGTGGCCTCGACCGTCGCGGCGATCCGCCCCGAGGTAATGGGGCTCGGCCCGATCCCGGCGATCCAGCAGCTGCTGAAGAACACCGGCATGACGATCGAGGACATCGACGTGGTCGAGATCAACGAGGCATTCGCCGCGCAGATCGTGCCGTGCAAAGACGAGCTCGGAATACCGGACGAGAAGCTCAACCCGTTCGGCGGTGCGATCGCGCTCGGGCACCCGTTCGGGATGACGGGCGCGCGCATCATGACCACGCTGCTCAACGATCTGGAGACACTCGAGGGGACCTACGGAATCGAGTCGATGTGCGTCGCCGGGGGTATGGGGATGGCGATGCTCGTCGAACGGCTGTCATAAGGCGCCGTCCGGCGCCGCGCGGCTCACGGAAGTTCGTCGTAGCCCCATAGGCTGACGAGGTTGCGGTCGAGATCCTCACTCGCCGCAACCACCTCGCCTTTGTAGCGCCGCCGCAGCGTGGCCATGAACTCCTCCGCGGGCGGCTTCGGCTCGGTTTCGATCACCATGTGTATGGCCGCTCGTTTGGCGTGGCGGCGTGCACGCTCGGGCAGCACAGTCTTCAAGGTGCGCTTGACGGATCGCGAGATCGGACCCTTTCCGACCGACACCGCGTTGAGGAGCCGTTCGCCGCGCTGCGAGCGGACGCGGAGCGTGGGGTTGGCTTCGGTGGCGTCGATCTCGAACGAGTCCTCGACGCCGATAAAGCGCAGGACCTGGCGCACGACGGCGGCGTTGTCGGCGAGGAAGTCGTCGTAGATCAGCGCCAGAACCCGCTCGCGCCCGAAGTACTCGTGATATCGGCGGAGCTGGTCGCGGTAGCGAACGTGCTCGGAGTAGAGGAGCGCCGGCGGCCACGCGCAGTCGCGCGGTATTCGCCGCCCCTGCCGTCTTTCGTGCTCCAGCGCGATCGCCCGCGCGAAATCACGCTCGGTCTCGACGCCGACCTGCAGGAGTTGCAGATGCAGCGAGCGCAGAAAGCTGGTCGGCTCGCGGAACATCGCGACGATGCGTGCATCGGGTTGCAGCTCGGCGATGCGCCGCGCGGTCGAGAGCGTGCGCAGGTACTCCGTCGAGGCCTCGCCCGTGAGTTGCCCCGGCGCGGCCCCCTCGAACAGCGCGAGGTAGCGCTCGAGGGTGTCGGGGAGCCGTTTCGGCGGGAGGCTGGCGCGGTGGGCGCGATGCTCGGGCGCGCGCGAGAGGAACTCGGGCTCCTTCACGGACGGCATGTACACCTGCGGATGGGCTCTGAGCATCTGATACAGCGCAGTCGTGCCGCACTTCGCGTGACCCACGATGAAGAAGTCCGGCCGCCGCGTCTGCGTCGTCCGCGCCTGTCGCAGCTCCTCCATGACGGCCTCCTCGGCCGCGCTCAACTCGAGCTCACGGGTCGTCTCCGATGCGTCTTGCCTGGAGCCACTCACCGCAGATCATGCTACCGGCACACTCCCAGTGCGCGGCTGTGGGCTCACAAGCGCAGTCGCGCGCTAGGGTTGCATCGAGTGAATCCGGTTTCAGCGCCCGATTTTTTCATAGTCGGACACGCCAAGTGCGGCACGACTGCGCTGTATCAGATGCTCAGAGCCCATCCTCAGATCTTCATGCCCGACCTGAAGGAGCCGCACTTCTTCGCGCGCGGGGCAAACGAACGTGCCGGGCCGGCAGGGCATATTCCCAACACGCTCGAGCAGTATCGCGCGCTGTTCGCGGCGGCGGCGCCGAGCCAGCTCGTCGGCGAGGCGTCGACCACGTATCTGCGATCCCAGGCGGCAGCCGGGCGCATCGCCGAGTTGCGCCCCGACGCGCGCATCGTCGCGATCCTGCGTGAGCCGGCCAGCTTTCTGCGATCGCTGCACCTGCAGCTCCTGCAGTCCGGCATCGAGACCGAGCCGGACCTCGCCGCCGCACTCGAGCTCGAGCCGCGGCGACGCGGCGACGTCGCCGATGATCGCGGCTCGTTCTGGCAGCAGGCGCTGCTCTACTCCGAGCACGTGCGCTACGTCGAGCAGTTGCGTCGCTACCACGAGCACTTTGGAGAAGATCGCGTGCTCGTCCTGATCTATGAGGATTTCCGCAGTGACAACGAGCGGATGGTCCGCCGGGTGCTGAGCTTTCTCGAGGTTGACGAGCAGGTCGGGCTCGAGCGCGCCGACGCCAATCCAACTGTGCGCGTTCGCGCGTCGCGGGCGAGCGGGCTCGTGCAGACGGTGACACTCGGCCGCGGTCGGCAAGCGCGTGCCGCAAAGGCAGCCGTCAAGAGCGTCATACCCCGACGCCTGCGTCATGGGGCGGTGAGGACGCTGACGCGGACGCTCGTCAGACGCAAGCCGCCGCCCGCCGACGATCTGCTCATGGGCGAGCTGCGCGAGCGTTTCAGGAGCCAGGTGAGCGCTGCGAGCGAGTATCTGGAGCGTGACCTTGTGCGCCTGTGGGGCTATGATGAGCCCCAGCCATGACAGTGCACGTTGCAACGGTTCACTACCGCTCGCCGCGCTGGATCGAGATCCAGACGAAGCATCTACGTCGTCACATTCACTCTCCGCTGCAACTGTGGGGTTCATTTCAGCGTATTGACGCGTGTTACGAGGAGCACTTCGACCGCGTGATCCGGCACACGGCAAGCCCCTCGCACCCTGAAAAGCTCAATCACCTCGCGCTCGAGATATCGAACGATGCAGCCGATGAGGATCTGCTGATGTTCATAGATGGCGACGCATTTCCAATCGCCGATCTGACGCCCCTGCTGGACACCGCGCTGGCCGAGGCGCCTTTGCTCGCAGTGCGTCGCATCGAGCAGGCGAGCGAGCCGCATCCACACCCGTGCTTCTGTGTGACGACCGTCGGCTTTTGGCGCGAGCTTCCGGGTGACTGGTCGCAAGGGTACACGTGGGTGGACGCGGACGGGACGGTTTCCACCGGGCCTGGCGCCAATCTGCTTCGCGCGCTCGCGCTCACCAACACCCCGTGGTCGCAGCTGCACCGCTCTAACGAAACCGCGCTGCATCCGACTCTGTTCAGCGTCTACGGTGGCGTCATCTATCACCACGGCGCTGCGTTTCGCGACCACGGTGTGATCCTCAGATCGGACCGCCAATCGGGGCCTGCGCTCGTAAGCGGGCCCTCGCTGCCCGGTCTCGGGCCCGTGAGACGCCGAATCAATCGGCGCCGGCTGAGAGCTTGGACGCGGGAAACGCAGAGGGTAAACGCGCAGCTCTCCGAGCAGATCTACCAACGCATTCTCAGCGATGACCCACAGTGGCGCGCGAGCGTCATGGGGCAAGACGGCGCGAGCCGAGCGCAGCTAGTGTGAGTAGCACACAGGACCATAGCTGTTCCGGCTTCGCCGGAGCGTCCTCGCCGGCCGGTGCCGGCTCCGCGGGGCGCGTCCCTGATTTCTTCATAATCGGCCACCCCAAGTGCGGGACCACGGCGCTGCACGCGATGTTGAAACGCCACCCGCAGATCTACATGCCGGACATCAAGGAGCCGCAGTTCTTCGCAAGCGATCTGCGAATCTCCGAGCCGGGGAGAGCGGATGCCGCTGGGCTCACATATGAGCAATACCTGGCACTGTTTTCCGGAGCGAGGCCCGATCAGCTCATAGGTGATGCCTCGACCCGCCACATCTGGTCTCCGGCGGCGGCGGCGCGCATCGCCGAGGCTCAGCCCGCCGCCCGCATCATCGCCCTGCTTCGCGAGCCGGCGTTCTTCCTGCGCTCGCTTCACCTCCAGTTGCTGCAGAATCGGTCCGAGCGTGAGCCGAGCCTGCGCCGGGCGATCGCGCTCGAGCAGGAGCGACGGCAGGGGCGGGAGCTCACCGAGCTGGCCGTGTCACAGCCGCAATTGCTGTTGTACACCGAGCGCGCGCGTTACCTCGATCAGCTTCGCCGCTATCACGCGGTCTTTCCACGTGATCAGATACTGGTACTGATCTACGAGGATTTCCTCGCTGACAACGAGAGCACCGTGCGCGAGGTGCAGCGCTTCCTCGGCGTGGACGACACGCTCGCACTCGAGGTGGTGCGGGCGAACGAAACGGTGCAGCGCCGAGTGGCTCTCGATGAGGCCATGTTCTCCGTCACCTACGGACGCGGCCCGCGCGCGCGCGCGGTCAAGAAGACGCTCGTGCTGCTCACCCCCAGGGCGCTGCGTCGAGGCGGCTTCAAAGCGCTTCAGCGCAGCGTCGTGCTCGCTTCGCCGAAGCCAGCCGATGAGAGCTTGATGCTGGAGCTGCGTCAGCGCTTCAAGCCGGAAGTGCAGGCGCTCAGCGAGTTTCTCGACCGCGACCTCCTCGCCCTGTGGGGCTACGACGATATCTGAGCGTTTGCCGCTGTCATAATCCGCGCGATGAGCTCACGGGTGCCGATCCCCGCCGGCTACACCGCGCCGGTCGTGATCGGCGGAATCGCGGGGGGCGGCACGCGCGTGGCGGCGCGGCTGCTGGTCGAGCTGGGCTTCTACCTCGGCGAAGACCTCAACGAGGCGCTCGACAATCTCAGCCATACGCTGCTGCTCAAGCGCCCACGCTGGTACTGGCGCTCCTCGACCCGCCAGCGCAGGGTCAGCGCCGCCGCCCGGCCGCTGGTCAGGAGCCTGACGGACGCGAGCGCGCCCACGGTGCGCGAGCGCCTGACGCTGCTCGGCGCGATGCTCGGGACGATGCCGCGCGGCAACGACCGGCTTGGGCGCAGGCGCGGGCGGCGCTGGGCGCCGCGCGCGGTGCGCCGGCTACGCGCGAGCAGGGGCCACGATCCGGCGCGCACGCCCGGCTGGGGCTGGAAGGAGCCAAGTGCGCTTGTGCTGCTGCCGGAGCTGATCACGGCGTTTCCCGAGATGCGCTTCCTGCACGTCGTCGGTGACACGGAGCGGATCGCGCGCGCCGGCAAAGACACGACGATCGCGATGGTCCGCAACTGGAGCCAACAGCTCGGCCTCGAGCCGCCGGGTCCGGGCGCGGACCTCGCCGAGTGCTCGCTTCGCTTCTGTGAGCTTCTCAGCAGTCGCAGCGCACGCATCGGACGCGAGCGTCTGGGCGCGCGCTATCACGAGCTGAGCGTCGACCGGCTCTGCGCCGAGCCCGAGGCCGAACTCGATGCTCTGCTTGCGTTCCTGAACGTCGAGGTCGAAGCCGACATGCGCCGGCGGCTGCTGGCGATCCCCAGCGCCGGACGGCTCGAGGGCTCGCCGGTGGCTTAAGCGGCGCAGCTCAGCGAGGCGGCATTCGCAAGGCGCCGTCGAGGCGGATCGTCTCGCCGTTGAGCATCCGGTTCTCGACGATCTGACAGGCCAGCTGCGCGTACTCGGCGGGCTCGCCCAGGCGCTGCGGGAACGGGACGCCGGCGCCGAGCTTGGCGCGAGCCTCCTCGGGCAGCGCCGCGAGTAGCGGCGTGTCGAACAGCCCGGGTGCGATCGTGTTGACGCGGATCCCGTACTGGGCGAGGTCGCGTGCGGCCGGCAGCGTCATCGCGACGACGCCGCCCTTCGACGCCGAGTAGGCGATCTGGCCGACCTGGCCGTCGAACGCCGCGATCGAGGCCGTGTGCACGCATACCCCGCGTTCGCCGTCGTCACCGGGCTCGTTCGCGATCATCGCGCTCGCGGCCAGCCGCAGCAGGTTGAAGGTGCCGATCAGGTTGATCGAGATGATCGTCTCGAACGGCATCAGCGGGTGGGGGCCTCTTCGAGCCGGCGACCTTCTGCGCCCACCCGGTGCCGGCGCAGCTGACGGCAATGCGCAGGCCACCCTCAGCGCTCGCGGCCTGCTCGACGGCAGCCTGCACCTGCTCCTCTTCGCGGACGTCGCAGGCGACGAACTCGAGGCCCAGCTCGGCGCCGAGCGCCTGACCCTTCTCGGCGTTGACGTCGGCGATCGTCACTTGCGCACCGCGTGCGTGCAGCGCGCGAACCGTCGCCTCGCCGAGACCGGAGGCGCCGCCGGAGACAAGCGCTACGCTGCCCTCGATGTTCATCCGTGGAGCCTATTGATCCGAGCGCACGCGTGACAGCGACAGCGCGAACAAAGCCTCAGGGTCGGTCAGCCAGCGCACGAGCTCCAAGCCGGCAGCGGACAGGTCGCCCTCGAGCCGTCCGGGCGTGAACTTCGCGCTGATCTCCGTGCGCAGCTCCTCGCCGGCATCGAAGTGAACCGGTAGATCGAGGTCGCGCACGAGCGTTGTGTGCTCGCGGCGCGCGCGCAGCCGCATCTCGATCCACTCGTTGTGGGGGTCGAACAGCGCCACGTGCTCGAAGTCGTCGGGGTCGAAGTCTGCCTGCAGCTCGCGGTTGAGCACGTGCAGCACATTGCGGTTGAACGCCGCGGTGATCCCCTGGGCGTCGTCGTAGGCCGCCTCCAGCACACGCGGGTCCTTGACCAGGTCGGTCCCCATCAGCAGATGATCGGAAGGTCCGAGCAGGCGCGCGATCTGGCGCAGGAAGCGGCGACGGCTGCCAGGCGGGAAGTTGCCGATCGTGCCTCCGAGGAAGGCCACGATCCGCGGGCCGGCAGCGGGCGGCACGCGGTCGAGGTGACGCTCGAAGTCGCCGATCACGCCGTGCACGCGCAGGCCGGGATACTCGCTGGTGAGCTCCCGGGCGCAGTCGCGCACCATGCTCTCGGTGACGTCCACCGGCACGTAGCGCTCGAGCGTGCCCGCGGCGAACAGCGCGTCGAGCAGCACGCGCGTCTTGGCGGCTGTGCCGGAGCCGAGCTCCACGAGCTCGACCGCGCCCGTCAGCTCCGCCAGCAGCTCCGCCTGCGCCTCGAGGATTGCGCGCTCGGTGCGCGTGGGGTAGTACTCGGGCTGCTCGCAGATCTGGTCGAACAGCTCGGCGCCGCGGGCGTCGTAGAAGTGCTTCGGCGGCAGCTCCTTGAACGGGCGGGTGAGCCCGTCGAGCACATCGTCGGCGAGCGAGCGCTCGTTGCCGGCGTCGAGGTGAGAGTCGATCTGGATCGCGTCGACGACGTCCTCGGCGAGCGGCTGCTGCGGCGCGGAGGGCTCCATCACAGCTCCCTCGCAAGGCGCACGCCTGCGAAGATCTGGCGCCGCTGCGGCAGGTCCCAGTTGCGGAAGGTCATGGTCGCGACACGGGGGTCGCTCGCCCATGAGCCCCCGCGCAGCACGCGGTAGTCCCGCCCGAAGAACACCTGCGAGTACTCCCGGTAGGGGTACGGCTCGAAACCCGGGTAGCCAACGAACTGCGAACCTGTCCACTCCCACACGCGGCCGACGCCCGCGAGACCCTGCGCGGAGCGCTGCTGGGTCCAGGTCGCTGCCTTCTCCCACTCCGCCTCGGTGGGCAGCCGCGCGTCGTGAGCACGCGCGAAGGCGTCGGCCTCGAACCAGGAGACGTGGCACACGGGCGCCTCCGGGTGGCCTTTCGCCACGGCGGGATGATGGGTGATGTCGTGCTCCTCCTTCCATGCCCAGCCCTCGCGCGACCACCACTCGCGGCGCTCGTAGCCGCCGCCTTCGCTGAAGCTCATCCAGCTCTGGTTGCTGACGGGGCGCCGCGCGAGCGCGAACGCCGACAGCTCGACGGTGTGGCGGGGACGCTCGTTGTCATAGGCGAACCCATCGGCGCCGGCGCCCATCGCAAACGGGCCGGCAGGAACCTCGATCCACCCTGCGGGAGGAGCATCGGCTGCCAGCGGAGCGCTTGCGCGAGCCGCCTCCGCGCGCGGCAGCAGCTCGGCGATCGCCAGCGTCTGTCGCATCGTCTCGGCGTGCTGGAGCTCGTGGCGCAGAACCAGCTCGCACAGCACGCCGTCGCCGTCGCCGACGCCGCGCTCGGCGATCACCTGCGCGGTTCGGGCCCTGACGGCACTCATGTATGCCCTCGCGTCGTCGGGGCCGAGCGCCTCGATCTGCCCGCGTACGGCGCGCGGCGTCTCGAAGGCGTCGTAGAGGTTCGCGAGCTCGGGGCGCAGCAGCTCGAGGCGACCGTGGCGATGGCCGAGCCACAGATCCTCGTAGGCGGCGATGTGAGCGAGATCCCACACCAGCGGGCTCATGATCGGCGAGTGCACGCGCTCGAGCTGCTCGTCGTCGAGCTCCGCGACCAGCGCGAGCGTCCGCTCGCGCGCCGCGCCCAGCGCGCGCAGCGCCTGCGCGGCATCACGGGGGAGAGGGGAGTTCTTGAGCGCGGGAGTTGCCATGGCCGACGATGCTGCGTCACTCCGAAGCGACCGTGCTGCGTCACTCTAGAACGAAAGTCCCTCCAGCGGCGAGAGTGTTACAGGCCGGTGTCGTTCCAGCGCGCGATCACAGCCGTGTCGCGCTCGTGACCGAGCACGCAGACGGCGGCCGTCGAGAGCCCCAGGCGCCCGCCACCCTCGGGCTCGAGCGCGATCCAGCGGGCACCGAGCACACGCAGCATGTGTCCGTGCGAGAACACCGCCACGTCTCCATCGGCGGCGGCGATCTCGGCGATCACACGGTCGGCACGTGCGCCCACGTCGGCGGGGCTCTCGCCACCAGGGCAGCCGTCGCGCCACAGCACCCAGCCCGGGCGACGTTCCCAGATCTCGGGCGTCGTGAGCCCCTCGTAGTCGCCGTAGTCCCACTCGTGCAGATCGTCGCGCACCTGCGCCCCGGCGCCCAGCCCGCACAGCTCGCACGTTTCCCGCGCGCGGCGGGCCGGGCTGACCAGCACGAGCGCGAACTGCCACGCCTGCAGCGGCTCGCGCAGCGCGGCGGCGACCTCGCGGCCGTGGTCGGTGAGGGGAAGGTCTGTGCGCCCGGTGTGGCGGCCGTTGAGGCTCCACTCCGTCTCGGCGTGGCGTACCAGCACCGCCTCGCGCGCGCCGGGGCTGCTCACCGCAGCGAGCCCTCCGGTGCGGCCGCGTCATCGACGATCACCGTCAACCGCTCGCGCCGCAGCAGGCTCGCGGGTACCTGCCGGCTGGGCTCGCCGAGCATCGCGCTGATCGCGTCGGCCTTGCTCGTGGTGGTCGCGAGCACAAGACACTCGCGCGCGGCGAGCAGCACGGCGAGGCTCAGCGTGATCCGCTGTGGAGGGGGCTTCGGCGAGTCCTCGACACCGAGGCAGATCGCCTCTTCGCCCGCATCCAGCGTGGCGGCTCCGGGGAACAGCGATGCGATGTGACCGTCGGGGCCGATGCCGAGCACGATCAGATCGAGCACCGGCAGCGACGCTGGGGTCGCACCGTCGGCCGGCACGTGCTGGACGAGCGCCTCGGCGTAGCGACGCGCGCCCTCGTACGGTCCCGCCTCGCCTTCCATCCGGTGCACGCGCTCCGGTGCGATCTTCGCGCTCGCCAGGAGCGTCTGGGCGACGAGCAGGTAGTTGCTTTCGTCGTCCTGCGGCGGCACGCAGCGTTCGTCGGCGAACCACAGCTCGACACCGCTCAGATCGTCGGGCTCGGCGCCGCCCAGCAGCTCGTAGGTGTGCCCCGGCGTGGTGCCGCCGCTGAGCGCCAGGTGTGCGACGCCGCGCTGCTCCTTGGCTTGGCGCAGCTGGCGCACGATGTGTGCGGCGGCGCGCCGTGCCACCGTGTCCGCGTCGGGGCAGGTGGTCAGGCGCGTCACGACCGCGTCGCCCGCCGATCCTCGATCGCGGGCCTGCCAGCGCCGGGCGTGCGCCGCTCGTCAGGCGGCTCGACCATCGCGCGCGCGGCTTCGAGCGCGGGCAGGTAGGTCGGATCGCGCAGCAGCGCCTGGCGGATGCCCTCCCCGAGCACTCCGGCCTCTCCTCGCGAGGCGCCGGGGAGCGTCCATTCTCGCTCCGTGCCATTGCTGTCGCGCCTGCGGGCCCGCAGTCCACCTCTGCCGCGGCTGAGGCGCAGGTGCATGCCCGAGTCCGTGACCAGCTCGAGCGACCTCGAGCCCCGGCACCTGCAGCTCAGGAGCGACCTCCAGGCGAACAGCGACGTCGTTGTCCTGCGCCTGCGTGGCTCCGACCAGCGCGCCGCCGTCGCTGACGAGCGACCCGGTCCGCCAGTGCAGCCGCGAGGCAAGCCAGCCCACGAGCAGCAGCGCGGCGGCGGTCGAGGCCGGGTGGTGGCGCACCGTCACGCCGGTGATCATGTCCAGCTCGCGGCGCAGCCACGGCGGGTCGAAGGTTGCGGCGAGGCGCTCGCGCCATGGCGTCGATCGCAGCCACGCCAGGTCCACGACGTACGCCTGCTCGCTCAGCTCGCACGCGCGGGTCAGCGCCTCCTGTGCGACAGGTTCCTCGACCGAGTCCACGAGCACCGCCTGCGCGAGTGGGAGCAGCTCGGTGACGATCTCGTGATGGCCGTGCGGTGACCACAACAGCGTCGGCAGGTCCGTGACGACCAGCGGGTCGGCGATCGTCAGCAGGTCATCGAGATGGCGGTCGCCGAGTTCGACGACGACGGTCTCGCGCAGCAGCGCCAGCCCGCCCGGCGCGGAGGCGCCTTCGGAGACGATCGTCACGCGCGCGTCGAGGCGCTCGCGCCGCGGCTCGTAGGCGAGCACCAGCAGGCGCGAGGCGTGGTAGCGCCCGACGCCCCGCAGCCGGTTGGCGATCTCGCCGCTCCATTCGCGGTCGACGAACGCGATCATGTTGAGCACTCGCGCCGGCACGTACTCGCGGTGTTCGCCGTGGACCTGCACGAGCAGCTCGCGCAGCGCCGCTTCGATCGCGTCGGGGGTCGTGTCGTGCTCGCTCCAGACGGCGTCGCTGCGAGTGGCCAGAGCCTCGCCGGTGGGCATCAGATCGCGCGCCAATGATCGGCCTCCCGCAGCAGCTGCTCGGCCTCGTTCGGGCCCTGCGAGCCGGCGGGGTACTGCGGCAGCGGGCCCGGCGTCTGCGCCCAGGCTTTCACGATCGGATCGCAGATCCGCCATTGCGCCTCGACCTCGTCGTTACGCGTGAACAGCGTCGGGTCGCCGCGCATCGCGTCGGTGATCAGGCGCTCGTAGGCCTCGGGCGACTGCGACAGGAAGGCGGTGCCGTAAAGGAACTCCATCTTCACCGGGCGGATGCTCATGCGCGTGCCGGGGATCTTCGCGCCGAGCAGCAGCGACACGCCCTCGTTGGGCTGCAGCGTCAGCACCAGCTGGTTGGGCTGCACGCCGAGCGAGCCGGCCTGGCTGAACGCGAGATGGGGGACGGGCTTGAGCGTGACCGCGATCTCGGTGATCTTGCGCGCCAGGCGCTTGCCGGTACGCAGGTAGAACGGCACCCCGGCCCAGCGCCAGTTGTCGACTTCCAGTCGCAGCGCCGCGTAGGTCTCGGTCGTCGAGTCGGGCGGCACGCCCTGCTCTTCCAGGTAGCCGGGCACGTCTTCGCCGCCGGCGTGTCCGGGTCCGTACTGCGCGCGTACCGCGATCTCCGGGACCTCAGTGGGGGTCGGCTCGGGGATCGCCTCCAGGACCTTGACCTTCTCGTTACGCACCTCTTCGGCTGTGAAGTGCACCGGCGGCTCCATCGCGACGTGGCACAGCAGCTGCATCATGTGGTTCTGGATCAGATCGCGCAGCGCGCCGGCCTTGTCGTAGTAGTCGGCGCGCGAGCCGATGCCGAGGTCCTCCGCGGCGGTGATCTGCACGCTCTCGATGTAGTTGCGGTTCCACAGCGGCTCGAACATGCCGTTGGCGAAGCGGAACGCCAGCATGTTCTGGACGGTCTCCTTGCCCAGGTAGTGGTCGATGCGGTAGACCTGGCTCTCCTCGAAGATCGACAGCACGCGGCGGTTGAGCTCGCGCGCCTCTTCGAGCGTCGTGCCGAACGGCTTCTCGATGATCACGCGCACCTCGCGGTGCTCCTCGTGATCGGCGCGCGCGAGCCCGGAGCTGCCCAGCCGTTCGACGATCACGGGGAAGAAGCTCGGCGCCGTCGACAGGTAGAACGCGCGGTTCAGCGCCTCGCCGGCTTCCTGCTCGAACTCGTCGAGCACCGTGCACAGCTCGCTGTACACCCGCTCCTCGTCGAAGCTGCCCGCCACGTAGCGGACATTGTCGAGCAGGCTCTTGAGGACGTCCTCGTCGGGCTGTGCGCCGCGAGAAGCGCCGGATCGCCTCCTCGCACTCGCTGCGGTACTCGTCGTGTCCCTATGTCTTTGCGCGCGACGCCCACCAGGTGAAAGTGCGCCGGCAGCGCGCCCTCGTGGGCGAGGTTGTACAGCGCGGGCAGCAGTTTGCGCTTGGCCAGATCACCGGTGGCGCCGAAGATCACCAGCGATGTCGGAGGCGACGGGCAGCCGCTCGAGGCCCGCCGTCAGCGGGTTCTCCGGCACAGGCTCGTCCGTTGGACGGCCGGCCGTGACAGCCATCGTCAGCGCCTCGCTGCTTTCGGTGCGCTCTTGACCGCATGGCCACCGAACTGGTTGCGCAGCGCGGCGAGCACGCGGTCGGCGAAGTCGCCGTTGCCGCGCGAGCGAAAGCGCACGTACAGCGACGCGGTGATCACCGGCGTCGGCACGTCGTGGGCGGTCGCGTCCTCGATCGTCCAGCGGCCCTCGCCGGAGTCCTCGGTGTAGCCCTCGATCGCTTCGAGCTCGTTGCCGTCCGCTTCGAAAGCGCGCGCAGCCAGTTCGCACAGCCACGAGCGCACCACCGAGCCCTGGCCCCAGAGGTGCGCGATCTTGGCGTTGTCGAGTTCGTACTCGCACTTGTCGAACACGTCGAAGCCCTCCGCGTAGGCCTGCATCAGGCCGTACTCGACGCCGTTGTGGACCATCTTCACGTAGTGCCCTGCACCGGAGGGGCCGAAGCGCAGCCAGCCGCGGTCGCCGATCGCCGCGCGGCTCTGCTCGTTGGTCTCTGGCGCGAGCACGTCGAGGATCGGCGCGAGCCGCTTGACCGCTTTCGGCGGGCCCCCGACCATCATGCAGTAGCCCACTTCCAGGCCCCACACGCCGCCGGAGACGCCGACGTCGACGTAGTCGATGCCGCTCGCCTTGAGCTGCTGTGCGCGGCGCTTGTCGTCTGTCCACTTCGAGTTGCCGCCGTCGATGATCAGTGTCGCCGCGGTCGAGCAGCTTGGCGAGCTTGTCGACGGTTTCCTGCGTGGGCTCGCCGGCCGGGACCATGATCCACACCATGCGCGGCGGCTGCAGTTGCTTGACGAGGTCTTTGAGCGAGCCCGCGCCCGCGGCGCCGTTCTTGACCGCCTGCTTGACGGCCTTCTCGTCGAAGTCGAATGCGACGACTTCGTGCTCGTGAGTCGCGGCGGATGCGGTGCACCATGTTGCCGCCCATCTTGCCCAGCCCGACGAAACCGATCTGCGTCATATGGTCACCTCGATCCGGCGTCCGGCCGGCTCTCCTGATTGGAATGTTCGCCCTCCGGGCTCTCTTGACCGGGCCTGTCGGCCCTTTCCTTGATCTTCGCGGTCAGTGCGCGCAGCGCGCCCACGGGGTCATCGCCCTGCAGGCGGACGCGCTCGGCGGGCAGGCCGAGCTTGCGCAGCGTGTTCAGGTCGCCGATCGCCTGGGCGTTCTTGAGCGTCGTGAACGTGTACGGCGCGCCGGGGATCTCGACATCGGTCGCGCCGTCGTGGATCAGCTGTAGAAAGCGTCCCGTCTTCGGTCCGCCCTTGTGGAACTGCCCGGTGGAGTGCAGGAAGCGGGGGCCGTAGCCGAACGTTGTCGTGGCTCGCGTCGGCTCGCGCACCGCCACCCGCAGCTCGGCGGCTGCCTCGTCGAGCTGGGGCGAAGGCTCGGCGTAGGCCATGATCGCGACGTAATCAGGCGGCGCGGCTCCCAGCAGCAGCTCGCGCAGCGCGGCCTCGTCGGCGTCGGGCACAGCCGGCAGCTGGTCGTCGGCTTCGTAGCTCGTGAGCACGTGCTTGGTCGCGTCCTTCGCCTGCTGCACGTTCGGCTGGTCGAACGGGTTGATGCGCAGGCCCCAGCCGGCGACCGCGACGGCGAGCTCGGCGAGCATGAACACACGTCCCAGATCGGCGGGGCCGCGGGTCGGGATCGTGAGCAGCGGGTGCCCCGCGTGCGCAAGCGCCTGCATGCGATCCTCGAGATCGCCCTTGTGCTCGGTGATGTCGGGGAGATATGCGAAGACGCGATCCTCGCCGTAGCTCGCATCGTCGCCGAGCGGCTCGTCGGCGACGGGCAGGATGCCGGTGCCGTGCTTGCCGGTCGACTCGGCCACGAGCTGCTCGAGCCACAGGCCCAAGCCCCGGCAGCGACGGCGCGATCACGAACGTGAGCTTGTCGCGGCCGGCCTGTGCCAGCGCGCTCAGTGCGGCTCCCAGCCAGACCGGCGAGGACTTCAGCGCGGACGGGTTGGAGTCCACGATCGGGGTCTCCCACGCCGCGCTCGCGCCCGACAGGAGCGCGCGCACATCGACGCCCATCAGCGCCGCCGGGACGATCCCGAAAGGCGAGAGCGCGCTGTAGCGCCCGCCGATGTTCGGGTCGCCGAGGAACGTCTTGCGGAATTCGCGCTCCTGCGCCAGCGCGGCAAGCCCGGACCCCGGGTCGGTGATCGCGACGAAGCTCCGGCCCTCGCCGACCTGCTGGCCGATCTCCGATCGGTAGAAGTGGGCGAACAGCGACAGCGGCTCGATCGTGCCGCCCGACTTGGAGGAGACGATGAAGAGGGTGTGCTCCAGGTCGACCGCCGCCTGGACCGCGAGGATCGCGTCGGCGTTCGTCGAGTCGAGCACGTGCAGCGCCGGCCGATCGGGGCGACGGTGGAAGCAGCGACGCAGGACCTCGGGCGCGAGCGAGGAGCCGCCCATGCCGAGCAGCACCACGTCGGTGTAGCCCTCGTGGCTGACCTGTTCCGCGAACAGCTCCAGCTCGTCGAGCGTCTCGAGCATGCGCTCGGCGATCGTCAGCCAGCCCAGGCGGTTGGCGACCTCAGGCGTGCCCGGCGGCCCCCACAGCGTCGCGTCCGCCTCGCGCAGCCGTCGCGCGACTTGCTCACGCCCGGCGAGTGCCACCTTCTGCTCGACCCCGGGCCTGAGGGCCTCCGGTATGCGCTGGTCGACGGCGAGGGCTTGGTCGCTCACGCCAGGATCGTAGTGATAGCGGCGCGCGGCCGCCGGGCGGCACGCGCACAGGCGTTGCTACGATCCGGGCTCATGGACGGTCGCATGCTCGCCAAGCCGTCCGGCAGGCTCTGGCGGCTGAAGGGCCGGCTGCGGAGGCTGTGGGTGAGCCCCGAACGCTTGTGGCTGACCGCGAACGCGCTCTTCGAGCGCGAGCACTGGCTGCTCGCGTTCTGCCTGAAGCAGCTGAACAGCTTCCTCTACCACAACTCGCTGGCTCCAGGCGCATCCGTCAGCCCAGACGTCTTCCTGGGTCACAACAGCATGGGGATCGTCATCAGCTCCAACGTCGAGATCGGCGAGCGGGTGACGATCTGGCACAACGTCACGCTCACCGCAGGCCGGGCCGAAAAGCGTGCGAGGAAGGGGGCGTCGTCATCGGGCAGCGACGGGCGCGGACCAGCGGGCGCGGGCGCCGAGCAGGGCCCGCGGTCGAGGATCATCATCGAGGACGGCGTCACGATCGGCGCGAACGTCGTCGTGATCGCCCCGCGCGCGAGCGCGCTCCGGATCGGCAAGGGCGCGCGCATCGGGGCGGGGACCGTCTTGACCAGCGACGTGCCGGCCGGCTCGACGGTGGTCGGCGCGAGTCCTCGAGTGATCCCGAGAGACCCTCCCGGAGCCGATTGAGGTTAGAGTCGGCGCCTCACCGGACCCGAACGAGTAGGCGCCGCGGCGATCACGGGATCTGTCGGTGGACGGCGCCAGGAACGAGGCCGCCTTGACCGCAGACACCCGCGAGCAGCGCCCAGACCGCAACCTCGCGCTCGAGCTCGTGCGCGTCACCGAGGCGGCCGCGCTCGCGGCGGCTCCGCTCGTGGGCATGGGCGACAAGGAGGCCGCCGACCAGGCCGCCGTCGACGGCATGCGCTACATGCTCCAGTCCGTGCCGATGGACGGTGTCGTCGTGATCGGCGAGGGCGAGAAGGACGAGGCGCCGATGCTGTACAACGGCGAGCAGATCGGCGACGGCTCGCCTCCGCGTGTTGACATCGCGGTGGATCCGCTCGAGGGCACGACGCTCGCGGCGAACGGGATGCCGAGCGCGCTCGCCGTGATCGCGCTGTCGGCGCGCGGCGCGATGTTCGATCCGGGGCCCTGCGTCTACATGGAAAAGATGGCCGGCGCGCCCGACATCGCCGACCTGCTGGATCTCGATCGCCCGCTCGGTGAGACGGTCGCGCTCGTGGCGGAGCGCCGGCGCTGCCCGATCGGCGACGTGATCGTCGTGGTGCTCGACCGCCCGCGCCACGAGCAGGGGATCGCGGCGATTCGCGCCGCCGGTGCGCGCGTGCGCCTGATTGCCCACGGCGACGTCTCCGCCGCGCTGCTCGCGGTCACCGAACGCTCGCCCGTGGCGCTGCTGTGGGGCATCGGGGGCACGCCCGAGGGTGTGATCTCGGCCGCGGCCGTCAAGTGCGTCGGGGGGCAGCTGCTTGGGCGCCTATGGCCGCGCGACGAGGCCGAGCGGGCCGTCGCGCAGGACGCGGGGTATGACCTGGGGCGGGTGCTCGACCGCGACGACCTGGTCGCCGGCGAGGACGTGTTCTTCTCGGCCACCGGAATCACCGACGGTGACGTGCTGCAGGGGGTGCGCTACCCCAGCGCCGGCGGGGCCACCACCGAATCGCTCGTCACGCGCGCGCGTACGGGCACCATCAGGCGTATCACGGCCACGCATGATCGCGCCAAGCTGCGCGCCGTTGTCGGTGAGCGGCTGTGAGCGCCCGCCCGTCCCGATGAGCCCCGAACGACTGTGGTTGCTGTCGATCGCGCTGCGCGATCGCGGCCATCAGCGCGTCGCGCTGTGGGTCAAGAAACTCAACTCGGTCATCTACCACAACTCGCTTGCGCCGGGCGCGAAGGTGAGCCCTGATGTCAAGTTCGGTCACCACGGCTTCGGGACGATGATCCACAGCAACGTCGTCATCGGCAGCCGGGTCAAGATCTGGCACAACGTCACGATCGCCGTGCGCTCGCGTTCGGGCTGGAGCACACCCCACGGCATCACGATCGAGGACGAGGTCCACATCGGCGCCAACTCGGTGATCATCAGCCCCCGCGAAGGGAGCCTGACGATTGGACGCGGGGCGCGGATCGGCGCCGGCGCCGTCGTCACCGGCGACGTGCCAGCGGGTGCGACCGTGGTTTCCGTGCCGGCGCGGGTGTTGACGCGAGATCCAGCCGACGCGGGCCCACCGCACGACGACGATCTGGACGACGATGAGTAACGGCGAGCGCCGGCCGGCGCTCGCGCGGCGCGGCAGCCGGCTCGTGACGCGTGTACGCGCTTGAGCCCAACTGCGCCGACTGCTAGCTTGACGCGGTGATAGGTCCCAGAGTCCCCCGAGCAGCGCTGCTCTGCTCGATCGCGATTGGCCTGCCCGGTGTGATCGCCGGCTGCGGGGGTGCCGCGGCGCAGAAGGGGTCGGAACCCGGTGGTGCAGAAGTCGAACACGGCGAAGAAGTGGCGCAGCACAAAGAGGAAGCCGCGGAAACGACCGAAGATCAGGAACTGCTTCAACGGATAGAAGCCAAAAAGCGAGAAGAAGCCGCGGAAGAAAACGCGCAACGGACCGAAGCGCTGGCGGCGGCGAGGGCAAAGAAGCGCGAACAGGCCGCCGCGAAGCAGGCGAAGCACAAAGAACAGGTGGCCGAAGCGAACGTCAAGAAACGCGAAGAAGCGCTCAAGGCCGCGGCGAAGAACAAGCAGGTGGCGGCCAAGAAGGTGAAAGAAGAAGAACAGAAGCTCTCAGACGAACAGGTTAAACACTCAGAAGCACAGGCGGAGCCGAGTGCAACGTCGGGTTCGCAGCCGGATGCTGCGACGCCCGAACGTCAAACGTCGAGCACGGGGCGTAGCGCGGAATGAGTAGGTATGAGCGCAATGAAAAACTCTGAAACGAGTCGCGGCTCGGAGCCGACGCCGACCGCCAGGCGGGCTCGAGCGCGGCTTCGCTCGCTGTTCGGCTGTCTGCTGGCGGTGACGATCGCAGTCGCGATTGCAGGATGCGGAGGATCCTCCAATAACTCGAGTGAAGCTGGCGGCGAAAAGGAATCGAGTGCCGAAGTCGCCCCCAGCGGCGAAGCCCAGCGAGAGGCCGAATTTAAGAAGCACGAGGCCGAGGCCGAAGCCGCTTCGGTGGCGGAAACGCAGAAGATCAAGGAAGAAGCGGTGAGGCATGCGCAAGCAGCCGCCGCGCAACCGGCAGCGACGAAGGAGAGCGGGAAGTCCGGCAGCGGGCACAGAGGCTCGAAAGGGAGCTCTGGCAAAGGCTCGGCTCACCCCAATAGGCGCAAGAAGACCACGGGGACGAAAAGGTCGAAGAAAGCCGGAAAGCACACCAGCGGCAGTGGCGGCAGCGCCGCCGAAGAAGCGGCGCGCAAGAAGTTCGCGGCCGAAGAAGCCGCCGAAGCGAAGGCCTTTCACGATCTCCAGCAGAAGGAAGGCAAATGACCGCTGCTTGCCCGTCACCTGCTAGTCACTGCCGGAAGCGCTCCCCTCGCGGCGGTAGCGTTCGACCCGCGGCTCCGCGAGGTCCAGGCGGGCGAGCGAGCGCAGGAACCCGTAGGTGACGATCACGTGGATGCGTGACTGCGTCGCGTTGTACAGGCGCAGGCTCAGTCGTGAGGCGATCGACGGGTAGAAGTTGGCAACGGCGACCTCGACCTGCAGGCGTGCGTGGCTCGGCTCCGCGCCCGGGTACCTGCAGACTTCGATCTGCAGGTACCCACGGCCGTCGTGTCCCTGCCTCGACACGAGCAGGCCCCGCGCTATACGCCAGCGCACGAGACCGCGCGTGGGGCTCATCTCGTATTCGGGCGCGTGGAAGCTCAGCAGCTTCAGCGGCCGCGCCACGAGCACCACGGACCGTTCGGACTCGGTGTAGTGGACGCGGACCAGCCCCAGCGTCACGCGAGACAGGAACTGCCAGTACGTGCGCGCGAGCCGCTCGAGGTGCGCCGGTGTCCAGATCGCCTCGAGGGCGCTCTGCTCGAGCACCAGATCGGCCTTCTGCACCGAGCGCACCGCGCCGGTGTCGCGGTCGAACGAGGTAGAGCTCGCGAGCTCCACGATCTGGGCCTCCGCCGGGTGCTGCGAGCGTGCGCGTGCGCGGCGGAGGTTCATGACGAGGCCGGCGCTCAGGGTGATGCCCAGCGCGACCGCGATCCACAGCCCCGTCATGTCCGCTTCGGGCTCTCCACGGCTCTCAGGCTATCCTCGCGGCGTTCGCGCCCGAGGCCCGGGGGGTCGGCCGGGCCGGCGCTTCACGTCCCCGGCTGCTGATATTCAATGGCTGTGACCGACGATCCGCGCTCGCGCCGTAACGCCCGTGCACGCCCCGTGGTCGATTTGCCAACCGAGCGCCTGCTGGCCGGGGCGGGGGAGCTCGCGAGGCGCTGGGCGGTCGCGCTGATCTTGAGCCGCCCGCTGGGGGAGGTCGCGGCGGTGCCGCTCGAGACGCTTGTAGACGAGGCTCCGACTCTGTGCGCGCAGGTCATCCGGGCGCTGGAGTCCGATCTCGAGCTCGACAGACTGACTGGACGCGACGCGTCAGGTGGCCGTGCGGACGCGGCAGCGGCGAGACGCCTGTCCGTGATCTGTGGAGCGCTCGACGACCTGGAGGCGCTCGAGGCGGTCGAGGCGCTGCGCGGAGTGCTCTGGGAAGCGCTGCGCGAGGAGTTGCGCGAGCCCGCCGCGCGCCTCGTGGGCGACACGTGTGATCGGCTCGCGTACGTCTGTGCCGCGTCGCTCGCGGCGGCGCTCGAGGCGATGCCGGCGCTCGGCGCCGGGCGCGTTCGAGACGGCGAGCGTGATCGCGCCGTCGTCGAAGGCGGCGCCGAGGCCGGGCTTCGCGACCTCCAAGCTCCGACGGCGGGCGCGCAATCTGGCGCGCCACGAGCCCCCGGCGAGGCGGTGATCGTCGACGAGCGGGTGGCGCCGGTGGCTGCAGCCTTCGCGAGCGAGCCCGTGCGCTCGCCTGAGGCACCTGCGTCGCTCGCCCCCGACCTGCCTGCCGTCGAGATCGCGATCCGCGACGAACGCCGCGAGGAGGGCCCGGCGGCGTGGATCGGGCTGATCGGCGCCCAGCTCGAGCGCTTCGAGCACGACAGGGCGCCGTTTGCGGTGTTGCTGGTCGAGCTGATGAATATCGACCAGTTGCAGCGCTCCGGTCACGTCGAGGATCTTGCGCGCACGGCCGAGGAGATGGAGCGGGCGCTGACGGGCGCACTGGGCGCGTGGGCAGGATCGTTCACGCGCGAGCGGCCGGGCCGGTGCTGGCTGGTGGCGCCGGAAACGGACCTGGTTGGCGCCGAGCTGCTGGCGGAGCATCTCGCAAGCGCGGTCGCGGCGCGCGCGAGCCATCGCGGCGGTTCGTTGGCGCTCGCCGTCGGCACGGCCGTGTGCCCAGAGCAGGGGCGCGAGCCGTCGGCGCTTGCAGCGCACGCAGACGTGGGCTCCTACGCAGCTCGCTCCCGCGCCCACGCGCCGGCCGGCCCCTCGGTGGCCGGCCGCGGCGAATCGCGTTAAAGGCGGCCGATCGACGACGGCGCCGGAGCCGTCAGCCTGCGAGTGAGCCGCCGGCGAGGGCCGTGCTCGAAGGCGTGGACGGCAGGCCGAGCGTGGGGGTGTTGGGAGTCTTGCCGACGACCTGCGTGCCGATGCGCACCGTTTCGGTGATATCGAGCGCGCCGGCTGCGCCGGCGGTCAAATCCCAGCTTGCATGGTGGGCGTAGGGGCCGCGATCGAGCACAGGCACGGTCAGCGTGTGGTCCTTGTAGGTGATCTGCACGAGCGTGCCGCACGGCAGCGTGCGGTTGGCGACGCCGATCACGCCGGGGGTCAGCGTCTGACCACACGCGGTCTGCCTGCCGTAGAAGCCAGGTCCGAACCAGGTGGCGACTGCACCAGTGTGCGGCGGCGCGGGCGCCGTCGTGGCTGCGGGGGCCGGCGCTGTCGCGCCCCCCGCGTCGGCGAGCGCGCCCGTCGGCGCGGTCGCGGCCAGCGCGACGCCTGTGAGCAGGACGAGCAGGACCGTGTATGTCTTGAGTGCGACTCGCATTGTCCTCGACGCCTACGGGGTGAGCTGACGGGCTCGCGCGGCAACTGTGCGGCGCTACGGTCCTGCCGGACCGATTCGCCCCAGCGGACCTACTTCGGTCCGCGTTTGGGTCCCCCGCCCACCGCGACCTGGGTCGCAATGGCTCGGCGTTGCGAGGCAGTATACAAAGCACGCCCCGGGCTTCGCGTCCGCGCCTCGGCGGGCGCTCGCTCGGCGCGAGCGGGCTCAGAGCGGCAGGCGCGAGAGCACGTCTTTGAGCAGGCGCTCTCCCGTCGAGAGGCCGGCTTTGGCGAGCTCGCCGACGATCTCGGCGGCGGACGCGACCAGCTCGGCGCCCCCAGGCGGATGCACCGTGGCGCTCGCCCGCTCGCCCTCGCACTCGAACCCCTGCCTGGGAGCCGTCGGCATCGCGGTTGATGCGGCGGCGCCGTTGGCGGCGCGCCCGCCCGCGGCGGAGCGGCGCGACGGCGCCTTTCTCGCGCTACGCCCGCCCGTGCCGGCGGAGTTGGCCGCATCGCTCTTCGCGGAGGGCCGGGCTGCTTTCGAGCGGGTCGCCGGCGGCGCTTTTTTGGAGGCGCGTGCGCCGGGCTTCGCGGCCGTCGGCGCGTGTCCGTTGGCGGCGCTGGCGGTCGCCGGGCGCGGGGCGTCGGCAGCGCTGCCGTTGCGCGCCGCCGCGCGATGGCGGCTCGAGCGTTGCGGCCGTGTCCGTGGCAGCTGCGAGAGGATGCCCGGCTCGTCATCGCCCGCACGTCCCCGCCCGTTGCGCGTCGTGCCTGCTCCGCGCTCGCTGTCTTTGGGGGGGCTCATGCGCACATCATTGCTTAATGCGGCCTGGGAGCCACCGACAAATGGTCCACAAGATCGGCGCAACGCGTTAGCATGAGCGGCTGGAGAATGCAGTTGGCATGTAACGTCGGCACGGCTGCGACCGTATGTGCGACGAGTAGCTGCTCTCAGGCATAGCGTTGCGCGGGGCTCTCGCCCTCCGGTGTCGATTGACGGAAGAAATGGAAACACGAATGTCAGTAGTCGAGCTGCAGGAGCTGGATGAGGTCAAGGGCCTGCTCGCCAAGGGGCAGCAGGTGGGCGTGCTCTCCTACGCGGAGATCACGAAGGCGATGTCGGAGCTGGACCTGGACGAGTCCGACGTCGAAGAGCTGCACGGTTTCCTCGAGCGCGCAGAGATCGAGCTGGTCGAGGACATCGACCCGGCGATCGCGGCGTCCGCGCAGCTCGAGCGCGCACCGGACAAACGCGGTCGGCGCAAAGCGAAAGCCGCGCTCGACCTCAAGCCGGACATGACCACCGACTCGCTGCAGCTGTTCCTCAAGGACATCGGCAAGGTCCGTCTGCTGACCGCCCAGGAGGAGGTCGATCTCGCCAAGCGCATCGAGCGCGGCGACCTCGACGCCAAGCAGAAGATGGTCGAGTCGAACCTGCGTCTGGTGGTCTCGATCGCGAAGAACTACCGCAACCAGGGCCTGCCGTTCCTCGATCTGATCCAGGAGGGCACGCTCGGCCTCGTGCGCGCGGCAGAGAAGTTCGACTACCGCAAGGGCTTCAAGTTCTCGACCTACGCCACGTGGTGGATCCGCCAGGCGATCGCGCGCGCGCTGGCGGACAAGGCGCGCACGATCCGCATCCCCGTGCACGTGGTCGAGAAGCTCAACAAGATCGGGCGCGCCGAGCGCAAGCTCGTGACCGAGCTCGGACGCGAGCCAACCGCGCAGGAGATCGCCGACGTCACCGGCATCGATCCGGAGGAGGTCGACTCGATCAAGCGCTCCGCGCAGGCGCCGGTGTCACTGGAGAAGCCCGTCGGTGACGAGGAGGAGTCGGAGTTCGGCCAGTTCATCGCCGACGAGCGCGCCGAGTCCCCGTACGAGCGCGCCGCCGAGATCCTCACCAAGGAGGCGCTGCGCGAGGCGCTCGAGAACCTCTCCTACCGCGAACGTCGCGTGCTCGAGCTGCGCTACGGGCTCGGCGGCGAGCACCCGCGCACGCTCGACGAGGTCGGACGCACGTTCAACGTCACGCGCGAGCGCATTCGCCAGATCGAGAACCAGTCGCTGAAGAAGCTGCAGTCGCTCGCGGAGGCACAAAAGCTCCGCGACGTGGCGTAACCGCTCGCACACACGTCCACTGGCATTCAAGGCCTGCTGCCCGGCTGCCGATCAGGAGGGCATGTTCGACGTCAAGGCTGCGCTGCGTGAGCTCGTCGAGAGAGAGGGCTCGGATCTGCACCTGAAGGTCGGCTCGGCGCCGCTGTACCGTGTCCACGGCGAGCTGACGCTCGACCAGAGCGTCGAGGCACTGACCGCCGAGGACACCGAGGCGGCGCTCAGGACGCTGCTCAGCGACGAGATCAAGCTCTCCGAATTCGCGCAGGAGCACGAGGTCGACTTCTCCTTCGAAATCGCCGGCATCGCGCGCTACCGCATCAACGCCTTCCAGCAGCGTGGGGTGATCTCGATGGCGTGTCGCGCGATCCCTCACCACATCAGCACGATCGAGGAGCTCGCGCTGCCTGCGGTCGTGAGCGAACTCGCCGAGGAGGAGCGCGGGATCGTGCTGCTCACCGGCACCACCGGCTCGGGAAAGTCGACGACGCTCGCGGCGATGATCGACCACATAAACCAGACGATGAGCAAGCACATCGTCACGATCGAGGATCCGATCGAGTTCGTCCACGCAGACGTGCGCTCGGTGATCAACCAACGCGAGATCGGCATGGACACGGCGTCGTTCAAGCGTGCCCTGCGTAGGGTGCTG
The DNA here is from genome assembly GCA_963703625.1 of uncultured Solirubrobacteraceae bacterium. Lineage (GTDB taxonomy): Bacteria > Actinomycetota > Thermoleophilia > Solirubrobacterales > Solirubrobacteraceae > Palsa-744. Next base: position 390,029 of record CAVPEY010000005.1, read on the forward strand.
CGCCAGGATCCCGACGTGATCCTCGTCGGGGAGATGCGCGACGAGGAGACCGTGCAGACGGCGCTGTCGGCGGCCGAGACCGGGCACCTCGTGCTCTCGACGATCCACACGGTCGACGCGACCGAGTCGATCAACCGCATGCTCGACTTCTTTCCGCCACACCAGCACGGCCAGGCGCGCAGCATGATCGCCGGCACGGTCAAGGGCGTGATCTCACAGCGTCTGGTGCCCGGCGCCGACGGCGGACGGGTGGCCGTGTGCGAGATCCTGCGCATGACCGGGCGCGTGCGCGACATGATCGTCGACCCCTCCCAGACGGGGAAGCTCGTCGAGGTGATCACCAGCGGCGGCTACTACGGCATGCAGACCTTCGACCAGGCGCTGTACGGTCACGTCAAGGCCGGTCGCGTGACCTTCGAGGACGCGATGCGCGTGGCGTCCAGCCCGCACGACTTCAAGTTGCTGATGCAGGCCGAAGGGCGCCAGGGCACGACGATGGAGGACGTCGCGGTCGCCGAGCAGAAGCGCGAGTCGGACTCCAAGCCGTCGCTGACGACAGCTTGATCCGCGGCGGATCGGCCGCTGCCAACACTTCAATTGGTAAAGTAACGGCAGAGATGGCCGTAGATGAGACATGTCCGGTATGCATGACAGCCGACATCGTGTGCGGCAAGTGGACGCTGCTGCTGGTGCGAGACCTCGCTGAGGGCTGCTCACGTTTTTGTGAGCTTGAACGCTCGCTCGCGGGAATCAGCCCGCGGACGCTGTCGTTGCGGCTACGGGCGCTCGAGGAGGAGGGGATCGTCGAGCGCCAGACGTTTGCGGAAGTGCCGCCGCGGGTCGAGTACGCGCTCACCGCCAAGGGGCGCGCGCTGTTGCCGATCATCGACGACATGCGCGCTTACGGGGAAGACTGGCTGGGCGCAGAGTGCGCCGAGCGTGACCGATCTGATCTCGGTCACGAAGAGCTCGCGGTCGTCTGACTTCAGCGCCGGCGCAGGACCGTGTTCGCGTCGACGCTGCCGTCGACGCGATATCCGAGCGGGGCGAGGTGCTCCGCAATCCAGCTCTCCGGAGGAACCGTCTCGAGCACGATCAACGGCCGGCAACGTGTGATCGTACGCACGGCGCCGGTCAACGCCTCCCGCTCGTGGCCCTCGACGTCGAGCTGGATGACGGCGACTCGCCGATCGCTTGAAACGATGTCGTCAACAGCCACCAGATCCACCGCTTCGCTGCCGATCCCCGGGGCTCGCGCGGGATCCGCTATCAGGTGGCTGCCGCCGCCCAGCGGCAAGCCGCTCGCGTTGCGGGTCGCCAGCAGCGCGGTCGCGCTCTCTGCGCCCAGTCCCGCGTGGTTGAGCGTCACATTCTCGAGGCCGTTGAGCATCACGGTGAGCCGAGCGCACTCATAGCTTTCGCGGTTGGGCTCGAACGCCCACACACACGCGTCGCGCTCGCGCGATCGCGCCAGCGCCGGGATGAAATCCCCAAAAAAGGTACCCGCGTGCACGATGTCGCCGTCGCGGCCGGCGCTTCGCAGGAGATCGAGAGTCTCGGACTCCCAAACGCCCGCGTCGACGATCGCTCGCGCGGCCGGTCGGTGCAGCGACGATCGCGGGACACAGTACGAGCCATGCTGATTCTTGGCGACGACGCAGTCCGGAGCCTCGGATGGCAGTGGCACGGCATCGGCCTGCAGCCTGTATGCGGCGAGGGTCATGAGCGCGTCCGCGCTCGGCGCTGTGTCGAACCTGCGCCTCGAGCCTCGCCTCGTGCGCCGTCCCCAGGCTGCCAGCTGCCGCAGCCTGCGCCTGATCGGTCGCGGGATCCGCCTACGCACCTCCGCTCCCGGCATCGGACGAGGCTATCAATCCGGGTCGGCCCGGCACGATCAGTCCCCGCCCGAGCAATGTGGCCCGCGTGTTGCAAGCCCGGCTGCGCCGGCAGGAGCGCGAAGGCAGAGGGCGAACTCAGCGCACCATGCGTTCAGGTCAACTTTGCACAGCGCTGACGGAGCTCGTCGAGGCGGTGGCGGGTCATTTCCAGGCCGCGCTCGCCGCAGGCGCAGAGGTTCCGTTCGAGCTCGAGCCGCAACGCACACGCCGCGGCTCGGGCGGGCCGTCGCTGTACTGCTATCGGGCGCTCACCGGTGAGTTCATCGCCGAGCGCCAGCCGGAGCTGGAACGGCTGCAGTGCTACTCACAGGCACTGAGCCTGCTCGCGGGCTTCGGTGGCCTCGACCGCTATCTGGCGAACGTCGGCGCTGAGCCGGCGCGTCGCGATCCGCGCTCGCGCGCCGGCGCGGCGATCCTGGCGCTGCTGCGCGAGGTGTTCGACGAGCAGACCGATTTCGAGCTGCGCCCCGAGCGCATGCGCGCTGCGCTCGATCGCATCGATTCCGCGGCGCTGGCGGGAGCGACGCAGACGACGCTGATCGCGACGCTCCACGGCCTCACGATCAGCACCAGCGAGATCGCGCTGACGAGCGGCCTCACGATCGCTCAGCCCGAGGCGCTCGAAGGACTGCCCGAACGAGCTCGTGCGCCGGAGCGGCCCGACGGCCAGGATCACCTGATCGTCGCGCTCGCCGCCGGCGAGGACGATGCGGCCGCGGCGGTCGCCAACGGACGCGAGATCCTGAACGATCTGCTGCGGGCGCTACGGCTCTTCGGCGACGGGCGCGTGACGCTGGGTGCGCTCGGCTGGGCGCGTGTCGCAGGTGGCAGCTGGCGGGCTGTTGCGCTGGGAGCCGGTGGGCGTCCGCACGGCATGCTTGTCGTGAGCACCGAGCAGGAGGACGAGTTGCGCGCCTTCTGCAACCTCGTCTCGCGCCGCGCGCCACATGGCAACGCGCTCGCGTGGGCGCTCAGGCGCTTCGAGCTCGGCTGCGAGCGCGAGCGCTCATTCGACGCGCTCAGCGACCATCTGCTCGCGTTGCGCGCGCTGCTCGAGCCAGAGGGGCCCGCGAGCGGGCTGCTCCCCGGTCGGCTGGCGGCGCTGTGCGCGACACCGGAGCATCGCCTGCAGCTGACCGAGCGCACGATCGCCGCGCTCGAGCTCGAGCGCGAGGTTGTGATGGGCGCTCCGGCCCCGCGTGCCGGCCAGTCGCGCAGCGCCAGGCAGGCGCTCGCGCGGGACATGGCGGACCATCTGCGCGCGCTGCTGCGGGATGTGATCTGCGGGCATCTCGACCCGGACCTCGTCACGCTCGCCGACCGGCTGCTGCTGGAGCCCGTCGTCGGCGCCGTCGGCGCCGACAGCGCCGCGGCTGCGGATCAGTCAGTCGAAGAGATGCTCGGCGATGCGGGCCAGTCCCAGGAGATCCTGGACGTCTTCATCTAGCTGCGGGACGACGATCGGCTCGCCGGCGCCCCACGCGCGCGTCACGCGCGCGATCGCCCCACGGTCGCGCTCCGCGAGCAGGTCGAAGTCGGCGAGGTTGGCCGAAACGCGCGTCGCCAGCTGCTCGCCGAGCTCCGGTGCGAGCATGCCGGCCAGCTCGTGCGTGGGCAGGCCGTGCAGGCCGTAGGTGTTCACGCGGTTCACGATCAGCTCGCCGACCGGCATCTCGCTCGCCGCCAGCCGCTCGAGCAGGAACTCCGCCTCGCGTGCCGGCTCGGCCTCGGGCGAGGTGACGATCATGAACGTCGTCGAGGGCGCTCGCAGCAGCGCCGACACGTTGCGGGTGCGTTCGCCGAAGCCGTCGAGCACGCCCGACAGCGAACGGAAGAAGGTCGAAAGGTCGCCGAGCATGTCCACGCCGGTGACGCGCGCGAAGATCCCGAACACGAGCGCGGTGCCGCGCCCGAACACGCGCGCCGTCAGGCCGCTCGGACCGAGGAACACCTGCAGCGCTCTGCCTTCGAGGAAACCGAGCAGGCGTCCGGGCGCGTCGAGGAAGTCCAGCGCGTTGCGTGACGGCGGCGTGTCGAGCACGATCACGTCGAAGTCGTGCTCCTCGTACAGTTCGTAGAGCTTGGCGATCGCGCTGAGCTCGTGTGACCCGGCGACCGCCGTCGAGAGCTCCGCGTACACGCCGTTGGCGAGGATCTCCTCGCGCGTGCGCTCGTCGGGCGACAGGCGCGTGATCAGCTCGTCGAAGGTTCGCTTCGCGTCGAGCATCATCGCCCACAGCTCGCCCTCGACCGCCAGGCCGTGCGCGGCGAACAGCGCCGGCTCGATGCGCTGCGGCTCGGACGGCAGCTCGGCCAGGCCGAGAGCGGACGCGAGTCGCCGTGCCGGGTCGATCGTGACGACCACGACCTTCTGACCGCGCAGCGCCAGCCCGAGCGCGAGCGCCGCCGAGGTCGTCGTCTTGCCGACGCCGCCGGCGCCGACGCACACCAGCACACGCTTGCCGCGTAGACGCTTCACGAGCGTCGCGCGGCGCGGCGGCTGCGAACGCCTGCTCGTCTCGGCCATCTCCGGATCGTAGTTCCGATGCAGGAATCGCCACGCGCTATGCGAATACCGAGCGGACGGCTTACCAGCAATCGAGTATCGGAGCCACCGTGGAAGGCAAGGCCAAGGTCATCGCGTTCGCCAACCAGAAGGGCGGCGTGGCCAAGACGACGACGACGCTCAACCTGGCAGCCGCATTTGCGGAGGAGGGTCACCGGGTGCTGTGCGTGGACATGGACCCGCAGGGCAACCTGACGATGTCGCAGGGGATCGATCCGGACACGCTCGAGAAATCGATGTACGACGTGCTCGTGCACAAAGTGTCGATCCGTGAGGTCATCCGCAAGCGCGAGATCGACATCGCGTGCGCCTCGATCGACCTCGCCGGGGCAGAGATCGCGATGTCGACGATGATCGGTCGCGAGCGCTCGCTGCAGAAGGCCTTCGAGCCGATCCTCGAGGACTACGACTTCATCTGCATCGACACGCCGCCGAGCCTCGGGCTGCTGACGATCAACGCGCTCACAGCCTCCGACAAGGTGATCGTCCCCGTGCAGTGCGAGTATCTGTCGATGCGCGGGCTCATCCAGCTGCAGAACACACTCGCGATGATCCGCGAGAACCTCAATCCCGGCGTCGACATCGAGGGTATCCTCCCGACCTTGGTGGATTCGCGCACGATCCACGCGAAGGAGGCGATCGAGATCCTCGAGGAAAACTTCGGCGATCGCGTGTTCGCGTCACGCATCCGCAAGACCGTGCGCTTCGCCGAGGCTCCCGTGAAGGGGATGTCAGTGCTCAAGTACGAGCCCGACGGCGTCGCCGCGCAGTCCTACCGACAACTCGCGCAGGAGGTTCTAACCAATGGCCAACGCTAAACGCGCGAGCATGCGCGAAGGGCCGCTGGCGGCGCTCTTCCGCAAGACCGAAGAGGGCGAGATGCCGCCCGAGAGCGGCGAGCCCGCGTCGCGCCCCCGCGTCGACGCTGAGCCGCCGGTGCATCCCCGCCAGAGCGGGCTGCCGCACCCTGCCCTGAGCGCCTCGACGCTGTCGCTGCCCGAGGATGAGGCGGCCTGCGTGCCCTCTCCCCAGGAGCGTCTGCGCCACGCCTTCTCCTCGGAGATACCCGAGAACGTGATGGACCGGCCCGTCGCTGGACGCCCGCTGATCGACGACTACGCGCGTGCACAGCCGCTGCCGTCGAGCTCCGCCGGGACGCTGGGGCAGCCGGTGATCCGCGTCGTCGGCGTCGGCGGCGCGGGCGTCAACGCGGTCAACCGCATGGTCGAGGCGGAGGTCGAGGGCATCGAGTTCGTCGCGGTCAACACCGACGTGCAGTCGCTGCAGCAGTCGACCGCCGACATCACGCTGCACATCGGCGCGGAGCTCACCCGCGGCCTCGGGTCCGGTTCGGATGCGAACGTCGGCCGCCAGGCCGCGATGGAGGACTACGACCGTGTCAAGGCGCTGCTCAAGGGCTCCGACATGATCTTCATCGCAGCCGGCGCCGGTGGTGGCACCGGTACCGGTGCGGCGCCGATCGTCGCGCGCATCGCGCGCGAAATCGGCGCGCTCACCGTTGCGATCGTCACGAAGCCGTTCGGCTTCGAGGGCACCCGCCGCGGCGAGCAGGCCGAGCGCGGCGTCGGCGCGCTCGCCGACGAGGTGGACACGCTGATCGTGGTGCCCAACGACCGCCTGCTCGGCGTGCTCGACAAGCAGACCGCGATGGTGGAGGCCTTCCGCGTGGCCGACGACGTGCTGCGCCAGGGCGTGCAGGGAATCTCCGATCTCGTCACGCTGCCCGGCCTCATCAACCTCGACTTCGCGGACGTGCGCACGATCATGAGCGAGGCCGGCAACGCGCTGCTCGGCATCGGCATGGGCGTCGGCGAGAGCCGTGCGACAGAGGCCGCGATGCAGGCGGTTTCCTCGCCGCTCTTGGAAACCTCGATGGAGGGCGCGCGCTCGATCCTGCTGTCGATCACCGGTGGCGCCAACCTGTCGCTGTGGGAGGTCAACGAGGCCGCCAAGTCGGTGTCGGAGGCCGCGCACCCCGACGCGAACATCATCTTCGGTGCGATGGTCGACGAGAAGCTCGACGATCAGGTTTGGGTGACGGTCGTCGCGACCGGCTATGGCGACGAGGGCAGGCGCAAGAGCGTCAGTCGCTTCAAGGAGCCCGCGACCACCGGCGAGGTGAGGGCCGAGCGTGGCACGCCGGCGCGCCCAAGCCGAGAGCCACGGCGCGGCGGGTTCTCCTCCGAGGAGCTGGAGATACCCGAGTTCCTCCCGCACCGCTGATCTGACGCGCGTCAGCGCTTCGTCATGCTGCGTCCTCGATCGCTTGCGTGCGAAGCACGCGGCGCTCACTGCGTCCTTGCCTGACTCGACTGACGCACGTCAGATGGCGCGTGTCAGGCCCTCCGTGCGCCGAGCATTGAACCGGCCGGCTGTGGTATCGCTCTGCAATGGGCGCAGCTGAGCTTGGAGTTGTCGCGGCGGGGCACCCGCTGACGGCGCGGGCGGGCGCGCGCGTGCTGGGCGAGGGTGGCAACGCGGTCGACGCGACGGTCGCGGCGATGCTGACGTCGTTCGTGACCGAGTCGCTGCTCACCGGGCTCGGAGCCGGTGGTTACATGTTGGTTGCAGGTGCGGGGCTCGAGCCGACGTTGCTGGACTTCTTCGTGGCGGCGCCGACGCGCCTCGGAGACGGCTCGGAGGTCGAGCTGCTCGGCGTCGGCGTGTCCTTTGGTGACGCCGAGCAGGTGTTCCACATCGGGCCGGCCTCGTGCGGCGTCTACGGGGTTCCGGCGGGCGTGTGCGAGGCGGTTCGCCGTTGGGGCACCTTCCCGCTCGAGGATCTCGCCGCGCCGGCGGCGGAGCTGGCGCGCGACGGCGTCGTGCTCAACGCCGGCCAGGCGTATGTCGCCGAGATCCTCGTGGAGCTGTTGACGTCGACGCCGGAGTCGGCCGCGCTGTGGGCGCCGGACGGTCAGCTGCTGCGCGAGGGTGGCCTGCTGCGCAATCCCGAGCTCGGGGACTCGCTGGTGCGCCTGGCGCGTGACGGCGCCGAGCCGTTCTACCGCGGCGACATCGCGACGTCGGTGTGCGACTGGTTGAGCGAGCGGGGTGGCTCGCTGCGCCCTGCGGACCTCGCGCGCTACGGGGCGCTCGAGCGCGAGCCGATCGAGATCGCCTACCGCGACCGAAAGATCCTGACCAACCCGCCGCCATCGGCCGGCGGCACGCTGCTCGCCTACGCGCTGGCGCTGCTCGACCGCGGGTCCTCGCCGCCGACGCTGCGATCGGTGATCGACGCGATGGCCGCGGCGCAGTCCGAGCGCACTCCCGAGTTCGTCGAGGGGCTCGACGAAGATGGCTTCCTCGAGCGTTTCCTCGCCACCCGTCTCGGCTCCACGACGCACATCTCGGTGATCGACGCCGAAGGGCGCGCGTGCAGCGCCACGTGTACGAACGGCGAGGGGTCGGGGGTGGTGGTGCCGGGCACCGGTATCCACCTCAACAACGTCATGGGCGAGGAGGACCTCAACCCGCTGGGCTTTCACCTGCATCCCGCCGGTAGGCGGATGCCGAGCATGATGGCCCCCTCGGTGGTGATGCGCGACGGCGAGGTGGAGCTGGTCCTCGGCAGCGCCGGGTCCAACCGCATCCGCTCCGCGATTCTGCAGACGATCGTGGGCGTCGTCGATCACGGCATGGCCGTGCGCGAGGCGGTGGCGGCGCCGCGGGTGCACTTCGAGGACGGCGTCGTGTTCGCCGAGCCCGGGGTCGACGTGGGTGAGCTCGACGCATCCGCACGAGTCGTTCGCTTCGGCGCCCCCAACCTGTTCTTCGGTGGTGTGCAGGCGGTGCTCAAGGTCGGCTCGAACATCACCGGAGCGGGGGACCCTCGCCGGGGCGGCGTCGCGGTGGACGGATGAGGGGCGCACTCGTGCTGTGTGCGCTGGCGGCCAGGGGCGCACTCGTGCTGTGTGCGCTGGCGGCCAGGGGCGCACTCGTGCTGTGTGCGCTGGCGGCGACGCTCGTCCTCGGCGGCTGCTCCGGCGTCACAGCGGCAGACCTGTTCGTCGTGAACCGCTCCGGCGCGACGCCCGGCGCACAGCTGACGCTGCTCGTCGACGAAGAAGGCGGCGTCACATGCAACGGGCGCCTTGCTCATCAGAAGCTCGAGGACGCTCAGATCGTCAAGGCGCGAGAAATCCAGGAAGAACTCCAGAAGCCGTCCGCTGCTCACCTGTCACTGCCGCCGCGACCAGGCTCGACGCTGAGCTACGGCGTCCGCGACGAAAGCGGCACCGTGAGCTTCGCCGACAACTCTGCGGGGCAGCCCGTGGTCCTGCGCAAGCTGCAGTTGTTCGTGCTGCAGACCTCGCAGCAAATCTGTCATCTTCCGGACTGACGCCTCAGTTTTTGCGGGTTGCCCCGGCGCTCCATTACTTGCGCATGCGGTCCACGACAGCTACCTTAACGCTATAAACTGCGCCCGGACGGATGTTGTAGAGCGTGTGCGTTCGCTCATGGCCATCGCCGGCGACTATGGAGGGTTGCGTGTGGTCAGGCCGACGGAGTTTGGTTGCAACGGTGCTGGGGGTTCCTCGGCGACAGGACGTCTCGCGGTCCCGAACGCGGTGCACGTGCCGTGGCGTGTGCTTGCACTCGCTGTATTGGTGCCGTTGATCGTCGGTGCAGCACTGTACGAGGGGCTGCTCGCCGGCAAGGGCATGCCAGCGACGCCTGCCGGGAATGTCCCCGCCGTATCCGAGGGAGGCACCGCGAGCGGCGCCTCTGAGGCCCGCGCGTCGATCTCGGCAGCGCTCGGCCTCGACATTCCCGGTTACCACCTCACAGCGAACGCCCGTTCTTTCAGCGCTGAGAATGCTGGGCAGCACCTGCGCATCGACTTCGCCCGTTCGGGCGTGCTGTTGAGCGCGGCGCGTGGGCAGCTCGGCCTGCGCCTGCGTGCTGAGGGTGCCGGCAGCTCGCTGCGTCCCGTCGGCGACGTTGAACCGGAGCTCGAGCGCTCGAACCGTGTCGCGTATGCGCACGACGGAACCACCGAGTGGTACGTCAACGGTCCACTCGGGCTCGAGCAGGGGTTCTCGATTGCGCGCGCACCGGCCGCTGCCGGAGCGCTGACGTTGGCGGTCGGTGTCTCCGGCGCGAGCCGCGTTGCGCTCGCGGCGGACGGGCAGAGCGCGCTGCTGCGCGACGCCGGCGGCGAGGAGCTGAACTACGGGGGCTTGAGCGCACGGGATGCCGACGGGCGCGCGCTGCGCACGTGGATGACAAGCGATGGCCGGCAGCTGCTGCTGCACGTGGACGCGCGGGGTGCGCGCTTTCCGCTCACGGTCGACCCAATGGTCGAAGCGGAACCCGAACAGAAGCTCAACGCGGGATCGGAAAAGCTCTCCGATGGAAGTTCTGGAGAGGCGGCGGAACGCTCTCGGTTCGGGTGGAGCGTGGCGCTGTCCGCCGAAGGCAACACGGCGCTCGTGGGGGCACCCGGCGAAGACGACGGAGTCGGCGCCGCGTGGACATTCATCCGTTCCACAAACGGGTGGATACAAGCGGGCGCCAAGTTGACGATCCCCGAAGAAACACTCGATACCGACTCGTGCAACGACGTTGAAGGCGAACCGGAAGGCGAACAGGAAGGCGAAGTGCCTGGCGCAGGAGAATCCCGCCCGTGCCACTTCGGGCGCAGCGTCGCGCTGTCCGCGGACGGCAACACGGCCGTGGTGGGCGCCCCACGCGAGAACGGGAACAGCGGGGCGGTGTGGACCTTCACGCGTGATGGCACGGAATGGTCAGCGGGCACCATGCTGAGCAGTCCTGAAACTCAGACTCCGCTGCACTTCGGCGTCAGCCTGGCGATATCAGCCGACGGCAGCACCCTCGTGGTGGGCGCACCGCGGCTCGGCGGAGGCCGCGTGTGGACCTTCGCCCATTCGGGCTCGAGTTGGTCCTCGCTCGGCGGGCCCATCACCGGATCCGGCGAGGACGGCGTAGGCCTGTTCGGTCAGAGCCTGGCGCTGTCAGATGATGGTCAAACGATGCTCGTTGGTGCTCCCGGCTACAACGACGAGCAGGGGGCGGCATGGGGCTTCTCGCGCTCGGGCTCGAGCTGGGAAGAACAGGGCCAGAAGCTGACCGGCGGCGGTCCCGGCCCCGAAGCGCACTTCGGCGCGAGCGTCGCGCTGTCAGGAGACGGCAGCACGGCGGTGGTCGGCGCGCGCGGCGCTGACAACGGCGACGGCGCCGCGTCGGTGTTCGCCAACACGGGCACGGGCTGGGTCGAACAGGGCCCCCCGCTGGCCGGCGGAGATGAAGCCGGTGAAGGATTCGGTGACAGCGTCGCGCTGTCATTCGACGGAAGCGTCGCGGTGGTCGGCGCCGGGCAGGCCGACAGCCACCGCGGAAACACATGGCTGTTCGAACGCTCCGGCGAAAGCTGGGGCGCTGCGCAGGAGAAGCTCGGCGCGGGGGTGCCGGGACGTGGCGCGCTTCAGTTCGGCTCGGGCGTCGCGCTCTCGGCCGACGCAGAAACGGTGCTGGTTGGCGCCCACTCGGCCGAACGGGCAGGGGTCGCGTGGGTATTCGGCCCGAGCCCGTCCGTCGCGGCTGTGGCCCCCAACAGCGGGCCCGCTGCGGGCGGGACCCAGGTGACGATCACCGGTGAACACCTTAGCGGCGCGAGCACTGTGCGCTTTGGGTCGGCCTACGCCAGCTTCACGGTCGAATCGGCGAAATCGATCACCGCGATGTCACCGCCCGGCGCTGGCATGGTCAACGTCACCGTGGAAACGCCTGTCGGCGTCAGCGCGACCAATACGGGCGATCGCTTCGCCTACACCGGCAAAGGTGGCGGTGGCGGCGGCGAAGGGAATCAAGGCGGGGGCGGCGGCGGAAAAAACGAACACGAAAAAGAACCGACACCCAACCAGCAAACGACAGAACAAGCCTCGAACATCACCGCGGTGCTGTCGCAGCTCGCCACCGGCAGCGAGACGGTCGTCCTCGCGTTCGATGCCAGCGCGCATGCAACGTGCAAGGTGTCACTGCTCAGCGCCAGGATCGTCGTGCAGGTGCATGCGCGTGCGCTCGTGAGGCTGAAGGCGCTCGGCGCCGGCACCTGCCGCGGCACGTTGACGCTCAAGGTGAAGCCCAAGTCGGCGAAAAAGCGGTCGCGCTCGAAGAGCATCGCCGTCGTGTCGTTCTCACTTGCCGCCGGCAAGGTCGCCGCCGTCAAGCTCGCGCTCAACGCCTACGGGCGGGCGCTGCTTCGCGTCGGCCACGGTCACCTGACGGCGAACCTGCTCGTGCTGAAGTCCGCGCCAACTCCGGCGCAGGCGCGCAGCGCCAAGGTTCGACTCACGCGGCGGCGCCCCGCGCCAGCGAAGCCGCCGGCCGGCCGCTAGCGAGCCGCCGGCTTGCGTGCCGCGAGCATCAGGTTGTAGAAGATCGCCGGCGGTAGGCGCGACTCGAGCAGCCGCCGGTCCAGCTCCTGCAGCACGAGGTAGCCGCGGTAGGCGTAAACACGCCATGCCCACGGCACCTCATCGGGCTCGGCCGTCGACTCCAGCGTGCGGTTGGCCCACCCGAACCAGTTGGCCAGCAGCTCCTCGCCGCTGACGCGCACCTTCTCGAAGCCGGCTGAGCGTGCGAGCCTGGAGAGCTCGGCGGGCGCAAACGCGTGCACGTCGACCACGCCCTCCAGTGCAGCGTCCGGTGCTCCGCCGTCGGCCGCTCGGGCGGCTGCCGCGCCGATCGCGCGGCGCCACAGCGGCGCGATCGTGCTCGCCGCGCGCTTTGGCACCGCCGCGAGGCGGTCGCCGTAGAGCGACGGCTCACCCGCGAACAGGATCGTGCCGCCGGGCGCGAGCACGCGCTCGAACTCGGCGAACGCACGCTCGAGATCGGGAATGTGGTGCAGCACAGCGTGCCCCAGGACGAGGTCGAAGCTCTCGTCGGCGAACGGCAGCTGCTCGGCGTCGGCCGTCTCGGTGCGCACGTCGAGCTCGAGCTGCGCGGCATTCTGCTGCAGCGTCTCCAACATGCCAGGGGAGATGTCGCTGCAGGTGGCGGAGCCGATGATCCCGGCGCCGAGCAGGTTGAGCGTGAAATAGCCCGTACCGGATCCGATCTCGAGTGAGCGCTCGTAGCGGGTAGGCTCGCCCCGCAGCGCCTTGCGTACCTTGGCGGCGACCTGCCTGCAGCCGATCTCGCCGAAGTCGATGCCCCACTTGGAGTCGTAGTGGTCGGCCGCGACGTCGTGGTAGCGGGTGTTGGCGTCGCGTATCTGCTCGGCGCTCAGAACGGATGGCATGGGGCGGACCATATACTCGCGCGCCGTGCTCGCGTCTCGCACCCGCGGCCTGGCCGTATCGACAAAAGGCGTCTATTGACATCAACTTCGCACACGGATTCCGCTCCCGCCCCCTACCGTCAGCGCGACCAGCCCGACGGCGTCCCGCCACTGGCGCTGACGGGCGAGCGCACCCTCCCGGACGTCCCCGAGGAGAACTACTGGTATCGCCGCCACCTCGTCGTGTACGAGTGGATCGCCGAGCAGATACGCGGCCGCAGCGCGATCGACATGGCCTGCGGCGAGGGCTACGGCGCTGACGTCCTCGCTCGCGCTGCGGCGAGCGTTGTCGGGGTCGATGCGAATCCCGAGGCCTACGAACACGCCCGCCTGCGCTACACCCGCGCGAACCTTCGTTACGCGCGCGATCTCGTCGAGCACTTCTCCGAGCCGGCTGACGCGATCGTGTTCCTGCAGACGATCGAGCACCTCGCAGGATCCGGGCGCGGTGCTCGAGCATTTCCGCTCGCTGATCGGCGAACGCGGAGCGGTGTTCGTCTCCACGCCGAACGTGCTCACGCTCGCACCGCGAGGCGCGCCGCGCTCGGACAATCCGTGGCACGTACACGAGTACCGCCGCGCAGAGTTCGAGGAGCTGTGTCGCGCGCACTTCAAGACCGTCGAGCTGTACGGGCTCTTCCACGCGCGCAAGCTGCGCGTGCACGAGCTCGCGCTGCGCCTGGGATGGGACGCGGTCCACGCCCGGCTGGGCCTGACACGTCGCTTCTACGACCGGTTCACGCCGGCGATCGCGTCCTGCGACTTCTGCCTGCGCGCCGCCGGCCACGCCGACATGGACCGGGCTCTCGACTTCATCGCAGTGTGCCGGCCGTGAAGTCGAGCCGCGATCGCGGCGCGCTGGCGATCGTGCTGCACACGCACATGCCGTACGTCGAGGGCTTCGGCACGTGGCCGTTTGGCGAGGAGTGGCTGTGGGAGGCGATCGCCGGTTGCTACCTGCCGCTGCTCGAGCTGCTCGACGCGGGCGCCCCGCTGACGCTGTCACTGACCCCGGTGTTGTGCGATCAGCTGGAAGCGGCCGGGATCGGCGAGCGCTTCGCCGCGTTCGTAGAAGGCGTGCGCCGTGACAGCCACGAGGAGGATGCCGCCGGGCTGCGCGCAGGTGGCCACGAGGCACTCGCGCTCGAGCTAGAGCGCTCGTGGAGCGACTACGAGCACGTGCTCGCGAGCCTGCGGATGCGTGGCGGCGATCTGCTCGCGTTGCTGGCGCCGCACGCGCAGTGGACCTCGTCATCCACCCACGCGATCCTGCCGCAGCTCGCCACTGACGCCGGTGTGCGCCTGCAGGTCCGAACCGGTGTCGCGGCTCACCGCCGCCGTTTCGGCGAGTCATGGCGCGGCGGCTTCTGGCTGCCTGAGTGCGCATACGCTCCCTGGCTCGGCGGCGTGCTCGACACTGCCGGCGTGCGCGCCGTGTGCGTGGAGCTGACCGACCGCTTCGGCCTCGGCGCCGTCGAGCATCTGAGTCCAGTCGTGACCGAGTCCGGGGTGCTGCTCGTGCCGATCGACCGCAGCACGATCTCCCTGGTCTGGAGCGACGCAAGGCTATCCGGCGAGCGGCACCTACCGCGACTACCACCATCACACGGTCCACCACCACACCCCGTGGAACAACGACGGCGCTGCGTACGATCACGAGGCGGCGTGTGCACTGGCGCGCGAGCATGCGGCCGACTTCGTGCGGCGCGCGCTGGCGCGCCTGCGAGAGGCCGGCGCGTCGGCGGCGGACGGGTCGCTGCCGGGTGGCGGGCTGCTCGTGTGCGCGCTCGACACCGAGCTGCTCGGGCACTGGTGGTACGAGGGCGTGGTGTGGCTGAGGGCGGTGGTCGAGGAGTGCGCGAGCCAGGGTCTGACGCTCGTGCGCCTCGACGACGCGCTCGAGCGTCATCAGTGGCCGCGTGCGTCGACCACGGCCGAGGCGTGGCCGCCGAGCAGCTGGGGCGAGGGCGGCGACCTGTCGACCTGGTCGGGGCCGGCTGTGGCGGAGATGGCCTTCGCCGGGCGCGCCGCCGAGCTGCAGGTGCTTGCCGCCGGCGGGCGCGCCGGAGCGGCTGCCGTCCGCGAGCTCCTCGCGCTGCAGGCCAGCGACTGGCCGTTCATGGTCTCGCGCGGCATCGCCTCGCCATACGCTCACGAGCGCTTCAACGCTCACCATCACGCGCTGGCGAGGGCGTTGGCTGCGGGCGCGGACGCCGATTTGAGCGACTTGCGCAACCTCGCGGCCGATGCCGACCCGGCCCATCTGCTGGTGCCGTCCTAGGGGCGCATCCCCGGTTTGAGGCTCACTGCCAGCGCATCGAGCGGGGAGCCTCGCGCATGCGGACCACGCGCGCGGGTGAGCCGGCGACGACGGCGTTCGCGGGCATCGGCTTGGTAAGGACCGAGCTGGTGCCGACGATGGCGTTGTCGCCGACGGTGACGCCGCGCAGGATGCACGCGCCGTAGCCGATCCAGACGTTGTGCCCGACGCGTACGTCGCGCTTGTAGATGCCCTGCAGGCGGACCGGACGCTCGACCTCGGCTGCTCCGTGGTCGAAGTCGATCAGCATGACGCGATCGGCGACGATGCACTCGCGTCCGATCGACACGTGCTGGAAGGCCGAGATCGTGCACTCCTGGCCGATGACGGTCTTCGCGCCGATGCTGACCTCGCCCTCGTGCACGCGGATCTTGCAGGCGTGTCCGATCCACGCCCAGCGGCCGATGCGGAGCGTCGCATTGCGGCCGATCTCGAGCTTCACGCCTGGACAGATGAAGCAGATGCCGTCGGTCTGCAGGCGCCGTCCGAAGCGCAGCTTCAAGAACGCGTAACGAGCGAGCAGGAGCGCGTAGCTGGGGCTGAGCATGTGGTTTGAGCGCATGAAGCGCAGCACCGTCAGCGGGCCTCCGCGACGCGGCGCGGGCGCTCGGCGGACCGCCTCCCCGGCATCGCCGGCGGGAGTCGGGACTGTCTGCTCTTCACCGTGATCGGCCACCAGCTCCATCGCAGCGCGAATCGTATGGGACCGCCCCACGCGTCGGCGCCCGCGCCGGCCCCTGCGATGATTCCCGCTCGATGCCCGACCCCACGCTTGCACAGCGCCTGCTCGACGGCGACCGCCGCGCGCTGGCGCGCGCGATCACGCTCGTGGAGGACAACCGCCCCGAGGGCTGGGAGCTCGTGCGGGAGGTCTACCCGCACACGGGTCGTGCGGAGGTGGTCGGCTTCACCGGCCCGCCGGGTGTCGGCAAGTCGACGCTGATCGGCGCGCTGACGAGGGCACGGCGCGCGGCCGGGCGCACGGTGGGGGTGCTGTCGGTGGACCCGTCCTCGCCGTTCACACACGGCGCTCTGCTGGGAGACCGGATACGCCTGTCCGAGCACTTCCTCGACCCCGGCGTGTTCATCCGCTCGATGGCCAACCGCGGCGCGCTCGGCGGCCTGTCGGAGGCGGCGCTGCAGGCGGCGTTGCTGCTGGACGCGGCCGGGCGCCAGGATGTGTTCGTGGAGACCGTCGGCGTGGGGCAGGCCGAGATCGACATCATCGACCACGCCGACACGATCGTGCTCGTGCTGATGCCGGGCTCGGGCGACTCGATCCAGGCTCTGAAGGCCGGCGTGATGGAGATCCCGGACGTGATCGTGATCAACAAGGCCGACCACCCGCTGACCGACACGATGATTCGCGAGATCCGCGGGGTGCTGTCGCTCGCCAACCTCGATCGCACGCCCGAGGAAGCTCGCGGACGCTGGCGAGTGCCGATCGTGAAGACCGAGGCCGCCCGCGGCGAGGGCGTCGAGGAGCTCGTGCAGAGCCTGCAGGAGCACCGCGCGCACATCCTCGCGGCGGGCCAGCTCGACGAGCGGCGCGCGCGCAACCTGCGCAGCGAGGTGCTGGCGATCGCGACCGCGCGCATGCGCCGGCGCCTGGAGGAGGATCTGCACGAGGACGCTGAGTTCCAGCGGCTGCTCGGGGAGGTGGTGCAGCGGCGGCTGGATCCGGCGAGCGCGGCGGCGACGCTGCTCGAGCGCGAGGCCGGCGCCGAGCGCCTGATCGGCTGAGCCCAAGCGGGCTGCGTCGCCGAGCTGCTGCCGCCTGACGCCCGCTGCTTCGTGATCGAGACCCGCTACGCGCCCAGCGCGCGGGCGATCACCATCTGCTGAATCTCGTCGGTGCCCTCGCCGATCGTGAGGATCTTCGCGTCGCGGTAGAAGCGACAGACGGGGTACTCCTCGATGTAGCCGTAGCCGCCGTGTATCTGCACGGCCTCCTCGGCGCAGCGCACCGCCAGGCGACCGGTCTTGAGCTTGGCCTGGGCGGCGGTCAGCGTGAAGTTGCGCTTCGCGTCCTTCTCGCGGGCGGCCTTGTACACGAGCAGCCGCGCGGCGGCGATCTCGGTGGACATGTCCGCGAGCTTGCCCTGGATCGCCTGGAACTTGGAGATCGGGGAGCCGAACGCCTTGCGTTCCTTGGCGTACCTCAACGCCTCGTCCAGCGCGCCCTGGGCGAGCCCGACGCCCATCGCGGCGACGCCGATGCGTCCGATGTCGAGGATGTGCAGGAACTGCTTGAAGCCGGCGCCGCGTGGCCCCAGCAGGTTCGCCTCGGGCACGCGGCAGTCGGTGAACGTCAGCGGGCGCGTGTCCGACGCGTTCCAGCCCATCTTGCGGTAGGGCTTGCCCTGCTCGTAGCCGTCGGTGCCGTTGGCGACGATCACGTTGGAGATCTCCTTCGAGCCGGGGTGGGCGGGATCGTCATCCCCGGTGACGGCCGTGATGCACACGATTCCGGATATAGATGTGCCGGCGTTCGTAATGAACTGCTTGGCGCCGTCGATCACCCATTCGCCGCCGTCGAGCCGTGCGCGCGTGCGCGTGTTGCCCGCGTCCGAGCCCGCCTCCGGCTCGGTCAGACCGAACGCGCCGAGGCGCTCGCCGGAGCACAGCAGCGGCATCCATTCGCGCTTCTGCTCCTCTGAGCCGAACACGTAGATCGGCTGGGTGCCCAGCGAGGTGTGCGCGCACAGCGTGATCGCCACCGAGGAGTCCACGCGCGTGAGCTCCTCGACCGCCAGTGCGTACGCGAGCGTGTCGCCGCCGCCGCCGCCGTACTCCTCCGGGAACGGGATGCCCATCAGGTTCAGCGCACCGAGCTTGGCGACGAGCTCGTATGGGAACGACTTCGTGCGGTCGAGCTCCTCGGCGACCGGCGCGACCTCGCCCTCGGCGAATTCCCTGACCGTACGCCGGATCAGCTCGTGGTCGGGCGACAGGTCGAAGTCCACGGCGGGGATTCTCCCAGAGTCCAGGTGCGCGCTGGCGGCCGCCTTTCCGTGCCGTCGCAGACCCTGTATAGCCATGGTTGGACAGCGTTTGCATTTGGACGCAATGTAAGAACGACGCCAGGGTCCTCAGACGGACGGACAGGCGGCCGACCCGACCCGACCCGACCGGGCTGCCGCGGAGCGTCAGAACACGATCGTGCGACCCTCGTGCACGAGCACGCGGTCGTCGAGCTCGCTGCGGACCGCGCGCGCCAGCACCATGCGCTCGAGGTCGCGCCCCACGCGCTCGAGGTCGGAGACCGTGTAGCCGTGCCCGACGCGCTGCACGTCCTGCTCGATGATCGGGCCCTCGTCGAGCTGCTCGGTGACGTAGTGCGCGGTCGCGCCGATCAGCTTGACGCCGCGCTCGTAGGCGTGGCGGTAGGGCTGCGCGCCGGCGAACGCGGGCAGGAACGAGTGGTGGATGTTGATCACAGGGCAGCCGATCCGTGCGAGGAAGTCGCCGGAGAGGATCTGCATGTAGCGCGCGAGCACGAGCAGCTCGGCGCGGCCCGCGAGCTCGTCCAGCGCGCGCTGCTCAGCCTGGGGCTTGGTGTCCGGGCTGACGGGGATGTGAACGAACGGCACGTCCAGCGCGTCGACCTCGCCACGGACGTCCTCGTGGTTGGAGATCACGCAGATCACATCCATGTCGAGCTCGCCGCGGCGGTTGCGCCACAGCAGGTCGAGCAGGCAGTGGTCCTCGCGCGAGGCCATCAGCGCAACGCGCCGGCGGTCGCGTGCGTAGGCGATTCGCCACTGCATCGCGAACCGCTCGGCGAGGGCGCCGAACGCCTGCTCGAAGGATGCACGGTCCTGCTCGATCGCCGGCAGGAAGAAGGCGGAGCGCATGAAGAAGCTTCCGTTCTCGGGGTCGGTCGAGTGTTGGTCGGAGCTGACGATGTTGGCTCCCTGCTCGAACAGGAAGCGCGAGACCGCGGCGACGATCCCAGGGCCGTCGGGGCAGGAGATCAACAGGCGCGCCGTGTGCTCGGCGCCGCGCCCGATGTGCGAGCCGCGGTCGTCCATGGCTCGAGCCTATATGGCTGCCCCGGCGCAGCGATGCCTTCGCCAGCGTCGACGCGGCGATACTGTCGCCGATGGCGCAACTGAGCTCCGCGACAATGCGCGCGCTCGCCGCCGGTCCCCGTGTGCTCACACCGCTGGCGCTGATCGCCACGGTGTTCGGCCTCGTGTTGCCCTCGGGGGCGCTCGCAGCGCGCTCCGACCTGCTGCTCGCACTGCTCGTACTCGCGACCGCCCTCGGGATCTCCTTTGCCGATCTGCGCCGCCTGCGCGAGCATCTGCGCGCCGTCGTGACCCTCGCGCTGACGCCGCTGCCGGCGCTCGTCGGGCCCGTGGCGATCGGCTGGCTGTCCGGGAGCGACGTGCATGTCGGCTCCGCGCACCTGCTAGGGCGCTTCGCGCTCGTCGTGCTCGTGTACGCGGCGCTCAGCGGCACGCACGGGGCTCACCATCTCGGCGGCGCGCTGCTCGCGAGCGTCGGATTCCTGATCGTGTGCGCGTGCCTGGCCGGGCTGTGGCGTCGTCTCGACGGAGGCCGCACGAGCGCGATCCTGGGAGCGTTCACGATCGCGATGCGCGACTTCGCCGTCGCGGCCGCGCTCGCCACACAGGCGTTCGGCACCGCCGCAGGCGCCGTGCCGGGGGTGTACGGCGTGGTGATGCTCGTAGCCGCGACGGTCGCCGCAGGACGCCTCTCGCATGCCTAGCCCGTGTGTCAGGATTGGTGCGCAGTGGCTCGCACGCGTCTGATCCTCGACATGCTCAGGCGCGGACGCACCTTCAGCTACGGCCCCCATCGCTCGCAGCGCGCTGACCTGCACCTGCCGCCGGGTCCTGGGCCGTACCCGCTGATCGTGCTCATCCACGGCGGCTCGTGGAGGGCGCGCTACGGACGGATCGTGATGCGCGGCCTCGCCACCGACCTCGTAAGGCGCGGCTGGGCGGTGTGGAACATCGAGTACCGCCGCGTCGGCGGCGGCGGCGGTGGCTGGCCCGTCACGTTCGCGGACGTCGCCGCCGCGATCGACCACCTCGCCGAGCTCCCCACGCCACTTGCGCTCGACGCGGTCACCATCATCGGGCACTCGGCGGGCGGCCACCTCGCTTTGTGGGCGGCCGGTCGCGACAAGCTCCCCGAGGGCGCCCCCGGCTTCATCGCCGGCGCAGCCGCTGTGGCGGTCACGCGCGTGGTCACCCAGGCCGGCGTGTGTGACCTCGCCGGCGCCTACGCTCGCTGGCGCGGCGGCGCCGTGCGGGCGCTCATGGGAGGCTCACCCGAGGAGCTCCCGGCGCGCTACGGCGCGGGTGACCCGATGTGCCTGCTGCCGCTGAGCATGCCGGCGCTGCTGGTGCACGGGCAACGCGACGAGACCGTCTCGATCGAGCTCGCCCGCAACTACGAGCGTGCGGCGCGCGCGGCCGGCGGCGAGGTCGAGCTCGTGGAGATCTCCGGCGAGGCCGGGCGCCACCGCGCGCACATCGATCCGCGCGGCCCGGCCTGGGCGGCGGTCACATCTCGCCTGCACGTCCCGGGGCGGATGCCGCTGGCGCCTTAGCTGCGAGCAGGCCGTTTGCGCGCAGGCACGGCCGCCGGCTCTAGTCGCCGTAGGAGCGGGCGAGCTCGACCAGCAGCCGCACCGCGTACCCCGACGCGCCCTTGCCGACGTACGGGCGATCGAGATCCCATGCCGACCCGGCGATGTCGAGGTGCGCCCACGGCGTGTCGCCGACGAAGTTCGACAGGAAGGCCCCGCCGACGATCGTGCCCGCCTTGCGTGCTTCCGGCGCGTTGTCGAGGTCGCCGTATTTGCCCTTGACGAGCTCGTCGTACTCCTCGTGCAGCGGCAGTCGCCACACGATCTCGCCCGTGAGCTCGCCCGCCGCCGTGATCTGCGCCGCGAGCTCGTCGTCGTTGCTCATCAGTCCCGCGTAGGTCGAGCCGAGCGCGACGATCACCGCTCCCGTCAGCGTCGCCAGGTCGACGATCCGCTCGGCACCCTGCGCCGCGGCATACCACAGGCAGTCCGCCAGCACCAGCCTGCCCTCGGCATCGGTGTTGTTGATCTCGATCGTCTTGCCGTTCGCGGCCGTCACGATGTCGCCCGGCTTGATCGCATGCCCGCTCGGTAGGTTCTCCGTGGCGCCCACCACTGCCACCAAGCGCACGGGCAGCTGCAGGCGAGCGATCACCGAGACCGCCTCGAGCACCGCTGCGCCCCCGGACATGTCGAACTTCATCTCCGCCATTTTCGCCCCGGGCTTCAGCGAGATGCCGCCGCTGTCGAACGTCACCGCCTTGCCGACGAAGCCGAGGGTTGGGCCGTCGGAAGACTCGGCGCCCACCCGCCCGTCATATCTGAGCGTGATCAGCGCCGGCTCCTGGTCTGAGCCCTGCGCGACCGCTGCGAACGCGCCCATGCCGCGCGCGAGGATCCCGTCACCGCCCTCGACCTCCACCGACAGCCCCTCGAGATCCCGCGCCAGCGCGGTCGCGTACTCGCCAAGCGCCGTCGGCGTCAGGTCGTTGCCGGGACGGTTCTGGAGGTCGCGTGCGCGATTGACCGCCGCGCCCACGATCGCCGCCTGCGCCACCGTGTCCTCGAGTCCGTCTGCGCCGGCGATGATCAGTCGCTCGAGGTGCTTGGGCGGCGCGTCCTCACCGCTGCCGTCGCCGGGCGGCTTGGACTTGTACTGATCGAAGCGGTAGTCGCCCAGGATCGTGCCCTCCACGAGCGCCGCCGCGGTCGCCGCCACCGAACGCGCGTCGCCGTCGGCGCCGGGAACCTCCCAGCAGAGCGTGCGCGTCGAGACATCCCTCGCGCGTGCCCCAGTCAGGGATGCCGCCACGCGCGCGCGCTCGGGCGTGAAGGCGGCGCGCGAGCCGAGGCCCACGACCAGCCAGCGCCTGCCCTCGGCGTGTGTCAGCGCCAGCGACTCGAAGGAGCGGCGCGCCTCGCCCGAGTCGAGCAGCTGAGTGACCTCAGCCGGGGCTTGGGGCGGGCTGCTGTCACCCTCGAACACGCCGATCGCGATCGTGTCGGCATCGGTCGCGTCCTCCGTCCGGGCGATTGACGATACGTCCATGCGCACGCACGATATCCACCTTCCGAACGATTCGTCGTCTCGGGCAAAGTAGCGCAGTCGCGTGTGAGCGCGGGCCCGAGTGAAGCCGCGCCGACGGGCGCCAGCGCCGGTGAGCGTCTCGGCGCTCGGCGAGCGGTCCACTACCATTCTCGCTCTTGCGTCCCTAACTCACGACCCACAGGAGCAGAGCCACTTCCATGTCCAAGACCGTGATCCTCGGCACCGCGCGCACCCCCATCGCCAAGATGGGTGGCGGCCTGTCTTCGCTTGACGCCACCGAGCTCGGCGGACTGGCGATCAGCGCGGCGCTCGAGCGCGCCGGTGTCGAGCCCGAGCAGGTCGAGCACGTCGTCATGGGCCAGGTGCTCCAGGCCGGCCAGGGGCAGATCCCCTCGCGCCAGGCCCAGATCAAGGGCGGGGTGCCAAAGGACGTCTCGTCCGAGACCGTCAACAAGGTCTGCGCATCGGGGTTGCGCGCGTCTGTAATCCTCGACCAGGCGATCCGCGCAGGCGACCTACAGGTGGGTGTGGGCGGCGGCATGGAGTCGATGTCTGCGGCCCCTTACCTGCTTCCGCAGGCGCGCTTCGGCTACCGCATGGGCGACGCCACGATGCTCGACGCGATGGTCCACGACGGTCTCACCAACCCGTTCTCCGGCAAGCAGATGTTCGTGGAGGCCACCGAGGTCGGCGACGAGCTCGAGATGACACGCGCCGACATGGATCGCTGGGCGCTGCGCTCGCACGAACGCGCGCTCGCGGCGATCGATGACGGCCGGCTGGCGGAGGAGATCGTGCCCGTGACGATCAACGGCCGCAAGCAGAGCACCGTGGTCGAGATCGACGAGGGCCCGCGCCGTGACACCTCGCTCGAGAAGCTCGCCTCGCTGCCCGGACTGGTCGGCAAGGAAGGCTCGCACACCGCCGGGAACTCGCCGGGGGTGAACGACGGCGCCGGCGCCCTCGTGCTGTCCTCCGATGAGTGGGCCGCCGCCAACGGCAAGGAGGTGCTCGCCGAGATCGTCGCGCACGCCCAGAGCGCCAACGACTTCGCCTACCTCGCCACCACGCCCGCGAGCGCCGCCAAGAAGGCGCTCGAGAAGGCCGGTCTGCAGCCCGGAGACATCGACCTGTGGGAGATCAACGAGGCGTTCGCGTCGGTCACGCTCAACTCGATCCGCATGCTCGGCATCGACGAGGAGCGCGTCAACGTCAACGGCGGCGCCGTCGCGCTCGGCCACCCGATCGGCGCCTCGGGCGCGCGCATTCTCGGCAGCCTCGTGCTCGAGCTGCGCAGGCGCGGCGGAGGTCTCGGCTGCGCAGCGATCTGCTCGGGCGGCGGTCAGGGCGACGCGCTGATCCTCAGGGTCTGAGATGACCGTGAGCACTTCGCCAGATGGCGTCCTCGTTCGCTCGCGTGCGAAGCACGCCACGCTCTCTGCGTCCTTGTCCGGCTCGACTCACGGCCATCTCAGCTTGCGGTGACCGCCGAGGAGAACGGCGCCGTCGCATCGTCGAACGGTCAACCCCGCGGTGCGGCGTTCTTCGACCTCGACAAGACCCTGATGGCGGGTTCCTCGGGCGTGTTCTTCGCGCGCGCCGCCTACGAGACCGGGATGATCTCGCGTGGGCGGCTCGTGCGCGACGTCTACGAGAACCTGCGCTTCCGTCTGCGCGGCTCCACAGACGACCGCGCCGACGACGTGCGCAAGCGGGTGGGGGAGATGATCGCCGGCGTGCGCGTGCGCGATCTCGAGCGCTTGACCCCGCGCGTGCTCTCCGGGGTGCTGCCGCGCCTGTACCCGCAGATGCTGGAGCGCGCCTACGCGCACCAGGACGCGGGCGTGCCGGTGTACATCCTCACAGCCGCCTCGCAGGAGATGGCCGACCTGCTCGCGCGCGTGCTCGCATTCGACGGCGGCCTCGGCTCGCGTTCTGAGATCGTCGACGGACGCTACACCGGCCGGCCCGCGGGGCCGTTCAACTATCGCGAGGGCAAGGTGCTCTCGATGCGCGAGGTCGCCGAGCGCGACGCCATCGACCTGGCCGCCTCCTACGCGTATTCGGACTCGGAGTCTGACCTGCCGATGCTGCGCGCCGTGCGATACGCCGTTGTCGTCAATCCCGATGCCGCGCTCCGGCGGATCGCGCTCGAGGAAGGCTGGGAGGTGATCGAGCTCGACCGACTCGGCAGGCGCCTGAAGGTGCTTGCGGCGCTCGGCGCCGGCACTGCGCTCGCGTCGCTGGGCCGAGCGGTGCTCGAGCGCGGCGCGCCGCCCGCCGCCGGACGGCGAGCCGGCGGTGCGTTCCGCCTGCCCTCGGGTGGCTCGCGCTCCGCGCGATCGCGTCGCGCGTCGCATAAGCTTCGCCGATGACGCCCGTCGGGCCGGCCACCCAGAGCAAGATCCGCGTGGTCGTCGCCAAGCCCGGGCTCGACGGCCACGACCGCGGCGCCAAGATCATCGCGCGCGCGCTGCGCGACGCCGGCATGGAGGTGATCTACACGGGACTGCACCAGACCCCCGAACAGATCGTGGAGACGGTGATCCAAGAGGATGCCGATGCCGTCGGCCTGTCGATCCTCTCTGGTGCCCACATGACGCTCGTGCCGCGTGTCGTCGAGCTGCTGCACGAGCAGGGGGTCGAGGATGTGGTGATCACCGTCGGCGGCACGATCCCCGCCGACGACATCCCCGAGCTCAAGCGCCTCGGCGTCTCCGAGGTGTTCACCCCGGGCGCGCCGACGCAGGCGATCGTCGATTTCATCCGCGGCGCGGTGGTCAGTCGCTAGCGCGCTGCCCTCAGACCGATTGACTCGTCAGTCAACCGCTCGAACAGGTAGGATGGGCGTCACTCATACCCCAAGGAGTTGCCTGAGAATGAAGATATGCGTCCTGGTGAAGGAGGTCCCGGACGCCGCCGTCGAGAAGCGAATCGATCCCTCGACGGGGCGCATGGACCGCAGCGGCGAGAAGAACCTGAATCCGTATGACACGCACGCCATCGAGGCGGCGATGCAGATCAAAGAGGGCGGTGCGGTGCCGGTCGAGGAGATCGTCGCCGTCACCATGGGCCCCGACAGCGCCGTGCGCGCGCTGCACAAGGCGGTTTCGCTCGGCGCCGATCGGTCGGTCCATCTCTCGGACCCCGTCGTTGCCGGCTCTGACGTGGCGGCCACGGGCTACGCGCTCGCCAAGACGCTGCAGCGCGAGAGCCCCGACCTGGTGCTGCTCGGACAGCAGTCCGACGACGGCGAGTGCTACACGATCGGTGCGGTCGTCGCCGAGCACCTGGGCATGCCGTCGCTGACGCAGGTCATCAAGATGGACGTCGACTCAGAGGCGCTGCGCTGCGAGCGCCAGGCGGAGTACGGATACGACACAGTCCAGATCAAGCTGCCCGCGGTGATCTCCGTTGGGGACGCCATCAACGAGCCGCGCTACCCGTCGCTGAAGGCGATCATGGGCGCCAAGAAGAAGCCGCTGGACACGGTGACCGCCGGCGATGTCGAGATCGACGCCTCGAAAGTCGGGGGCGATAACTCCGCCGCGCAGTGGGTCGCCGCGAAGGCGCCGCCGGCGAAGGCCGCAGGCGAGATCATCGAGGACGAGGACACCGGCGAGACCGTCGAGAAAATCGTCGCATGGCTCGACGAGAGGAAGCTGATCTGAAATGTCCAACATCCTGGTCTACGCGCTGCACTACGACGGCGCGATCAACAAGAACTCGCTCGGCGCCGTGTCCGAGGGGGCCAAGCTCGCCGCGGAGCTGGGCGGCGAGGCGCACGCGATCCTGCTCGGTGAGAACGTGCCACAGGAGCTGGCCGCGTCGCTCGGCAAATACGGAGCCAAGAAGGTGCTCGTGGCGGAGGGCCCCGAGGGCCTCGCACAGCCGCTCGTCGACGCGATGGGCGCGGCGATCACGGGCGGCGGCTACTCCTACGCGCTGTTCGGCGGCGGCCTGCTCGGCTTCGAGATCGGCGCTGGCCTGGCGGCGAGGCTCGGTGCCGGCGTGGTCATGGAGGTCACGAACGTACGTGCAGAGAACGGCGAGCTGATCGCCGAGCGTCCGATCCTCGGCGACTCCTCGATCTCCGAAGTCAAATACCGCTCTGACGTCGGCATCGTGATCGGACGCCTGAACGCGTTCGAGATCAGAGACACCGGCGGCGCCGACGCGCCCGTCGAGAAGCTCGACTTCGAGCTGTCCGCGCAGGCGCAGCAGGCGACGATGCTCGTGCGCGGCGAACAGCGTGGCGCTGACGTCGACATCGAGGGCGCCGACATCCTCGTGGCCGGCGGTCGCGGTCTCGGCAAGGCAGAGGGCTTCCAGCTCGCCGAGGACCTCGCGGCGGCGTTCGGCGGCAACGCAGCGGTCGCCGCCACCCGCGCTGTCGTCGATGCCGGCTGGTACCCCTACGCGGCGCAGATCGGGCAGACAGGCAAGACCGTCTCGCCGAAGCTGTACCTCGCGGCGGGTATCTCCGGCGCGATCCAGCACAAGGTCGGCATGCAGAGCTCGGAGAACATCGTCGCGATCAACAAGGACGCCAACGCGCCGATCTTCGAATTCTCAGACCTCGGGATCGTCGGCGACCTCAACAAGATCCTGCCGAAGCTGACCGAGGCTGTGAAGGCCAAGAAGGGCAGCTGACATGTCCGGCCACAAAGGCTCGAGCAACGGGAGGGTCGCACCCGCGGCCTTCCCCCCGCCGGTCGACTCGCGCAAGGAGTTCGTCAAGCGCGGCCTCGACGCCGAGGACGAGCTGATCGAGGTCGGTGTCGCGATCGTCGGCGGCGGCACCGCCGGGTTGGCGTGCGCCAACCGCCTGCTGCAGCTGCTCGCAGATGATCCGGAGACGACGGAGCGCCTCGGCGAAGTGCCCGTCGCGGTGATCGAGAAGGCCAAGACCTGCGGCGGACACAACCTGTCCGGTGCGGTCATGCGCCCGGGGCCGCTGCAGGAGCTGTTCCCCGACGTCTCACGCGAGGACTGGCGCAAGGAGGGCTTCGCCTACGGCGAAGTCACCAAGGAGGCCGTGTACATGATGCCCAGCGCCAAGACCAAGCTGCGCATCCCGACGCCTCCCAACTTCAAGAACCACGGCAACGAGGTCATCTCCGTCTCCGCCATGGCGCGCTTCCAGCAGCGCCAGGCCGAGGAGGGCGGCGCGTACGTCCTCACCGAGACCTCCGCCACGCAGCTGATCGTTAGTGATGGCCCGGGCGGGCGGCGTGTATTGGGCGTGCGCTCGGGCGACAAGGGCCGCGGCAAGGACGGTGAGCCGCTGGGAAACTTCGAGCCGGGCACCGACATCAAGGCGCACGCGACGGTGCTCGCCGAGGGCTGCTGGGGCCACATCACCGGCGCTGCGATCAAGGAGTTCGACCTCGGCGACGGCCGCGAACCGCAGGTTTGGGAGCTCGGCGTCAAGGAGGTCTGGAAGGTTCCCAAGCCGCTGGACCGTGTGATCCACACGATCGGTCCGTGGCCGCTGAAGCTGTCCGCCAAGTACGGGCAGATCGGCGGCACGTGGCTGTATCCGATGAAGGACGAGAAGACCGGTGACGACCTCGTCAGCATCGGCTTCGTCATCGACCTCGAGTACGCCGACGCCACCACCTCCGCCCACGATCTGCTGCAGCTGTTCAAGATGCACCCGCTCGTCAAAGGCATCCTCGAGGGCGGCGAGCGCGTCGCCTGGGGCGCGAAGGCGCTGCCCGGCGGCGGCTACTGGTCGATGCCCAAGCTCTCGATGCCCGGAGCGGTGATCGTCGGCGACGCCGCCGGCAT
Source organism: uncultured Solirubrobacteraceae bacterium (assembly GCA_963703625.1). GTDB lineage: Bacteria > Actinomycetota > Thermoleophilia > Solirubrobacterales > Solirubrobacteraceae > Palsa-744. The sequence continues at coordinate 418,050 of CAVPEY010000005.1, forward strand.
GGTCGACACCGTCGCGCTGAAGGGCGTGCACCACAGCATCATGTCCGGCAAGCTCGCCGCCGAGTCCATCTACGCGGCGCTCGTGCGCGGCGAGAGCACGTTCGACTCCTACGAACAGGCGATCGAAGACTCCTCAGTCGGCAAGGAGCTCTACCAGGAGCGCAACACGCGCCAGCCGTTCCAGAAAGGCTTCGTGCTCGGCGCGCCGCTGGTGAACCTCGCGATCGCCACCAAAGGCAAGCTCCCCCCGGGTCGGCTGTCCTGGCACCGCAACGACGAGCAGCGGATGTTCATCGGAAAGACCAAGGACAGCTATCCCAAGCCCGACGGCAAATACACCTTCGACAAGCTCTCCTCGGTGTTCATCACGGGCAACGCCACGCGCGACGATGCGCCCAACCACATCCGGGTGCGCAAACACGTCCCCCGCGAGGTCGCCGAGACGTGGCGTTGGATGTGTCCGGCGGGCGTCTACGAGATTCCCGACGATGCGCCCGAGCATGGTGAGGTCGACGTGATCGTCAACTACACCAACTGCGTGCAGTGCGGCGCGATCACCGCCAAGGGTGGTCGCCTGACGACCCCCGAGGGCGGCGACGGGCCGCTTTACCAGATCACCTGAGTGTCTCGCTCGCGCGGGTGGGAGACATTCGCGCAGCGCTCGGATGCGGGGCGCGGCGAAACGAGCGCTCGCTTCGGGTGTTACGAGAGGCGATGAGAGCGATGCCTTTGAACAGATGTGACGCGTGTGCTGCCCCTCGACGCACGGTCATCGGGCTCGTGCTCGTCGCCGCGATGGCGTTGCTGGCGCTGTCCTCGCCAGCGCTTGGAGCGACGGCCGCGGTCGCGCTACCTGCCACCGTCGCGCCGACCGCCGCGCCGGGCACCGGCGGCGTGGACGGCGAGAGCGGCACGTCGACCGCCAAGCCGATCGCCTCGGCGACGCTCACCCAGTGCGCCACCGCGACGATCCCCCAGACCGAACGATCCGCGACCTTTGCGGGTGAAATGACCGCGATTGCCGGGACCGCGCGCATGCAGATGCGCGTCGAGCTCCAGGAGCGGATCCCCGGCGAACTGCAGTACCGGACGGTCGCTGACCCTGCTCTGGGCGTGTGGCGCGGCTCGGCCCCGGGCGTAAAGGTCTTCACGCACATCCAGCAGGTCTCGAACCTGTCGGCGCCGGCGGTCTACCGCGGCGTCGTTCACTTCCGCTGGGTGAACGCCAAGGGTCGCGCGATCAAGGCCGAGGAGCTGGCCACGGCGGTCTGCGAACAGCCGGCCCCGCCGTCGAGCACCGCCTCCGGCACCTCCACCTCCACCTCCACCTCCACCGCCACAGCCGCCGCCGGCGCGGGCGCCAGCGGCGCGGCGTCGTGATCACGGCGCCGGTCGCGTGGCCCGCTAGAATCGAGCGACGATGAAGGCAGACATTCACCCCAACTACGGCCGGGCGCACGTGCGCTGCACGTGCGGCAACGAGTTCATCACGCGCGCGACCCAGGATGAGCTGCACGTCGAGGTGTGCTCCAACTGCCACCCGTTCTACACGGGCAGGCAGAAGCTGATGGACACCGGTGGCCGGGTCGAGCGCTTCCAGCGCAGGGTCGCAAAAGGCCGCCTGCACCAAGCTCGGTCCGCTCAGTAGTCCCATGGCAGGTGCCGTGGCTGACCCCGCGGCGCCGTCAGCACTGCTCGAGGCCGACGGCGAGCTGAGCGCTCAACGCGATGCGCCGGTGGGTGGGCAGGCTGTCATCGAGGGCGTGATGATGCGCGGCGTCGCCAACTGGGCCGTGGCCGTACGCAAGCCCACGGCCGAGCAGCTGCACGATGACGAGCGCGCGGCCGAGGACGGCGCCAAGGGCGAGATCCAGGTCACGACGTATCTGCTCGAGTCGGCGATGCGACGCCATCGGGTGCTGCGCCTGCCGATCGTGCGCGGCGTCGTCGCGCTCGGGGGATCGATGGTCATCGGCTTCCGCGCGCTCGAGATCGCGGCGAACGCCCAGCTGCCGCCGGAGGAGCGCAAGGGCGAGAGTCTGGACGGCGAGGGCGAGAACCACGATGTCGACGGCGCCGCGAACGAGGCGCAGGAGATCCCGCGCGTGGTGTGGGTGGGAACGATCGTGTTCGCGGTCGTGCTGGCGATCGGGCTGTTCTTCCTACTGCCCGTCGGCTTGACGAGCCTGATCAAGGGTCAGCTCGGCGACTCCTCGGTGCTGTTCTGGGTGGTCGAGGGCTTGATCCGCACCGGCCTCTTCCTGGGCTACCTGTACGCGCTCTCACGCGTGCGCGACCTGCGCCGTGTGTTCGAGTACCACGGCGCCGAGCACAAGACGATCTCCTGCTACGAGGCCGGTCTCCCGCTGACGCCGCCCAACGCCCAGCGCTTCTCGCGCCTGCACCCGCGCTGTGGCACGAGCTTCCTGCTCGTTGTGATGGTCGTCGCAATCTTCGTGTTCGCGCCGATCGGGCTGCCTGCGTGGTACTGGCTGATGGCCACCCGCGTGCTCGGCGTACCCCTGATCGCGGGGATCTCCTTCGAGCTGATCAAGTTCGCGGGGCGCAACCGCAGCAGAAAGTGGGTGCGGGCGGTGATGTGGCCGGGTCTCAAGCTGCAGCTGCTGACCACGCGCGAGCCCGATCTCGAGCAGCTCGAGGTCGCGATCGCTGCGCTGCAGGCGGTGCTCGAGCGCGAGACGCCCGGCCAGCTCTCCGCCGCAGACCTCCTCGGCGTCGAGGTCGTCGCGTAGGCCGAGGCTCAGCGGGCGCCAGCCGCGGCGCCGACGGTCCCGCGCACGAGCTTCTCCCAGCCGGTCTTCAGCCGCTCCAGCGGCATCTCGCGCACGTCGCGCATGTACAGGAAGAAGTCCGCGCCGAGGGTGGCGAGCAGCGACTCCGCGAGGAACTCGGCGTCGCAGCTTGGGTCAAGCTCGTCCAGCAGCAATGCCATGTGCAGCCGGTACACGGCGTATGGCGGCGCGCCGAAGCGCGCGCCTCCGCCCTCCGCCGCGAACAGCAGTTCCGCGTGGGTGTCAAGGCGCTCGAGCACCGCGTGGCCGAACGCGATCAGGCGCTCCAGCGCGGGGGCGCCCGGGCCGACAGGAGGCTCGCCGCGGATGAGCTGTTCCTGAAACGCGCGCTCGTGCTCGCTCAGGACGGCAAGCGCGAGCGCCGCGCGCGAGCCGAAGCGGCGGAACAGCGTGCCCTTGCCGACCCCTGCCGCCTCGGCGACCTCGTCCATCGACACGCACCCCGCGCCGCGCTCCGCGAACAGGCGTTCGGCGGTGCACAGGATGCGCGCGCGGTTGCGTGCGGCATCGGCCCGCTCGACCGGGCTGGCCTCGATCAGCGGCAGCTCCACCAGCGCCGAGTGCTCATCGGTGTGCGCCGTCACTGGAAGTGCCTTGTCCATGCGCCTCATGATACTAAATGGACTGCGGTCCGATTATGTGCTACGCTCCCAGCCTAAGTGGACTGCGGTCCGAAACGCTACGAAGGAGCAGATATGAGCACCACCGCCACCCAGCCGCTCGCAACAGGCACCTGGAGCATCGACAAGGTTCACTCACACGTGGGCTTCGCTGTCAAACACATGGTCGTCGCGACGTTTCGCGCGCACTTCGAGGAGTACGACGGCTCGCTGACCGTCGGCGAGAACGGACAGCCGGCGCTACGCGGCAGCGTCCGCGCCGACTCGATCGTCGTCAAGGACGAGAACCTCGCCGCGCACCTACGCGCCCCGGACTTCTTCGACACCGACCGTTATCCCGAGATCGGGTTCGTCTCCGAGCGCGATCAACGTCAGCGAGCAGGGTGAGCTGGAGGTCGAGGGCGAGCTGACGATCAAGGGCAACACCCGCCGGGTGACCGCTCGCGGCAGCATCTCGGGCCCGCACACCGACCTCGCTGGAAACGACAAGCTCGGAGTCGAGCTCGAGGCGATCGTCGATCGCCGTGACTATGGCCTCGACTTCAATGCCGAGCTTCCCAAAGGCGGCTACGCCGTCGCCGACGACGTCAAGCTGGACGTCTCGCTCGAGCTCGTGCGGGAGGCCTAGCGCCATGAGAATTCTCGGCCTGTCGGGCAGCCTGCGCCGCGACTCCCACAACACGCGCCTGCTGCAAGGCGCGCGCTCACTGCTGCCCTCCGGCGTCGAGCTGGTGCTGTTCGACCAGCTCGGCGCGATCCCGCCCTACAGCGAGGACGACGAGCAGCAGGGCGTCGCTGCGGTCGCCGCGCTGTCGGCTGCGATCGCCGACGCGGACGCTCTCCTGATCGCCACTCCGGAGTACAACGGATCGATCCCGGGAGCGCTCAAGAACGCGCTCGACTGGGTCTCGCGTCCGATCGCGACCACGCCGCTGCGGAGTAAGCCGGTGGCTGTCATCGGCGCCAGCACCGGCCTGTTCGGCGCGGTGTGGGCGCAGGCGGAGCTGCGCAAGGTGCTCGCCACGATCGGGGCACGCGTCGTCGACCGCGAGCTGCCGGTGCCGCAGGCAGACGAGTCGCTGGGGGTCGACGGCCTGCCGCTCGAGCGCGACGCTGTCGAGGCGCTGTCCGCGACGCTCGACGAGCTGCTCGAGCTGGCCGCTTCGAGCCGCGTGGCGGCCTGAGCGCAGGTGCTGCGGAGCCTCGGCTTCCCACGATCGACCGCTGTATTCCAAGTGCTGGTGCGGTCCTGCGATGCGCATCCGGCTGACGGTAGGCTTGCTGGTCGCGGTCGCGGCCGTGTGGACGTTCGCCGGTCCGGTCGTGTCCAGTGGAGCCTGGAGTCTGGAACAGGTATCCGGAGGTATCTCCGCCGTCGGTATTGGCGAAGGAGAACATCTGCCAGGTGGAGTCGGTGTCGGGCCCGGCGCGACCGAACCGGCGCCGGTCGACAAGCTTGTGCCGTCACTCGCGGACGAGTCGCTTGCGGCTGCGCGCCGTTCCCTGCACGCAGCGCATTGCACACTCGGCAAGGTGAGCCGCTCGCACGGGCGTCGCGGTGCGCTCGTGGTCCGGAGTCAGAGCCCGGGGCACGGCAGGATGCTCGCAAGCGAAGCAGCCGTCGAAGTCAGGCTCGGTCTCGCCACACGCCGTCGCGGCTGAGCCAAGCGACACGTGCGGCCGGACGTAGCGACTGCGGCCCGGCGGCGGCCGCAGCACGGCTCGGCCCGCTGGACGCCCCCGCGCCTACACTCAGCCCCGATGATCGAAGAGCTCGTCAACCAGATCGAGTCGCGCTTCGCCGAGCTCGGCGCCCAGATGACCGACCCTGAGGTGATCTCCGACAGGGAGCGCTACGCCGAAGTCGGTCGCGCCTACAGCCAGCTCGAGCCCGCGGCGAAGCTTGCGAAGCAATGGCGCCTGGCACAGGACGACGCCGCCGGGGCCGAGGAGCTGCTTTCTGAGATGGGCGAGGACGCGGAGATGCGCGAGGAGCTCGGCGCGGCGCGCCGGCGAATCGAGGAGCTCGAGGAGCAGATCCGTCTGGCGATGGTCGAGCCTGACCCCAACGACGACAAGAGCGTGATCGTCGAAATCCAGGGCGGCGCCGGCGGCGAGGAGGCCGGCCTGTGGGCGGGCGACGTCTATCGGATGCTCGCGCGCTACGCTGAGCGCCGCGGCTGGGAGGTCGAGCAGCTGGACGTCGGCGACGGCAAGTACACGTTCGCGATCAAGACTTCCCGCCCGCCCGGCGCGTACTCGGTGTTCAAGTACGAGGGCGGCACGCACCGCGTCCAGCGCGTGCCTCAAACCGAGTCCCAGGGCCGGATTCACACCTCTACGGCGACCGTTGCCGTGCTGCCGGAGGCCGAGGACGTGGACGTCCAGATCGACCCCAACGACCTGCAGATCGACGTGTATCGCTCCTCCGGACCGGGTGGCCAGTCGGTCAACACCACCGACTCGGCGGTTCGCATCACGCACAAGCCGTCCGGAATCGTGGTCTCGATGCAGGACGAGAAGTCGCAGTTGCAGAACCGCGAGAAGGCGCTGCGCGTCCTGCGCGCGCGACTGTACGAGCGCGCGCTCGCCGTGCAGCAGGCCGAGCTGGCCGCCGACCGACGCTCGCAGGTCGGTACTGGCGATCGCGCGGAGAAGATCCGCACCTACAACTACGGAGAGCGGCGCGTGACCGACCATCGCATCAAGCTCACCGTGCACAACCTCGACCAGGTGCTCGAAGGTGAGCTGGAGGAGCTGACGGACGCGCTGCAGTCAGACGAGAAGCGCCGGCGGCTGCAGGCGCAGGCGCTGGAATAGCCGGCGGTGAGCCACTGATGCACGCTCCGTCGAACGCCGGCACTCCCGTTCGCGACGCGCTGGACAGCGCGATCACCGCGATCGCGGCCGCGGGCTGCGAAACGCCTCGCCTGGACGCCGAACTACTACTCGCGCACGCCCTCGACGTGGGGCGTGAGCAGCTGCTCCTCGACCCCGACGCGCTCGTCGCCGGGCCCGCGGTCCGCCCCTTCCAGGATGCGGTACGTCGCCGCGCGGTGGGGCGCGAGCCGGTCGCCTACATCGTCGGGCACCGCGGCTTTCGCCGTCTGGAGCTGGCGGTTGACCCGCGCGTGCTGGTGCCGCGCCCCGAGACTGAGCTGCTGGTCGAGGTTGGTCTTGGGCTGCCGGCCGGCGCGCGCGTGCTCGACGTCGGCACCGGCAGCGGCGCGGTGGCCCTCGCGCTGAAGGACGAGCGACCAGACCTGCAGGTGAGCGGCAGCGACATCAGCGCCGCCGCGCTCGAGCTGGCAGAGGCCAATGCGCAGGCGCTCGGGCTGGATGTGCGGTGGCTGCACGCGGACCTGCTTACCGACGTCGGCGAGTTCGACGCGATCCTTGCGAACCCGCCATACGTCGCGGAGTCCGCGCGCGCGGCGCTGGCGCCGGAGATCGTTCGACACGAGCCCGCGGGGGCGCTGTTCGCGGGCCCCGACGGTCTCAGCGTGATCCGCGTGCTCCTGGACCAGCTGGCCGAGCTGCCCGACGTGCGCTTCCTGGGCCTCGAGGTCGGTGCCGGCCAAGCTCAACCGGTCGCCGAGTTGACCCGCGCCGCCGGCTTCGACGCGATACGGTTTGAACGTGACCTCGCGCGGATCCAGCGCGTGGTCTTCGCGGAGCGGCACAGGGAATGACTGCGAACACCGACGAGCAGCAGAAGCTCACCGAGCACGACGCGCGGCGCCTGGAGGAGTGCGTGTCCGGCGGCGGCGTCGCGGTTTTCCCCACGGATACCGTCTACGGGGTCTGCTGCGACCCCGGCGACGAGCGCGCCGCGAGACGCCTGTACGCGCTCAAGGGTCGCCCGGCGGCGCGCCCGGCGGCGGTCATGTTCTTTGCGATCGAGCCCGCGCTCGAGACACTCGGCGAGCTGGACCACGACGAGCGCGCCGCGCTCACGGTGCTGCTGCCCGGGCCTGTGACGGTGCTGCTGTCCAACCCCGCACGTCGCTTCGAGCCCGCGTGCAGGATCGATCCGGCGACGCTCGGCCTGCGCGTCCCGCAGCTGCCCGAGCGCCTGCGCGCGCTCTCCGCGAGCGTGAAGCCGGTGATGCAGTCGAGCGCCAACCTCAGTCGGCCAGCCGGACGCCCGCACGCTCGAGCAGGTCCCCAAGAGCATCCGCGACGGCGCCGATCTCGTGCTCGACGGCGGCGAGCTCCCGGGCACGCCATCCACCGTGATCGATCTGCGCGACTACAGCGCATACCGGCGCTGGCACGTGCTGCGTGAGGGCGCGCTGGCGCGCAGCGCCGTGCGTGAGTCGCTCACCTCGCTGGTCTGAGTGCTAGCCTCGAAGTCGCTGCCGCGACTGGCGCCTGAGGTGGAAGCGACCACCGGGGAGCGGCCAGCACATCCGCCGCGCGCCTGGGCACCAAAGTCCTCACGTCGTCCAAGGAGAGCGCCGTGTCCGAGCTGAGCCCCGATTACTTCAACCGTCCTCTGGCCGAGGTCGATCCCGAGATCGCCGAGGTGCTGCGCGGCGAGCTCGAGCGCGAGCAGAGCACGCTCGAGATGATCGCGTCGGAGAACTTCGTCCCGCGCGCAGTGCTCGAGTGCCAGGGATCGGTGCTCACCAACAAGTACGCCGAGGGTTATCCCGGTCGCCGCTACTACGGGGGCTGCGAGTGGGTGGACGTCGGCGAGCAGCTTGCGATCGACCGCGCCAAGGAGCTGTTCGGAGCCGAGCACGCCAACGTGCAGCCGCACTCCGGCTCGCAGGCCAACGCCGCCGTCTATCACGCGCTGCTCGCGCCCGGCGACACGATCATGGGCATGTCGCTCGCGCACGGCGGTCACCTCAGCCACGGCATGAAGATCAACGTGTCCGGACGCCTGTACGACATCGCCGCCTACGAGGTCGACCGCGAGACGAGCCTGATCGACATGGACGCGCTCGCACGCATCGCGCGCGAGCGCCGGCCGAAGCTGCTGCTCGCGGGCTGGTCCGCGTATCCGCGCGAGCTCGACTTCGCCCGCTTCAGGGAGATCGCCGACGAGGTCGGCGCACTGCTGATGGTCGACATGGCGCACTTCGCCGGTCTTGTCGCAGCGGGCCTGCATCCCAACCCGGTCGAGTACGGCGCCGACGTAGTCACGACGACCACGCACAAGACGCTCGGCGGGCCACGGGCGGGCGTGATCCTGTGCAAGCAGGAGCTCGCCAAGAAGATCGACTCCGCGGTGTTCCCCGGCCAGCAGGGCGGCCCGCTCGAGCACGTGATCGCCGCCAAGGCAGTCGCCTTCAAGATCGCGGCGAGCGATCTGTTCGCCGAGCGCCAACGCCGCACCGTCGAGGGTGCGAGGGCGCTTGCGAAGGAGCTGTTGGATTCGAGCCCACCCACCCACGGCGTCGATGTGCTCACCGGCGGTACCGACGTGCACCTGATTCTCGTAGACCTCCGCGACAGCGAGCCCGCGCTCACCGGCAGGCAGGCGGAGGACCGGCTGCACGAGATCCAGATCACCGTCAACCGCAACGCCGTGCCGTTCGACCCGCGGCCGCCGATCGAGGCATCGGGCCTGCGCATCGGCACGCCGGCACTGGCGACCCGCGGGCTGCAGCAGGAAGATTTCGAGGAGGTCGGGCGGGTCCTCGCGGTCGCGCTGACCCCGGAATACGAGTCACGGGTCGAGGAGCTGGCAGAACGCGTGGCCGCGATCGTGGAGCGCTACCCGCTCTACGAGCAGCTCGCCGCCACCGCGCAGGTGTAAGCCGCGGCGCTCGCCGACCTCCCGGCCTGCGATGCTGTGCACGAGCCGATGGTGCATCCAACCGAGCTCGACGCGCTTTACGCACTCCTGGCCGCCGCGGTCGTCACCGCGCTGCTGACGCCCCTCACGATGCGCTTCGCGAGGTTCGTCGGCGCGATCGACGAACCGCGCGAGCGGGGCCTGTCCGAGCGCCCAACGCCGCTGCTCGGCGGACTGGCGATCTTCGCGGGCGTGCTGCTCGCCGGTTTGATCTGGCTGCCCGCCGGCTACGCCAGGGAACACCAGCCGCATCTGTGGCAAGGCGTGCTGATCGCCGCGGCCGTGATCACGCTGGTCGGCGCGCTGGACGACCGCTTCGACTTGCACCCGGCGCTCAAGCTGCTCGGCCAGGTGCTGGCCGCCGTGATCGTCGTGCACTTCGGCGTCGCGGTGAAGGCGATCACGCTGCCCTTCATGGGCCACCTGTCGTTCCCCAACACCGGCCCCGCGGACGCCGGCCCGGTGCTGACGGTGATCGGCCTCGTGGTGATGATGAACGTCGTCAACTTCTCCGACGGCGTCGACGGGCTGGCGGCGGGGGTGTGCGCGATCATCGCCGCCGCGATGGCGGTGATCGCGTTCGACCTCGGCCGCCAGGAACCCGGGGTCCTGGCGGCGTTGACCGCCGGCGCCGCGCTCGGCTTCCTGCTCTACAACTTCCCGCCGGCGTCGAGCTTCATGGGCGACTGCGGCGCGAACCTGCTCGGCCTGCTGATGGGCGTGATCACAGTCGAGGCCGCCGTCAAGACCGAGGCGGTGGTGTCGTTCGTGCTGCCGCTGATCCTGCTCGCCGTGCCGTTTCTCGACACGACCTTCGTGGTGCTCAAGCGCCTGAAGTACAGGCAGCCGATCTACCGACCCGACAGCGAGCACTTCCACCATCGCATGGCGCGCATCGGCTTTTCCAGCCGCCGCACGATCGCCTACCTGTACGCATGGACGCTGCTGCTGGCGGGCACCGCGCTGGCGCTGCGCTTCGTCCCCTACAGCGACCACAAAGGGCACTACAACACCGGCTGGACGCTCGTAATGCTCGCGATCGGGCTGCTCGTGGTCGCCGCCAGCGTGTACCTCGTCTACGTGCTCGAGATCCTCAAGTTCCGGCGCCTGGACGCGATTCGCCTGCGACGTCTGCGCCCCGAGGCCTCACCATCGGAGATCGACCTTGATGTGGTCAAGCGCCTGGAAACCGGCGAGTTCCAAGCGGTGTCCGAAGTGGGGGACGGCGACGTGCACGCCACCGGCGAGGTGGACGGCGGGGGGGCTGAGCAGCGGATCGGCAAGCGGCAGGTGGATGAGGATGGCGTAGGCGCAAAGCAGGAGCGTGGCGGCGCGCAGGCGCCGATCGCCGCTGACGGCCGCTAGCGGCAGCACCCAGATCGCATACCACGGCAGCAGCCACGCGGTCGACACGAGCAGCGCGATCGTGCACCAGCCGGCGGCCACGCGCCAGTCCGCGCCGCGCGCCGTGCGCCACAGCGCAAACGCGAGTACCGCCAGGAAGCCACCCAGGAACGCGTGACGCCACCAGCTGGGCGTCCCGCTCAGCCCCACCAGGCGTGCGGTCTCGGCGGGGATGCTGTGCGAGGCCACGAGCTGCTGCTGCTCGCCGACCGCGCCCACGAAGCCGAAGGTGTGTACGCCGAAACCGAGCAGCCCCACCAGCGCGAGCGCCAGCAGCGCGGCGCACGCCGCGAGCGCCAGCCGCACGCGCTCGCGCGGTCGGGATGGCGCGAGCACGAGGAACGGCAGCACCAGGCCCGCCGTGACCTTGATGCCGACGCCCGCGGCCAGTGCTGCCGCGCCGGCGCGCATGTCGGAGCTCGTCGCTCGGACCCTCGCTGTGAGCGCCAGCGCCGCCGCCAACGCGAGCATCACCAGCGTGTCGTTGTGTGCCCCCGCGACCGCCAGCAGCACGAGCACCGGGTTCAGGCCCACGAACGCAGCCGCCCAATTAGGTGACTGGCCGAGTCGGCTCGCCGCGCGAGCGGTCAATGCCACCGCTCCAAGGCTCGCGAGGACTGCGATCGCCTTGAATGCCCACAGCGCCCCCGCCGGTCCGAGCGGCACCAGCGCGTAGCTGAGAAGCGTGAACAACGGCCCGTAGGGCGAGTTTTGGAAGGGCCAGCCGATGAAGTGGAACACAGCGTCGGTGGGCGCTTCGGCGGCGATGTGCGTATACGGATCGAGTCCGTGCAGGACCCCCAATCGCGCGAAGGCCAGGTAGCCGAACACGTCCTGGGAGATCAGCGGCGGCCCGAGCGCCACGATCGCGTCCGCGAGCACGATCGCGGCGGCGAGCGCCGCGATCGGTAGCCGCCGAGCGACGAGCAGCACGAGCAGATAGCTCGCGCACATGATCAACACGAGCGTCTGAAAGCCTCCGCTGGAGAGGCCGATCCCCAGGCCTCGAAGTGGTCCCGCGAGCCACGCCGACCAGCCGCCGCTGCGCGCCGGCACGTACCGCGACGGCCCCGAGGCGGCTCCCGCGCTCACCAGGAACGCGCAAACCACGATCCCGATCAGACCGAGCGCGCCGAGCCCGCGCGCAACCGCCGCGGACGTGCCAGCGCTCGCGCTCGCGCCCGTCTCCGTGCGCGTCGTCCCGTCGACCAGCACAGGGGGTATGGGGCTCGTGGCCGGAATCCGTCCATTTTTACCTCTCCCGTCGTGCAGGTGTCCCCCGCGGCCGTTACTCTGTCCTCAGGTCCGGGGCGTGGCGGGGCGACCTCCGTGTGCGCGTGGGCGGGCCTCAGCCACCCGACGGGGCGGCACCTTCTATGCGCAGTCGTTACCGCACACGCAACCGGCGCCGGGGTTCGCAGCCCGCGCGCGCTCGCCGCATCCTGATCCTGTCCGCCGACGTGGGCGAGGGCCACGCCGCGGCGGCGCGCGCCCTGGCGGAGCAGATCGAAGCATCGCCCGAGCACGTCGAGGTGCGCGTGATCGACGGGCTCGCCGCGATGGGACCGCTCGTGCGCCCAGTCGTCGAGGACGGCTACCGCGTCCAGCTGCGCTTCTTCCCGTGGACCTACACGGTCGTGTACTGGCTGCTCGAGCACGTCATGCCTGTCAGGGCGGCGGCGCGGCGGCTGCTGTGCCTGCTCGGCTCACGGCCGCTGGCGCGCGTCATCGCCGAGCACAACCCGGACGTCGTCGTCTCGACCTACCCGGCGGTCACCGTCGTGCTGGCCCGGCTGCGGCGCACGGGGGCTGTGCGCTGCTCGACGGTCGCCACGATCACCGACCTGACCGGGCTGTTCTTCTGGGCTCAGCCAGGCATCGACGCTCATCTCGTGATGTACGGCGAGTCGATGCGATCGGTCGAGCGCATCGCCGGGCGCGGGAGCGTGCAGCTGGTGCGTCCGCTGATCTCCGCCGACTTCCTCGAGCCTCGCTGCCCGGCCGAGGCCCGGCGTACGCTCGGATTGCCCGAGAGCGGCCGCGCCGTGGTCGTCTCCGGCGGCGGTTGGGGCGTCGGCGATATCGCGGGCGCCGTTCACGAGTTCACAAAGGTGTCCGAGGTGAGCAGCATCGTGTGTCTCGCCGGGCGCAACGAGCAACTCGCGGCGAAGCTGCGCCTCGCCTTCGTGGACGAACCGCGGGTGCGCATCTACGGGTTCACCGACAAGATGCCCGAGATCCTCGCCGCCGCCGACGTGCTCGTGCACTCGACCGGGGGCGTCACCTGCCTCGAGGCACGGGCCGCGGGTACGCCCGTCGTCTCCTACGGCTTGCCGGTCGGACACGCGCGGCTGAACACGCGGGCGATGGCCGCGCTCGACCTCCTGCGCCTGGCCAACGACACCGACGAGCTGCGCACGCACGTCCAAGCCAGCTTCGCCGAGGAGCCCGAGGTCGGCGCAGGCGCGTTTTATGGAGGCCCGCCCCGCTCGTCGCAGGCCGCGCATCTCGAGCACCCGGCGGCGGTTGACGTGGTGCTGCAGGCGCCGCGACGGGTACGGCCGATCCCGCGCTGGCGACTGCGCCTGGTGGCGTTCGCGACGCAGCTCACGCTGCTGGTGCTGGTCGGCGGATGGATGGCCTCCACCGACGAGGTCAACGCATTGGCGGACAAGCTGCTGCACGTGCACCCGCTCGTGCGCGTCACCACGACCCAGTCGGAGGTCGGCCTGATCGTGCATGCGCCTGCCGGCGACATTGCGCCCGTCGCGGCGGCGCTCGCAGCGAAGGGCATCCACGTCTCCTTCGCCGACGACTCGAGCGTGCCGCACGTCGCGCGAATCGCCACGCTGCGCGCGCTGGGCGACGAGTTCGTCGCCGAAGTGCCGAGCTCCGCGCCGCTGCGATGGGAGCGCACCCGCGGCTTGCTGCACGCGCAGGCGCACGCGCTCGGGCTGCACCACTCGTTCTTCTACCTGCAGCCGCACGGCGGCGTGTCGCTTGGCCAGCTGGTGCTCGCGCGGACGGATGACGCGACGCCGGTGGTCGGCGCGCTGCGCTTGAACGCGACCCGTCCGCTGCCTCAACGACGCATGCGCGCCGGCGATGTGGTGGTGGTCGAAGTGGACGGATCCTCGGCATCGGTGAGCGGACTCGAGCGAATCGTCACCTGGCTCGGCTCCAAGGGACTCGGCGCCGAGCCGCTGACATCGCTGACGAGCTCAGCTTCCATCAGCGCCAGGAGCAGCGGCGAGCGCGCCAGCATCGCCGCGCCACCGATCACGACCGCGAGCGAGATGCTCAGCGGTAGGCCCGAGAGCGGCGTCTCGCTGAAGCGCTCGCCGAAGAGGAACGGCGCCACGGCGACCGGCACGATCGTCTGAGTCACGAACACCACCGGCGCCACCTGGATCGCGGGGCGCGACTGCAGCGCGCTCATCTCGCTCAGCACGCCGACACCGCCCGCGGCGGCGGTCGACAGGCCCCACAGGGCGGCGATCGCCAGATGATGGTGTGACAGATCGTTCGAGGCGAGCTTCGTCGCGATCCCGCTCCAACCGCCCGCCAGACCCGCGCACACCATCGTCACCTCAGCGATCGAATGCCCCAACGCGCGCAGCAGATACGGAAGCATGCACAGGAGCGCGAGCCCGAGCAGCACGAGCGTGATCGTCAGCTGCTTGCCGGCGGGACTCGCGCTGCGCGGAGGCGCGAACACGGCAGTTCCGACCATGCCCAGCACGATCGCGAGCATCGCCAGATGCTCGTAGCGCCCGGCGTGCTCGCCAAGCATCCGCTCGCCGAAGAACAGCAGCACGAGCAGGCCGACGGCGAGCGTCGGCTGCACCACCACGAGCGGCGCCAGCAGCAGCGCCAGCACCTGCAGCGGCCAGCCCAGCATCGACAGCCCGGTGCCGAACAGCCAGCGCGTACGCTGCAACAGCCCGATCACCAGCGCCGGGCGTAGGTGATCCTCGTCGGGCGCCTCCTTGGCGTCCATCGCCTGTAGGGCGATCCCTAGGCTGTAAAGCGCCGACGCCGCGGCCGCCGCCAGGATTCCCAGGATCAGCATGAGCATCTCTGCCCCCGATCATCGCAGCCGCCCCACGTGCATCGCCGGCGCGATCGGTGGTGCGGCGCTCGCCGGGTACATGCTGCCGGCGCTCGCCGGCGCATGGCCCGCGCTGCGCGCGCCGCTCGGGATCGAGGACCGAACCGCGAGCAGGCTTGGCTACGCGCTCACCTTTGACGACGGCCCCCACGCGCAGGGAACCCCGGCCGTTCTGGAGATCCTCCGCGACGAGCGCGTGCAGGCGACCTTCTTCCTCGTCGGCGAGCAGGTCCTGCGAAATCCCGCGCTGGCGCGCGAGATCGCTGACGCCGGCCACCAGATCGCGCTGCACTGCCAGCGCCACCGCAACCTGCTGCGCCTGACGCCGCCGCAGGTGCGGGCTGACATCGGGCGCGCACGAGAGACCATCGCCGAGCACACCGGCTGCGCGCCCGCGCTCTATCGGCCTCCGTACGGCGTCGCAAACGCGGCTGCGCTGCGCATCGCTCGCGCGAGCGGCTGGCGTACGCTGCTGTGGAGCCACTGGGGTCGGGACTGGGAGGCACACGCGACAGCCGCGTCGATTACCGCGCGTGTGACAGACGGCGCCGGCGCCGGCGCGGTGCTGCTTTTGCACGACGCCGATGACTACTCGGCGCCGAACTCCTGGAGACGCACAGCGGCTGCGCTTCCGCGTGTGATCGACACGCTCGCACAGCGAGGGCTTCGAGCCCGTCATGCCCTGAAGGCGCCGCGCCTGCTCCGACGGGCGCTGAGCCGGCGGATAACATCGGCGACTTGGCAACCGTCGTACCTGCACCGATCGATGCCCGCGAGGCCGCTGCGCAGGCGGGGCGATCCGCGCCAAGCTCTGCGCAGTCACAACAGCGCACGCTCTGGTGGGTCGAGGCCCTTGCGATCGTGTGGCTGTGCTGGGTGTACGACGCGGTCACCAACCTGGCGCCGCTGCGCGTGCACGCGGCACTCGCCCATGGCGCGGACATCCTGCGCATCGAGCGCTCGCTGGGGATCGATCCCGAGCACACGCTCGACCGCTGGCTGGCCGCGCACCACACGCTGGGGCTGGCGGTATCCGACTACTACGACAACGCGCACTTCGTCGTCACGCTTGGTCTGCTCGGCTTTCTGTGGTGGCGCCGCGCGGACATCTACCGGCCGTTGCGCAATGCGCTCGTGCTCGCCAACGTGCTCGCGTTTGTCGTCTTCTGGCTGTATCCCGTCGCGCCGCCGCGCATGCTGCACGGCTTCACCGACGTCGTGGCGGCGACCCACGCGATCGGCTCGTGGCACACCGGCGCGCTGGCGTCTGCGGCGAACCAGCTGGCGGCGATGCCGTCGCTGCACATCGCCTGGGCGGTGTGGTGCACGGTCGTGGTCTGGCGGATCAGCACGCGTCGATGGCTGCGCGCGCTCGCCGTGCTGTACCCGTGTATGACCGCGTTCGCGGTGCTCGCGACCGGCAACCACTACGTGCTCGACCTGCTCGGCGGGCTCGCGACGATCGCGCTGTCGCTGCTGCTCGTAGCGCTCCTGAGCGGTCGCTCTCGCGGCGGTTGGGCCTGGCTTCAGACGCGCCGCGCAGCCCGTCAAACGCCGCATGTTGCCGGCTCAGATCCCGCGTACCCGTTGTCACAAAGTTGTTACGAAGTACAAGAGCCGGTAGACTAGGACCTACCGTTGCTGACCGTTGAGGGACGCGGCGACGGCGCCGTCGCTTTTCTGCGCCGGGACCTTCTTTTCTATAGGGTGGCCAGTCAACGGGACATGCCAGCAAAACGACTTACAAACAGCGCCAGCGGCGTCGCCCCGTCGAGCCGCGCGCGATCCAACGGGTAACACGGCCACGTTTCCCTCCAAGTGCTTCGACGACCGCCAGCCGGCCTGCGCCCGGCCATCACCCAATCGCCGCTAGAGCTCTCCGCCCCCGGCACGCAGCCGGGGCAGCGCGCGAGCGGGGGCTTCGAGAGGTACGCGCTGGCGCTCGTTCGCTCGCTTGACGTCGTGCTGGTCGTGGTCGGCGCGCCCGTGGCGATCGCGCTCGGCGCGCCCGCGCTGGGCTGCGTCATCGGCGCCGTCGCCTGGCTCGTGCAGCGCGTGCTCGCACAGCTCGACAGGCGCTGGATTCGCGGCTCGGTCGAGCCGCGCACGCAGCTCGGACTGAACCTGTTCGAGGCCTTCGGCCGGATCTGGCTGCTGGCGGGTGCGATCGTGCTGGCCGCCGTCGTCGGCGGGCGCCAGGACGGTCTGGCGGCGGCGGTGCTGATCTTCTGCGCGTACTCCGTCGCGTTCGCCACCCGCGTGCTGTCCGGACCGCAGGACGCACCCCGACGCAAGGTCGAGCGATGAGCTGGGTGCGATCCATGAGCAAGGGCAGGAAGATCCTGTACGGCATCCTGATCGTGTACGTGCTCGGCCTGATCGGCTTCGCCGTCGCCTTCGGGATCAAGGGGCACAAAAACGAAAGCTTCAAGGTGATCGATGCCTTTCACCTCGAAACCTGGTTTCACATCGCCGGCCCGCTCGACTTCAACAAGGGCGTCCTGTATCTGCTGATTGCGACCCTGCTGACGCTGGGAATCATGCTGTACGTCGCACGGCACATGCAGCAAGCGTCCCGGGCGCCTGCAGGTCGCGGTCGAGATGGTTCTACGGCCTCATGCGACCAGGTCACGCGCGAGAACATGGACGCCGAAGCTGGCGCAAGGTGGTTCCCGTTCATCTCCACGCTGTTCGTGTTCATCCTCGTCTCGAACCTGATCGGCTACATCCCGCTGCCGGTCGACTCGGCAGAGACGTTCAAGCTGTTCGGCGCGCACATCCCGTCGTTCCAGATCTACGCGGCCGATCACGAACGTCGCCGTTCCCGCTGGTGCTCGCGCTCGGCGTGTTCGTCGCGTTCAACGTACGAGGGAGTCACGCGCCACGGCCCGATCGGCTACATCAAGAGCCTGATGCCCGGCGGCGTCAAAGGCGCGATCGTCGGTGCTGATCTTCCCGATCGAGATCCTCTCGAACTTCCTGCGGCCTGATCTCGCTGACGGTCCGGCTCTGGGCCAACCTGCTCGCCGGCCACCTGCTGATCGCGTTCATGGGCGGCGAGCTGGCAGTGCTCGCTGGGACTGCAGCTGCGTCGGCTGGTTCCTGCTGCCGTTCGGCGTCGTCGATCTATCCTGTTCGAGGCCGTCCTGATCGCCGGCCTGCAGGCCTTCATCTTCGCCATCCTGACCGCCATCTATCTCGGCGGAGCGACCGCCGCAAGCCACTAAGCACTCGACAAGGAGAACGATGCTGACTCACCTCATCCCTTTCATGTCCATCCACCTGGGCATGCCGTTGCTCGCAGCGGCAGAAGCCTCAAAGGAAGTCGGTGCGAACGCCGGCCAAGCGATCGCGCTCGGCGTCGGTGCCGGTGGCGGCGCCGCTGGCGCCGGCGCGGGCATCGGCATGCGTGTTCGGCAAGCGTGATCGAGTCAAGTCACCCGCCAGCCCGAGATGCGCGACGAGATCGACCTCGATCCAGTGGCTCGGCTTCGCGCTGACCGAGGCGACGCTTCTTCTACGGTCTGGTGGGCGGCTTCATCGCCTTCTTCCTCTAGGCCCATGGACCCCCTCGCCATCACAACCAGCACGCCAATCGCCTCGAGCGGTTCCTGGCTGATCACGCCCAACGTCGGCCTCATGATCTGGACGTTGGTCGTCTTCGCGATCTCGCTCTACATCCTCTCGCAAGGCCGTCTTCCCGCGCATCGGCGAGGCCCTCGACCAACGCGCCGCGACGATCAACGAGGCGACATCGACGACGCAGAACGCAGCCGCACGGAAGCCGACAAGCTGCTCGGGCGAATACCGCGAGCGCCTCAAGGAGGCCCGCGCCCAGTCCGAGGAGATCCTCCAGCGCGCACGCCAGACTGCCGAGGCGCACGAGCACGACGCGCGCGAGCGCGTGCCGGAGATCCTCGCGGAAGCGGCCAAGCGCGCCGAGCGCGAGATCGACGCGGCCACGAAACGTGCGCTCGACGACATCCGCCGCGAGGTCGCCGACCTCACGATCATGGCGACCGAGAAGGTCATGCGCAAGACGCTCGACGACGCCGACCAGCGACGCCTCGTGGAGGAGGCCCTGGGCGAGCTCGACCTCTCCTCGCTGTCCCCGGGGGCTCAGAACTAGTGGAGGAGCTCGCTGAGGTCTACGGCCGCTCATTGTTCGAGGTCGCGCGCGAACACGGCAAGCTCGACGAGCTGCGTGAGCAGCTCGGCCAGTTCGCCGACGCGCTCAGCGAGAACCGCGAGCTCGGCGTGTTCTTCTTCTCGCCCTACTTCTCCACCAAGGAGAAGCAGGACGCGCTGGTGCGCATGCTCGACGGCGCCGACCCGCTGTTCGTGAACTTCCTGAACGTGCTGATCGAGAACCACCGGATGCCGGTGATCTTCCGTATCCGCGAGGAGTACGAGCACCTCTGGGAGCAGGAGAACAGGCTGCTGCCGGTCGAGATCACCAGCGCGATCGCGCTCGACCCGGCGACCACACAGCGACTCGGCGAGAAAATCGGAGAGCGTGCCGGCGGCCGCAAGATAACGTTGGCTGCGCGCGTTGACCCGGACATCCTCGGCGGCATCATCATCAGGGTCGGCAACTCGATCCTCGACGCCTCTATTCGCAACCGACTGGAGCAGCTGCGCAGGCAAGTTGCCCAAGGAGCCTCTTAGCATGCAGATCAACCCCGACGAGATCACGAGCATCCTGAAGAGCCGTATCGAGGGACTCGACAGCGGCACCGCCGAGCTGACCGAGGTCGGCACCGTGCTGTCGGTGGCCGACGGCATCGCGCGCGTGCACGGCGCTGGAGAACTGCATGTCCTTCGAGATGCTCGAGCTTCCCCACGGCGTCACGGGCCTGGCGCTGAACCTCGAGTCCGACAACGTCGGCGCAGTGCTGTTCGGCGAGTGGGAGCAGATCTCCGAGGGCGACACCGTCAAGCGCACGGGCACGCTGCTCGAGATCCCAGTCGGCGAGCAGCTGCTCGGGCGGATCGTCGACCCGCTCGGCCGTCCTCTCGACGGCAAGGGGCCGATCTCGCTCGAGCAGACGCGTCCGGCTGAGTTCAAGGCGCCGGGCGTCGTCCAGCGCCAGCCGGTCACGCAGCCGATGCAGACCGGCCTGAAGGCGATCGACGCGATGATCCCGATCGGTCGCGGTCAGCGAGAGCTGATCATCGGCGACCGCCAGACCGGCAAGACCGCGATCGCGATCGACACGATCATCAACAACAAGGACACCGGCGTGGTCTCGGTGTACGTGGCGATCGGCCAGCGCATGGCGACCGTCGTCGCGCTCGCACAGACGCTCGAGGAGTACGGCGCGCTCGACAACACGATCATCGTCGCCGCGCGGCGCCGACGAGGCCGCGCCGATCAAGTTCATCGCGCCCTACGCCGGCTGCGCGATGGCGCGAGCACTTCCTCTACAACGGCGGCCACGCGCTGTGCGTGTACGACGACCTGACCAAGCACGCCTACGCCTACCGCCAGATGTCGCTGCTGCTGCGCCGTCCGCCCGGCCGCGAGGCCTACCCCGGCGACGTGTTCTACCTGCACTCGCGGCTGCTCGAGCGCGCGGTCAAGCTCAACGACGACCTCGGCGGCGGCTCGCTGACGGCGCTGCCGATCATCGAGACCCAGGCGGGCGACGTCTCGGCCTACATCCCCACGAACGTGATCTCGATCACCGACGGGCAGATCTTCCTCGAGTCGAAACTGTTCAACTCGGGCGTGCGCCCGGCGATCAACGTCGGCGTCTCGGTCTCGCGCGTGGGCGGCAACGCGCAGATCGGCCCGATGAAGAAAGTCGCCGGGCAGGATCAAGCTCGAGCTCTCCCAGTACCGCGACCTCGAGGCGTTCGCGCAGTTCGGCTCCGACCTCGACGCCGACACGCAGCGCACGCTAGCCCGCGGTGAGCGACTCGTGACGACGCTCAACCAGCACGAGCGCGAGCCGCTGCCGGTCGAGGACCAGGTCGTGCAGATCTATGCGGCCACGAACGGCTTCCTGGATCGCATCAACGTCGAGCGCGTCACCGAGTTCCTGCTCGAGCTGACCGAACGGATGCACGCCCAGCACAGCGCCGTGCTCGAGCAGATCGCCGGGGGCGACTGGTCGGAGGAGACGCAGAAGGCGGTTCACGACGCCGTCGAGGCGTTCGCGCAGGACTTCGGCTACGACCTCGACGAGGAGGGCCAGCCGCTCGACGCCGACGCGCCCCCGGCCTCGAGTTCGGCACAGCCCTCCGCCGACGCCGAGTCCGACGAGCGCTCCCAGCAGGCGAGGAGGCGACGGCGGCGGCCTAGCGCCCGCCGCCGCGAACGCCATGGCCTCTCAGCGCGACGTCAAGAACAAGATCGCCTCGGTCAAGAACATCCAGAAGATCACGCGCGCGATGGAGATGGTCGCCGCCGCGCGTCTGCGCCGCGCCGAGCAGCGGATCGAGGCGCTGCGCCCGTACGCGGACGCGCTCGGGCGCATGACCCGCCAGGCCGCCAAGGCCGCCGGCGCGGAGGCGGAGCGGGTGCCGCTGCTGCGCGAGCACGAGACCCAGACGAACGTCGGGCCTGCTGCTCGTCACCGGCGATCGCGGGCTCGCCGGCGCCTTCAACTCGCAGATCATCCGCGCCGGCGTGCGGCTGTCCGCCGAGCTCGGCGAACGAGGGGCTGCGCACCAGCTGGTACGCGACCGGGCGCCGCGGCGTCTCCTCGCTCGTGTTCCGCGGGCAACGAGCTCAGCGGCGCGTACACGGGCTTCTCCGATCGACCCGCCTACGCGGATGCGCGCACGATCGCCGACGATCGTGATTCAGGCGTACGTCGACGGGCACGTCGACCGCGTCGAGATGATCTTCAACTCCTACGTCTCGCCGCTGACGCAGCACGTCACGCGCCAGACGCTGCTGCCGCTCACACACGCGGCGATCGACGGCGAGCACCTGAAGGGCACAGGCAGGACGGCGTGGAGCCCTCGCCTGGGCAGGCGCGGGGCTCCACCGGCGCGGAGACCGGCAAACGCGGCTCCGTCGAGTACGAGCCCGACCCCGAGAAGATCCTCCGGCGCCTCGTGCCGGACTACGTCGAGATCTCGATCTACCGCGCGCTGGTGGAGTCCGCCGCCGGCTTCTTCGGGGCGCAGATGACAGCGATGCGCAGCGCATCCGAGAACGCCGGCGAAATCATCACCGAGTACACGCTGCAGATGAACCGCGCCCGCCAGGCCGAGATCACGCAGGAGATCATGGAGGTCGTCGCCGGCGCCGAGGGTCTGAGCTGATGCCGGCTTGCTCATCGACACCCCAGACCAGCGTTTCTTACACGAACTTGAACAGATAGACAGGAGAGTCAGAGAATAATGGAGGCCAGCATCGCCACAGAGCCGACAGCGCACCGCCGATGGCGCCGCCGAGCGCAACGTCGGGCGCATCGAGGAGATCCAGGGCGTCGTGATCGAGGCCGTGTTCCCCGAACGCCTGCCCGAGATCAACCACGCGATCACGATCGTGCGCACCGCGAGCAACGAGGAGGAGGAGGCGCCCGGCATCAGCGCCGGCTCCGGCGGAGAAGCTGCTCGTGTGCGAGGTCCAGCAGCACCTCGGCGACGACCGCGTGCGCGCGGTCGCGATGGACACGACCGACGGTCTCGCGCGCGGCGCTCGAGGTGATCGACACCGGCGCGCCGATCACCGTGCCCGTCGGCGAGGCGACGCTGGGGCGCATCTTCAACCTGCTCGGCGACCCGATCGACCTCGGCGCGCCGCTGCCCGCCGACGTCGAGCGTCGCGGCATCCACCAGGAGGCCCCGCGCGTCGAGGATCTGACGCCGACGACCGAGATGTTCGAGACCGGCATCAAGGTCATCGACCTGCTCGCCCCGTACGCCAAGGGCGGCAAGGTCGGGCTGTTCGGCGGCGCCGGCGTCGGCAAGACGGTGCTGATCCAGGAGCTGATCCACAACCTCGCCACGGAGCACGGCGGGCTGTCCGCGTTCTGCGGCGTCGGCGAGCGCTCGCGCGAGGGCAACGACCTGTGGCTGGAGATGAAGGAGTCGGGCGTGCTCGACAAGACGATGCTCGTCTTCGGTCAGATGAACGAGCCGCCCGGCGCGCGCATGCGCGTCGCGCTGTCGGGCCTGACGATGGCCGAATACTTCCGCGACCAGGGCCAGGACGTGCTGCTGTTCATCGACAACATCTTCCGCTTCGTCCAGGCCGGCTCCGAGGTCTCGGCGCTGCTCGGACGGATGCCCTCGCAGGTCGGCTACCAGCCGACGCTCGAGACCGAGATGGGTCAGCTGCAGGAGCGCATCACCTCGACCAAGCGCGGCTCGGTCACCTCGATCCAGGCGATCTACGTGCCGGCCGACGACTACACCGACCCCGCGCCGGCGTCGGTGTTCGCCCACCTCAACGCGACCACCGCGCTGTCGCGCGCGATCTCCGAAAAAGGCATCTACCCGGCGGTCGACCCGCTCGACTCGACCTCGACGATCCTCAAGGCGGACATCCTCGGCGAGGACCACTTCCGCGTGGCCAACCGCGTCAAGGAGATCCTGCAGCGCTACAAGGAGCTGCAGGACATCATCGCGATCCTCGGCATCGACGAGCTCTCCGACGAGGACAAGCTCACCGTCTCAGCGCGCGCGCAGGATCGAGCGCTTCCTCTCCCAGCCGTTCTTCGTGGCCGAAGCAGTTCACGGGGACGCCCGGGGCCTACGTGCCGATCGCGGAGACGATCAGGGGCTTCGAGGAGATCATCGACGGCAAGCACGACGAGGTCCCCGAGAGCGCGTTCTTCCTGAAGGGCACGATCGAGGAAGTCGTCGAGGCAGCCAAGAAATAATGGCCCACACAAAGTTCCCAGTCGAAGTGCTCACCCCCGAGGGCGAGGTGTTCTCCGACGAGGTCGAAATGCTCTCGACCGTCACGATCGTGGGCTCGATCGGGATCCTCGCGCACCACGAGCCGGTGCTGGCGACGCTCGAACCGACCGAGCTGCGGCTGTATCGCTCAGAAGGCGACATCGTCCGCTTCGCGCAGGCCGAGGGCTACCTGCAGTTCGTCGAGAATCGCGCGCTGGTGCTCGTCGAGGAGGCGATCGCGCCCGAGCAGATCGACCGCGCCACCTTCGAGACGAAGCTCGCAGAAGCACGAACGGCGGCTGAGCGGGCCGGGCCGGACAGCGAGGAATACGCGCGCGCGCAGCGCGATATCCGCCGTTACGAAGCCTTCCTCGCGGTTGCGCAGTAGGAGCCCGCGCGGCGATGGCCACCAGCGGCGATCACTTCAAGCGCCCTGGGTGGTTCACCAAGAACGTCTTCAACCGCGTCATCGCATGGCTCACCCGCGCCGGCGTCAGCGTGTGGGGCTCACGCGTTCTCGAGGTGCGCGGGCGCAGCTCGGGGCAAGCTCGCCGCACCCCTGTCAACCTGCTGACGGTCGAAGGCGAGCGCTACCTGGTAGCACCGCGCGGCCACACGCAATGGGTGCGCAACCTGCGCGTCAGCGGACAGGGTCGGCTGCTGCTCGGGCGGCGCAGCGAGACCTTCACGGCGGACGAGCTCGACGATCAGGACAAGGCGCCCGTGCTGCGCGCCTACCTGAAGCGCTGGAAGGCCGAGGTCGGCGTTTTCTTCGAAGGCGTGGGGCCAGATTCGAGCGACCAGGAGCTCACACGGATCGCACCCAACCACCCTGTCTTCCGGCTGCGCACCAGCGGCGCCTGAGCGCGCCCGCGCCCCCACGATCGCGCCTCCAGCGCCCCCACCGGCTAGCCTTCCCCGCCTCATGAGCGCAGACACGCGAGCCAATCGGAGTGATCGGCACCGGCTATGTCGGGCTGGTGACGGCTGCCGGCTTCGCGGAGCTGGGCAGCGACGTGTGGTGCGTCGACATCGACGCCGCCAAGGTCGAGCGCCTGCGCCGCGGCGAGGTCCCGATCTACGAGCCCGGCCTCGAGGAGCTGCTGGGGCGCAACGCCGAGCGCCTGCACTTCTCGACCGACCTCGCCGACGCGCTCGAGCACTGCGCGACTGCTGTTCGTCGCCGTCGGCACCCCGCCGACCTACTCCGGCGACGCCGACCTGACCGCAGTGCACGCCGTCGTCGACGCCGATCCCGGCCGCCGCCGGCCGGGCACTGGTGATGAAGTCGACAGTGCCCTGCGGCACCGGAGCGTCGCTGCAGCGCGTCTTCGGCGAGCAGGGCAAGCAGGGTCTGGGCTACGTCTCCTGCCCTGAGTTCCTCAAGGAGGGCTCGGCCGTACAGGACTTCCTGCACCCCGACCGGGTCGTCGTCGGCGACGACGACGGCTGGGCAGGCGACGCCGTGGTGGCGCTGTACGCGCCGCTGGACGCGCCGCTCGTGCGCACCGACGTGGCCAGCGCGGAGATGGTCAAGCTCGCCTCCAACGCGTTTCTGGCGACGAAGATCTCGTTCATCAACGAGATCGCCAACGTCTGCGAGGAGACGGGCGCCGACGTGGTCGAGGTCGCACGCGGGATGGGCCTCGACGACCGCATCGGCTCCAAGTTTCTGCAGGCGGGTATCGGCTTCGGCGGCTCGTGTTTTCCCAAGGATGTAGATGCTCTGAAGCAGCTCGCCGGCAACTCCGGCTACCACTTCCAGCTGCTGACAGCGGTGATCGAGGTCAACGAGCTGCAGAAGCGCCGCGTGATCGGCAAGCTGCAGAAGCATCTCGGCGGGCTGGCGGGCAAGCGCGTGGCGCTGCTCGGCCTGGCGTTCAAGCCGAACACCGACGACATGCGCGAGGCCTCCTCGCTGGTGCTCTCGGCGCGTCTGCAGGCCGATGGAGCGATCGTCACCGCGTGTGACCCGGTGGCCGAGGAGCAGGCACGGGCGATGGTCTCGGGGCTCGCGTTCGCGGACTCGCCGCTGGACGCAGTCGCAGGCGCCGACGCGGTCGTGCTGGTGACCGAGTGGCCCGAGTTCGTCGAGCTCGACTGGAAGCACGTCGCCGGCGCGATGGCCGGCGAGCTCGTCGTCGACGGGCGCAACGCCCTGGATCCGCACGCGATACGCGCGGCTGGCCTCGTCTACGAGGGCATAGGACGGCGGTGAGAGCATTCAGGCGGTGATTCTGGTGGGGGGCCAGGGCACGCGCCTGCGCCCGCTGACCTCGAGAGTGCCCAAGCCGGTCGTGCGGCTCGTCGACAGGCCGTTCATAGCGTTCATGCTCGAGTGGCTGAGCGCACACGGCATCGATGACGTGATCATGTCGTGCGGCTTCCTCGCCGAGGGCATGCGCAGCGTGCTCGGCGACGGCTCGCAGCTCGGCATCCGCCTGCGCTTCGTCGAGGAGCCCGAGCCGCGCGGCACCGCCGGCGCGCTGAAGCTCGCCGAGCCGCTGCTCGACGAGAGCTTCCTGATGCTCAACGGCGACGTCCTCACCGACATCGATCTCACCGCCCAGATCGCACAGCACCGGGCCACCGGCGCGCGCGCGACGCTCGCGCTTGTCGCGGTGCCGGACCCGAGCGCGTACGGCCTGGTGATCCTCGCGCAGGACCGCTCGGTGGCGAAGTTCATCGAGAAGCCGACCTCGGACGTCGCGGGCGAGAAGCTGATCAGCGCCGGCGCCTACGTGCTGCGAGCGCGAGATCCTCCAGCTCGTGCCGCCCGACCGAAACGTCTCGATCGAGCGCGAGGTGTGGCCGTTGCTCGTCGGCAACGGGCTGTACGGCTTTCCCTCCGAGGGCTACTGGCTCGATATCGGCACGCCGGCACGCTATCTGCAGGGGACCTTCGACATCATCGAGGGCAACGTCGAGACCGCGGTGTCCGAGCGCCTGGGGAGCGATTGGCTCGTGGTCGAGGACGGCGCCGAGGTGCGCGGCCGGGTGATCCCGCCGGCGGTGCTCGAGCGCGGCGTGCGGGTCGCCGAGGGCGCCCACGTCGGCAGCCTGGTGGTCCTCGCCGAGCACGTCTCGGTCGGCGCCGGCGCGACGGTCGAGCGTTCGGTTGTCCTGCAAGGGGCCGAAATCGGCGAGGGCTGCGAACTGCGCGACTGCATCGTCGCCGCCGGCTGCAGCGTCGGCGCGGGGTCGAAGATCACCGGCGGCGCGGTGCTCGGCGAGGACGTGCGGATCGGGGCTGACAACGTGATCACCCGCGGTGCGCGTATCTTCCCTGGTGTGGAGCTGCCCGATCACGCGATCGAGTTCTAGGTGCTAGGGCTCCCGAGAAGACCATGACGAACCACACATGTCAACGATCGACGGCCATCACCACCCGAGCACGACACGAGGAGAGCACCAGATGAGTGACGCCGGCGCGACCGCGACAGGAACCGCGGAGGAGCTCTCGCGCGAGAGTATCGCCCGCATCGACCCCTCCGACCAGCTTGGCGACGTGCTGGCGCTGCCCGAGCACCTGCGCGACGCGCTGTGGCGGGTGGAGTCAGCGATCATGCAGGATTGGGACACGACCGCGGGGCTCGTCGTGGCAGGCATGGGCGGCTCGGCGATCGGCGGCGCGCTGGCGCGCGCCGCGATGGGCGATCACGCCTCGCGGCCGATCTTCATCACGCGCGCCTACGGGCTGCCGCCGTGGACGACGCCCGACACGATGGTCCTGTGCGCCAGCTACTCCGGCGAGACGGAGGAGACACTCGCCTGCTACGAGTCGGCCGGTGCGCTGGGCGCGAAGCGCACGGTCGTGACCACCGGCGGACGCCTGGCCGAGATGGCGCGCGCAGACGGGGTGCCCGTGATCCCGCTGCCCGGCGGCTTTCAGCCGCGCGCCGCGGTCGCGTACATGATCGTCGCGTCGCTCGAGGTCGCCGCGCTGTGCGGTGCGGGTCCGCGGCTGACATCGGAGATCGACGTGGCGGCGTCGCATATCGAGCAGCTCGTCGCCGAGTGGGGTCCCGACGCGCCCGAGGACTCGCTTGCAAAGACCGTCGCGCGCGGACTCGCAGGCACGACGCCGGTGATCGCGGGAGCGGGCCTCACCAACCCGATCGCCTACCGATGGAAGACGCAGATCAACGAGAACGCAAAGCAGCCGGCCTTCTCGAACGAACTGCCCGAGCTCGACCACAATGAGATCGTCGGTTGGGAGGGAGCGCCCGAGCTCGGCCGCTTCTCGGCGGTGTTCCTCGACGACTCCGACGCTCACCCCCGCGTCAAGGAGCGCATGGCGCTCACCGAGCGACTGATCGCCGGTAGCGCCGCCGCGAGCTTCCGTCTGGAGACGCGCGGTGAGACGGCGATCGAGCGCGTGATCTCGCTGGTGCTGCTCGGCGACCTCGTCTCGATCTATCTGGCGGCGCTGCGAGGAGTCGACCCCGGACCGGTAAAGGTCCTCGACGAGCTCAAGGCCGCCCTCGCCGTGCGCTAGGACGCTTGACGGCCGGGGGCGTGTGCTACCTTGCGGAGCGGCCGAGGAGCGCTGCGACGGGCTGTAATCCGCCACGCTCGGCCCGTTCTCTGCAGCAAGGGCGCTCACCTGACCCGACAGGAGGCTTCGTCATGTCAGCAATGACCCCCACAGCAGCGCCCGCCACCGGCACCGACTTCAGAGTGGCCGACCTATCCCTCGCCGAGTTCGGCCGCAAGGAGATCACGCTCGCCGAGCACGAGATGCCGGGCCTGATGGCGATCCGCGCCGAGTACGCCGACGCGCAGCCGCTGCGCGGCGCACGCATCACCGGCTCGCTGCATATGACGATCCAGACCGCCGTGCTGATCGAGACGCTGACGGCGCTCGGCGCCGCGGTCCGCTGGTGCAGCTGCAACATCTTCTCCACGCAGGATCACGCCGCGGCCGCGGTCGCTGTCGGTCCCGAAGGCACGGTCGAAGACCCTCGCGGCGTCCCTGTGTACGCCTGGAAGGGTGAGACGCTCGAGGAGTACTGGTGGTGCACCGAGCAGGTGCTCAACTGGCCGCAGGCAGGGGCGGGCGGGGACTCAGATCAAGCCGGGCCCAACATGATCCTCGACGACGGCGGCGACGCGACGCTGCTCGTGCACAAGGGCACGGAGTACGAGAAGGCGGGCGCTGTGCCCGCGCCGACGGAAGCGGATTCCGAGGAGTACCAGGTGATCCTGTCGGTGCTGTCGCGCTCGTTGGGCGAGGACCCACAGCGCTGGACGCGCATCGGTGAGGGCATCAAAGGCGTCACCGAGGAGACCACCACGGGCGTGCACCGTCTCTACCAGATGGTGCAGGACGGCGAACTGCTGTTCCCCGCGATCAACGTCAATGACTCGGTCACCAAGTCCAAGTTCGACAACCTGTACGGCTGCAGGCACTCGCTGATCGACGGCATCAACCGCGCGACCGACGTGATGATCGGCGGCAAGGTGGCCGTCGTGTGCGGCTTCGGCGACGTCGGCAAGGGCTGCGCGGAATCGCTGCGCGGCCAGGGCGCGCGCGTGGTGATCACCGAGATCGACCCGATCTGCGCGCTGCAGGCTGCGATGCAGGGCTATGAGGTCAAGACGCTCGAGGACGTGATCGACAGCGCCGACATCTTCATCACCACGACGGGCAACAAGGACATCATCACCGCACAGGACATGGCGCGCATGAAGCACCAGGCGATCGTCGGCAACATCGGCCACTTCGACAACGAGATCGACATCGCCGGCCTCACCAAGGTCCCGGGGATCGAGCGTGTGAACATCAAGCCGCAAGTCGACAAGTGGGTGTTCCCCGACGGCCACGCGATCCTGATGCTCTCCGAGGGGCGCCTGCTGAACCTCGGCAACGCGACCGGTCATCCGAGCTTCGTGATGAGCAACTCGTTCTCCAACCAGACGATCGCCCAGATCGAGCTGTTCACCAAGAACGACGAGTACGAGAAGCGCGTGTACGTGCTGCCCAAGCACCTCGACGAGAAGGTCGCGCGCCTGCACCTCGGCGCCCTCGGCGTGAAGCTCACGCGTCTCACCGACGAGCAGGCCGCATACATCGGCGTGCCCGTCGAGGGGCCGTATAAGCCCGACCACTACCGCTACTAGCCCAGACGAACGTTGACCTGCGCGATCCTGCGTCCTCGGTCGCTCGCGTGCTACCGCACGCCACGCTCCCTGCGTCCTTGGCTCGCTTGGTCAACCTTCGTCTGGACCGTGTCGACTGAAAGAAGCTCCTGATGAGGGCGATGGTCCTGGCGGCCGGGCTCGGCACGCGCCTGCGGCCGCTGACGTACGAGATCACCAAGCCGATGGTGCCGGTGCTCGACCGGCCGGTGATGGAGCACATCGTCGAGCTGCTCGAGCGGCACGGCTTCGACGAGGTGATCGCCAACCTGCACTACTTCCCGGACTCGATCCGCGAGTACTTCGGCGAGCGGCTGAGCTACCGCTACGAGGAGGAGCTGCTGGGGACCGCCGGCGGCGTGCGGGGCTGCGCGGACTTCTTCGGCGATGAGCCCTTCCTGGTGATCTCCGGCGATGCGCTGACGGACATCGACCTCGGCGCGTTCGTCGCCAGGCACCGTCAGAGCGGCGGGATCGCAACGCTGGCGGTGAAGCAGGTGCCGGACACGCGCGAGTACGGCGTGGTGCTGCACGACCGTGATGGCCGGATCACTGGCTTTCAGGAGAAGCCGGCCCCCGAGGAGGCGCTGTCGGATCTCGGCAACTGCGGCATCTACATGTTCGAGCCGCGGATCTTCGACTACTTCCCGGCGCGGCCGTTCGTCGACTGGGCACAGGACGTGTTCCCGGTGCTGCTCGAGAACGACGTGCCGTTCTACATCCACGAGCTGGGCGAGTACTGGAACGACGTGGGTTCGTTGAGCGAGCTGCGGCAGGGCACGGTGGACGCGCTGCGCGGCGAGCTGCACCTGCAGATCGACGGCGAGGAGGTGAGCCCGGGCGTGCTCGTCGCCGGCGGCACATCGCCGCTGCGAGCGGACACCGAGCTCGACGGTCGGGCGTGGATCGGGCGCGACGTGCAGATCGGCGAGGGGGTGCGCCTGATGGGTCCGATCGTGCTCGGCGACGGCGCTCGCGTGGGCAACCGGGCACAGCTGCGCGGGTGCATCGTCTTCCCCGGAACCGAGATCGCGCCAGAGTCGATCCTGATCGACGCGATCGCGGGGCACAGCGGCATCCTGCAGAGCCTGCGCCGGCGCGGCTGAACGACTCGCAACCAGCGTGCAACGACTCGCGGCCGGGCCCGACGCCGGTATGCGGTCCGCCATCCGCCGCTTAACGCGAAAGGGCCCGCCGAAGCGAGCCCCCTCACGGAAAGTGAGACTATGACAACAGTCATCATAGCACGTTCAGATGACGTGGTGCACTATAGATCGCTCGCAACTTGCGGCCAACTGCAGGTGCTCGACGTTACGCGGTGCCGATCCGGCGCCCAAGGCGCTGCTTGGAAGCGGGCGCGTGAGACTCGCCGTTTCGGCACCGGCGGACATTCCGTCCAGCTCCATTTACATCCGCCGTCCACGGGCGTAGCATCGGAAACACGAAAAGGAGTTCCCGACCGAAGGAGCCTGTGATGCAGATCGACATCAAGGGTCGCAACGTCCCGGTCACCGACGAGCTTCGCATGCATGCTGAGCGCCGTCTGGGGAAGGTCGCGCGACAGGTCTCGGACCTCGCCCGCCTGGAGATCGAGATCTTCAGGGAGCGCAATCCGCGCGTCAGCGACAAGGATGTGGCCGAGTGCACGCTGTATTTGAAGGGCGTGACGCTGCGCGCTCGGGACGCCTCGCCCGAGATGCTGCACTCGCTGAACCTCGTCGTCGACGAGCTGGCCCGTCAGGTCAAGCGTCATCGCGACAAACTGCGCCACCGTCGGGAGGCCCACGCCGCGTCGGCGCGCGTCGCCGCGACAGCGCAGCGCGGGCTGTCGCTGCCTTCGGTGTAGCGTCCCCGCGTCTGGGGCTATCCTTGGCGCATGCCATCCCTGCTGGATCGTGCGCTGAATGTCGGCGAGGCGAAGAAGCGCAAGGAATATGAGAAGCGCGTCGCGCTGACCGGCGCGTTCGAGGGCGAGCTCGAGCACGACAGCGACGCAGAGCTGCGCGAGCGGATGGATGAGCTGCGGGCCCGCGCAAGCGATGGCGAGTCGCTCGACGCGCTGCTTCCGGAGTGCTTCGCGATCGTGCGCGAGACCGGCAAGCGCACCATGGGGATGCGCCACTTCGACGTGCAGATGATCGGCGGCATGGCGCTGCACGAGGGCCAGATCGCAGAGATGAAGACCGGCGAGGGCAAGACGCTGACGGCGACGCTCGCGGTCGTGCTGAACTCGCTCGCGGTGCGTGACGCCGCTCCCGACGCGCCGGATGACGCGCCGCGCGAGCGCAAGGGCGTGCACGTGGTCACCGTCAACGACTACCTGGCACGCCGCGACGCGGAATGGATGAGCCCGATCTACGACGCGCTGGGCGTATCGGTCGGCGTGCTGCAGAACATGCAGGACTACGAGGAGAAGCACCGCGCCTACGCGTGCGACGTCGTCTACGGCACGAACTCGGAGTTCGGCTTTGACTACCTGCGCGACAACATGGCCAAGGACCTCGCCGAAAAGGTCCAGCGCGGACACCATTTCGCGATCGTGGACGAGGTCGACAACATCCTCATCGATGAGGCGCGCACGCCGCTGATCATCTCCGGCGCGCCCGAACAGGCGGCCGACCTGTACGTCAAGTTCGCGCGCCTGGCGCCGCAGATGAAGATGGGGGAGACCCCCGAAGGCATGGACCCACGCACCAAGAAGCAGTTCGTCGCGGACTTCGACTTCGAGATCGACGAGAAGCAGAAGACGGTCGCGATCACCGAGCAGGGTGTCGCCAAGGCGGAGCGCTTCCTCGGCATCGACCACCTCTACCGCGCCGAGAACGGCCATCTCGTCAACCACCTGATCCAGGCGCTGCGCGCTCAGGCGCTCTACAAGAAGGACGTCGACTACGCCGTGATCGACGGCGAAGTCAAGATCATCGACGAGTTCACGGGGCGCATCCTCGACGGCCGGCGCTGGTCGGAGGGCCTGCACCAGGCGGTTGAGGCGAAGGAGGGCGTGTCCGTCCAGGAGGAGAACCAGACCCTCGCGACGATCACCTACCAGAACTACTTCCGCCTGTACGACAAGCTCGCGGGCATGACCGGCACGGCGCTGACGGAGGCGACCGAGTTCATGAAGATTTACGAGCTGCCGGTGGTCCAGATCCCGACGAACATGGCGATGGTGCGTGAGGACCGCAACGATCAGGTCTACAAGACCAAGGAGGGCAAGTGGAACGCGGTCGTCAAAGAGATCGCCGCGCGCCACGAGAACGGCCAGCCCGTGCTGGTCGGGACGATCTCGGTCGAGGTCTCGGAACTGCTCGGCGATCGGCTGACCAAGCGCGGGATCAAGCACACGGTGCTGAACGCCAAGCCGGAGCACGCGGCGCGTGAGGCCGAGATCGTGGCCGAGGCGGGACACCCCGGCGCGGTGACGATCGCCACGAACATGGCCGGGCGTGGTGTCGACATCAAGCTCGGCGGCAATCCGGAGCACATGGCGGCCCTGCAGCTCGCGCGTGAGGGCGTCGAGCCGGCCGACGCGGAGGTCCATGAGCGGCGCATGAAGGAGATCCTGCCGGAGGTCGAGCGCAAGCTCGCAGAGAGCCGCGCCGACGTCATGGCCGCGGGCGGTCTTTTCATCTGCGGCACCGAGCGCCACGAGTCCAGGCGCATCGACAACCAGCTGCGAGGGCGCTCCGGGCGTCAGGGCGACCCCGGCGAATCGCGCTTCTTCCTGTCCGCCGAGGATGACCTCGTGAGGCTGTTCGCCGGTGACCGCATCTACCGGATCCTCGACAAACTCGGCGGCGTCGACGAGGAGGGCAACGAGGAGCCGATCGAGGCGGGGATGCTCTCCAAACAGATCGAGAAAGCCCAGAAGAAGGTCGAGGAGCAGAACTTCCTGATCCGCAAACGCGTGCTCGAGTACGACGACGTGATGAACGAGCAGCGCCGCGTGATCTACAAATACCGCGACGAGGTGCTCGACGGCAAGAGCATCGGCGAGGAGGCTCGCGAGGAGGTCGCGAAGGTCATCGAACGCACGATCGACCAGTACACGCCCGGCGACTTCTACGAGGACTGGGACGTCGACGGCCTGTTCACCGCACTCGGCCAGCTGTTCCCGGTGCAGCTCGCCGGCGAAGAGATCGACCGCGAGTCGGTCGATCGCAACGTCCTTACCGAGCGCATCATCGAGGAGGCGCTCGATCGCTACAACGCACGCGAAGAGTCCCTCGGGCAGGAGCTGATGGAAGCGCTCGAGCGCTTCCTGCTGCTGCAGATCATCGACGAACGCTGGCGCGAGCACCTGTTCGACATGGACTACCTGCGCGAGGGCATCCACCTGCGCGGCTTCGCGCAGATCGACCCGCTGGTGGCCTACAAGAACGAGGCGTTTACGTTGTTCGGCGACCTGATGAACAGCGTCTGGTCGGACTACGCGCGCATGATCTTCAACGTCCAGGTCAATGTTGAGGGCCCGTCCGCCCAGAACGGCGGCGCCGGCGCGGCGCCGATCGCGCCGTTCTCGGCCGCCGGCAACTCCACGCACGCCGGGCGCGTGTCCTACTCCGGCGGCCACAGCGCCGCTGGCTCGGGCGCGCTCGCCGCCGCCGCCGCTGCCGCCGGGCTCGGCACCGGAAGCGTCGCAGAGGCCGCCTTCGGTGAAAACGGTCAGGAGGCGGAAGCGCTGCCGGTGGTCGAGCAGCGCGTGCTCGACGACGAGCACCAAGTCGGGCGCAACGACCCCTGCTGGTGCGGGTCGGGCAAGAAGTTCAAGAAGTGCCACGGGGCGTGAGCGGGCGCTGCTCGACCTCCGGCGACGTTGTGATGAGCACGCCCTGGGACGCGCGCACGTATGACCGCTCGAGCGAGCCGCAGCAGGCGTGGGCTGCTGATGTGCTCGCGCGGCTGGAGGGCATAGCGCCGGACGCTGCGGTGCTCGACGTCGGCTGCGGGACCGGGCGCGTCACGGAGGCGCTGCTGGCGCTCGTGCCGCAGGGCCGCGTACTTGCCATGGATGCCTCGGCGGACATGGTCGA
The DNA here is from genome assembly GCA_963703625.1 of uncultured Solirubrobacteraceae bacterium. Lineage (GTDB taxonomy): Bacteria > Actinomycetota > Thermoleophilia > Solirubrobacterales > Solirubrobacteraceae > Palsa-744. The sequence continues at coordinate 452,843 of CAVPEY010000005.1, forward strand.
GCTCGCGCGCGGACGGCTGGGCGGGCGCGCGCAGGTGTGGTGCCAGGACGCGCTCGAGCTTGACCTGGACGAGCCTGTCGACGCGATCGTGTCAACGGCCGCATTGCACTGGGTCCCCGACCACGATCGTCTTTGGATGCGGCTGGCGGACGGGCTGAGACCGGGCGGCGTGCTCGAGATCCAGTGCGGGGGAGAGGGCAACATCGACGGCGTGCGCGACGTCATCGATACGGTCGCGCGCGACCAGGCTCCCGAGCTGCTCGGGTGGTCACCGTGGGTGTTCGCCGGTCCGCGCGAAACCGAGCAACGACTGCGCGACGCCGGGTTCACCGCGATCCGCTGCTCGCTGCAGGAGCGTCCGACGTACCCGCAGGACGTTGACGCGTTCGTGCGCACGTCGATCCTCGCGGCGCACCTCGAGCGCCTGCCCGCTGAGCGCCGCGAGGCGTTCGCCGCGGCGGTCGTCGCGGGAGTGCGCCTGCCACTGGACTACGTGCGCCTGAACGTCTCGGCCGTGCGAGGAGCGCTTTGAGGGGGCCGTGATCGGGAGCGCGCGCGGAGTAGACCAGGTCTGACCAGGTCTGATACGATGCCCACCATGTTGCGCCTTGAAAGCTGGATCAGGCTGGCCGGTGGGAGTCCGGTCCGGGTAGACGCCGGAGTGCCCGGTAGCAGGCCCCGGTTCGTTGCTGAGAGGCGGCGGGCTGAGCGGGGCGTCGAGAGCCTCTTTGGAGGGAGCAAGCGCGTGGGCTGGGATTGCAGCCTCGTCACATTTACAGTCGGGGAGCCGAGCCGCTCATGTCACGGCGAAGGCCATGTCCGCCAGTCCTGGTTCCGGATTGGGCACGGCGGGTCCCTGCGGGGTACGGAGACTTGCACGCGCGCAAAGTCTGATCACGGAACAAGGGAGGCCCGTCTGGCCAGCCTCGTCAGCGAAGACCGTTCGTATAAGTCGATGGTGAAATCGAGCGGAGGCCAGCGGGAGTCCGAGGGGGTCGTAGTAGTGATGATCGGCGTGCAGAACAACGCGCCGGGAGCGAAGGACCCCTGCTTTGATCGCGTAAGCGCCGAGGGTAAGCGTTAGGGCATGGTCGAGACTGCTCGATCCACCGGCCCCGCCGGGCATAAGCCCGGCGATCCTGCCAGCGAAATGGTGCTGTTGGAGGCCACTGGTGGGGATGTGCGAGAACTTCAGCGCAAGCTATGGGTGGCCGCTAAGCGGTCGCCGGGTAGGCGTTTCCATGCCCTGTTTGACCGGGTCTTCAGGAGTGACGTCCTGAAGGAGGCATGGAAGCGCGTGCAGAAGAACAAGGGTGCTGCCGGGGTCGATTCCCAGACCCTGGCAGAGGTGCGGGAGTACGGTGCGGAGCGGCTGTTGGCCGAGCTGCAGCGTGACCTGCGCGAGGGGAACTATCGCCCGCGGCCGGTCCGGCGGGTGTTGATCCCCAAGCCCAAGGGTGGTGTGCGGCCGCTCGGCATTCCGACCGTCAAGGATCGGATCGTCCAGCAGGCCGCGCGTATCGTGCTTGAGCCCATCTTCGAGGCTGACTTTCTGGATGTCTCGTTTGGGTTCCGCCCGCGCCGGTCGGCCACGGACGCCAAGGAGGTGCTGCGTCGCTCGTTCATCGACGGGTACCGCTTCGTGTTCGAGGCCGACATCCGCGACTACTTCTCCTCGATCGACCACGAGCAGTTGCTCGGGAAGGTTTCAGAGCGGGTCTCGGATCGGCGTGTGCTCAAGCTCGTACGGCAGTGGCTGCGGGCGGGTGTGATGGACGAAGGGGTGTTGCGGCAGTCGGTTGCCGGGACCCCACAGGGCGGCGTGATCTCGCCGCTGTTGTCGAACATCTATCTGCACGCGCTGGACCTCGCGTTCGCTGACGGCGCTCATGGCCGGTTGGTCCGCTACGCGGACGACTTCGTCGTGATGTGTCGTAGCGAGGCGCAGGCCCAGGCGGCCGGAGAGCTGGCCAGGCAGGTGCTGGCCGATCTCGGGTTGGAACTGCACCGGGAGAAGACGAGAGTTGTTGATCTCCGAGAAGGCCGGGAGGGTCTTGATTTCCTTGGCTGCCACTTCCATGCCCGCGTGTCGGGTCGGTTGCTGGAGCGCGGCGTTCGCCGCTACTACCTTCAGCGTTGGCCCTCGCAAGCGGCGATGAAGAGGGCCCGCCAGCGGATCAAGGCGCTGACCGGTCGAGGTCGTGCGGGGATGGATATTCGCGAGGTGATCTCGCGGATCAATCCGATCCTGCGCGGTTGGGGCAACTACTTTCGTACCGGTAACGCCGCCATCCAGTTCAACCAGATCGACGGATATGCCGAGAGGCGCCTCCGTGGCCTGATGCGCAAGCGTTACGGTCGCAACCTGCGTCCCGGCCAACTGGCCGTCTGGACGCGCGAGTGGTTCGAGGCTCACGGCCTCTACCGTTTGCGTGGCACCATCCGCTACCCGGCAACAGCGTCATGACCATCATGAAGATCATCGGTAAGCCGTGTGCGGGAAAACCGCACGCACGGATTGAAAGGGGAATGGGGAAACGGGCCATCCCGGCACCGCGCCCCTGACTACCCATGGCAGAGGCACATACGCCGGCGTCCGCCGTGACGGTCACCGAGGCAAAAGCACAGCTCTCGAGCCTCGTCGAGCGTGTGGGTCGCGGTGAGGAGATAGTGATCCGCCGCGGCCGAGAGCCGGTGGCCAAGCTCATCGGCTACGTACCTGCTCGCAAACCGCGGGTTCCCGGAGATCTGGAGGGCCAGATCTGGATGAGCGATGACTTCGACGAGCCCGACGAGGAGCTGGAGCGACTGTTCGGCACGCGCGAGTGACGGGCCTGCTGCTCGACACGCACGTCCTGCTGTGGTGGAGGGGCGAGTACAGGCGGATCGGCGCGAGCGTGCGCGAGTCCATCGCCGACCCTGAGATCTCGGTGTTCTTCAGCTCCGCATCGATCTGGGAGATGGCGATCAAGCACGCGTCGGGCAAGCTGACCATGCCGGCGAACCTGCTCGAAACGATGGCGGAGCGCGGCTTCGCGGAGCTGCCGGTGCGCTCGACCGACGGGCTGCGTGCCGGCGCGCTGCCGCCACACCACGCTGACCCCTTCGACCGCATGCTGATTGCCCAGGCGCAGAGCGAGGGCCTCACGTTGGTGACGAGCTACACCCGGATCGCCGCCTATGACGTGCCGATCCTGTGGTGAGGCGAGCACGCTGATAGCGTGAAGGCATGGCCACAGCCGCCCCCAGCGAGTCCACCCCTCAGCGCCTGGCTGCAATCCGTGAGCAGATGAAACTGCTCTCGGATTATCTTTGACCCGGCTGGGCTGGCCGAGCGTGTGGCGGCGCTCGAGGGCGAGATGGGAGCGGCGGGCTTCTGGGATGACTCCGAGCGTGCGGCGACGGTATCGGCGGAGCACGCCCGCGCGTCGCGACGACTGGAGATGTTCACGGCGCTGCGGGCAGACGTAGCGGACCTCGACGGGCTGGCCGAGATGGCCGCCGAGGACGCAACGCTTGAAGGCGAGGTCGACGAGCAGATCGCGTCGGTCGAGGCGCGTCTGTCCGAGCTCGAGGAGCAGCGGCTGTTCTCCGGACGCTACGACTCCGGCGATGCGCTCGTGACCGTGAACGCCGGTGCGGGTGGGACCGATGCGCAGGACTGGGCGGAGATGGTGTTGCGGATGCTGATGCGCTGGGCGGAGCGCCGTGGTTTTGAGGTGGAGCTGCTCGAGGCGAGCGCCGGCGAGGAAGCTGGGATCAAGTCGGCGACGTTCAGGGCCTCCGGCGAGAACGCCTACGGCCTGTTCGGCGCTGAGAGCGGCGTGCACCGGCTCGTGCGCCTGTCGCCGTTCGACTCCGCCCACCGGCGACAGACGAGCTTCGCGGGCGTCGAGGTCGCCCCCGTGGTCAAGGACACCGGCGAGATCGAGATCAACGACGACGATCTGCAGGTCGACACCTACCGCGCCTCCGGGGCCGGTGGGCAGCACGTCAACAAGACCGACTCCGCCGTGCGCATCACCCACCGTCCGAGCGGCATCGTCGTGCAATGCCAGAACGAGCGCTCGCAGTCCTCCAACCGCGCCACCGCGATGGCGATGCTGCGCGCGAAGCTGCTCGAGCGCAAGGAGCGCGAACGCCAGGAGGAGATCGCGCGCGAGAAGGGCGACGCGCAGGACGTCAACTTCGGCTCGCAGATCCGCTCCTACGTGCTGCATCCGTACACGATGGTCAAGGACCACCGCACCGGCTACGAGATGGGCGACGTGCAGCGCGTGCTCGACGGCGATCTAGATGGATTCGTGCGTGCGTACCTGCTCTCCAGCGCCGCGTCGAAGAGCTAGCGCGCGCCGGCCCCGCCGGCGCGCCGAGCGCAGCGCTCCGGCCCGGCGCCCCGACGCGCTGAGGCGCGCCGTGGCGTGGGAACTCAGCGCCCTGCCTGAATCTGATCGCGCTCGGCCAGCCGGTTGCGGCGGCGAAGCTGGGCCTCGCTCTCGCGGCGAAGCTCCCGCTCGTTCGTGGCGAGCAGCGGCGGCACCGGTTGCGGGTTGCCCTGCTCGTCGACCGCCACCATCGTCATGTAGGCGCTGTTGCTGTGCCGCCGCACGCCCGTGCGCGGGTTTTCGGTGTCGACGCGCACTCCCACCTCCATCGAGGTGTGCCAGACGGCGTTGACGCTCGCCTGGAAGGTGACGAGCTCGCCCACGTGGATCGGCACCAGGAAGGTCATGCGATCCATGCTCGCGGTCACGACCCTGCTGCGCGAGTGCTTGACCGCGGCCAGGCCGCCGGCCTCGTCACACAGCTTCATGACGGTGCCGCCGTGGACGAAACCGGCGCCGTTGGCGTCCAGCGGCCCCATCCAGTGGGCGAGCGTGGCGTGTGAGTCTGCGGCGGGGCGCGCATCCATCCGCATGATCCTATGCTGATGCGCAGTGAGCTCCGCCTTGGATGCCGACATGGCCGCGCTGGTGCGCGCGGCGCTCGCGGAGGACGTCGGCACGGGCGACGTCACGACGCTGGCGACGGTGGACGCCGACGCCCGTGCGGTGGCGCTGATCACTCAGAAGGCGCCAGGCGTGATCTACGGCCTGCAGGCCGCCGAAGCGGTGTTTGCACAGCTGGACCCCGACGCGCGCTTCGAGCGGCTCGTCGCGGAGGGCGTGTGGCGCGAGCAGGGGGAGCGGCGCTGTCGATCTCGGGCAGCGCGCAGGCGCTGCTCACGGGCGAGCGCACCGCGCTGAACTTCCTCGCTCACCTCTCCGGCGTGGCGACGCTCGCCGCGCGCGCCGCGCGCGAGGTCCAGGGCACCGGCGCGAAGGTGCTGGATACGCGCAAGACCACGCCTGGGCTGCGTGCGCTCGAGAAGGCCGCCGTCGCGGCTGGCGGCGCGAGCAACCACCGTGCGGGCCTGTACGACGCGATCCTGATCAAGGAGAACCACATCGCCGCCGCGGGCGGCATCGCTGAGGCGGTCGAGCGGGCGCGCGCGCTGGCGCCCGAGCTGGCGGGCACGCTGGAGGTTGAGGTTCGCGACGAGCACGAGATCGAGCAGGCGCTTGCGGCCGGCGCACCGCGCCTGCTGCTGGACAACATGGACGAGGGGCGCCTGCGCGCAGCCGTGGAGCAGGTAGCGGGCAGGGCCGAGCTCGAGGCGAGCGGCGGTGTGACCCTGCAGAGGCTGCGGGCGCTCGCGCACACGGGGATAGAATGGATCTCGATGGGGGCGTTGACGCACTCGGCGCCAGCCCTCGACCTCTCGCTGATCATCAACGCACAGCCATGAACCTGCCGATGGCCGCAACCGCCCTGCCGATGGCTCCCAGCCAGCAAGCCGCCGGCGCGCTGTCGGAGGCCGAGATCGCCGAGCTGCAGGCGGAGGTGCGCGCGCTCGCCGGCGAGCGTCGCGCCGTGATCCTCGCGCACAACTACCAGGTCCCCGAGGTCCAGGACGTCGCCGACTACGTCGGCGACTCGCTCGGGCTCTCGCGCAGAGCCGCCGCGGCGGTGGATGCCGAGACGATCGTGTTCTGCGGCGTGCACTTCATGGCCGAGACCGCGTCGATCCTGTGCCCCGAGAAGACCGTCCTGATCCCCGACCTCGACGCCGGCTGCTCGCTCGCCGAGTCGATCGACTTCGACCAGCTGGCGGCATGGAAGGCCGAGTACCCCGCCGGCGTCGTGGTGATGTACGTGAACACCACCGCCGAGGTCAAGGCGCTCACCGACTACTGCTGCACCTCGGCCAACGCCGTCGATGTCGTGCGCCACATCTACGACACCCACGGCGCCGACACCGAGATCCTGTTCGGCCCCGACATGTGGCTGGGGGCGTACGTCGAGAAGGAGCTCCGCCGGCGCATGCACGTGTGGGACGGCGAGTGCCACGTGCACGCCGGCATCCGCCCCGCGGACATCGAGGCGACGCGCGCCGCGCACCCCGGCGCGGACTTCCTGATCCACCCCGAGTGCGGGTGCACGACCAGTGTCATGGAGTACGTGGCCGCGGGCGATGTATCCGCCGAGGGGGTGCACATGCTTTCCACGGGCGGGATGCTCGGGTATGCAGCGCATGCCGAGCACGAAGCGGTCGAGCACTCCGGCGCCGGGAGCGCGCCTCGGGCGCGCGCACGCCGCGAGGTGGTCGTCGCGACCGAGACCGGCATGCTGCACCCGCTGCGCATGGCCGCGCCCGATGTCGAGTTCATCCCGGCCAACGCCGAGGCGTCATGCGTCTACATGAAGATGATCACGCTGCCGAAGCTGCGTGACGCGCTGCGCGACATGCAGTTCGAGGTGCGCGTCCCCGAGGCCGTCGCCGTGAATGCGCGCGTGCCGATCGACCGGATGGTCGCGATCGGATGAGCCCCCTCGCCCGGGCGCTCGCCGCGCGCCATCCGGGCTGGGAGACCAGCAGCTGATGGGGGTGGCGGTCGTCACGGGCTCGGGCGGGCTGATCGGCTCGGAGTCGGTCCGCTTCTTCGCTCAGCAAGGGCTTGACGTGATCGGCGTCGAGAACGACATGCGCTCGCGCTTCTTCGGCGCGGAGGCGTCGACCACGCCGACGTCCGAGCGCCTCGTGGACGAGGTCCAGGGCTTTCGCTGGGAGCAGCTCGACATCCGCGACGCCGATGGTCTCGACAGGCTGTTCTCCCGGCACGCGCGGCAGATCGAGCTGGTCGTACACACCGCCGCGCAGCCCTCGCACGACTGGGCGGCGTCGGATCCCGACACCGACTTCACAATCAATGCCAACGGCACGCTGAACCTGCTGCAGGCGACGCGTGCGCACGCCCCCGACGCCACGTTCATCTTCACCTCGACGAACAAGGTGTACGGCGATCGCCCCAACTTCCTGCCGTTGGAGGAGCTCGCCACGCGCCTGGAGCTCCCCGCGTCCCACCACTGGCACGGTGGGATCGGCACGGACATGTCGATCGACCTCACGACGCACTCGCTGTTCGGGGTCTCCAAGGCGGCGGCTGACCTGCTGGTGCAGGAGTACGGTCGCTATTTCGACATGCCGACGGTGTGCTTTCGCGGAGGCTGCCTGACCGGTCCGCAGCACGCCGGAGCGCAGTTGCACGGCTTTCTGGCGTACCTCATGAAGTGCGCCGTCACCGGTGAGCCGTACACGATCTTCGGCTACGGCGGAAGGCAGGTGCGCGACAACATCCACTCACACGACGTCGTGCGCGCGTTCGCCGCGTTCCACGCCGCTCCTCGGGCGGCGGCCGTCTACAACCTGGGCGGCGGGCGCGACTCGAACGTGTCGATGCTCGAGGCGATCGAGCTGTGCCAGAAGATCACGGGGCGCGAGCTCGACTACACGCTCTCCGACACGGCCCGGATCGGGGACCATCGCTGGTGGATCAGCGACATCGATGCCTTCATGGCGGATTACGGCGAGTGGCGTCTGAGCTACAGCATCGAGGGCGTCCTGCGCGACATCTACGAGTGCAACGTCGAGCGCTGGACTCCGACGGCTCAGCGCTGATCGTACGCTCGCTCCACGCGTCGCGATCGGGTACCTTGACTGCCAGCGACGCAGAACCACTCAAAGGAGGATGCGGCATGGCTTCAGCCGAGAACGATCTGGCCGAGATTCGCATCGGCGACTTGGACAACTTCCGGGCAGGCCCGCCGCACGAGCTGTTCCGGCGACTGCGCTCGGAGTGCCCGGTCCACTGGTCGGACGGGATCGCCGAGTACCCCGACGAAGACGGCTTCTGGTCGGTAACCACGGCCGAGGACGTGTACGAGGTCAGCCGCGACTGGCAGACGTTCTCATCGGAAGTCGGTGGCTTCACGGCGGTGAAGAACGGCGGCCTGTCGCTGGAGATGCAGCAGGCGATGTTCATCGGCATGGACCCGCCCAGGCACGACCGTCTCAAGGCGCTGTTCCAGCGCGGCTTCACACCAAAGCGGATCGCCGAGCATGAGGATGCGATCCGTGCGATCACCGTCGGTGTGCTTGACCGTTTGGAGGGCCCGCCCGCGCGCGAGACGTGCGACCTCGTCAGCGACGTGGCGCAGCCGGTGGTGGCGCGCGTGATCGGCAGCTTCATGGGCCTCACACCCGAGGACGACGCGGTGTGGGCGCGGCTGATGAACGCGATCGTGAGCGCAGGGGACCCGGACGCGACGCCGGAGGGCACGGCGAGCGTGATGGAGAAGGAGGTGCCGGAGGTGTTCGCGCGCTGCGGCACGCTGATCGCAGAACGGCGCGAGACGCCGACAGATGACCTCACGAGCGTGCTGGTACACGCGGAAGTCGACGGCGCGCGCCTCGAGGATCACGAGATCGTGATGGGCTTCCTGCTGCTGATGGCTGCCGGCAACGACAGCACCAAGGCGACGTACTGCAGCGGCATGCGCGCGCTGATGGAGGAGCGCGAGCAGCTGCGCCGGGTCGTAGAGGACCCGTCGTTGGTTCCAGGCGTCGTCGAGGAGTCTTTGCGCATGTTCCCCGCCTTCGCGCACTTCGCCCGCACGGCGACCTGCGACACGGAGCTCGGCGGTCAGAACATCCGCGAGGGCGAGAAGCTGGTGATGTGGTATCCGTCCGCCAATCGTGACGAGGCCCGATTCGAGGATCCGGATCGCTTCGACATCACGCGCAACGCCGAACACCAGGCGTTCGGCGCGGGGGGCCGCCACTTCTGCCTCGGCACAGCGCTTGCCCGCTTGGAGCTGCGCATCCTAATAGAGGAGACGCTGTCGCGGTTCCCCTCGATCGCGATCGCCGGCACGCCGAGTTACGTCGAGTCGGCATTCGCCAACCAGCTGAAGACGCTGCCGGTGCGACTCGTGGCCTAGCGGGCCGCGCGAGGCTGCGGCCTCGGCTGTGCAATACTTAAGCCAATGCTTAAGCAATATCAGCCGGTCGAGGGCGAGGTGGACCTTCTGTTCCATGCGCTCGCCGACTCCAGCCGTCGCGCGATGGTCGACCACCTGATCCACGGGCCGGCGTCGGTCAGCGAGCTCGCGCGCCCGCTGGAGATGTCGCTGCCGGCTGTGGTCCAGCATCTGCACGTGCTCGAGGCCAGCGGCCTGGTGCGCTCGCAGAAGCTCGGGCGGGTACGCACCTGCACCGTCGAGCCGGCGGCGCTGCGAACCGCGGAGCGCTGGATCGCCGAGCGGCGCACCTTCTGGGAGCAGAGCCTCGACAGCCTCGGCGAGTACCTCGCCGCAGGCCATGAACCAACACAAAAAAGGAGCGAGCAGTGAGCGACACCGACCAGGCCGCCATCGAGCGGTCAACCACACAGTCCACGTTCGTGATCGAGCGAACCTACAGGGCCTCGCCGCAGCGGGTGTTCGACGCGTGGGCCGATCCGGCCGCCAAGGCGCAGTGGTTCGGGCCGCCCGAGAAGCCCGACTACTCGCTCGACTTCCGCGTCGGTGGGCGCGAGCACCTCGCCGTCCGGATGCCCGACGGGTCGGTCTTCACCCTTGACGCCGTCTACCAGGACATCGTGCCGGGGCGGCGCATCATCCACGCCTATGACATGCACAAGGACGATGTGCGCATCTCCGTGTCGCTGGCGACGGTCGAGGTCGAGCCGGACGGCAACGGTGCGCGCCTGAGGCTGACCGAGCACGGCGTGTATCTCGACGGGCACGACACCCCGCAGCAGCGTGAACACGGCACGATCGAGATGATGGACGCGCTCGGTGCGTTCGTTGAGAGCGGGGAGGGCGGCCTGTGAGCACGACCACGGACGCCCCCCGCGCGGATGCCGGGGCGGCTCATATCGGCGCCGCCGCGCAGGCCGGCGCCACGGCTCGCGACGAGCGCTGGGTGGCGTTGTACGTGCTGTGCGTCGGGATGCTGATGATCGTCCTTGACGTGACCGTCGTGAACGTCGCGCTGCCATCGATTCAGGATCAGCTGCACTTCACGACGTCGAGCCTCGCGTGGGTCGTGAACGCCTACCTGATCGCGTTCGGCGGCCTGCTGCTGCTCGCCGGGCGCATCGGCGATCTGATCGGACGCAGGCGCGTCTTCCTCGCCGGTGTCTGTCTGTTCACGCTCGCTTCGCTGCTGTGCGGGCTGGCTGACAGCCAGTCGCTGCTGATCGCCGCGCGCTTCATCCAGGGTGTCGGCGGCGCGATGACCTCGGCGGTGATCCTCGGCATGATCATCACGATGTTTCCCGCCGACTCGGACGGCGGGCGCCGTGAGCAGGCCAAGGCGATTGGCGTGTACGCGTTCGTCGCCTCCGCCGGCGGCTCGGTCGGCTTGCTCGCGGGCGGCGTGATCACCCAGTCGATCGACTGGCACTGGATCTTCTTCATCAACATCCCGATCGGGATCGCGACGGTGCTGCTCGCGAGGCGCTTGCTGAGACACGAAGTCGGCGTCGGCTTCGGCGGCGGCGCGGACGTTCCTGGAGCGCTGCTGATCACTACCGCGCTGATGCTGAGCGTCTACACAATCGTCAAGCCCGCCGCCGACTACGGCTGGGGCTCTGGGCGGACGCTTGCCTTCGGCGGCGCGTCGCTCGCGCTGCTGCTCGCGTTTCTCGCGCGCGAGGCAACCGCGCGCAACCCGCTGGTGCCGTTGCGGATCTTCCGCTCACGCAACGTCGCTGCAGCCAACGTCATCCAGGTGCTGTCCGTCGCCGGTATGTTCGGCGTGTTCTTCCTCGGCGCGCTTTACCTGCGCAGGGTGGTCGGTTATGACGCATTGCAGATCGGCCTCGCGTTCATGCCCGTGACGCTGACGATGGGGACGCTGTCGATCCGCTACGCCGAGCGGCTTGCCACGCGCTTTGGCGCGCGCAACCTGCTCGCACCGGGCCTCGTGCTGATCATGCTCGCGCTGATCCTGCTGACGCAGGCGCCGGTGCAGGGCGGCTACCTCGTCCACGTGCTGCCGTCGATGCTGCTGCTCGGGACCGGCGCCGGTGTCTGCTTCCCGGCGCTCATGGGTGTGGCGATGGACGGCGTCGGCCCGCAGGACGCCGGGCTCGCGTCGGGGCTCGTCAACACCACTGCCCAGGTCGGCGGGGCGCTCGGCCTCGCCGTCCTCGCGACGCTGTCCGCGTCGCGCACCGCGCATCTGAGCGCGCAGGGGTACTCCAATGCGGTCGCGCTGACGGGGGGCTATCACCTCGCATTCTGGATCGCAGCCGGGCTCACAGCCGCCGCGATCGCCGTCGTCGTCGCAGTCGTGCTCCGCGGTCCGAGCCCGCCGATCGGCGTCGCCGCGCAGCGCGCCGACTAGCTGGCTCGGCTCAGAATTCCTCGGCGCTGTGGGGGCCGACGACGGCGACCGCAAGGTTGTCCGCGACGCCGGCGGCGACCTCCCTGACCTCGTCGAAGGTGACGGCGTCCAGCGCCGCGATCGCGGCGTCCGGGTCGATGTCCTCGCCGAAGACGATCTGCTGGTTGGCTGAGTAGCGCGCGACCGCGTTGGTGTTCTCGAACGCCAGGACCAGCCGGCCGGCGGCATACGCGCGCGCCCGCGCCACCTCCTCCTCGGTGGGGCCGTCGCTGCGGAGCTCGTCGACGATCTCGCGCATGCGCGTGTAGGCCTCGATCGCCTTCGCCGACTCCAGGCCCGAGCCGAGCTGCAGGATCGGCACGTCTGCGAACGCGTGGTTGAGCGCGTACACCGAGTAGCACAGGCCTCGCTTCTCGCGGATCTCCTCGAACAGTCGCGAGCCCATCGAGCCGCCCAGCAGCGTCGCGTAGATCGACAGCGCCGCGCGTTCACGCACGTCGGAGACCGTGATCTGCGGCCGATAGATCATCCGCAGGTGCGACTGGTTGGTGTCGCGCTCCTCGGCCAGCTTCTCCGGAACGAACTCCGCCGGCAGATACGGTGCGGGCTCCGGCAGCGACGGAAAGCGTGCGAAGCGCTCGTGCAGCTGCGACTCGTCGGGCACGTGCTCGAGATTGCCCACGAGGAAGGCGCCGCCGTGCGCCCCCGACCAGCGGCGCTCGCGAAACGCCACGATCCCGTCGCGCGTAAAGCTGCGCAGGTTCTGCTCCGGTCCGAGGACCGTGCGTCCCAGCGGGTGATCGCCGAACGCAGCCCGGTCGATGAGGTACTCCGCGACCGTCGACGGCTGATCGTAAGCGCGGTTGATCTCCTGGATCACGACCCCGCGCTCGCGATCGAGCTCCTCCGCGTCCAGCCGCGGCCGGCCGACGAAGTCGGTCAGCAGGTCGATCGCCGGGCCGGCACTCTCGGCGCGGACCGTGATGTGAAACGCCACCAGATCGTGACTGGTGTACGCGTTCAACGCGCCGCCCAGCCGCTCAGCGGTCTCGTTGACGTCCTTGTACGTGGGGTAGCTCTCGCCGCCCTTGAACACCAGGTGCTCGAGGAAATGAGCCATGCCGTTCTCCTGCGGACGCTCGTTGCGCGCGCCGGCGTCGAAGGCGACGAGCACCGTCAGCGCCCGCGTGCCGGGGAGCTCGATACGGTGGATCGGAAGCCCGTTCTCAGGGACTGTGCTCGTGCTCACGTTCGTCATGTCTGCACCCTAGAACGTTCTACGCTAGCGCGAGCTCATGTCCCCGAAGCGCCGTCTACCGCTGAGCCTCGCGCTCGCGCTGTTGCTGCCCGTGCTGCTCGTCGTGGGCCTGTGGCTGGGCGGGCACCCCGAAGACCTGCCCGGTTTCCTGCGCAGCGCGTTCGTTTCGAGCTCGCAGACGGGCGTCGTCGACGAAGCGATCGAGCGCATTGCGCACGACTACTACCGACCGATCCCCGCGAGCAAGCTCAACAACGCTTCGCTCGCCGGTCTCGTCGAGAGCCTCGACGACCGCTTCTCGCACTACCTCAGCCCCAGCGAATTCCGCGAATTCAGCTCCCCGCCGCACTTCACCGGCATCGGCGTGTCCGTCGCCACGCAGCTCGTCGCCGACCGCGGGCTGCTGATCGTGCGCGTCTTCAACTCCTCGCCCGCCGCCCGCGCGGGGCTGAAGGCCGGCGATCTGGTCGTCGCCGTCAACGGGCGCAAGCTCGCCGGCACCTCCGTCGAAACCGCCGTCTCGCTGATCAAGGGGCTGCCCGGCACCGACGTCCAGCTCGGGGTCGAACCGCTGCCCGCCGAACACGCGCGTCGCGGCGGGGTCCGTGACGTCAAGCTCACACGCGCAGTCGTCTCCGAGCCGGTCGTCGAATCTGCCACCAAGACCGTTCACGGCGTCAAGCTCGGCGTCGTCGCGCTCGCCAGCTTCAGTCCGGGTTCGCACGTCGAAGTACGCGAAGCGGTGGAACACGAGCTTCGCGCGGGCGCCCGCGGCCTCGTGTTCGACTTGCGCGGCAACGGCGGCGGGCTCGTCGAGGAAGCACAGCTGATTGCGAGCATCTTCATCCCCAAGGGCGTGATCGTCACGACGCGCGGGCGCACCCAGCCGACGCAGGTGCTCCTCGCCACCGGCAACGCGATCTCCCCATCGATCCCGATGGTCGTGCTCGTGGACTCCAACACCGCGTCCTCATCCGAGATCGTCACCGCCGCGCTGCAGGACCACCACCGCGCGACCGTCGTCGGCACGCACACGTTCGGCAAGGGCGTCTTCCAGGAGGAGCAGGCGCTGGCAAACGGCGGCGCGCTCGATATCACGGTCGGCGAGTACTTCACGCCCAACGGGCGCAATCTCGGCGGCGGCGGCGTCAAACAGGGCGCCGGCGTCGTTCCCGAAGTGGCCGTGCCGAAGAACGTCGTCGACACCACTCGCGGGCTGAACGTCGCGCTGAACACGCTCGCCGCCAAAGTGAAGTGAGCCCCTCCGGGTCGCGCGGGCGCAGCTCGAGGCGCGCGGTCACCGGCTCGGCGGCCGGCGCCGGCGGACCCGCCCCCGCGGGGGCGCTCGTGGCAGTCGTCGAGCGTCACGGGCGCTTCCTGACGGCAGAGCCGTTGTTCCCGCCGCGCGATCGCGACCGCGACGGTCGTCCGCCGCGCCGAGGCGCAGCCGGGCGCTTGACGCTCGGGCCTGCCCGCGGCGGACGCGCGGGCAGCATCGAGGTCTCCGCCGGCCAGCTCGTGCTTGCGCTCAGCGCTGGACGCGGCGGCGGTTCCGGGGCGCGCGTGCTGCGCGTACTTGGGCGGCCCGACGTGGCCCGTGACGTGATCGAGGCGCTGATGCTCGACCGCGGCCTCGCGCGCGGCTTCGACGCCGCGCTCGAGCGCGAAGCGCGCAGCGCGGGCGAGCGCGTCTCGCGCGCGCACGGCGAGCGTCGCGACCTGCGCCATCTGTCGACGCTCACGATCGACCCGATCAGCGCCCGCGACTTCGACGATGCGATCTCAGCCGAGCCGATCGACGGCAGCGATGCCGGGACGCGGGTGTGGGTGCACATCGCGGACGTCGCCGCCCACGTGCCGGCCGGCTCGCCGCTGGATGGCGAGGCGCGCAGGCGCTCGACCAGCGTGTACGTCCCTGGAGCCGTCGAGCCGATGCTGCCCGAAGCGCTCTCGAGCGACGCCTGCTCGCTCGTCGCCGGCGCCGATCGCGCCGCCGTCACCGTCGAGCTGGAGCTGCGCGACGGCGTCGTCACGCGCGCCGCGTTCTACCGCTCGCTGATCAACTCCGACGCGCGCCTGGACTACGAGCAGGTTGACCGCATCTTCGCCGGCGCCGAGTCCGCCGCCGAACCCTGGGGGGCGCCCCTGCGCGCGGCGCGTGACGCGGCCGCGGCGCTGCAACGGCGGCGAGAGCGCAGCGGCGCGCTCGTCGTTGACGCCGAGGAGCCAGAGTTCGAGTTCGACGAGCCCGGCAATGTCCTGGCGATCCGTGGTCGCGTACAGACCGAGTCCCACCGCCTGATCGAGCACCTGATGGTCGCCGCCAACGAAGCAGTCGCCGGGCTGCTCTCCAAGCGCGGCATCCCATGCCTGTACCGCGTGCACGAGACGCCCGACCCCGCGCGTGTCGAGCGCCTCGCCGACCAGCTCGCGACGCTCGAAGTGCCGACGCCGGCGCTGCCCGAACACATGTCCTCGACGCAAGCCGCGGAGCTCCTCGCCGAGATGTCGCGGCGCGTCGAGCAGCACGTGCGCCGCAACGGTCACGGACGCCAGGCGCTCAGCTCGCTCGTGCTGCGCTCGCTCAAGCAGGCCTACTACTCACCCAAGAACCTCGGACACGCCGGCCTGCGCTCCGCCAACTACTGCCACTTCACCTCGCCCATCCGCCGCTATCCGGACCTGGTCTGCCACCGTGCGCTGCTGTCCGCCGTCGGCGGCGGCGAGCCCGCGCCGCGTGCCGGCGAGCTCGTCGAGCTGGGGGCATGGACCTCTGAGCGCGAGCGCGAGGCGATGGTCATCGAGCGCGACGCCGACGACGTCGCGCGCTGCTTCGCGCTCGAGCGGCTGCTCCACGAGCGCGGCCTGGAGCAACCGTTCGCCGGTGAGATAACCGGGCTGATCTCAGCCGGAGCGTTCATCGCCTTCGACGCGCGCGCAGGCGCGATGCGCCGCTTCGAGGGCATGCTTCCCGTACGGCTGCTGCGTGCGCCGCCGGCCGGCGGTGAGCGGCCGCGTCAGACCGACAGCCGCGGCCGCAGCGGCGCTCGTCGTCCCGCTGCGCGCGAACGCCCCGGGGAGGTCGAGCGCGAGTGGTGGGAGCTGAACGAGCAGGGCACGATCCTGCACGGCGAGCGCACCGGCGCCACGTTGCGCCTCGGCGAGGAAATCGACGTGCGCGTGGTTCGCGTCGACTCCGTACGCGGGCGCGTGGACCTCGAGCCGCCCCCGTCACGGTCACAGCGAACGCCGCCGCGGAGCCCGTCAGGGCGGAGCCGCTCGAACTCTAAACGCTAGTCTCGGGCGGTGGCAAAGGGTAAGGGCAAGCGCAAGGTCGGGGCCGGGGACGTCGCGTCCAACCGCTACGCGTCATACCGCTACGAGCTGATCGAGCGGCTCGAGGCCGGCATCGTGCTCGAGGGAACCGAGGTCAAGGCGCTGCGCACGTCTGGCGCGCAGCTCAAGGACGGCTACGCCGCGATCCGCGACGGCGAGCTGTGGCTGCACTCCGTGCACATCCCACCCTACGGCCCCGCCTCGCGCGAAAACCACGAACCCGAGCGCACGCGCAAGCTGCTGCTGCACCGCCGTGAGCTCGACCGCATCGCCGCGCGCGCCTCCGAGCGCGGCCTCACGCTGGTGCCCACGCGCATCTACTTCTCCGGCGCCCACGCCAAGGTCGAGATCGCGCTAGCGCGCGGGAAGGACCTCTACGACAAGCGACAGACACTGCGCGAGCGCGAGACCAAGCGCGACATCGAACGCGGGCTGCGCGAAGCGCGGCGCTAGATCGAGCCGAAGCTGTGGCCGGCGCTGGTGAGGATGTGCGTTTCGCTCATGCCGAACACCAGCAGCGCAATCAGCCCGACGTACACCGCAAACACGAGCAGCCGATACCGCGGCGCCACCCGGTAGTAGGCGGCCTGCTCCAGCGTGCGGGATTTGCGCTGCTGCCAGCGGTGGTATGTCTGGAAGGCCGCGAACAGCACGATGATCAGGAGGATCGGGTTGCCAGGCTCGAGGAACACGAGCGCAACCAGGACGCCGAGGCCAGCAAACCACATCCACGGGCTCATCGCCGCGGCCGCGCGACCGCCATCGAGCGGCACCACCGGCAGCAGGTTGAACAGGTTGATGAAGAAGCCGAAGTAAGCAAGCGCGATCAGCAGATCGCTGCCGGTCAGCTCGCCCACAACCGCCACCAGCGCGGCGCCGATGCTGCCGAGGATCGGGCCCGCCAGGCCCACGCGCGCCTCCGCCAGCGCGTTGTCGCCGAGCGAGCGCGTGAAGATCGCCGCCCCCATGAACGGGATGAACATCGGCGCGCTCGCTTTGATGCCCTCACGGCGCAGCGCGATTACGTGACCCATCTCGTGCACGAACAGCAGTACCACGAAGCCTGCGGCGAACTCCCAGCCGAAGAACAGGCTGTACGCCGCCACCGACACCAGCGCCGTTCCCGCCGTGACGAGCAGTTTCAGGTTCGGCAGCGCCACCAGCAGCGCCTTGATCGCAACGCCGAACTTCGCGACCAGCGCGACGAGCGCCGCGAGCACGCTGCCGATTCGCTTGCGCACATTGTGCACGGCGGTGGTCCTGCGCGGAGGCCCGCCAAACGGGTTCTCGTTCGAGGGGGCCGGCGTCGGCTGGATTGCCGTCGCCTGGCTTGGGTAGCCCCCCGATGCGACTGGTGCCACTGGCACCGGCGATGCGGCTGGCAACGGCACGTCGATGTTCTCCATACCTACATTCTGGCAGCACTTCTAAGCGCTTCCTAACAGTCGCGCCGAGCGTCCTTGGGCCCGCGCCCTTGGGCCCGCGCCGGTGTGGTCGTCGCCGCTCCGGCGCTGGCAGTGTCGGAGTGTCGGCGAGATTTTCTCGGAAGCTGCGAAATCGGTTCGTCAGGCGAGGTTGCAATCCACGTGGACGGGGGCTACCTTGAATCCAGACGCGGAACCGAGCCGCAAAGAGCGAGGCCACTGAGGTGTGAGGCCGCGCCACCCGACAGGAAGGGCCCTCGGGCCCAGCCAAGAGGGTTCCTCAAAGGTGGCTTGGGACCGCGTCTCTTTTCGTCTGTGCCCGGTGGACAGCTATACGGTTTGCACAGTGCGCCCCTCGGGCCACAGCTGGCCGGCGGTACACTGGATGGGTAGATGTGCAGTGCATCCAAAGGGGACGACAGGCTTCGACGTGGTCGGCTCGTGCGGGTGGTTGCGAGTCGAGGTCCCGGGCGGCCTCGTAAAACACCCGGGAAAACCATAAGTGCGGACTCTCACGAGTACGCCCTCGCCGCTTAGTCAATAGCTAAGCCGTGAGGTCTCGGGCCCCGCTTGCCTGCGGCGGGGAAGGCCGGGATCAGAAAGCAGGCTCACCCGGTGCGGTTCGCCTTCGCCAATCCGGGGAATCTCAAGGAGGCTGGTCCCCCACAACCCAGCCGGCGAGGCGAGCGGGGGACGAGATCAGAGCGCCGGCTACGCTCGTAGAAGCCATTCGGACGCGATTACGGACGCGGGTTCGATTCCCGCCGTCTCCATAGAATCCTCGTTTCCGCTGCAAATGACGGGTTTTTGCGGCGGGGACGGGGGGAACGATTGCGAATCGGGCGATTTGGGCGCGTTCTCGTCCTCGTCGTCGGCGGCGAGCACGTCGGCCATCGTGGCGGCGAGCTGATCGATGTCCCAGTCGGCGTAGATGTCGCCGGTCGTCTGGATCGAGGCGTGGCCGAGGAGCTTTTGGACGGCCTTCAGGTTGCCGGTGGCGTCGAGCACGCGCTGGCCCGCTGTGTGGCGGCTCTTGTGCATCTTCTCGCCGCTGGTCGTGCCCGGCGCGACGATGCCGGCGGTGGCGAGGCAGCGATACCACCAGTCGTGCGCGGCGTGGCCGCTCATCGGCTTGCCGGGATAGCGGCGCACGCCCACGCGGGGGATCGTGCGCTGCGTGCACAGCAGGTAGTGCGAGGGCTGGGCGCCGACGTCGAGGATGTGGTGTTCGAGGTCGCGCCAGAACGCGCGGTGAGGGAGGGGCAGCTCGCGCACCTTCTGGCCCTTCGTGAAGATCTGATCGCGCGGCGCTGGTCGGTGGAGAAGGTCGTGCGGTAGACCTGTCGGCTGCGGGCGCGCTCGATCAGCAGCGTGGGGTCGCCGTGCGGCCGGCCGCGCATGATCTGGAAGCGGAAGAAGTCTTTGATGATGGAGAGGTTCTTGTTGTACGTGCGCGGCGCCCCGTCTCCCCAGAGCGCGTCGAGGAACTCTTCGATGCGCTCGGTGCCGGCGGGCGGCTCGAAGTCCTCGATCTGGAGGTCGAGGAAGTGGCGAGCGAGCTTGTCCAGGCACGACTCGTAGTCGCGGTAGCTGGAGTCGGTCAGTCGCTTGCGCTTGGCGCGCAGGTAGCCCGCAGCGTCGGCCCCGATCGGCGTTAGCTGGTAGCTCTTGTCGCGCACGGCTTCACGGATGAGCCGCGCGGCTTCGGCGAGGGTCGGCGAGGCACCAGGCGCTGGTGCGTCGCCATGGTTGGGTGCAGTCGGGGGCGATGGGCCGATCAGACCAGACCCGCGCTTCGATCTCAAGGGTCTGACATCGGAACGCGACGGCATGCGGGGATTGGCAGGACTCCCGGCCTGGCGAGGCATCGCGTGACTACGCCGAGCGACGTGCGGCGAGTTGGTCGGCGCCGTCGGTGACGATCGCGAGCGGAGACCGCATGCTCGCTTTGCTCCATTCGGCGACCTCAATCGGTGCGCCGGTGTCGGCGACGGCTTCGTGGGCCAGCTTGGCACGCGTGGCAGTGGGCACGGCGAGGATCACGAACGTGTCGTATTCGCCCAGCTCGCTTCGCGGTATCTGTCGGGCGTAGCCCACCGCCTTCTGGCGAAGCCGCTGCGCCGGCTCGGTCGCACGGTCAAGCTCAAGCAGCAGGTGCACGGGCGGACGGCCAGGGAGGGCGAGGACGCCGTAGCCGTCCGGGGCCACGCCCTTGAACAGCTGATGGGTGACGCGTTCGCCGTACCACTCCATCAGCGCGCCGTGCTCGGCGTGGGCTTCCGGTGCGAGCAGCGTGAAGAACTCGTTGATTTCGACGTGGTGCGTGAGCTTGCCCGAATGCGCTACCCCGAGCGCGTCCGAGTGCCGCCAACGCAGGCAACGACGCTCGACGCCTTGGTGCGCGGCGACGATATGCGCGCCTGCCTCATCGAGTATCCAGTGATATGGGGTGCTGCCCGCGCCGCGCTTGGCGGGTGGACGGAAGCGATCGAGCACGCGCAGCTTGTAGAGCGCGTCGAGCCGAGCGGTCGCGGTGCGCAGCCCAGCGAAGTGCAACCGCACGAGCTGCTCGGTCGTCAGCACGTGGTGGTCGTAACAGTCGAGCGCGATCTGACGGTCGCGGTCGGTGAGTCGTGAGCCGAGGCTCACGAGATGCCCGAATGTGATCTTTCCTGGTCGGTCAGCAGTCATTTGTTCCCTTTCTCGCATTGCGTGTAGGCGTCGGTTGGAAGCCCTAGCAATGAAGAAAAGGTCAATTAAGGCGCCGCTTGGGTACAAAATCCGACTATGCCTTCACCAAGCCCCGAGAAGAGGCGAGCGCAAGCACGTGTGCAACGTGCTGTTCGTCGCGGCGAGCTGGTCCGGCCCGAGCAGTGTGAGGGATGCGGACAGGTGCCTCCGCGAGATCGCGACGGCCGCTCGTCGATCGTCGCCGATCACGCCGACTACTCAAAGCCGCTCGAGGTGCAATGGCTGTGCCGTGAGTGCCACACGGAGGCGCATCTTGAGCGTGGCGACGTTGTCGTACGGAAGGAACCAGACGGCAAGATGGTCTGGACGGTCTACGCGGATGCAGCCGCCCGACGTGCGCGTCGCGCGTAGCTGAGCAGCGTTGAGGACACGCGCACCGCGCGCGAATGTAGCTTTCCCGCCAGAAACTGGATTATTCATCTGACAACGTACCGTTGTCGGCGGCACGGAAGAACTCGATTTGCAGCAGCTTTCACCGCGAACGGTCCTCGATTCTTAAGCCGGAGGGTAGATCGGAGGCAATAGCCGAGCGCCGAAGCGGGAGCAGAATGGAGGACCTGCTGCGGGACGGGACGTCTCCGTGGCTTCGGTGATGTGTACCAATCATCCCCAACTGTGGGGCGCTGTTGCCACAGCCGACGAAGGTGACCACCGCCGATGCTGACGTGGCGGTGGTCCCGTGTGGCGGAGAGCGACCGCAGCGTCGGATCGGGATTTGGGTGCGGCGGGTTCATGCGCGTACCCGTTCCGCACGGGGCTGACACTTCGCTGACATAGCGCTAACACGGCACGATCAAGAGCACGATCTAAGGGACAGGACCGTGCTCTTGCCGTGCTCCAGCAGGCCAACTACGCCGCAACTGCCTCCGTGCTGCCCGCGTCCATGAACGCGTCGGCGAGCCTCGCAAGCATCTCCGGGCAGGCCACGGTGGCTTCGGTCCGGTTGGCGACAGCCTCATCGGCCAGCCCCGTCCGGTTCGTTGTTGAGCGAAGCGACGGCTGACCAGTACACGCGTTCGATGATCGGCCGCAACTCACGTGGGGGCATCGTCAGCTCGAACTGCTCGGCCTCGGGCTCACGCTCCCAGCCGAGGTCATCGAGCAGCCGCAGCTCGCCCTTGACGCGATGATGCAGCCGCTTGGCCTCCGTTGCTTCGTCGTTGCGTAGGTGCGTGAAGATGTCGCTGTGTGCGCTGAGGTCGGTCAGCAGCCCGTCGTACAGCGCATCCCGATACCGGCGATTGATCGTCATGCCCATTTGGGACACTTCCTTTCCGTTCCGCACCGAAAAGGCGCCACGGTCCATGCAAGGCGAACTAGCCGTAGGAGCTACGGTTAGCTGCGGCATCGAAGGCGTCTTCTTCGGTGCTAAAGGCCGGGGCGGGTGCTAGTAACACCCGTCTCGGCCGCTTGGTTTTGGGTTGCTGGCGATCAGAGCAGAGCCTGCGGCGGAAACTTTCGCGACCGTTCGAGGCCTTTTCCGTTCGAGCCTTCGGGCAGCTTCTGGGCATAGACTGCCGGCAAGGGCTCGGGTATCCGTATAGACGGCGGCTGGAGCTCCGTCGTTTCGGGCCTCGGTAAGCTGGCAACCGTGGAATTGACGAAGCAGGAGCGGAAGTGGATATATGAGGCCATTCAAAGGGCTGGCTTCAACCCGGCCGAGTTCACTGAGCCGTCAGAAGCCAATGACGACGAAGTCATCGTTATCCACGAGCCTTCCGAGTCTTACTTCCTCATCGGGTCGAAACATCCGCATTACAACAGCCGCATTGTGAAGTGGAAAGTGGGCGACGGCCCGCACGAGGAAGCAAACGTAGTGCACTGGGGGGTCAACATCGAAAGCTGGCTCGCTGAAATCAAAGAGGATATTGAGACTTCCGACCCGTGGGCGGAACTCCGAGCGCTGGGCGAGGAAGTCGAGGGTGAGCTTATCGACGAGGATGGCGAGGACGACAACTCACCATTCACTCACGAGGAACAGGCGGCGATAGCTACGGCGCTGGATGAGCTGGAAGGACAACTGCAAGGGCAGTTGTCCGCGCCCGAGATGCGAATACTCCGGCGGCAGATCTTCCGCCTTAGGGCTCACGACTTGATAGGTGAGGGAGCGACGCTGTAGTTCCACTCGCCGTGGAATGGGTGTCGTGTGATGTTTACGGCGGCGAGTTCTTGGTCTGTGACTTGGACTTCCTTGGGGTAGGGGCGGTCGTCGAGTTGGGCGTAGACCTTCAGCCCGGTGCTGGTCGTGGTAGCGGTGATCAGGTTGATGATGATCTCGTGGCTGATCAAAGGCTTGCCGCGCCAGTTGAGGCTCATGAAGCTGAACAGGCGGTGCTCGATCTTGTTCCACTTGCTCGTGCCGGGCGGGAAGTGACATACGGTGATCGCTAGGCCGGTGGCGTCGGCGAGCTTTTGCAGCTCGACCTTCCACAGCCGGGTGCGATAGCTGTTCGATCCTCCCGAGTCCGCCGTGATCGTCAGTTCCCGGGCGTCCGGGTAGCGCTCCCTTCCGAGGGTTTCCCACCAGCCGCGGATACTCGCGGCAGCGAACTGCGCGGTGTCGTGATCCACACCGACATTGACCCACCCCTCATCACGGGTCAGGTCAAGCACACCATAGGGGATCGCGTGCCCGAGGTCCTTGTCCTTGAAGTCGTGCGTGCGCACCAGCGTCGGTTTGCCCTTCGGCTCAAGCTCACGGCCGACGGCCTTGAAATCCCCGATCAGCTCTCGCTTCTTGGTATCCACGCTGATCACCGGCTGACACCGTGAGATCGCCTTGGCGACCGTGTCGTTGATGTGCTGAAACTGCGCGTCACGATCGGGGTGGTCTGCGCCCTCCCTGGTCTTCTGGTTGGCCTGGAGGCTGTACCCCAAACGCTTCAACAGCCGCAGCACCGTGCGGTCGCTCACCTCAAACCCACGTTCACCAAGCGCCCGGGCGAGCTTCGCGGCACTCTTGGACGTCCACCGAAGTGGAGAGCACGGATCGCCCCGGGTCTCCGGCGCAACCAAACGCTCGAGCTCCTCCTCGATCCCCGGGTGAGTCTCCACGACCGGCTTCTTCCCCGCTCCTCGACGGCGCACCCGGCCCTCGTCCAGCGTCTCACCGGACTCAAGCTCACGCACACCACGACGAATCGTCTCTTCGTGAAGCCCGGTCGCCCGCGCGACGGCTCGAATTCCACCCCACCCATACGAAGCAGCCTCCGCGGCCGCCCACAACCGCCGCGAGCGCTCGTTGAGCACCTCGCTGCTGCTCAACAGCCGGTAACGCTCAGCGATCGCCGCCTCATCAATCACACCACCCTATTCAACACGCCCACCACAACTCCTGCCCTAATTTAGTCGCGAGCCCTAAAGGCCGCGTCACGACAGGTGGGCCGACTTCACTGGCGCGAAATCGCCGTCGGCATTTTCCTTGGCGACGTCGTCAACGGGCAGCTTCCGGCACCCGTGGCTATGCATGCCATCGGCACTGTGATGCAGTTCGTGGCGCATCTGCACGGCTTCCCGATGCTCCCACCGGCCGGTACATAGGGCCGACCGAGCGCGGCGCGGTCAAATAGCCGGTGCGAGCAGCCGGTATCACGCCAACTCGTTGATGACTTCCGTCCCGGCCGTGCGTATGCGCGGAGCGACTGCCCGTCGAGCGTCGTCTTCAGTCTCGATGACGTCGTACGACATGGGCCTGCTCGTGCCGTCCTCCGCCTGCTGAGCGATGTAGCGAGGCCACCCTTTCGCTGCGTTCCGATCGGCGATGGCGGGGTCCGCAGTGTCCGGGTCCTCCAGCAGCACCATCCGCTTCTTGATGGGGACGGGAACGGATGCAGGATTGGCCTGCGCCGCCTCGTGCAAGTTGGTGAGCAGATCCTCCGAAGGACCGTAGACGAAGCGCGTGGCGGAGCCGTAGCTGCGCAGGTTGATTCGCGTGACCTGCTTGGCGGTCGGCTGGACCCCGATTCGCTCCCTCTGGTTTGGACCGATCCGCACACACGCATTCTTGCTTATGGGCATTGTCGCCTCGACCCTCTGCGAGGACACCCACCCCGGAGCCGACCAAGGGAACTTCGGTGCCGGGTCGTACATCGTCAGAGGCCGGTCACAGCACACGAACGCGCCCTCGGTGGCCGTCAGGAGGGTCCACGGCAGCGCATTCACGACAAAGGATGTCTGCGCGAACATCTGCAGCGACATCGTCAGCACTTCTTGGTCGGGAGGCTCGATCCTCATACTGCCGTCCGTCAGGGCCTCATAGGTTTCACGTGCTTCTCTCTGCTTCCCCTTCGGTCCCTTCATGTTGGCGAGCTCGACCGCGAAGTACCCGATGGCGGCGTACGTCATGTTTTCCTTCATCTCCGCCAGGAAACCAGGTACCCGCTGCTCCTGAATCGCGATCAGGAAGGCGAGATCACCGCGATCGTCCTCGGTCAACGACACGGGATCAGCCAGGAATCGACGGAGCGCGGGCGCGGCGAAGTTCTCGGCGAGCGCGAAGTACCCCTCGATCATGCCGTCATGTTCTCCAGACGTGCTCTGCACCGTGTAGAGGTTGGTGGCCCAGGCGGCATCCTTCGGCGTCGTAGGCGTGACCGCGCCGGTCTGCTTGTCGAGCTGGTACAGACGCCCTTTGCCACGGAACCTCGCGAGCTGGAACTGCGCCACATAGTGATGCCGCTCGCCGTCGCTGTTCGGGAAGGCCACCTTGCCTTCCGTGAAGGCCAGCATCCAGTCGTAGAACTTGCCTCGTAGCGGCTGGTCAGTCACGTGTCGATGGTAGAGCGGCGCAGGTCGACGCCGCTGTGGAGATCGCCCCGACCCCGTGCGTGGTCAGATGGCCGCGCACGCCTGGTTACACCGGTTTATAATCACCACCGGTTGATATCTGGTAGACTCGCCCAGCATGTCCACGAAGTCTCGTATGCGGCTGCACGGCCCGTCCAGAGCGGTCCTTGAATGGACTGCGTACATCGAGGCACGTGTGGAATGGCTTGTCCGCATTCGCAAGCAGTTGCATGAAGGAGACCGTCCCGGATGGCGAATACCGCGTGGAGTGCTCCTCAGCCTTGCGCTCGTCACGATCACTGGCACCCGGCTGGCAGGACTCCTATGACGATCCCACCGATCAACCCAAAGGACCTCCGCGATCTTCCGAAAGAGGCTTACGAGCACATGATCAAGGAGCTGAAGGTGGAGCGCCAGCAGCTTGCCCGCAAAGATGCCGAGCTCGCTCGTGAGCAGATGTGGTGGGAAGAAGGGCTGCGCATCTTCGTCGCGCCAGAGTCCGGCGAGTGGACACCTTCAACGCGAACGCTTCGCGAACGCATCGTTCTGGTGCTTCTGGACGGCCATCGAGACAGGGCCTGGAGGCCAGTCGAGATCATCGAAGCTCTTGAGGAGCGTGGTTGGCTCCCGGAGGCTGCAAGCGCCTCGCAGATGGTCCGCAATCGAATCCACAGCATGGTCGATCGGGGCGAGCTGATCAAAGATGCGCTCGGGCTTTACAGCTTGGCAGCGGACATCTGGAACACACGCCTGCTGCGACAAGAACCCGAAGGAGTCTCGTAGCACGCTGATTTGCTGCGCTCACGCGCAGGCGACCGGCAGGTTTGCGGGGATGTCTGGGTTCGGGACGCACACTACGGGTCCCGTCAATTCCGGCTTGTCTGCTCGGGCGTGACGCGCACGCGGTGCGGAGCTGACACGGCGTTGCGGTACTCTGACACCGTGGCTACATCGCTCGATAAGGACAAGCTGCACGATGTGCTCGATCAGGCCGTGATCGTGATCGATGAGCGTGATCTAGAGCGCTCGCGCCTTGATCCGCGTGTGCGTGAGCTGTACGAACGCGGCGCGAAGCTCCGAGCTGAACTTGAGGCCGAAGGCGCAAACTACGATTGAAGGCTGAGCCACTGCCGGCGCAGCCTGGGATTGCCCGGCACGGGCTGCTCGGAGTCTTGGAAGCCGAAGCGCTCGTGCCACATATTGGCAGTCTGCTCATCGAAGGGGTCTACCACGAGCACGGTAGCTCCTATGTATGCCAGCGCCAGGTGCGCGGTGTCGACCGCGTGGCTCAGTAGCTCGTCACCGATGCCGGGCGAGCCGTCGGCGCGCGCGAACTGCGCGAGCAGAATCGCCGGCTGGGTGCGGTAGTGCACGCCGCCAAGCTGAGCGCGCTCCTCGCGGCTGAGCGCAACCTGCGCGGCGCACAGCGCGTACACGCCTGCGACCCGGCCGTGGCTGAGACGGACACGGACAGTTGCCTCCTGCGGCATGTCCAGCGCCCGCTCCATGAGCCATTCAGCCACGCTCTCACCGGCGGGACCTGGCACTGGTTGAAACGAGCGGATGGCCTCACCCAGCTCGGGCAGTGCGGTCACGACCCGTTCATCGATGCGCACGTACGCACGCGCGCGTTCCAACACGTCGCGCGAGGGTGATGGGTCCGGGGCACTCATGGCGGCATGGAGCGTACCCGCTGTTCCCGTCGTCTCCAGCGGGTAGAGCCCCTCAGGCTGTCGTGCCTGAGCCTAAAGGGCGTGGTCAACATGCCGATATGGTTTCGGATGCTCCGCACCGACAACAAAGCGCAGCTGGTCAAGCTTCCTTGGACATTGAGCCGGATGCTTTCGGGTCGCCGCTACGCAGTGCAATCTGGGCGCAAGATCATGGAGTTGCGCTGGTCGAAGGCTCAGATGGGGACTGCTCAGCAAGCTCAGGCAACGGAGCCCGTGCATCTGTGGCTCGAGGGCCGGCGGAACCTCTGGCTGTTCTTGGATTGCTTCTACTGGGACGACGACGGCTTGGATGCCGAGGACATCAAGGCGCTTGTCTTGCAGCGCAAGCGGCGCCTGGAGCAGAAGGTGCGGTCGGCCCGAAGCCTAATGAGAGCCGAGGAAGACGGTCGTCCTACGCGCGTTGCCGTCCCGACGGAGCTGCGACGCGCTGTCTTTGAGCGTGATGGCGGCCGCTGCGTAGAGTGCGATAGCGCGTTCGATATCCAGTACGACCATATCCTGCCAGTCGCCCACGGCGGTGCGACGACGATTCAGAATCTCCAGATCCTATGCGCCGACTGCAACCGGCGCAAGAGCGACTCCATCTGATCGTCTCATCCGGCTACGCCAGGTCGCTCGTGACCATTGATACGCCCGTCTCGACGGTCCGAGCGAGGAAGCTCGCGCAGGGTTGGATGCAGCGGTTGGGTGGCGATCAGCGCCTCGACTACAAAGCTCGTGTCGAGCGCGATCGGGTCCGGAAGCAGGAGAGTCCTGGTCCTCGATGGCCAAGACGCCGCGCGTGGCGGAGCGGCGCCGGCCTAGGGGGGTATGGCCGACCTTCTAGCGACGGCCGTACATGCTGGGCGTCACGCGGACCTTGACCCGGAGCCCTTGTGTAGCCTGCGCGACGGCTGCGCGCTTTTCCTCGATGCTCTTGGCTGAGGCAGGACGCCGTAGCTCAGCCAGCTCATCGGGACTGAGGCGTTCGAACTCTCCGTTGCTGGTCTCTTTGCGTGCTACGACACTCATGGTATCCATCGGAATGCTGCCATCGCCCCCGGATGGCACGGCGGGCGGGGAGAGCAGGGATGGCGCAGCGGGGCCGATCAGATCGTCGACTTCGCCGGCGCGTTCAGCCTGTGCTGTCGCGGGGTCGAGCGCGCCGGCGAGCTGCCAGAAGCGCTCGGCGGCCTGCTCGATTTCGCTGTCGGTGTGTCGGGGCATTTTGCTCGGCTGTAGCTGTTGGTCGGCGCTACTCGCTGTGCGCTGCGTGTAGCGCGGCCTTGAAAGACTCGGCATCCTCGTACACGACGCCAGGATTGCTGGCAGAGGTTTCGGCTGCCGATCGATGGGTGCTGCTCGCCCTTCGTTTCTTCGGCCACGGAGATGGAATCCACCCCAGTTCGCCGAGGGCTTCCCGAATGCGTGCGGGAACGACGCCCTCGTTGCCGGAGCAGTAGTAGTCGAGGTAGCAGCCTCCCTTGCAGGCGAGGTGGGAGACGAAGCCGCCCGCGTAGCGCCAGCTCATCGAAACGGGCTCTGCGTCAGCGTCTTGGCGGCGCCAGCGCATGTTGCAAAGCGCGCCGTACAGATCGTGCGCGAAGGCATCGTCCGTCCGCACGCGCTCGGACAGTGTTCGGAGCGCCATTTCGAACGCCTCGAACTCATCTTTCGTCGCGGTGTATGTGCCCGACTCGTCGTTGCTTTGGTGGGTTTGCATCGAAACGCAGTGTAGCGTTTTGTCTACAATGCTTCGGGTGCGGACAAGAGCGAAGTGCTGTCTAACGGCCATGAGCACCGTCATCTCCACGAAGGGGCAGAGTGGCTTGCTCGAATGGCTGCGGTCGTGCCCGGAGCATGACTGGTTCGTGAAGATCGACTCGGGGTCGACCGTGGGACTCGACGCCGCCTGGCAGGAGACGGCTTACCTGTTCCGCTCACCGGCGAACGCGCGCCGCCCTGCTTGATGCCGCCGATGCGGCGGAGCGCGGCGAGACGGCTGAGCGTCATCTCGACCGAGACATCACCATCCGGGACCGGGAGGACTACACCGATCGTCAGCGGCTCCGCTTCGCAACGTGATTGCTAGTCACGTCGGGAACGTTGCGTGGGTTCGATTCCCACCGTCTCCACCATCTTGACGAAGGTCGAACCGGCCCAATCCCTCCCGCGGCTAACTCTGGGTCCGATTGCATCAGCGGTGTGTCCGCGAACGGCATGTTCGTGGTGCTGCATGTTCTTGGAAGCAGCGCAGACCCAGCGACTCTCCGCGTTGAGTTGCTCAATTCCCCTGCTCCTGGGTGACGGCTACCTGCCCAGTCGTCAGGTGGGCTTGTGCGCCAGGAAAAGGTAGCGGTTGAGACTGAGGAAGTAGTCGGGGCCGAGTTCGGTCAGGTCTTGTGCCCATGCTGTGGCTTCGGCCTCGCTCACGCCGTTGCGATCGGATACGAACGTGGCGATCAGCTCAAGCATTCCGGCGCTGTAGGTGTTGGGGTCATAGCCGGCGTTGAACAACGGCACGATTTGGCGGTCGGTGACCTCCAGCCCAGCATCGCGCAACAGCCGTGTGAGCGTACGCGGCAGGTGAGGGTGAACGAGGTGCTCATCCCACGCGGCGAGCACCCGGTTCATCCGCTCGTTGTTGCTCGAAGCCCATACGATCGAGTCCCAGTCGGTGTCAAGCACGAGCGCCCGGCCTCCCGGGCGCAGCACCCGCCCTAGCTCCAGCAGCGCGGTGGGAACATCATCGACGTACTCGTAGACCTGTATGCAGACTGCGACGTCGAAGCTCGCGTCCGCATAGGGGAGCGTGTGCGCGCCAGCTTCTTGGTACTCGATCGGGCCGCTGCCAGCTGGTGGTCTGCGCGCCCTGGCGAGGGCAAGCATGTTCTCGCTGACGTCCACCCCGCAGATCCGCCCGCCGGTCCCGACAGCAACGGCCATTTCGCACGCGAGCAGACCAGGACCCGAGCCGATGTCGATCGCGCGCTCGCCGGGCTGGAGCGCGAGTGCCCGCAGGATCGTTTGGCGCTGTTCTATGACATCGGGCGTGGTGTAGATCCTCTCTACGCGCCGGGAGGCGTCCTCGTCGAATTGCAGTGTGGCGCTCATAGTTCGCCTTCAGTTGGTGAATGGCTCACTTTAGGGAACGCCAGGGTACACCTGATGCTCGATACGGTGTCTTGATCGGTCGCTGAGCAGCAGATAGTACCTGGGGGCGAGGTGGCGCTTGAGGCAGCGCATGGCCTTCATCCGGGTCTTGCCCCCTCGGCTTCCTCGCGCTGCAAGTAGGCGCGGCGGTCGAGGCTGGTGCTAGCAGTCGCTCTATGTGCAGGCCGTGGAGCGCTGCGCCGCGAGCTCACGCCCTGCCCGCGCAGCGGCAGGGCGCTCAGGGTCCCAAGAGCCCGTGCTCGCGGACGCGGCAAGCATTTCGTGAGCGAGGAGATCCCGATCAACGAGCGCCCCGCCGAGGCAGAGGACCGCGCTGTGTCCCGGGGCACTGGGAGTCATTTTGAAAGACCCTCTTAGCCGCTGGCGTCACGATCTGGCGAGACCCGAGAGACGCCGCCGCCCGCCGCGTGATTACTCCGCCTGCTCAGCCACCAGCTGCGGTTCGTAGGAGTATTCCACGCGTCCGAGCAAGTTCTGCGAGAAGATGTTGATACCTGAATAGCCTGTGCCCGCGAAGAACAGGGCGACTTCCGACATCATCGGCAGTGCGGCGGCGACGCCAACGACCACCGCCACTCCCGGAACGTGGCCGGCTCCCACCATGAACGAGCGCTGTACTACCACCTGGCCGGTGACATAGCCGTAATGGCCGTTGTAGTAAGGCGCCGGCTGCGCGAGATCGGACACGAGCGGCCATCCACCCTCGATGTCGGCCGTAACATTCGTTCCAGTCATCAGCTGCGGCGTCTCGCCGAGTTCGACGAAGGACAGCACTTCACCCGCGCCGCCGACAAAGTTGAGGCTGACGAATGCAAACACCTCGAAGCGATACGTCAGGCGCGAGAGGCCCGGCGGTGGCGGGAAGGGAATCAAGTACTTCCAGTTTCGCATCCAGACGTAGCCGAGGCTCGGGTCATAGCCATCGGGCGGGATTTGATCCGGGCCGACCCCGAGCTCGCCGCCGAACCCCACAGCCCCCGGATCGCTGCCAGGAATCGTCACGATCTCGCCCGCGTGCGCGAATGGTCCCTGCGCCACGACGTTCGCGTCTTCGCGGGCAGGCGCCATCTGCACGGTGCCCGAGCTTCCGAAGCGGAAGCCGCCAAGTTTGGGCTCGAACCTCGCCGGCGAGATTGGACGTATCCGCAAAGGCTGATCGGGGCGAATCGCCTGTAGCCGCGGTCCGGCTGCCTGCGTGGGCCCCGGCTCCGATCGGGGCTGCCTCAGCGCCGCGATCAGGTTCCCGCGCCGCGCTTGCAGCTGGCGATAGAGCGCCGATGGATCCTTGCCGGTGGCAACGAGTCGCTCGCGTATCTGCGCAAACGTTCGCAGCTGCCTGTCCACTCCAAAGAGCTCCACCTCGAGTCGCTTGCGCTCGAGCATCGCCGTGGCGTCAACGCCTGGTGCCTGCTGTGACGTGCTCGAAGCCCGGCTCACAAGTCTTTACCCATGGACTAGTTCAAAAGGTTACCATCGGTTCTGGTGTCCGGGACGAGTCCGAGAATTGGCCGTCATGAACCGCGCTATCTTCGACCGCATCGAAGTCGGCCCGCGGTTTCCCGGCTTCGAGCCATTCGACCGTCGCACCTGAGAATCGCACCGCGCTGATCTGGCTTGCGACTGCGAGCCTGCGGAGGACGTGGCGGTCGCGCAGGTAGAGGATCGACTGACTGGGTGATCCGGTGGAGGCTTCGCTGTAGCCGGCCCACGCCACCCCGCCGTTGGATGCGAGTGCGGGTTCGACGACCCGCGCCCGAGAGGGGCGCCTAGTCGTTCGAGACCCGGCAGTGGCTGGGGTGGAGGCTTTCGGTGCTTCGGTACTTGCTGCCGTCGCTGGTCACGTTACGCGATGTAGTGGCCGCGTCGGCCATCCGCGCGATGCGGTCGCTGCCCTCCGGTTCCTGTGCGCCCACCCACGTGATCTCGCACGTCTCGTGATGGCCAGGCAGCCGTAGTAGCTTCCCGACGCCTTCGCTGCTCGCCAGGGCTGCCCACTCCGGTTGACGTTCGCCGTCCGAGACTCGGGCCGGTCGTCTGGAGTCATGGAACGCTCCCCGGGGGTAGGGTTCCCGAGCGAGGCTGGCGTCGGAGCCGGCAATGCTCGATCGAGGAGGGCACGGAGTGAGCGGCCGCATTGTTGTGCTCGGCGCCGGTTTCGGCGGGCTGGAGCTTTGCACGATGCTGGCAGAGCTGCTCGGCGAGGATGCGGACGTGACGCTGATCGACAGGTCCGACGCCTTCGTATTCGGATTCTCCAAGCTCGACATGATGTTCCGTCGCGCCCTGCCGGATTCGGTGCGGATGTACTACAGCGACATCGTCAAGCCGGGCGTGCGGGTCCTGCGCGAGACGATCACGGCGATCGACCCTGTGGCGCGAACGGCGGTCACCGACGCGGGGACGCACGAGGCGGACGTGCTTGTGGTCGCGCTCGGCGCCGACTACGACATGGACGCGACGCCCGGTCTTGCCGAGGGCGGCAACGAGTTCTACTCTGTGGCCGGCGCCGAACGGCTCGCCGGCATCATCCCGTCGTTCTCCCACGGCCACGCCGTGATCGGGATATGCGGCGCTCCGTTCAAGTGCCCGCCTGCCCCCAGCGAGTGCGCGCTGATGCTCGATGACGAGCTGAGGACGCGCGGCGTCCGCGACGCTTGCGAGATCTCGATCGTGATGCCGTTGGGCACCCCGGTCCCGCCCTCGCCAGAGACGTCGGCCGCACTGGAACAGGAGTTCGCCGCACGTGACATCGCGCTCCTCGGGGGGCGGCGCATCGCGGCACTCGATCCGTCTCGGAGAGTCGCTGTGCTCGACGACAGCAGCGAGCTGCCCTTCGACCTGTTCCTCGGCGTCCCAAAGCATCGCGCGTCGGATGTCGTGATCTCGAGCGGCATGACAGAGGATGGCTACGTACCAGTCGACTCCGCCACGCTCGAGACGCGATATCCAGACGTCTACGCGATCGGTGACGTTGCCACGGCCGGTGTCCCGAAGGCCGGCGTCTTCGCCGAGGGCGCCGCGCGGGTCGTTGCCCAGGCGATAGTCGCCCGGCGAAGGGGCGGCGAGCCCCCAGAACGCCACCTCGGGCGGGGCACCTGCTACATCGAGTTCGGCCAGGGACGTATCGGCAGCGTCGACATCGACTTCCTGTCCGGTCCGACCAAAACGGGCACGTTCAACGCACCTTCTGCAGAGCAGATGGCAGAGAAGCAACGGTTCGGTTCGAGCCGCCGCGCTCGCTGGTTCGGGGCGTGAACCCGATCGCCCAGCCAGTGCTGACTCCGCTGACGGCTAGCGCCATGATCGTCGTCCTGACGATCGACGACGGCGGCGAGTCGGTGGTCCACGACCTGCTCGCCGATCTATCCGGGCTGGCCAGGACGGTTGGCTTCCGCTCCCCTGAGGGTGGTCTGGCCGTCGTGACGGGGCTGGGATCGGCAGCGTGGGATCGGGTCTTCGCCGGCCCGCGGCCGGCCGAGCTACACCCGTTTCGCCCCCTCGACGGCGGTCGGCACCAGGCCGTCGCGACTCCGGGTGACCTCCTGTTCCATATACGGGCCGCGACGATGGATCTGTGCTGGGAGCTCGCGTCCCTGGTCACCGCGCGGCTGGCCGGGGCGGCTACCGTGGTCGATGAGGTTCACGGGTTCAGGTACTTCGATGAGCGGGACCTGCTCGGCTTTGTCGACGGGACGGAGAATCCAACCGGACCGGCAGCCGAGGCGGCGGTGACCATCGGGGCCGAGGATCCGGCGTTCGCCGGGGGGAGCTACGTCATCGTCCAGAAGTACATCCATGACATGGCCGCCTGGGATGCCCTGACGGTTGAGGACCAGGAGCGGGTGATCGGGCGGGCCAAGCTCTCCAACGTTGAGATGGATGACGACGTCAAGCCGGCCAACTCGCATGTGGCCCTGAACACGATCGTCGATCCCGACGGCACTCAACGCCAGATTCTGCGGGACAATATGCCCTTCGGGTCGCTGAGCGCCGGGGAGTTCGGCACTTACTTCATCGGCTACGCCGAGACTCCCACCGTCACCGAGCTGATGCTTCGGCGCATGTTCCTCGGAGACCCTCCCGGCAACTACGACCGGATCCTCGACTTCTCCACCGCAGTCACCGGCAGTCTTTTCTTTGTACCCGCGACGGACTTCCTCGACGACCCTCCGCCGTTGCCTGACGAGGCCGGCGACGCGACGGGCGCCGGCGATGGGGAGGGGGCTGGCCCGGGCGAAATCGTCCCGCGCGGTTCCGCCGCAGACGACGGGTCGCTCGGGATCGGCGGGCTCAGAGGCGAGTCGCCGTCGTAGAGGTTCGAGGCGGGACCGGTCCGTGCGGAACTATCTCCGCGGCCGGGCTGCGCGACGATGGGGGCGGCGACCATACGCCGGGCGGCGACCACGGCGGTCCGGGCGGCGGCTGCTGAACGTTCCAGATGAGGGCCAGCCGGCCATCTGCTCGCAGCACGCTCACGCGCCGCTCAATGTCCTTCGTATTCGTCGTGGCGACGCCGGTCTCGTTGCGCCCCAGCGGAGCGCGCCCGAGCCACGCGTACATCCCCCAGAGACCATCGCTGCGCCGCGTCAGCTCCTTCTCGGCCTCGAGCAGCTCGAGCCGCGCCGAAAGCCATTCCTCACCAGTTCCGGTCCTGTGAGCGGTCATCGCATTCTCCTCCTCGGTGTTCGACATCGATTGCGACTTCGGCCTGTGCGGACTCGGCGAGCCGCTTGATCCGTGCCAGGCGCCCGTCCCATTGCGCTGCCACGCGAGCCATCGCCTCGGCGGCATCGTCCAGCCGCTCCGGCCGGAGCGTATAGCGCACCTCCCGGCCGCGCCGTCGGCCTGCCACGAGGCCGACCCGGTTCAGCACCGTCAGATGCTTGGCGACGGCCTGTCGAGTGACCGGCAGCCCCTCCGCGAGCGTGGTCGTGGTCGCCTCGCCGTGCTCGAGCAGCGCGTCGAGCACGCGACGGCGCGTCGGATCGCCCACCGCAGCCCACAGGGCGTCGTCCTCGGCGAGCGCGGTGGGCATCAACGCGTCGCGGTGCGTGGCTCAGAGGCGACGTAATCGAGGAGTTCGCCGAAGTGCTTACCCCAGCCCTGTTCGTGGTCTTCGAATTCTTTGTTTCCGCCGCGGCCTCCGGGCCTCCACTTGAGCGTGCCATCGGCACCCGCGCGCCCCTCAACGTCCGCCTCGTCGCTGAACCAGCGGCTGATCTGCTCGGGCTCGGTTATCACGGCCCAGACGACCTCTGGGCTCGCCTCGATAAGGATGTCTCGTTCGACGCTGTCAGCGGCCACGCTGCCTCCTTCGTTGATGTGCAACCGATGGTTGCGGGACGTGCGTCTGCAAGGTAGCACACTGGTTGGAGTGCGGCGAGCGTCGTATCGCTTGCTGCTTTGTGGCGTACGCTCTCTTGTATGGCCCGGAAACCCGACCGCCAGATCGACGACGCGCTGCTGGCAGCAGCGGTATCGGCCGGGGTCCTGTACGCCCGTCGTCGCGTGCGGCGGGTCGGGCGTAGGCTCGCACGCGGCGCAGTCGCCGCGGGCGCAGGCACGGCCGGCGTCGGCGCTCTCGGGGTCGCCGGTGCGGCGGCTTGGCAGCGACGACGTTCCAAGATCGCAAAGTCGGATCTTCCCCGAGGTGGCCATTAGGTGAGCTGCGCAATTCGCGCACGCCATCTGGTTGAGTTTCGCTGCCGCGCCTGCGGCGCGCCCCTACGTGTACACCCCGTCGAGCCAGTCCTGGAGCGCGGCTTCGCGCGCCGCGGCATCCACGCCATCCGTGAACAGGTGTGCGCTCATGCCGACCACACCGCCGAAGTGATTGCGCCCAAAGAAGCGATACAGGCCGTCGGCGGTGCGAACTCCGAGGAACTCCGGCGTTGAGTAGTCGATCACGCCATCGAGCGTGCCGGCGTCGCCGAGTGAGGCGTGGATCGTGTCACCCACCCGTGCGTTCGGCGGAAGGCCCAAAGCGGCGCGGAGCGCGTCCATCGCCTGTGGCGTTCCGGCGGCCTCAGGCCCCTCGATGCCAGCGGACGGCTGGCCGATGTAGGTGACCTCGCGGCCTTTGAAGTGCTCCAGATACTGGGCGAGCGTGTGGAGGTAGAAGTCGGTATGAGCGCCGATCGCGTCGTACTGGTCCTCCCAGCCGTCCGCAAGGATCCCGCTGTGGACGTAGCGCAGGTGTGCAGCTCCGCCTGCGCGCGCCTCGATCGTGTAGTCGAGCGCGTTGAATGTGCCGTCTGGCGCCTGCATGGGATCACCAGTCGGTGCGGCGGGTCCCAGGACGTGACGGGCCCGCCCTCCGGTGGCGTGGTGCCCGCGGGGATCTCCATCCCGGTCGGGAACTGCCACGCGGCGGTGTCAGCGGTGATCGCGGTCCAGACGTCGCGTGGGCCGGCGGGTAGGTCGACCTCGCGGGTGATCTCGAAGGCGCGGCTCATGGCTGGGGCTCCTTGTTGTTCGTGATGGTGGGGTGCAGGGCGACGACGAACCGGTGGAGGCGACCGCCAGCTGCGTGCTCGTCGTGGTACCTCGCGACGAGGCCGTTGACGGCCTCCGCCAGCTCGACGGCGAACGCAGCGCGGTCCCTGGCGGAGGCGAACCGCACCTCGCTGTCGATCCCGAGCGTCGCGAGCGGCTTCCCGGCGGCGCTCGCGCCCGTGATCAGCTCGCCGACCTCGCTGACGAGCCGTCCCGCGACCGCGAGCAGCCAGCGCGCCGAGCGCTGGTCCGGCTCGCGTTCCGGATCGGGCGCGAGCGTCGACAGGGCAGCAGGCGAGATCACGTAGGACGCGGCCGTCGCCTGGAGCACGCGCTCGGTGCAGTTGCCCCGACGGCGCTCCTCGACGAGCTCGACGAGGCCGTGGCGCTCCAGCGCCCGCAGGTGGTAGTTCGCCTTCTGGCGCGTCAGCCCGACGCGCGCGGCCAGCGTGCTCGCCGAAGCGGGTTTGGCGAGCTCGGCCAACAGGCGCGCGCGGATCGGGTCCAACGACGCCGTCGCCGCGGCGGGGCTCTCGATGACCGCGACCTCGTGCATGCACACACCCTCTCACGGACGATTATTTTTGTCAAGCAAGTTTATGTTGTCGGAAGGGAAGGGGAAGGGGAAGGGGAAGGGGAAGGGGATTGCCCAGCGAGAGCGTCGACCCGCTCGACACTCCAACTAGCAAGTTGCTAAACTTAATAGTTGAATAAGAATGGCGGCTGATCAGCTCAGCGTTACCTTCACCGCGCTCGCAGACCCCACCCGCCGCGCGATTCTCGCGCGGCTGGCGCGCGACGGCGAGGTCACCGTCAACGAGCTGGCGAAGCCGTTTCCGCTGAGCGTGCAGGCAGTCTCCAAGCACCTCAAGGTGCTCGAGCGAGCCGGCCTGATCACGCGTGGGCGAACGGCACAGCTGCGTCCCTCACGGCTCGAGGGTGCCCGGCTGCGCGACGTCGCCGACTGGGTCGAGCAGTACCGCGAAGTCTGGGACGGACGTCTCGAACGCCTCGCGGATCACCTACAGGACATACCGCGAAAGGAAGACGGCGATGACTGAGCAGTTTGAGATGGCCGAGCACACGATCGTGGTCGAGCGCGAGTTCGACTCGCCGCGCGAGCTCGTCTGGGGGGCGTGGACCGACCCGGATGAGGTAGCGCGCTGGTGGGGACCCGAGCATTTCACGACGCCACGCGAGAAAATCGAGTTCGATCTACGCCCGGGCGGCGTGTGCCGGCTGACGATGGTGGGACCCGATGGCGAGGAGTACCCAA
The DNA here is from genome assembly GCA_963703625.1 of uncultured Solirubrobacteraceae bacterium. Taxonomy (GTDB): domain Bacteria; phylum Actinomycetota; class Thermoleophilia; order Solirubrobacterales; family Solirubrobacteraceae; genus Palsa-744. The sequence continues at coordinate 490,788 of CAVPEY010000005.1, forward strand.
GCGACGGATACTTTGGGATCGTCCAGCCGCCCGAGCGACTGTCGTTCGGCGAGCAGACCAGCGATCACCCGATGATCGAGTCAAGCGAGACGACGGTCGAGTTCATCGACCTCGGCGACGGCCGCACGAAGGTCATCGTCACCTCGCGGATGGTGTGCGCCGAGCAGCTCGTTGACATGTCGCAGAAAGGCTGGAGCAGCCAGCTCGACAAGCTCGCGGCGCTGCTCTCCGGCTGAGCGACCCGACCCCTGCTGCACAACGCACCAGCCCCCGCGGCGTCCCTCACGTCCGCGGAGGCTGGCGTGTGCAATTCCACGGCCCCGCCCCAACAGGGGGCCGCGCTTGTCTCCCCCAAGTCGTTTACCAGCTCGAGTTTTCCGCTCCCGAGCAGTCGGTCGTCTTGCTGTGGCAGCTGCGTGTGATGGTTCCGTCTGCCGCCCGTTTGATCGTCAGTTCATCGTTGTTTGTGGCGGTCGCGGTGAGTGTGTATTCGCTTGTGCTGCCAGTCGCGCTGCTGAGCCACGCGTGTTGGGTGCTGGTGGTGGTCGCGATCGTCGGGTCCTCCGCCGCGAGCGCTTCGGGCGTTATTTGGGCGTAGCTGTCCGTGTGATCCACGGCGAACGTCTCCGCCGCGGTCTGAGCGTTGCGTACGAGTTCCTTCGCCTGCACGTTGGTCGCCTTCGCGGTCGTGCTCAGGAAGGTCGGGATCGCGATCGCGGCGAGCACGCCGATGATCAGGATCACGACGAGCAGTTCTGGCAGCGAGAAGCCGTCGCTCGCACGGAGGTGCCGCCCGAGGCGACGCCATCTGGGGGTGCCGGCCTGCTCTGCGCCGGTGGCGGTGCGGTGCGGGGGTTTCGACTGCAACAGCATCACAGAGCCTCCTTGCTTCGCTGGCAGTCGGGCTGTCTCGACGAGACCCCTTACTTTGCGACCCCGCCTCACGACGGGTTTGCCCCTTCAGACTTATTGAACGGGGGCTGAGTGTGCGGATCGCCACCGCCGGATGGAAGTGAATTTCGTTCGGCGGTGCTTTTTTGGACGGATGTACGAGCAGCGCGTTGCCGGCGGCATTGAACGTGTAGTTGGTGCCTTCGGACGATCCCGTACGGCAGCAGGCTCACGAAGCCAACCCGGGGGCCGTGGCCGCATTCGCTCTGCGCATCGGCGAGGCCAGCGCGGCTCGCACGGCTCGCCCCAGCTCGAGCGATGATCTGGTCGCGGGTCCTCGACGTCCAGTGTCATATCGCCTTCGCCGGGGGGCGTTGGTCGCGCCGTCACCGCCAGCACACTTATGCGAACATATGTTCGTATGCACTCGGCTGAATCGGTACTGGTAGGGACGCCGAGTCCATCTGCTCGCGGCGCTGCAGACAAATGTCCGGCAGTCAGCCAAGTGGCAGATCCCCAACAGCCACTCGATCAAGTGGCTGTTGGACATCAGTCGCATTCGGCCCTGGCGGCAGGAAGAGTGGAGCAATGACCGCGATGGAGGCCTACAAGGCAGAGCTCGCCAGGTTCCTCGAAGGCTTCGGCGGCAACGTTCGCCGCGTACGTGTCGGACGACGGCCGCCGATTTCGCAGGAACGTCTTTCCCTTGCCGCCAGGCTGCACCGCACCGAGATCGGCAAAATCGAGCAGGGACTCGTGGAGCCGCGCCTGACAACGCTGTATATCCTCGCGGACGCTCTGAGCGTCACGATCGACGAGCTTCTGGCAGGGTTGGCGGTGCCGGTCGAGCGCAGGCCCTCACCGCGCGGTGAGCATTGGTCGTAGGAGCCTCCACACCGGAAGTTGCGCTCGCGGCGACCCTGCGGCGGATGCGCGAAGAACGCGGCATCACTCGGGAAGTACTGGCATTCCGTGCCGGGCTCACTGCGGGCGCGCTCGCACACATCGAGCTGGCCCAAGCGGTACCGCGCTGGAACACGGTGCGTCGGATAGCCGAGGCGCTGGGCGTCGACATGGTCGAGCTGAGCGCTGCCGTGGAACGGGCGGCCGCTGGCTCGGCTCCTCTACGCTCCGTCGGCAGCGCGGGGTCGGGGGCGGCCGAGCAGAACCGCGCCGGCGACGACGGCAGCGAACGCCACGATCCGTAGCGCGCCTTGGACGCCGCCGGGCGGCGTCTCGTGCAGCAGCACCGCGCCGGCCGCGATCGGAAGTGCGGTCGTGAGCAGCGTCGCCACCCTGGGTCGCGATCTTCGTCGAGATGTCACCGCAGGAGAAGAGCAGCCCGCCGGCGACCGCGTCAGCTGCGGCCGCCCCGAGCACTGCGCGGCCCGTCGTCAACACGAGCAACGCGGCCGCGGCGCTGCAGCCGAGCCACAGGCCGATCTCGAAGAGGCCGCCGCGTGTGCCCGGTTGGACACCCCCAAGCAGCGAGAGTGACAGGAACAGCAGCCCCGCGACCGAAACACCCGCCCCGACACGCTCGCTCCGACCCAGCGTGCGATGCCCGATGCGCGCCGAGGCCACGGCGAGGATGCCGATGCCTCCGGCTGCGACGCTCTGCACCAGCGCGAGCGGCGCCAGCCTGAGGGCTACGACGTACAGCAGGAACCCACTCGACTCCATCGCAAAGGCCGCGAGCCACGGACGGTCGGCGAGCAGCAGGCGCAGCGAATGCACGGGGCGGAGCAGCGACAGCGATCGGCGTTAGCGGCCGCATGCTTGCACTGAACCGCTTTCTCGCCGGCGGCGCCGGCGTCAGGCCACGGAACGCGCCGGCGCCGAGTCGTGGAACGTCACCATGACGGGATGCGTCCTCTCGGATCGATGCTCGCGACGCTAGTCGGCCTTGCCGTCCTGCATCACCACGCCCACGATCCCGCGGTCGACTACGTGGGCGTGTTTCTCGCCGCCGGCGCCAGCTGGATCGCGATCCCGGGTCCCGGAGAGGCGGCGTTGATCGCCGCGGGGATCTCGGCGGCGCATGGACGGCTGGACCTCGCCGCGGTGCTCGCGGTCGCGTGGGCCGGCGCCACCGCCGGGGGCACGGGCGGATGGATCCTCGGCATCCTGGCCGGCCGGGGCGTGCTGAGGGCGACCGGGCCGCTCCACCATTGGCGGCTGGCGATGATTGCGCGCGGAGAGCGCTTCTACGAGCGCTACGGGCCGGTCGCGGTGCTGTTCACACCGTCGTGGGCCGCCGGGATCCACGCGATGCGTCCGTCCCGGTTCCTGGCGTTCAACGCGCTGTCCGCGCTGGCGTGGGCACTGTCGATCGGCCTAGGCGCCTACTTCGCGGGTCCGTCGATCACCGACATCGTCAGCGACGCCGGCACTGCCGGCTCGGTCGTCCTCGGCGTGCTGGTCGCGCTCGCGGTTGTGCTCGTGCTCAAACGGCGCGCGCGGGCCTAGGCGCTACAGTCAGGGTGATGATTGGCCTGCGAAGAATCGAGGAGCTGCAGGCCGAGGCGCGCTACCACCGCGAGCGCTACGAGCTGTACAAAGCAAAGACGTACGGCCCGCGCCTGACGAATCCGGGGCGGCTGAGGGAACTCGAGCGCCGCCATCAGGGCGCGGACTCGCGCCTGCGCGCGGCCCAATACGAGAACGCGCACCCCGAGACGCTCGACGCCGGCGACTCAGAGTAGGTTCGCGAGCCGCCAGCCGAGCGACGGGCCGCCGACGGCGTGCGCGGACACAGCGGCGCTCGACGCGTGAGCGACGCCGGCGACGGACACGCGCGCCATCTGCTCACCGGCGCGCAGCCGGGTCGCGGGGACGTGCACGGTCAATCCGACCGGCAGCATCAGCCCGCCCCAACCGATCTCCTGTAGCGCGGCCGCCGTCACCGCCCTGGTGTGGCGACCATCCGCCGAGCTGGCGCTCAGCACGCGGGCGCCGGCGGGCAGCACCGTCGCGAGGTGCACGGCGGAGGCGAGCGAGTCACCCAGTCGCCGAGCGGCGGTGAGCGCGGCTTCGATCGAAAGCCCGTCGTGCTGCCCGAGCACCGCGCCGAGCAGCGTCAGGTGCCGCCCGGCGACGGTGATGTCCTTGGCGAACACGAGGCAGCCTCCGGCGGAGCCATCGGAGCCGGTCTTGACGCCGACGTAGCCGTCGGTCCCGACGAGCGCGTTGATGTTGGCGACGCGCCCCGCGACAGGCAGCACGGCTGAGGGCTCCGCGACGATCGTCGCGAACGTCATGTCGCGCATCGCGATGCGCGCCAGCCGCAGCTGGTCGGTCGCAGTGGAGGTGGTTTCGGCGTTGAAGCCGCTCGGGTCGGTGTAGGTGGTGGAGCGCATGCCGAGGGCGTGCGCCGCGGCGTTCATGCGCGCCACGAACTCTGCGAGCGTGCCCGCGTCGTGGGTCGCGAGCAGCACGGCGATGTTGTTCGCCGACGGCAGCAGCAGCGCCTGCAGCGCCTGGCGCTCGGTGATGCGCTCGCCGGCGCGCACGGGCAGCGTCGACTCGCCGAGGGCGACCCGGCGCTGCTCATCGGCGACGTCCGCGGGGGTGATCGTGATCGTGAACCCCTGCCCCCGGCGCGTGAGCGGGTGTTCGCGCAGGACGAGGTACGCGGTCATGATCTTGGCGACGCTCGCGATCGGGACCGCCGGCAGCGTGCGTGCGCTCGCGGCGCCACCGACGCCCTCGACCTCGACAGCCGCCTGGCCTTCACCTGGCCAGGCAAGCAGCGGGGGTCCACCGGGCACGCGCACGTACGCGGCCAGCGTGCGGTGGAGGATCAACGGCGGTGCGGTCTCTGTCAGGAGCCGCCCGACGGCGAGGGTCAGGACGAGCGCTGCGACCGCTGCGATGAGCCCTCGCGGCGAGCGCCAATGGGGCCTGTTCGTCGGCGCCGGCCGTTCGCTCGTGACCACGGCTCCGAGACGCTAGCGCAGCGCGAGGCGGGCGAGCGCCGGCGCTCGAAGCGCGTCATGCCTGCTGAGCTGCTTGCGGCGCGGCTGAGCGCGCACGCACGCGGATCACTTCGGCGACGGCTGCGGGATCGTCGTAGAACGGCACGTGCCCGGCGCCGAGCGTGACGTGCGTCGCCCATGGCATCAGCGCGCGTGCTCGCGGTGCCTGCAGGCGGTACGGCAGCAGCCTGTCGCGCCTGCCCCAGGCGATCGTCACGGGCGTGCTGCGCAGCTGCTCGGGCGAGCCGAAGCGGTAATGGTCAAACGCGTCGAGCGCGCCGCTGAGCGCGGGCGCCGCCCAGGCGTCGCGGAGCGTCGCGACCGCCTCGTCGGCCGGCAGGCGCGCGGGGTAGCCGTAGGTCTGGGAGAACAGCGCGACACGGCCTGCGCGCGTACGCGCGAGCGCTTCCGTGGCAGGACGCGCAGCCGCGGGCACCGCGCCGATGGCTCCGAGTGACAGCTGGCAGAAGCGCAGCTCCGGCGCGTTCCAGAAGCCGGCGGGCGAGAACGCGGTGACCGATCGCACCGCTCGGCCGCGGGCCAGCTCGAGCGCGATCGCGCCGCCCATCGAGTTGCCGGCGACGTGCGGGCGCTCGAGGCCGAGCTCGGCGAAGAACCACTCGAACGCGTCCGCGTAGGCTGGGATCGTCGGCTCGATGCCCGCGGCCAGCGGCGCGGAGTGACCGAAGCCGGGCGAGTCGCACGCGATCACGTCGAACTGATCGACGAGCCGCTCGATCACCGGCTCCCACGCCTGCCAGTGGTGGCCGACGCCGTGCAGCAGCACGAGCGGCTGCCCGCTACCTCCGCGGTGGTAGTTGATCGAGAGGCTCACGCGACGCTGCCGCTGCTGTGAACGCGCGCGGCGGCTGGGTGGGATCGAATCAGGTCGGCGCCGCGCTCGGCGATCATGATCGTCGGAGCGTTGGTGTTGCCGCCGGTGATCGTGGGCATGATCGAGGCGTCGACCACGCGCAGCCCCTGCAGCCCGTGCACCTGTAGCTGGGAGTCGACGACCGCCTCGGGATGGGTGTCGCTCATCCTGGCGGTGCCGACGGGGTGGTAGATGAGCATCAGGCGCCGGCGCAGATCGGCTTCGAGCTCGGCGTCCTCGACGCTGCCGGAGCCGGGCTTCAGCTCGGTGACGATCTGCTCCCGCAGCGGCGACTGCGCCGCGATCTCGCGCGCCAGGCGCATGCCGGCGAGCAGCGAGCGCGACGTCGTCGGGCTCGGACAGCGTGTTGGTGATGATGCGCGGCTTGGCGGTCGGGTCCGGCGGAGCGCAGCCACACACGTCCGCGGGCCTGCGGCGAGACGAGCGTCGGGTGCGATCACGATGCAGTGGCCGTCGTATGTGTCGGCGCCGTGGTCTTCGTAGTAGGCGGCGCCCATGTGGAACTGGATGTCTGGCGCCGGCAGACCGCCGCGGGTGCGCGTGAAGGCGACGACCTCGGCGACGGTCGAGGTGAGCTTGCCGGATCTACGCAGCAGCCACTCGGCCAGCGGCTTGGGCTTGTCGGCGCCGTACAGCGTGTTCCTGTCGGAGACCTCCCAGATGAGCGGTCACGAACGGGTGGTCCTGGAGGTTGCGACCGACGCCCGGCAGCTCGTGGCGGACCTCGACGCCGGCGGCGCGCAGGTCATCGCCGGCGCCGATGCCCGACAGCAGCAGCAGCTGCGGCGAGCCGATCGCGCCGGCGCTCAGCAGCACCTCGCGCTCGGCGCGGAGCGACCTCGTCGCCGCCGCGACGCCGCGCGCGACGCGCACGCCGACGGCGCGCTCGCCGTCGAGCTCGACGCCTAGCACGGTGACGTGCTTGCGGACCTCCAGGTTAGGGCGGGTGAGCGCCGGGCGCAGATAGGCGTCGGCCGCGCTGAAGCGCCGCCCGTTCCGCTGGGTGACCTGGAACATCGAGGTGCCGTCCTGCTCGGGACCGTTGTAGTCGGCGATGCGCGGGATCCCCGCGGCCTCGCTGGCGGCGAGCAGCCGCGCGCTCATCGGTCGCGGCGAGCGCTGCTCGGCGACGTGCAGCGGGCCGCCGGCGCCGTGGTAGGTCCGACGCGCCGCGGACGTTGTCCTCGGACTTCTTGAAGTAGGGGAGCACGTCGGCGTAGCCCCAGCCGGGGGCGCCCTGCGCCTCCCAGCCGTCGTAGTCGAGCGGACGCCCGCGGACGTAGAGCATCGCGTTCATCGAGCTGGAGCCCCCGAGTGCCTTGCCGCGCGGGATGTACAGCCGGCGCCCGTCGACGTGTGGCTCGGGCTCGGTCGCGAAGTCCCAGTCGAGCTTCGTGTGGAACTGCTCGGGGAACGCAGCCGGAATCTTGATCTTCAGCGAGCGGTCCGCGCCACCGGCCTCGAGCAGCAGCACCCGCACGGACGGATCCTCCGACAGCCGATTGGCGAGCACGCAGCCGGCGGAACCGGCTCCCACGATTATGTAGTCGTACACGGGCTCCGCATCCCTCCGGGCACCCTAAGCACTCACGACAGTGGCTGGCTTTGGCAGCGGCGCGAAGCGGTACTCGGCTGCGTCCAGGCGCGCGGTCCGCTCGAGGTACTCGCGCATGTAGCCGGGCCAGTTGGTGACGATCCGGCCGTTCTCGTCGCGGTACCACGAGTCGCATTGCAGCCACGCGGTCCCCGCGAAGCGCGCCTGCAGCTCGCGGTCGCTCGCGGCCTCCACCTCGGCGCGCACCTCGATTGCGCCCGCGCGACGCGCGGCGAGCTGCTCGACGGCCTGGCGGATGTAGCGCGCCTGCGCCTCCAGGTAGACGATGATCGAGCCGCCCGAGGTGTTCGTGTTGGGTCCGTACATGACGAACATGTTGGGGAAGCCGGGCACGCACATGCCGAGGTGCGCGTGCGCCCCGCGTGACCAGTGCTCGTGCAGCTCGACGCCGTCGCCGCCGGTGACGCGCATCGGGAACATGAAGTCGGTGCTCTTGAAGCCGGTCGCCCAGATCACGCAGTCGAGGTCGTGCTCCACGCCGCCGGCGGTCTCGATGCCGGTGGGCGTGATGCGCGCGATCGCATCGCTGACCAGCTCGACGTTCGTTCGCGCCAGCGCCGGCAGGTAGTGCGAGCTGAAGAGGATGCGCTTGCAGCCGAACGTGTAGTCGGGCCACGCCTTCTCGCGAAGCTCCGGGTCCTTGAGCTGCGAGCGCATGAAGCCGGCGGAGCGCGCAGCGGCGAGACGCCCGACGCTGCGGGGGTGGCGGATCGCGAGCGTCAGCGACTCCGTGTACTCGAACACGAACCTGCGGCGCAGCGCCTGCAGGCCGGGGACGCGTTCGATCACCGCTCTGATCGCCGAGTTGTAGCGGCGGTTGCGCCGCGGCAGGAACCAGTTGCCGCTGCGCTGGAACACCGTCAGGCGCTTCACCACGGGCGCTATCTCCGGCACGAACTGGACGGCGCTCGCACCCGTGCCGATGACCGCCACGCGCTTGCCTGTCGAGCGGATAGTCGTGATCCCATTCGGCCGAGTGGAAGCTGTGTCCGGCAAAGCTCTGCGCGCCCTCGATGTTCGGGCGCGAGGGCTGGCCGAGCTGCCCCGTGGCGATGATCAGCACATCGGCCTCGTGGCTCGGACCGCCGGCGGTCTGCACGTTCCAGCGGCAGCGCTCCGCATCCCACGCACAGGCGGTCACGGCTGTATCGGTCTGGACCAGGCGGTCGACTCCGTTTGCGCGCGCGACGGCGTCGAGGTAGGAACGGATCTCCGCCTGCGGCGAGCACAGCCGCGACCAGTCGCGCCGCTGCGCGAAGGAGAACGAGTACAGGTGACTGGGCACGTCGCACGCGGCGCCGGGGTAGCTGTTGTAGAACCACGTGCCGCCGAGCGCGGAAGCCTTCTCGAGGATCTTGACGTTCGTGATCCCACGTCGGCGCAGCTCGATCGCGGCGGCGATCCCGCCGAAGCCCGCGCCCACGATCAGCACCGCGAGCGTGCGGCTCGCGGGCTGCTGTGGACCGGCCGCTACGGCGGACATGCGACTCCTCCTCCTAGAGCTCGAATCTTCTGGGTCAACCTTATGCCGGGTGCGGCGCAAATGTCGCGCGCAGCCACGTGGCCGCGTGTGGGATCTCCCTGGGATCGATGTGGTGCCCGGCCTGTGACTCGTTGTAGTCGACCTGCAGGCCCGCGTCGCGCAGCCGGCTCGCGGCCTCGCGCGCGAGCTCCACCGGGATCACCTGGTCCTGCGTCCCGTGCGCGATGAACACGCGCACACTGATGCGCTGCGCGAGCTGCGGCTCCCACCCCTCGACCGTAGGGATGAAGCCGGAGAACGCGAGGATCCCGCGCGGGGCCGGGCGCTCGGCGTCGAAGCCGAGCACGTAGCTCATCACCGTGCCCATCGAGAAGCCGCCGAGCACCGTCTGTTGCGGTGTCAGGCCCGTCCGCTGCCACAGCTCGTCGTGCAGCTCGGCGAGCGCGCGCCTGGCCGCATCGAATGTCTCAGGGTCGGGGTAGCCGACCCGCGGCACCAGGTACCAGTGATACCCGGGCGATGGGGCGGGTGGGCTTCCATCCATTCTCAGCGGCGCGCGCGGCGTGACGACGTGCAGGCTGCGCTCGGGGTCGAGCACGTCGGCGAGCGTCAGCAGGTCGGCCTCGTCCGCGCCGCGCCCGTGGTGCAGGATCAACAGGCCCTGCGGCTCGCCGGCGGCAGGGCGCTCGCGGTAGATCAGTGCGCTCATGCGCTCACGCGGGGTGTCTCGGAGGTCAGCATCGCCGGGCTACGCCGTGACCTTGACGGGCTCCTCGCGCGGGATGTACGGCGCGAGCTCGCGACGGGCGATCGAGAGCTTGTGGACCTCGTCGGGGCCGTCCGCGAGCCGCAGCGTCCGCAGGTGCGCGTAGGCGGAGGCGAGCCCGAAGTCTTCGGTCACGCCGCCGCCGCCGTGGACCTGGATCGCGCGGTCGAGCACCTTCAGCGCGACGTTCGGCGCCGCGACCTTGATTGCCGCGATCTCCGTGCGCGCGTGGCGATTGCCGACCGTGTCCATCATCCACGCCGCCTTCAGCGTCAACAGACGTGCCATCTCGATCTCGATGCGCGACTCCGCGATCCAGTCCTGGATGTTGCCGCGCATCGCGATCGGCTGGCCGAAGGTCACGCGCGAGACCGCGCGCCTGCACATCTGTTCGAGCGCGCGCTCGGCGGCGCCGATCGCGCGCATGCAGTGGTGGATGCGACCCGGACCGAGGCGTGCCTGGGCGATCATGAAGCCGTCGCCCTCCTTGGAGATCACGTTGCTCACCGGCACGCGCACGTCCTCGAACAGGATTTCACCGTGTCCGTCCTGGTCGACGTAGCCGAACACGGGCAGGTTGCGCAGCACCGTCACCCCCGGCGTGTCCAGCGGCACGAGCACCTGGCTCTGCTGCGTGTAGGTCGGCGCGTCCGGCTGCGTCTTGCCCATCACGATCATGATCCGGCAGTGGGGGTGGAACACGTTCGTGATCCACCACTTGCGGCCGTTGAGCACGTATTCGTCACCGTCGCGTTCGATGCGAAGCGCGATGTTCCTCGCGTCTGAGCTGGCGACGTCCGGCTCGGTCATCGCGAACGCCGAGCGGATCTCTCCCTCCAGCAGCGGCGTCAGCCAGCGGTCCTTCTGCTCCGGCGTGCCGAACTGGCTCAGCACCTCCATGTTGCCGGTGTCGGGCGCCGAGCAGTTGCACGCCTCTGAGGCGATGCGCGAGCGCCCGAGGATCTCCGCCAGCGGCGCGTAGTCGCTGTTGGAGAGGCCGGCGCCATGCTGCTCGTCGGGGAGGAACATGTTCCACAGGCCCGCGTCGCGGGCGAGGCGCTTCAGCTCCTCCATGATCGGCGGCTGGAAGTGCGGGTCGCCGGACTCGCGCAGCTGACGCTCGTACACGTCCTCGGCGGGGTAGACGTGCTCGTCCATGAACGCCGTCAGGCGCTCCTTGAATTCGCAACAGCGCGGGCTCGGCTCGAAGTCCATTGGGTCCTCTCCCTCGGTGACGGGCGACGGTGTGGGCAGTCGTTGGGCACCTGCTTCAAGAAGATCGGCACGTCCGCACCGCCTTTCTCGAAACAGGTGCCTAGGATCATCGCCGATGAGCAAAGACGACGCCTATAGCGCCGCCGGGGTCGACTACGACGCGCTCGATGCCGGCAAGCGCCTGGCGATGGCCAAGGCGCTGTCGACCTCTTCGCTGCTGGCGGCGCACGGCGGGCGCGCGCTCGACGCCTCGCGTGGCGAGCCCGCGTTCGTCTTCGAGCTCGGCGCGCAGACGCTCGCGTTCGTCGTCGAGGGGCTGGGCACGAAGTCGATCATTGCCCGCCACGTGCTCGAACACCAGGGGGCCGACCGCTTCGCGGACGTCGCCTACGACACGGTCGCGGCGATCGTCAACGACCTCTGCTGCGTCGGCGCGCTGCCGCTCGTGGTCAACGCGTACTTCGCGACGGGCGCCTCGGAGTGGTACCTCCAGCGCGAGCGCTCGGCGTCGCTGCTCGAGGGCTGGCGCAGCGCGTGCGCCGACGCGGGCTGCGTGTGGGGCGGGGGAGAGTCGCCGTCGCTGCCGGGGATGCTCGCCGCGCACGACATCGAGCTGGCGGGCGCCGCCGTCGGCGCCGTCCCCGACGGGCACCGACCGATCCTCGGCGAGCGCCTCGCGGCGGGCGATGAGATCGTGCTCGTCGCCTCCAGTGGGCTGCACGCCAACGGCGCCTCGCTAGCGCGCAGCGTCGCCTCCCGGCTTCCCGATGGCTACGCGACCAAGCTCGGCGGCGCGACGTTCGGTGAGGCGCTGCTCGAGCCGTCGGTGATGTACGTGCCGCTGGTGGCGGCGCTGCTCCAGCAGGACGTGCCGCTGACCTACCTCAGCCACATCACCGGGCATGGCCTGCTCAAGCTGATGCGCCCCGACAAGCCGCTGCGCTATCGCATCGAGCGTCTGCCCGAAGTGCCGCCCGTGTTGAGCTATCTCGTCGCACAGGCGGGCATGGATCCGCAGTCGGCGTACTCGACCTTCAACATGGGGGCGGGCTTCGCCCTCTACTGCAGCGCGGGCGCCGGTGCACGGGTCGTCGAGATCGCCGACAGCCTCGGGCTCGACGCGCTGCTCGCGGGGAACGTCGAGGTGGGGCCGAGGGAGGTCGTCCTCGAGCCGGTAGGGGTGCGCTTCGATGGAGAGCGGCTCGAGCTGTCGGTCACTCAGCGGCAATACACTCAGGCTCAGCTCTAGGGTAAGTGTTTGCGATACCGCCGCTTCGCCGGATCTCGCCCGGGGCTCAGCCGAATACGCCCTGCGACCCAACAGTCACAACTTGAACACAACGGGCCGGACATATAAGGTTTGCAGCAGGAACTCGCCAATGTTCCACTGCGAACCCGCAGGGATCTCGATGTCGCCGGACCGGCATGGCTCCGGATCTACCCGGATCGAGGCGGACCTGTCCATCAAAAAGAGGGAGAGAAACGTGATGCGCAGAGCATCGACATGTCTTGCCGTCCTCGGCTTGGCGCTGCTGGCTGTACCTGGAGTCGCCTCGGCGTTGCCGACCGTCAAGTTCAAAGCTGAAGCCGTGCCGATTCCCGGCTTCCCCCACACCGGCGACATCCTCGGCGCGGGCACCGCGCTGAAGGCTGAATACGAAATCGCGGGCACCGAATACCTCGGCTCGCCGCCGCCGGTCATCGGCGTCAACTTCTATCTGCCCAGCGGATCGAAACTGCATCCCACCGGCTTCCCGACCTGCACCAAGGCCACGCTCGAACAGTTCGGTCCGATCAAGTGCCCCAAAGGCTCGGCGGCCGGTCCGATCGGCACCGTGCTCGGCTTCGTGACCTTCGGCGGCGAACGTGTCGAAGAGACCGCGGAACTGTCCTCGTTCTACGCGCCGGGCGGCGGCTTCCTGTTCTTCACCGACGGCCACTCGCCGGTGTCGCTCGAAATCATCGCTCCCGGCCACTACAAGAACTTCACCGGTGGCGGCGGCTTCGGGCCCGAGCTGATCACGACGGTGCCGCTCGTCGCGAGCGTGCCCGGCGCGCCGTACGCGTCGGTCAAGACGATCAACGTCAAGGCGGGCTCGGCATACAAGTCAGGCGGGAAAACGATCTACTACGGCCGTGTTCCGACGAAATGCCCGAAAGGCGGCTTCCCGCTGAAGACCGAAGTGATCTTCGCGGAAAACGGCGAAGAATCGAAACCGGAGACCGCGACTGCCTTCTACAAGGCGCCGTGCCCGCGCAAGTAGCAGGGGAAGCGGCAGGGTTTGCGCCATTGAGGGCGTAAGCTCGACACAGGCAAGGCTCGAGGGGCGACCCCGTCGAAGACGGTGGGGTCGCCCGCTCGTTGTAAACGCAAGGAAGGATTGGGGTTGAGGACGGAGATCGTGGGGTGGAGGAGATGGGCTGCCGGCCTTGCGGGCGCGGCCTGCGTCGCCGCGCTCGTGGCCATCGTGCTGCTGGCAACCGCCGCCGGGGGCTCCAACGGCTCCTACTCGGTGCGCGCGATCTTCGACGACGCAGGCAACCTGATCTCGGGCGAGAACGTCAAGATCGGCGGCGTCAAGGTCGGAACCGTTGGCGCGGTGACGCCGACGCCGCAGGGCAAGGCGGCGATCGTGCTCAACATCGAAAACCCCGGCTTCAAGGACTTCCGCTCCGACGCGAGCTGCACGATCCGTCCACAGTCGCTGATCGGGGAGAAGTACGTCGACTGCCTGCCCACGCAGGCGCGCGTGGAAGGCACGCCGCTGCCGCCGCCGCTGCGCCAGATCCGCCACGGCGAAGGCTCCGGCCAGTACCTGCTCCCCGTGCACAACACCTCGAGCCCGGTGGACGTCGACCTCCTGGGCGACATCAACCGACTGCCCGAACAGCAGCGCTTCACGATCATCCTCAACGAACTCGGCGCCGGCCTCGCCGGGCGCGGCAGCGACCTCAGCGAAGTGGTCAAGCGGGCCAGCCCCGCGCTTCAGGAACTCGACAAGGTGCTGCAGATCCTCGCCAACGAGAACCGCGTGCTCGCAAAATTGGCGGTCGACTCCGACCAGGCTCTGCAGCCGCTCGCCAAAGTGAGCTCGCGCGTCGCCGACTTCATCGTGCAGAGCAACACGGTGGCGCAGGCCGGCGCCGCCACACGCGGCGCCCTGGCGCGCAACCTCGAACTGTTCCCGCCGTCCCTCGAACAGCTCGGCCCCGCGCTGGAACGCGTCGGCGCCTTCGCCGAACAGACGACGCCGACGTTCACCAGCCTGAAAGTCGCCGCCCCCGGCATCAACGAGGCCTTCACCAGCCTGCCGGCGTTCGCCAAGAGCAACGAAAAGTTCTTCGTGAACCTCGGCCAGACCTCGAAAGTCTCAGGCCCGGCGCTCGTTGGCGTCAGAGCCGCTGCTCAAACGTCTCGAAACACTCGGCAAGTCCGCGGTGCCGTTCACGACCAACTTCTCGCAGCTGCTCGAAAGCCTGCGCAACACCGGCGGCCTCGAGCGGATCATGGACTTCATCTTCCTCGGCACCAGCTCCGCCAACGGCTACGACGCGCTCGGCCATTTCCTGCGCGCCGAGGGAGTCGGCAACGCGTGCCTCGGCTACGCGGTCACGCCGTCGTCAGACGCGGGCTGCCGGCGCAAGCTGTTCAGCAACTCCGGCACCGCGGCCAGCGCCGGCAACGCTCCGACCGCGTCGTCGGCGAACGCGGGCAGCGGAACGAGCGTGCTGATGGCGCGCACGCTCGCGGTGCTCAAAGGCGCGACGCCGACGCAGGCGCTCGCGAAATACCCGGGCGCGACAACGGCAAGTGCTGGCGAAGCACCGCACACCGAGCCTGACGAGCGACTCGACCGCGCCGAGCGCGGCGCCCGTCGGCGGCTCGACCGCCGGCACCACCTACTACACGCCCGCGAGCGAAGGCTCGGAAGCGGATGGCCTGCTGCTCAAATACCTGCTCGGCAGCGAATGACACGATGACCCGACGCCCCGCCCTCCTATACCTGTTGCCCGCGCTGAGCGCGGCCGCGCTCGCGCTGGCCGCGCCGGCGGCCGTCCAGGCGGCGGAAGCGAGCACCGCGACGACGCCCGCGACGTCGAGCGCGACGCCGTCGCCGCCGGCGGCCACGCAAACGCAGACCGGCTCTGCGGCGGGCGAAGCGCCGGCGCCGACGAGCAGCACGGCCGGCTCGCCCGAAGGCGCTGCGGCCGAAGCGCCGCCGCAGGTCCAGGCCGAACACCCGCAGGGCACGAGCACGAGCGGCTCGGCGGCCGCCCACGCCAAGCACAGGTCCTCGAGTGCGGCGCCAGCAGGCCCAGCGGGCACAGCCCCGGAAGGCGCCGCGGGCGTGCGCGCCAAGAACCCCGCCCCGGCGCCCTCGACGCTGACACCGTCGCTGCCGCTGAACCTGCGCTCGTCGATCTTCGGGGTGCCTGCGTTCTTCATCGAAAGCTTCCAGATCCCGCCGTTCCTGCTGCCGATCTTCCAGGCCGCCGGCACCGCGTACGGGATCCCGTGGCAGGTGCTGGCGGCGATCAACGAGGTCGAGACCGATTACGGGCGCGATCTCAGCGTCTCG
The DNA here is from genome assembly GCA_963703625.1 of uncultured Solirubrobacteraceae bacterium. Taxonomy (GTDB): domain Bacteria; phylum Actinomycetota; class Thermoleophilia; order Solirubrobacterales; family Solirubrobacteraceae; genus Palsa-744. The sequence goes on from CAVPEY010000005.1 coordinate 506,210, forward strand.
AGCGCCGGCGCCGAGGGCTGGATGCAGTTCCTGCCGTCCGAGTGGGCGCAGTACGGCGTCGACGCCAACGGCGACGGCTTCGAGGACCCGTACAACCCGGCCGACGCGATCTTCGCCGCAGCCAGGTACCTGCGTGCCGCTGGGGGCGAGCACGAACGTCAAGGCGGCCGTCTTCTCCTACAACCACTCCCAGGCATACGTCGAATCGGTGATGCTGCGCGCGCAGCTGCTCGGAGGCACACCCTCGGAACTGCTCGGCGCGATCACCGGCCTGACCGAGGCGCGCTTCCCGGTGCACGCGGCCTCGCACTACAACGACGGCTTCCCGACCGTCGCCGCCGGGGGCTCGGCGAAGCCGACGACGCTCGTCGGCACGACGATCTACTCGCAGGCGGGGGCGCCGGTGATCGCGGTGCAGGACGGCGAAGTCATGCAGGTCGGCGACTCGCCTGCGCTCGGGCGCTTCGTGACGCTGCGCGACGCCTACGGCAACACCTACGTGTACGCCGAGCTGGGCGACGTCGCGTCGGTGTATCCGGTGCTCGAGCCACATGTACACACCGCGCCCAGTCCACGCGTCGCGCCCCGCCCCAGCGAACAGACGCCGAGCGGCCCGGCGACGGCGGGCGCGCAGCCACGCTCGCCGCTGAGTCGAGGGCGCCGCGATCTCCGGGCTCGCACTCGGCGCTGCCGCCGGCCTCGAAGTGGACCCCGTGCCGACGCCGAGCGCCCCGACCACGCGGGTGCCGGCGCCGCGGAAGGCGACCGCCAACGTGCGTGTCTTCACCGAAGGCGCCAACGACGTCTATCTGCATCCGCTGGTGCCCGGCGTGCAGGTGATCGCGGGCACGGTCCTCGGCCACGTCGGCGCCGGCACAGCCGCTGGTGCGTACCCTGAAGGGCACACGCAGGGCGGCGAGGAAGCCGCCCCACACATCGTCTTCCAGATGCGTCCTGCGGGCAGCGGAGCGCCGCTGATCGACCCGAAGCCGATCCTCGACGGGTGGGTGGCGCTGGAAGACACCTCGATCTTCCGGGCGAAGGGTGAGAACCCGTTCCTCGCCACCTCGCCGACGGTGGGGCAGGTGCTGCTCGAGTCAAAGCAGCAGCTCGAGCCGCAGGTGCTGCATGGTGGCGGCGTCCGGCTGGGCGGCTGCGCGCGTCAGGACGTGCAGGAGGGCAGGGTGGACAAGCGCGTGCTCGCGATGCTCGAGTACCTGTCGGTCTCGGGCCTGCGGACGACGGTCTCCGGCCTGCCCTGCGCGTCCAGGACGCCGGCGGCGCTCGCGGCCAACGCTCCCGCGAGCGCGAGTGCCGCCACCGTCGACATCACCGCCGTCAACGGGGTGCCGATCGCCGGACACCAGAGAGCGGGCTCGATCGCGGACACGACCGTGCGCAAGCTGCTGATGCTGCAGGGGCTCGCGAGGCCGAAGCGGATCGTGAGCCTGATGAGCTACCCCGGCGCGGCCGCCGCGCAGACGAGTCCGAGCGCCGGTGACGCGATTCATGTGAGCTTCGGCGCGCTCGGCGCAGGCGGCGCGCGCGCCGCCGCGCAGTCCACCTCGGGGCTCACCCCGAGCGAGTGGATCGAGCTGCTGGACCGGCTCGGCGAGATCCCCGACCCGACGGTCGGCAGCGGGCACTCGAGCGCCGCAGTACCGGACGGCGCCGGCGCGTCGAGCAGCAGCGAAGAAGGACAGGCTCATGGCGACGACTAGCCCGCCCACCCCGCCCGCGGCAGCGCCGCCGCCGCCGAGCGGTCCCCCGGCTCCGGAGGCCCACGCCAGAGCGCCACGGACGGGACCGGTGCGGATCATCGCGCTCGGAGCTCTGGGACTCGTCGTGCTGATCATCGCCCTCCTCGTGTTCGGCGGCTCGAGCGGCGCGAACTACAAGCTGATCTTCACCGAAGCCGACCAGCTCGTCAGAGGCGACCCGGTCGAGGTCGCCGGTACGCCGGTGGGCAGCGTCAAGGACATCGCGCTGACGCCCGACTTCAAGGCGGAAGTCACGATCCACGTGAACGGATCGCTCGTGCCGTTGCACGAAGGGACCGTTGCCCAGGTGCGCGTGCCGTCGTTGACGACGGTTGCCAACCGCTACATCGAGCTGTCGCTGGGGCCCAACAGCAACCGCGCGTACCCGGCCGGCGCGACGCTGCCGGCGAGCGCCACGCGAGAAGTGACCGACCTCGACGCGCTGTTCAACACGCTGAACCCGAGGACGCGCAAGGGCCTGCAGGGCTTCATCCAGGGGACCGCCGAACAGTTCGCCGGACAGGGGCGCAACCTGCGGGCCTCGACCGAATACTTCGCGCCGGCGCTGACCTCGACCGACCACTTCATCCACCAGCTGACGCTCGATCAGCCGGTCTTCACGCACTTCCTGATCGAAACCGCGAAGGCCGTGACGACGATCGGCGCCCGCCAGGAATCGGTGGCGAACCTCGTCGAAAACCAGAACACGACCTTCCAGGCGATCGGCTCCGAGCAGACCGCGCTCGCCCAGGGCCTGAAAAAGCTGCCCGGGACCCTCAACCAGGGCAACAAGACGTTCGCCGAACTCCCCGCGACGTTTGCCGCGTTGACCGAGCTGGTCAACGCGTCAAGGCCGACGACCAAGTCGCTGACCGAGCTGCTCGAACGGCTGCGGCCGCTGCTCAGCACCGCGACCCCGGTGGTGCACAACTTCAGCGAAGTGTTCAGTCGCCCCGGGCCCAACAACGACCTGACCGACCTCGCGAACGCGCTGCCCGCACTCGCCAAGCAGCTGACGACGACCTCGCCGATCAGCGTGACGGCGCTGAAGGAATCGGTGCCGATCACCGCCGTCTTCGGGCCCTACTCACCCGATCTCGCGGGCACGCTGCGCACCTTCGGCGCGGGCGCGGGCTACTACGACGCCGACGGCCACTATGTCCACGTCAACGGTGTCTTCCCCGATTTCAAGGTCGGCGAACACGAAGCGCTGACTCCGGCGGCGACCGCGCCGCAGGCGCTCGAAGGCCTCGTCACCGGACAGCTGCGCCGCTGCCCGGGGTCAGGTACCCAGCCGACAGCGGACGGCTCTTCGCCGTTCGTCGACGGTGAAATGCTCAGCTGTGACCCGTCGGAGCTCCCATGAACCGGCGTCGCAGCTCACTGGCCGCAAGCCCCCTGCTGATCGGCGCGATCACGACGCTGATCGTCGTCGTCGCGGTGTTCCTCTCATACAACGCCAACAACGGGCTGCCGTTCGTGCCGACCTACAACATCAAGGTCGAACTGCCCGAGGCCGCCGGCCTGCAGCCGTCGAACCAGGTACGGATCGCAGGCACGCGGGTGGGGCTCGTCAGCTCGATCAAACCCCATCAGAACCCGCGCACCGGGCGCGTCACCGCGATCGCCGAACTCCACCTCGAAAAGAAAATCGAGCCGCTGCCGGCGAACACGAAGGCGATCGTGCAGTCCGTCTCCACCGTCGGCCTGAAGTACCTGGAACTGGAGAAGGGCAGTTCGCGTCAGACGCTGAAGACGGGTCACACGATCCCGATCTCCCAGACGAGCGAACCTGTGAACATCGAAGAACTCTTCAATATGTTCAACAAGCCGACGAGGACCGCGATCAAGATCAACAGCAACAACTTCGGAGATGGCCTCGCCGGCCGCGGGCTCGGCCTGAACAACACGATCGCGGAACTGCGCCCGCTCGTGATTCACGCGGTCCCGGCGCTGCACAACCTCGCGCTGCCAGCCACCGGCCTGCACGAGCTGTTCGTCGCGCTCGACAGGGTCGCTGGGCAGACGGCGCCGGTTGCGCAGGCAAACGCCGAACTGTTCAGCAACCTCGACACGTTCTTCAAGGCGTGGGCGAGTGTGGCACCGTCGATCGAAGCAGCCAACAGGGGTGGGCCGGCGTCGCTGGAACAGGCGATCTACTCGCTACCCCATGAGGCGCCGTTCTACGAAAACGCCGCCGAGTTCATGCACCTTCTGCGCCCCAGCGCGAACTCGCTGCGCACGGTCGCGCCGCAGCTCGGACACGCCTTCAGCGTCGGCGCTACGAACCTCGCCGCCGCCACCGCGCTGAACACGAAGCTCGCTGAATCTTCACAGGCGCTCGAGGAATTCGCCCACAACCCGGTGGTCACGCTCGCCTTTGAAGACTTCGCTGAAACGCTCGAAATCGGCAACCCGCTGCTCGCGGGGATCGCGCCCGAGCAGGTCAATTGCAACTACTGGACGCTGGCGTTCCGCAACATCGCGAGCCTCGAGTCCGAGAGCGTCGGCGTGGGCACGCTCGCGCGCGCCAGCACGCTGCTCTCTCCGGTCGGTCCCAACAACGAGGGCTTTCCTTCGGCGGTGCCTGCGAACGGTCCGGACATCGAAAAAGAATCGGTGACCAGCTCCAAGACTCTCCCCAACAACCACCTGCACTACAACCCCTACCCGAACACCACCGCGCCCGGCCAGCCTGACGTGTGCGAAGCAGGCAACGAGACCTACGTGCCCGGGAAGCTGACCGTCGGCAACCTGCCCGCGAGCGACGTGACGAACAACCGCGAAATCACGAACCGAGAAGACGACCTGCTCGGCGAAAAGTACCCCGAAGCGACGCTCAAGGCACTCGGACTCGCCAAAGCGCCGACCAAGTCGAAGACGAAGAGCAAGGCGAAGGGGAAGAGCAAATGAAACGCCCGCGCTTCTTTGGCCGTCGCAGTCGCGTCGCGGTCGTGGACCTACAGCGCGCGCACCCGGTCCGCGCCGGGATCGTGCTGCTCGTGCTGATCGCGATCGCCGTGTATTTCGGCTTCACCAAGCACGTCCCGTTCAAACACGGCTTCCGCCTGAAGGCGCAGTTCGCGACCGCGGTCGACATCCAGCCGAAGTCGCCGGTACGGATCGCCGGCGTCACCATCGGCCAGGTCACGACGATCCGGCGCGAGGGCAACACGGGCCTCGTGAACATGGAAATCGAACCGCGTGGACTGCCGATCCACAGCGACGCGACGGTGAAGGTCCGTCCGCGTCTGTTCCTGGAAGGGAACTGGTTCGTCGAACTGCAGCCCGGCTCCCCGTCGGCGAAGACGGTCTCCTCGGGCTACACGATCCCCACCACCCAGAGCTCTGACCCGGTGCAGCTCGACCAGGTGCTCGACGCCCTCAACACCGACACGCGGGCCAACCTGCAGAGCTTCCTGATCAACTACGGCGAAGCGCTGACAGCCAAGCCGACCGCGAAAGAGGACGCCGAACAGGAACCCGAAGTCCGCGGGGTGAACGCGGCGCAGGCGTTGAACAAAGTCTACGCGCGTGGCGCGGCGCCACTGCGCGGCGGCGCGATCGACGCCCAGGCCGTCACCGGCACCGAACCGAACGACCTGTCGGAGCTGATCGCGAGCATCGGCAGGGTCACCTCAGCGCTGAACGTCCACGAACAGGACCTCAGCGAACTGTTCCCGAACTTCAACACGTTCTTCGCAGCGCTCGCGTCCCAGTCCGCCGGTCTGAAAACGCTCGTCGCAGAGCTGCCCGCAACGCTGACGAATGTCGACCAGGGCCTCGCAGGCCTCGACGAATCGTTCCCGCCGACGCGGGCCTTCGCGCACGACATTCTCCCGGGTGTGAAAAACACCAACGAGACCGTCGCCGCGACGCTGCCGTGGATCGAACAGGTCCAAGCGTCGCTGGCGCCAAGCGAGCTCGGCGGCGTGGCGACGGGGCTGCAGGCCTCGATTCCCACGATCGCGAAGCTGACGGCCGAACAGACGCCGCTCTACAAGCAGACCGAATCGTTCAATGAATGCATGACGAAGGTCATCTACCCGGCCGGCAACACCAAGATCCAGGATGGCAACAGCACGACCGGCGTCGAAAACTACAAGGAATTCTGGTACAGCCTCGTGGGTCTCGACAGCATCGGCCAGGGCTTCACCGGCAACGGCCCGGCGGTCAGGTTCCTCGTCGGCAACAGTGGGCAGACGCTCAAGTCGCAACCGGTCTCGCTTGCCGGCAGCCACGTCAAAGGCGAACCGCTGCTCGCACATTCACCGTTGCCGCCGCTTGGCACGCGGCCGGCATATCCCACCGAAGAGCCGCCGTATGAGCCGCTCGTACCGTGCGCCAAGCAGGCGCTGCCGAACTTCAACGGGCCGCTCTCGCAGGGGCCCGCCGACGGGAGCGGACAGGGATGAGCCCGACCGAGGGTCACGAAGGCGGGCTCAGTGTCCGCGACCAGATCGAGCGCTACCGCGCCTCGTTCATCGCCGTGCTGACGATGGTCGCGCTGGCGGCGGTCGTGGGCGGCTACATCCTCGCGCACGAGAACCTCAAGCTCCCGAGCTGGGTGCCGGTGCTCGGGCACAACTACTTCACGCTCGAGGGCGAATTCCAGACCGCCCAGGCGGTGACTCCCGGCCAGGGACAGGCGGTCACGATCGCCGGCGCCAAGATCGGCGAAATCGCGAGCGTCGAGCTGCGCAACGGGGCCGCGCTCGTGACGATGAAAGTCGCCCCCAAGTACGCGACCTACATCTACCGCAACGCGACGATGCTGCTGCGCCCGAAGACGCAGCTGCAGGACATCACGATCGAGGTCAACCCGGGCACGCCCTCCGCTGGAAAACTGCACAGCGGCGAGGTGATCCCCCAGTCCCAGACCGCCCCGAACATCGACTTCGACCAGTTCCTCGCTGGACTGGACGCGGAAACGCGCGCCTACCTGCAGGAGCTGCTCGCCGGCCTGGGGATCGGACTGAAGGACAACGGACCGGCGCTGTCCGCGGCGCTGAAGCGCTTCGACCCGACCGCCCGCTACAGCGAAGAGATCGCCCAGCAGCTCGAAATCCGCCACGCAAACGTCGCGCGCTCGATCCACAACTTTCGAGTGCTGGTGCAGGCGCTCGGTGGCAAGGATCAGCAGCTCTCGCAGCTCGTCGATGCCTCGAACGCCGTGTTCGCCACCTTCGCCAAAGAGGATGCGAGCTTCAAGAAGACGCTCGCGCTGCTGCCCGGCGCGCTGCACAAGACCGGCGTGGGGCTCGGCAAGCTGGCGACCGCGACGCACGTGCTGGCGCCGACGCTGCACGAGCTCGAGCCGTTCGCGCGCGCCCTCGGCCCCGCCAACGAAGCGACGCGCAAGCTCGCGTTGAAGACCACGCCGATCATCAAGAACGAGGTCCGTCCGTTCGCGAAGGAAATCCTGCCGGTGGTCAACGAACTGGGCCCGTCGACGCAGAATCTTGCGCAGGCGCTGCCGAAACTCGCGTCCGCGTTCTCCGTGCTCAACGAATTCTTCAACGAGATCGCCTACAACCCCGGCGCGAGCAAGGGCGGCTTCCTGTTCTTCCTCGACTGGGGCAACCACAACCTCAACAGCGTGCTCAGCACCGCGGACGCGCACGGCGTGCTCGGCCGCACCGTCGTGTACTTCAACTGCGCGATCCTGAAAATCTTCAAGTCGGTCCAGGCGGTCAACCCGAACGTCAACCTGCTGCTGAGCCTGCTCAAGCCGCCGAGCAAGCAGGAGTGTGTGAGCCAGGGCATCCTGAAAGAAAGCGCGAGTGCCGCGGCGAGCGCCCACGGCCACACCAAGGCGCCCGCGAGCGGTCCCTTCGCGAGCCTCGGCCAGAGCACGTTCGCAGGCAAGGGCTGAGATGCAGAAGCGCGCCCCGACCCTCGGCAACCTGCTCGTGATCATCCTGTTCGTGCTCAGCTGCTTTGCGCTGCTGATGTTCCTGTGGGAGTCCTTCGGCGGGCCGCTGCCGCTGAAACCCAAGGGCTATCGCTTCACGGTCGCGTTCCCGCGCTCTTTCTCCCTCGCTGAAGAGTCGGACGTGCGCATCAGCGGCGTCGAAGTCGGGCACGTCGTCTCGCTGAAGCTGAACCACGAAGGGCGCACCGAAGCGACCGTCGAACTCAACGGGCGCTACGCCCCGATCCGCGAGGACATGCACGCGATCCTGCGCACGAAGACGATTCTCGGCGAGACCTACATACAGCTGATCCCGGAGGGCAACAGCGGACCGCGTCTCGAGGACGGCCACCGGCTCCCGAACAGCCAGGTCGAACCGTCGGTCACGCTCGACGACATCCTCTCGGCGTTCAATGCGAAGACCAGAGCCGACTTCCGGCTGTGGCAGAGGGAAGTCGCAATCGGGATCGCCAACCGCGGCGAAGACATCAACGCGTCCTTCGCGCAGCTCGAACCTTTCGTCGAACACGCCAACCAGCTGGTGACGCTGCTCGATCAGCAGGAAGGCGCCGTGAAAGCGCTCGTGCACAACACGGGCGTCGTCTTCAACGCGCTCGCGAGCCGCGACCACCAGCTCGAAGGCTCGATCGAAAGCGGCGAGCGCACCTTTCATGCCGCCGCCGAAGCCAGCCAGGCCTTCGCTGCAGCTTTCCGCGCGCTGCCTGCGTTCGAGCACAACTCGACCGTGGCGCTCAAGGAAACCGACCGCTTCGCCGCGATCGCGAACCCGTACTTCAAGGAATTCCAGCCGACCGAGCGCCAGCTCTCGGCGCTGCTGGAGACGGCGAAGCCGTTCGCGCCGCAGTTCAACAGCTTCCTCACGGCGCTCGGGCCGCTGACGAAGGCCGCGAAGAAGGGTCTGCCCGACCTGAAGAAGTCGCTCCAGCTGACCACCCCCGTGCTCGAAAACTTCAGGCCGGTGCTGCACAACCTCGATCCGTTCCTGCAGTATCTCGGCGAGTACCTGCCCGAGGTGCAGGCATTCTTCGCCAACATCACGGCCGCCACCGAGGCGACGGAAGAAAGCAGCGACTTCTCGTCGCATCCGCCCAAGCAGCACGTGCTCACCGCGATGCAGGTGCTCAGCCCGGAAAGCCTCGCGATCTACCCGAAACGGATCGGTACCAATCGCGCCAACGCCTACCCGCACTCCGGCGTCTACGGCTCGCTCGTCAGCGGGCTCCCGGTGTTCAACGCGAGCACGTGCGCGAACTCCGCGCCATCGGTCAGCGGACCGCCCAACGAAATCGTCTCCGAAGAACTCCTCCAACAGCTCACTCACCCTTCAAACGCCGGGGAATCGCCGCTCGCGAACGAACCGGAAACGGCCAACAAAGTGGCGGCGCCCGGGTGCAACCAGCAGGCGCCGTTCACGTTCAACGGCGAAACCAGCCAGTTCCCACATGCCGTGTATAAAGCTCCCCCTGGCAAATGATGTCTGACGACGACCGCCACCAGTACCACGCCAGCGACGTCGACCTCGTCGGCGATCCCGACGACGGCGAGTGGTCGATCCGCTGCCTGGACGTGCACAAGCGCCTCGGCGGTGTGCCGGTCCTCGACGGGCTGAACGTCGCGTTCCCCGAGGACAAGATCACCGTCGTGCTGGGGCCGTCCGGCACCGGCAAGAGCGTGCTGATCAAGCACATCATCGGCCTGATGTTCCCCGACTCGGGCGACGTTGTCGTGAAAGGAAAAGTCGTCAAAGAGCTGACGATGCCCCAACTACTGGAGATGCGGCGCAAGATCGGCGTGCTCTTCCAGGACGGCGCCCTGTTCGGCTCGATGTCCGTCTTCGACAACGTCGCGTTCCCGCTGCGCCAGCACACGGACTACTCAGAGGGCGCGATCGCGCAGCGGGTTCGCGAGCGGCTCAGCGATGTCGGGCTTGCGGATGCGATGGACGATGCCCCCTCGCAGCTCTCCGGCGGCATGCGCAAGCGCGCAGGCTTCGCGCGCGCGCTCGTGATGGAGCCCGACATCGTGATCTTCGACGAGCCCGACTCGGGTCTGGACCCGGTGCGCACCGCGCTGCTGTGCGACCTGATCCAGGAGATGCACCAGATCCACAAAGGCACCTACATCGTCGTCACGCACAACATCGCCTCGGCGCGGCAGATCGGCGAATACATCGCCGTGCTGTGGCGCGGGCGGATCGTCGAATCGGGCGACGCCGCCAAGATGTTCTCCTCGGAGAACCCCTTCGTGCGCCAGTTCCTCAGCGGCTCCGCCGAGGGGCCGTTGACGATGGATTGAGGCGAGGGATCTGCCGTTGCTCGTTCGATCGAGCACGAGGCCGGTAGGAAGCTGCGCAGGCACGATGCCTGGATCGCTGCGACGGCGCTGCGCCATGGCGCAGCCGTGGTGACGCAGGATGCCGATTTCTCGGTGTTGTCGACGGTTGAGGTGCTGCGCGTCTGAGGCGGGCACGTTGCATATAGCTAGCTGGTAGACACCTAGCTGTTGTGATCGGGCGGCGATAACACGAACATATGTTCGCGTGATTGTCTGCATCTACATCCCCCGCTTCGAGCTGGTCGTGGCGGCCGGCGAGGGCCCGCAGATCGCTCACGAGACGCTGGCGGGGCGTGCGCTGGCGGTGGCGCCGCTCGTCGGCGGCGAACAGCGCGTGGGCGAGGTCTCGGGAGCAGCTGAGGCGCAGGGCGTGGCGCGGGGGATGGTCCTCGGAGAGGCGCTCGCCCGCTGTCCCGACCTGGTGCTCGTGCCGGGCGACCCTGTGCAGGTGGCGGAGGTGTGGGAGAGGACGACGCGTGCGCTGGAGTCGATCGGCGCGGCCGTCGAGCCGGCCGGTCCCGGGCTCGCGTACTTCGAGAGCGACCCGTTGCGCGGGATCCACGGCACGCAGGAGCAGACGCTCGTGGCAGCCGCGCGTGCCGGCCGATCTGTGATCGGCAAGCGCCCCGTGCACATCGGGGCCGGGCCGACACGCTTCTGTGCGCTGGCGGCCGCACTGGCGGTACGCTCGCGCCGTCCACTGGTGATTGGAGGCCCGCCCACCCTCGAGGCCAGGCGCTGGCTCGCCGGGCGTCCGATCGAGCTGCTCGGCTTCCGGCAGGACACAGCGGCGCTCGTGCAGCCGCTGTCACGCCTGGGGGTGCGCACGCTGGGCGAGCTGAAGCGGCTCGGACGCTCTGAGCTCACCGACCGCTTCGGGGCGCCGGGCGCGCTGGCGCACAGGCTGGCCTGTGGCGAGGACAGCCGACTGCGCCCACGTCGCGTGGAAGAGCGTCTGGAGGTGTCGATGGGGGTCGGCGATGCGAGCTCCGGCGAGGCGCTGAAGCGTGTATTGGCCGTGCTCGTGGACCGGCTGCTGGCTCGCCCCGAGCGTCGCGGGCGCACGCTGCGCGCCGCCACGCTCTCGGCGCTGCTGGTCGCGGGCGGCGGCTGGCGCGAACGCGTGGTCTTCCGCCAGGCGCTGTGCGATCGCGAGCGCATCTGGCTGGCGCTGTCGGTGCGCCTGCTGGCGCTCCCCGCTCCAGCCGCTGTGCTGCGGCTGAGCGTCGAGGGCTTCGGGCCGCCTGTCAGCGAGCAGGGTGGGCTGTTCGCGCAGGAGAGCCCGGGTGGGCGGCCTGTCGCCGGCCCCGCGCGCGCCGCACGCCTGCGCGAGGCCGTCGCCCAGGTGCGCGCTGTGGCAGGCAAGGATGCGGCGCTGCGCGCCGTGTGCGTCGATCCCGACTCGCGCGTGCCGGAGCGGCGGGTGGTGCTGGCCCCGATCCCGGATTGATGGCTCGCGCATGGCTCGTGCACTGAACAAGCCCCGGCCCGCGCGCGTGCGATTGGACCCCACCCGCCCCGAGGGCATGCCGGCGGAGGTGGACGGCGAACGGGTCGAGTCGCTGCGGGAGTCCTGGCTGGTGGAGGACCGCTGGTGGGCCGCCGAGCCGCTGCGACGCCGCTACTGGGAGCTGGTGGGGGAGCGGGGGCGCAACGTGGTCGTCTTTCACGACCTGGGCTCATCGGGCCGCTGGTTCGTGCAGTGAGCGCTCCGCCATACGTCGAGCTGCACTGCCACTCGGCGTACTCGTTCCTGGACGGCGTGTCGCTGCCGCACGAGCTGGTGCAGCGCGCCGGCGAGCTGGGTCACACGGCGCTTGCGCTGACCGACCACAACTCGCTCTCCGGGTCGATGGAGCTGGCGCAGGCTGCGGCGGACAGCGACGTGAGGGCGATCCACGGCGCGGAGATCGACGTGGCTCTCGAGGAGCCGCGCGCCGGCGAGGACGGTGACGCCGGCCCTGTGGCGGGCAGCGTGCGTGGAGCGGCAGGGACTCGCCATCTGACGCTGCTCGTGCGCGACGCGCGCGGCTGGAGCAACCTCTGCCGGATCATCACGCTCGCCCATGCGCACACCCGTGACGGCACGGCGCGGCGCGAGCGCAGTGAGCCGTGGGTTGGCTTGCGGGCGGTGATCAGACCACGCCGAGGGCCTGGTCTGTTTGACGGGCTGCGCCGAGCGCTTCGTGATCGGCCGCGGCAGCGACGACGAGCCCGCGGCGCGGCGGCTGCTGGACGCGTTCGGGCGAGAGGGCCTGTACGTGGAGCTGCAGCGCCCGTATGCCCGCCACGATCGTGCGCGTAATCGCGCGCTGGCGGCGCAGGCGCGGCGGCTGGGAGTCAGGTGTGTGGCCACCGGCGACGTCCATGCGCACACGCGCGCCAGGGCCGAGCTGCAGGACGCGTTCGTGGCGCTCGCCCACCACGCCACGCTCGACGCATCCGAGCCGCAGCGACGTGGCAACCACAGCCACGTGATGAGCACGCCCCCGGCGATGGCCAGCCGCTTCGACGATCACCCCGAGGCGGTCCGCGAGACGCTGGCGCTGGCCGAGCAGCTGCGGTTCGACCTGACCACGGACCTCGGCTACCGCTATCCGGGAGCAGAGGACGAGGGCTCGACGCGCTGTCTGGCAGAGCTGTGCCGGGCACGTCTGGACGAGCGCTACGGGCCGGATTGCGTGTCCGCGACGGCAGGCGCGCGAGGCGACTACGCGGAGGCGCATGCGCGCCTGGAAGAGGAGCTGCGCGTGATCGAGCAGCTCGGCCTGGCGGGCTTCTTCCTGCTCCACCACGACATGCTCGAGCTGGCGCGCGAGGTCGCCGCGGAGGTCCGGCCCGGCGGCGACTCGCCGCGCGCGCTGCTGGCGCCCGGACGCGGGCGCGGCTCGTCGGTCTCATCGATCGTGTGCTACCTGACGGGTCTCTCGCACATCGATCCGATCGCGAGCAGGCTGGAGCTGGGGCGTTTCCTGCACGAGGACCTGCACGGGCTGCCCGACATCGACCTGGACTTTCCTCGCGACATCCGCGAGCGGCTGATCCCGCGTGTGCACGAGCGCTACGGGCGCGATCGCGCAGCGCTGGTGGCGGCCTTTCCGACGTTTCGCGCGCGCGGGGCGATCCGCGAGCTGGGCAAGGTCCTCGGGCTGCCAGCCGGCGCGATCGAGCGCGCGGCTCGCAGGAGCCGAGCCGTGGGGCCGAGACTCGGAGAGCATCGCCCCGGCGGGGCCGGGCTCGACACGCTGGCGCTGGCTGGCGCAGCTGGTCGAGCAGGCATACGGGCTGCCGCGCCATCTCTCCCAGCACTCGGGCGGGATGGTGATCGCCACGAGGCCGCTGATCGACTGCTGCCCGGTGGTGCCAGCGGCGATGGAGGGCAGGCAGATGGTCCAGTGGGACAAGGACTCGTGCGCTGACGCGGGCTTCCTGAAGATCGACCTGCTCGGCCTGGGGATGCTCTCGGCGGTTGAGCGCTGCGTGGAGGAAATCGCGCGCGTGCGCGGTGAACGCATCGACCTGTCGCGCATCCCGTTCGACGACGCGCAGACCTTCAAGGCGATCCGCGCGGCCGACACCGTCGGCGTCTTTCAGATCGAGAGCCGCGCGCAGATGCAGTCGATTCGCCGTACGCAGCCGGAGAACCTCGACGACCTCGTCATCCAGGTCGCGATAGTGCGGCCCGGACCGATCCAGGGTGGAGCGATCAACCCGTACATCGAGCGGCGACGGCGCCTGCGGGAGGACCCCGAGTTCGTGATCCCCTACGATCACCCGTCGCTCGAGCCGGTTCTGCGCGAGACGCTCGGCACGATCATCTTCCAGGACCAGGTGATGCAGGTGGCCGAAGTGTTCGCCGGCTTCACCCCCGGAGAAGCGGATGGGCTGCGCCGGGCGATGAGCCGCAAGCGCTCGCACGAGATGCTCGATGGTCACCGCGAGCGCTTCATCGAGGGGGCGCTGCGCCATCGTGGGGGGATGGGAGACCCGCCCACCCCGCCCGCCCGACAGACGGCCGAACGCGTGTGGACGATGATCGAGGGCTTCGCGGGCTTTGGCTTTCCCAAGGCGCACAGCGCCGCCTTCGGACTGCTCGCCTACCAGTCGACCTGGCTGCGGGTGCACTACGGCGCGGAGTTCCTGTGCGCGCTGCTGAACGAGCAGCCGATGGGCTTCTACGCTCCAGACAGCCTCGTCCACGAGGCCGAAAACCGGGGCATCGCGATGCTGGGGCTCGACGTGAACGCCTCGCAGGTGCAATGCGTGGTCGAGCACGGAGGCGTGCGCCTGGGCCTGGGCTACGTCAAGGGCGTGCCCGCCGCCGAGATGCACAGGCTGGTCTGCGAGCGCGAGCGCAACGGGCCCTTCACCGGCCTTGGGGAGCTCGCCGGGCGCGTCGACTGCAGGCGCGGCTCGCTCGAACAGCTGGCGTGGTCGGGCGCCTGCGATGGCCTGCTCGACACCCGCGTGGAGGGCTCGCTGGGGCTCGGCGAGCGCGACCGGCGCACGGCCCTGTGGCAGCTGGGGATGGCCGCGCCGGCTGAGACGGTGGGGCGCTCCGGGGCCCGCGACGGCTCCCCCGCGGCGGCGCAGGAGAGCACGCAGCTGGCGCTGCCCCTGGAGTTGCCCTCGCCGCCGCGGCTGCGGACGCTCGGACGCTGGCAGCGACTGATCGCCGACTACGCCACCAGCGGCGTGACGCTCGGCGAGCACGCGCTGGCGATCCTGCGCGAGCGGCTGACCGTGCCGATGCTGGCCACCAGCGCGCAGCTCCCGCGGCTGCCGTCGGGTTGCCAGGTCGCGATAGCGGGGCTGGTGATCGCCAGGCAGAGACCGGGAACGGCGAAGGGGACGATGTTCCTGCTGTTCGAGGACGAGTTCGGCACGGTCAACCTGATCGTGCCGAAGGCGGTCTACGAGCGCCATCGTCATCTTGCGCGGGCCGAGCCGCTGCTGCTCGCCCGGGGCAGCCTCGAGCGCGCGCAGGGGGTCGTCAACGTGATCGTCCGCGAGCTGGCGGCGCTCGAGCGCTTCCTGCCGGGCGGCATCGAGAAGAAGGAGGGGAGGGCCGCACAGGCGCGCGTCCACCAGCTGCGCCGGGAGGACTCGCAGCCGTCGAGCGGTGAGGAGCAGGCCGATGGCGATGAAGTCGGGTCCAGCATGCGCGCGGTCGCCCCGCCGATACAGAGCTTCGCGATGGGCCGGCGGCGGTAGCGCTACCGTGGCGAAGATGGAGCTCGTCGAGCTGCAGGCACTCACCTCGCAGCAGTGGCATGGCCGTTGCGATCGGGCGGCGCGGATAGGCTGCGGTGGGTGCAGGGCCCAGCCACGACGAGCGCTCGACACTCGCCGCTTCGGGCAGACCCGCACGCGGCTGCGGACGGTCGCTCACAGGCGCGCTGGCGCGACGCGGCCCTCGTCGGCGTTGTCGGCGCGATCGCGCTGGGGTTGCTGAGCGCGGCGATCCGCAAGGAGCCGACGCCGCGGGGCGACGACCTGATCTACGAAGACATCGCGCGCCACCCATTCGGCGTGCACACGTTTCCGTTCGGCTTTCGTCTCGGGCTGCCGCTGCTGGTCAACTGGCTGCCGTTCGGTCACACCTTCTCGTTCACCGCGCTGGCGCTGCTGGCTGCAGGTGGCGCGGCGGCGTTTGCATATCTGCTGATGTGCCGGCTCGGCGGCGATCGCCGCGTGGCGGCTGCGCTGGCGCTGTTGATGAGCGTCTCGCCGCCGTTCCTGATCGTGATGCTCCGCCACGGGCGCAATCCGGACATCGCGACGGTGTTCCTGTTGATGGCGGCCAGCTACTTCGCGGTGCAGCGCGAGCGCTGGCGCCTGGCCGTGACACTGGCGCTGGGCGTGGTCGTGCGTGAAGCGGTGCTGTTCGTGGTCCCGTTCGCCTATGCGCTGTGGGCCGTCCGACCGCTCGACCGCCGCGCGGCGCTCGACACGATCGCGGTGGCGGCGCCGGCGGTCGCCGTCTACGCGGCGATCAGGCTCGGCATCCGCACAGTCGGCGAAACGCAGGTCCCGGGCTACGCCGGATCGCTCGTGGGGGAGCGCTTCACGGTCATCAAGCAGGGGCTGCAGAGCGCGTTCCCTCAGGCGCGGCGCATGTTCACCGTGTACGGGCCGCTGTGGCTCGTCGCCCCGCTGGCGCTGCGTGACATGCGCTTTGCGCGTCGTGGCCTGGTGCTGGTGGCGTCGAGCGTCGTGGCGATGAGCTTCGCGCTCGACTGGGGGCGCATGATCCTGCTCGCCGCGCCCGTGTTCTACCCAGCCGCCGCCCATGTCCTGAGCCGGCGCCCGTCGTGGCGTCTTCCCGTGTTCGCCGCGTTCGCGCTGCTGGCAATCGGCTACGCCGTCTACATGGACGTCTCGGGTGTGAAGAGCGGCATCATCGACAATGGACCGCCGCCGTACCCCGTGCAGTAGCGGACGATCCCGCCCTCGCTACCCTGAGCGCATCGTCCGCCTCGCCGACACCGAGCTCGACGTCTTTCAGCTGTGCCTCGGCGGCAACGTGTTCGGTTGGTCGATCAACGAGCAGCGCTCGTTTGAGGTGCTCGACTCCTACGTCGCGGCGGGCGGCAACTTCATCGACACGGCCGACTCGTACGGCCGCCGCGGGCCTGGCGGCGCCGGCGAGTCCGAGCGCATCGTCGGCCGCTGGATCGCAGCGCGCGGGAACCGCGAGCAGCTCGTGATCGCCACGAAGGTCGGTATGTCGGCCGAGCTGCCGGGCCTGTCACGAGCGACGATCAGGCGCGGCATCGAGGGTTCGCTCGAGCGGCTGGGGATCGAGACCGTCGATCTGTACTACGCCCACCGCGACGATCGCGACACGCCGCTACAGGAGACGCTGGGCGCGTTCTCACAGCTGATCGACGAGGGCAGGATCCGCTACGCGGCTGCCTCCAACTACAGCGCCGAGCGCCTAGAGGAGGCGCTGCAGGTCGGCCAGGAGGCCGGTATGGCCTCATATGTGGCGCTGCAGCCGCACTACAACCTGATGGAGCGTCGGGCATACGAGGGCGAGCTGCGGCCGGTTTGCGAACGCCACAGGCTGGCGTGCATCCCGTACTTCGGGCTCGCGCGTGGATTTCTGACGGGGAAGTACCGGCGCGACGGGCCGGAGATCGACAGCCCGCGAGCGGCGGGCGTGCGCGAGGCCTACTGCAACGAGCGCGGCTTCGCCGTGCTGGACACGCTGCAGGAGGTAGCGGCGGCGCACGACACGGCGCTCGCGGCGGTCGCGCTGGCGTGGCTGCTCGCGCAGCCGACGGTGCTCGCGCCGATCGCAAGCGCCACTTCGACCGCGCAGCTCGCGGAGCTGGTGGCGAGCGTCGATTTGCAGTTGACGCCGGATCAGCTGGCACGCCTCGGCGCCGCCAGCGTCGGCGGCTGACCGCGAGTGCCGACGCCGGCGACTCAGCGCCGCGTGAACGCCAGCAGTTGCCCGTCGGGGTCGCGCACCGTCAGCTCGCCGTCGGCGTCCAGCTCGGTCGGCGTCTGCGCGTCGGCCCCGGCGTCGGCGAGCGTGCGCTCGAGCGCTTCCAGGGCGGGAGCGTCGCCGAGGTCGAAATCGATCTCACGCAGGCCCGGTGCGCTGTCAGGGGCGCTCGCGGCGCCGCTGCTCTGCCA
The DNA here is from genome assembly GCA_963703625.1 of uncultured Solirubrobacteraceae bacterium. Taxonomy (GTDB): domain Bacteria; phylum Actinomycetota; class Thermoleophilia; order Solirubrobacterales; family Solirubrobacteraceae; genus Palsa-744. The sequence continues at coordinate 523,886 of CAVPEY010000005.1, forward strand.
CGAGTTCAGCCCGATGTGATGGTGGTAGCCGCCGGCGGCGAGGAACGCCGCCGAGGGCAGTTGCGCCTGTTCTTCGAGACCGAGCGCGTCGCGGTAGAACGCGCTGGCGCTCGGCACGTCGGAGACCTTCAGGTGCACGTGGCCGATGAACGTGTCGGCCGGTACCGCGGGGGGAGGATCCTCGAGCGACTGCGCCAACAGGTCCTCCAGATCGAGTGGCAGCGTGACCATGTTCACGCCATGCCCATCGCCGGCAGGCTCCCACAGCTCGCGTGGCCGGTCGGCATACAGCTCGATCCCGAGGCCGTCGGGGTCGCTCAGGTAGAGCGCCTCGGAGACGCCGTGGTCGGAGGCGCCCTCGAAGGGCCAGCGCGCCCCGGCCACGCGCCGCAGGCTGTCCGCGAGCGCTGCGCGGCTCGGGTGCAGCCACGCGACGTGGTAGAGACCGGTCGCGCTCGGCGGTAGCGGCGTCGGCGATGCGATGTCGCTGAGCACGAGCGCCGGACGCTCGGCGTCGGGGCCGAGCTGCGCGCGGTGCTCCCCGCGCACGATCAGCGGCAGCCCGAGGACTCGCTCGTAGAAGTCGACGCTGCGTCCGAGGTCGCTGACGGCGAGCTTGACGGAGCGGACGCGCAGGCTGGGATCGATGACGGTCATGCTCGACTATTGACGTTAGGTCGTACCGCGTTTCAGGGTAGCCTCTCGACCGATGGATTTCCGCAAGCTCGGCTGGAGTGAGATCGAGGTGTCGGAGGTCAGCCTCGGCTCGTGGCTGACCTACTCGGGCGGCGTGGAGAAAGAGCAGGCGCGCGCGTGCGTGGAGGCGGCGTTCGATGAGGGCATCAACCTCATCGACACCGCCAACGTGTACGGGCGCGGCGCCTCCGAGACGCTGCTCGGCGAGGTCCTCTCCGAGCACGAGCGCTCCTCCTACGTGCTCGCGACGAAGGTCTACTTCCCGATGTCCGATACGGATCGCGGCCTCTCGGCAGCGCAGATCCACAAGCAGATCGACGCCTCGCTGGAGCGCCTGCAGACGGACTACGTGGACCTCTATCAGTGTCACCGCTACGACGCGCAGACGCCGCTGGAGGAGACGATGGGCGCGCTCACGGAAGTGGTGCAGGCGGGCAAGGCGCGTCACATCGGCTTCAGCGAGTGGCCGGTCGAAAGGGTCGTCGAGTCGCTCGCGCTGACCGACGTCGAGCGCTGGGTGTCGAGCCAGCCGCAGTACTCGATGCTGTGGCGCGCTCCCGAGGCGGAGCTGATCCCGCTGTGCGAAGCGGACGGCATCTCGCAGATCGTGTGGTCACCGCTGGCGCAGGGCGTGCTGAGCGGTAAGTACCGCCCCGGCGAGCCGCCGCCGCCGGACTCGCGGGCGGCGAGCGAGAGCATGGGCGGCTTCATCGACCGTCTGATGCAGCCGCGCGTGCTCGAAGCGGTGCAGCTGCTCGAGCCGATCGCCGAGCAGGCGGGTCTGACGATGGCTCAGCTGGCGCTCGGGTGGGTGCTGCGCCAGCAGAACGTCGCCTCGGCGATCGTCGGCGCGAGCCGTCCCGAGCAGGTGCGCGCCAACGCGTCGGCGTCTGGCGTGAAGCTCAGCGCCGACACACTCGAGGCGATCGACGACGCGCTCGCCGAGGTGATCGTGCGCTGAGCTCCTTGCCGGACAGCTCAGCCTGCCTTGACCGCTGAGATGTCGATCAGGATCTTGACCTTCTCGCCGACGACGACGTTGCCCGAGCCGAGCGCCATGTTGAACTTCATGTCGTAGTCGGAGCGGTTGATCGAAGCGCTGGCGGAGAGTCCCACGCGCTCGTTGCCCTGCGGGTCGGTCTCGGTGCCCTCGAGCACGCCGACGAGCTTCAGCGGCTTGGTGATGCCGCGGATCGTGAAGTCGCCCTCGACCTCGAACTCGGCGTCGTCGAGCGGGCGCACGGACGTTGATTTGAACGTGATCTGCGGGTGGTTCTCGACGTCGAAGAAGTCGGGCGAGCGCAGGTGCGCGTCGCGCTGCTCCTCGCGCGTGTCGACGCTCGCGACGTCGACGGTGCCGTACGCGTTGAGGCCGTCCGGCGTCACCTCGAGCGTGCCCTCGAAGTCGGTGAACTGTCCCTTGACGGTCGCGATGCCGAGGTGTTTGACCTGGAACTCGATGCTCGAATGGATCGGGTCGATCTTCCAGGTGCCTGCCGGCAACGGGGTCTGGGTGGCGGTGCTCTCTGGTGTTGACATCGGCTCTCCTGTGTCGCAGGTGGTTGCTGTCTCAACTAGGACAGGTTTCCCCGACAGTAGCAACGCTGCTTGCGCCTGCAACTATTTTCTATGGCTCAGCGTGGCTCGACGACGAGTGTCTGAAATGCACGGCCGACCGGGCCGTGAATGTCGTGCAGCACGCTTTCGGCGAGGCCGGTGCCACCGCTGTCCAGCAACGTGCGCGCGTCGAGCCCGATCCATTCGCCGCGCGGCTGGCGCGTGAGGTGGATCGTGAGGTCGGCGTTGATGAACAGGAAGCGCTCGAACGGCAGCGCCGCGCCGACGCCGTTGCCGAAGTCGGCGGTCGCGGTCAGGCGCGCGAGCGGCGTCAGCTGCTCGCCGGCCAGCAGCTCGTGACGCAGACGCATCCACACGCGTGCCGGGCCCCGCGCGCGAGGGTCGTCCAGCCAGCGCATCTCCATTGCGGTGGCCGCGAAGCTCGGTTCCTCCGAGTCGTTCAGCGAGAAGCGCACGGCGGTGCCGGTCTCGGGCGCCGGCAGCGGTCGCTCGCGCGCCCCTGCGGCGCCGTCGGCCGCCGCGGCGATTGCCGCGTCGGCCACCGTGGCGCCGATCGGCTGCACGCGCAGCGCGCTCGCGCGGCACACGAGCTGCTGCGCGCCGGACTGCGGGTCGGTTGCGGTCAGCTCGCCGGCGAGCTCCTGCACGCGCCGGCCGGGGCGCACGATGCGCGTCGAGAGCTGCAGCGGGGCGAGCGGGATCGGGCGCAGGAACTCGAACCCAAGGCGCGCTACGCGCAGCTCGGAGCCCGGCTCGGCGCGCTCGAAGGCGGCCGCGAACAACGCCGCCGGCGCGCCGCCGTGTAGCGCGCGAGGATCCCACGGGCCCCGGGCCTGCTCGGTCGGCTGTATAGCCATGGTTATACAGCCCGCGGAAGTGGACACACGCGAGGCCGCTTCCCAGTGCCCGGCGCCGGCGCGGAAGATCGTCTCGGCCATCGCGGCCGCTCAGCTCGGCAGCCCGGAGACGAAGTCGCTGAGCTTGCCGGGGTCGCGCAGCGGCGCGCCGTGACCGAACAGCGTCAACCGCGGTCGCAGCGCGGCGATCCGGCGCGCCGACTCGCGGTTGCGGGCAGGGTCGGGCGAGACCATCGACGGCGGCTCGTGCAGCCCCGGGATCCCCGTCCGGATGTCGATGTTGTTGAGCACGTCGCCGAGGATCAGGACGCGGTCTGACTCGCGCCAGTAGGCGATGTGACCGCGAGAGTGTCCGGGCGTCTCGAGTACTGTGAAGCCCGCCACGACGTCGCCCTCGACGAGCGCGCGCGCGACCGGGTGCGGCGGTCCGGTCCAGAACCGCGTGTAGAGCCGGTCCAGCCACGCCGGCGCCTTGGGATTGTGGATGCCGCCGGGAGTCTCGATCGCCGGCACGTCCCCCTGCCCGCACCACAGCGGGATCCGCAGTCGTTCGCAGATCGCGTGGCTCGACCCCTGGTGGTCGGGGTGTGCGTGCGTGAGCGCGTGTGCGCTCAGCGTGCGCCCGCCGAGCTCGCGCACGATCCGCCGCTCGCCCTGGCGCGTGGCGGCGTCGAGCAGCACATCGCCGATCACGTAGACGTTGATCGCGTTCGGTGGCCAGCCGCGCAGCTGGTACACGTCCTCGGCGAGCTGCTTCACGTGCGCGCGGCCTCCCAGGAGAAGCCGCGCACGGCCAGATACACGCCGAGCACTCCCCAAACCGCGATCACGGCGAGTTCGTCGAGATGGCCGCCGAGACCGGAGCCGCCGACGATCGCGGCGGAGAGTCCGTCGATCAGCGGCTTCAGTGGCAGCGCTTCGGCGATCGTGCGCAGGAAACGGGGAGGGTCGCTCGAGTCGAACACGTAGAAGGAGATCGCCACCACCGGCAGGAACACGGCATTCACGTACGCGGCGGTCGACTCGAAGTTGGGGATCACGTGCGCGAACGCGACGCCGAGTGCTGCGAAGCAGACGACGCCGACCAGCACGAACACGATCAGCGAGCCCCAGTGCGCCGGCCAGCCGATGCCGAAGAACGCGCGGCCCGCGAGCACGATGATCGCGATCTGCAACGCGGTGTTGGTGACGGCGTTGGCGGCAACGCCGCCGAAGTAGGACACCGTCGGCAGCGGCGTCCCGTGGATGCGCTTCAGCACGCCGCGCTCGCGCAGAAACACGATGTTGTAGGCGAGCGCGGTGAACGTCGTCGACATCACGCTCATGCCGGCGATCATCGGCACGAGCCGATCGAGCTGATGCTGGTTGCCGCTGAGGGCGGCGCCGGCGCCCGCGAGGAACAGCAGCGGCAGCACGAAGTTGAAGAACGCAGCGCTGGGGTTGCGCCAGAACATGCGGCGCTCGAGTCGATACTGGCGCCAGCTGAGGGTCAGCGCGTCAGGCACGGCTCGTCTCCGGCTGCGGCTCGGCCTCGCGGGCAGCGGCAGGAGGCTGCTGCTGCTGGTCGTCGGCGTCGCCCTTCGCGGGCGGTGCGGCGGTCAGCTCCATGTAGACGTCCTCGAGCGTCGGCCTGCCGACCGAGAGCTCCTGCAGCCGTTCCCCGCGTGCGAGTGCCGCGGCGGTGAGCTCGTGCAGCAGCGCCGTCGGGTCGTCGGTCTCGCGCTCGACCAACTCGCCGTCGGAGCCGCGGTAGGCGACGCGGTAGTGAGCGCCACCGGGCGGGTGGGTTCCGAGTTCCCGCGGCGGGCCGATCGCGAGCACGCGGCCGTCCTTGACGATCGCGACGCGGTCCGCCAGCGCCTGCGCCTCGTCCAGGTAGTGGGTGGTCAAGAGGATCGTCTTGCCGAGGTCGCGCAGCGAGCGCACGGTCTCCCAGGCGGCGCGGCGCGCCTCTGGGTCAAAGCCGGTGGTGGGCTCGTCGAGGAACATCAGCTCCGGGTCGCCGACGAGCGCCAGCGCGAAGTCCAGGCGCCGCAGCTGCCCGCCGGAGAGCTTGCGGCTGCGCTCGTCGGCCTTCGCCTGCAGCCCGGCGAGTGCGATCACCTCATCGACGTCGCGCGGATGCGGATAGAAGCTCGCCCAGTGCGTGAGCGCCTCGCGCGGCGTGACGTGGCTGTAGATGCCGCCGGACTGCAGCACGATGCCGATCCGCCGGCGCAGCTCGATCGAGCGCTTGGCCGGGTCGTAGCCGAGCACCGAGACCTCGCCGCTGGTGCGCGTGCGGTAGCCCTCGAGGATCTCGACCGTGGTGGTCTTGCCGGCGCCGTTGGGGCCGAGCAGGCCGAACACCTCGCCGCGGCGCACCGTGATGTCGAGGTCGCGCACCGCCTCGTAACCGCCGTAGCGCTTGCAGAGGGCGCGTACCTCGATTGCGTTGCCGCCGTCGTCGCTCACTCCTGCGATCTTCTCAGGATTGTGCTCAGCGGTTGTTCACCAGTGCACGCCCCTGGTGAGCGTCGCCATCGCGATCTGCTCGAAGGACACATGCTCCTCGAGGTCGGTTTGACCCTTCGAGGCAGCCGAGTCGGGGAACACGCGATAGGCGAGATGCAGCAGCCTGTCGACTGCGCTCGGCGACAGCGTGTAGGCGACCTCGCCGAACTTGCCCATCCAGGTGCCCATCTCCTTGGGGCGCGCGCGCAGCGCCTCGCAGATCATGTCGGCGGCCTCCTCGGGGCTGATCGCGGGAAACGCGTCGTACATCTTCGTTGGCGCGATCATCGGCGTGCGCACGAGCGGCATGTGGATCGTGGTGAAGGTGACGCCGTCGCCGATCACCTCCGAGGCGACCACGCGCGTGAACGCGTCGAGCGCCGCCTTCGAGGCGACGTACGCGGAGAAGCGCGGCGGATTGGTCTGCACGCCGATCGAGGAGACGTTGACGATGTGCCCGGAGCCGCGCTCGCGCATATGCGGCAACAGGCCGATGATCAGCTTGACGGCGCCGAAGTAGTTGAGCTGGATCGTGCGTTCGAAGTCGTGGAAGCGGTCGTAGCTGAGCGCGATCGAGCGGCGGATCGAGCGCCCGGCGTTGTTGACGAGCATGTCGATGTTGCGGTGGTCGGCGAGCACGCGCTCGAGCAGCCGCTCGACGGACTCGATGTCGGAGATGTCCGCGGCATACACGTACGCGGTGCCGCCGCCGGCGACGATCTCGGCGCGCACCTCCTCGAGCTTGTCGACGTTGCGCGCGACCAGCAGCGGCACGCCGCCGGCCTCGGCGACCTTGAGCGCGGCCGAGCGCCCGATGCCCGAGGAGGCGCCGGTGATCAGCACGTGCTTGCCCTCGAGCGCCTGCTTGAGCGTGGCGCCGCGGCGCAGCTGCGTGTCCATGTCGCGCTCCCAGTAGTCCCACAGGCGCCCGATGTAGTCCTTCAATGCGGGCGGCTGCTCGAGCGGCGAGCCGGCGAGCGCGCTGGTGGCTTCGCGCGTGTCGAAGCGCGGCACCAGCTCCATGTGTGCGAGCACCTCCTGTGGGATGCCCAGATCCCGCAGCGCCAGCGTCCGTGCCTGGCGCAGCGGCGGCAGCGCCAAAGCGAGCTTCAGCGGCCACTTCGGCAGCGGGTCGGTGATCCGTTTGTCGATGCTCACGGCGAAGCGCGGCGCGTGCGCGTTCGCGGCCAGCTCGTTGATCACATCCTCGACGCGCTGCCCGCGCGGGTCGGTCAGGTGGAACGCCCGGCCGTCGAGGTCGGGCTCGTGCGCGATGTGCTCGAGCGCGCCGGCGACCCAGTCGACGGGCACGATGTTCGTGTAGCCCAGATCCAGTCCGACGAGCGGCACCCACTCGGGCAGCAGCTGCCGCAGCCGCTGGATCGCCTTGAAGAAGTAGTACGGCCCGTCGATCTTGTCCATCTCGCCGGTCTGCGAGTCGCCGACGACGACGCCCGGCCGGTACACGCGCCACGGCATGTAGGGCTGCTCGCGCACGATCCGCTCGGACTCGTACTTGGTGCGGTGATACGGCGAGGGCAGGCGCTGGCCCTCGTCGAACATGTCCTCGTCGAACACGCCCCGGTAGGTGCCCGCGACGGCGATCGAGGACACGTGGTGCAGGCGCTTGGCGTCAATCGCGCGCGCCAGCTCGACAGCGTGCGTGGTCCCGCCGACGTTGACGGCGGTGTTGCGCTCGGCGGGGGCCGTCATGTCGTACACGGCGGCGAGGTGGAAGAAATGGTCGATCTCGCCGCGCAGCTCGGCGACGCGCTCCTTCTCGACGCCCAGCAGCGGGCGGCGCAGATCGCCGATCACCGGCTCGACACGCTCCGCCGCCGAGGAGCCGGCGACGACGCTCCAACGCGCGATGAGGTCGTCGAGCCGTGCGGCCGAGCTCTCGCGCACGAGCACGTACACCTTGCCCTGGCGCAGCTCGAGCAAGCGCTCCACCAGGCGGCGACCGATGAAGCCGGTCGCTCCTGTGACGAAGTAGGCCATCGCCCAACGAGCATACCCTGCGGCGTGAGCGCGCGATCGGCACTTTGGCTCGCGTGCGCCTTTGTCGACGGGCGAGCCTGCTGCGCGTCGCGCACAAATGTGCCCGAATCGTGACATCTCTGTGCATACAACGATACAATCGCTGTATGGCTATTGATCTCGACTTGTGTGTATGCGAGGGTGCGCGATGGTGAGACGAACAACGATCAACCTGGACTCGGAGCTGGTCGCGGAGGCGCGCGGGGTGCTCAAGACGCGCAACACGACCGACACGGTGCACGACGCGCTACGCGATGTGGTTCGCCGCGAGCGCCTGAAGCGGTTGACGGAATGGGAGCTGGAGGGGCTGACGCTCGAGGGCATCAAGGAGATGCGACGCCCCCGCACGGAAACGAAGCCGTGGGGCAGATTCGTCGAGCGGTGATGCAGCTGGCTGACACCACTGCTTGGCATCTGTCGCGCCGCGTGCCCGAGTTGCGTGTTCCGTTCGACCGGCAGACACTTGGGGGAGCCATCGGCACGTGCGCGATGGTCACGCTGGAGTTGCTGCAGAGTGCTCGTAACGGGCAGGAGTTCGACGAGCGCAGAGTGCAGGTGGCAGAACTACCGCAGTGCCCGATCGGCGCCAACGAGTGGGCGCGCGCGATCGACATCTACCGCGAGCTCGCCCACCAGGGCGGCTCCCACCAGCGCAGCGTCGGGCACGCGGACCTGCTGATCGCCGCCGCCGCCGAATCCGCCGGGGTGGAGTTGCTGCACTACGACGAGGACTTCGAGCGCATCGCCGCGATCACCGGCCAGCCCACGTGCTGGATCGTGCCCCGCGGCAGCCTGTAGGCCACACGCGTCCGCGCCGGGCGATCAGGCGCCCGCGCGCGATCCCAGCGCAGGCGCCACGACCCAGCGTCACGCCCCTGCGCCGGCGCCCCCGCGCCCCTCGCCCGCGGCGAAGCGCTCGGCGCCGCGCGCGCCGTCCTCGAACACCTCCGGCCCGGCCTGCGCCTCCAGCGCGAGCGCGTCGGCGAGCGGCAGGCCGAAGCCCTCGATCGCGGCGCGTCGATCGGCGAGCATCGTCCGCTGCGGGAAGCGCGATAGGCCCTCGGCGAGCGCGAGCGCGCGCTCGAGGTGAGCGCCGGGCGCGGCGACCACCTCGGTCAGCAGTCCCATCGACAGCGCCTCGTGGGCGTCGATCAGGCGACCGGTGAGGATCAGATCGAGCGCGCGCCCGAGGCCGACGATCCGTGGCAGGCGTTGGGTGCCGCCGTCGATCAACGGCACGCCCCAGCGCCGCTCGGGATAGCCGAGCACGGAGGACTCGGTGGCGATGCGCAGATCGCACCACAGCGCGATCTCGAGGCCGCCCGCGAGGCAGTACCCGGAGATCGCGGCGATCGTCGGCTTCGACGCCGTCAGCCGCGTGAAGCCCATCGGCCCCTCCGCGCTCATCAGCCGCCCCGCCATCGTGTCGGTAGCCTTCAGGTCAGCGCCCGCGCAGAAGGACACACCGCCGGCCCCCGTGACGACGAGCACGCGTGCGTCATCGTCGCCCTCGAAACGCAGGTACGCCTCGTGCAGCGCCGCCGCGGTCGCGCCGTCAACCGCGTTGCGCCGGTGCTGGCGGTCGATCGTGACGATCGCCGCCGCGCCGCGCCGCTCGTAGTCGACGGCGTCGCGCCCGCTGGGACCCTCGCCGCCGGTCATCGGCTCAGGTCGAACCCGACCATCGGGTCGCTGGTTACCAGCCGCCGCGCCACTGGCCGTTGGCCAGCGATGCCTTGTGCGCTGCTTTGCGCGCTTCCTTGCGCTTCTCGAGGTGTTTCTGCAGCATGCTCATCAGGAACACGAACAGCGGGAAGAAGACGATCAGCGCGAAGCCCGTGGTTGTGACGGCTTCTTCCAGCAGATCGCCGTACAGGCCGCGGCCGTCGTTGTAGGCGCCGGCCACGGGGGCGAGCACGAGCGAGGCGAGCAGCGCCGAGGTCATCAGCGCTATGAGGAGCCTGGTGCGCATCGATCGGGATCCTACCGAAGGACACGGAAGCCCGGCCTCGAAAAAACTCGACCGTATAACAATCGTTATACAGACTTTGCAGAAGGACACTGACCGGGCGCGCACCACGGCGCCCGCGCAAATTCAGCGCCTACCATCAGCAGCCGATGGCGCTTCTGATCGCATCAGACATGCACAAGGACATGGCCGGCAAGCCGCTGCTGCGCGGGGTGTCGTTCAAACTCGAGCGCCGCGAACGGATGACGATCGCTGGGCGCAACGGCGCGGGCAAGACGACACTGCTGAGGATGCTCGCGGGCGAGACCTCGATCGACCGTGGTGAGCTGAGCATCGCCAAGCGCATGCGGATCGCGCTGCACGATCAGCGCCCGCCGCGCGAGCGCCACGTGGCGCTGCGCGAGTACCTGCTGTCGGGCTGCGCCGAAGAGCTGCAGATCGAGGCCGAGCTGGCGGCGCTCGAGGCGAAGATGGCGGCAGGCGCGAGCGACGAGGCGACGTTCGCGCGCTACGCACGCGCGCAGGCCAGCCTGGAGTCGCGCGGCGGCTACCTGTGGCGCAACCGCGCAACCGCGATGGCGCACGGCCTCGGCTTTCGCGACGCGGATCTCGACCGCAACCTCGACACCTTCTCCGGCGGCCAGCTGACGCGCGCGTCGCTGGCGCGCGCGCTGGCGACCGGTGCGGACGTGCTGCTGCTGGACGAGCCCACCAACCACCTGGACATCGAGTCGCTGGAGTGGCTCGAGCAGACGCTCATCGACCTCGACGCGGCGGTCGTGCTCGTGGCCCACGACCGCTGGTTCCTGGAGGCTGTGGGCACGGCCGTGCTCGAGCTCGAGGCCGGCCGCTCGCGCTTCTTCGCCGGCACGTGGCATCAGTGGCGGCGTGAGCAGGCGGCGCGCGAGATGGCGCTCGGGAAGGCGATCGACAAGCAGGCGGCGGAGATCGAGCGCATGGAGCGCTTCATCGAGCGCTTCCGCTACAAGGCGACCAAGGCCAAACAGGCGCAGTCACGCGTCAAGAAGCTGAACAAGATCGAGCGCATCGAGCGTGATCCGCGCGACGGCAAGGGTCTCGAGTTCGAGTTCGCGGCGCCCGAGCGCACAGGGCGCGTGATCTACGAGCTGCTCGACGGACGCATCGAGATCGGCGAAGGCCATGACGGCAACGCGGTTGTGCTGCTCGAGCACGTCGAGCTGTGGCTTGAACGCGGCGAGCACGTGTCGCTGGTAGGGCCCAACGGCACCGGCAAGACGACGCTGATCGAGACGCTCGCCGGGCGCCGGGAGCTGGCGGCGGGGAAACTGAGCACGGGGCACAACGTGCAGGTCGGCTACCTGTCCCAGCACGCGGACGAGCTCGGCGCGGGCGGGCCGCCCGAGCAGAGCGTCGCCGAGGCGGCGCAGCGCGCGACGGGCCTCAGCCCTGGCAAGGCACGGGCGCTGCTGGGACGCTTCCTGTTCTCGGGCGAGGACGCCGACAAGCCGCTCAGCGGTCTGTCCGGCGGGGAGCGCCGGCGGCTGTCGCTGGCGGTGCTCGTTGGATCGGAAGCCCACCCACCCAACGTGCTGATCCTCGACGAGCCCACCAACCACCTCGACCTCGAGAGCCGCGAGGCGCTGGAGGACGCGCTGCGCTCGTTCTCCGGCGCGATCCTGCTGGTCTCGCACGACCGCGCGCTGCTCGACGCGGTCGGCACGCGCACGGTCGCGGTCGAGGAGCGCTCGCTGCGCAGCTACGTCGGCGGCTGGCCTGAGTACGTGCGCGTGCGCGACGAGCGGAAGTCTTCGGGGCAGGACGGCCCGCATGCGGGCCGTCTCGGGGAGGCGCATGCGCCTCCCCGCCAGACGGCGCATGCGCCGTCTGGAACGACAAACGGATCGAGCCCGTCCGCGCCGGACAAACCGAAGCGCAGGGCGAAGGCGAAGGGCCTGTCGAAGAACCGCGTCAGCGCGCAGCAGAAGGCCGAGCTCGACGTCGAAGCGGCCGAGGCGGCGCTGCGGACGCTCGAAGCCGAGCTCACCGACCCGACTGCGTGGGCGAGTCGCTACGAGTCGGCCAAGTCCGAAGCGCGTCACACCGCTGCCACGCGCGCCGTCGAGGACGCATACGCCCGCCTGGAGACGCTCGTCGATTGAGAACCTGAGCTGGCACGGCGGCTAATCTCTGGATGTGAGCGAATCGCTGAAGAACACGCGCAACGTCGCGATCATCCTCGCGATCGCGGCGGCGGTGTACTTCATCCCCGGTGGTGGCCGCGTCGCGAGCACCTTCGAAGCCGTCGTGTGGGTCGCGTTCGGCGTCGCCATCGGCTATCTCGGGCTGCGCATGTATCGCGAACACCACATGACGCTGTACGGGCTCGGCGACCGCTACCGCGGGCTGCTCTATGGCGCGGTCGTGCTGGCGGTGTTCCTGTACATGGTGCGCAGCCGCATGTGGTACGCGCTGCAGGTGCGCGGCGGCGAGCTCGTGCAGGTGCACAGGTGGGGCGGTCTGGGCGAGCTCGTGTGGTTCGTGCTGGCCGCGCTCGTGGTGTACTCGCTGGTCGCGGTCTACCGGCACGCTCGCAGCTACTGAGCGACTTCAAGCGGCCCCTAACCTCTGAGTGATGGCCGCGACGCGAGCACTGACGGACGACGACGACCCCGCCGAGGCGCACGGCGACGCCCCGACGGCCGCCGAGAGCGCGCGCGCGAGCCTCGCGCAGCAGCGCCGCGCGCTCCCCGATCAGCCGGGCGTGTACCTGTTCAGGGACGCACGCGGGCGCGTGATCTACGTCGGCAAGGCGAAGTCGGTGCGCAAGCGGGTCGCGTCCCACTTCTCCAAGGCGCAGGTGGGCGGGCGGGGATCGGGTTCATCCGGACACGCCGAGATGGTCGCGAGCGTCGAGCAGATCGAGTGCGTGGTCGTCGCCACCGAGGCGGACGCACTGCTGGCCGAGCAGAGCTTCATCAAGCAGTACCGGCCGCGCTTCAACATCCGCCTGCGCGACGACAAGTCCTATCCGTTCATCGCGATCTCGCTCGACGAGCCCTATCCGCGCGTGTACTTCACGCGCGAGCGACACCGGCCCGGACGCGCGTACTTCGGCCCGTACTCGAACGCCAAGCGCGTGCGCGCGACGCTCGAGGTGCTCGCAAAGGTGTTCATGTTCCGCTCGTGCACCGGTCCCGAGCCGGGGCGGCGCAGCGGCAGCCCCTGCCTGGACTACTACATCAAGCGCTGCGGGGCACCGTGCGTCGACTACGTCTCCAAAGACGGCTACCGCCAGAGCATCGACGGCGTGATCGACTTCCTCAGCGGACGCTTCTCCGCGATCGAGCGCGACCTCGAGGCGCGCATGCTGGCGGCGGCGGCGGAGGAGGAGTTCGAGCAGGCGACGCTCGAGCGCAACCGGCTGCAGGCAGTGCGCTCGCTGCTGGAGCGCCGCCGCGTCACGAGCGAGTCGGTGGGCACGTTCGACGCGGTAGCGGTCGCGGTGGACGGACGCGACGCGAACGCGCAGGTGTTCCAGGTGCGCGACGGCGTGCTCTCGGACCGTCAGTCGTTCTACCTCGCCAACGAGGCCGAGCGCGACGAGGCGGAGGTGGGGGAGGAGTTCATGCTCCAGTACTACGGGGGCTACACGTCGATCCCGGCGCTGCTGGTCGTCCAGCGCGGCCTCGATCGGCGCCCGGCGCTGGCGGACGCGCTCTCGAGCCGGCGCGGCGGGCCGGTGGAGCTGCGCGCGGCCGAGCGTGGCGAGAAGCGCCGGATCCTCGAGCTGGCCGCGCGCAACGCGCTGCTGGCGCTCGACCAGGAGCGCCTGCGCTCCGAGCGCCGGCGCCAGAGCCGCGTCGAGGCGCTCGACGGCCTGCAGGCGGTGCTGGGCCTGGACGTGCCTCCGATCCGGATCGAGTGCTTCGACATCTCGAACCTCGGCGGTACGCACACGGTCGCCTCGATGGTCGTGTTCGAGGGCGGCGCGCCGAAGAAGTCCGACTACCGTCGCTTCACGATCCGCACGACCGAGGGCGCACCCGACGATTTCGCATCGATGGCGGAGGTCCTGAGTCGCCGCTTCGCTCAATGGGAGCGACAGGCGGACATCTCGCCGCACGACAGCGCCTACGACCAGAGCTTCGCGGCGCTGCCGAACCTCGTCGTGATCGACGGCGGCAAGGGACAGCTGTCCGCCGGACTGGGCCCGTTGCGGGGCTTTCGGGAGCGTGGCGTGGCGGTCGTGTCGCTCGCCAAGCGGATCGAGGAGATCTTCGTGCCCGGCCGCCCCGCGCCGCTCGTGCTCGAACACTCCACCCCGGAGCTGCAGCTGCTCCAGCGCGTCCGCGACGAGGCGCACCGCTTCGCGATCACCCACCACCGCGGCCGTCGCGACAAGGCGATGAAGAGCTCGCTGCTGGACGAGCTGCCCGGGATCGGCGCCGCGCGCAAGCGCGCGCTGCTGACGCACTTCGGCTCGCCCGAGGCGGTCGTGTCGGCTTCGAGCGAGGAACTGCAGTCCGTGCCAGGCCTGCCGGCGAAGGTCGGTCGCGATATCCATGCCTACCTGCACCGAGCCGGCTGAGGCGGGCTGCCTCGAACTTGAGCCGTTCACGACAAGGTGACTCGCGCGTCCGCTCGGCACGCCACAATCACCGGTGATGGCCGTGATCAGGCCCCTGCGCCCGCTGCGCACCGGCGGCGGGAAGACCGCTGAGCCGGTAATCGAGTCGCGCCTGGAGGACCTCGTGGTGATCACCGGCTTCTCGGGTGCGGGCAAGTCGACGGCGATGAACGTGTTCGAGGACGCGGGGTACTTCTGCGTGGACAACCTGCCGCCGGAGATGATCCGCTCGCTGGTCGAGCTGTTCGTGCACAAGGGCTCGAAGGTCGAGCGCGCGGCGGTCGTGTCAGATGTGCGCGGGGGCGTGTACTTCGAGGCGCTGCGCGCGGTGGTGGACGATCTCGACGCGCTTGGGCTCTCACACCACATGCTGTTCCTCGAGGCCGATGAGCAGACGCTGGTCACGCGCTACAAGGAGACGCGCCGGCGCCACCCGCTCGCGCCGGAGGGCAGCGTCGCGGCCGGGGTGGCATCCGAGCGCGCGCTGCTCGAGCCGCTGCGCGGACGCGCCGACCTGGTGATCGACACGACCGCGATGTCGGCGGCGATGCTGCGTGAGAAGATCGCCGAGGAGCTCCTGCCGCGACAGACGGTCGGGCGGCTGTCGGTGACGTTCATGAGCTTCGGCTTCAAGCACGGTCCGCCGCGCGAGGAGGACCTCGCGTTCGACGTCCGCTTCCTCGCCAATCCCCACTACGAGCCGGAGCTGCGGGCACTGACCGGACTGGATGACGCGGTGGTCGACTACATCGCCGCCGACGGGCGTCTCGACGAGCTCTACGGGCGTCTCGAGGCGCTGCTGGACTTCCTGCTGCCGCAGTACGTCGCCGAGGGCAAGGCGCACCTGGTGATCGCGATCGGCTGCACCGGCGGTCGCCACCGTTCGGTGGCGATCGCCCAACACCTGGCTGGGCGCTATCGCGATGACGACGACCTCGACGTGGCGGTCGCGCATCGCGATCTGCAGGAGTCGCCCCGCAGCCCCTGAGTCCCGCTCGAAACTGCGGCCACAAAGCACCTGCTAACAGCGCTTTTCTGCTACAGCATTAACGACAGCTGCCGACACATGGGAGAGAGCTCTGGCCGCCCGGCGCCGGAGCAGCAGATGACCTTCTTCTATTTCACCGAGGACGCGACGGATCAGGGCGTCGACCGCGACGACGATGTCGTCATCCTTGTTGCGGGCGGCGAGCTCGACTATGCCGCCAGTCCGCAGTTCAGAGAACGCATCGCCGAGGCGATCAGCGCCGGCATGCGGCTGGTCGTCGATCTCTCGCCGGTGACGTTCATCGACTCCACGGCGATCGGCGCGCTCGTCGGGGCCGTGATGCGGCTGCGCGAGCACCCCGGCGGCTCGCTGGCGGTAGTCTGCAGCGAGGACAACCAGCAGGTGCTGCGAACCTTCGACATAGCGGGGGTGACTGGCTTGATCGCGCTGTATCCATCGTGTGAGGCGGCGCTGCTCGCACTCGCGGCGGGTGATTGACCTGACCCCGGGCACTGGTTCGCGGAGTTGGGGTCGCGGTGACTGAGATGAAGTCGCGACCGTCCAGGCGCGCTGCGATTGCCGTGGGTGCGTTGCTGGTGGGCGCCGCCGGGGCGCCGCTTGCAGGTGGCCCTGCCGATGCCCAGGTCGGGTTGCTGCATGCCTCGGGCGCCCCGCCGCCGAGCGCGGCGCCGCTCACGGCCTCGCTGCAGCGCGTCGGCGTGGCGCTGCCCGGCGTCGGTATCTCGGTACCCGGCGTGACCGTGTCGACGCCGTCGCTCACGGTGTCCACCTCCCCGCTCGGTGCATCCGTGCCGTCCGTCACCGTGTCGACACCGGTGGTCACGGTTTCAACGCCGGAAGTCAAAGTGTCGACTGCGCCGGTCAGCGTGTCGAGTACCCCGGTGACGGTTTCGACGCCGAGCGCGCCGAGCGAAACACCCGCAGAAAGCCCCCCCGCGGGCAAGCCGACGGGTGCCGGCGCCGGCGGGTCCGGGACATCGTCGGGTGGATCGTCGTCCTCGCCGGGCGCCGGCCACGGCACCACGGCGACAGCGGCGTCGGCAGGCTCGACCGCGGCACCGGCGGCCGCCTCTGCCGCGGCGCCGAGCGCCAGGTCCAGCGTCCGCCGATCGGCGCACAGCGGCGCCCGGCCGGGGCCGTCGGGATCGCGTGAAGCGCGTCGCCCGACCGGGGCGGGCGCCGCCGGCAGCTCGACTTCAAGCGGCGCGGCTAGCGGCGTCCGCGTCGTCCGCGTCCGCGTCCCGAGCACGCGCGGGCGGGCAAGCTCCGGCGTGAGCCGCCATCGGGCGAGCAATCCGCTCGACGCGATCGGCAGGCACATTCCGTTGCCGATCCCCGTCCCGGATTGGAGCAAGCCGATCATCCTCGTGCTGCTCCTGCTAGCGCTGTGGTTTGCCGTGCGCTCGCGCGTTGCCGCGCGTCGCGCGCGGCGCCTGGAGGGACAGCGGACGACGTTGTTGCACGACGTGGACGTGATGCAGTCGGCGCTGGTGCCGCAGATACCTGGGCGGGTCGGCGGCGCTGCGGTGTCGGTCGCCTACAGACCGGCCGAGGGGCCCGCCGCCGGCGGCGATTTCTACGACGTCTTCGTTTCAGCGCCCGGCAGGGTCGCGCTGATCGTCGGCGATGTCGCCGGCCACGGGCATGAAGCTCTGACGCAGGCGGCGCTGATGCGCTACACGCTGCGCGCCTACCTGCAGGCCGGGCTGGAGCCGCGCGCGGCGCTGGCGCTGGCCGGACGGGTGCTGGCCGACCGCACGATGGAGCACTTCGCGACGGTCGTGGTGGGCGTGTACAACACCGGCGAGAGCGTCCTGACGTATGCCAGCGCGGGCCATCCTCCGCCGATCCTGCTTGGGTTGCAGACGCGTGAGCCACTCGCCGTCTGCGCTTCGCCGCCAATCGGGTGGACAGTGCCGACGGGGCGCCGGCAGACGACGGTGTCGCTGCCCAGGGGCGCGGTTGCGTGCTTCTTCACCGACGGTCTCATCGAGGCCCGCTGCGGGGATGAGCTGCTCGGGCACGAGCGGCTCACCGAGATCGTCGCCGAGCTCGGCTCGCGTCCCGACGCGTCGAAGCTGCTCGCGCGTGTGCGAGCAGCGGCGCTCGCCACACCGGACGACATGGCCGCGTGCATTCTCGTCCCGCAGCTGGCCGGGGTGGCAGCGCGGACGCATATCGAGGAGCTGGAGGCGGACGCGCATACGCTCGAGCGCGGCCAGCTGCGGCGCTTCCTCGAGACGTGCCTGCTGCCGGCGGTCGCCGTCGAGCATGCGATCGACGACGCGTGCGCGATCGCGGCGGTCTCCGGCACGGCGCTCGCGCGCGTGGAGCTCGCGCCGACGACCGCGACCGTCACGGTGAGCGCTCCGCCGCCGTCTGTGCAGGCCGAGATCGCGGTCCGCGGGCCGCAGCCGGCGGGCCAGCCCTCCGGCACCGGCTGACATCGGCAGCGAAGTCGCCGGCGTACGGCGCGCTGATAGCCTCCCCCGCACGCCGGGCGACGGAGCGATCGGTGGCCGCGGCATCTCCGGTCGGCCACTGGGGCTCCCGAGGCCGGCATCGTTCATTTCGGTTTCAGGAGGCAGTGAATGGCGGTACGCGTCGGGATCAACGGTTTCGGCCGCATCGGGCGAAACGTGTTCCGCGCCGCGAAGGCTCGGGGCGAGGAGCTGGCACAGGAGATCGAGTGGGTGGCGGTCAACGACCTGACGGACTCCAAGACGTTGGCGCACCTGCTCAAGTACGACTCGATCCTCGGGCCATATCCGGGCGAGGTCCGCGCCGGCGGCGAGCGCGCGCTGGAAGTGGACGGCAAACAGCTGCAGGTGCTCGCCGAGCGCGACCCTGCGGCGCTGCCGTGGGGCGAGCTCGGGGTTGACGTGGTGATCGAGTCAACGGGGCTGTTCACCGACCGCGAGAGCGCCGCGAAGCACCTCGCGCAGGGAGCCAAGAAGGTGATCATCTCGGCCCCGGCGAGCGACCCGGACGCGACGGTCGTGCTGGGCGTCAACTTCGACGAGGTCTATGACCGCGAGCGTCACGACGTGATCTCCAACGCGTCGTGCACGACCAACTGCCTGGCGCCCGTTGCGAAGGTCGTCAACGACACCGTCGGCATCAAGCACGGCCTGATGACGACGATCCACGCATACACGGCCGACCAGCGCCTGCAGGACATGCCCCACAAGGACCTCCGTCGCGCGCGGGCGGCGGCGATCAACCTGATCCCGGCATCGACGGGCGCGGCGAAGGCGATCGGCCTGGTGATCCCGGAGCTCCAGGGCAAGCTGGGCGGCTTCGCGGTGCGCGCGCCGGTTCCCACCGGCTCGGTCGTCGACCTGACGGTCGAGTGCGCTCGCGAGACCACCGTCGATGAGATCAACGCGGCGCTGAAGGCCGCCGCCGACAGCGGCCCGCTGGCCGGGATCCTGCAGTACACGGAGGATCCGATCGTCTCGACCGACATCGTCTCCTCGCAGTTCTCATCGATCGTGGACTCGCTGCTGACGGCGGTGATGGACGGCACAATGCTGAAGGTCGTCGCGTGGTACGACAACGAGTGGGGGTACTCCAACCGCGTGGTTGACCTGGTGCAGAGGGTCCTGTGAGCGACGGCGACCCGGCCGATCCAATTGAGGCCGTCCGCACGGCCGGCAGACAGGAGGTCTGCGGGGTGGATATCGTGATGGAGCGCGACAGATGGGAGAGTCGATGAGGAGCATTGACGACTTGGACGTGCACGGACGGCGGGTGCTCGTGCGAGTCGATTTCAATGTGCCGCTGGGCACGGACAGCGACGCGGCGGCAGGGGGCGTTCCGCTCGTGAGCGACGACACGCGCATAGCTGCCGCGCTTGCGACGATCGAAGACCTGCGCGCTCGCGGCGCGCGGCTGGTGCTGGTCTCGCATCTGGGCAGGCCGGAGGGAAAGCCGGTGCCGGAACTGTCGTTGGTGCCGGTGGCAGACCGTCTGCGCGAGCTGACCGGCGCGAAGGTGACGCTCGCGCCCGCGGTCGTGGGGGATGAGGTGACGGCGCTGGCGCAGGAGCTCCGAGACGGCGAGATCCTGGTGCTGGAGAACGTGCGCTTCGAGCCGGGCGAGACGAGCAACGACCCCGAGCTCGCCAAGGAGCTCGCGGCGCTGGCCGACCTGTACGTCGACGACGCGTTCGGCGTGGCGCACCGCGCGCATGCGAGCAACGAGGGCGTGACGCACCTGCTGCCGAGTGCCGCGGGACGGCTGCTGGAACGCGAGGTGAAGACGCTCAGCGGCATCCTCGAGCACCCGGATCACCCGTTGGTGGCGATCGTCGGCGGCTCCAAGGTGGCCGACAAGATCAAGGTGATCGAGCGCTTCCTGGAAGTGGCTGACGTGGTGATGATCGGGGGCGCGATGTGCTTCCCGTTCCTGTGCGCGCAGGGGCACACCGTCGGCGAGTCGCTATGCGACGACGAGGACGTGGAGCACGCTCGCAGCGCACTGTTGCGCGCGAGCGACACGCACACGCCGCAGCTCGGCCGAGCGCGCCTGCTGGTGCCGAGCGATCTGGTGATCGGCAAGCGCCTGGCGGCGGACGCGGAGCACCGTGTGCTGGACGGCGTGGAGGTGCCGAAGGGCTGGATGGGGCTGGACATCGGCCCGAAGACCGCGGCGCGCTACGCGAGCGTGATCGCGAGCGCCGGCACGGTCTTCTGGAACGGGCCGATGGGTGCGTTCGAGGTCGAGCCGTTCGCGGCCGGCACTCGCGCGGTGGCAGAGGCGGTGGCGAGTACCGAGGCGATGACGGTGGTAGGGGGCGGTGACTCCGCCGCGGCGCTGGCGGATTTCGGGCTCGAGAGCGAGGTCGATCACCTCTCGACCGGCGGTGGCGTGACGCTGCAGCTGCTCGAGGGCGCGACGCTGCCGGGGGTGCAGGCGTTGGACGGCGTCGGGGTGGCGCTCGGATGAGCGGGGCTCGCACGCCGCTGATCGCGGGCAACTGGAAGATGCACAAGACGCAGGAGCAGGCGGAGGATCACATCCAGGCGCTGCTTCCACGTGTATCGGCGTTGGACGGTGTCGACGTCGCGATCTGCGTTCCGTTCACGGACCTCCAGGCGATGGTGGACAGCGCGCGCGGCTCGCGCGTCGAGGTCTACGCGCAGAACATGCACCAGGACGCCGAGGGCGCGTTCACGGGCGAGATCTCCGCGCCGATGCTGAGCGAGCTCGACGTGCGTGGCGTCGTGCTGGGTCATTCCGAGCGCAGGGCGCTGTTCGGCGAGACCGACCGCGCGCTGGCGCTGAAGCTGCCGGCGGCGCTGACAGCGGGGCTCGCGCCGATCCTGTGCGTGGGCGAGACCGAGGAGGAGCGCGACAACGACGAAACGGATCGTAAGCTGCGCCAGCAGGTGAGAGAGGACTTGGCGAATGTGGACGGCGAGCGGCTGGCGGAGGTGGTGATCGCGTATGAGCCGATCTGGGCGATCGGCACGGGCAGGGTGGCCACGCCCGAGCAGGCGCAGGAGGCAATCGCGTTCATCCGCGCGCTCGTGGCGGACCGTGACGCCCAGGCAGCGCAGTCGCTGCGGATCCTGTACGGAGGCTCGGTCAAGCCGGAGAACGCCGCGGAACTGCTCGCGCTGGCGGATGTCGACGGGGCGCTGGTCGGTGGTGCGTCGCTCGACGCGGACTCGTTTGCACAGATCGCCGCGGCCGCTGCCGCCGCCGGGCGCTCCGGCAGCGGCTCGGTCGCGCGCATGCGATGAGCCCGACGGCCGGGGCGCCCGGGGTGGACGGGGTGGACGGTCCTCATAAGCTGCCGGTCTCGAGTGCGTGCCTGATCGTGCTGGACGGCTGGGGATTGGCCGAGCCGGGCCCCGGCAACGCTGTGTCGCTGGCGCGCACGCCGGTGTTCGACTCCCTTTGGGATTCATACCCGCACACGACGCTGACCGCGTGGGGGCTCGCGGTGGGACTGCCGGAGGGGCAGATGGGCAACAGCGAGGTGGGGCATCTGAACCTGGGAGCGGGCGCGGTGGTCCGCCAAGACCTGGTGCGGATCGACGACGCAGCCGCCGATGGATCGCTCGCGCAGAACGAGATGCTGCGAGCGGCGTTCGCGGACGCCGAGCGCGTGCACCTGCTGGGCCTCGTCTCCGATGGCGGCGTGCACTCCTCGCTGGAGCACCTGCGCGCGTTGATCGAGCTCGCGCGTGCGCTGGCGGTCAAGGATCTGATCGTGCATGCGTTCACCGACGGCCGCGACACGCTGCCGCACGCAGGCGCCGGCTATCTGCGCGAGCTCGACGCAACGCCGGGGGTACGCGTGGGGTCGGTGATCGGCCGCTACTGGGCGATGGATCGCGACCACCGCTGGGAGCGCACGCAGCGGGCCTACGACCTGCTCGTGCACGGCGAGGCGGGTGGGCGGGCGATTCATCACGCGGGCAGCGGCGAGCAGGCAGTCCAGGACGCGTATCGCAGAGGCGAGACCGACGAGTTCATCGAGCCCACGCGCGTGGGCGAGGAGGCGCGCATCCGTCCCGGCGACAGCGTGATCGCGTTCAACTTCAGGCCCGACAGGATGCGCGCGCTGACGCGGGCACTGGCGGAGCCGGACTTTGCGGAGGTGGACCGCGGCGATGTGCCGGCGATCGCGCGCTACACGACGCTGACGAGCTACGAGGAGGGCTGGCCGTATCCGGTGGTGTTCTCACCGGAGCGCCCGCGGACGACGCTGTCGCTGGTGCTCGAGCGCGCGGGTGTGCCCCAGCTGCACGTTGCCGAGACGGAGAAGTATCCCCACGTGACGTACTTCTTCAACGGCGGCGAGGAGGCGCCGCTGCGCGGAGAGCGCCGCGAGCTGGTGCCGTCGCCGCGGGATGTTCCGACGTATGACCACAAGCCGCAGATGAGCGCGCGCGAGGCGGCGGCCGCGTTCGTGAACGCGTGGCGCGCCGACGCGGACGGAGACGCTCCGCGCTTCGGGATCATCAACTTCGCCAACGCCGACATGGTCGGGCACACGGGTGTGATCGCGGCAGCCGTAAAGGCGATCGAGACCGTTGACGAGTGTCTCGGCGAGGTGGTTGCGGCGGTGCACGCGCGCGGCGGCGTATGCGTGGTGACGGCCGATCACGGCAACGCGGATCACATGCTCGAGCCGGACGGCTCTCCCAACACGGCGCACTCGCTGAACCCGGTGCCGCTGATCCTCACGAGCGCCGGCGTGCGGCTGCGGGGGCAGGGCGGGATCCTCGCGGACGTGGCGCCGACGGTGCTGCAGGCGCTGGGGATCGAGCAGCCGGCGCAGATGACCGGGCGCTCGCTGATCGAGGGTCGCTAGATTTTTGTTCAGGCGGCCTGCCGGCCGTGGGGCGAGCGTATCGAGGAAGCGAGGCGCAATGGATGCAGATCAGCAGGAGGGTGCGAAGCGCGGACTGTCGCGGCGCGTGCTCGCGAACTTCTTCATCGCCGCGGGGGTCAACCACTTCGTGATGCCGCGCGCGTATGAAAGGATCGTGCCGCCGCCGCTGCGCGCCAGCGCAAAGCGCGTCGTGCAGGTGAGCGGAGTGGCCGAGATCGTGGGCGGCGTCGGCGTGCTCGTGCCGTTGACTCGGCGCCTTTCGGGCGTCGGCCTGATCGCGCTGTTGGCGGCGGTGTTCCCAGCCAACGTGCACATGGCACGCGCGCCGGAGCGCTTCCGCGGGATCCCTCCGTGGGCGCTGTACGCGCGGCTGGCGTTGCAGCCGCTGATGATGCTGTGGGCGTGGCGGGCAACGAGGCGATGACAGCGAGTTCGCGAGCAATCGGGGCTCGCGCTGCTATGTTCGATTGAGGAAAGGGCCTGCAAGGACCGCAATGTCGACCGTCACCGCCGTCAAGATCGCCACCTCTGAGCAGGATGGGCTCACGCTCGGGGAGCTGCGCGCGTGGCGCGGCCTGCTGAGGGCGCACGCGTGCCTGGCAAAGCGGCTGGACGCCGAGTTGGAGCAGGCCCACGGGCTGCCGATGACCTCCTACGAGGTGCTCTACCACCTCGAGGAGGCGACCGCTGGGCGCATGCGCATGTGCGACCTCGCACAGCAGGCGCAGCTCTCGCGCAGCGGGCTGACGCGTCTGGTCGATCGGTTGGAGCGCGACGGCCTGCTCGAGCGCTGCTCGTGCGACCACGACGCGCGCGGTTCGTATGCGTGCCTCACTGGCGCCGGGCGCGATCGCTTGGAGGCGGCGCGGGGCACCCATCGGGCGGTCGTCAGGGAGCACTTCTTCTCGCGCTTCTCCGAGAGCGAGCTCAGCCTGCTGGCCGACATGTGGGAGCGGATCGCTCCCTGCAGCGCCTGCTGAGCCGGTCCGGTTCAGTCACTCGGTGTGCGCGGCCCGCGACGAACATGGCGCCGGTGCAGCAACAGGCCGCCGACGATCGCGATCATGACCGCGACGAGGCCGTAGATGCCGAATGCTTCCAGCGCGTTGCCGGCGGAGCTGCCAAGCAGGTACGCAATCAGTCCTACGCCGAACGCCCAGGTGATCCCTCCGAGCGCGTTCCACAGCGCGAACGAGCGCCAGTGCATGCGCGTGGCGCCGGCCAGCCACGACGCCCACACGCGCAGCCCCAGGATGAAGCGCCCGAAGAACACGGCCTTGGGCCCGTGGCGTTCGAAGAACGGCTCGCCGACACGCAGAACCTCCTGGCGCTGCCGATAGAAGGAGCCCGGTCGTTCGAGCAGCCAGCGTCCACCCTTGCGGCCGATCACGTAGCCGATGTTGTCGCCGACGATCGCAGCCGCGGCAGCGAGCGCGATCACGACCCCGATCTGCAGCTTGCCCTCGCTGGCGAGCACGGCGGCGGCGATCAACGCCGTCTCGCCGGGAATCGGGACGCCGCTGGACTCGCTCATGACGAGCACGAACAGCAGCGGGTAGCCGGCGGTCTTGACTAGCCCGAAGTTCCCTGTGGTGGGTGTGGGGGATTTGGCTCTGCGCGTGGGTTTTTGCGCTGGGTGTGTTGTCGGGCTCGTGTCTACGTGTTGAGTGGTGTGTGTTCGGCGAGGTGTAGTGCGTGGGCTTGTAGGTGGGTGGGTTGAGCGAGCTTCTGGAAGGTGGCGTCGGTGTGGCCGAGGCGGATCGTGTTGCGGGTGAGGGTGGAGAGCTCGGCGAGTAGGCTCTTGTAGCTGTGGCAGGTTTCTCCGGTGCTGGTGCGCTTGGTCTGTGCCTTGCGCTTGGCGATGGTGGAGCGGGTGGCCTTGGCGACGGGGTCGGTGCTGGTGGGTGGTTGCTCGTCCTTGAATAGGAGTGGCGCCAGGGCTTGCTTTAGGTGCCAGGTGAGGTAGTAGGCAAGCATGCAGAGGAAGATGTGGGCACGGACGCGGTGCTCAAGGTGGTGGTGGATCGGACGGATTTGTAGTTCCGGTCCCTTGAACGTCTTGAACGCCCGCTCTGCTTGCTCGAGGTTCTTGTAGGAGCGCACGACCTCGCTGGTGGAGCACTCGTTCTCGGCCAAGTCGGTTCGTAGGATGTAGATGCCGTCCAGCGCAGCCTCGTTGTTGATCTGTTCAGTCTTGCGTTTGAAGGTGAAACCCTGATCGGTGATCTGCAGGTCGAAGTGCTTGCGCATCTTGTAACGCTTGACGGCCGGACCGACAACCAGACCGATCTCGCTCGCTCCGGTGAGCGTGCCTTTCTGCACACGATCAGCGATCTGTTGAAGGTCACGCTCGGTCGCCTCCAGCAGCTCTGAGCGCTTGCGGGTGCGCTCGGCAGCGACCAAGGGGTTGCGGCACACGATCAGGCGCTCACCGGGATAGTCCTCCGCGGTGATCTCCGCGAGGTTCTGCTCATCAAACAGCGAGAGCTGCAGAACACCATCCCGGGCGAGCTTCTTGATCTGCGGCGCCTTCAAGGCCGTGATCCAGGAGACACCCTCGGTGTCTTTGAGTGCCTGTATGTTGGCCTTGGTGACCATCCCGCGATCAGCGACCACGACCACGCTCTTGAGGTGAAAACGCTGCTTGAGCTTCGTGATCTGAGAAGGCAGCGTCGCATCGTCGTGTAGCTGCCCCGAGAAGACCTCGACCGTGATCGGCCGGCCGGGTTCGTCACACAAAAGACCGTAAATGACCTGCGGTGTGCCGCGCTTGCCATCACGCGAATAGCCGAGTTTCGCCAGCGGACACGAGCGCCCCTCGAAATACGAGGAGGACACGTCGTAGAGAACCATCTCCTCGTCTTTCAGATGCCGTCGCGCGAGGCGATCCTCGATCTTTGCCTGGCGATCGAGCAGCCAGTCCAATGCTGCGTAGAGATCGTCCTCGTCGGCGTCAGCGACGTTCAGCTCTTCGGCGACTGTTGACTGGCCAAGCGCCCGCGCCGTGGACAACTTGGAGGCGGGCGCGATCACCCGCTGAGCGATCATCGCCATCACGAGATCACGCTCACGGGAAGGCTTGCGGTCCAGCAGCCTCGCCAGATCAAGGCGACGAGCCATCCCCAACGCCGCCATCACGTGCCCAGCGGGCAACGAGCGCTCAATCTCGAACGCCTCACCGGCCGGGACGTAGGACTCCCCGCGTAGCGCGCCACGGATCAGCTCGATCGCCTCCGGCGGCAGGTGAGAGAGGTTCGCGAGCGTCTCCTTGCGGACCTTGCCGCCCTCCCGGTAGGAACGGCGCAACAACGTCGAGGTGTACTCCCGCTCCCCATGCCGCGCACGGTTCGTGACCACGTGCATAGCACCAGACGGGGTCTGTCTCCTCGGCATGAACACAACCTACCAGCCATGCCGGACAGATACTAGTGACTACACCAGACACCCACAAAAGGGCCGAAATCCCCATAAACACAGGGATCCCGACCCCAATCAACGGTGACTACCACAGGAACTTCGGACTAGCTGGTTGACATCGACGAGCGCGGCAAGCACTACTGCGTATTTTCGGAGACGAGCTTCTGCAGCGCCGCCGCGGTGTGCTGGACGTCTGAGTAGACGACGTTGCGCAGCGTCACCTTGGTCGGCGCGGGAGCCGTCAGGATCACAGCCGCCACGACAGCGACCGCCAGCACCAGGATCGCGAGCATCGTCACGAGCAGGCGGGAGCGCCGCCGGGTGGACGCCGGGGCGCGGCCGGCGGGCTGGGCGCGGGCGGCGGACGCTCTGGCTGGTCCGGAACGCGGCCGGCGCGGGGCGACCGCGGGGGCGACGGCGCCCGTGCGCGCGGCCCCGGCGAGCACGCTTGTCGCCTCGGTGGCAGGCGCCGCGCGGCGGCCAGCGGAGCGACGGGTGCGGCTGGCCCCGGGCGCACCGGGTGCGACGCCCCTGGCTCCGTCGCTGAGCGCGTGTCGCATCTCCAGGGCGGTCTTGTAGCGGTCGCGCGGATCGAGCGCCAGAGCGCCGGCGACAGCCTCGGCGAGCTCGGGGTTGACGGCAGCCACGAGCGTGTCGAGCATCGCCGGCTCCTCCTGCTGCTGCTTGAGCGCGAGCTCGGTCAGCGAGTTGGCCTCATACGGCAGGCGTCCGGAGATCAGCTGGTAGGTGACGACGCCGAGCGCGTACAGGTCGGCGCTCGGTCCGGCCTCCTCGCCGCGCGCCTGCTCGGGAGCGAGGTATGCGGCGGTGCCGAGCACCGAGCCGACCTGGGTGATGCTCGACTGCTCGGTGGCCTTGGCGATCCCGAAGTCCGCGAGCTTGACCTCGCCTTCGCGCGCGCGCAGCAGGTTCCCCGGCTTGACGTCGCGGTGCACGACGCCGTGGCGGTGCGCATAGTGCAGGCCCTCGCACGCCTGTTCGATGATCGACAGCGCCTCGTCGACCTCCACCCAACCCTCGTCGCGCAGGATCTCCGCACCCGAGGACCCCTCGATGTACTCCATGACGATGAAGTACTGGCCCGTGCGCTCGTCGCGGCCGGAGTCGAACACCTGGACGATGTTGGGGTGTACGAGGCGCGCGGCGGCCTGTGCCTCGCGCTGGAAGCGCGAGACGAAGGCGGGGTCATCGGCCAGGTGCTCGGCGAGCAGCTTGACCGCGACCGGGCGCTCGAGGCGCATGTCTTGTGCGAGGTGCACCGTGGACATGCCGCCGAAGCCCA
The DNA here is from genome assembly GCA_963703625.1 of uncultured Solirubrobacteraceae bacterium. Taxonomy (GTDB): domain Bacteria; phylum Actinomycetota; class Thermoleophilia; order Solirubrobacterales; family Solirubrobacteraceae; genus Palsa-744. Next base: position 551,208 of record CAVPEY010000005.1, read on the forward strand.
GCCGGCCCTCGAGCCGGTAGCGCGCCGCGATCTCGCGCTCGCTCATTTGCCGCCTTCCTGGCCGCCGGCGCCGATCCCGCCGGCGCCCGCGCCTTCGGAGGCTTCGCCGTTGCCTTCGCCGGCCCCGGTGCCGCCCTGTTCGCTGCCGATGCCAGGCGTCGCTTCGCCCGGCCCGGCCGGGGTCCCGCCTCCGGGGGTGGCGGGCGTGGTGGGGGTGGTGCCGGTCGGGGTGGTGGTTGTCGGCGTCGTGGTGCTGGGCGTGGTCGTCGGGGTGGTGGCGGTGCTGGTGCTCGTCGTCGTGCTCGGCTTGGGCGTGGTGCTCGTGGCTGTGTTCTGTGCGAGCGGCTGTGCGCACAGCGCGAGGGCGCGTTTGCGCAGGTTCTCGATGCCCTGGCGCAGCGTGTCGAGGAGCCCCGAATCGACGGACCCGGGCAACTCGTTGAAGTCCTGTTCGGTCTTGGCGAGCGCTGTTTCGGTCGCGGAGCAGTTGCCATTCCCGCTTTCGGCCTCCTGCGCGACGATTTCAAAGTCGCCCTGCAGCGGGCCGGAGTCGGCGACGGGAATCAGCTTGCCGGTGGAGCTGGCGCAGGCGACGAGCAGGGCGGCTGCGACACCGAGCATCGCAGCCAGTCGGAAGCTCATTGGCCGTACTCCAGGCGCTCGGCGAGCGAGTCCGGCAGTCGCGCGGCGCGGATTGCGCCGGCGGCGCCGGCGATGTCGTAGTCGGCGCGGTGGAAGGACGCGGCCATCTCGTCGAGATCGAGCAACAGCCACGAGGCGCGTGGATCTCCGTCGCGCGGCTGGCCGACGCTGCCGGGGTTGAGCAGCCATTCGCCGTCGGCGACGTCGAGTTGCGTGCGGTCGCGTTGCGGCTCGCCGGTGGCAAGCTCGCCGTCGTGGCGGGCGAACGACAGCGCCACGTGCGAGTGCCCGATCAGGCAGACGCGTTGACGTTGGACGTCGAGGCACAGCTCGGCCAGCAGCACCGAGAGCACGTACTCCCACACAGGATCACGCGGGCTGGCGTGGTAGAGGCCGACGGGCCCCTCCTCGGCCTGCGGGCTCAAGCCTTCGAGGAAGGCGAGGTTCTCCGGTGCGATCACCTCGCGCGTCCACTGCGCGGCGAGGCTGGCGCCCTTGGAGAACTCGTCGAGCGGGATCTCGCCCGTCACGGCGAGATCGTGGTTGCCGGCGAGGCACACGGCTGCGTGGCGCCGCGCGAGCTCGACGCAGGCGTCGGGCTCGGCTCCATAGCCGACGAGATCACCCAGGCACCACAGCTCCGACGCGTCGCTGGCGGCGACGGCCTCGAGCGTCGCCTCGAAGGCGTGACGGTTGGCGTGGATATCGGAGATGACGGCGACCTTCATCCTTGCAGGGTACGAACACCGCTGAGCGTCACGTGTTCCACGCCTGCCGCCGCTGCAAGGACGCAGCCAGCCCGTGCGGCGCCGTCGAGGCGCGGCACGGTGCACTACTCGCCGGTGGGACCGCCCTCGCTGCCGCCGTACTCGGGCAGGTTCTTGATGCCCTCGCGGGTGCGCCACTTGGAGTAGTTGTCCTCCATCGCGTCGATCAGCTCACGCATGAAGCGCGGGGAGAGGTTGACTCGCGAAACCACGACCCCCGGGACCTCGTCTGACTCGACCTCGTGGTCGACCCGCGCGAACGTGACCGTGAACTCGTAGTCAGAGTGGCTGACGTTGGCGAAGTTGGCGTAGACGCCCCCCATGATCTCGGGGGACAGATGGATGTTTATGTGGCGCTCGGCGCCTGAGTCTTGGTCGTTCACACAGCTAGTATCGCAACCCCCGAGCACGAAGCCAATGACCGAGCCTCCCAGCTACGACGATCAAGCCTCCCCGGAGCGCCTGCGGCAGACGGTGCTCGCCGCGGTGGACGATCTCACCGGTACGAGCACGGCGAACGGCGGCCGCGCCTCGATTACGCTGGAGCGTCCGCGGCGCGCGGAGTTCGGCGACTACTCGACCAACGCGGCGCTGCTGATGGCGCCGGGCGTCGGCGTCCCGCCGCGGGAGCTCGCGGAGCGCCTGGGCGACGCGTTGCAGGAGCGGTTGGGGGCGAGCCTGGAGCGCTTCGAGGTCGCGGGGCCGGGCTTTGTCAACCTGTTCATGTCCGACTCGTGGCTGACGGCGGCGCTCGCGCAGGCGCTCGCCGCGGGCGACGCGTTCGGGGCGGGGCTGGCTGAGCGCCCGCAACGCATCCTCGTGGAATTCGTATCGGCGAACCCGACCGGGCCGATGCACGTCGGGCATGCACGCAACGCGGCGTACGGCGATGCGCTGGCGCGCATGCTCGCGCTGCAAGGCAATCGGGTGGAGCGGGAGTTCTACGTCAACGACGCCGGCTCGCAGGTGCGCAAGCTCGGCGAGTCGCTGCAGGCGATCGCGCGCGGCGAGCCGGTGCCGGAGGACGGCTACAAGGGTGACTACGTGGTCGAGCTGGCGGCGAGCCTGCCGGATGCGGCGAGCATGGAACCAACGGCTATCGGCCGTGCGGCCGTCGCGCTCGTGATCGAGAGCATTCGCGCATCGCTGGTCGCATTCGGAGTCGGCGAGTTCGACGTGTGGAGCTATGAGAGCGCGCTGCACGAAGGCGACCCGAGCCCGGTGGCGCACACGCTGGCGATCCTCGAGCGCGAAGGCCACACCTACCGCAGCGAGGGGGCGCTGTGGCTGCGCACGACCGAGTTCGGCGACGACAAGGATCGGGTGCTGGTGCGCTCGGGCGGCGAGCACACGTATTTCGCGTCGGACATCGCCTATCACCAGGACAAGCGCGAGCGCGGTTTCGAACGCCAGATCGACGTGTGGGGCGCCGACCACCACGGCTACGTGCTGCGCATGAAGGCGGCGTATGAGGCTCTCGGCGGCGACCCGGAGGAGCTCGAGCTGCTGATCATGCAGCTGGTGCACCTGATCAGCTCTGGCGAGCGCGCGCAGATGTCCAAGCGCGCCGGCGAGTTCGTGACGCTCGACGACCTCGTCAGTGAGATCGGCGTGGATGCGGCGCGCTGGTATCTGCTGGCGCGCTCGCACGACACGACCGTCGATCTCGACCTGGACCTGGCGCGCGAACAGTCGAATGAGAACGACGTGTACTACGTGCAGTACGCACACGCCCGGATCGCGTCGGTGCTCGCGAAGGCGGGCCCCGAGCGCGTAAAGGGGGCGAGCGCGGCGGTGGCTGAGCTCGAGCGCGAACCTCTGCACGTGACCGAGCGTGCGTTGGTGGAGCAGCTGCTGGCATTCCCGGCGGAGCTGGCCGAGGCCGCAGCCCGCCGGGCTCCCCACCGGATCGCTGCGTACGCCTTGACGCTGGCGCAGACGTTCACGGCTTTCTACCGCGACTGCCACGTCGTCGGTGCCGAGCCGATGGAGGTGGAGTCCTTTCGCATCCTGCTGTGCGTCTTGAGCATGCGCACGATCGCGCGCTCCCTGGATCTGCTCGGCGTGAGCGCGCCGACGAGGATGTAGGGCCGGCGTGAATGGGCGGGCGCCGGTCGCGATGTGCAGGCGTCAGTCGAAGCGGGCGAGGTCGGCATCGAGCTTGGCCGCGTCGTCCGGGCTGAGCGCCGCCGACGAGCTGGTTGCGGCTGTCTGCGCGCGGGCGCGTCGCCGCCAGCTCGGGATCAGCGCCAGCACCGTTGCCACCAGGCCAAGAACGACCAGCGCGGGCACGAGATACGCGGCGAGGTCGAAGCCGTGGGCGCTCGGCAGCCCCAGCACGGTTGGCCCGTACTGGGCAACGAGCGCGCGCTTGATTTCGACTTCGTCCTCACCGCGGTCGATCAGGCTCTGGATGTATTCGCGCTCGGTGTTGGCCTGCGGGGCCTGGGACTCGTCGAGGGCGACTTTGCAGGTCACGCACATGGCCTGGCGCTCGATCGCCAGCAGCGAGGCGCGCGGCGCGACGCCGGCAGCTGCCGGCGCGGTGCTGGTCGCGAGCGCCACCGCGACCAGCAGCGCCGTGATCAGTCCGCGGGCGGGCCCGGCTGGGCGGCGCGGCCCGACGCCCGTCGGGCTGTGGCGGCACGCACTCATGAGCTGAGGGCGAGCGCGAGCGCCCTGTTGACGAAGCTCTGTTCGATCTCGCCGCGAGAGATGGCCACGACCCGTCCTTGGCGGTTGATGATGAAGCTCTCGGGCACCTGGTGCGTGCCGTAGGAGCTCGCGAATTCGCTGGTGACGTCGCGAAGCACAGGATAGGTGAGGTGGTAGCGCCGCACGAAGCCTTCGGAGTCGGGCGCGTTGTCCTGGTAGGTGACCCCCAGCACCGTGGCACCGTGCCGTGCCAGCTGGCCCTGAGCGTGCTCGAGCAGCGGCGCCTCGGTTTGGCATGGTTCGCACCACGACGCCCAGAAGTTCAGCACCACGACCTTGCCCCTGAGTGACGCCAGCGCCTGGCTTGTGCTCGCGCCGAGCACCGGCAGCTGACGCGTGGCGTCGGGCGCCACCGGGTAGATGTGGCGGTCGACCTGTTCGTCGAGCGTACGGTTGGCTGACTGCGTCGAGACGCCGTACAGCAGCAGCGCGATCAGCGCAGCGCCGGCAAGCGAGGCGAGGATCGGCACGAGGCGGCGTCTCACGAGCGAGAAGGTTAGACCGGCGGCGCATGAGCGGAGCCGCGTGTGCCGGTGGCGAGGGCCTGCGCGGCCGCCGAAGCTCGTCGTCAGCCGGGCGACACCGTGCGTGCGCAGTCCGTGATGCCCAGCGCCTTCGCTTCTTCCTTGCCCGTGTTCGAGCTGAGGGCTTCGAGCGCTTGACGAGCGCGCACAGCGTTGCGGGCACGCAGCCCAGTCACCGCCTCTTCGAGCAGTTGCGCTTCCCGAGCGACGCTCTTGACGAAGCGGTTGTAGCGTGCGCGGGCGTTGCTCGGAGCCTGCACGCCGCTCAGTTCGTGCGCGAGCTTCGAGACGATCGAGCTCGTCTGTTCGGAGAAGGACAGCAGCTCTGCCGTCGATTTTGGCGCCTTCAAGCGGGCGGCGCTGCGCAGGCCGGCCACGCAGATCGCGTTCGCGTGGGCGGCAAACTGAGCCTGCGTCGGTGCGGGGTCGCCGGCGCTGCCACAGCCGGCGAGCAGCGCGCAGGCTGCCAGCATTGCAACGCAGGCCCCGGCGTGGCTGAGGCGACGGCCGACGCTGCCTCGGAGCTCGGTGGTGGGCGCCATTCGCGGGAAGGGTAGTGGGATGCCGCTTCAGCGCCTAGAATCCCGGCTCGCGCGGCGGTAGCTCAGTTGGTAGAGCGCAAGCTTCCCAAGCTTGAGGTCGCGGGTTCGACCCCCGTCCGCCGCTTGTGAGTAACCCCGCGCCGGGAGCGAGGTGGATGGTGCCGGCCAACGACCTACAGGAGGACGCATGACTCCCCTGGCGATGACATCAGACGGCCAGGCGCGTGTGCTCGCCGACGGCCACGAGCTGCCGATGCTCGGGCTCGGCGTCTGGCAGGTGCCCAACGGCCCGGAATGCGTCGACGCGGTGCGGACGGCGCTCGAGCTCGGATACCGCCACATCGACACCGCCCAGGCCTACGGCAACGAGGAGAGCGTCGGTCAGGCGTTGCGCGACGCCACGATCGCACGCGAGGACATCTTCATCACGACCAAGTTCTATCCCGCCCACAAGGATCCGGCCGCCGAGGCCGAGAACAGCCTCAGGCGCCTGGGCGTCGACTACGTCGATCTCTACATCATCCACTGGCCGCAGGGCGGTCCCACATGGGCGTGGCCCGGCATGGAAAAGGCCAAGGAGCACGGCAGCACGCGCTCGATCGGAGTCTCCAACTTCAGCGCTCACGAGCTCGACCAGCTGGCCGCGGTGGCGGACCTCGCGCCGGTCGTCAACCAGGTGCAGCTCAGTCCGTTCGAGTACCGTCGGGCGCTGCTCGGCGCCGGCCGCCAGCGCGACATCGCGCTTGAGGCGTACAGCCCGCTCGGCACGGGTCGTCACGTGTCGCACCAGACGGTCACCCGGATCGCTCAGCGCGTCGGGCGCACGCCCGCGCAGGTGCTGCTGCGCTGGTGCGTGCAGCACGGCGTTCCTGTGATTCCCAAGTCAACTCACAGAGAGCGCATCGAGGAGAACGCGCAGATCTTCGACTTCACGCTCTCCGACGAGGACATTGCAGAGCTCGACGAGCTCGATCAAACGGGAGGCACCGACCAGGCGCTCGAGCGCAAGTGGTGGTGACGGCGCACCGCCGACGGCGCCGGGCGACCTGGACGACCTCGATCACGTGGCTTTGATCGCCGCCGAGGTCATGCCGCAAGTGGCCTAGTGACACGCGCCGCCTGACCTCGACCAGCTCACTCAAATAGGTGATACTCGTGCGGATGTTCGCGAATGTCCCTCGATACTGAGCTCACGCCGATGGCTCGCTGCGACGCGTGTTCTGCTGAGAATCCCACCGGGGCACGCTTCTGCATGGGGTGCGGCGCGGCGCTCGAGCGGCGCTGCGATGAGTGCGGTGAGCCTGCGCCGGAAGACGCGCGGTTCTGCACGGCGTGCGGTGCGTCGCTGCAGGCGCCCAGCGCGGCCGATGCACCACGTGCCGTGCCCGACGCGGACGCGCCGGCAGTGGCGCTCGCATCGCCCACGCTCGACGAGCGGCGCACCGTCACCGTCCTGTTCGCGGACCTCTCCGGCTACACGGCGGCGGCGGCGAAGCTGGACCCGGAGGCGGTGAAGCGTCAGCTCGAGCGGATCCTCGGGCGCTTGGGGCAGGAGGTCGTGGTCTACGGCGGCTATGTGGACAAGTACATCGGCGACAACGTCATGGCGATCTTCGGCGCGCCGGTGGCCCACGGCGACGATCCCGAGCGCGCGGTTCGTGCGGGCCTCGGCATGCAGGCCGCGATGGACGAGCTGAACGAGCCGCTGAGCGCCCAGCACGGCATCACGTTCGAGCTGTGCGTGGGGATCAACACCGGCGAGGTGCTCGCGGGCGAGGTCGGCGACAGCTACACCGTGATCGGCGACACTGTCAACGTCGCCTCGCGGCTGCAGGCGGAGGCGCGTCCGGGGAGCGTGACCGTCGGCGAGGCAACCTATCGCGCCACGCGTGAGGCGATCGACTACCGGGCGCTCGCGGAGCCGCTCGTCCTCAAGGGCAAGACCGAGCCGATGCTCGCATGGGAGGCGGTGGGGGTCGACGAGCGCCCGGTGCCGTCCGCCTCTGCGCTTCCCGTCGGCACTCCGCTGGTGGGGCGCACGTCCGAGCTCGCTCAGCTGCACGATCTGCTCGTGCGGGTCGAGCGCAAGCGCGCACCCCATCTGGCGACCGTGATCGGCGATCCCGGCGTCGGCAAGACACGGCTGCTGCTGCAGCTCGAGCTCGAGCTGCAGAGCCGCGAATCGCGACCGCTGGTGCGACACGGACGCTGCCTGCCGTACGGCTCGAGCATCGTCTACTGGCCGCTTGGCGAGGTCATTCGCGCCGAGTGCGCGATCACCGACAGCGATCCGCCGGCGGCGGCGTGGGAGAAGCTTTCGGCGCGGATGGGCGAGCTGCTCGACGTCACCGAGTCCGACAGCAGATCCTCGGCGTCGAAAACCGCGGTAATCGGCCGCCTGCTTGGGATCGAGGGGCCACACGACTCGCTGCTCGCGGAGCAGGAGGACGCGCAGCGTGCCCGCGAAGTGTTCTTCGCGGCCGTGCGGGCATGTGTGGAAGGACTGGCGCGCGAGCGGCCAGTGGTGCTTGTGTGGGAGGACATCCACTGGGCAGACGAGGGCATGCTCGACCTGATCGAGCACCTGGTGCAGTGGGTGCGTGCGCCGGTGCTGCAGATCTGCCTCGCCAGAGAAGAGCTGCTCGCGCGCCGCAGCGGCTGGGGAGGGGTGAGGCGCGACTCGACGACGATGTTCCTCGAGCCGCTGGGCGACAGCGAGACGCGCGAGCTGATCACCTCGCTGATGCACATGACCGGCCCCAGCGACGGCGTCGTCGCCGCGGTGGCCGCCCGCGCCGAGGGCAACCCGCTGTTCGCCGAGGAGATGGTGCGTCGCCTGGCAGAGGAGGAAGGCTCGACCGCGGCTGAGCTGCCGGCGACCGTGCAGGCGCTGCTCGCGGCGCGGCTGGACTCGCTCGAACCGCTCCAGCGGCGGCTGCTCGCGCACGCCGCCGTGATCGGGCGGACCTTCTGGGAGGCAGCTCTGGCCCCGGTCGCCGCTGCTGAGGGTGGCGACCTCGCCGCGGCGTTGCGGGCGCTGCGCGACAGGGACATCGTCGTCGCGGGCGAGGGCAGCGCGCTCGCGGGCGAGCCGGAGCTTGCGTTCAAGCACGCGCTGATCCGCGACGCCGCCTACGAGATGCTGCCCAAGGCCGTGCGCGCCCAGAAGCACTTCGAGGTCGCGCGCTTCATCGAGGCCCGTGCCGGCGAGCGCGTCGAGGAGGTGGTTGCGCTACTCGCCGAGCACTACGGCAAAGCGGCCGAGCTGGGCGGCGAGCTCGGTCTCGCCCCGGGCGCGCTCGCGCCCTACCGTGCAAAGGCGCTCACCTTCCTGGAGGCGGCCGGCGACGCGGCGACGGCGTTCTACTCGAACGCGGACGCGTTCTCCAATTACGAGGCCGCACTCGCGCAGGCGAGCGAGGATCCAGAGGCGCTCGCGCGCCTGCTCGAGAAGCAGGGCGATGTCGCGCTGCGGCTCGGCCGCGTCGATGCCGCGATCGGCGCGTGGGAGCGGGCGCTCGAGCATCATCGCGAGCGCGATGATCTCGAGCACGTCGCCGAGCTTCACCGCAAGATCGGGGCCGGCCTGGCTCACAAGGGCGAGCGCAAGCAGGCGATCGAGCATCACCAGCGAGGTATCAACCTGATCAAGGACAGCGAGCCGTCGCTCGCGCTCGTGCGCCTGTATGAGGAGGCTGCCTGGCTGTACATGCAGACCGGCGACAACATGCTCGCGATCTATGCGTCTGAGAAGGCGCTACGGCTCGCCGAGCGACTTGGCGAGGTTCGCGCTGCGAGCCGCGCTCACGGGATCTTCGGCCGCGTCTTCGGCCGCATCGGCGACACCGTCAAGGCGCGCGAGAACCTCGAGCGCGCCGTCGAGCTGGCGCGTGGCTCGGACGCGCACGAGACGGTGCTCGCGCTGATGGCGCTCGGCCATCACCTGGAGAGCTCCGACGGCGACTACGCCGGCGCCGCCGATTCCTACAGGGAGGCGCTCGCCCTCGCTCAGCAGATCGGCGACGTGCCCATGGAGATTGAGCTGCACGCGGCCGTCGCGCAGCTCGCCCTCTATGCCGCGGACTGGGCGGCGGTCGCGCGCTCGAGCGATGCGAGCGCCGAGCTCTCCGAGCGTGAGGGCCTGGTCGGCAAGCTCTGCCTGCCGTATGCGCTGCGCGGCCGACTGCACTGGCGCAGCGGGCAGTGGCAGGACTCGCAGAGCTCTTACACGCGCGCGTACGAGCTGGCGCAGCAGATCGGCTGGTCTGAGGTCAGCTTCGACGCGCTCTACGGGCTCGCCAACACGCTCCGCGATCAGGGCGAGCTCGCGGCCGCAGACATGGCGCTCGCGCAGGCGCTCGACGTCTGCGAACGCGCCGGTCTGATCGTGCAGTCGATCCAAGCCAACTCGGCACAGGCGTTGCTGCATCGTCTGGCCGGGCGCAACGACGAGGCGGAGCAGGCGGCGCGAGCGGCGGTCGCGCTGTCCGAGCGCGCGCGCTATCCGGTGGGTGAAGCGGCCGCGATCGAAGCAACCGGGATTGTCGGCCCGTTGCCGGGCGCGCCCACTGAGCTCAAGCGCGCACGCGAGGCTTGGCAGGACCTCAGGCGTCCGCTGGAGGCGGCCCGCTGCGAACTGCTCATGGGCCAGCGGCTGCTCGAGAAAGACAGACACGCCGCCGTCGCATCGCTTGCACGCGCCGCGAGCGAGTACGACGAGCTGGGCGTCGCGCACCTTGCCGAGCGTGCGCGCGAGCTGGCACGGTGACTCGCGAATCAGGTGCCTGCGAGACGCCCGGAGGATGGACGGGCGTCTCGCAGGCGATCCACAGTAATTCGGTGGGACCCTGAGGGGAGGGCTAAACGCGACGTACCCCCAAGCCGCGCGCACGAAACACGACACGTGCAAGAGTGCTTGCACGGCCCTCTGCGGTCAGGCGGTGGCGCCTCGCCGGCTGGCGCGTGTCAGCTCCTTTACGAGTGTCTCGATCGAGCGCTCCAGCTGCTCGATGCTCGCCTGCTCGACACGCTCGAGACCGACCACGCGATTGACCCAGGAGTTGATCTCGCGGTGGCTGCGGCCATCGCGGCGGTGGAGTTCCGCGACCAGACGGCTGCGTTCGCGGCGTAGATCGGCGCGGCGTTCGAACACCGGCACGCCCACCGGCTCGAGCGGCGGCAGCACCGACGTGTTCGCTGCCGACTCGAGATCGAGCGACGGTGCCTCGGCAGACGGTGGGGACGGCGCCCGCTGAGGCGCGCCGAAGAGCGTCATCTGCGCGGCGAACTCGGCACTCAGCGGCACGAACTCGGCGCTTGGCGACTGCTCGCTCTGGCGCCGCTCCGAGGGTTGCTCGAGGTCTTCGCGCGGCTCGACGTCGCGCAGCGCGTGCCGCAGCTCGCTTTCGATCTCGGACGCGTGCCCGCGCAGCGTCTGCTCGGCGGGCAGATACAGCCAGCTGGGCTCGGGTGGCATGTTCGGGCTCGTGCGCACGAATCGACCCACGATCTGGCGGAAGATCAGAGCTGTCTTGGCGGCGCTCGCGTACACGCCGACGCGCAGCCGCGGCACATCGACGCCCTCGGAGACCATGTTCACGGCCACGATCCATGGCTCGCGCGACGCGCGGAAGTCCGCGAGCTTGCGCGCCGCGTCCGCGTCGGTGTGCAGAACGACCACCGGTACGCGGCCGGTCACCTCGTGGAGCAACTTGGCCAGCTGACGCGCGTGGCCGGCGTCTGCAGCGACAGCCAGCCCGGCGGCGTCGCGGTGGCCCGCAGAGCGCACAGCGCGTAGCTTTGCGTCCGCTTCGCGGACGATTCGCGCCAGCCCCTCGGGCAGCTCGGCAGAGATCGCCGTGCGGTAACGGCGAGCGGCCTCGCGGGCGCTCAGGACCGTCTCGAACGAGGACTCGACGACGTCCTCGCCGCTGCGCCACGACAGCGATCCGTCGAACGTGACGAACGCCACGGGGCGACACACCCCATCCGCGACCGCTTCCGCATAGGTGTAGGACACGTCCGGCACGACGAGGCCCTCGCGGTCGTAGCGCACCCCGGGGATCGGCGTGGCATCTGAGCGAAACGGCGTCCCCGAGAGCAGCAGCCACCGAGGTGCGGCCGCGAACGCTCGCTGAAAGCTCTCGCCCCAAGCCAGATCCTCACCGAGATGGTGCGCCTCATCGACGATCACCAAGGTGTCCGGCGCGACCTTGGCCGACCACCCGCCCGGATCGTTTGACACGCGCGCGTAGGTGATCGCCACCCCGTCGAAGTCGCGTGACGGGTTCGCTTCGCGGGCGTCGGGCTGCAGCTGCACGCCGAGGCTCGCCGCCGCGGCCGCCCACTGGCGCGTGAGCGGCGTCGTCGGGCAGAGCACCACGACCCGTCTGGCGGCACGCTGCGACAGCAGAGCTCTGGCGAGCTCGAGCGCGGGCCGCGTCTTTCCCGCCCCCGGCGCAGCCGAGATCAGGAACGGGCCGTCCTGCCAGCGGGCGAGCTGCTCCAGCGCGCGTCCCTGCCAGGCGCGCAGCGATGTCGATCGGGGAGCCGTCAAAGAGCCCGGCATCCTGCGTCACCGCGCGGACGGATCGACGCGCGTCGGCGTCTGTCACCCGGTTGCGAGCGCCTGCTCGGCGATCCACTTGCGCAGGAACTCCGTCGCGTCGGTCGATTCGAGCGGCCGGGCGAACAGGAAGCCCTGTCCGCTGTCGCAGCGCTCGCCCTGCAGCAGGCTCAGCTCGTTCGCGCGCTCGATGCCCTCGGCGAGCGTCTCGATCGAGAGCGACTTGCCCAGCTGTACCAGCGTGCGGATGATCGTCTCGCCCTCCTGGTTGTGCGTCATCTGCGCGATGAACGAGCGATCGATCTTGAGCGCGTCGACCGACAGCCGTTGTAGGTGGGCCATCGAGGAGTAGCCGGTCCCGAAGTCGTCGATCGCGACGCGCACTCCCAGTTGCTTGACCGTGGTCAGACGCACAGCCGTCCGCTCGATGTCCCGCATCAGCGCCGTCTCGGTGATCTCGATCGTCAACAGGCTGGGCTCGAGTCCGGTGTCGTGCAGGACGCGTTCGACGTCGATGATGAACTCGTCGGTGTCGAGCTGGCGTGCCGAGACGTTTACGGCCACGCCGATCGCATGGCCCGCGTCGCCCCAGCCGACGGCCTGCCGGCAGGCCTCATTCAGGACCCATCGGCCGATCTCGATAATCATGCCGGTCTCCTCCAGGACCGGAATGAAGTCGTTGGGCTGCACCAGCCCGCGTGTCGGGCTGCGCCAGCGGATCAGCGCCTCCATGCCCGTGGGGCTCATGTCGCGCAGGCTGAACGTCGGCTGATAGACGAGGAAGAACTCATCGTTCTCCAGCGCCATCCGCAGGTCCATCTCGAGTTCCATCCGCGATTGGACAGCGGTTTGCATTCCGGCTTCGAACAGCACGTAGCGGTGGCGGCCGCTCCACTTGGCCTCGTACATCGCGACGTCAGCGTCGCGCAGCAGGTCGTCGGGAGATTCCCTGTCGCCGGCGGCGATGCCGATGCTCGCGGTCAACTTCAGCGCCGTATGACCCGCTCCGGCGAGCTTGAACGGCTGATCGAGCGCTTCGAGCAGACGCTCGGCGATCAGCTCCGGACCGGACGCGAACGACAGCTCGCTGGCGATCACCACGAACTCGTCGCCGCCGAGCCGGCCGACCGCGTCGGTCTCTCGCACCACGGCGGTCAGTCGTTCGGCGACCGACTGCAGCAGCTCGTCGCCCGCGGCGTGACCGAGCGAGTCGTTGATCGCCTTGAAGTTGTCGAGATCGATGAACAATGCGGCGAGCGGCGTCTTGTCGCGGCGCGCGCGCATCATCAGTTGCCCGACGCGGTCGAGGATCAAAGTCCGGTTCGGCAATCCTGTCAGGGCGTCGTGTGTCGCGAGGAACGCGAGCTCGCGCTGACGATGCGCGAGCTCCTCGTCGGCGGACTGGCGCGCAGACTCGAATGACTCGCACATGCGCACGAGCGTCACGTTGAGGCTGCGCTGGAGCATCGCGAGCGCCTCGTCGAGCACCGCCGGAGCGAGGTCGAGCTCCTTGGCGCAGTCCTGCACGATCTCCCGCGCCGCATCGCACCAGCGCAGGCAGCGCTTCGTCACCTCGTTCAACGGAGCCGCGCGCTGGGAGGCCAGCTGGCCGAAGATCTGCGACGCCTCCTTGCCGACGTCGCGCGCGACGTCGGCACCCGCGCCCGACATCCAGCGCGCGACGGCGACCGTGGACACGGTGCCGACGCGCGCAAAGCGCTCCTCCACCGCGGCGTCGAGTTGGCGGTCCGAGGTGCGTGTGCGCTCGAGCATCGACTCGACAACGTCGGCCGTGCGGGCGTTGAGCGCTTGCCCGAGACACGCGAGCTGGTCGAGCGAGGAGCTTGTCTGGGAGCTGGCCATCACCCGCCGATCGGCAACGAGCGGCGAGCGCTTTATCGCTTGGCGGATTGACCGCTTGCGTCTGCAGAAGCCAACGGTCAGCAGGAAACGCCTAGGCGCTGTAGGAGGCCGGCGCCGGCGGGTCCGCGCGCGCTCCGTTCACGAGTTCCAGCAGCCCGCGACCGGTGGTGCCGCCGAGCACGCGCAGCCGATGCAGGCGATACGGGTCATCCTCTGGGTGCGCCCAGCCGGGGACGACCGTGGTCGACCCGGTAAAGCCTGCCGCCTTCACCGCCGCTACGACCGTCGCGTTGTAGTGACCCGACGGATAGCAGAACCAGTTGACCGGCACGTGGTAGCGCCGCTGGAGCGTCGCCCGCGCGACGGCGACCTGATCGTGGAGCCGTTCGGCGTCGAGCGTGATCAGGTCTGCGTGGCTGATGCCCTGGGTGTCGAGCTCCCAGCCCGCCGCCAAAAGGCCCCGGATCTGACCGGCGCCCAGACCCCCCTGCGATGGAGGCAGGCCGCTCAGCTGGATGTTCTCGTCGCCGACCCAGCCCAGGCTGCGGAGCACAGGCAGCGCCTGGGTGTACTGGGAGTTGTAGCCGTTGTCGAAGCTGATCACGATCGGCTTGCCCGCCCCGAGTGACACGCCGCGACGCCAGTATTCCTCGACCTGGTCGAGCGTCACCGCATGCCAGCCGGCGCTCGCGAGGGCGTGCATCTGTTCGGCGAACTCCGCCGGCTCCACGTACAGTCCCGGGAACGGCGCGCCGGCGGGAGGCGCCGCGATCACGTGGTACATCAGGATCGGGACCGCCTGCGTGCCCGGCGGTCCGGTGCGGGCGTGCACGGGCGAGCTCGCGCGCGCACCCGCATCCGTAGCGGCGCCGCTGCTCGACCGTGCCGCATCAACGACAGCGTGCGCGCCCTTGCCCGAGCCGCTCGCCAGCACGACGATCACGATCACTGCAGCGATCGCGGCGACGATCAGCGCGGCGCTCAGTCGCCGACGGCGGATCTGTCGCCGACGCTCGGCACGACGTGCACGCAGAGCCTCGATCTCCATTCAGTCGCCTCTGAGGCTCGACGGTAGCGTCTGTCCCGGCGGCGGCGGGTCGTCCCGCAGCAGTTCGGGAACTGTCACCAGGTGAAAGCCACGCGCGCGCAGCCTATGGATGATGATCGGCAGTGCCGCGATTGTCTGCGTGCGCGTGCCGCCGGCGTCGTGCATCAGGATGATCGCGCCCGGGCGCGCGCCCGCGAGCGCGCGCTCGACGATCACAACGACACCCGGCTGCAGGTAGTCGTCGGTGTCCACCGACCAGAGGACCATCAACAGATGCAGCGCCCGCAGCTGACGCATCGTCGTCGCGTCGTAGGAGCCGTACGGCGGACGGAACAGGATCGGCCGCGGTCCGCCGAGCAGTTCGATGTGCAGAATCTGTTCGAACAGCTCTTCGTGCTGGGCGTGTGCGGAGAGGGTCGCCATTTCCGGGTGGGTCTGCGTGTGGTCGCCGATCACGTCGCCGTCGCGCAGCTCGCGCAGGGTCGAGGCGCTGAAGTAGCGCAGCATCTCGCCGATCTCAAAGAACGTCGCACGCACGTGCAGGCGCTCGAGCACGCCGAGCACGGCGGGGGTGTAGGGCCCGGGGCCATCGTCGAAGGTCAACGCGATATCCCGACCGCGATCGCCGCCCTGTTTGACGAAGGGCGTGTACGCGAGTACCGCTTTGACCGCCGCGCTCGGGCTCGCTTGCGGCGCGCGCGCCACGGCCGGGTGTGCAGAACGCGGGCCGGTGGGAGGCTCGGCGCTCGACGGCGCCCCGTGGGCATGCGACCCGTGCGAGTCAGAGCCGGGCGCCAGCGCCACCAGCGCCACCAGCGCCACCAGCATGGCAGCGAGCACGATCGCCGCCGCGATCCTGCGCCGGCGGATCTGAATCCGCCGCGCGTGTTCGGACGCCCGCGCCGGCGGCGGCGCGTCCGTGCGCCCGTCGACGGACTCGCGATCCCCGAAATGCCAGTCCCAGCGCCCGCGCATGGCCAGATGCTAGACGCAGCTTCGCGGGCTCCGCGCGAGGCGCCCTGCGTGTGGCTATTCGGGTTCGGGTCCCACCTGCTCGATGAACGCAGCCAGTGCGGCGACCTGGTGGGGGTGGCTGGCGAGCTGCAGGCGCGCCACAGCGGCGAGCATCGGCGCCGCGGCGTAGCCCCTGATCACGATCCGTCGCGGGTCCAGCAGCCCGTCGCGCAGGAAGTGTTCTTCCACCACCGCGGTGTGCCCGTCGGCCAGCTCGACGCGGTGCCCCGCGAAGCTGGCAAAACTAGGGGCGGTCGCCTTGCCCTGGGCGGACAGGTGGCACGCTGCGCATCCATCGGAGACGACCAGGTGTGCGCCCTGCTCGACGAGCTGCTGCTCGTGGCTGAACGGTTCCACGACGTATGCGGGAACGCTCGCCGCGCGTGGGTGCTCGCTGCTCGCCGTGCCGGCCGCACCACAGCTGCAGAGCGCCCAGACCAACGCGCCTGCCAGCAGCCACCGTGCGATGAGCATGGCGACAGTCTCGCGGAGTCGCGGCCGAGCCGAGCTACCCGAGCGGCGTGGCGTGCCCGTGTGCACCGACGGTCACGCGCGTGCCGGCAGGCAGCGCTTGCTCGCCGTCCACGCGGGCGAGCAGCGCCGGCTCGACGCCCGGCTGCTCCGGTGTGATCCGCAGCAGCGCGTCGTGGCCGTAGTAGCGGCAGTGCTCGACGCGGCCCGCGATTCTCGCGCCCGGCTGTGCGACCTCGTCGCCGTCGCCGTAGGCGCGCACGTCGAGCTGCTCGGGTCGAACCATCACGACCCCCGCTGCTGCGCCGTCGCGTCGATCGCCTGCGCCGCGCAGCTCCAACCGTCCCAGTGCGGTCAGCGCGGTGCCCTGCTCGAACCGCGCCTCGAGGAGATTGACCGCGCCGAGAAAGCGGGCAAGGCGCTCATCGGCGGGCTGCTCGTAGAGCTCCGCCGGTGACCCCTGCTGGACGATCGTGCCGTCGCGCAGGACAGCCACCGTGTCCGCGAGCGACAGCGCCTCCTCCTGGTCGTGGGTGACCAGCACCGTCGTCACGCCCCGCTCGCGCAGCAGGGTGTGCACCTCCTCGCGTACGCGAGCGCGCAGCGTCGCGTCGAGCGAGGAGAACGGCTCGTCCAGCAGGAGTGCCTGCGGTCGGCGCGCTAGCGCCCGGGCGAGCGCCACGCGTTGCTGCTCGCCGCCGGAGAGCTCGTGCGGCAGGCGCTCGGCGAGGCGCGCGATCCCGACCATCTCCAGTAGCTCGGACACCGCGGTGCCGCGGCGCTCGCGGCGTGCCAAGCCGAAGCCCACGTTCTGCTCGACGCTCAGGTGCGGGAACAGCGCGCCCTCCTGCGAGACATAACCGACGCTGCGCTTCTCCGGCGGCAGGTGGGTGCGCGCGTCCTCGAGCGTCCGACCGCCGAGCACGACGGCGCCGCGCTCGGCACGCTCGAAGCCCGCGATCACCCGCAGCAGCGTCGTCTTGCCACAGCCCGACAGGCCGAGCACCGCCGTCAGCGAGCCCGCCGGCACCTCCAGACTCACGCCCTCGAGGACGGCGGCGCCGGCGTAGCCCTTCCACAGCTCATTCACCACGAGCGCGCTCACGGCGCTCCCTCGGCTCGTGCCAGCGTGCTCATGCGGCGGCTCAGCACATACGCGGGGACCGCCGAGACCGCGACCATCAGCGCCGCGTATGGGGCCGCCGCGCCGTAGGAGAGTTCCGTGGTGTACGCCCAGAACTGCGTCGCGAGCGTGTTCACGCCCGTCGGATGCAACAGCAGAGTCGCCGTCAGCTCGGTGGCCGACGAGATGAAAACCAGCGCGAACGCCGCGCCCAGGCCGGGAGCGATCAACGGCAGCGTCACGCGCCACCACACAGCCGCCGGCCGGCGGCCAAGCGAGCGCCCCGCCTCCTCCAGGCGCGGCGAGGCCTGGCCCATCGCCGAGCGCACGCCGACGAGCGCCAGCGGCAGGAACAGGATCGCGTAGGCGACGATCAGCTCGAGTGCGCTCTGGTACAGCGCAAACGCGTAGCGGACCGAGAAAGCGACGAGCCCGAGCGCGATCACCAACCCCGGAAGCGCCATCGGCAGGTACGCGAGACGCTCGAGCAGCACCGTCGCACGGTTGCGGTGGCGGATGGCGAGCGAGCTCACCGGCACGGCCAGGGCGCTCGCAAGCACGGCCGCGCCGGCGCTGTACTCGGCCGTATGTCCGACCGCGGCGAGGATCGAGGCGGACGGCAGCGTCGTCGAGCTGCCGCGCAGCATCCAGTAGACGAGTGCGCCGATCGGAACCCCGAGTGCCAGGCTGCTGAGCGCGGCCAGAGCCGCGAGCACCGGCGCCGTGAGCGGCCCGAGCGCGATCCTGCGCGCGCTGCGACGTGCCCCCGGCCCGGGGCGCAGAACACCGCCGCGGCCCGTCAGCGAGAGCTCTGCGCCGAGCGCTGCGACGCTCAGCACGACGAGCACGAGCGACAGCACGCTCGCGGCCACCACATCGAAGCCGAGCTTGAACTCGGTGAAGATCGCGACCGTGAACGTCTGGTACTGGACGATTTCAAAGGCGCCGAACTCCGCCAGCAGCGCGAGCGTCACGAGCAGGCATCCGCCCAGCACCGCCGGGCGGATCTGGCGCAGCGTGACCCTCCGGAACGCCTGCCACGGACCGAGCCCGAGACTGCGCGCGGCCTCCTCGAGGCCGCCATCCAGATTGGCGAACGCGGCCGCGACCGGCAGGTAGACGAGCGGATACAGCGACAACGTCATGATCATCACCGCGGCCAGGTACCCGTGCAGCGCCGGGTCGATCGAGACCCAGCCGAAGCCGACGACGAAGTCGGGCACTCCCAGCGGCAGCACGAGCGCCACCGCCCAAAGTCGGCGCGCGGGCACGGTCGTGCGCTCCACGCACCACGCGCCCGCGACGCCGAGCACAGCGCACAGCGCGGTGCACGCGAGCGCCAGCCGGATCGTGTTCCACAGCAGCACCGCCACCGAGTGGCGCAGCAGCAGGCGCTGGACTTCGGAGAAACCCGACTGCTGAGCCTGGACGATCAGGAAGACCAGCGGCAGCAGTACCAGCGCGGCAGCGACCGTCGCGCCGGCGAGGCTCACCAGCGGCCAGCGACGCCTGCCCGACCAGATGCGCGTCCAGCGGCCGGCAGGCTGTGCGGTGGCCCTGACGCTGCTCAAGGCTCTCCTACAGCAGTCCCAGCTTCTGCTCGAGCGCCAGCGCTTCGTGGCCGTCGCCGAGCTCGGCCGGCGTCAGCGGCACGGGTTTGAGCTGTGCGAACGGGCGCAGGCCGGGCGCGGGCGCGACGCCCGGACGCAGCGGGTACTCGTAGCTGTGGCTGTGAGCGATCGTCTCCTGGCCGGTGCGGCTGACGAGAAACCCGAGGAACGCCTGCGCGGCCGCCTGCTTCGAGCTCGATCGCAGCACGGCGGCCCCTGAGACGTCCACGAGGTCACCGGGATCGCCCGCTGCGTAGTAGCGCAGCGAAGAGTGCATTGCGGCGCCACCGAGCTCCGCGCGCAGCCGGAACCAGTAGTAGTGGTTGATCGGGCCGATCGCGCTCTCGCCGTTGTTGACCTGCGCGACGATCGTCTCGTTGTCCGGATAGACCTTGCCGTTCGCCTGCAGGCCTCGAAGCCAGCGTTCAGCCGCCGCGCGCCCGTCGAGCTTGATGATGGCGGTGATCAGCGGTTGGAAATCCGTCTCCGACGGGGCGATCGCGAGCTTGCCCTTCCACTTCGGCTCCGCAAGTTCGAGGATCGAGCTCGGCAGCTGCGCGGGCGCGAGTTGTGAGGTGTTGTAGACGAGCACCGACACTCGTGCCGTCACGCCGACCCAGTCGCCCTCGCTCGAGTTGTAGCGGCTCGGGATCGCCGCGAGCGTCGAAGGGGAGACCGGCGCGAGCATCCCCCGCTCGCGCAGCGCTTCCAGCACGGGCGTGTTCTCGGTGTAGAACACGTCAGCCGGGGAGCTCGCGCCCTCCTGCAGGATCTGGTTGGCGAGTTCGGCCTCGTCGCCGCTGCGCACATCGACGTGGATGCCGGTCCGGTGCTCAAACGCCGCGACCAACGCCGCGGTCGTCTGTTCGTGCTGCCCGTTGTAGAGCGTGATCGTGTCGGCGCTGTGCGAGGAGGATCCGCAGGCGCTCAGGGCGAGCGCGGAGGCGAGGATGGCTGTGAAGGTGAGGGACTTGTGACGGCTCATCGCCTAAATCCGAGCGCTGCGGTCGGGATGGAGGCAGAACCGTACCACAGGGGATTAGGGTGGCCTAACTACCCGTGCGCGCGCCGATTCGCCGCCAGATAGGTGAGAATCACGGCCATGCACGTGACAGCCAAGGCCGACTACGCCGTGCGCGCCGTCGTCGAGCTCGCGGATAGCGGTCAAGGCTCCCCGCGCAAGGTCGACGAAGTCGCGCAGGCGCAGAGCATTCCTGTGTCCTTCCTGGAGAACATCCTCACCCAGCTGCGCTCCGCGGGGATCGTTCGCAGCCAGCGCGGTCCCGAGGGCGGCTACTGGCTCGCGCATCCCGCGGAGGAGGTCAACCTCGCGCAGATCATCCGCGCGGTCGAGGGACCGCTCGTGGGGGTCCGCGGACAGCGGCCCGAGGAGGTCGAGTACGCCGGCTCCGCCGAGAGCCTGCAGCAGGTCTGGATCGCGCTGCGCGCCAACCTACGGGCGGTGCTGGAGCAGGTCACGGTCGCCGACGTCGCGGAGGGCCGGCTGCCGAAGGAGGTAGTGGCGCTCACGCGCGGCGAGGAAGCCTGGCAGACGCGCTAGCTCTCAGCTACCCTGTCAAGGGTCGCGCAATGGCCTGTCAAGGGCGCGTAGCCATGCTCAGGCGTGCCAACCGTCAGTCATCCTTTCCCCAAGGCGCCACCCGTCACCCCCAAAGGAGATCGCGTCTGATGTCAGCTTCCCCCACAGCCCTCTCGTCTGCCTCCAATTCCTCGGCGACCGCAGCCGCCGAGGCGGCGGTCGAGGCAATCTCCGGCGCCGCCGGGCAGGAGGTCACGTTCTCGCTCGAGCTGACGCAGGACCAAAAGGACATTCGCGACTGGGTCCACGGCTTCGCCGCCGATGTCGTGCGCCCGGCCGCGCACGAGTGGGACGAGAAGGAGCAGACCCCGTGGCCGATCATCGAAGAGGCCGCCAAGATCGGGCTGTACGGCTTCGAAGGGCTCGCGCAGTTCTTCGCCGACCCGACCGGCTTGACGCTGCCGTTGGTGAATGAGGAGCTGTTTTGGGGGGATGCTGGGATCGGGATGTCGATCATGGGGACGGCGCTCGCGGTCGCGGCGATCTTTGGTCAGGGGTCGGGTGAGCAGATCGGTGAGTGGATCCCGCGTTGTTTCGGGACGTTGGGTGAGGTCAAGGTCGCGGCGTTTTGTGCGTCCGAGCCGAACGCGGGCTCGGATGTCTCGGCGTTGCGCACCAGCGCGAAGTTCGACGAGGCCGCGGGGGAGTGGGTGCTCAACGGCCAGAAGGCGTGGGCGACCAACGGCGGCATCGCTGACGTGCACGTCGTGATCGCGTCGGTCGATCGTGAGCTCGGCGCCCGCGGTCACGCGGCGTTCGTCGTCCCGATGAGCGAGGCGAAGGGCATCTCGCAGGGCAGCAAGGTGTCAAAGCACGGGCTGCGCGCGTCGCACACAGCGGACGTGTTCCTCGATGACTGTCGTGTGCCTGCCGGCTATGTCCTCGGCGGCAAGGACAAGCTCGACGAGCGCCTCGCGCGTGTACGCGAGGGTAAGAAGGGCAACTCACAGGCCGCGATGCAGACGTTCGAGTCCTCGCGACCGACCGTCGGTGCGCAGGCGCTCGGGATCGCGCGCGCGGCGTATGAGTATGCGCTGGAGTACGCCAAGGAGCGTGAGCAGTTTGGCCGCAAGATCATCGAGAACCAGTCGATCGCGTTCACGCTCGCACGCATGAAGCTCGAGATCGACGCAGCGCGGCTGCTCGTCTGGCGCGCGTCGTGGATGGGCCGCACTGGTGTGAAATTCGAGAACGCGGAGGGGTCGATGAGCAAGCTCAAGGCGGGCGAGGTCGCGGTCTGGGTGACCGAGCGCGCGATCCAGATCCTCGGCGGCAACGGCTACACGCGCGAGTTCCCTGTCGAGCGCTGGCACCGCGACGCCAAGATCTACGACATCTTCGAGGGCACCGCCGAGATCCAGCAGCTGGTGATCGCGCGCGCGATCTCGGGCATCCACATCAGATAGCCCAGCCACACGTTGCCAAGTCGTTTAACCGGGTTGACATGACTCGGGCAGGCGCTTAGCCTGCGCGTGGACGGGAGTGCGCAGCGGGGGTTCGCCGGCTTCGGCATCGGCGTTGCACGGAGGCGACTGGCTGAGCCGTGTGGCTTTCCGTCCACAAAGGACCCTGGAGGGGGTCAAACGCCTCGGCGCTGTTTCGTGTGCCGGGCCAAGACGAACGGAGACCAACATGACCGGAAGGATTCGTGCGAGGCGCGTGGCGATCGTGGCCGCAGCGCTCGCAGCGAGCGCAGTGATGGCCGTCGCGGCGGCCTCGGCCGGTGCCGCCGTTTACAACAACATCCCGAGCCCGCTGCCCGGGAACTTCGCGTCGATCGGCTTCGCCGCGACATCGACGACCCAGTTCGGCGGCGAGGTTCAACTCGCGGGCATACCCAAGCAAAACCCGAGGGTCAGCGTCGAGGTCGTGATGAGCGACTGGGCGTGCGAAAGCGGCAGCTGGAGCGCCGACAACTGCTCCTCGCCGAAGCACAGGAAGTTCAGGGAGCCGATCACGGTCTCGCTCTACGAAGTGGGCAACCTTGCAACCCCGATCGCGACGGCGACCAAGACCGCCAAGATTCCCTACCGGCCATCGGCGGAACCCCTGCACTGCTCCGGTGAATTCGCCGGCACGTGGTACGACGAAGCGACGAATGAATGCTTCAACGGCAGCCTTTCCGACTTCACTGCCAAGATGCACGTCACGGGGAAACTGCCCACCACGCTGATCGTCACCGTCTCCTATCCCACGACGAGCGTGCCGTCGCAGTCACTCAACGTCGCGATCAGCGAACCGTCGGAACACACGCTCGGACTGGGCTCTGATCCGACGAAGGAACTGTTCCTCGACTCGAGCTTCAACGAAATGTATTGCGAAGGTGCGACCGACGTCGGAACGCTCGGCGGCAGCGAGGGCAACTGCTGGGAAGGCGACCAACCCGTGATCGCGGTTCACACGAACTAGCAGCCAACAAGCGCCCGTCAAGGGACCCCGCACAGAGCGTGTGCGCGGCGTGCATCTCGAGAGAGTGGCCCTGGAGGGCTAAAGAGACTCGCCACGCTTGTCGTGGCGTTGATCGCGACGCTCGGCGCGCTGGCAGTCGGCGCCGCCGGGGCGGGCGCGAGCGAAGTCGTCTACGACAACATTCCCAGCCCGCTGCCGGGGAACTTCGTGTCGCTCACCGGTGCCGCTCGCAAGAACCCCAACGTGACCGTGGTGATGAGCACGTGGGCGTGTCAGAGCGGAGGCGTCTACCAGGACACCTGCGAAACCGCCAAGCCGAGCAAGAAGTAGGCGACGCCGCGGAGCATCAGCCAAGCATGGGACAGGGCCCCGCTCCGGCGGGGCCCTTCTCGATCACCAGGCCTGGCCGGCGCCGCAGTGCGGGCAGCTGACGCTGGTCGAGACGCTCGCTCTGAACAGGTAGCCGCAGGCGCAGCTGTAGGAGGCGCGATCGATCGGGCCGCCGGCCTCGCGTACACGCTCTACGGCGAGGTCGCGGTCGCGCGGCTCGGGAGCGTCGGTGCCGCGGCGGGTGCGACGCACAGGACGCCGGTGGGCGCGCCGAGGCTCACGGAGGGGGTGCAGGATGCTCGGTCTCATGATGCGCTACCCCCTAAGACGTCATCCACACCCAAAGGTTTCGCTTTGCACGCGTGATTTCCTGCAAATCGCGCTCGGTGCGCGGTCGCTGCAGGCGCCAAGGAGGGCCGACGCGAGGGCCATGGCGGTTTGCGATACTTCGACGCGATGAACCCCGCGCGCAAGCGAACCGTGCGGCTGGTCGTAGCGTTGAGCGCCGCTGTGGTGCTGGCGAGCGCCTTGATCTACACGAGCTTCAGCGCCGCCAGTCCCGCTCTCACACCGACCCAGCTGCTCCGCGAGGCGCAGCCCGGGCGCAGCTACCAGCTGACGGGCACCGTGGTCAACGGCTCCGTACACCGCGAAGGTGCCGTCATCGACTTCAGCGTCGCCGACCGCGCCGGCGGGACCGCGATCCCGCTGGCCTACACGGGCGTCGTGCCTGACCCCTTCCGCGAAGGGCGCGAGGTGATCGTCACCGTCGAGAAGCAGGGGTCGCGGTTCGTCGGCGAACGCAACTCGCTGATCACAAAGTGCCCGTCCAAGTACAAAACCGCTCCTCCGAGCGAGAACCAGAACGCCTGAGTGCGCCTGTGCGCGGCGAACACGGCGATCCTGGGGCGTAGGCGCTGATGGCGACATTCGGCTTCGCGTGCCTCGTGCTCGCGCTGGTCGTCTGTGCGTACGGCATCGGCGCGTCGCTGTACGGCGTCCGCATCGGCCGCGTGGAGTTCTCGGAGTCGGGACGGCGCTCGGTGTACGCGCTTGCCGGGATCCTGACGACCGCGTTCGTCGTCCTCGAGCTCGCGTTCCTGGGCAACAACTTCGCCTTCAACGCGGTCGCGGACACCTCCAGCCGCACCACGCCGGCGTTGTATCGCGCCGCAGCGGTGTGGTCCTCACAGGAAGGCTCGCTGCTGCTGTGGGCGTGGCTGATGTCGATGTGGTCGAGTCTCGCGCTGTTCCTGACACGCAAGCGCCTGCGCGACGTGGCCGCCTACGCGACCGCGATCATGCTCGGCTTCGGCGGGTTCTTCGTCGCGCTGATGGTCTTCTACGCCAACCCGTTCGCGACCACGCATCCGGTGCCGCCGGAAGGCGTCGGGCTCGATCCGCTGCTGCGCTTCCCGACGATGATGATCCACCCGCCGATGCTGTACTCGGGCTACACGCTGTGCACGATCCCGTTTGCGTTCGGGATGGGCGCGCTGCTGGCGCGCAGAGTCGACGCCGAATGGATCAAAGCGATCCGCCGCTTCGCGTTCGCCGCATGGCTGTTCCTCGGGGTCGGGATCCTGCTGGGCGCGCTGCTGGTCCTACTCGGAGCTCGGCTGGGGCGGCTACTGGGGCTGGGATGCTGTCGAGAACGCCTCGCTGATGCCGTGGCTGACGGGCACGGCGTTCCTGCACTCGCTGATGATCCAGGAGAAGCGCGGGATGCTGAAGGTCTGGAACGTCTCGCTGGTGCTCGCCACCGGGACGCTCGCGATCATGGGCACGTTCCTCGTGCGCAGCGGCATCCTCGACTCGATCCACGCGTTCGGCGGGCATACGCTGGGGGTGCCGTTCGTGTGCCTGATCGCGGTGATGATCGTGGGCTCGATCTACCTCGTCGTCTCGCGCCGCGACATGCTGCGCAGCGAGCATCGACTGGACTCGCTGGCTGTCGCGCGAGTCGGCGTTCCTGGCCAACAACGTCGTGCTCGTCGCGCTGTGCTTCGTGATCTTCTGGGGCACCTACTTCCCGTTGATCTCCGAGGCTGTGACCGGCCAGGAAGCGTCGGTTGGGCCGCCGTGGTTCGATCGCTACACGGTTCCGCTCGGCGCTGATCCTCGTGCTGCTCAGCGGCGTCGGGCCGGTGATCGCGTGGCGCCGAGCGACGCTCGCCAACGCCCGTCGCAACTTCCTCGTGCCGATCGGATGCGCGCTCGCGACGCTGCTCGCGTTGGAGCTCGCCGGCATCAATCAGAAGCCGCTCGCGCTCGCGCTGTTCTGCCTGCGCGGCGTTCGTGTTCGGTAGCGTCGGACAGGAGTTCTTCCGTGGCACGCGTGCGCGCCGCGCGATGGCCGGCGAGCCCGTTCCACGCGCGCTGTTCGCGCTCGTGCGGCGCAACCGCCGCCGCTACGGCGGCTACATCGTGCACATCGGCATCGCGGTGCTGTTCGTCGGCGTGGCCGCGTCCTCGTCCTTCCAGCACGCCACGCAGCTGAGCCTGTCGCCGGGCCAGTCCACGCGCGTCGGCGCCTACACGGTGCGCTATGTGCGCCCGACGGCGACGATCACGCCCAAGTACGACCAGGCTCACACCGGTTCGACGCTCAGCCTCGGCGCGCTGCTGTACATCACCAAGAACGGGCACCACGTCGCGACGCTGAACCCGAGCGAGGGCTACTACGCCTCTGAGGACCCGAGCCAGGGCACCGTCGGGAGCCTGATCGGCGGCCAGCCGGTCAGCCACGTCGCGATGAACGCGAGCCTCACACGCAACGTGTGGACTGCGATCGACCCGGACATCGAAACCCCCGCGCTGAAGCGGATCATCACGGTCGGCAACCGCACGCTGCCGGCAGAAGACGCGCTCGTGGCCGATCGCCTACCTCGCGCGAGCCTACCTGAAGAACCCGCCCCCGGCGCAGTTCAACCTGCTCGTCTCGCCGCTGGTCATGTGGATCTGGATCGGCGGGCTGATCAGCGTCGGTGGCGGGCTGATCGCGCTGTGGCCGGCGCCGAGCGCTGTTCGTCGCCGCGTCGCCACCCGCTCGCGCGAGCGGGCGGTGCGGGGGCTTGCCCGCGTGTGACGCGCGGGCGCGGGTGGGCGGGCTTCAATCTCTCAAGGGGTGGGCTTCCTGATCGCGATCCTGACGCTGCTGCTCGTCGGGCTCGTCGTGGCGCTCGTCAGCGCGCCGTTGCGACGAGCCCGCGAGCTCGATCCGCCGATCCCGCAGGACGCGGAGCGCCCCGATCTCGCGGATCCGCCGCTTGTGCCCGACTCACGCCTGCACGAAGAGCTCGAGGCCGCGCGCGAGGCCAAGTACAGGGAGATCCGCGACGCCGAGCTCGACTTCCGCACGGGCAAGCTCTCGAGCGAGGACTACCAGGCGATCGACGCCGAGCTGCGTGCCGAGGCGATCGAGATCCTCAAGCGGCTGGAGCGGCTCAGGACCAGGGACGCGTGAGCAGCACCAGCGCGTTGAGGAAGAACAGCACAGCGAAGAAGACCGTCCAGCGGTTGAGATTGCGCTCGACGAGCGAGCCGCCGCCGAGCGGCCCGGTGCCGCTGCCCACCCCGAATGCGCCGGAAAGGCCGGAGTCTTTGCCGGAGTGCATCAGGATCAGCAGCACCACGACCACCGAGATCGCGACCTGCAGCACAGAAAGGACAGTTTCCACGCCGCATAGGGTACCGACTGCAAGATCGCAGCGACGCGGGAAGCCGTTGCGCTGAGCGCCGAGCCTGAAGGCCGATGCAGATTGGCCTGCACCTGGAGCGGGAATCGAGCCGCGCCCGTATCATCCGCTGCTGCCCGACATGGAATTCGAGCGCGCCACAATTTGTCAGTTTGATTACGAATCCTTTACGGATTCGTGGTTCGCTGCCGATAAGACTGCCGGTGGGCGTGCCCCGCAACGGTGGGTTTGATGCGCCGACCACACACATGGGACGTCCACCGAGATGATCGACCTTCGCGTATGACCCCTGCGAACCGAGCCCGGCGCAGGGTTTTGCGTGCGCTGCTGGCCGCGCTCGCCGGCAGCGGTCTCACCGCCGCGGGCATCGGCGGCCCGCTCGCGGGCGCGGCGCTGGGGGAAACCAACACCACGCCCGCAAGCGAATCGGGCGGCTCTCAGGGCACCGAAACGGGTACGTCCTCGACCAGCACCGAAACGACGCCGTCCGAAACGACGACGCCGACGACGACGCCCACGACCACAGCTCCGACCGCGCCGGCGCCGACGCCCACGAACCCGGCGGCGACCACGACCGCTCCGACGCAGAGCACCGGCTCCGGGGCGAGCGGTGCGCCGGCGCCATCCGCTGCGCAGGGGCCGACGGTCGTGCTCAAACGCAAACAGAAGGTCAGCTCGAGCGAACCGGCGTCTCCGGGCCCGACGACGACCACGACCACCGGCGCCACCAAAGGCGCGAAGTCCAAGAAGCACGGCGAAAAGGCCTCAGGGCCGAACAACGTCGCCGTCTCGCCGCAGGTGGTCGCCGCCGAGGCGGGCGCGCTGGCGGCGGTGCTCGCCTCCTCGGAAGCCTCAGTGCAGTCGCTGTCCTTCTACCGCATCCCACTGTTCCTGCTGCCCATTTACAAGGCGGCCGCCGTTCAGTACGGCGTGCCGTGGCAGATCCTGGCGGCGATCAACGAAATCGAGACCGACTACGGCAGCGATCTGTCCGTCTCCTCCGCCGGCGCCGTCGGCTGGATGCAGTTCATGCCGAGCACGTGGCTGCAGTACGGAGTGGACGCCCTGGACGCCGGCAACGCAGATCCCTATAACCCCGTCGACGCGGTGTTCGCCGCCGCGCGCTACCTGCGGGCGGCCGGTGCCGCAACCAACCTGCGCGCCGCGATCCTCGCGTACAACCACTCCGAAGAATACGTCGAATCTGTGCTGCTGCGAGCGAAGCTGATCTCCACCTACCCGAAGGCGGTGATCGCCACGCTGACGGGCCTCGTCGACGGGCGTCTGCCCGTGACCGGCCGGCACGTCGCCTGGGAAACGGTACGGATCGTCGCTCCGTCCGCGTCCAACGCGACAGCCGGTGCCAGCGCCGTCGCGAGTCCGCCCACAGCTGCCGGCAATGCAGCGAGCGGCGCCGGCGCCACGCCGGGATCGACACCGGCACTCTCGCCCGCCGCGGCCGCCGCGGCGGCCACCGCAAAAAGTGCGCACGGGTCCAAAGCGCCGGCCGCGACGCTCCAGCTCGTCAACCTGACGAGCGCGGCGAACGCATCGGTCGTGGCCGTGCAGGACGGAACGATCGTCAAGCTCGGCAACTCGCGCAAGCTCGGCAGGTACATCGTCCTGCGCGACGTCTACGGCGACGTGTTCACCTACGCGGGCCTCGGCAGGCTCGCCACGAGCTATGTGCTGCCAAAGCTCTCGAGCCCGACCACCTCCTCGCCGGTGATCGAAGCGGCGAGCACGCATGACCCGGCACCGTCGCAGCCCGCGACCGCCGGCTCGCAGTCGCCGCTGACGCTGCAGGTGAAAGCGCAGCCCCCACAGACCCAGCCGAGCAGGGGCCAGGCATCGGTCCAGTCCTCCGCGCCGGAAGCGACGCCACCGGGCATGGACCGGGTGCGCCTGTTCGCCCATCCGGGCAACCCCGACGCGCGCGCGGCAGTCGCCGCCAGCGCCGCCAGGAAGGCCAAGGCCACGAATGCCGGAGGGCGGGCGCCGCTGCGCAGCGGCGCGGTTGTGGCCTCGGGCACGGTGCTCGGGCGTGTCAGCATGCCGACACGAGCGCACGACGGTCACCTGCGCTTTGCCGTTCAGCCCGCCGGCGATCCGGAAACGGTCGATCCGGGACCGATCCTGGCGAACTGGGCACAGCTCCAGGGCGTGCTGCATCCAAAGGGCGCCAAAGCCACCAATCCGCTGCTCGGGGCCACCGCGAGCGATGCCTTCCTGCTCTCCAAGCCGCAGCTCGAGCGCGCGGTGCTCTCAGACCCAGGCATCACGATCGACGCGTGCGGGCGACACGAAGTCGCCGCGGGCAAGGTCGACAAACGCGTGCTCGCCGTGCTCGCGTTCCTCTCGCGCAGCGGCCTGGAGCCGACCGTCACCGCGGTGCCCTGCAGCCAGCGCCAGTTCGGACCGAGCTCGGCGCTGTCCGGCGCCAACCCCGGCGGCAAGCTGGAGATCTCGGCGATCAACGGCACCCCGATCGCACGCCACCAGGGACCCGAAACGATTACCGACCTCACGATCCGCGCACTGCTGACGCTGCCCGCGGCTTTCGCGCCACACGAGATCAACAGCCTGATGCGCTACCCGAGCTCGCCGAGCACGCACGCATCGCCGTCGTACCGCAGCCGTATCGAGCTCGTCTTCAACCCGCCCGCCGCCACGCCGCCGCTCACCGCGGCTGCCACCGCGACGCAGGCGCACTCCGCTCGCACGGGTCGCACCGCGCCGTCACCGGTCGTCACCACGAGCGCTCTGAGCTCCGCCCAGTGGACGCAGCTGATGGTGCGGGTGGCCGCGCTGCCGATGCCGACGATCGCCAGCAGGCCGAGCTCCGCCGCGATCCCGGACCCGAAGCCGAAGCTTCCGTAGAGCTAGCCGCCGGCTCCAGCTCCGGGCGCCCCTGGCGCCGCGCCCGGCTTGGCGCCCAAGGCGCCGGCGAGGTCGCTGCGACACTTCGCCTCGGCGGCCCTGAACTGAGCGCTTTTTACGTTGATGCCCGTGGTGTTGAAGATCGGGCCTTTCCCGGAGGTGTCGGGTTCGCCGACTTTGACGCCGTTTTCGCGCAGACACGCCGCGAACTTGGCCAGCGCCTTTTTGCCTGCGGCGGTGTTGAATCGGGCAGTGCCGCTCTGGAAGCCGCCACGGCCACCGGCGAAGTTGCCGCCGCACTTCTTGAGGGCAGCTTCAAACTTCGCCTTGCTCACGCCCGCCGGAAGCGCGGAGGAGCTGCCGCCCGGGAAGCCACCGGCTCCCGGGTGCTGGCCGGGTTGGCGCGTCGGGAGCGTGATGCCTTCCTTCTTCAGGCATTCGCGGATCGCGGCGAACCTGTGCGTAAACCCAGGAGCTTTGCCCGGGGTCGACTTCGTCGCGCTCGCGCTGGTGCTGGTGCTGGCGGTCGTGGCGGCGCTGTTGGAGGAACCTCCGCACGCCGCGAGCAGGCAGCCGGCGAGCACTGGGAGAAGGATTGCCGCAGCCATCGGGCTGCGCTTGCGTCTGCTGGTGAGTTGAGGCATTGAGCTCCTTGTCGAGTTTCGTGCTGTCACGCGGCCGCCGACGGCGGCGGAGAACGCTTGGTCGAGATGGTGGGCCGTCCCGCTAAGTCCTCGCTAAGCGTCAGCCGCTCCCGAACAGCGACTGTTCGCCGCCGCCGGTGCTCTTACCGGAGCTCGAACGCGCGGCCGAGCCGCCGAACAGCGCCGACAGAGCGCCGCCGCTTGCGCCGACGCTGATCGATTCGGCGTTGACTGTGCCGTTCGCGGCGGCGGCACCGGTGACCGTCACCGTTTCGCCCGGGTGGATGCCGGTGACGCTCGCTTTCACGTTCTTCGTGACGTTCGTGCCGGCTGAGGTCTTCACCTTGACGGTGTTGCCTTCCGCGTTGGTGACGTACAGAGTGCTGCCCGCGAGGTACGCGACCGTGCCGGAGGTCGGCCTGCCCGCGCCGGCGCCGAAGAGCTCGCCCGCGGCACCCGCGGCGCCTGAACGGGCGGTCGTGCTGGAGGTGCCCCCACGCAGCGCGGAGAAGCGCGCCGCGAGTCCCGCCGTCGCGCCGCCAACTGAGCCCGACGGCGTCTGCCCCTTCTCCACGAGCACGCCGCCGATGAAGCCGCACGCGATCGCCAGCACCGCCAGCAGCGCCAGGAATATTGGGTTGGCGCCCGTCCCGAGCAGCCGCCGACGCGGGCGCGGGGGCAGTTCCTCGGGATCTTCGAGCCATTCGTCCTGCTCGCCGAGCGGCTCGGTGACGGGTTGGTGCTGGGGCATCGCAGACTCCTGGTGGGGGGAAGGTGGCTCACTCAAAGCGCAACGCCTCGATCGGTCGTAGACGCGCCGCGCGAGCCGCGGGATAGGTGCCGAAGAACAGGCCCGACGCGAGCGCAGCGCCGAACGCGAGGAAGATCGAGTAGGTCGCGATCTCGGGATGGACGCCGGCGATCTCGAACTGGCTGCCGATCACCCCGACGAGCACACCGATGATGCCGCCGAAGACGGATACGAGGACGGCCTCAGTGAGGAACTGCGTGAGGATGTCCGAGCGCCGGGCGCCCACCGCCTTGCGGATGCCGATCTCGCGCGTGCGCTCGGTGACGCTCACGAGCATGATGTTCATCACGCCGATGCCGCCGACGAGCAGCGAGATCGCGGCGACCTCACCGAGCAGCGTCGTGAACACGCTGCTGGTCGAGCTCGAGGTTTCGAGCAGCGAACCCTGGTTGAGCACGCTGAAGCCCGGTTCGCTTGTGTCCTTGATCCGGTGGCGTTCCTCGAGGATCGTCGTGACCTCCGCTTCGGCGGCATCGAGCGAGGATTCGGACCTCGCCTGGACCGTGATCGAGTCGATCGGCCCCGTGCCCGTGAGCGAGTCCTGCACCGTCGTTATCGGCGCCATCACGACGTCGTCCTCGTTGGTCGTGCCATTGGTGCCCTTTTTCGCGAGCACGCCAACGACTTCGTAGTTGCCGCCGTTGACCTTGATGCTCTGACCGACGGCGCTGGCCCCCGCGAACAGTTCCTGCACGACTTCCTGGCCGATCACGGCCACACGCCGGTGCTTGCTGACGTCTTCGGGTGTGAACGGCGCGCCCTCGGCGAGCTTGTACGTGTGCGCCGTCAGGTAGGACGGCGTGGTGCCGAGAAACGAGGACGGTTCAAAGCTCGTGCCGTCGTAGGTGAGCGACACATCGCTCGCATCGACCACGGGCGAGGCGCTCTTGACATCGGGGGCGAGGCTCGGATTCTGCAGAGCTTCGGCGTCGGCCTTCGTCAGCGACACGGTGTTCACGGTGCTCGCACGCGCGCCGCCGCGGAACCCCCCGGTCGGCTGTACGACGAGCACGTTCGTGCCGAGGCTCTGGATCGTGGACTGCACCGCCTTCGAGGAGCCGTTGCCGACCGCGATCAGCACGATCACGGAGGCGACGCCGATCGTCATGCCGAGGATCGTCAGCCCCGAGCGCAGCTTGTTGGCGGTGATCCCGCTCCATGCGATCCGCAGCATCTCTGCTCCGATCATGTGCGTGTCTCGACGGCGCCGGGCCGAATCGGAGCGTGCGCGGACTTCTGGCTGCGGGGCCGCGGCGGCGGGTCGTGCGCACCGAGCGTGCGCTGGTCTGCGACGATGCGCCCGTCGCTCAGGCGGATCACGCGCTTGCTCTGTTCCGCCACGTCGGGCTCGTGCGTGATCAGGACCACCGTGCGTCCTTCTTCGTTGAGGCGCGCGAAGATCCCGAGCACATCCTCGGTTGAGTGCGAGTCGAGGTTCCCGGTCGGCTCGTCGGCGAGGATCAGCGAGGGGTTGGTCACGATCGCGCGCGCGACCGCCACGCGCTGCTGCTGCCCGCCGGAGAGCTCCGACGGCTGATGATCGAGGCGGTGGCCCATGCCGACCGAGCGCAGCGCCTGCTCGGCGCGCTTGCGTCGCGCGGCGCCTCGCAGCCCTGCGTAGGCGAGCGGCAGCTCGACGTTGACCAGCGCGCTTGTGCGTGCGACGAGGTTGAAGCTCTGGAACACGAACCCGATCTTGCGGTTGCGCAGGTCGGCCAGGTCGTCCTCGTCCATCTCGCTGACGTCGACGCCGTCGATCAGGTAGCGCCCGCCCGTCGGTATGTCCAGGCAGCCGAGGATGTTCATCAGCGTGCTCTTGCCGCTGCCGGAGCTGCCCATGATCGCCACGAGGTCGCCGCTCTCGATCGTCAGCGAGACATCGCGCAACGCGCGCACCCGTATCTGTCCAAGCTCGAAGACCTTGGACACGTCGTGCACCTCGATGACCGGATGGCGCCGCGCAGCCGGCGCGCCCGAAGCGCGCTGCGAGTGGACGCGAGCGACCAGCGGCCGGCTGCGCTCCGTGCGCGGGGCGGCCTGCTGACGCCGGCGTAGGGGCCGGCGCATCAGCCGCCGCCCCTGAAGAACGCGCCGCCGCCACCAGCGCCGGCAAAGCCGCCCGCGCCGCCGAGTCCGCCACCGGCGCGGCCGGCGAATTTGGTGATCAGGTTCGTCGTGCTCGAGCTCGTCGTGCTCGCCGCTGGCAGCACGACCGTTTCGCCCGCTTTCAGGCCGCTGACGATGATCGTCGTGCTGTTGCCCGCGAGACCCGTGACGACTCGCCGGCGCAGCTGTCTGCCGTCTCGCTCGACGGTCACCTCATCGCCGGAGATCGCGCTCGTCGGGACGTTGACCCCTTCTGCCTGTTTGACCACGACTTCGGCGGTCGCGCTCATGCCGGGTTTGAGGCTGGATTCCATCTGGTCAAGCCGAAAGGTGACGTCGTAGCTGACCGCCCCGCTGCTGCTCGTCGACTCGATTGCGACTTCGCTGACGTGCGCCGCCAGCTTGCGGCCTTCGAGGGCTTCCACCGTGACGGTTGCGATCTGGCCGGCCTTGACGTGGACGATTTCCGATTCGCTGAGGGGTACCACGAGCTGCATCGAGCTGAGGTCGCTGAGCACGGCGAACGCCGAGCTGGATGACGATCCCGAGGAGCTCGAGGCGGCGCTCGCGGTGCCGGTGGCTCCGCGCCCAGTCGCGGCGGCGCCGGTCGCGCCGGTGGCGCTCGCGCCAGAGCCGCTGGATGAGCTGGTCGAGCTCGACGCCTTCGTCGTTCCGCTGCCGGAGACAACTTCCCCGACCTGTCCGGAGAGCGAGACGATCGTGCCGCTCTCCGGTGCGTACAGCCGCGTGTCCTGGACGGACTGTACGTCGCTCTGCACGGTCAGCTTGGCGCTCCTGACCGCCGCCCTCGCGGATGCCAGGTTTGCTTCGCGCGTGGCGGTGCTGGTTGTGGCTTTGGATGACGAGCCGCCCGAGCTGCCTTCATTGGACTGGCTTTCGTGAGTGGATTCCGTGCTCTTGCCGGTCGTGCTCCTGCCGGTCGTGCTCGTGCTGGTCGGCCGTGTTGTGCTCGTGGACGGCGTGCTCGACCGCGTGGTGCCCGTGGGCGCGGCAGACGTCGGGCTGCTGCTCGTCGGCGTCGTGGTCGCCGGCTGGCTAGTCGTGCCCGTCGAGGTGCCCGAGACGGCGTAAACGGCTGCGTAGGCGACGCTGGCGGTCCCTGAGACGGTCCTGTAGCTG
This sequence comes from uncultured Solirubrobacteraceae bacterium, assembly GCA_963703625.1. Classification (GTDB taxonomy): domain Bacteria; phylum Actinomycetota; class Thermoleophilia; order Solirubrobacterales; family Solirubrobacteraceae; genus Palsa-744. The sequence continues at coordinate 585,710 of CAVPEY010000005.1, forward strand.
ACCGACGCAGCGCCCGCGGTGGAGGCGCTGCCTGCGCTCGAAGCCTTCGCCGTCGGTTTCTTCCTCCTTGGCGAGATTCGCTTCGGCGGACTGCAGGGATGCCTTGGCCTGTTCGAGCGTCACTTCGGCGCTCTGCGGGTCGAGCGTCGCCAGGAGCTGACCCTGCACAACGTGTTGACCCTGGCTCACGTAGATGTGCGTAACCGTGCCGGCGGTCTTGAACCCGAGGTTCAGCTGGCTGATCGCCTGCAGGTTGCCGCTGCCGGAGACGGTCGACTGGACCACACCCTGGGCTGCCCTCGCGGTGCGGGTCACGCTCGCCTGGCTGCTCGACGACGGCCCGACCAGCAGCACCGCGGCGACGATCGCGCCGGCGCATAGAGCGCCCAGTGCGTAAAGCAGCCACGATCCTCTGGTGCGCTCGGTCATCTCGCTGGACAGATAGTCGGCACGCGCTCTAAGTGTGGCCGAAGCGAGCAGTAAGAGCGGGCGAAGAAACGCTCTGCGATGATCCGTGCAGATGGCCAGCTACGGCGGGATCGACCTCGGCGGCACGAAGATCCAGGCCGTGATCGTCGACGAGCACAACGACGTCCTCGGCTCGTCCAGGCGCGCGACGCCGACGAGCGGCGGGCCCGCGGACGTCGCGGCGGAGATCGCGAGCGCGTTGCGCGACGCCGCCAAGGCGGCTGAGCTCGAGGGGGCGGACGGCAAGCCGAGCCTGGCCGGGGTGGGCGTCGGCTCGCCCGGGACGATCGAAGCCGGCAACGTCACGAGCGCGCGCAACCTGCCCGGCTGGGAAGGCACGTTTGCGCTGGCGAGCACGCTCGAAGGCACGCTCGGCTCCAGGGTCGTGGTCGGCAACGACGTCCAGGTGGCAACCGACGCCGAGTTCAAATTGGGCGCCGGGCGCCCGTACAGCTCGTTGTTGGGTGTGTTCTGGGGAACGGGCGTCGGCGGCGGCCTGATCCTCGACGGCCGGCCGTGGACCGGGCGCGGCGGCGCCGGCGAGATCGGACACGTCGTGGTCGTGATCAACGGCGCCCGTTGCACGTGCGGTCGTCTCGGCTGCATGGAGGCGTACGCCGGCAGGGGATCGATGGAAGCGTACGTGCACCACATGCACGAGGAGCAGGGCCGCAAGACCGATCTGTTCAAGCTGATGAAGGAGCACAACCGCACGCGCCTGACGAGCGGCATCTGGGAGCGGGCGCTGCAGCACGGCGACAAGCTCGCGATCCAGACGATCGACCGCGCGATCGAGGCGCTGGGCGCGGGCGTGGCGTCGGTCGTCAACGTGCTCGACGTCGAGGGCGTCGTGGTCGGGGGAGGGCTCGGCGTGAGGCTCGGCGATCCCTACGTCAAGCGCATCAACGAAGCGATGCAGCCGCATCTGTTCCACGACACGCACCCGCCGCGCGTGCACGGGGCGGAGCTGGGCGACCTCGGCGGGGCGGTCGGGGCCTCGCTCCTGGTCCGCGACCCAGCTGCGCCCTGAGCCACGCCGTGGCGCCGTCGCGGGCGACCGGGGCGGCTCAAAGGCCGGAGAAGGTGATGACCACGAGCGTGATCGACAGGGTCGACGTGACGACCACGGTCACCGCCGCCGCGAAGTCCATCAGCCCGCGGCTGCGCCGCTCGCCCATCACGTGGCGGGATCGCGAAAGACGCCAGATGAAGAACAGGTTGATCGGCAGCAGGAATCCGTTGACGACCTGTACGGCGACCAGCAGCGTGATCACCGGTACGCCCGGGATGATCGCCACGAACGCGCTGATCATGATCATCGCCGTGATGATGTTCACGAACACCGGCGCCTCCTCGCGGCGTCGGCCCACACCCTTCTCGTAACCGAGCGACTCGGAGATGACATAGGCGGTGGCGATCGGGAGGATCGCCGCCGCGAGCAGGCTCGCGCCGAGCAGTCCGACGCCGAACAGCACCTCCGCGTAGCGACCGGCGAACGGCTCGAGCGCCCGCGCGGCGCCGGCCGCGGAGGAGATGTTGTGGACGCCGTGTGCGAACAGCGTGGCGGCCGTCGCGATGATGATGAACGACGCGATGACGTTGGCGAAGACGGCGCCCGCGACCGCCTCACGTTCCTCGTGGGGCAGCTCATCGACCCGCACGCCGCGCTCGACCACGGCCGACTGCAGGTAAAGCTGCATGTACGGCGTGATCGTCGTCCCGGCCAGAGCGACGAGCAGCACGAGGAACGCGGGGCTGGTGTGGATCTGTGGCACGACGAGTCCCTTGGCGACTTCGCCCCAGTCGGGGTGCGCGAGGATCGCGGCGATCGGGTAGGCGAAGAACGGGATCGTGAACCAGATGAAGATGCGCTCCGCCGAGCGATATGAGCCGCGCACGATGATCAGCCAGATCCCTACGGCCGCGATCGGGACGGACACCTGGGCTGGCACTCCCGCGAGGCCGAGCGCGGCGCCGATGCCCACGAAATCCGAGATGCAGATGCCGAGGTTCGCGATCAGGACCGCGCTCGTGGCCAGCACCGACCAACGGATCCCGTACTCCTCGCGCACCAGCTCGGCCAGGCCCTTGCCGGTGACGGTGCCCATGCGTGCGGCGAGCAGCTGGACGAGCGCGAGCGAGATCGTGATCAGGACCATCGTCCACAGCAGCTCATAGCCGTACTTCGCGCCGACCGAGGAATATGTGGCGATCCCGCCGGCGTCGTTGCCGGCGTTGGCTGCGATCAGGCCGGGGCCGAGCAGGCCGAGAAACGCGAAGATGCGAGCCCGGCGCGGGCTAAGGCGCGCAGGCAGACGTGGTCGACCGCGGGCGGTCGACCTGATACGACGCATGACGGCAGGTACTCGGACCGCCATCGAACTGTCCGCTTGGGGCCTTCACTGAAGCCGCAGTCTATTCAGTCGGGCCGTGGACGGCCGGGTGTGAGCTGTCAGTCCTCGCCCAGCAGGCCGAAGCGCCGCCGCCAGCCGCGTGGCAGCATCGCCTCGAGCACGTCATCGACCGTGACGATGCCGAGCATCTGCGCGTGCTCGTCGCAGACGGGGATCGCTGTGAGGTTGTAGTCGGCCATCAGGCGCGCGACCTCCTCGAACGACGCGTCCGGCGCCAGGCACGGCGTCTCGTGCTTGACGATCGTGGCGAGCGGGCGCGAGGCCTGCACGCGCAACAGCGCCGCCACGGGGATGCTTCCTTCCAGTGGCCCTGCGCTCGAGCTGACGAACACGGTCGTCAGCAACTCGGGGGCGATCGTGCTGCGGCGCACCGCCTCGAGCGCATCGCCTGCGGAGGTGCTGCCGGCGAGCAGGATGAAGTCGGGGCTCATCAGCCCGCCGGCCTCGGCGGGGTCGTAGCCGAGCAGTGCACGCACCTTGACGCGGTGGCTGACCGGCAGCAGCGCCAGCACCGGCTCGCGGCGATCCTCGTCGAGCTCGCCGACGATGTCGGCGGCGTCGTCGGGTGCCATCCGGGCGAGGATCTCCGCGACCTGCGCATCGGGGCGATCCTCGAGGAACTCCCGCTGGTGCTGGTCGTCGAGCTCCTCGAACACGTCCGCCTCGAGCTCACGGTCGTCGTCGCCGACGGCCTGGATGATCTCCTCGCCCTCGTGGCGCGAGGCCGCCTCCACGAGATCGGCGATCTGCGCAGGGTGGAGCTTGGCGAGCTTGGGGTGGGGCACGCGCAGGCGCACCGTGGGCACGTGACCGACGAACGGCTCAACGCCCGCCCAGTCGAGAAACTCGCCGGTGGCGATGTGCGCGCCGAGTCCCTTCGGCAGCAGACGCCGCAGCCCCCCGCGCGGACCGGTGTCGACGCCGACCACTCGCCACGAGCCCGCGACGAGCGCCAGCTCGATCTCGTTGGCGCGTACCAGGCGCGCGCCCTCGACGTTGATCAGCTGTCGATCGAGCAGGTCGCGCTTGAGCAGCACCTCCTCCGGGCGACGCTCGAACGGGCGCAGATCGAGCTTCGCCTTGTGCATGACGACGCCGCCGGTGCCGATCTCAGAGACGCGGTCGGCGCCCAGAAACGACTGGCGCCCGGCGACGTTCACGAGGAAGCCTGTGATCGGCGGATAGCCGCTGCCGCCGAGTCGCACGATCAGATCGTCGACCCTCCCGAGCCGCTCGCCATCGGCGTCGCGAAGCGGGCTGCCGACGACGGTGGAGAGGTGCAGGATCGGCGGCGGCTGTACCGTGGACGCGCTCACTGTCCTCAATCCTACGCGCGCCGCGCCTCGCTCACCGGGGTGCCGCGCAGCGGGCAACCGCGGCTCACGCCGAGTCGGAGATCTATGTTGGGTGGCGGTGCCGCCGTTCTGGATATCGATCGCGCTGCTGTCGCTCGTGCAGGGAGCGCTCGTGGCGCTCCCCGGCGTGCTTCCGTGGGGGCCTCCCGGTCGGCTTCGCAGCAGGCGCTGGGCGATCGTGCCGCCGCTGTCGGTGATCGCGTTCGTCTTTGGTGCCCGCGCGGCTGAACACGCGAGCGCTCAAGCACTGACATATCTCGCCCTGTGCGCCGTCCCGCTGCTGGCTGCGCTCGCGCTCGGCTGGCTGCTGTGGGACGCCGGTCGCACGCGCATCAGTCGTCTGCTGCGGGCACTGCTCGTCGCGCCGCTGTTCGCGCTCGCGTGGGCTGACCGCGGCGGACTCGCGGGTGAGTCCGCCGCGCTGGCCTTGTCGGCGCTCAGCTGCGTGGCGCTCGGCGTGCTGCTGGCGGCCGTGACGCCGCCGCGCTGGCTCGCCGCCGGGATCGTCGCGATGGCAATCGCAGACACGACGCTCGTCGTCTCGGAACTGCTGCAGCGCCCCAACAACGCGCTCAACGCCGCGCGGCCCGTCGCCAACCTGCCGCAGCTGCAGAGCGCTGTGTTCGGGTCGGCGGTGATGGGCTACGGCGACCTGTTCGTCGCCGGCGTCCTCGGGGGGCTGCTCGCGGCGACGGTCGGCCGGCGCCTGCAGCTGCGCGCGGCGGCCCTCACGGCGTTGCTGGCGCTCTCGTGCGACCTGCTGTTCTTCTTCGTCAACGAGCTGCCCGCGACGGTGCCGGTTGCGCTGGCGCTGATCGCGACGATCCTCAGCCGGCGCGCGAGATCCGCTCACGGGCAGGAGGCTCTGGCGCTGCGAGCGGACGTGGCTCGCGCTCGGGCTGATCCCCGAAGCCCGGCCGCGCGCTGAGCGACCGGGCGGTGATCTCGACCGCGTCGGGCGCGAGCACCTTGCGTTCGGAGGCGGCGCCGGCCTGCTCGATCTTGCGGACTTGGGGGATCACACGGTGCTCGAAGGAGCCGATCGCCTCGTTGTAGGCGCCGACGGCCGAGTCGAGCTGGCGCCCGACCTTGGCGAACGGCTCGACAAACCGTCCGAGTCGGCTGTGGAGCTCGCGCGCGGAATCCGCGATCTCGCGCGCCGACTGTGCGATCAGCTCCTGGCGCCAGCCGTAGTGGACCGCCCACAACAGGCCGATCAGCGTCGTCGGCGTCGCCATCAGGACCTGCTGCTGAACGCCGTACTCGATCAGCGCGGGATCCTGCGCGAGCGCGGCCTGGTAGATACCGTCAGAGGGTACGAACATCACGACGAACTCGGGCGTCGAGTCGAACTGGCGCTGATAGCCCTTGGAGGCGAGTTTGGCGATGTGCTCGCGCGTCTGTCGCGCGTGGCGCGCGGTGTGCAGCTCGCGATCGTCCTCGCCGCTTGCCTCGAGCGCCGAGAGGTAGGCGTCGAGCGGGACCTTGGAGTCGACGACGACGAGCTTGCCGCCGGGCAGGCGCACGAGCATGTCGGGCCGCAGGGTGCCCTCGCTCGTCTGGATCGTGCTCTGCTCGACGAAGTCGCAGTGCGAGACCATCCCGGCCATCTCCACCACGTTGCGCAGCTGGATCTCCCCCCACGAGCCGCGCGTGGCCGGGCGCTTCAGTGCGGAGACCAGGTTGCCGGTCTCCTGGCGCAGCGTGCCGACGCCGTCGCCGAGCTGGCGGATCATCTGCGCGAGCTCGCCCTGCGCCTGCCTGCGCTCGCGCTCGAGGCGCCCGATCTCGTCCTGCATCCTGCCGAGCTTCTCCTGGACGGGCTTGACGATGCCCTTCATCTCCTCCGCGCGGCGCGCCATCTCACCGGCGGCGCGCTCCTCCTCGGCGCGGCGTGCCTCGGCGACGCGCTGGGCAAGCGACTCGCCCGTCTGCGAGAGCACGTCCACCGAGATCGCCGTCAGCTGCTCGCGCGTACGGGCGCGATCACGCCGCAGCAAGGCCGCCGCGCATGCGGCCCCGAGCAGCGCTCCGACGATCAGTAGCAGGACGCTCATCAGCCGATGAAAGATGCCAGCCGCCTCGGACGGGAGCACTCGGTCGGGCGCAGAGCCGCTATCGTCGAGGCTCTGCGGGCGCCAAGACCGGCACCGTGACGGCCGGCCGTCGCCATAAGTGTCTGGTAAGGGCTCACGACTTTTTTGGTGAGGGGTTGATGGTGTAGTTCCAGTCGCCATGGAATGGGTGTCGGGTGATGTTTACGCCGGCGAGCTGTTCATCGGTGACTGTGATGTGGGTGGGGTAGGAGCGCTGATCGAGTTGGGCGTAGACCTTCAGGCCGGTGCTTGTCCTGGTGGAGGCGATCAGGTTGATGATCACCTCGTGGGTTTCGAGTGGGCGTCCGCGCCAGTTGAGGCTCATGAAGGAGAACAGGCAGTGCTCGATCTTGTTCCACTTCGAGGTGCCGGGAGGGAAGTGGCAGACCACGATCTGGAGCCCGGTCGTGTCGGCTAGGCGCTGGCACTCGACCTTCCAGAGCTTGGTGCGGTTGGAGTTCGCGCCGCCGCAGTCGGCGGTGATCGTCAAGCGCTTGGCGTCTGGGTAGCGTTCGCAGCCGAGCTGCTGCCACCAGCCGATGATCGAGTTGACCGCGAACTCGGCCGTGTTGCCGTCGATCCCGACGTTCACCCAGCCCTCATCGTTGCGCAGGTCATAGATCCCGAACGGGATCGCGTGCCCGAGATCCTTGTCCTTGAAGTCGTGGGTACGGACCTCGACTGGTCGACCGGAGGGCTCGAACTCTCGGCCGACTGCCTTGAAATCGCCGACCAGCTCGCGCTTCTTGGAATCGATCGAGATCGCGGGCTCGCCCGCCCCGAGCGCCGCAGCGACTGTCTGGTTGATGTGCTGAAACTGAGCGTCGCGGTCCGGATGCTGAGTGCCCTCCCGGGTCTTGCGGTTCGCCTGCAGGCTGTAGCCCTTGGCCTTCAACAACCGCAGCACCGTGCGATCGACCACCTCATGCCCCATCTCCCGCAGCGCCTCAGCCAGCTTGACCGCGCTCTTGGACGTCCACCGCAATGGCGACTCAGGATCGCCACGCGTGACCGGATCGATCAACGCGTCCAACGCCTCAGAAAGACCAGGCTCACGCTCCGAGATCCCCGGCCGCCCAGCGCCCGCCCTGCGCACCCGATCAGGCGCCAGCTCCTCGCCATCCCCGTCCAGCTCCGCGAGCCCCCGCCTGACCGTCCCCTCCGAGACCCCCATCGCACGCGCCACCGCCGCGATCCCACCACGCCCATGCGAACGCGCCTCCGCGGCCGCCCACCGCCGCCGCGACCGCTCATTCAACAAGCCCTTCATCAACCCATACCGCTCACGGATAGCGCCCTCATCAATCACGCACCCATAGTTCTACGCCACACCCCCAAACCCTCTAACAATTTAGTCGTGAACCCTAAATGGCGGCTTGACATTTAGGATCTTTGCAGTTACCTTGGCTTGGCTGCTCCGTCGGGAGGACCCCGGCGGGGCTCTCCACAGTGAGGGAGAGGGAATATCAAGAGGAGGGGCTGCGAGAGATCGGTCTGCGCTGCGGGCCTGTTTCGCAGGAGATGCGCGGAGGGCGCTGTTCTGCCGTCGGTCCCGCCGTCAACTAGGAGGATGAGTGATGAAAGCCATGAATGGCTCAGGTGGGCTAGGCGCCAGACGCGTCTTGCGCCTGCTCGGATGTGCGGCGGCGTCGGCCGCCCTGGCGGCGATGACGATGACGTCGGTTGCTTCCGCGAGGCGGGCCCCCAAGCCGGTGAGTCGCACCTACGTCGCGCTCGGTGACTCGCTTGCGTTCGGGTACTCGCAGCAGGGCTTCAACGAAAACCTCGCGACGGGCGAGAAACCGTCCGCGTTCGAACACGGGTACCCGAATCAGTATCTGGCCGACACCAATGCGGTGTCGCCAAAACCGTACCAACTCGTCAACTACGGCTGCCCAGGCGAGACCACGGGGTCATTGATCGGCGACAACGCCACGTTCATCAAAGAACTCAACGAAAAAGCGCGGAAGTACATCTCCGAGCCGATCACCGGTGAAGCGCCCTGCGCTTACCACTATGCGGACGGTCTGCCGCTGCACAACGAATACGGCGCCGGCGAATCGCAGCTCGAAGCCACGCTGAAGACGATCAAGACAGAGAAGGAAGCCGGAAAGCCGGTGAAAATCGTCTCGCTCGACATCGGTGCCAACGACGAGCTTCACGAGGTCGCAAAGGCGACCAAAGAAGCCGAAGCCGAGATCGAAGCGAAAGTCGGCGCGATCGTGACGCCGCAGGCTGAAAAAGAGGTTGAAGAAAAAGTCGACGCGATTGCCGCGCAGGAGGTCGAAGCGTACGTCATCGAACAGGTGACTCCGAAAGCGCTCGAAGAAAGCGGCGGGATAAAACCGACGTTTGAAGAAGACATCGCCAAGGACGCAGGCGAATACGCCGCGGCAAACGGCGAAGAACTGCACCTGCTCGGAATCAGGGACGCCCTCAAATACGTCGCGGCGCACCTGAAAGAACTTGGCGAAGAAGGCCACAAAATCGGTCTCGAACTCGCTGGTGCATACGCCGCAGCGCACGGACCCGAACTGAAGAAAGAAGGCGAAGAACTCGGTCTCAGCCTGATCAAAGCGGCTCTGCCTGCAGAGTTCGAGCAGATCACGACCAACGTCGTCGGGATCCTGAACGCGATCAAGATGGGCGGCTTCAAGGGGAAGATCATCTTCGAGGCGGCATACGACCCGTACGGCCGCGTCGGAATCATCAACAAAGAACACAAAGAACTCGAGCCTGGATTCAACCTGGCGGCAGCCGAGCTGGCCGGACTCGAGCAGGGCACCTTCGCGGCGAACGGAAAGCTCAAAGCGGTGTGCTACAGCGACGCTGAGACGCTGTTCAACTCAGCGCTGTCAGTGACTGAAAAGGCGAACCCGTCTGAATACAGCCCGGCGGAACTCGCGCTGATCACACAAGAAGAAGGCCAGCTCGACGCATGGACGAACATGGCGAACTTCACGCCGTTCGAATACGCGCCAGGCCACGTGCTCAACTACGGTGAATCGGTCAAAGTTGGACCGCAGACCCTGAGCTCAGACGGCCCGGACATCCACGCAACCAAAGCAGGCTACGAACAGATGGGCAAACAGATGGAGTCAACCTGCTCCTTCTAGGTCCAGGCGACAAGCCACCGCGCTCGTAGGCGGGGGTTGAAGCAAACAAGGGGGCGCCCGGTCTATCCGACCGGGCGCCCCCTTTGCGTCTCATAGCGCCGCGCGGCCTCTTCGAGCACGCCGAGCATCGCCGGCGCCGCGGCCACCAGACGTGCACCCGCGGGAAGCGCCGCGATCACCTGTCGCACCGGCGGGGTCGGGGAGAGCGCCCGGATCGCGACGTCCTCGCGCACCACCGACAGCGCCAGCTCGGGGATCAGCGCGACGCCGACACCCACGGCGACCAGGCCCTGGACTGTCTGGTAGTCGTCGCTCTCGAACGCGACCTTGGGCTCGAAGCCGGCAGCGTGGCAGCTGCGCACGACGTGCCGTGCGCACGGGCTCTCACTCGATGTCTGCACCCACGCTTCCTCGGCGAGGTCCGCCAGACGCAGCCGCTCCTTGCCGGCCAGCGGATGCTCCCGGGGCAGCGCCAGGTACATCGGGTCCTCGAGCAGCTGCGTGCCCGCCATGTCGCCGCCCAGCAGCGTCTCGCCGGCGAACTCGAACAGCAGCGCCAGGTCGAGCTCGCCGGCGCGCAGACGCGCGACGATCGCCTCCGGCTCGCCCTCGGCGAGCGTCAGCTCGACATCGGGGTAGGAGGCACGGAACGTCGCGATCGCGAGTGGCATCAGCGTCGCGCCCGCCGTCGGAAACGACGCGACCCTGAGCCGTCCGCCGCGCAGCCCGGCGATCGCCGACAGCGACGCCTCGGCGGCGTCCAGGCGCGCGAGGATGCCCTCGGCGTGGCCCACGAGGGCCTGTCCGGCGGCGGTCAGGCTGACCCCGCGCGGGTGGCGCTCGAGCAGCGCCATGCCGGTTTCGGACTCGAGCGCCGCGATCTGCTGGGAGACCGCCGACTGGGTGTAGGCGAGGGCGGTCGCGGCGGCCGAGAACGACCCGCGGTAGGCGACCTCCTTCAGGACCTTCAACCGGACGACGTTAAGCATTAGCTACACTAATAGCAGGAATCATAACAATCATTGGAGCTGATGGCAGGGGGCTGCCAAGATGGGACGAAAGCGAATATCTGAGCAACCACCTGCCGGCCTCCAGGCCGACCACATCAAGGAGAGCATCATGGCCAAGATCATCGTTTCCTACGACGGAACCGCCAACGAGGAGGACGCCATCACGCTTGGACGCCTGCTCGGCGGCGCCGGCGCCGAGGTGTCCCTCGCGTACGTGCGCCACAACCCCGAGACCGACAGCGTTCGTGAGGAGATCGCGCAGGCCGAGGCCGAGAGCGTGCTCGACCAGGGCCTCGAGCTGCTCGGCGTCGCCGGTGCCGAGCGCCACGTCGTCACGGACCGCTCGACACCGCAGGGCCTCGCCGCGCTCGCCGAGCGCGAGGGCGCCGACGTGATCGTGTTCTGCTCGGACTCCCACACCGCCAAGGGCCACGTGGCCGTCGGCAACTCGGCTGAGCGCCTGCTCGAGGGTGGTCGCACCGCAATCGCGATCGCGCCGGTGGACCTCGCCGAGCGCGTCGAGGCCGCCCGCGTCCAGCGGATCGTCGCTGTCGGCGACGGCGACGGCGGCGCCCGTCAGACCGCTGACTCGCTGGCACGCGCGCTTGGCGCCAGCGTCGAGCCGGTCGCCAACGAGCAGGCCGACCTGCTCGTGATCGACTCGCGCGCGGACGCACCACAGGGTCGTGTCTCGCTCAGCTCCTCCGCATCGCACCTGATCGAGACGGCCACGTGCCCGGTGCTCGTGGTGCCGCGCGGCGTGACACTGTCGTTCGGGTCCGGCGTGCACGCGCCGGCCGCCGCTTAGCCGACCGCTTCACCGCACGGGCCGCGGGCCACGACCAGCGCATGGTCGGGCCCGCGGGCGCTGCGGCCCGATCAGCGGATCGCCCGTCCCTGGGCTCGGGCGAGCAGGTAGCGTGCGAGCGCGGCGAGGAAGTCGAGCGCCCCTCCGACCAGGTGGCCGACCGGACCGGTCCACGCCCAGCTCTCGGCGCGCCGGTGGCGTGGGGTGCGCAGGTGTGGCCGCATCTGGCGGCACGGTATCGTGGCGCTGGTGCCGCCGGACCGTAAGACACTCGCTGCCGAATCGGGTGGACGCTCCGCATCCCCGATTCGGTCAGCATCCACGAACCGACCAGCCGTGAAGACCACCGTCACCGAGCTCGGGGACTCGCGCGTGCGCCTGCGGGTCGAGGTTCCCGCCGGTGAGGTCGAGGGTCGCCTCGAGCAGAAGGCGCGCCAGCTCGGGCGCGAGCTGAAGCTCCCCGGCTTTCGCCGGGGGAAGGTGCCGGCGGCGCTGGTGATCCAGCGCGTCGGCCGCGAGGTCGTGCTCGAGGAAGCCGTGCGCGACACGCTCTCGAGCTGGTATTCCGACGCGATCGAGAATGCCGGGATCGTGCCGGTCGGCGATCCGCAGCTCGATCTCGGCGAGCTGCCTGCGCAGGGGCAGGCGCTGCAGTTCTCGATCGAGATCGGCGTGCTCCCGAAGGCGGAGCTCGGCCAGTACAAGGGCCTCGAGGTCGGTCGGCGTGAGCCCGAGGTCACAGACGATCAGATCCAGCAGGAGATCGACGCGATGCGCGAGCGCCTTGCTCGGCTTCAGACCGCGGAGCGCCCCGCCGCTGCGGGCGACTTCGTCGTCGTCGACTACGTCGGCTCGCTCGCGAGCGAGGACTCCGAGGGAGGTGAGCCAAGCTGGGAGCCGTTCGCGGGCGGCGAGGGCCGCGACCAGCTCGTGGAGCTCGGCGCCGGGAACCTGATCCCCGGGTTCGAGGAGGGGCTGCTGGGTGCAGCCGCCGGCGAGACGCGCACCGTGGCGCTCACGTTCCCCACCGACTACGGCAGCCAGGAGCTCGCCGGACGTGACGCTTCGTTTGAGATCATCGTCAAGGAGGTCAAGCTCAAGGAGCTGCCCGAGCTCGACGACGACTTTGCAGTGGATGCCGGCTTCGATGACCTGCAGGAGCTGCGCGAGGACATCCGCAAACGCCTGATCGAGATCGACGAACAGCGGATCGACTCGGAGTTCCGGCAGGCCGCGCTCGATGCCGCAGTCGCCGCCGCCAGCGTCGCCGTCACGCCCGAGCTCGTCAAAGCGAGGGCGCGCGAGATGTGGGAGCGGATGCTGCACTCGCTCTCGCACCGCGGCATCCAGCGTGAGGCCTACCTGCAGATCGTCGGGCGTGATGAGGCGGACATCCTCGCCGAGATGGAGCCCGAAGCGGATCTGGCGCTACGCCGTGAGGCCGTGATCACCGCGGTGGTCGCGGCCGAGAGCATCGATCCTCCCGAGGAGGACCTGCTCGCGGCGCTCGCTCCGATCGCCGAGCGCGAGGGCCTGACGCCGGAGAAGCTGCTCGAAGACCTGCGCCGCGCGGGACGCGTCGAAGAGGTGCGCGAGGATCTCGCGGCACGCGAGGCGATCGGCGCGATCGCCGACGCCGCGAAGCCGATCTCGCTCGCCCAGGCGCAGGCGCGCGAGCAGATCTGGACGCCGGGCAAGGAAGGGGAGGCTGCGCCGGGTGCGGCGAGCGAGCCCGCAGCGGCGCCTGCACGGTTGTGGACACCAGATCGCTAGCCTCTAGAGGAATCTGGTCGGCGAGGCGAAACAAAGGCGAGGACATGCGCCGGAAGCGAGGAAAATGAGCCCACTGGTACCGATGGTCGTCGAGCAGACCTCACGCGGCGAGCGTGCGTTCGACATCTACAGTCGCCTGCTCAACGAGCGGATCATCTTCCTCGGCACGCCCGTCGACGACCAGATCGCCAACCTGATCGTCGCGCAGCTGCTGCACCTCGAGTCCGAGGACCCGGAAAAGGACGTCTCGCTGTACATCAACTCGCCGGGCGGCTCGGTCTACGCGGGCCTGGCGATCTACGACACGATGCAGTTCATCAAGCCGGACGTGCAGACGATCTGCGTCGGCATCGCGATGTCGATGGGCGCGCTGCTGCTCGCCGGGGGCGCGCAGGGCAAGCGCATGGCGCTGCCCAACGCGAAGATCTTGATCCACCAGGTGTCCTCGAGCTTCCAGGGCCAGGCCACGGACATCGAGATCCATGCCAAAGAGATCATCGACGTGCGCAGGCGGCTGGACGAGATCATCGCCAAGCACACGGGCAAAGACCTCGAGCAGGTGCGGACCGACACCGAGCGCGACTACTTCATGAGCTCGGAGGAGGCCAAGGAGTATGGCATCATCGATCGGGTGATCTCCGAGCATTAGCTCGGGTTCCTAAGGCCGCCGGACGCAGGGAGCATCAAGGGATATGGCCAGACCGACAGAGTCCAACGAGCAGCTGCTGTGCAGCTTCTGCGGCAAGTCCCAGCGGCAGGTCAAGAAGCTGATCGCGGGCCCGGGCGTATACATCTGCGACGAGTGCATCGACCTCTGCAACGAGATCATCGACGAGGAGCTCTCGGCACCGCCGGCGTTCGACATCGAGAGCCTGCCCAAGCCGCGCGAGATCTACGAGGTGCTCGACGAGTACGTCGTCGGGCAGGATCCCTCCAAGCGCACGTTGTCGGTTGCCGTCTACAACCACTACAAGCGCGTGCAGATGATGATGTCGGGCGACTCCGACATCGAGCTGCAGAAGTCCAACATCCTGCTGCTCGGGCCGACCGGGTGCGGCAAGACGCTGCTCGCGCAGACGCTCGCGCGGATCCTCAACGTGCCGTTCGCGATCGCCGACGCCACCGCGCTGACCGAGGCCGGGTATGTCGGCGAGGACGTCGAGAACATCCTGCTGAAGTTGATCCAGGCCGCCGACTATGACGTCAAGAAGGCCGAAACGGGAATCATCTACATCGACGAGGTCGACAAGATCGCCCGCAAGGCGGACAACCCGTCGATCACGCGCGACGTCTCCGGCGAGGGCGTGCAGCAGGCGCTGTTGAAGATCCTCGAGGGCACGCAGGCGTCGGTTCCTCCGCAGGGCGGGCGCAAGCACCCCCACCAGGAGTTCCTGACGATCGACACGACCAACGTGCTGTTCGTGTGCGGCGGTGCCTTCGCCAACCTCGACAAGGTGATCGAGCGGCGCATCGGGCACAAAGGCGTCGGCTTCGCCGCCGCGATCGAGGCCAAGGCCGAGCGCGACACGGGCGAAGTGTTCGAGCACTGCCTGCCCGAGGACCTGATCGAGTACGGGCTGATCCCGGAGTTCATCGGGCGCCTGCCGGTGATGTCGGCCGTCCACCAGCTCACTCGCGAGGACCTCGTCTCGATCCTCGTCGAGCCCCGCAACGCCCTGGTCAAGCAGTTTCAGCGGTTCTTCGCCTTCGACGGCATCGAGCTCGTGTTCTCTGACGATTCGCTCGTCGCGATCGCCGAGAAGGGCCTCGAGCGCGAAACGGGAGCGCGGGGGCTGCGCTCGATCATCGAGGAGATCCTGCTCGAGGTCCAGTTCGAGCTGCCGTCGCGCCGTGACGTGAAGAAGTGCGTCGTCACCAAGGAGACGGTCGAGAAGGGCCTGACGCCGACGCTGGTCACCGAAGCGGCGCGCGAGGAGACAGACGATTCCTCGCTGCGCGAGGAGTCTGCCTAACGGCGCGCGGGACCGGCGGTCTCCGACGGCACCTGTGTGAGCGCTACCATCGCGGCTGTGTCGAGGCGCAACGCCAACGCCAGATCCAAGCTCGACCGCCTGCGCGCGCTGCCGTGGGTGGCGTTCGCCCAGGTCGGCGTCGTGGTAGCTCGGCGCTGGCGAGCCCTGTCGGGCAAGGATCGCGCGCGGTTGACGCGCCTCGCGCGCGCGTCGCGCGGACGGCCCGGCAACCTCAGCGCGAAGGAGCGCGCGGAGCTGCGTTCGCTGCTGCGCAAGCTCGACCTCAGGGCCATCGCGGCCGAGCTGTTTGCGCTCACGCGCCGTCGCGGGGGCCGACGCCGGCGTTCTCGCGGGCGCAAGTGATCTGGACCGAGGCGCAGGCAGAGCGCCAGCTGCGCTCGCTCGAGCTGTTCGGGATGCGTTTCGGCCTGGACCGGATGCGCAGGATGATGACCGTGCTCGGCTCGCCCGAGCGACGCTTCGACACGATCCACGTGCTCGGCACCAACGGCAAGTCCTCGACGACGCGGATGACCGCCGCGATCGTCCAGGGCCACGGGTTGCGCACCGGCACCTACCTCTCGCCGCACCTGGTCTCCTACCGCGAGCGCATCCTGATCGACGGGCGCGAGCTCGACACCGCGGCCTTCGCGGCAGCGGTTGCCCGCGCGTCGTGGGCAGCCGAGCACGTCAACCGTACGCTCGCCGCGGACGACCACGTGACTCAGTTCGAACTGCTGACGGCGGCTGCTCTGTGGGAGATGGCCAGACAGGAGGTCGATGTGGCGGTCCTCGAGGCGGGCCTCGGCGGGCGCTACGACGCCACCAGCGTCCTCGACGCGCGGGTCACCGTCCTCACGAACGTCGGTCTCGAGCACACGCGCTGGTTGGGTCCGACGATCGCGGACATCGCCGAGGAGAAGCTGGCCGTTGTCAGCCCGCACAGCACGCTGGTGCTCGGGGCGGAGCTCGCGGCGCCGGCGTTGGCGGTGGCCGAGCGGGTGGCAGGAGAGCGCGGCGCGCGGATCGTGCGCCCGCGCCCGCTGCCCGCCGGTACCGAGCTGCTCGCGCGCGGCGGCTTTCAGCGCGCCAACTTCGCGCTCGCACGCGCTGCCGCTGAGGCGTACCTGCAGACGGCCGCGATCGCGCCGCGCGAGCAGGCCTTTGCGGATGCCGCCGCGACGGTCGAGGTTCGTGGACGCCTGCAGGTGGTCAGCCGGGAGCCGCTGACGGTCTTCGACGGCGCCCACAACCCGCACGCGATCGCTGCGCTCGTGGAGTCGCTGCCGGACGTGGTCGGCAAGGCGCCGCTCGCACTGGTGCTGGGAGTGCTCGAGGACAAGGACGCGGCCGCGATGCTCGCCGCGCTGCTGCCCAGCGTCGAGCGCGCATGGTTCACGGTGCCGCCGAACAGCCGCGCGCTCTCGCCGGCGGCGCTGCAATCGCTCGCGCGACAGCTCGGCTTCGAGGCGACCGCGTGCGAGCCCCAGCCCGCCCGCGCGCTCGCGCAGGCGCGCGCGTGGGCCGTCGGGCACGACGGCGTCGTGCTCGCCACCGGCTCGGTGTATCTCGTGGGCGATCTTCTCGGCGCGCTCGAGCGCAGTGGCGGCGCTGCGGACCAACCCATGGCAGGGATCTCGGCGCGATGATGAATGATCAGGACCCACCCGCCCCGTCGGTGCTCACGATGATCGGCGGCGTGGCGGTGTTCGTCGCGCTGGTGATCCTCGTGTTCTTCGCCGCGGGTTATGGTTTCGGCCGGCTGTTTCTCTAAACTCAGCCGGCCGATGCCGCCTCTCGCCTACTTCGGAATCGAAAGCAGCGGCTTGAGTCTGGCCGTCGATCTATTGATCCTGTTCGTCGTCGTCCTGTACCTCTCGCTGATCTACTGGACCTACGCCGATGCGCGACGCCGGCATCGTCGATCCCTGCTGATCGTGCTGCGCCACCGCGGCGTCGCTGTTCCCGTTCGTCGGCACGATCATCTACATGATCCTGCGCCCGCCCGAGTATCTCGAGGACGTGCTCGAGCGCGAACTCGAGACGCAGGCCGCCGAGGCGCGCCTGCGTCAGCTCGATCAGGGGCTGTGCCCGCACTGCAACTATCGGATCGAGCACGACTTCATCCGCTGCCCGAGCTGCCTGCGCAAGCTCAAGGAGCGCTGCGCCAGCTGCTCGCGCCCGCTCGACCAGGCGTGGACGATCTGTCCCTACTGCGAGGCCGACGTGCCGGGACTGTCGGGGCCGCGCTCGCGCCGGCGACGCGGCGCGAGCGCGGAGATCGAGAGCGATCTCGGCGAGTTCGACGCGCCGACCGCGACCGCGACCGCGGACTCGGCTGCGGCGGCGCGCTCGCGCCGACGCCGCGGCACCGCGTCGGAGCTCGAGAGCGATCTCGAGCTCGACGTTCCGGCGGCCTCCGAGGAGGCGGCTGTCGAGGACGCTGAGCCGGCACTCGCGACCGAGCCGGCGCCGGCGCGACCGCGTCGCTCAACCCGTCCCGGCGGGCGCTCGCGCCCCAGCTCCTGAGCCGCGAGCTCCAGCCCGCAAAAGGCCTACCAAAGGAATCCATGGACCGAACGCTGATCCTCGTCAAGCCCGACGCCTTCGCACGCGGCCTGACCGGCGAGATCATCGCTCGCTTCGAGCGCAAGGGCCTGCGCATCGCCGCGCTGCGCCACATGACGGTCTCGCGCGAGCTCGCCGAGCGCCACTACGCCGAGCACGCCGAGCGCCCGTTCTTCGGCGAGCTCGTCGACTTCATCACCTCGGGCGCGATCGTCGCGATGGTGCTGGAGGGAATCGACGCGGTCAAGGCGGCGCGCCAGGTGATCGGCGCGACCAACCCGCTCGAGGCCGCGCCCGGCTCGATCCGCGGCGACTTCGCGATCGAGATGGGTGCCAACATGGTGCACGGCTCGGACTCGCCGGAGTCGGCCGCGCGCGAGGCGGCGCTGTTCTTCCCGGACCTCGACCTCTAGGCATCGTCGCCGAGCGCCTGCCTCTGGTGCTGGCCTCGCGCTCGCCGCAGCGGCGGGTGCTGCTCGAGCGCCTCGGCGTGCCGTTCACGGTCAGGGTCTCCGACGCCGACGAGCTCGAGCAGGGCGAGGATCCCGGCTGCGGTGGCGGTCGAGAACGCGCTGCGCAAGGCGCGCGCGTGCAGGCGCCCCGGAGCGCCCGAGGCCGTGCTCGCGTGCGACACGATCGTCGTGCTCGACGGCGTGATCTATGGCAAGCCGCCCGACGCGGCGAGCGCCCGCGCGACGCTGGCGGCACTCGCGGGCGCACGCACGAGGTGATCAGCGGGCTGGCGCTGCTGCTGACGGACAGACGCTCTGAAGCCGTCGAGCGCACCGCGGTGGCGCGCACGCGGGTGACGTTCCGCGCGCTCGACGACGAGCTGCTCGAGTGGTACGTCGCGACCGAGGAGTGGCGTGGACGCTCCGGCGGCTACGCGATCCAGGGCGCGGGCGCGGCGCTGGCGCTCGCCGTCGACGGCGACGTAGGAGAACGTCGTCGGCCTGCCGCTGGCGACGCTGCTGCGAGCTCTATCCGGAGCTGCTCGTGCGGCTGAGCGGCTCGCAGCAAGTGCCTGCAAGTGCCACGCATCGTGGTCGGGCTCGGACGGGCAGTTCGCTAGACTGCCGCCCGCGGGTACGCCCCGACGAGCGCAGGCCACCGAACGCTTCGCAGGCCGATCTTCGATCGATCGCGGCGCTGGACCGGATACGAGCGTGCTCCTTCTCTCTATATGGGCATCTTCAGCTATCTGACAGGCTTCGGCGGCCGCGACATGGCGGTCGACCTCGGGACCGCCAACACGCTCGTGTACGTGCGCGGGCGCGGCATCGTGCTGTCGGAGCCGAGCGTCGTCGCGATCGACTCGCGCACCGGCGAAGTGCACGCGGTCGGGATCGAGGCCAAGCGCATGCTCGGGCGCACGCCCGGCACGATCCAGGCGATCCGCCCGCTGAAGGACGGCGTGATCGCGGACTTCGACGTGACCGAGCAGATGCTCAGGCACTTCATCCAGAAGGTCCACCAGAACCGCTGGGCGCACCCGCGCGTGGTCGTGTGCGTGCCCTCGGGCGTGACCGGCGTCGAGAAGCGCGCGGTCGAGGAGGCGTGCCTGTCGGCGGGCGCGCGCACTGCCTACCTGATCGAGGAGCCGATGGCGGCGGCGATCGGCGCCGGCCTGCCGGTCGGCGAGCCGACCGGCTCGATGGTCGTGGACATCGGCGGCGGCACGTCCGAGGTCGCGGTGATCTCGCTCGGCGGCATCGTCGTCTCGCAGTCGATTCGCGTCGGCGGCGACGAGATGGACGAGGCGATCATCAACTACGCCAAGAAGGAGTACAAGCTGCTGATCGGCCAGCAGACCGCTGAGGAGCTGAAGCTCGAGATCGGCTCGGCGTGCCCGATGTCCGAGGAGCTGCAGGCGGAGATCCGCGGGCGCGACATGGTCGCCGGGCTGCCCAAGACGGTGGTGCTGACCAGCGAGGAGATCCGCCAGGCGCTCGAGGAGCCGCTCGACGCAGATCATCGACGCCGTCAAGGAGACGCTCGACCGCACGCCTCCCGAGCTGGCCTCGGACATCATGGACCGCGGCATCATGCTCGCCGGCGGCGGCTCGCTGCTGCAGGGCCTCGACGAGCGCCTGCGCGAGGAGACGCAGATGCCGGCGCATCTGGCCGAGTCGCCGCTGACGTGCGTGGCGGTCGGCTCGGGCCGCTCGCTGGAGGAGTTCGAGGCGATCCACCGCTCGAACCGCACCTCACGCAACCGGCGCCGCCGGTGAGCCGCGCCGCCGTTGATGGGATCACCACCCGCCGTCGCCCGCCCGGCCACGCGCGCCCGTGCCTGCCGCCCGCGCCGTGGGTACTCTGTGCCCTGAACGCTTCGGAAGGTAAAGATCGGTGCACGACAAGACGGTTCGGCGTCGACGGGCGGTGCTCGTGCTGCTCGTCGTGCTCTCCCTGCTGCTCCTGACCGCCTACTTCGGCGAGGCTCCGGCAATGGACGCCTGCACGGCGTGCAGCGCGACTTCCTGACGATCGTCTCGCCGATCCAGGACGGCGCGAACAAGGCCCTGAAGCCGGTGCGCGACCTGTTCGGCTGGTTCGGCGACACGCTGCACGCGAAAAGCCAGCGCAACGAACTGCTGCAAGCAGAACGAGCAGCTGCGTCGCGAGCTGGTCGCCGATCAGGCCGAAAAACGCAACTATCACGAGCTGGCCGTCGCTGCTATCACCTCGACCAGCTCGGAGTCAACGACTATCACCCGGTGACGGCCACGGTCGTGGGCAAAATCCCCGAACCTCTGGTACTCGACGGTCAACATCGACAAGGGCGAATCCGCCGGCGTCCGCGTCAACGACCCGGTCATCAACGGCGAAGGGCTCGTCGGCAAGGTCGCGACAGGTCGTCCCCGACGGCGCGCAGGTGGACCTCATCACCGACAGCTCGATGGGCGTCTCCGCGCGGATCGGCGCCAACACCGCGACCGGGCATCGTGCAGCCGAAGGTGGGCGAACCGAACGACCTGCTGCTGCAGTACCTGCCGGCCAACTACCGGCCCAATCCCGGCGAATACGTCGTCACCTCCGGAACCGTCTCGCAACGACGAATCGCTGTACCCGCCAGGCATCCTGATCGGACAGGTGACATCGGTCAACGAAGAAAGCGCTTACGAGTCCGTCAACGTGCAGCCGATCGCCAACCTGCACAACCTCGACATCGTCCAGGTGCTGACGGCGGGCGCGCGCACGCGGCCGGCGAATCTCAGCAGCCTCGCTGCGAGCCTGTCGGCGGGACAGAGCACGACCACGACCAACACCGGCGAACAGCTCGCCTCGACCAAGGTGGGTGAATGAACGGCGCCGCCTCCAGCTCGCTGTTGCCGCGGCTGACGGGGTTCGCGTTGATCGTCGTCTTCTTCCAGATCGGCGTCGTCTCCGAGCTCCCGGTGTTCGGCGTCAACGCCGATTTGTGCTCGCTGCTGGTCGCGTTCGTCGGGCTGCTGTGCGGCTCGACGATCGGCGCCGCGACCGGCTTCGCGGTCGGACTGCTGGTCGATCTCGCGCTCCTGCAGACGCTCGGTCTGAGCTCGCTCGATCTTCACGCTGGTCGGCTACTGGTGCGGCAGGCTGCGCGAGCTGCGCGACCCGCAGGCGGCGTTGACGCCGCTGCTCGTCGGGGCGGCAGCGTCGGCTGTGTCGCTGTTCGGCTACTCGCTGATGGAGTTCATGCTCGGCGTGGACGCGCCCGTCAGCTTCGAGCTGCTCCGCCAGATCGTGCTCGGGGTGCTCGTCAACACGGTCGTCGCGCTGCCGATGTGGGCGCTCGATGCGGCGCGTCCTCGACAGCGCTCTGCCCGAGGATCCGCGTCGGCGCCGGCGCCGACGCTCCTACACGACCGGCGGGTTGAGCCCGCTGATCAAGCCATGACCGCGATCGAGCCGGTTCGGCCGCGGGACCCGCGCATCCCCGTCTCGCCCCAGCTGGCGCTGCGCGTGGCGATCATCGGCGGCGTGGCGATGGTGATGTTCGGGGTGATCTTCTTCCGACTCTGGTACCTGCAGGTCCTCTCCGGCGAACAGTACGTGACACAGGCCGACGCCAACCAGGCGCGCCACCTGCCGATTCCGGCCCCGCGCGGGGAGATCCTCGACCGCAACGGTCAGCCGATCGTTGGCAGCACCGTCACCAACGCGGTGCAGATCGTTCCCGATGAGCTGCCTCCCGGCATCGCGCCGCAGGTCGCCGCATACCAGGCGAGCCTGTTCAACGCCGAAGCCGTGCGTCGTAAGGCGGTTGCGCAGCTGTCGCGCTACGAGACAGCGCTCGGCGGTGTTCGGCATCTCTCGCACGCGCAGCGGCTGGAGCTCGATCGACTGCGTAGCGCCACCGGCCCGCCGCGGATCGCGGTGCCGCGACTGCCGGGCTCGGCGGTTGCGCTCGAGCAGCTGTTCAGGCGCCTCGGCCGGGTGATCGACGTCAGCCCCCGCAAGATCGACGAACGCGTCGTCGAGGGCATCACGGCGATTCCGTACGCGCACGTCACGATCAAGACCGCCGGAGGACGTGGAGCCCTGACGGTGCTCGGCGAGCGCGCCAGCGAATTCCCGGGGGTCGTGCAGGAACCGGTGTCGATTCGCGAATACCCGTTCGGCGAAATGGCCGCGCAGGTGATCGGCTACGTCGGCCAGGTCACCGAACCGGAGCTGAAGATGCGCCCATTCCAGGGCGTCAAGCAGGGCACCGTCGTCGGTCAGGCGGGACTCGAGTACTACTACGACCGCTACCTGCGCGGCGTGCCCGGTGAGCAGCGCGTCGCGGTCAACGCAGAAGGTCAGCCGGTTCCGAGCAAACTCGCACCGATTCCGCCGCACGCCGGTCACACCTTGCAGACGACGCTCGACCTCGGCCTGCAGAAAGCGAGCGAAAAGGCGCTGCTGGAAGGCATGGAACACGCGCGTGCCGGCGGCAAACCGGCGATCGCCGGAGCCTTCGTCGCGATCGATCCGCTCAACGGCGAAGTGCTCGCGATCGGCTCCTCGCCGAGCTTCGATCCCAACAAGTTCGCCAAACCGCTGACCTACGCCGAATACAATGAGCTCACCGGCCGCCACGGCGAAGAACCCGGCCGACTCACGGATCTCGCCGACGAAGGCGAATACCCGACCGGCTCGACCTTCAAGCCGATCACCGCGATGGCGGCGCTGGAAGCCGGCGTGATCACGCCAAGCGAGGGGCTCGGGGCGGGGCAGTGCATCTTCGTCTCGACCGAGCCGTTCTGCAACGCCGGGCACGCCGAATACGGGAACGCGACGCTTGTGGAAGCGCTGAAGGAGTCCTCGGACACCTACTTCTTCACGGTCGGCAAGCTCGCCAACGAACACGGCGGCGAAGTCATCCAGCGCAAGGCGCGCGAACTGGGGGTGGGGGAGCCGACCGGCATCGACCTGCCGAGCGAGTTTTCCGGCGTGATCCCAAGCCGCAGCTGGCTGGCCGAAGAGAACGCGCTCGAAGCCAAATGTGAGCGCGAGCACCACGGACACCGCTGCTACATCGTCGCCGAACCCGGCGCGCCGTGGACAGTCGGCTACAACATGGATCTCGCGGTCGGACAGGGAGAGCTCTTGACCGACCCGCTGCAGATGGCCGTCGCCTATTCGACGCTGGCCAACGCCTACCGCAACGGCGGTAGCGGCACCGTCGTGACCCCGCACCTCGGCAAGCAGATCGACGAAGCCAACGGCACGCTGGTGCAGACGTTGCACTTCCCCAGCCGCCACGTGCAGCTCAACGACGAAGACCTCAGCCTGGTAATGGAAGGTATCCACGAGGCCGCGACCGCGCCCGGCGGCACCTCGACGCCGGTGTGGGTCGGCTGGAACCAGGCGGAAGACCCGGTCTTCGGCAAGACGGGTACGGCGGAACGCGCCGGACATGTGGAACAGTCCTGGTACATGTGCTATCTCGGTAGCGCGCAGCGCCCGATCGTCATCGCGGTGACCGTCGAGGAAGGCGGCTTCGGCGCCGAAACCGCGGCCCCGATCGCTCGCCTGATCGCCTCGCAGTGGTACGGAAAGCCGAAGAAGTTCGTCGCCGGCACGTCCAAGACGTTTTGAGCCCGCTCAGCCCGATCACCGTTCCCGACGAGACGCCGGCGGCGCCGGCGCGCACGCTGCGCCTGCCGCTGGACCCGCTGCTGACGCTCGCCGTGATCGGACTCGGCGTCGGCTCGATCCTCACGCTCCCTGCGGCCACGCGCGATCTTCCCGGCGGGTCCCACTACTACGTCGTTCGACAGACGGTCTATCTGGCGATCGGATTCGTGGCCATGCTGGGCCTGTCGCGTCTCGATTACGGCCATCTGCGCCGGTACAAAAACGTGATCTACGCGGCGTTGATCGTGAGCATCCTCGCGGTGCTGGGGCTCGGGCACGGGGCCAACGGCGCGATCCGCTCGATCAACTTCCCGCTGTTCTCCTTTCAGGCCTCCGAGCTCGGCAAGGTGCTGCTGATCGTGTCGCTGTCGGCGTTCATCGTCGAGCGCGCACGGCAGCTGCGATCGCGTGACACGACGGTGCGCGTGCTGATTGCGGCGCTCGTGCCGACGATCTTCGTGATCGCACAGCCGGACCTCGGCTCGGGGCTGGTGTACATGACGATCGCGTGCATGCTGCTGTTCGTCGCCGGCACCTCCTGGCGCCACCTGGCCGCGCTCGCGGGGCTCGTGTGCGTTGCGGTCGCGTTCGTGCTGGTGGCCGGCCCGGCCGTCGGCGTGAAGGTGCTCAAGCCATACCAGACCGAACGCCTGACGGCCTTCCTGCATCCGTCCTCACCGTCCTCGCGCGCGCAGAAGGAAGCCACCGAAGCGAAGGAAGCGGCGGAAGGCAAGGAACCCAAGGAAGGTACGGAAGCGACGGACCCCTCCTACCAGCAGGAAGAGTCGAAGATCGCGATCGGCTCGGGCGGCAAGACGGGCCGCGGCGTCCACGGTGGCCAGGTCTCCTACGGCTTCGTGCCGGAGAGCGATACGGACTTCGTGTTCGCCGCCGTCGGCGAAAAGTACGGCTTCGTAGGCGCCGGGCTGATCCTGCTCCTGTACGCGCTGCTGATCTCGCGGACGCTGCGCGTGCTCGTGATGGCCAAGGACCTGTTCGGCTCGCTGATCGCGGCCGGCGTAGCAGCTATGCTCATGTTTCAGGTCTTCGTCAACGTAGGGATGACAATTGGGATCATGCCCATCACCGGCGTCACGCTACCGCTCATGAGCTACGGCGGCTCGTCGGTGATCGCCACCCTGCTCGGCGTCGGCCTACTCCAATCGATCTATGTCCAGGCGCGCACCTCTGCAGCACTGAAGGGTCGCGTACTGCGCTACTAGACACGAATGTTCGCCGAGCATCCCCAACCAGACCGCCAGCGCCAACTCGCGCGCGGGGCTCTCTGCCGGGCGCTCCGGGTGCGCGCAGGCTCGCCGCCCCGGCGCCAGCCTGCCGGATGCTCGGCCTGTTCCCATACCGAAAGACTGGATCAAATTGAAAAAGCAAGTGCTTGTCAGCGTCGATCGCGCGGAGACGCGCGTGGCGCTTCTGGAGGCGAGCGGAACGCCCGCCGCCTCGCGCTCGTCCTCCGCTGCCGACCGGAAATCGGCCAGCAGGGCCGCCAACGCCCGCAAGCGCGGCGGCGGCTTGAAGGAGGGCTATCGCGTTGCTGAGCTCTACATAGAGCGTCGCGGGCAACGCTCGATCGTCGGCAACATCTACAAGGGCAAGGTCGACAACGTGCTGCCCGGCCTCGAGGCCGCGTTCGTGGACATCGGCCTCGAGAAGAACGGCTTCCTGCACGTCGACGAGATCGTGCTGCCGGGTGTCGAGACCCCCAAGCGCGGACGTGGTGGCGGTGGCGGGCGCAAGATCGCCGACCTGCTCAAGCCCGGCCAGGAGATCGTCGTACAGGTCGTCAAGGACCCGCTCAAGACCAAGGGCGCGCGTCTGTCGATGGAGCTGACGATCGCCGGGCGCTACATGGTGTACGCGCCGACCGGAGAGGGCGTCGGCGTGTCGCGCCGCCTGGAGGACCGCGAGCGCGAACGGCTGCGTCGTCAGACGGCGAACCTCGCGATCGACGGCGGCGGCGTGATCGTGCGCACCGCCGCTCACGGCGCCAAGCGCGAGGACTTCGAGCGCGAGCTCAAGTACCTGAACAAGCTGCACGAGGTGCTCGTCAAACGCGTCGAGGAGACCACCGCGCCGGATCTCGTCTTCCAGGAGGCCGACCTCTCCGTGCGCGTCGTGCGCGACATCTTCTCCGCGCACTTCGAGCGCGCGGTAGTCGACGATGAGCAGCAGTACCACCGCCTCGTGTCGTTCTTCACGCGCACCGCCCCCGAGCTCGTGGAGCGGGTCGAGTTGTGGCAGGAGCCCGAGCCGCTGTTCGAGGCCTACGCGGTCGACAAGGCGATCGAGGGCGTGCTCTCCAGGCGCGTCGATCTGCCCAGCGGCGGTTACCTGATAGTCGATTACGCCGAGGCGCTGACGGTGATCGACGTCAACTCCGGCAGCTTCATCGGCCGCGGCAAGGGAGCCGGGCTCGAGGACACGATCACCAAGACCAACCTCGAGGCCGCTGAGGAGGTCGTCAACCAGTTGCGGCTGCGCGACATCGGCGGCATCATCGTCATCGACTTCATCGACATGGCGCGGGCGCGCAACCGCGACGCGGTCATGAAGACGCTGCGCAAGACGCTCGACGAGGACCGTACGAAGACCTTCACCGCCGAGATATCCAAGCTGGGGCTGGTCGAGATGACGCGCCAGAACGTCACGGAGGGCGTACGCGAGATCATGAGCAGCCCGTGCCCGACATGCGAGGGCGAGGGCGTGATCCGCTCGGAGGAGACGATCGCGATCGAATTCGAGCGCAAGCTGCGCGACGTCGCCCTCGAGCACCCCGACGACGAGGCGTTCCTCGTGCAGATCAACCCACGCGTGAGCACCCAGTTCACCGGCCACGGCTCGCGCGTGCTGCACGCGCTCGAGGCCGACACCGGCAAGTCGTTCCTGTTCGAGGGCTCCGAAGGGCTGACGCTCGACCACTTCGCGATCACGTTCATGGGCACCCGCGAGCAGGTCGAGGAGCGCGCGCTGCCGTTCCGGCAGGGAGATGAGGTCCTGGTCGAGATCGTCGAGCCGCACATGTACGACGTTGACGACGCGGTTGCCAAAATCGACGGCTACATCATCTCGATCGCCGGCGCCTCCGCCTACGTGGGCGAGAAGCGAATGGTGCGCATCGACCAGGTCGGGCGCACGGCGGCGAGCGCGCTGCTGCTCGACGAGTCGGGTGAGGTGGTCAGCGCACCCGCGCGTCCGACCGACTCGCGCGCCGGCGGGCGCGGCAAACGGCGTTCGAGCGCCGGCGCCGGCGCCTCAGGCGGCGGCGAGTCCCGCGGTCGCCGCCATCGCGCGCCTGTCGACAGCGAGGACGCCGAGGCACGGCGCGAAGCCGGGCTGAGCGAGTCCTCGACCGCGATCAACTCCGAGCCCGAGCAGGAAGCGGCGGCCGGCGCGCTCGAGGCCGCCGAGTCGCCCGAGGACGGGGTCGGCGAGGATGGCCTACAATCCAAACCTCGGCGTCGTGGCCGCAGGGGCGGGCGACGCCGTTCGGCTGCCAAGGCCAAGGCCACTCCAGAGTAGGCGAGCACCCGCGCCGGCGAGCGTCGGCAAGGGCGTAGCCACAAGCCACAGAAATCGAGAACCACAGACATGTACGCGATCGTGAAGACCGGCGGCAAGCAATACCGCGTTGAGCGAGGACAGACCCTGCTCGTCGAGCGCCTGCCCGCAGCCGAGGGCGCCGACGTCGCGCTCGAGCCGATGCTCTACCGCTCTGACGAGGCCGTGTTCGACGCCGCGGGCCTGGCGAACGTGAAGGTCACCGCCAAGGTCGTCGAGCACGTCCGCGGCGAGAAGCTGCGCGTGTTCAAGTTCAAGCCCAAGCGCGGCTACAAACGGCGCACCGGCCACCGCCAGGAGCTGACCCGGATCGAGGTCACCGAGATCAGCGCCGGAGCGAAGAAAGTCGCTGCCAAAGCGAGCAAAGCCAAAGCGGCTGACGCTCCCACCGAGACGCCCGACGCGGGCAAGGAGACGACTGCAGATGGCTCATAAGAAGGGGCTCGGCTCGAGCCGCAACGGCCGCGACTCGAACGCCCAGCGACTCGGCGTCAAGACCTTCGCCGGTGAGACCGTCACCGGCGGCGAGATCATCGTGCGCCAGCGCGGCACCCGCTTCAAGCCAGGTGCGGGCGTGGGCATCGGCAAAGACGACACGCTCTACGCGCGCGCCGCCGGCACCGTGCAGTTCACGAGTGGCTGGCGCGGTCGCGTCGTCAGTGTGCTGCCGGACGCCGGCTAGCCCGTTTGGTCTGGCCGTCGGTCGCATCACGATCTCGCTGACGTCCACGTGCGGTGGCTGTGAGACCGCGAGCATGACCGCGGCTGTCACGATGGTCGCGTGCTTCACGATTGCGCGAGGATCTTTGTCCAGGCAGGCGCCGGCGGCGACGGCTGCATGAGCTTCCGCCGCGAAGCGCACGTCCCGCGTGGCGGTCCCGACGGCGGCGACGGTGGGCGCGGCGGCGACGTGCTCGTCGTGTGCGATGATTCGCTGCGCGATCTGCAGAGCTATAAGCGCAGGAGCCATTACCGTGCCGGACGCGGGGGGCACGGCTCGGGGGCGCTGCGTCACGGCGCCGAAGGGCAGACGCTCACGCTCAGGGTGCCGCCCGGCACGCAGATCCTCGGCGTGCCAGCAGCGCGCGCCGGCGGCGCCTCGCTCCCCGAGGCTGAACACGGCGGCGAGTCAGCGGCCGAGGACCTGCTCGGCCGACGCTGGGAGCTGCTGAGCCACGGGCAGAGCGCCACGATCGCGCGCGGCGGGGGTGGCGGCAAGGGCAACAAGCGCTTCGCGACCCCCACCCGCCAGGCGCCGCGCTTCGCCGAGCGGGGCCTCGTGGGCGAGGAGGGATGGCTGGAGTTGGCGCTCAAGCTGCTCGCAGATGTGGGCCTCGTCGGCCTTCCCAACGCCGGCAAGTCCTCGTTGCTGGCGCGTCTCACGCGCGCTGCGCCGAAGGTCGCCAGCTATCCCTTC
Organism: uncultured Solirubrobacteraceae bacterium; assembly: GCA_963703625.1. Taxonomy (GTDB): domain Bacteria; phylum Actinomycetota; class Thermoleophilia; order Solirubrobacterales; family Solirubrobacteraceae; genus Palsa-744. The sequence continues at coordinate 614,389 of CAVPEY010000005.1, forward strand.
ACGACACTCTCACCGGTGCTCGGCGTGCTCGAAGGCGAAGAGCGCCAGCTCGTCGTCGCGGACATCCCCGGTCTGATCGAAGGCGCAAGCGAGGGTGCCGGTCTCGGGCACGACTTCCTGGCGCACGTCGAGCGCACCCGGCTGCTGGTGCACGTGCTGGACGTGGCCCCCAAGCTGTCGATGGGCGAGGACGCAGACGCCGTCAGCAATTACGCAACGATCGAGCGCGAGCTGGCGGCCCACGACGAGCGCCTTGCGCGGCTGCCGCGCGTGCTCGCCCTGTCGAAGATCGATCTGCTGAGCTCCGAGCAGGCTCAGACGGCGGTCGAGGAGTGGCAGCGCCGCCTCGGCCCCGATGTTCCCGTGCTCGCCACCTCAAGCGCGACCGGCGCGGGCGTGCGCGAGCTCGGCGAGCTGCTGATGCGAACCGTTCCCGATGCGCCGACCACGGCGCCTGAGGGTGTGACAGAGCAGCTGCACGGGAACGCGTCGCAGGAGCCGCAGCTCGCCGAGCACATGGTGTTCCGCCCGGCGGTGGGCAGGGGCTTCAGCGTCGAGCGGCTCGGGGAGGGCGCGTTCGCGGTCAGGGGCAGGGGAATCGAGCGGCTGCTCCAGCGCTTTGACATCGAGAACGAAGACGCGATGGCATACCTCGAGGGCAGGCTGCGCAGGATCGGCGTGTTGAGCGCGCTCGAGGCCGAGGGCTTCGAGCCGGGCGACGAGATCGAGATCGCGGGCGTCACCTTCGAGCTGGATCCGCACGAGATCTGAACGACAACAGAGTATAACTTATATGTTATGATTGCGGCATGTCTGCCTCAGCCTCACTGCTCAAAGAAGCGCGCGATCGAGCGGCGCTGACTCAGGCAGAGCTGGGCCGCCGGCTCGGAGTCAGCCAAGCGGCTGTCGCCAGACTTGAGGCAGTGGGCGCGAATCCAACGGTGGCGACGCTCGAGAAGGCGCTGTGGGCAACCGGGCACCGCTTGGCGCTGGACGCTCCCGCCTGGCACCCGGGCGTGGACGAGAGTCTCATCCGCCAACAACTGGAGCTCACGCCCGCAGAGCGGGTTCGCGGCATCGAAACGATGTATCTGCAGGCGCGGATGCTGGCACTCGCGGGAGCCAGGAGTCGCGGTGAGCGCGCCTGACCCATGGCCTGGCCCACCCGAGTTCAGGCTGCGCGCGCTGTTGCAGCGCCTGACCGAGCGCGGCATCGACTTCGTGATCATCGGCGGTGTCGCGGTGATCCTCCAGGGAAGCCCCCGGTTCACCAGTGACCTCGATATCTGTTACGCGCTGGAGCAAGAGAACCTCGACCGCATGGTTGCTGTGTTGGTCGAGCTCGGCGCGAGGCTGCGCGGTGTCGATGAGGATCTGCCGTTCATTCCAGACGGTCGTGCGCTCCGACACACGCGAATCCTGACGCTCACCACGGCCGACGGCGGACTCGACCTGCTCGTCGAACCCGACGGCTCGCCCGGCTACGCCGCACTGCGGCGCAGGGCCGACGAGGTCGATCTCGGCGGGTTCGGCGTTCGCGTGGCCTCGATTGACGACCTGATCGCCATGAAGCGTGCCGCCGGCCGCCCGCAGGACGTGGTGGACCTGGAATCGCTCGAACTCGCCCGCCGGCGCAGAGGGCTCGACCCAGGCGCCGCGCACTGAACGTCTACGCTCCGTCACGCCGATGAGACGCGTGGTCATCAAGCTCGGGTCGAGCGTCGTGGCGGACAGCGACGGCAAGCCGCGCATGGACGTGCTCGCGGGCGTCTGCGACCAGCTCGCCGACCTGCACCGCGAGGGCGCCGAGGTGATCGTCGTCACCAGCGGCGCGATCGCACGGGGAATGCGCGTCATGCGACTGCCCCAGCGACCGACCACGATCGGCGCGCTGCAGGCCGCCAGCGCGGTCGGCCAGGGGAAGCTGTACCGCATCTACGACGAGCTGCTGCGCGAGCGCGACGTCACGAGCGCGCAGGTGCTGCTGACGTTCTTCGACATGAGCGCCCGTACCCACTACCTGAACGCCCGCCAGACCTTGAGCACGCTGCTCGAATGGCGCGTGCTGCCGGTGATCAACGAGAACGACACGACCGCCACCGACGAGATCTCCTTCGGCGACAACGACTTCCTGGCGGCCCAGGTGGCGGTGCTGGTGGCCGCGGACGAGCTGATCCTGCTGACCGAAATCGACGGGCTCTACACCGCCGATCCGCGGCTGCATCCCGACGCCAGGATCGTCTCCACCGTGGATGATTTCGGCGTGCTCGAGGACCTCGAGATCGGGCACACGACCTCGCCGCTCGGCTCCGGCGGCATGCGCTCGAAGGTCGTCGCCGCGGAGATGGCCACCGCTGCAGGGATCCCCACCGTCATCTGCAACGGCGTGCGTCCCGACGCGCTGCATGCGGTGCTCGCGGGCGAGCGGGAGGGCACTCGCTTCGCTGCGCGCGAGGCGCGCTACTCGAGCTTCAAGCTGTGGCTCAAGTACGCCAAGCCCTCGCGCGGCACGCTCATGATCGACGCCGGAGCGGTTCGCGCCGTGCTCGAGGGCAGCGCCAGCCTGCTGCCCGTCGGCGTCGTCGATGTGCTCGGCGATTTCGACGCCGGCGACGCCGTCGACATCGCGGCGCCTCCAGACGGCGATGGAGCGCACGGGCGCACGCTCGCGAAGGGCATCTGCAGCTACTCCGCCGCCGAGCTGCGCCGTGTCATCGGCCTCAAGTCGGACGCCGTGCGCGAGATTCTGCCGCGCGCAACCGACGAGGCGGTCCACCGCGACTACCTCGTCGTCGACTGACGGCGGTGCAGACCGGCTCCGTCCGCCCACTGCCCTGTCGTACCCTGTAGGTCAATGGCGATCGCCGTCTCATCCGTAGCCGACACGTGCCGCGCTGCGAAGCGCGCTTCGCGCGCGCTTGCGCAGACCGACACTGCCGTCAAGGACGCGGCGCTCGAGGCGATCGCGGCGGCGCTCGAGCGCCGGACCGAGGAGCTCCTCGCGGCGAACGCCCGTGACATGGAGCTCGCGCGCGAAGCCGACATCGGCGAAGCGCTGCTCGACCGGCTGCGCCTGGACGACGCGCGTGTCGGTGCGATCACGGGCGCCGTGCGCCAGATCGCGGCGCTCGCGGACCCCGTCGGCGAGGTGATCGACGGCCGGCGCCTGCCGAACGGGCTGGACGTGCGCAAGGTCCGCGTGCCGCTCGGTGTGATCGCGGTCGTCTACGAGGCACGCCCCAACGTCACGATCGACGCCGCCGCGCTGTGCCTGAAGGCGGGCAACGCGATCGTCTTGCGCGGCTCCTCCTCGGCGACGCACTCCAACGCCGCACTCGCCCGGATCGCCGCCGAGGCGGCGGTCGCGGCCGGGCTGCCGGACGGCTGCGTGAGTCTCGTCAGCGGCGGCGGTCGCGAGGAGCTCGCCGAGCTCGCGACCCAGAGCGACAGTGTCGACCTGATCATTCCCCGCGGCGGCGAGGGCCTCAAGCAGGCGCTACAGGCGGTGGCCACCGTGCCCGTGATCTACGCCGCGTCCGGCAACTGTCACGTCTATGTCGACGCCGGCGCTGACCTCGACCAGGCAGAGGCGATCGTGCTCAACGCCAAGACCCAGCGCCCCGGCGTCTGCAACGCCGTCGAGACGCTGCTCGTGCACGAGCGCGTCGCCGCTGAGTTCCTTCCGCGCGTGCTCAGCGCGCTGGCCGCCGCCGAAGTCGAGGTACGCGCCGACGACCGTACCCACGAAGCGATCGCCGGCAGCCGCGCGGTCCCGGATCTAGAGATCGAAGACGCAACCGAGGATGACTGGGCGGGCGAGTACCTCGCGCCGATCATCGCCGCCCGAGTGGTCGACTCCGTGGGGGAGGCGATCGAGCACATCGGCCGCTACGGAAGCGGTCACTCCGAGGCGATCGTCACGCGCGACACCGCCGCCGCGCGTGCGTTCCAGGCCGGCGTCGACGCCGCGTGCGTGTACGTCAACGCCTCGACCCGCTTCACCGACGGGGGCGAGTTCGGAATGGGCGCCGAGATCGGCAACTCGACGCAGAAGCTGCACGCTCGCGGCCCGATCGGGCTGCGCGAGCTGTGCACGTTCAAGTACCTCGTCGAAGGCGACGGGCACGTCCGCGCGTGAGCGCCGGCGGCCCAGGCGCGCGAGCGCTCGGCATCCTCGGCGGTACGTTCAACCCGCCTCACGTCGGGCACATCGCTCTCGCCCGCCACGCGCTCGACGGGCTCGCGCTCGACCGCGTGCTGCTGGTGCCCGCGCACACAGCCCCGCACAAGTCAGGCGCCGCGCACGCGTCAGCTGCGCAGGATCCCGGTCCCGTGCACCGGCTGCGCATGTGCCAGCTGGCGATCGAGGACGTCGAGGGACTCGCCGTGTGCGACGTAGAGCTTGAGCGTGGCGGCCTGTCCTATACCGTGGATAGCTTGACCGCCATACATGCCAGCGATCCCGACGCCGCGCTCACGCTGATCCTGGGAGCCGACACCGCCCAGACGATCAGCTCCTGGCGAGAGCCCCAGCGACTGCTCGAGCTGGCGCAGCTCGCGGTCGCCGCGCGCGCCGGTGCCGGACACGAGCGCGGGCTCGACACGCCCGAGGGGGCGAGGGTGCGCTTTCTGGAGATGCCCGCGGTCGCGGTGTCCTCCTCGCTCGTGCGCGAGCGCGTCGCTCACGGGGAAGCGATCGAGGAGCTGGTCGGAGCGGCCGTCGCCCGCTACATCGAAGAAAATGGCCTGTACCGGGCGCGCGCCGGGGCGATCGCTTGATGCAGGGTGAGCAGCTCGTCGGCGAGATCGCCCGCTACGCCGCGGACAAGAAGGCGATCGACGTGGTCGAGCTCGACCTGCGCGGCGTGCTCGGCTACACCGACTACTTCCTCGTCTGTTCCGGAAACACCGCGCGTCAGGCGAAAGCGATCCACGACGGCATCCACGATGGGCTCAAGCGGGAGCATGGCACGCTGCCACGGCGGGTTGAGGGCTCGGCGCAGGCTGGCTGGATCCTGATGGACTACCTCGACGTCGTCGTACACATCTTCACGCCCGAGACGCGCGAGTTCTACCGGCTCGAGCAGCTGTGGGGCGAGGCGCCCGCGCGCGCCGCCAGCGACGGCGGCTCCTAGTCGGAGACGGCGGCTGCCCTGGTCGCACTCGTTTTGCGCGCCAGCTGATCGTCCGATTGACCGGCCGTACAGCTAGGCGTTAGGGTCGGCTCGACAGCGCCGCTGCGGGCGGCGCGGGAGAGAGAGGATCGCTTGATGCAGCGCTCGATCACGGATCGAAGCAGCGGCTGTGCCGTGCTCATTGCCGCCGTGCTGACCGCGGCGATGCTCGTCTACAGCCTCGGCTCGCTGGCGGGTGTGGCGCACGCGGAAGGGCCCGGTAACGGCACGTCGTACACGGTCAGTCTCGGAGACTCGTTCATCTCCGGCGAGGCAGGTCGCTGGGCAGGCAACACCAACGAAAGCTCATCCAAGATCGACGCGCTCGGTGCGAGCGCCTACGACGACAACGGCTCGAGCGAAGCGATCGAAGGCTGCCACCGCTCGAAGTCCGCCGAGGTCTACGTCGGCGGCGGCGTCGACGGCGAGAACCTCGCGTGCTCAGGCGCGAAGACGTCGAGCTTCACCACCGAAGGGCTGTTCAAGCCTGGCCTCGACTTCTACAACTCGGGCGGACACGAAGGGCAGGCGTTGATGCTCCAGCACTTCGCCGCCGCCCACAACGTCGAGCTCGTTGCAATCTCGATCGGCGGCAACAACTTCAACTTCGCCGGCATCGTGCAGACGTGCATCGAGGACTTCCTCGAGTCGACCATCTTCTACGACTTCTACTGCAGCGAAGAAAGCTCGGTGACCAACAACTTCAGCGCGAGCAACGTCTCGAAGGTGAAGGGCGAAATCGAGATCGCGATCGAGAACGTCGCAACCGCGATGAGCAATGCCGGCTACACGGCGTCGCAGTACACGATCCTCGTGCAGGACTACCCGTCGCCGATTCCCAACGGATCGGAATTCCGCTACCCCCAGAGCGGCTACAGCAGGCAGACCACCGGCGGTTGCGGCTTCTGGAACAAGGACGCGAACTACGCCGACGCGACGATGCTGCCGACGATCGACAGCACAGTTCTCGGCGCGGCGACGGCAACCGGCCTCTCGAACGTCAAGACCATGGAACTGAGCTCCGCGTTCAACAGCCACCGGCTCTGCGACAAGGGCGTGGGGCTGCTGGAGGAAGAGGGGCTCGCCAACTGGAAAGCAGCGGAAGCGGTGAACAAGAGCGAGTGGTTCAACCAGGTTCGCACGATCACCGCGATCTTCCCTCCGTATGAGATCCAGGAAGACATCCACCCGAACTACTGGGCGCAGCTGGGCTTGCGCAACTGCCTGACCCAGGCCTACAACGCGGGTGCGCCGAAGGGCGGCACGTGCACCACCTCGGCGGCTGGACTCAACTCGGCGGGCGAGCCGAACATGTCGCTGCACTGATCGAGCAGAGCGGGGGTGCCGGCCATTCGTCGGCGCCCCCGCTCTGTCGGTCAGCCGCGCCCACCAGCTCGCAGCGGCGGCGCTGCGAAGATGGAGCCGTGAGCGTACACGAGCCCAATCATGCCCTGCGCGTCAGCGCGGTGATGCGTGAGGGCGAGCGCGTGACGCCGCTCGAGCTGTTCTTCGACCTCGTGTTCGTGCTCGCGCTCACGCAATGCACGACCCTCGTCGCCCGCGACCCCACGTGGGAAGGGATGCTCAAGGGGCTGCTCGCGCTGGGCGTGCTGTGGTGGTCTTGGACCGGCTACGCGTGGCTGACGAGCGTCGTCGATCCCGAGGAGGGGATCGTCCGCCTGGTGCTGTTCGCGGCGATGGCCGCGTTCCTGGTCGCCGCTTTGTGCGTCCCCGGCGCGTTCGGGTCGGAGGCGCTCCTGTTCGCGTGCGCCTACGCCGCTGTGCGCGCCGCTCACATCGCGCTGTTCATGATCGCCAGCCGCGACGACGAGAACCTGCGCCACTCGGTGCTCGGGCTCGCCTGCTCGACCGCCATCGGCGTCGGCCTGTTGATCGTCGCGGCGTTCGTCGGCGGTGCGCTGCAGCTGGGCCTGTGGGGTCTCGCGCTGCTGCTCGATGTCGGCGGGCCGTTTGTGTTCGGGATAGAGGGCTGGAAGCTCGTGCCGGGGCACTTCGCCGAGCGCCACGGCGCGATCGTGATCATCGCGCTCGGCGAGTCGATCGTGGCGATCGGCGTCGGCGCGAGATCCACGATCGCCGCGGGCGTCGTGATCGCGGCGGTGCTCGGGGTGGTGATCGCAGCCGCTCTGTGGTGGACGTACTTCGACGTCGTCGCGATCATCGCCGCCCGGCGGCTGGCGCGCGCCGCGGAGGGCCGAGAGCGCAACGAAATCGCGCGCGACTCCTATTCCTACCTGCACTTCCCGATGATCGCCGGCATCGCCCTGATCGCCGTCGGCATCAAGCGCGCCCTGATCATCGGGGTCGACGAGCGTCTCGAGCTGGTGCCGGCCGTCGCGCTGCTCGGCGGGGCGGCAATGTACATGTTCGCGCACGTCGCGTTCAGACTGCGCAACATGCACACGCTGAGCGGACGGCGGCTGGTGTGCGCGGTGGCGCTACTGGCGCTCGTACCTGCCGGCGCCGCGCTGCCCGCGCTCGCGACGATCGCGATCGTGGCCGCCGTGCTCGTGGCGCTCGTCGCGTACGAGGCGCTGCGCTACGCCGACGTGCGCGAGCGCGTCCGCCATCAGCCGGCGGGCGGGGGAGTCCCGACCTAGTACTCGGTCACGGGCGCCAACGGGACGGGCTCCTTGGGTACGAGTACCAGCGCAGCCGCCTGGATCATCAGCGCGAGCGCGGTCGCCAGCGCGAATGCGGCGCCAGTGTCGAGCGTGCGGAGCGCCAGTGCGAGCGTGAAGCAAAAGACCGCGAACGCGCCAAAGCCGGCGAGCATGCCCCGCTGCAGCCGCAGCAGCTCGTCGGTGCCGCGTTGGGTATGCGTGAAGATCGCCAACACCGTCGCGATGATCGGAAACGGCGCGAGCAGACCGCTCAGCTGCGGCCCGAGCCAGCCGGCGACCGCGGTCAGCGTCAGCACCAACGCCAGCGCGCACGCCGCGCGCATCGGCAGATCCCACGACGGACGTGACGGCTGCGGCTGCGGCTCGCTGCCGGGGCGCGGCAGCGCGGCGAGCCCGGCAGCGAGCGCGACGCCGGCCAGCACCAGCGATGCCCCCACCGGCAGCCTCACCGCGGCAAACACCGCGGTCACGGCGGCGAACGCCACCCAGCCGGCGAGCATGCACAGCCACCATGAGGTGCGTCCCGCCAGCCGCGCATACACGACCACGAACGCGATCAGCGACACGAGACCGAGCAGCGTGCCAGCGGCGGCCGTTGCCGCAAACTCGCGACCGTGCGCGAGCGCGTACGCGAGCAGGATCGGACCCGCGACGACCGGCAGCCCCGCGATCAGCCCGCCGACGCGCGGGCCGAAACGGCGTGCCACGAGCGATGCACCGACGACGAAGCTCGGCGCGAGCACCACCTTGACCCCAAGCAGAATCACCTCGGAATGATTGCGCAGGCGCTGGCGCCGTGCTCAGGCGGGCATCTGGATGCCCTGCGGATCGACGCTCCGCGCCGATCCGCCGGCGGCCTGAGCTGCACCGCGGTGGCGCAGCACCAGCAGGGCACCCTGCGCCGGGCTGATCGTGATGCTGCCCTGCGGGTTCGCTCCCCGCGCGCGGTCACCGCCACCGGCTCGCAGCGCTCGAGCGCGGTTCGAAGCACGATCTTCATCTCGAGTACAGCGAAGCTCGCTCCCAGACAGCGGCGTCGTCCGCCGCCGAACGGGATCCACGTATATGTGTTGGCGGCCCGCCCACCCTCCCGCTCGAGGAATCGATCTCGACCGGCTTCTTCACCAGCCGCGGCTCGGCGTTGGAGAGCATCGGCCGGTGGCACGCTCGTTTGCGACGGAGGCCAATCGTACACGTGCCCACCCGTGCGGATGGGGCGCTCGGCGTTGCGCGCTCAGCTGAGCTCGCTGAACAGCGCGAGCTCGCCCGAGAGCTGTTCGTAGAGGCGCCGACGCAGCCGCGTGTGGATCTGGGAGATGCGGCTCTCCGTGACGCCGAGACGGGTTCCGATCTCACGCAGCGTCAGTTCCTCCACGTACAGCATCACCGCCACTTCGCGCTCCTGCTTGGACAGCTGCGCGAACGCCTTGCGGAAGCGCTCCTTGGCTTCGCCGAGTTCGGCGTGCACGATCGGATCGCAATCCCTGTCGGCGCTCTCGAGCGTGTCGATCTGTTCGATCGTCACGCTCTCGTCCGAGCGCACCGCGCGGTTCAGCGAGCCAACGTCAGCCACCGCGACCTGGTCGAGCCGGCTCGTCAGTTCGCTCGACGTCATGCCCGCCGCCGCTGCGAGCTCCTCGCGGCTGGGCTGACGCTCATGCGTCGCGAGGAAGCTCTCGCGAGCGGTGTTTATGGTCCGCTCGTCGCGGCGTAGTGAGCGTGGCGCCCAGTCGTGGCGGCGCAGCTCATCGAGCACGGCGCCGTGGATGCGCGTCCACGCGTACTGCTCGAGCGTGGCACCCTTGTCGGGGTCGTAGCGCTCGATCGAACGGATCAGCGCCTCCACGCCGCATGACAGGAAATCCTCGACGTCGCAGTGGGCCGGCACCTCGCGCACCTTGCGGTAGACGATGTAGCGAACCATCGGCATGAACGTGAAGACCAGCCGGTCACGAAGCTGGAGATCTCCGGACCGTCGATACTCCGTCCAGGTCGCCAGCACTTCAGGTGCCGGGGGCCTGACTGCCTGCTTCGCGACTATTTCCATGGTCGTGCTCCGGGTTTCGAGGGAACTAGTGGGGGTGCAGATTGCTTGTGGTCGCCCGTTACAGCGCTTCGCTCGCGTCCGAGGTTGGCCCTTTGGATGTGGGCCCCGCGAAGCTGTGCGGTGCGGCCATGGACCCCTATCGGGCGACGCGCGCGAGTACTTGAGGGCTGCATGAAGGGTTCGCCATGCTCCCGGTTCGGCGTGCCAGCGGCGGTGGGCCCACGCAGGACAGCGTCGCCGGCGTCGAGCGGCGGCGCCGTGGCGGTGTCGTCAGTCGGCGCCGACGGCGCCGCTCAGTCGCCCCATTCGGGGTCCTCCTCGGCGGCAGCCTGCTCGATCTGCTCGAGCGTCAGGTCCGTGCGGCGGTCCTCGACCATGCTCTGCAGCGCGTCGCTGATCGTCGGCGCCCACACGCGCCGTGCAACGGCGATCTGGCCGGGCTCCTCGTCGAACTGCGTCCACTCGAGCTCGACCAACGGCACGCGCGAAGGGGGCGCGTCGGCCGGGACCGGCGCGCCCCAGCCATACAGCGTGATCTGGGCCTGCCAGCCATGCGGGCACAGCTCGCCCATCACTGCCAACGCCTGCCACTGATCGGCGACACGCCGGGGACGGCGGTGGCGGCGGCGCAGATACAGCCCGATCAGCACGCACGCGACCGTCATCAGCATGATCAGCGGCACGATCACGAACGTTTCGTACAGCGGCGCGTAGGTGCTGCCGCCCCGGTAGCTGGCGATCACAGACCCGACGACCGCGAAGCTCACGGCATGCACCGCAACCCGCTCGATCCGGCTCGAGTAAGCAGATGCAACCTGCCCGCTCTCATCGCACTGTCACAGTAGCCGCTTCGACGCGCACGATGCGTCGTTCGAGCGTGTGTGTACAGTGACGGGATCGTCACGGTCTACGTAGCCAGCCCGTTCGGATTCTCGGCTGCCACGCGCGGCTTCTACGAGGCCGAGCTGCTCGATGCGATCCGTGCGCAGAGTCTGGAGCCGCTCGACCCGTGGGCCGACCCGCACGCGGGTGACGAAATCGATGCCGCGCTGGCGCTGCCTGTGAGCGAAGCGCGCAACGAAGCGTTGCGCGCCATCAACCGGCGGCTCGGGGCCGCCAATGCCGCCAACATCCAGCGCGCCGACGCGCTGCTCGCGGTGCTCGACGGCGTTGACGTCGACTCCGGCACCGCGGCGGAGATCGGCTTCGCCGCAGCGCTCGGCAAGCCGATCGTGGGGCTGCGGCTCGACACGCGCCAGGCCGGCGACAACGAGGGTGCCGTCGTCAACCTGCAGGTCGAGCACTTCATCCTCGCGAGCCGGGGACGTGTCGTTCGCTCGATCGGGGAGGCGATCAGCCTGCTGTTGCTGCTCGTGGACGGCCGCGGCGAGGCTTGATCGCCTCCAAGGGGCGGTCGTGCGCCGCGCGGTGCCGCTGCGACGCGGCGGCTTGCCCTCCAGTCGCGAATCTGCTTGACTCGTCCGCGCTCGGCTAATTGTTTCAAGCCGTGGAATCGCGCCGGGAAGAAGGGGGAGATGGTCAAACGATCGACATGGAGCGCCGTCGCTGTCGCGGTGTTCGCCGCCGCTGCGCTGTGCGCCTGGGCGACGGCGCCCACGACGGCCTCCGCCAGCACGGTCTGGCTCTGCGCGTCGGGGATCGCGCGCAACCCGTGCCTGAGCCGCGAGCAGACGACGGTCGAGCTCGCAAACGGCTCCAGCTACGTGGAACGCGCCAAGCCGAGCAAGCGGCCGCCGATCGATTGCTTCTACGTGTATGGCACGGTGAGCGGCCAGAGCACCGAGAACGCCAACCTCAAGATTGGAGCCGAAGAGAGACAGGCCGCGGTGCACCAGGCGTCGCGGTTCTCGCAGGCCTGCCGGGTGTACGCGCCGATCTACCGGCAGCTGACCACGGCGGCGATCTCGGCGCCCGGCGGCGTAACTCTGCAAGGAATCGTGACGGCCTATTTCGGCGTTGTCGGTGCGTTCGACGAATACCTCGCCGACTACAACCACGGTCGTGGTTTCGTGCTGATCGGCGACTCGCAGGGCGCGGCGATTCTCACGGAGCTGATCCGAGAACAGATCGACCCCAACCCGCTGCTCCGCGCGAAACTCGTCTCGGCGATCCTGCTCGGCGGGAACGTGATCGTGCCGGAAGGCAAGACCGTCGGCGGCAGCTTCGAGCACATTCCGACGTGCCAAAGCGAGCTGCAGACGGGTTGCCTCATCGCCTTCTCGAGCTTCCTCCAGGAACCGCCGACCCGGTCGTACTTCGGGCGGGCGACGAACGCACTGATTCCCAACCCGGAAGTGGTGTGCGTAAACCCGACCGTGCCCGTTCAGGACGGCCAAGCGGGGTCAGCGCTTGGCTACTACTCGACCGAGCCCTTCCCCGGACCGCTCAAACCGTCCGTGCAGGTGCCGAAAGGGACGACCCCGTGGGTGGCGACGCCCGGCGAGTATTCAGCCCAGTGTGAGAAAGCCAATGGCGCGAGTTGGCTGCAGCTGACAAGGACCGCTCCCGACGATCCGCGCGAAGCGCTCTTGGAAACGCTGGGCCCGCTGTGGGGCACCCACCTCGACGACTTCAACGTCGCGATGGGCAACCTCTTGGCGATGGTCGGGCAAGAGGCGAGTTCGTACCTGACGACGCACTGACCGCGCTCGTGTGCTCGCTGATGCTCGGCGCGGCGGACCTCGCTGTAGTCGAGGCTGATGCGGTCATAGGCAGGTGCGCTCATCACCGCTGCCTCGAGACGCTTGCAGCCTCGCTGGCCCTCGGTCCCTCAGAAGCCCGACAAGTGACTCGACGAAGTCACCGTAGAGATAGGGTCGCACGGCGTCGGAGCTGACGAGGGCTTCGACGGCGAGCCCGATGCCGAGCGCGCGCAGGACGAGAGCGAGGTCATCGGGCGGCAGCGGGAGTTCGACCCCGATCTCCTCCTGAACGTCGGCGATCTAGCCTGAGATCGCCTGCCGCAGGGCGGCGGAGCGGTTGTCGAAGCGCCGCGCCAGCGCGGGGTCACGGCCCGAGTGGGCGATGAACTCCATGTGCAGTAGGAAGGACTCGCGATCGGCGGTGGACCGCTCTGCGCGGCTTCACTGTGGGGCCAATGTCGCTTGACGATGCAGAGTAGAGCGCATCGAGTCGCAACGACGCTATGTAGCGCGCGACTACGATCGCCCCACGATAGTGCGACATGTGTCTAGCTTGCCGGCCGTCCAGGAGGAGGAATGCGGCCTGCCGCAAGTATCACCGAGTGCTCCGCGTCCAATGCGCGTTTGACCATCTCGGTCACCTGGCCGGACGTGAGGCGGCGTGTGCCGACCCACGCGCGTTCCACGAGCGATATGAATGAGCTATTGCTCATCCATCTTCCGACATTGTCATAGCGCAAAACGACTCCGCCCCGTGGGCCGGACAGACGTCCAGTGGCAACAAGCTTCTCGAAGTAGTCAAGCGGAAGGTACATACCCGCCGAAAGTTCGCCACTGGGAGCGGCGGCAAGTCTTGTGGTTGGCTTGCAAAGCTTGATAAAACAGAAATTGTCGCCGAGGCGATGATCCTCTGGGTCGCCTTGGTCGCTACAGGGTTCGGCTATCGCACGCATACGCGCGAGCTCGGCAGAGAAGCTGCCATCGGCGGATGGCCGAAACTCCCAGTCTTTGCTAGCTTTGCGCAGCCGCTTGTACTGCACCAGAACATATGCGTTGTAATCGCGTATGTAGTAAAGGAGGTCAACGCCAAGCGTCTGCTCGATCTTCGTTCGGTTAGGCGTCACTTCTTTTCAAGTGATGGGGTGATGGTGTAGTTCCACTCTGGATGGAAGTGGTCGCCTTCGAGTTGCACGGCGGCGAGTTGTTGGTCGGTGACTTTGAGTTTGGTGGGGTAGTTGTTCTCATCGAGGCGGGCGTATACCTTCAGGCCGGTGCTTGTTGTCGTGGCGGCGATCAGGTCGATCACGACCTGGCGGCTGACCAGTGGCTTTGCGCGCCAGTTGATCGAGATGTAGCTAAACAGGCGGTGCTCGATCTTGTTCCACTTGCTCGTGCCGGGCGGGTAGTGCATCACGTGCAGGCGCAGGCCCGTTTGGTCGGCCAGATGCTGAAGCTCGGTCTTCCACAGACGGGTGCGGTAGCTGTTGGAGCCGCCCGCGTCGGCGGTGATCGTCAGTGCCCTGGCGTTCGGGTAGCGCTTTTTGCCGAGGTGCTTCCACCACGCCCGGATGCTCGCCGCCGAGAACTGCGCCGTGTCGCCGGAGACACCGACGCTCACGTAGCCCTCGTCGCGGGCGATGTCATAGACACCGTAGGGGACGGCCTTACCCTGCTCTTGGTCTGGGAAGTCGTGCGTGTTGACGAGAATCGGGCGGCCACTTGAACGCAACTCCTTGCCGGCGTTCTTGTAGTTGCCGATCAGCTCCTTCTTCTTGGTGTCCACGCTGATCACCGGTTCGCTCGCCGCAAGCGCCGCGCCCGTGACCGCTGCGATGTGTCGAAACTGTGCGTCGCGGTCGGGGTGATCAGCTCCCTCCTGGCTCTTGCGGTTGGCCTGCAGCGTGAATCCCATCGCCTTGAGCATCCTGCGCACAGTGCTCGCATGGACCGTGAACCCCTGGCCGCACAACTTCTCGGCGAGATGCTCGGGCGTCAGCGTCGTCCACAACAGCGGAGACATCGGATCGCCAGCGGTGACCCCGTCAAGCAGCGACAGAAGGGCTTGCTCGAGTCCCGGTTCGCGCTCTGTAATCCGCTTGCGTCCGCCGCCCGGCCGGCGAACCCTGCCCGCGGGAGGCTGATCACCCGACTCGACCTCGGCAAGCCCCCGCCGCACCGTCGCTTCCGAAAGCCCCGTCGCTCGCACAACGGCCGCGATGCCACCACGACCGTGGGTACTCGCCTCAGCCGCCGCCCACAGACGCCGCCCGCGCTCATCCAGCACGCCCTCGACAACCAACCACCGCTTGCGGATCGCTGACTCATCGACCACCACTCCCAGCATGGTCCACAACTACGCCACGACCCGCCCCAAACCTCCAACCTCCCGACAATTATTTAGAAGCTACGCCTTAGCATTAACAACGGTGAGTTCACGCTCACCCTTCTTGAAGCGGGTGATCCCCGTGAGGGATGGACGCAAGGCGTCCCAGTCCCCAAACACTTGTGCATCGTGCGCGATGATTGCATCCTCACCGGCCTGAAATTCACTGAGTCCGTCGAGAAATGGGACGCCGCTGTCGCCTGTCCATCCGCGAAGGATCTCGTTCCGGTCGAAGCCAGCCACGCTAAGGACCAGGCCGACGGCATCCCGCTCGTAGGCGATGATTGGCTCGCGGTCATCGACCCACAACGACGAGCGTCCCTGATCTGCGATCTCTTCGAGTCGGGCCCATTCCTCCTCAAGGCCGGGACGAAGTTGAGCGAGAGCTTCCCGCAGCGTCTTTGCCGCCTCAGGTGAGAGCTGACCGCCGGTCGTAAGCCCATCTGCTACGGCTGAGCGAAGTGGCTCATCAATGACGGAGAGCAAAATGTCAACAGGGACACGGCTATCGAACTCGTAGAAGTCGCTGATGGTGAGCCGAGTCTTATAGTTGGCCACGCGGGCGCCCATGCGTAGCACGGCTAGCGCATCCAGATACTCGCCTTGCCAACGAATGACCGCCACCTGTGAGCCCCACGTGCTACCACTTGGCAAGACATCCGTGATACGACCTCGGATCTCGACCTGCTCGCGCAGGCGCTCATCCGTGGCTATATAGATATAGCAATTCATCGCTCGGTCTTGACCTCAAGGTCTTTGCGTGCACATCGGACAGTGCATCATGCCTGCTGCGCCGGTGCCTTTCGCTCCGCACGACCGAAAACACTTCGACGCGATCTGTCGTAGAGTCCGCGCCGCACTGGATGACGACGGGCCCATCGGCGTCGAAGACGATCCTCCAAGAACTCACCGAGGAAGTCCGCATAGACGCCCGTGACGCGATCGAACCGACGTTCCTTACCCGGCGGTTCGACCACTGCCAGGGCCAATGGAGCTAGTCGGGCTCGAACCGACGACCTCCGCCATGCCATGGCGGCGCTCTCCCAGCTGAGCTATAGCCCCAAGATCAGCTCTGAAAGTGTAGCCGCCCCCGCTCCGGAAGTATCAGCGGCGGCCGCGGCCCCGGTCGCAGCCGCTCGATGCCGGACGCGAGCTCATAGTCGCGGGCCCATTTGATCCCTTGCTCCTGGTTGTTTCTCGTCGGCTCGAGTCGCAGATGAATAGCGCTTCGCAACACCGTCAGACCGAGCTGGATCACCATCGAGGTGATACCCGCCTCGGCCACGGCGCCCTTCTGGCTCGGTGTCAGGTGGTGCATCGCCGCAATCTACGCCGCGGCGGTGTGCCACGTGGGTGCCCTTTGTGGCAGCTTTGTGCGCTTGTTGTGGCAATACCGGGCCACCCCCGTAGGGCCCGTCCTGAGCTGCCCGTGGAGGGCCGGCCCGTCGCCACGGCGCCGGCTCAACCCCGCGGAATGAACTCCGGCACGTCGAGGTCGTCGTCGGCGGCGCTGCCGTTGCCGCCGCGGCTGTCGCTGATCCTGCGCCGTGTCCGCGTCTGCGTCGGGTCGCCGTACTCCGGGTCGGCGCCGTTGGTGAGCTGGTCGAGACGCGCTGTCATGCCGCCGTGGGTCAGGCGCACGTCGCGGATCAGGCGCTCGGCGTTGTTGCGAAGCGAGGTCGACAGCTCGCGCAGGTTGCGTGAGATCTCGGTGCCCTCGCTGAGGATGTCGCGGGCGACGATGTGAGCGTTGCTGGTGATCTCGCGGGCTTCCTCGCGTGCCTTCGCCCTGATGGCCTTCGCCTGCTCCTCAGCCGCCTGCAGCATGCGCGCGAGCTCCTCGCGACCGGATGTCAGGATCGCCTCGGACTGCTCGCCTGCCTCGCGCTCAGCCCGCTCGGCGTCCTCGTGCGCAGCGGCCTGCAGTCGGTCCAGCTCCTGCTGCGTGATTGCGCGCAGCTGCTCTGACTCCTCGCGAGCGGACGCGCGCACGCGCTCTGACTCCTGATGCGCGGTCGCCCACACCTGCTCTGACTCCCTGCGCGTGTCCGCCAGCAGCCGCGCCGACTGCTCGCGCGCCCCCTCGAGCGTGCGTGCGCCCTCCTCGCGCGCCTGCTCGAGCCCGCGCGCCGCCTCCTCGCGCGTGCTCTCCGCCGCGGCCTTCAGCTCCGCCGCGCCCGACTCAGCCTCGTCCCTCGTGGCCGCGCCGTGCTCACGCGCGGAGCTGAGCAGCTCATCAGCCTCCTGCTCCGCCGCCTGCACGCGGATTTCAGCCGCGCGGTCGGCCTCCTCGATCCGCTCGGTGGCGCGGACCTCGGCCTGATCGCGCAGCTCGCGCGCCGCCGATTCGGCCGCCGCGACGATGCTCGCCACGCGTCCCGGCGCCGCGCTCAGCGTGTCGGGGCCTTCATCCTCGAAGAGCTCCTGTCCGTGGTGCTCGGACGCCTGCGGTGGTGACCCCTCCATGGGTAGTCAGGGGCGCGGTGCCGGGATGGCCCGTTTCCCCATTCCCCTTTCAATCCGTGCGTGCGGTTTTCCCGCACACGGCTTACCGATGATCTTCATGATGGTCATGACGCTGTTGCCGGGTAGCGGATGGTGCCACGCAAACGGTAGAGGCCGTGAGCCTCGAACCACTCGCGCGTCCAGACGGCCAGTTGGCCGGGACGCAGGTTGCGACCGTAACGCTTGCGCATCAGGCCACGGAGGCGCCTCTCGGCATATCCGTCGATCTGGTTGAACTGGATGGCGGCGTTACCGGTACGAAAGTAGTTGCCCCAACCGCGCAGGATCGGATTGATCCGCGAGATCACCTCGCGAATATCCATCCCCGCACGACCTCGACCGGTCAGCGCCTTGATCCGCTGGCGGGCCCTCTTCATCGCCGCTTGCGAGGGCCAACGCTGAAGGTAGTAGCGGCGAACGCCGCGCTCCAGCAACCGACCCGACACGCGGGCATGGAAGTGGCAGCCAAGGAAATCAAGACCCTCCCGGCCTTCTCGGAGATCAACAACTCTCGTCTTCTCCCGGTGCAGTTCCAACCCGAGATCGGCCAGCACCTGCCTGGCCAGCTCTCCGGCCGCCTGGGCCTGCGCCTCGCTACGACACATCACGACGAAGTCGTCCGCGTAGCGGACCAACCGGCCATGAGCGCCGTCAGCGAACGCGAGGTCCAGCGCGTGCAGATAGATGTTCGACAACAGCGGCGAGATCACGCCGCCCTGTGGGGTCCCGGCAACCGACTGCCGCAACACCCCTTCGTCCATCACACCCGCCCGCAGCCACTGCCGTACGAGCTTGAGCACACGCCGATCCGAGACCCGCTCTGAAACCTTCCCGAGCAACTGCTCGTGGTCGATCGAGGAGAAGTAGTCGCGGATGTCGGCCTCGAACACGAAGCGGTACCCGTCGATGAACGAGCGACGCAGCACCTCCTTGGCGTCCGTGGCCGACCGGCGCGGGCGGAACCCAAACGAGACATCCAGAAAGTCAGCCTCGAAGATGGGCTCAAGCACGATACGCGCGGCCTGCTGGACGATCCGATCCTTGACGGTCGGAATGCCGAGCGGCCGCACACCACCCTTGGGCTTGGGGATCAACACCCGCCGGACCGGCCGCGGGCGATAGTTCCCCTCGCGCAGGTCACGCTGCAGCTCGGCCAACAGCCGCTCCGCACCGTACTCCCGCACCTCTGCCAGGGTCTGGGAATCGACCCCGGCAGCACCCTTGTTCTTCTGCACGCGCTTCCATGCCTCCTTCAGGACGTCACTCCTGAAGACCCGGTCAAACAGGGCATGGAAACGCCTACCCGGCGACCGCTTAGCGGCCACCCATAGCTTGCGCTGAAGTTCTCGCACATCCCCACCAGTGGCCTCCAACAGCACCATTTCGCTGGCAGGATCGCCGGGCTTATGCCCGGCGGGGCCGGTGGATCGAGCAGTCTCGACCATGCCCTAACGCTTACCCTCGGCGCTTACGCGATCAAAGCAGGGGTCCTTCGCTCCCGGCGCGTTGTTCTGCACGCCGATCATCACTACTACGACCCCCTCGGACTCCCGCTGGCCTCCGCTCGATTTCACCATCGGCTTATACGAACGGTCTTCGCTGACGAGGCTGGCCAGACGGGCCTCCCTTGTTCCGTGATCAGACTTTGCGCGCGTGCAAGTCTCCGTACCCCGCAGGGACCCGCCGTGCCCAATCCGGAACCAGGACTGGCGGACATGGCCTTCGCCGTGACATGAGCGGCTCGGCTCCCCGACTGTAAATGTGACGAGGCTGCAATCCCAGCCCACGCGCTTGCTCCCTCCAAAGAGGCTCTCGACGCCCCGCTCAGCCCGCCGCCTCTCAGCAACGAACCGGGGCCTGCTACCGGGCACTCCGGCGTCTACCCGGACCGGACTCCCACCGGCCAGCCTGATCCAGCTTTCAAGGCGCAACATGGTGGGCATCGTAAAGCGCCGCGCCGGCTCGCGTCCCGAATAACTCCGCACGCTCCGGCGGCGGCGGTCGGCGCCCGCCCGGCCCGACCGACGCGATGGCAGAAAGTGTTGGAAATCTGTCCTTGCGGACAGGCCGACTGTCGGCGATGATCGTCCTATGCGAGACATCCTTGACCGCCGTTCGATCGCGATCGTCGTCTACCCGGGCGTGCAGAGCCTCGACGTGACCGGACCGCTCGAGGTGTTCGCCGGCGCCCAGCAGCTGCTCGAAGCGTCCTCGCGCAGCGAGCGCGGATACGACGTGCGCGTGCTCAGTCGCGACGGCCAGCCGCTGCAGACATCCAGTGGCCTGGGGTTGATCCCGCACGGCAAGCTCTCGAGCCGGCCGTCGCCGATCGACACCGTGATCGTCGCCGGCGGATCCGGTCACGTGCAGGCGTGCGAGGATCGGCCGCTGCTCGACTGGGTCGCCCGCGCTTCCAGCGAGGCCAGACGCACCGCCTCGGTGTGCACCGGCGCGTTCCTGCTCGCACGCGCCGGCCTGCTCGACGGCCGCCGCGCGACGACTCACTGGGCGTCGGCGGCGAAGCTCGCAGCGTCTGTACCCGCGCGTGATCGTCGACGCGGAGCCGATCTTCGTGCGCGACGGTGCGCTGTGGACCTCAGCCGGCGTCACCGCCGGCATGGACCTCGCGCTGGCGCTCGTCGAGGAGGACCTCGGCAGCGACGCCGCGCTCACGATCGCCCGCCATCTCGTGCTGTTCCTGCGCCGGCCCGGCAACCAGTCGCAGTTCAGCGCGACGCTCGCCGCGCAGCAGGCCGACCGCGCGCCGCTGCGCGAGATCCAGCGGGCGGTGCTCGAGGACATCGCCGGCGATCACCGCGTCGAGGCGATGGCGGCGCGCGCCCACATGAGCCCCCGTCATTTCGCCCGCGCGTTCCGCGCCGAGACCGGCGTGACCCCAGCCCGCCACGTCGAGCGCGTGCGCCTGGAGGCGGCGCGTCGCCGGCTGGAGGACAGCGACGACGCGATCGCCGTCATCGCCGCCGACTGCGGCTTTCCCAGCGCAGAGACGATGCGCAGGGCCTTCCTGCGCACGCTCCACATCGCCCCTTCCGAGTACCGCCGCCGCTTTCACGCGCCCATCGCACGCAGCGCCCGTCCCGCCAACCCCGCCACGAGCACAAAGGAGCCAGTGACATGAACATCGCGATCCTCCTATACGACAAGTTCACCGCGCTCGACGCGATCGGGCCCTACGAGGTGCTCAGCCGCCTGCCTGACGCGACCGTCACGTTCGTCGCCGCTGAAGCGGGGCCGGTCCGTACCGACAACGGCATGCTCACGCTGCTCGCCGAGCGCTCACTCGACGAGCTACGCGAGCCCGACGTGCTGCTCGTCCCCGGCGGCCCCGGCGAGGTCGCCGCCCGCGCCGGCGGCGCCGCGCTCGACTGGCTGCGCGAGGCGGATCGGACGAGCACGTGGACGACGTCAGTGTGTACCGGCTCGCTGATCCTCGCCGCTGCCGGCCTGCTCGACGGCAGGCGCGCGACCACGCACTGGCTCGCGTTCGACGAGCTGCGCCGCCTCGGCGCCGAGCCGGTCGACGAGCGCGTCGTCTTCGACGGCAAGCTCGTCACCGCAGCGGGCGTTTCCGCCGGCATCGACATGGCGCTCGCGCTCGCCGCCCGGATCGCCGGCGACGCCGTCGCACAGGCGATTCAGCTCGGGATCGAGTACGACCCGCAACCGCCGTTCGACGCCGGCTCGCCGCACAAGGCGCCAGCCGAGATCGTCGAGCTCCTGCGTAGCCGCAGCCGCTTTCAGGAGGTTTCGGCGCAGGCCGACCGCTAACCTGCGAATGCCAATGGCAGAGCGCCGCTACGACCCGCAGGAGATCGAGCCACGCTGGCAGGCGCTGTGGGCGCGCGAGCGGACCTGGGAGGTTTCCAACGAGCCCACCGAGTCGCGCACCGACGGGCTGCGCGCCTTGAGCTCCTACATCCTCGAGATGCTGCCCTACCCGAGCGGTGAGCCGCACATCGGTCACCTGAAGGTCTACTCCGTCGGCGACGCGATCGCCCACTTCCATCGCCGGCTGGGCTCGCGCGTGCTGCACCCGATGGGCTACGACGCGTTCGGCCTGCCCGCCGAGAACCACGCGATCAAGACCGGCGTGCAGCCCCGCGTGTCGACCGACGAGTCGATCGCATCCTTCCAGCGCCAGTTCCGCCGCTGGGGCATCTCGATCGACTGGTCGCGCGAGTTTGCCACGTGCGAACCGTCGTACTACCGCTGGACGCAATGGATCTTCCTCGAGCTGTTCCGCGCCGGGCTCGCCTACCGCAAGGACGCCGCGGTCAAGTGGTGCCCGAAAGACCAGACGGTCCTCGCCAACGAGCAGGTCGACGCCGACGGCCGCTGCGAGCGCTGCGGGGCGCTCGTCGAAGTCAAGCAGCTCGAGCAGTGGTTCCTGCGCATCACCGACTACGCCGAGCGACTGCTGGGAGACCTCGACACGATCGAGTGGCCCGAGCACGTCAAGACCATGCAGCGCAACTGGATCGGGCGCAGCGAGGGCGCCGAGGTGATCTTCCGCTGCGCCGAGCTCGACGTCGACTACCCCGTCTTCACCACCCGACCCGACACCCTGTTCGGCGCGACCTTCTTCGTGATGGCGCCCGAGCACCCCGACGTCATGCGCCTCGCCGAGGGCACGCCCAACGAGCAGGCCGTCCACGACTACGTCAGCCACGCGCTCAACGAGCCCAACGAGGAGCGCGGCAACGCCGAGAAGCCCAAGACCGGGGTCCCGCTCGGACGCACCGTCACCAACCCCGTCAACGGCGAGCAGATCCCGATGTTCGTCGCCGACTACGTGCTGATGGAGTACGGCACCGGCGCGATCATGGCGGTCCCCGCCCATGACGAGCGTGACTACGACTTCGCACGCGCGTTCGACCTGCCGGTCCGGCGCGTGATCTTCCCGCCGGACGCACACGATTCCGTCGAGGCCGCGCCCGGCGACGACGGCGGGGTGGGCGGGCTTCCATATGTCGGCGACGGCACGCTCGTCAACTCGCACCCCGACTTCGACGGCATGCCCAACCGCGAGGCGATCGGCGCGATCGTCGCGTGGCTCGACCGCGAGGGCAAAGGACACGCCTCGGTCAACTACCGGCTGCGCGACTGGCTCGTCTCCAGGCAGCGCTACTGGGGCACGCCGATCCCGATCCTGTATTGCGAGCGCTGCGGAATGCTGCCCGTGCCCGAGGACCAGCTGCCGGTGGAACTTCCCGAAATCGAGGACTACACGCCCAAGGGCCGCTCGCCGCTTGCGGCCGCCGAGCAATGGGTGAACACGACCTGCCCGGACTGCGGCGGCTCCGCGCGTCGCGAGACCGACACCATGGACACGTTCGTGGACTCGTCCTGGTACTTCCTGCGCTACTGCGACGCGCGCAACGAACACGCCGCGTGGGAGTCCCGCGGCGCTGCGCCAATGGATGCCCGTCGACCAGTACATCGGCGGCGTCGAGCACGCAATCCTGCACCTGATGTACGCGCGCTTCTTCACCAAGGCGCTCGCGGACCTCGGGCACCTCGACTTCCAGGAGCCCTTCCAGGCGCTGTTCACGCAGGGCATGGTCACGAAGGACGGCGCCAAGATGAGCAAGTCCAGGGGCAACGTCGTCTCGCCCGCCTCGATCATCGAGCGCGTCGGCGCCGACACCGCGCGCGCCTACATCCTGTTCGTCGGGCCGCCCGAGCAGGACGCCGACTGGTCCGACGAGGGCGTCGAAGGGGTGCACCGCTTCCTCAGCCGCCTGTGGCGCCTCGCAGCCGACACCGCCGATCAGGCCGGTGCGCCGAACGCCGATCTGTCGGTGTCGAGCGCGCCGCAAGGCGCCGATCTCGAGCTGCTGCGCAAGGCGCACTGGGCGATCGACAAGGTCAGCGGCGACCTGCGCCGGTTCACCTTCAACACCGCCATCGCCGCCGTCATGGAGCTGATCAACGACAGCTCGCGACTGCGTGACGCCGTCGCGCCCGAGACGCTGCGCTTTGCCCTCGCAACCGCCGCATCGCTGCTGTTCCCGTTCGCGCCGCACGTCAGCGCCGACGCCTACGACATCCTCACCGCCGAGCGCGTCTGGGAGCAGCCGTGGCCGCAGGCCGAGGAGTCGATGCTCGAGCGTGATCAGTACGAGCTCGTCTGCCAGGTCAACGGCAAGGTGCGCGACCGCGTGCTCGCCAGCAGCGAAGCCGGTCCGCAGGAGCTCAAGGAGCTCTGCCGCGCCGCCCCCAACGTCCTGGCGCACGTCGACGGCAAGGAGATCGTCAAGGAAATCGTGGTGCCCGGCAAGCTCGTCAACCTGGTCGTCCGCTGAGGCCTACACTCGCGAAGTGCCCGACCTCAAGCCCGCCTACCTGATTCACGGCGACGATCACGGTGCGGTCGCGGAGCGCAGGGCCGGGCTGCGCGCGCTGGTCGAGGGACAAGCCGGAGGCGGTGCGAACGTCGAGGTGCTCGAAGGTGAGGGCGCCACGCCGGCCGGCGTCGCCGAAGCCCTGGCGGCGATGACGCTCGCGATCGGGCGTCGGGTGATCATCGTCGAAGGCGTCGAGCGCTGGCGCCAGGCCGACGTCGAGCAGCACCTGCTGCAAGCGGTCAAGCAGATGCCGCCCGGCACCACGCTCGCGATGTTCGCGCGCGAGGAGGCCCGCGCGAAGGCGCCAGCCGCCCTACACGACGCCGTCAAGCGCGCCGGCGGCCAGATCGTGGCGCAGATGACCGTCAAGTCGTGGGAGCTCGCCAAGTGGGCGCGCGAGCAGGCATCACGCCTCGGCGTCACGCTCGACGCCGCCGCCGCCAAGGCGCTGGTCGCGCAGGTCGGCGAGCGCCAGCAGCGGCTGCTGCGCGAGCTCGAGAAGCTGGCGCTCGAAGGCGACCCCTCACAGCCGATCACCGCGGAGGACATCGAGCTCCGGGCCGCGCACTCGACCGAGTGGCGCGCATACGGCCTGGCCGACGCGCTCGTCGGCGCTGACGCTCGCGAGTCGACGCGCTCCTACCTGCGTCTGCGCCAGCAGGGCGAGCGCCTCTCAGGCCTCACCTACCTGATGGCGCAGCGCCTGCGCGATGCTCTCGCCGTGGCTCTGCGCCTGCAGGCCGGCGACTCGGTCGCCGACGTCAAGCGCGGCCTGCGCATGCCCCCACGCGCCGCCGAGCGCTTTGTCGCCGACGTCGCCCGCACCGACGTCGAGCGGCTGCGCGCCGCGCTCGCCGCGCTCGCCGATCTCGAGCTCGACACGCGCGGAGGCGCCCCGCTGGCGAGCAGCCGCACAGCCGTGGCCGGCCTCGACGAGGACACGCTCGCACTGCGCGCGATCGAAGCGATGACGGCCTAGCGGCTGGCCAGCGTGCGGGCGGCGCGGGACTTCTTGCGTGCCCCGGTGTTCTTGTGCATCGCGCCGCGCTTGACGGCCTTGTCGATCGTGCTGACGAGCTCGCGATGCGCGGAGTCCGCGGCCGGCTTGTCGTCGCCCTCGACCAGCTCCTCCAGGCGGCGGAAGTAGGTCTTGATGGTCGACGTGTAGCGACGGTTCTCCAGGCGCTCGCGCTCGGATCGCAGGATTCGCTTCTTCTGGGAGTGGATGTTGGCCATGACTGGAGCTCTGTGGAATGCTCACCGGGAGGGCGCACACTCCGACGCCCGATCGCTCGGGCGGTCGCCGTACTATAGCGGCCTTGTCCGCCAGCGCAGAAGCCTTCGGCGAGGAGCCGGTCGTACCGCCGCCGCCGGGGGACGGCGGTACGCGCGGGCGGGTCGCGCGCAACACCGCGATCTTCTCGTTCCTCACCGGCGTCTCGCGAGTGATCGGGCTGCTGCGCGAAATCGTCTTCGCCAAATATTTCGGGACGACGGGCTTCGCGTCCGCCTACACGATCGCCTCCCAGGTCCCGAACTACATCGCCCAGCTGTTCGCCCAGTCGGCGTTGTCGGCTGCTTTCGTGCCCGTGTTCACGGACCTGCTGCAGAAAGGGCGCCGCAGCGACGCGGTGCGGCTCGCGTCGACGCTGTTCTGGATCATGCTGATCGGCCTCGGCGCGATCACCGCAGTGTTCATCCTCGCGGCCGGGCTGATCATGCCGTTGTTCATCGGCCCGACGTTCAGCCACTCGCTGACCGCGCTGACGGTGGGGCTGTCGCGCGTGCTGTTCCCGGTGATCCTGCTGCTGGGCCTGAACGGCCTGCTGGTGGGGATCCTGCAGTCATACGACCACTTCACGATCCCCGCTCTCTCCCCGGCGGTGTGGAACATCGTGATCATCGTGCTGCTGGTCGTGCTGGCGCCGCACTTCCACGGCGAAGACAAGATCTACGCGTTCGCGATCGGCATCCTCGTCGCGACGCTCGTACAGCTGGCGATGGCGTTCGGCGCGCTCGGGCGGATCGACTTTCGCCTGCGCATCCAGATCGACTGGCACGACCCGCGGATCAGGCAGGTGCTCGCGTTGATGCTTCCCGTGACGCTGGCGCTCGGGATCGTCAACCTCGACCAGCTGATCAACGCCACGTTCGGCAGCCTCGTCTCCGAAGAAGCTCCAAGCGCGATCAACAACGCGTTCCGCATCTACATGCTCCCGCAGGGAGTGTTCAGCGTGGCGGTCGCCACCGTCCTGTTCCCAACTCTCAGCCGCATGGCCTCGAGACGAGACGTGTCCGCGATGCGCCACACGGTCGGCAACGGCATGCGCCAGATCAACCTCCTGCTGATCCCGGCCGCGGCATTCATGGCTGTGCTGCCGACACCGATCGTGCGGCTCGTGTTCCAGCGCGGCGAATTCAACGCCCAGTCCACCCATCTCGTGTCGATCGCGCTGTTCTGGTTCGCGTTCAGCCTCCCGTTCGGCGGGCTGAACCTGCTGCTCACGCGGACGTTCTTCTCCGTCCAGCGACCGTGGATCCCGACGAGCCTCGCCGCGATGAACATCGTCGTGGACGTCATCGTCAGCATCGCGTTGTACAAGCCGCTGGGGATCGCCGGACTGATCCTCGGGACGATCATCGCCAACGTGGTCATGGCCGCACTGCAGTTCTACCGGCTGCGGGTGGGTTTGAACGGGCGTCTGGAGGGAGTCCAGACGACGATGATCACGGTGCGCATCCTGATCGCCTCGGCGCTGCTCGCGGGCGTCTCCTGGGGTGTGTGGAAGCTGCTCGACGAGGCCCTCGGCGTCTCGCTCCCCGCACAGATCGTCAGCGTCGGCGGCGCGGCGGCCGCCGGCCTGTTCGTGTACGTGCGCGCGGTGCTGATCATGCGCATCCCCGAGGCCCACCAGGTGAGCAGCCTGATCCGCGGGCGGCTCGGCCGAGCGTAGGGCGTAGCGGGCGGTTGCTGTATCACCATGGTTAGACAGCAAACGCTTTTGAGGACTCGGAGTCCGGCGCGCCGGCGCGTCCACCGGTCTGGCCCGATGCTCGAGCAGGCCAGTTCCCCGAGCAGAGGCCGGGTGAGCACTGGGCCCACCCGGCTTGCGCCCGAACATAGATCGCCGCTTACTACATACGTCCCAGGACTGTGTGTTTCGCCTGGGCGGCTTAACACTCCCGACACCTGGACAGGCCGCCTGCCCGAAGGCCGGCGCGTAGCCGCGGCTGAGTGAATCCTTGTCGGGTTGGCGATCCGCCGGACGATCAACGCTAGCGGGTCTCGCGCCGGCTCGCGCGCCATCTACGCTGTAGTGGAGCCCATGGACCAGTCTCACATCCGCAACTTCTCGATCATCGCGCACATCGACCACGGCAAGTCGACGCTGGCGGACCGCATCCTCGAGCTGACGCACACGGTGGCGGCGCGCGAGATGCGGGCGCAGCTGCTGGACTCGATGGACCTGGAGCGCGAGCGCGGCATCACGATCAAGGCGCAGGCGGTGCGCGTGTTCTACACGGCGCGCAACGGCGAGACCTACCAGCTGCACCTGATCGACACCCCCGGGCACGTGGACTTCACGTACGAGGTGTCACGGTCGCTGGCGGCGTGCGAGGGCGCGCTCCTGGTGGTGGACGCGGCGCAGGGAGTGGAGGCGCAGACGGTTGCAAACACCTACCTGGCGGTGGAATCGGGCCTCGAGCTGATCCCGTGTCTGAACAAGATCGACCTGCCGGGCGCAGAGCCGGGGCGCGTGGCGGGCGAAGTCAGCGAGCTGATCGGCGAGCCGCCGGAGTCGATCCTGCAGATCAGCGGCAAGACGGGCGCGGGCGTGGGGGAGGTGCTGGAGGAGCTGATCGCGCGGGTGCCGGCGCCGGAGGGCGATCCCGAAGGTCCCCCGCGGGCGCTGATCTTCGACTCGGAGTTCGACCAGTACCGCGGCGTGATCGCCTACGTCAGGGTGGTGGACGGCGTGTTTCGCAAGGGCGAGGCGATTCGCGCGATGGCGACGGGCACAGAGGCGGAGATCGACGACATCGGCTTCTTCAGCCCGCAGATGATGCCGACCGATCAGCTGGCGGCGGGCGAGGTTGGCTACCTGATCACGGGCCTGAAGGACGTGACGCTGCTGCGCGTGGGCGACACGCTGACGACACGCGCGAAGGCCGGTGGCCACCGCGTTGGATCGAGCTCCCACCCACCCCCGGCGACCGAACCGCTGCCCGGCTACCGCGAGGTCAAGCCGATGGTGTTCTGCGGGCTGTTCCCGATCGACTCTGACGATTACCCGGATCTGCGCGACGCGCTCGAGAAGCTGGTGCTGAACGACGCGGCGCTGTCATGGGAGCCGGAGACCTCGGACGCGCTGGGCTTCGGGTTCCGGTGTGGCTTCTTGGGCCTGCTGCACATGGACATCGTGCGCGAGCGCCTGGAGCGCGAGTACGACCTCGAGCTGCTGGCGACGATGCCGTCGGTGGAGTTCGACGTGACGCTGACGAACGGCGAGGAGATGGAGGTGCACAACCCGTCGGACATGCCGGATCCGGGCACGATCGAGGAGATCCGCGAGCCGTTCATCACGGCGTCGGTGATCGCTCCGAAAGAGTTCGTGGGCGCGGTGATGGGACTGTGCCAGGAACGCCGGGGCGAGCACACGGGCATGAGCTACCTGTCGCCGGAGCGCGTGCAGCTGACGTACGAGCTGCCGCTGGCGGAAATCGTGCTGGACTTCTTCGACCAGCTGAAGTCGCGCACGCGCGGCTACGCGTCGCTGGACTACGAGCTGAGCGGGATGAAGCCCTCGGACATGGTCAAGCTCGATGTGCTGCTGGCTGGGGACACGGTGGACGCGCTGTCGATGATCGTGCACCGCGAGAAGGCGTATGAGATGGGTCGTACGCTGACGGAGAAGCTGCGCAAGCGAATCCCGCGCCAGCAGTATGACGTGCCGATCCAGGCGGCGATCGGCGCGCACGTGATCGCGCGCGAGACGGTCAAGGCGTTCCGCAAGGACGTGATCGCGGGCTGCTACGGCGGCGACATCACGCGCAAGAAAAAGCTGCTTGAGAAACAGCGGGAGGGAAAGAAACGGATGAAGCAGGTCGGCCGCGTTGAGGTCCCACAGGAGGCGTTCCTGGCTGTGCTCGAGCTGGGAGAGGATTAGGTGGGCGCCTCCGGCGCCCGTGCGGCGAGCGCGGTGTCGGGGCGGGGGAAGGGTGCGCGACCGACGCGCGTCCTGTTCGTGTGCCTGGGCAACATCTGCAGATCGCCGACGGCGGAGGGTGTGATGCGTGCGCTGGTCGGCGAGGCGGGCATGGAGGACAGAGTCCACGTCGACTCGGCGGGCACAGGTGCGTGGCACGTGGGCAGCCCCCCGGACCGGCGCGCGAGCGAGGCGGCGCGCGCCCGCGGCGTCGAGCTGCGAGGTCACGGGCGCCAGGTGCGTGCGGAGGACTTCGAGGACTTCGATCTGCTGCTGGCGATGGATGGCGAAAACGCGCGCGAGCTGCGTAGGCAGGCGCCGGGGGATGAGGGCCGCGCGAAGGTGCGGCTGCTGCGCGAGTTCGACCCCGCGAGCGCGGGCGCGGGTGACCTGGACGTGCCCGACCCGTATTACGGCGCCGCGGGCGGCTTCGACGAGGTGTTCCGGCTGGTACACGCGGCGTGTGCGGGCCTGCTCGAGCAGATCGTGCGGGACCTGACCCGGTGACGCCGCGGAGGAGCCGCTCGCGGTGACGCCCCGCCGGGGCGCGCGGGCTGGGCCGGCTGTCACCTCGTGCGGGCTGCGTCGGAATGGGAGGCGTGCGTCCGGAGACGGCCTCAGCCCGCAGGCGTCTGTATCTGCTCACACGAGTGGTGATCAAGCGTCACTATCGCCACGAGCTGACGCTGGCGGTGGTAGCACAGGGACTGGGCAGCTCGCCGCGCGAGTTGCAGCGCGCGTACGCACAGTTCAGCGAGACGACGTTCCGCGAGGACCTGCTGGCGCGACGCATGGCGGTGGCTGCCGAGCTCTTGATCGAGCAGCGCTCGATCCCGGTGGCCGACGTCGCGCGCCTGGTTGGCTATCGCCATGCACCGCACTTCGCGCACGCGTTCAGGCGCCGCTACGGGGTCTCGCCGGCGGCGTTCCGCGCTGCGGCGCGTCAGGCGGAGGAGCGCTCGTAGGCGGTCTCGGGGTCGACCGTCTCGGCGCCCGGCAGCGACAGGCGCATGAGCGTGCCGGCGCCGGCGGCCCGTTCCGCGGTGACGCTGCCGCCTTGCTGGAGGGCGACCTGGCGCACGATCGCAAGGCCCAGTCCCGAGCCGGGTCGGCTGCGTGCCTCGGCGCCGCGGTAGAAGCGGTCGAAGACGTGGGGCAGATCCTGGCGCGCGATTCCTGGCCCATGGTCACGGACCGACAGCTCTCCGGCCGCGAGACGCACCTCGACGGGTTCGCCCGGCGGGCTGTACTTGACGGCGTTGTCGATCAGGTTGCTGACCGCCCGCTCAAGACGCGCTGGCACGCCGTTGACGATCGTCGGCTCGAGCTCGGCCAGCAGCGGCGTCCCGGGCGAGCGTCGACGCGAGCGTTCGAGCACCTCGCCGGTGAGCAGGTCGAGCCGCACCTCCTCGGCATCGGCGCGCGGTTCCTCGCCTTTGGCGAGATCGATCAGGTCGTTCATCAGCAGCGTCAGTTCCTCGATCTGCTCGACGACGTCGCTGAGCAGCCGGCTGCTTTCCTGCGGGTCCATGTCCTGGCCCTGGTGCTGGAGGATTTCGATGTTGGTGCGCAGGCTGGTCACGGGCGTGCGGAGCTCGTGCGAGGCGTCGGCCACGAGTTGTCGCTGTGCGTGCACGGATGCGTCGAGCGCGCCCATGGAGCGCTCGAGCGCGTCGAGCATCGAGTTGAAGCTTGCTGCCAGGCGCCCGAGCTCGTCGCCGCCGGAGGGCTCGATGCGTCCGCTGAGGTCCTGGGTCGAGCGCGACGTGCTCGGTGGCCTCGGTGAGACGCTTCAGCGGCTGCACCGCGGCGCCTGCGACCAGGCGACCGAGCAGCGCGGCGAGCGCGACGCCGCCGATCACCGAGCAGCGCGAGGATCAGGCGCAGACGGCTGAGCAGGCTGTCGAGTTCGGTGAGCGGCAGCGCGAGCTGCACGGCGCGTCCGCTGCCGAACGGCCGAGCGAGTACGCGCAGGTGAACGCCGTTGACGGTGGCGTCTCTGAAGAACGGTCTGCCTCCGTGCGCGGCGAGCGCGCGTGTGCGGGCGTCGACCGGCAGCGTCACGCTGCCGACCGAGCGTGCGATCACGTGTCCGTTGGCGTTGACCATCTGCTGGTAGCCACGCACCTGCTGGCGGGCGGCGTCGGCGACAGCCGCGCCGAGCCCGGGCGGCCGCGACGGAGGCCTGCCGAGCAGTCGCTCGAACGGCCGAGCCTGGCGCGCGGGTCGCTCGACAGCGCAGGTTGTCCGAGCGGTTCGCAGCTGCGTGTCGATCTGTCTGTGCAGCTCCGCGGAGGTCAGCACGTAGGTGAGGATGCGACGCGAGCACGACCGCGATCGCCACGGCGGCCGCCGACACGATCGTGATGCGCCGACGGAAGCTCATGGCGGTGTGCGCAGCACGTAGCCGACGCCGCGTACGGTGTGCAGCAGCCGCGGCTCCTCGCCGACCTCGGTCTTGCGGCGCAGGTAGCCCATGTAGACGCCCAGCGAGTTGGAGGTCGCGCCGAAGTCATAGCCCCACACGTTCTCGAAGATGACCGAGCGCGTGAGCACCTGCCGGGGGTGGCGTAGGAACAGCTCGAGCAGCAGGAACTCGGTTCGCGTGAGCGCCAGCGGCCGCTCGCCGCGCCACGCCTCGTGGGCGCGCAGGTCGAGGCGCAGGTCAGCGAAGCTGAGCAGCTGCTCCCTGCCGTCCTCATCGCCGGCGCGTCGCAGCAGCGCGCGGATCCGTGCGAGCAGCTCGCGAAGCGCGAACGGCTTGACGAGGTAGTCATCAGCGCCGGCGTCGAGGCCGGCGACACGGTCGTCGACCTCGACGCGCGCGGTGAGCATCAGCACGGGTGTGCTGTCGCCGCCGGCGCGCAGACGCCGGCACAGCTCGAGGCCGTCCATGCGGGGCATGGCGATGTCGAGGATGATCGCCTCGTACGGCGTGGCGTCAAGGCGCTCGAGCGCCTCCAGTCCGTCGCCCGCCCTTGCGACCTCGTAGTGCTCGAGCGTCAGCGCGCGCGAGAGCGCGTTCTGCACGGCAGGCTCGTCGTCGACGACCAGTATGCGCGCTTGCTCGGCCATGATCTAGCGTCCGGTCTGCTTGCCCACGCGCCGATCCTCCGGCGAGGCGGGTAATGGGCAGTCAATTAGAGGCTAGCGTGATGCATGCACGCGATCTCGAGCGAAGGAAACGCGAAGAGAACGGTAAGAACCGAGTGGGTGGGAGGCTGGCATCGCTGAGCAGGAGAGGGACGCGCAGGAAGGCGCCGATACTTTCGCGTCGCAGTCGCGCAAGCTGCGCAACAGCGTCATCAGCCTGGCGATCTTCTTCGCGCTGCGTCGCGGCGCTGCTTGATCGGCGTCCCGGGCTTGAACGCGGCGGCGAAACGGATCGCGCGACGCGAACCGCGCGTGGGTCGCTCGCGGGCGTCGGTTTGGAGCTGCTGTCGTGCGCTCGGCTACGTGATCCTGTTCGAACTGGTCTTCGGGATCGCTCTGGGCCGTAGCCTGAGCTCGCGCCTGTCGCTTGCGGAGCTGGCGGTCAACTCGGTCGTGTCGGTGAGCGGCCTCGCGGGCATCGCGCTGGGTGCGTGGGTGCTGCGCACCAAGGGCGTCTCGGTGCAGCGGATCGCGAAGCGCTCGGTGCTGATCTTCGTGCTGACGAGCGCTGTGAACGTGGGCGCGGTGCTGGTGATCGGCGTGCTGATGTGGCTGGGCGTGCTGCCTGGCTCGCGCAACCCGCTGCTGACGCTGCTGCCGGCTGCGGTGGCGCTCGCGACGATCGCTCGGGACGCTGGCGGCTCGCCGCGTGGGCGCGGCGTGCGGCCGCGCGCACGCAAGCTGGAGCACGGTCGCGTGGCGGTCGCGCTGAGAGCTCTGAGCGGCGGCGTGCACGATGCCGTGCGGCTGATCCGCGCGCACGACTGGAGGCTGCTTGGGGCGGTCGGCTACTGGCTGTTCGACAACCTCGTGCTGTACGCGTGCCTGGCGGCTTTCGGTCATGCGCCGTCGTTTTGGATCGTGGCGATGGCCTACCTGGTGGGCATGCTCGCCAACTCGGTGCCGATGCCGGGCGGCTTCGTCGCGGTCGAAGGCGGCCTCGTGGGGATGCTGCTGCTGTTCGGCGTGCGCCCGGCGTCGGTGGTGATCGCGGCGGTGGTCGTCTACCGCGCGATCTCGCTGTGGGTACCGGCGGTGATCGGCTCGATCGCGTTCCTCAGCCTGCGCCGCGAGATCGGCGAGCCGGTCGCGCCGGCGGTCGTCGCGCTAGCCGCTCGGACAGCCGTCTTCGTGATCTGCTTGTTGTAGGCCTGCTGTGCGCCAGGTGCGCTGGCAGACGCTGTCCGGCAGGCTGTCCATCACTTCCGCGAGCGCCGTGCTCGACGGCGCCCGAGAGCCCGGGGCAGTAGACCGGCGCGCGGCAGGTCCGCGGCGGCGGAGCCGGGCGCGTTCAGCGGACGCAGCTCCTGGCTCGCGCGGAAGGCGTGCGCGAAGCTGTCGGAGAAGATGTCGATCGCAACCCTGCCCGCTGTAGATCTCGATCGAACGGCCTTCGTCGTAGACGGTCGCGGGTACGCCGCGGATCAGCATGTTGCGCTGCGGGCCGAGCGTGGCGTTGGAGTGCAGCGCGGTAGATGACGGTGGTGACCTGCAGCGGCAGCAGGCAGCTGCCGCCGCCGAAGACGCCTTTGCTCTGCACGCAGTCGCCGTAGTAGACGCTGTCGCCGACCTTGGGGATGTAGCCGTTGAGACCATCGACGGCGGCCAGCGGCTGACCGTCGAAGCGCGGGCCGACCCAGTAGATCTTGAAGAACGGAAACGTCTGGGCTTCGGCGAGCTCGCTGGCGTCGATCGCCGCCGGGTGGCTCGTGCCACAGCCGGCGGCCGCGAGCGCGAGGAAGGCCGCGACCAACGTGAGCGCGGCCCTTGTTGCTCGGGCGCGCCGCCTGTTGTTGGTGGGGGAGGTCATGGCCGTCATTATCTTGGCGTGCCTGCCAGAAGCACCAGCGCGTCCGCTCCGCCGAACGCTACTTCCGAGCCGCGTGTGCTGCGATCCGCTGGGGTGTCGCAGCGGACGACGGTCGATCTTCGCACCGCGCGTCGTTGGGCCGCGCCGGCTGCTCGCCCGCCGATCGGTCTGCTCGCGTTGCTCGCGGCGCTGATCGCGCTGTGGCTGGCGGTGGATCCGCGCACGCCGGACCTCGCGGCGCAGGTGTATCGCGTGGCGCTGTTCCACCAGCTCGGCTGGGCGGTGTGGGACGACGCACTGGTACGCCGGACACAGCCTGCCCGGCTACAGCCTGCTGTACCCGCCGCTGGCATCGCTGCTGGGCATCCGCGTCGCTGGGTGCCCTGTGCGTGCTCGCCTCGACGCTTCTGTTCGAGCGGCTCGTCAGCTCGGCCTACGGCGAGGCAGCGGCACGCTGGGGTGCTGCGTGGTTCGCGGTGGCGGCCGTCGGCGACGTGTGGATCGGGCGGATGACGTTCGCGCTGGGGGTCTCGCTTCGCGCTTGCTGCGGTGCTGGCGCTGATGCGCGAGCGCTGGCTGTGGGCGGCGGTGCTGGCGGCGCTGTGCGCGGCGGCGAGCCCTGTGGCGGGGGTGCTGCTGGCGCTGGCCGGCCTGACGCGTCTCGCTCGCGCGGCGCTCGCCACGCGAGCTCGTGACACTGGCGGCGCCGGTTGCGCTCGTCGTGCTCCCGCTCGCGGCGCTGTTCCCCGAAGGCGGCTACGAGCCGTATCCGATCCTGTCGTTCGCGGCGACGATCGTGGTCGTGCTGTCGTTCCTGTTGGCATTGCCGCGGCGCTCGCGCCTGCTGCGCATCGGCGCCTACGTGTACCTGGCGGCGTGCGTGGCGTGCCTGCTGGTGCACTCGCCGATGGGCAGCAACGTCGAGCGCTACGCGGTGCTGCTGGCCGGCCCGCTGCTGCTGTGCGCGCGGCTGGCGCAACCGCAGGAGCGCGACGGCGTGTCAGCGTGGGGGCGCGTCGCGTCGGCCGGTGCGGCGGCGCTGTGCGCGATCGCGGTGTGGGTCGTGTGGGGGCCGGTGCGCGAGACGGCTGCCGTCGCGGGCAGCGAAGCGACGAGCGCGGCGTACTACGCGCCGGTGCAGCGCTTTCTCGCCGAGCAGGCGGGGGGTCCGGTGCGCGTCGAGGTGCCGCTGACGCGCTCGCACTGGGAGGCGGCGCTGCTCGCGCCGACGGTGTCGCTTGCGCGGGGATGGGAGAAGCAGCTGGAGATGCGCTACGACGGCGTGCTGCTGGCCCACGGGCTGACAGCGGTTAGCTACGAGCGCTGGCTGCACGAACAGGCGGTCTCCTACGTGGCGCTGCCGGACGCCGCGCTGGACCCGTCGAGCGCCCAGGAGGGCAAGCTGATTCGGCGCGGACTGCCGTACCTGCGACAGGTGTTCGAGAGCGCGCACTGGCGCATCTTCAGCGTGGTCGGTGCGACGCCGCTGCTCTCGGGACCGGGTCGGCTGACGTCACTGGGGCACGACTCGTTCGAGCTGCGTGCGCGCACCCCGGGCCAGTTCGTGGTGCGCGTGCACTTCACGCGCTACTGGACGATCACGCGCGGCAGCGGCTGCGTGACGCTGGCGCCGGGCGGCTGGACGGCGGTGAGCGTACGTGCTCCGGGCACGACGGTGGTGACGGCGAGCTTCTCGCTGTCGCGTGCGTTCAGCTCCGATGGCTCGTGCGCCGCGGCAGCACGCTAGCTGCTAGGCCGTGGGTGCGAGGCCGTAGAGGCCGGTCTCGCCTGTGAGATAGATGTTGTTGGCGTCGCTGATCACAGGGTCGAACGCGCCTGTGTCCTTCTCGAACAGCACGCGCCCGGTGGAGATGCCGAGGCCGTAGGTGCGGTGCGTGCCGAGGTCGGAGAAGTAGACGATGCGGCCGATGATCGTCGGTGAGCCGGAGATGCGCCCGTGGCCGTTGAAGGTCCAGCTGACGTGGCCTGAGCGAGCGTTTATCGCGTAGAAGGTTCCGTCGTAGGAGCCGATGTAGACGGTGGGGCCGAGACCAGGGGTGTTGGTGACGGCGGGGGAGGAGTACACGTAGGCACCGGTCTGCACCGCCCAGTCGAGCGCGCCGGTTGACGCGTCGTACGCGTACACGCGCCCGTCGGTGTTGCCGAGAAAGACGCGACCGTAGATGACGGCTGCGGTCGAGTAGAAGGTGCCGCTGCCGAGCAGCGCGCCTTCGGACTGGCTGATCCAGATCCGGCGGCCGGTGCGCTCGGATATCGCCTGCAGCCGGCCGGAGTAGTCGCCGAAGTAGAGAACGCCGCCGGCGAGCGACGGGCTCGCCTTGACGGCACCTGCGGCGTGATAGGCCCAGATGACGGCGCCGTTGCGGTCGTTGAGCGCGTACACGGTGCCGTTCTGGGAGCCGAAGAACACGCGCCCGTCGTCGATCAACGGCGATGACTCGCTGGGGCTGGGCAGCGAGCGCAACCAGCGGATCGAGCCGGTGGCGCTGTTCAGCGCGACGATGCGGCCGGGCTTGTCGGCGTGACCGCTGGAGAGGATGGTGACGTACACGGTGTTGGCGGTGACGGCTGGCGAGGAGGCGGAGAGCTGGCCGAGGCGGCGCGACCACACGACGTGGCCGTTGTGCTTGTCGATCGCCTGCAGGACGGCATCGTCGCCGAGCTGGAATAGATGTTCGCCGTAGATCACCGGCGGGAACTCGAGCAGCGCGTTGCCGCCGTGCACCCAGATGCCCCTGAAGGGCGGGCGCACGCGCGCGGGTGCGGGGAAGAAGCGCGTGTGGCTCTTGGTGTAGCCGTACAGCGGCCACGTGAAGCTGACGGGGCCGCGCGGGGGAGGCTTTGGCAGCGTCGGTGTCGGCTGGGCTATGAAGGGCGCGTGCGGGTGGTAGACGTTGCCGGTGCGGTTGCGGTCGTAGAGGTACGCGCCGAGCGCGGCGGCGGCGAGCAGCACGACGAGCGCCGCCAGCGCGGCGTGCACCCGTCGCGCGCCGGGAAACCGGCGTTTGCCGCCGGTGCTCACCGGTGTGAGCCGCTCAGGCCGCGAGCTTGCGAGATGCGGCGCCGCTCGCTGAAGCCGCGGCGGTAGGCTCCTCGAGCGTTGAGCCGGCGCGCGCTGTGGGCCGGCGCCGACGCCGGGTGCGGCGACCGACGGCGACGGCGTGACGGGCGGTGCGGCGCGTCGGACGCCTTGCCACGCGGGCGAGCAGGCGAGCCACGGTCAGGGAGAGCAGCCACACGCTGGCGACGGCCAGCGGCGGCAGGGTCAGCCCAGAGACGAGCGCGAGCACGTCGTGATTGCTGTTCAGCGACC
Organism: uncultured Solirubrobacteraceae bacterium; assembly: GCA_963703625.1. Classification (GTDB taxonomy): domain Bacteria; phylum Actinomycetota; class Thermoleophilia; order Solirubrobacterales; family Solirubrobacteraceae; genus Palsa-744. The sequence continues at coordinate 651,678 of CAVPEY010000005.1, forward strand.
AGTTCCACAGTAGGGAGTCGGCGACGGTGAGTCCAGAGAAGAACACCAGCGGCCTGTGGGACACGCACTAACCCTAGACGTGATGGGGGACGGACGGCGCGACGCCTATGATCGCTCGCCATGAACAGCGTTGCGGAGAGCTCAGAGGTGTTCGCGCCGGGATTGCTCGATGGCCGTGTGGCGCTTGTGACGGGCGGTGGCACGGGCCTCGGCAAGGCGAGCGCGCTCGAGTTGGTCCGCTGCGGTGCGCGCGTGACGATCGTCGGGCGCCGCAGCGAGGTGCTCGAGGACGCGGCTGCAGATATCAACGCGTGCGTGGGCGCTGAGACGGGCGCCGAGTGGCTGGCGGGAGACGTGCGTGACAGCGATGACGCGCGGCGCATGGTGGGAACGGTGTTGGAGAGCCACGGGCGGCTGGACGTGCTCGTCAACAACGCCGGCGGCCAGTTCTTCAGCCCAGCGGAGCTGATCGCTGCGAAGGGCTGGCGCGCGGTTTGGCGCCTGAACGTGGAAGGCGGCCTGAACATGGCCGAGGCGGCATTCGAGCTCGCGTTCGCTCACGCGGGCACGGGCACGGTCGTGAACGTGACGCTGTCGCCGCACAACGGCATGCCCGGGATGGCGCACTCGGGGTCCGCGCGGGCGACCGTCGAGGCGCTCACGCGGGAGCTCGCCCGCCGCTGGCAGCCGGCGGGCGTGACCGTGACGGCCGTGGCGGCGGGGCACTTCGACACGGAGGTCCTCGCGAAGTACCCGGCGAGCGTGCGAGCCGGCGCCTCGCAGACGGTTCCGCTGCAGCGTCTCGGCAAGGTCGCAGAGCACGCGTGGCTGGTCGCGCTGCTCGCTTCGCAGTTGGGCGGCGCGTTCAGCGGCTCGACGATCACGCTCGACGGCGCTCGCGACAACTGGTGCGGACCGTGGCCGCCGGCGGGCCTGGCGGACGAGGCAGGGGAGGTGCCGACGGAGGCACGCCGGTAGGATGGAGCGAGGGCTGCGGGCGAAGTGTTGTGGTTGCACAGAAGCCTTCCAAGCTTCTAGGGCGGGTTCGATTCCCGTCGCCCGCTTGAAAGCCACGGGGAGTGGCGCAGTCTGGTAGCGCACCCGGCTGGGGGCCGGGCGGTCGCAGGTTCAAATCCTGTCTCCCCGACTAGAGGAAAAGCAAGTGCTAGAGCCAAAATCCGCCGATTGGCTCTTTTGAGAAAGAAGCCCACGGGGAACAAACGGGGAACAATTTCTCGGACAACTTGCAAGTGCAGCGATCTGCGGCGATCCATCGCGCGACAAATACAGCTCTTGCGCAGTGGTGCGCAGAGCGCTTTGAGTCGGCTGGGACGGCGTGACGCCGGCCCGCTTCAATACACCGATGGAGTCGCCGCGCTCAGCCATCCTTCGAGAGCTTCGGACGCCTGACGAGGCGACGCTGGCCTTCAACAGCTTCGGCCTCGGAGGTCGTTTGCAGCCCGAGGATGCCGCCGACTTTCAAGCCGCCACCATCGCTCGCGCCGTATTGGCCGAGAACGTGCCCGACGACGTGCGCGACAACTTCGAGCGGGCACGCAAGCTCCACCTCTACGGCGTTCTGGAGTACGAGTTCTTCACGGCTGCCGGCGACTACGCGCTGCTGGTGCTGGAGGGCGCCCTCCGGGCGCGCTTCCTCGCCTTCTACAGCGACGGCATCCCGCTGGTACGCGGAGAGGCCGACGAGCTGCTGTGCGCGAGTACGTTTGAGGACGTGCTCGCCGCGCGTCGTGCCCGGCTGCGCGGAGCTGACGGTACGACGCACCGGCTGCCGCTGAGCGCAGACGCTCTGCTCGCCTGGGCCCGACGCGAGCAGCTGCTCGCCGGCACGCGAGCCAAGATCATCGAGGGCGTCCTGTCCGAACGGCGCAACCACGCTGCCCATCCCGTCGGGCACAGGATCAACATGCCGGTGGACTCCGCTCGCACGCTCCGCGATGTCGCCGAGACGATCAACAAGCTGTGGGGACACGACACGCCAGGCGGACGCCTCTTTCCCGGCCCGGTAGCTCGCCAGCCGAGGGTCGCCGCGGTGGAGCCAGAGGGCAACGGTGGCTGCGAAATGCGTCTCGAGCAAGTCCCCGAAGCCGACGAGTGTGAGCGGGCATACAACTACGCCGTATTCCTCGCCTTCGGCGACGATCGGCTGATCGCGCCCGGTCGCGGGGGCATTGGCTTCACACATCGACCCGGTTTTCAGACCACCCGGTTTCCCTGCGAGATGATCTGGCAGGGAAGCTGGGAGGAGCTGAGGGAGGCGATCGAGCAGGGCGTCTTCTCTGGGCTGGACGACAGCATCGACCATCTCGATCGCCTCTTTCTCATACGTGTCGGTCAAGGCCAGATCGACCTGGCGCGCTCGCCCGCTGACTTGCTGGCGCTCAAGGAGCAGCCTCGCGGCCAGTGGTATGCGGTGACGGCCGACGCGCCTCTGGATGCTTGGGTGCACGTGAGGGACCACGAGCCCGACGTGGCTGGCGGCACGGACTTCTGCCCGGAGTGCTGTGTCCAGATCACCGCGAGGCGTGTACCAACCGAGCAAGCGGTGGCGATCGCCAACGATGCCCGGCACCAGTCCTAGCCGTAGCGCTCATGCACGCCGACAACAGCCACCAGGATCATGTCGCGTAGCTCGAACGCTGTGCGGCTGCACAAGTTGATCGGTGAGGTGAAGCTGCTCGCGCACGAGTATTACCGCCTGACAGGCCGCCCGCTCGGCGTTACGGCTGAAATAGCTGAGTACGAAGCAGCGCGGATCTTGGGGTTGAACCTGGCTCCTGTTCGACAGAGGGGATATGACGCCATCCGCAAGACCCCAAATGGAGACCAGCTTCTACAGGTCAAGGGTCGCCGTGTTCCTGTCGGCGGTGGCTCTCAACGTGTCGGTGCGATCAACCTAGAACGCGAGTGGGACGCGGTGCTCCTGATTCTGCTCGACGAGAAGTTCGATCCGACCGCGATCTATGAAGCGGATCGCCCGACTGTCACCGACGCACTTCAGCGCCCTGGCTCGAAGGCACGCAACGAGCGAGGTCAGCTCAGCGTCTCGCAGTTCAAGGCCGCCGGGCGACGCATCTGGCCTTCCTAGCAGCTATCCCTCGTCGCGCTCGTTGGCCTGGTGGTCGACTCGGCGTGTGAGGAGCAGCGCTTGGCCTTCGCACGCCTGGCAGCGCAGTCGTGGGGCGCGGCCGTCGGCCTGAACGACCTCTATCGCAGTAGCTCCCTCGATCCTCTGTTCGACTGTCAGCGTTGGATGGCCACAGAGGTCAGGCAAGGGCGCCGTGAAGCGCAGCAGGGAGCCTGGGTTGGTCTGTGGATCGGTGTCAGCAGGCAGCGGAGCCTCGAACGTGCCCACGCACGGGATACGCAGCTCGCCGTCGTGCAGCAACTGCAGCACCGTTTCGGCCAGCACCAGCTCTCGGTTGTTGGTCGTGCTCGGGATCGTCCGCCCGCGACCGTCGCGTTTTTCCAGCTCGGCGAGCGCGCCGGCCACAATCGCGGCTACCTGCCAGACCTTCTCAGCCCCCGGAGCCGGCGGCGTGCGGCCCGCCGATCCGACGCCGCCCTCGGGAAGTAGCCCCGGACACTCGAACAGCACTCGGTCAGCCTGACCGAACGCGCGAGCGAAGCCGAGCCCTCGCACGGCATCGGCCGCACTCTCGGTTTCCATAAAGAGCGTCACGTCGATCCCGCCGTCGAAGTGAACATCCTCCCGATCTGCGTCGCGCTCGCCCGCAAGGTTTAGCGCGAGCACGGTCCCGTGGTAAGCGCCTGCATAGGAGAGGGCATCGCCAGGCAGCTCAGGCACCCGGTAGAGCGTCAGCGGCTGGATCACTTCCTCGCCGGCGAGGGACATCCTCACGGTAAGCACCAGAGGCTCGGAGAGGCCGAGCTCGAGGCGACCGTTGCGCAGCAGCCCGTTCGGATCGAGCAGCGATCGAAACCGATCCGGCACCGAGCCAGGCTGCAGACCCACCGCGTCGTCGTCGAGCACAATGCTCTGGCCCTTGGCGAGCGTAACCCGTGCCCGTATGCGTGCCTTCTCGCCCGCCTCGTCATTGGCGAACCACGGCTTGGGATGCGTAATCACTGCTCGCGGGCGCGGCTCTGCCGTCAGTCCCCTCACTGACTCGCCATCGCGCACCCTCAACTCATAGCGCGGCAGCCTGTCACGCTGATCTCGCCGCATCGTGAACGCCAGACGACGCTCGTGCGGTGGCTCCTGCTCGCCGACCTCACTTTCGCTGCGCGTGTACGTGAAATACGGATCGTGGCGGCCGATCTCCGCCGCAGTCGGCTCGGCCATCCTGGTCTTGTCATTAAGCAGTTCGGTCCCCGGCGCGAGCGGGCTCGTGCCGGTCTCGGCGATCTGTTGAATCGTCGGACGGAGATAGCTCGCCAGCGCGCCATCGTTCAAGAGGTCGATTAGGTCTGGTCGAGTCTCTAGGCGCTCAGCCAGGTTGTCCCATTGGTCGAGCGCGTCAAGCTGGGGATAGAGCGCCTTCTGCTCGGGCACAAACTTCTCGCGCCAGAACTTCAGCTCGCCCTTCTTCAGCTTGCGCGGGAACACGAACGTGTAATGCGGCGGCGGTGACTGGAGAGCCATCGCGGCCTTCAGCGATTTCCGGCATTCCGGCCAGTCGATCCTGTCGCCGCAGTTCTTCGCCTGCCAAGCGCGTTCGGGCTGGACGTTGAGATCGGAGAACACGTCGATCCCATCGTCCTGTCCCGGCCCGGTACGGTAGGCATCCGGGTAGTCCGGGCGCACCAAGCGCAACACGAGATCCTCCAAGCCGTCGTCGTTGAGGCTCGCCAGTAGCACCAGCACGGCCCGGTAGCGGTTGGGGTCGACCATGCTCATCGTCAGTGCATCGTAGGCGCGCGGCTACAAGCCCAACAATCCCGTGCAGCCCAGATCGGCGGCGGACGGTGCCAGTCCTCTAGCATCGCAGCGTGCGCTTCGTCGACCTTCTCCCAGCGGTCGAACGCGCACATGCAGCGACCCGCCTCGTGATCCAGTGCACGGGCTGCCAGCTGGGTGCATCCTTGCTCACGCTCGACCTGGATCGCCAAGGAGTACAAGCGGAGTATGTGCGGGGGTACTACTCGGGCTCGCCCGAGCAAGAACACTGGTGGGTAGAGGCCGAGGGTCTGCTGCTCGATCCGACGCGCGACCAGTTCTCCGAGGACTCGTTTGCCGAACACTACGCCGGCGAGTACAAGCGCGTCGATGCCAAGCCCGCCAGCAAGATGGAGTACGAGGCGACCATGCACCTGCGCTTGCACTGGTCGAGCAACCGCCGTGCGCGGGACGCGATCACACAGGTGGCAGCCCAATACGGTCTTGACCTCGCGCAGATCATGGAGCCGCCAGGCTTGTTCTTGGCTGTCCGTGCAACTCCTGACGGGGCCTGATCGAGCAGCTGCACAGCCTCCGTAGTGATCGACACGGCGGACGGCAGGCGGGGGCCCACACCTGTGCGGTCTACCGTCTTGTCAAACAAACCTGTTGACGGTGTTCGATCCCCCCGATAGCGGGATCGAATGGAGGCCACACAAATGAACAACGACAAGCTCATCTCCGCGGTTATTGCGGTCGAGCAGCGAAGTTGTAGCCCGGCGCCACGGGAGATGGTCGCCGACGAGGCGCAGTGGAGGGGCGCGGGACTGGAGCAGGAACTCGACCGCCTCGCATCCCTCGGTCTCCTTGATCGCCACAAGCAGCCGGACTGCGACCCGGCATATGCCAGCCGGTAGCGGGCACGCGAGCGATTCGCACGAGCAGCAGCTCGCCGAGCCGCTGATACTCGCCAGCGTCGGAAAGGATCTGCGCGTCGAGCTTGCACCCCGATCACTGCGCCTTGAGCATGGTGCCCGTGTCGATGTCGATGGCGTCGCGCCCGACGAGTCTGTCCTCGTGGAGGTCTTCGCGCATCAAGGGCGCCTCCGAGGCGGCCAGTTCCACAAGGTCGCGCGAGACGCGCTCAAGCTCATCACCCTGAAGCGCACCCGACCGGCGGCGCAGCTCGTCCTCGCTTTCGGTGATCCTGATGCCGCCGCGTGCGTGACGGGCACGAGCTGGCTCGCCGAGGCGCTGCGCGCATGGGAAGTCGCCGTGCTCGTCGCCGAGCTCGACAAGGAGATTCGCGCGGGACTGCGCGCAGCGCAGGTCCGGCAGGTCATGGTCAATCCCTCGCCTGCCGGCGACTAAAGGCCCCTATCGTCGAGGCGCCGAGAAAGGCGTCGCGGTAGCGCGCTCGATGGCTGAGCGCACGTAGCGGGAGCCGGCTTGCCCGGCCATTTTCGCATCCCCAAAAGGGGATGCGGCCGGAGCTGCGACCGGCCCCGCGGCGAGCGGGGCTTTACAGCCAAAGGAGGCTCAAATGTCTGCAGGAATCACAGATTCGGACACCATGTTCTCGGTGCGCGAGACGCCCTGGCACGGTCTCGGGGCCGTACTCGATCGGCCGCCGGCGACAGTCGGTGAGGCGATCGAGGCGTCGGGTCTCGGCTGGAGCGTCGCAAAGCGGCGCCTGGCGATCGACTGCGGTGCTGATCTGCCCGATGTGCTGCGCTATCGGGGCTTCACTGGTCATTACGCCACTGTCCGGCAAGACAATGATGAGGTGCTTGGCGTCGTCGGCGAGCGCTACCGGATCGTGCAGAACCACGAAGCGTTTGCGTTCGTCGACCAGCTGCTCGGCAGCTCGATCCACTTCGAGACGGCCGGCAGCCTGCACGGCGGCCGCCGCGTATGGGTGCTGGCGACGCTGCCCGATCACGTCGAGGTCGGGGGCGACGACGTGCGCCCATACGTGCTGCTGATGAACAGCCATGACGGCTCGACGGCCGTGATCGCGGCCACCACCCCGATTCGCGTGGTCTGCCAGAACACCCTTAACTGGGGTCTTACCAACGCCCGGCAGAAGTTCTCGATCCGCCACACCGAAGCGGTTACGCAGCGCGTCCACGAGGCTCGCCGGGTCCTCGATCTGTCCATCGACTACTACGTCCAGTTCAAGCGCCTCGGCGACCGGCTCGCCTCAGAGCGCTGCACCGAACGCCAGCTCCGCGCCGTCCTCGACAAGCTCTACCCGAACGGCACGAGTGACTCCGTGAGCAGCCGCACACGCAGCTCACGCCAGCAGACTAAGGACCGCATCGCTGACCTGTTCCTGTCCGGCGACACGCAGGGCAACGCGCCCGGCTCAAAGTGGGCCGCGGTAAACGCCATCGTGGAGTACGGCGACTGGCTGCGCCCGCTGCGCTCAAGCGGCCAGCGCTTCGCCCGCGCGCTCGATGACGGACCCGAGAAGACCCGTGCCCTGCAGCTCGTCGCAGCTGCCTGAAAAGTGGGGGTTCGGCGGGCCGTCCAAGCTCGCCGAGCCCCCAAAGACCTCGCCGTCGAAGCTCGCCCGCATTCTCGCCTACAATCAAGATCAAGGAGCCGGCCCACGCGGCCGATCCTCCAAGGAGCATTTGCAATGGCTACTCGAACCGACAACGAAATCCGCGAGCTAGGCCCCGAGGAATGGGCGCAGCTCGTTGATGAGAAGGCCCGCGCCCTGCTGGGCATGAGCGGCGAGGAGTTCGAGCGACGCCTGAACTCGGGTGAGATCGACATAGACGACAGCCCCGAGATCACGCGCGTCGCAATGATGCTCCCGCTCAATGGCGCCTCCAAGTAAAGATCCCGCCGAGGCCGTCGAGCACTATCGCGGCCGAACGGTGCGGCTGCTGTCTTGCTTGACCAGTGCGCACACCACCGTCAGCGGCTACCACGCGGCCGATCATCCGCACCGCCTGCTGCTGGCCCGCGGCGACGCTGCGCGGCTGCACGCCGAGCCACGTCTCACGCTCCTCGTCACCGAGCAGTACGAGGTTCGCCAGAGCACCGCAGGCTGGCACGTCGAGATCATCGGCTACCTCTACGCCATCGGATACGAAGACCACGAGCTCGTGTCCTACCACTGGCATCCGAGCGGCAAGAGCACGATCACCCAGCCGCACATGCACGTCGGCGCCGCCGTCCAGATCGGTGATCGGTGGCTCGGAAAGGTTCATCTGCCCACCGGCGTGGTCGGCCTCGAGCAAGTCATCGCGCTCGCCATCGTCGAGCTCGGCGTCGAGCCGCTCCGCGACGATTGGGAACGACTGATCGCCGAGGCCGCCGCCCGCTGACGCTTGCCTGGAACGCTCAGCCTCGTCAATGGGGGAGCGGAGCGCCCACCACCGTTGCCAACCATCCTGTGGCGCCTGCAGCGAGCAGCGTCTGCACGATCCCACGCCGTAGAACCAGGAGCGCCACTGCGGCAGCCACCAGCACGAGGTACTGCCACTGCTCCTGCAGTGCGCCCGCCAATGGGATTGCAGCACCGAAAATCGCACCGATCGCCGCTGGTCCGGCACCGTCGAGGAACGCCCTGGCGGCAGCGTTTTGGCGCAGGCGCTCGAAGCGCTGGCCGCCGAGCAGGATGAACGAAAAGGACGGAGCGAAAGCGACGCTCGCCGCGAGTACGCCGCCAGCGATGCCGTGCGCGGCATAGCCCACCGCGGCGACCGTGGCGACGACGGGGCCGGGAGTAACCTGCCCCAACGCAACAGCGTTCAGGAACTGCCCGCCGCTCATCCAGTGGTAGACATGGACGGCATCGGTCTGCATCAGCGGCACGATCACGAAGCCACCACCGTAGGAGAGCGCGCCCACCTTCAACGCGGTCCACACCAGCGCGCCAATCCCGCCAACGCCCGTCACGGCCCCAAGCAGCACGGGGTTCAACGAGAGCGCTGCCGCCGCGCGCCGCTGCCAGGCCAGCTCGAGAACCCCGCACGCCAGCAGCACGAGGACGAGATAGCCGCCGACCGTCGCCGCCGCGCCCGCCGCAACGAGCAGATAGGCCAGCCAGCGTAGCGCTCGCCCGCGCGCAGCCCGCACCCGTAGAAAGCTCGGAGAAAGCAGACCCAGCGCGGCGTGCACGGCCACGGGTGCGACCGCGGCGCCCGCGCCAGCTCCGACGCCGATCACCCACTGCGGCGGCGCGCTTGAGAGGAACAACAGCGACAGCGCCAGGACCATCATCACGGCGGGCACCACGAACCCAAGTCCGCCGACGATCGCACCCCACGGCCCGGCCACGCGATAGGCGCAGTAGATCGCAAGCTGCGTCGAAGCCGGGCCAGGCAACAGGCCACACGCGGCGTTGGCGTCCTCGAACGCGCGGGCGTCCATCCACTCGTAGCGGTCGATGACCAGCCGCCGCAGCATCGCAATGTGCGCCGGCGGGCCGCCGAACCCTGTGAGTCCGATCCGCGTCCACTCCTGTGCGACGATCCGCAGCGGGACCGCACCCTCGGGATGCTGGCGGGCATAAGCCACCGTGTCCGCCTGCTCCTGTGTGCTGGGTGAGGCTGCACTCCGCGATAGCCGAGCGACGATATCGCGGCCGCGAGCCATTGGTTGCTGACGATACGGCAGCCGGACATCTGCGGTCCAGTGCACCGACAGCGAGCGGGTTGGCGCGCGCACTCGACAGCCGTGTGGGCAACACGTGCTCTTGAGCTCGTCACTGCTCTGATCGCCGCGGCTGGTGACGTGAGGGCTTACCGCTGGCCGGGGTGCCGTCCCTCCCGATGGTCGCACGCTTGCGCGTGCGGTTGGTCGGGGTCGGCTCCCCGTCCGGTGGGAGCCCTGTCTGAAAAGGAAGGCCACATGGCTAGTACGACTAACGCAACCCAAAACGGCAACGGCCACGGCGCTGCCAAGGTGCAGCTCAAGGACATCCCGCTCTCGCGGATCGTCGTCGCCGAGGGCTTCAACCCTCGCGGCGAAGTGATGGAGGACGACGAGCTGCAGGCGATGGCTGCCACGATGCGCGAGCGCGGTTGCCTGCAGCCGATCCGCGTGCGCGCGACTGAGACTGGCGACTTCGCCCTGATCGCCGGCGAGCGGCGCTACCGCGCCGCAGGGCTCGCCGAGTTGGCCACGCTTCCCGCAGTTGTGCTGACGGCTGGCGCTGGCGACGAGGGTGAGTATCTGGACCTGCTGACCGACGCGATGATCGAGAACGAGCTGCGCAGCGATCTGGACCCGCTCCAGCGCGCCCGCGGCTACCAGGCCATGATCGACGGCGGGCTGGGCGTCCGCGCGGTCGCCGAACGCCTCGGCGGCAAGACCAAGCGCTCCTCGCGCGAAAAGCGCATCAAGGAGCACCTGGCGATCCTCGCGCTCCCTGAGCGGCTCAGGACGCTCGTAGCCGAGCAGGTGATCCCTCTGCTCGGCGTCAAGACGCTCGTCGCGCTCGCCGAGATCCACGAGGAGTTCGCATACGCGGCGGTGCGTGCGGTCACTCCTGACGACGACGAAAGCGAACCGTACACGTGGCAGGATCTGATCGAGGACCCGATCGACATCGCAATGAGGTACATGGACGACCTGCCCGCAGGTGTCTACTCGAGCCGCAGCTCCTATCCGGTCGACCAGTTCACGTTGAGCGAGAAGGCGCAGAAGGACCTCGCCACCTACACCAAGCTCACCGATGGCGGGCAGATCACGCACGTCCGCTTCGGCGCGGATCTCGTCGAGCAGGCACGGCTGCTGGGCGCGACTCACGAGGCAAGCTGGTTCTCGATCATCCTCGGAGACGACGTGGCCAGTCGGCTCGCCGAGGACTACATCGCTGCTGTCGTCAAGGAGGCGCGTGCACGTCAGCGTCGTCAACGCGACGCCCAGCGCACGAGCACCGCAGGCTCCGCGAGCGCAACCGGCGACTCGTCCGTGGACGGTGCTGCGGCCGGCGAGCCGGAGAGCGAGGCCGAGCGTGCGCAGCGTGAAGCAGACGAGTCGAAAACCAAGCGCGCCGAGCAGCAGCAGAGGCGCGAGGACGCAACGAAGTTCAACCTCGAGCTCGGTCTGCTCATGTTCAAGCACCTGCCGAAGCTCAAGGTCGATGAGCGGGTGTTGCGCATCCTGGCGAGTGTCGATCTCGGCGGGTCGCTGAGCAAGATCGCCATGCGCGGCCCGCGGCTTTCTCTGCCTACGTGGGTCGAGCAGGTCCAGCAGAAAAGCGGCAAGACGAAGACCGTCTATTTCGACGCCTCAGACGCTGAGCGCAGGGCAAAGACGTTCCTCGAAGACGCCGAGAGTGCTGCCGACATCTCAGGCCGCACGTTTACGCTGATCGCGCTCGCCGCGCTGACCAACGAGGATGCGGTGGCACAGTCCAACCGCAGCTTCTACACGCTCGCCTTCGAGGGTCCGTGGGCCACGCAGGCAGCCCGCGATCTGAACGCGATCGTGCGGGAACGCATCAAGGAGGGGCAGTGCGCAGCTCTGGACGAACTGCTGGCTGAGCGGGTCGCCAACGATGAACGCCAGGCCGAGCGCGAAGCCGAGGCCGAGCAGGCGCGTGTGCGGGTGCAGGATGCGTCCGCACGCATCAGCGAGCTCTCCGAGGAGGATCTGGAGCAGTTGCTCGCTGACGCTGAGACCGCCTGGGGCCAGTACAGCCTCAAGCGCTACGAGGTCGAGAGCGCCGTCACGACAGAGCGCGAGCGCCGCGAGAACGCAAGCGACGAGGTTGAGCCTGCCGACGAGCGCGAGCTCGCCGAGGCTGCGGCCTAACCCGCTACCCGAACAGTCGGAGGCTGGGGCAGAACGGCTCCCGCCTCCGACGATCGGGTGTGTTCCACCTCTGCCCTGCTCAGCAACGGTTCACCGAGCATGGCGGTGATGACGGCTCAGTGTGCTCGTTACCACTGCCTCGTGGTCGAGCTTCGCGCTCACGCCAATCAGCGCGTGCGCCGCCGTCCGAGGGCCGAGCCTGAACATCACCGTCAGCCACCCGTGCTTGAGGAGGACGGTCTTGGCGCCAGAGGCGACGGTCCTTCCGTCCAGCCGGCCGGTGAAGCCCACGCGGACACTTCCACTCGCCGGGCCAGTCACATGCACGATCAGCTCGCGTCCGCGCAACGTCTCCGTGACATGGAGTTTCGGCGCAGTCGTTGTGGAGACGTGGCCCGAGCCCCCCGGTTTTGAGGACGGCACCACGACATTTGTGCGCGCGCCGTTGGCCGGGTTCGCGTTGCCCGCCGCGTTGCTCAGCCACACGGCGATGCTCCAGCTCCCAGGGCCAGGGACGGTCACGGTCGCTGGCCCTGTCGCCGGAGCCGCAGCGGGCGCGCTGCACGAGCCCGATCCGCTCGCAGGGCATACTTGGTAAAGCGCGCTCGTAATCGGTGCGAGCTGGCCTTGCGGCTCGCTCCAAGTGACCGTGAACGTGGAGCTGCCAGTCTGCGTCGGGGTAGCCGAGAGACCAACGGGCGCCGCTGGCGCGCTGTTGTCCACGGTGATTTCCTCCGAGGCGACGGCCGATTGATTGCCGGCGGCGTCGATCGCAACAAGGGTGAGCGTGTGCCTTCCGTCTGAGAGCTGCGTTGTTGGCAGTGTGAGCGTCTGCGTGCCCGTCGAGGACGGGCACGGCTGGGCAAATGTGAAGTTGCACGGTGCCGTGTAGGTCTCCATCGTTCGGCCGTCTGCCGAGAGAACGATGCTCGCTACGCCGCCGCCGACATCCTGAGCGGAGACGGCGACGCTTTCTGTGCCCTTGTGAAACCCGCCTGCTTCGCCCGCTCCCCACAGAGCGCCCGAGGGGGTGCTTAGCGTTGGCGGCGTCGGGTCGGAGAGAGTCACCGTCGCTCCATACATCGTCGCCCAAACGGCGTGCTGCGTTGCCCCTGTAACGCATTCCCGTCCTGCGGGCGGCTGACACACAATGCCAAGCGACAGTTCGTGCGCAGAGAGGTCCGTGATCCTCGCTGGTTCGCCTCCTGTACCCGGCGGCCCACCAACGGAACACGTCTCTTCGTTTTCGACTGTATCCAGGCAGGTTTCGCCGGGCACGATGCTGCCGTCGACCCGCAGCGCCGGGGACCAAGAGTTCTTGGGATCGAGGGAGTGGCCGATATAGCGTTCGTAGGTGAGCCCCGTGATCGTCGTGCCTGCTGGCGCGATGAACGTCCAGCCCGCGCTCGTGCCAGGCGCGGCGTCGCTCGTGAGGTCGAGCGCGTCGGTTGTCGAGAGTCCGCCTTCCTGGTCGGCCTTGCCGCCTGAACCTCCCAGCTCATACGGGCAGTTGACGTGCTCGGCATAGTGGGAGGGCTGGGCCGGATCGTTCGTCGCCCACATCCATGAGTTATTGGCAGCTTCCGACGCGAAGTTGCACGCACTGACCTGATAGCTCCCCGCCGCAGTCGCAGGGGTTGGCAACGCCCAAGTCGCCAAGGCGAGCATGACGCCGATTGCGGCGCTCCATGCTCTCATCGTTTTTGCCGCGCCTTTCTCGCTGTGCTCGCCGGGGCTGGGAGGCGAAGCGTCATCCACGGGCTCGCGCGTTCGACATCGTAGGGGTCGACGTAGCGCACCGATACCTCCGCAACGCCGGAGGTCGGGAGCGTCAGATTCGTGAAGACGCCGTGGAGCGTGCGCAAGACACGCAACCGGCGAGAGCGTCCGTGGTGGCCGAGGTAGCGCACCTGCGCCTCAGCTTCCCTGGGGCGGCCGATCAACGCGAGCACGAGCCGGTGCTTGACTCGCCTAAGCTGCGCCTTCGGGCGTGCAAATGGTCGCCTCATCGCCGTCAATGGTGCCAATGGCTGAGGAGACGATCCCGCGGGCGGGCTTAGCTGTGCGCCTGGCTCGGCTGCTTCGCCCGCCGAAACGATGGCTCCGAGGCCCGCGTTGCGGAAGGTCTGCGCGATGTTGAGCACGCCTTTGTCGGCTTCGGTCAAGTCCTTCTCGCCAGCTTCCGGCGAGAGGCCCGGCTGATAGGAGTCAAGTGCGTCCAACGCCGCCGCGGCGATCACCGACGCCTCGCTCGTGCCTTGCCAGTAGTTGTAGTTCGGGGCGCCGCTCGTCGGTTCGGCTCCGTCGAGGTCGCAGCCAGGCGCGAGCAGTCGCAGCCCTTCTCCGCGGTTGCTGAAGGAGCAGAAACCGCCGCCCTGCGTGTCAGTCGCACCTACCGACAGCACGTCGGGGTAAGCCGCGGGGTACTCAACGGGGCCACCGTCATCGTTTCCCGCCGCCGCGACTACTGCGACGCCGTTGTTGGTGGCGCGTTCGACCGCGTTTCCCACCAGTTCAGTGGCTTCCGCTGAGCGTCCTTCCGAGGTGCCGAGCGAGAGGTTGATGACGCGGATGTTGTACTTGTGCTGCAGTTCAAGGCATTCTGTGATTCCCGATGCGTAGGCGCTGTACGAGAATGTCGTATGACCGGACTCGAGGATGCGCACCGAGACAATTTGGATTGCGTGCGGGGCCGTGCCGACCATGCCCCAGCCGTTCGCGGGCGCCCCTGCCATCATGGCGAGCACGGTCCCATGCAGCGTCGGCGACACATCTCCGCCAGAGCCACCGTCGAGCGCCGTTCGTTCTACTACAACGCCTTCCGTGTCGGGGTTCAGGTTCACGCCAGTATCAACAAGGCAAAGGCCGGCAAGCTGCGCTGGCGCGGGATCGTAGGGAAGGAAGGCACCGTCATCGGCGACGGCCTGCGTTGTGATCGCGGTCTCAGCCCTCGCCATCGACGGCGACAACAGCATCAGCGGGGCAAGCGCCGCGACGATGCACGTCCAGCGAGAGAGCATCGCCGATGCTCGAAGATCGCGCTTAGCTCGTGCTGACATTCACCACCCGGCTCTCGCCGATGCCGAACGGGAAGCCCACCTGACCGCCAGGCACTTCGGCGCGGAACGGGAAATGCCCAACGCCGCCCTCGAACTGGTAGAGCACACGAAAGCGGCCACGCCGGTTCGTGCGAGGAGTCCTGAACGGCTCCCAGCGGCCACGGTAATGCACCAGCAAGTCCACGATCGTTCCCTGCCGCGGGATCGGTCCCTCGACGGTCCCCGAGAGAACGATCATCCCTTCCGAGCCCGTGCGCGTCGGGCTTATCCGCAGCCGCACCCCAGCGGCCACCGTCTCCCTGATGCGCCCGATAGCCGCGTAGTTCGCGTCACGGGAGAACGCGCGGTAGCCGACCTCGATCAGCCGCGAAGGCCCCCCTCGCAGACGCACGCTGAACGTGCCATCGACGCCAGTCGCAGCGTGCGCTACAACCATCGGCGTCGCCGTGCCGTCGACTTGCTGAAGCACATCCAGGCTGGCGTGCGCGATCGGATGGCCCTGCCCATCGAGCAGTCGCCCGGAGACCACGATCGCACGGTGCGCGTAGCTGCGGGTGATCGCGGCCGGCAAACCGAGCCTCAGCTGCGCTTGCTCGCTTGACCCGATCCCGTTGGCGCTGCCGATGCCCAGCGCCTGCGAGCCGGTGCCACCGGGGCCAGGAAGCGCACCCAACGATGCTGTCTGCGCGGCGTTCTGGACCGTGACCTCGCCGCTATAGATGACGCTCGTGTTCTGCGCTGCGTCCTCGACGACGAGTTCGACTCGGTGCTGGCCGTTGGCCACCGTGGCAGTGTTCCAGCTCACGGTGTCCGACACGCTCGGCGGGCACGCCTGGAAGTTCGTGTAGGAGCAGCTCGCCAGGTAGTCCTTGACGGCGACGGGTTCGCCGTCGACGCGCAGCTGCACCAGCCGGACGCCCGAGCTCGTGTCCGCCGCCTGGTAGCTGATCGAGGACGTGCCCGAAACCGTCCCCGAGCTCGCCAGTGCGCCGCCCGTCACCGTGCCGCTCGGCAGGGTCGCGTCCTGCAGCGTCAGCCGCGAGCCGTACAGCTCGAGGATGTTGTTCTCGCCCGACCCGAACGTGCAGCCAGCACCGGCGTCGTCGTTGGAGCAGTAGTTCGCCAGCGTGATCTCAGTGGTGGTCGACGGCAGCACGTAGGTGCTGGGTTCACTACCCGTTATCGGCGTCGTGCTTTCACCGACTGCGCCGTCATTGTCGGCGGCGATCCCAAACGTGTCGGCACCGCCGATCTGATGCGAAGCCTGCCACCACACCTTCGCTTCGATGATCGTGATGCCGCTCCCTGCCGGCACCCCGATCTGAACTCCTGCGGTGTTGCCAGGGCTCATGCTGCCGCCCCTGGGTCCGATGTAGTCGCCGGGGCCGCCGCTGCATGTTCCCTTCACGTTCTGAGGGCTGCCGAACACGGTCCACGAGCCAGCGTCATCAGACCCTGTCGACGGGCAGTTGTCGATCACATACGTTCCCGCGCTCGCACCCGAGGCGAGCGTCAACGCCAGAGTACCGGCGGTGAGCGAGAGCAGGGCGAACCTGCGCAACAGTCGAGGGATGCGCTCGGCCGCGGCGAGTAAGGTCATCTCAGCCCGTGGTGACATTAACCGTCCTGCTTTCTCCTAGTGCAAACGGAAAGCCGCCTTGGCTGCCGAACACCAAGGCCCGGAAAGGGAAGCGCCCGACGCCGCCCTGGAATTGGTAGGCGACGCGGAACCGGCCGCGGCCGTCTGTGCGCGGGTCACGGAAGGGCTCCCAACGCCCGCGGTAGTGCACGAGCAGCTCGACCACGACGCCCTGTGACGGGATCGGGCCGAGGACCCTGCCGGTGAGCGTGATCGTGCCTTCTGAGCTGGTCCTACGCGGGTTCACTGCCAGTCGCACGCCCGCGCGCACCGACTCGTGCAGCCTGGCGGTTGCCGCGTAGCCGCTATCGGCCGAGAACGCGCGGTAGCCAATCTCGATCATGCGCGACGGTCCTGCCGGCACAGCGGCGACGAACGTGCCATCCGCTCTCGTGCGCGCATGGCCGATCAGTTCCAGGGTCGCGCCGTTGTCCTGTTGCAGGACATCCAGGGTCGCGCCTACGATCGGCAAGCCCTGAACGTTCAGAAGCCGCCCTGATACCCGCAGGGCTCGCCTGCCGTAGCTGCGAGAAATCGCCGCGCGCACGCCAAGCTGCAGGTGAGCGCCCTCGCTGGCGCCGGCGCCGTTTGGACTGCCTACGCCGATCGAATCAGAGGATGATCCTGCGCCGGGGCCTGGTAGCGCTCCGAGCGAGCTGGCCACGGCGGTAGGGTTGCTCACCGTGACCGAGCCGAGCGCGTCGTTGGTCACATTGCCCGCAGCGTCAGTGATCGTCAGGCTCGCAGCGTAGGCTCCATTGGCAAGTGCATCGGTGTTGACCGAGAAGCCGCTGATGGTCTGTGTGAGCGGGCAGGCGTTCCAAGAGTCATAGGCACATTCGCCTGCAAAGTTGAACGTGTGAACGTAGGGCGTGCCGCCATTCAACGGGCTGAGCGTCAAAGCTGCGCTGCGAACACCGCTTTGGGCGTCGCTGCCGATGAAGCTGATCGGCTGTGAGCCCATCACTGATGCACCGGAGGCAGCGGCCGTGAAAAGTGGGCCGCTCACGCTCGCCACCTTCGGCGGTGTGTCGTCTTCCAGGCTCAGCGTGATGTCGGTAAGGGCTGGTACGTCGGTCGCATCGGCGAAGTCGCACGACGTCGAGCTCTTGTCGGTAGAGCAGTTGACGTATGCCTCGAAGTCGCGGGCTCCCTGCGGAAGGGTCCAGCTTTCGCTTGCCGTGTAGGGGCTTCCGCCGCCGTAGGGCAGCTCAGCGCCGCCGGGCAGAGACTGGCCGGCGGAGGTGAACCCGAGGAAGGCGTCATCGCCGGTGACAGGCGACCCGATGACCTCTGCGCTGATCGAGTGGATCGTGACTGCGGGCACGCTGCCCGGAACGTCGATCTGGAGCCCGACCTGGCTGCCGCTGTGCCCGTTCTCGGTCACGATGCCGCCGTGTTCTTCGGTGAAGACGTAGACGCCGATGCTGCCGCCAGCCGAGCAGGTGTCAGACAGCACAGTGTCGGCCTGCGTGTTATTGCCAAATACGCTCCAACCCGGAGAGACGGCCGGCACACCGGCGGCGCACTGATACATCGGATATGTGCCTGCGCTCGCAGCCGGCGCGAGCATGAAGCTCGCGGTGAGCAGCACGATCGCCACGGCGAGTCCGAATACACCAGGCGGCTTGGTGAGTGTCTTAGTTGGTAGCAACGTCGACCACCTTGCTCAACCCGCGGCCAAAGGCGAAATCCGCTTGGCTTGATGGCACTTCGGCTCGGAACGGGAATCGTCCCAGCGCGCCCTCGAACTGATAGACGACCGAGAAGCGCCCGGCAGCGTCCGTCCTCGGCGTACGAAACGGCTCCCACCGACCCCGGTAATGGACGAGCAGATTGACACTGACACCCTGGCGCGGGACCGGGCCGAGCACGCGCCCGATCAGTGTGATCGTGCCTTCCGATCCCGTCCTGCGCGGGCTCACATAAAGCTGGATGCCCGCCTCGACCTGCTCGGTGAGCTTTGCCACGGCGGCATAGCCCGCGTCCGTCGAGAAGGCGCGATAAGCGACCTCGATGGTCCGTGACGGGCCGCCCCGCACGCTCGCCAGAAAGGTCCCGTTCGCGGCCGTCTTCGCGTGCCCGACCAGAGCGAGCGTCGATGAGCCGCCGACTTGCTGCAGCACATCGAGAGTCGCGCCGCTAATCGGCTGGCCTTGAGCGCTCAGCAGACGCCCCGAGACGCGCAGCGCGCGCTTGGCGAACGAGCGCGTGAGCTGGCGGTGCTGACCCAGCTCCAGGTGCGCTCCCTCGCTCGCGCCGACCCCGTTGGGCTGCGCGACTTGCGCGATCCCGGCAGCACCGCCTCCAGGTAGAGCGCCGAGGGAGTCATTCGCCGGTTGCAGCGTCGTTATCTGGCCGTCATAGACGACGCTTGCGTTCTGCGCCGCATCCTCGACCGTGACCTTGAGGGTGTGGGCGCCGTTGGACAGCGTGGCAGTGTTGACCGGCACGGCCACCGACTCGCTCGTGCGGCACGGCTGGCTATGGTCGAACATCAGTGCGTCTCCGCTCTGCCCGATCGGGACGCACCGCCCTTCGTTGTTGTTGGGCGTGCCCGAGTAGACGGTCTTACCGTCGATCTGCACGACCACGAGGTAAATGCCGGGGCCGCCGGGGTCGCTGGCTTGGAAGGTCAGTTCCTGCGTGCCCTGGACGTTCGGATTCAGCAGGGTCCCGCCGAAGCCGCCCGCCGTCGGTGTGGCGTTGTTGGCGAGTTCGACGGCCGCGCTGCTGACGTACACGGCCGCATCGAGACCTCCGCTGGCCGGGCAGGTGGTCGCGCCTTCATAGGGGCCGACGCACACCGCCACGGCGTACAGGTTGCTACCGCCGACATGCGTAATCGGAAACGCACCGGTGAGCGTGCCGTCCTGGCCGCAGGCCAGGTTGTATTGGCAGGTTGCGATTACGTCCGCGGCGTCGTGGGTCGCGTTCGGTGTCGCCAGCCACGCCTGCCCGTGTGGTGAGGTCAACGTCGCCGCGATCGTGCCGCCGGCGATCGTCGACCCCGACGGCGCGGTGAACACCCACTCGGGGCCTTCGTATGCGCCCTGCGGCGCTTCACCGCTCTCGACCGCACTCAGATTCCCGCCTTCTGCGCAGGAGTTCGTGTCGCCGCTGTAAGGGCCGACGGCGCCCGTTGCGCTTGTGCTCCATCCGTCCGTGGGTGCCGGCTGCCCATCGGGTTGCCTGCACGAGAGCAGCGTCCATGTACCGGCCTGGGCGCTCGTGGCTGACAGCGCCAGCACCATCAGCAAGCACGCCAGGGCCGCGATCAGCAGCTCGCCGACGCTGCGACAGGACAGACCAAGGATGCCGTCAGCGCGTGGTGACATCGACCGTCCTGCTTTCGCCGATGGTGAATGGGAAGCTGCCCTGCCCGCCGAACACCATCGCCTTGAACGGGAAGCGCCCAACACCGCCCTCGAACTGGTAGACGACCTGGAACCGGCCGCGCGAATCGGTGCGCGGAGCACGGAACGGCTCCCAGCGACCGCGATAGTGGACGAGCAGCTCCACCACGACGCCGCCCGGTGGCACCGGCCCGAGCACTCGTCCTTTGAGCGTGATCGTGCCTTCCGAGCCAGTCGAGTGAGGGCTCACATCGAGCCTCACGCCTGCGCCGACTGCCTCGGCGATCTTCGCCACGGCCGCGTAGCCCGTGTCCGTTGAGAACGCGCGGTAGCCAATCTCGACCGTCCGTGTCGGCCCGCCCGGCACCGCGGCGATGAACGTGCCGTTGGCGCGGGTGCGAGCATGTCCGATCACACTGAGGTTCGGCGAGCCGCTGATCTGCTGGAGCACGTCCAGCGTCGCGCCGGCGATCGGGTGGCCCCGCCCGTCGAGCAGGCGCCCGCTCACGCGCAGCGCCCGGTGCGCGTAGGCACGGGTGATCCTGCGTTTCAGTCCCAGCGTGAGCTTCGACTGCCGGCTCGCAGTCGAGCCGTTCGGTGCCCCAACTGCGGCGGCGGCCGGCGATCCGCCGCCGCTCGTGCCGGGGCCTGGTAGCGCCCCCAGCGAGTTGCTCGCCGGCTGCTTGGTCGAGATGCTGCCGTCGTAGACGACCGCCGAGTTGCCAGCCGCGTCCTGCACGAGCACCTTCAAGGTGTGCTGGCCGTTCGGCAAGCTCGTCGTGTTGATCGGCAGGTCCACCGACTCGCTCGCCGGGCACGGCTGGCTGTAGTCGAACATCAGCGCGCCGCCGCTCGTGCCGACAGGGATGCACTTGCCGCCGTTGCTGTTCGGCGTGCCGGAGTAGACCGTTTTGCCGTCGATCTGGACGATCACGAGGTACACGCCGGGGCCGCCCGGATCAGCCGCATTGAGGGTCAGTTCGGCGGTGCCTTCGGCGTTCGGGTTCAGCAGCGTTCCGGTGATGCCGCTGCCGGTCGGTGTCGCTTCGTTTGCGAGGAGCAGGTTCGCCCACCACACGCGCACAAGCGACCATGCGCCTTCGCTACCGCCCGAGTTGCACGCATAGCCTTCGTGACCTCCGCATCCAGCGCTCAGGTAGAGGTTGCCGCCACGGTCGCTGGGAATCCCAAGGACGCCCGAGAAGTCGTATGTGCCGTTCGCACAGGGCGGCAAGCCCGAAGCGCACTGGTAGAAGACGTTGGAGCCGTTGTAGGCATATTCGGGCGTGTAGGCCACCGCTGTACCCGAGGCGTTGTAGCCACCGCCATCGGCAAAGAAGCTCACATCAACCGAGCCACCGATCAGCCGTGAGCCGCCGGGCGGGGTGTACTGAAGGGTCTCGTTGGAGCCGACGCCGACGGCGGCGTCTGTGCTCAGGATCGCGTACATCGGGCTGCCCGGCGCGCACCCGGTCCCGACGTTCGACCCGTAGCCGCCGCCTGCGGCAAAGCTCGACCATCCTTCGCTCGGCGCCGCCGACTGGCTCGGGTTCACACAGGAGACCTCCATCCAGCTTCCCGCGTATGCGCTGCTCGCAGCCACCAACCCGCCCAGCACCACAAGCGCCAGCGTCAGCGCGCGGCGGGCGAGCCTTTCCTTCTGCTTGTTCGTCATCGCGTTCATTCCGTGGTCAGGCCCCCGTTTTGTGGGGCTTCGCGGGTCTATGACCCCAACCGCCGCGAACCGGCCAACAAATTTTTTCCGGGCTTACTCATGGGCTGAACGCTCCTCCGCCGTGCTGGTCTTCGGAGCTGCTGGCTGCACGGGCTGGCGCGACGGGAGCGCTCGTGCTCGCGGGTACGCCCAAGTAGGCGAAGCCACCGGGTTCGTGCTGCCCGGCGGCGCTCGACCGCGCGGCGCCATGCGTCACGCTCGCCTGATGGCGTACCCCGGCGTGCCGCTTGCGCGGACGGCTAGAGGTATGCACGCCGCGGTGGTCGCTAGCCCTCAGTGACGGGGTGAGCGCAGTCGCGCTGAGCGGCCGTGGGATCGGCGCTGATGACGGGAACGCTGCGGATGCGCTGTGCGCGGGGTGGCGGTGCCGTTGCGCGGGACTCTGTTCGAGGACGTGTGTGGCGACAGCTCCACCTGCCAGCACGCCGATCGTGACCACGCCGAC
This sequence comes from uncultured Solirubrobacteraceae bacterium, assembly GCA_963703625.1. Classification (GTDB taxonomy): domain Bacteria; phylum Actinomycetota; class Thermoleophilia; order Solirubrobacterales; family Solirubrobacteraceae; genus Palsa-744. The sequence continues at coordinate 673,550 of CAVPEY010000005.1, forward strand.
GGCGATCTTTGCGCCGGCGCCGGCGCCGGCCAGCATGGCGACCGCGCGTTCGCGCACACCACCCTGCCCATACGGCGCCGTCTCGATCCCGAGGCGGTGCGCCAGCAGCCTGGCTCGAACGCCGAGCCTCGAAAGCCAGCCAAGATGACCGATGAGTACGGGCGGCAGCAGCGCGGCGGCCTGGTCACGGAAGCTACGCCGCAGCCGCTTGGCGTTCGTCTTGTGCTCAAGGCGACAGTGGGCGCAGCTCTCAAGATGGGCGAATGCGCGCTCGGCCAACTCCTCGCTCGTGCTTTCGCCGTTCTGCAACGCTTCGATCGTCTGCGCCCGGTATCCGCACAGTCGGCCCGTGTCGTAGAGCAGCTGGAAGCGCTCCCGCTTGCGTGCGCACACCCGCGCGGTATTGCGCGCCTCGTTGAGAGGGATCTCAAGCACTGTGGCGATCGCCCGGTACGCAAGACCCTCAACCAGCCAGCCAAAGACCCGTCGCTCGCGCTCGGTCAGTTCCGTCAAGAACTCGCTGGCGATCAGACGATCCTCGTGCGCAAGGACGGCCGGTTCGGGTGCGCTCTGCCCCTCCTGTGCCTCGGCCATGAGCCGGAAGCTGGGAGCGTTGCGTGCCAGGATCTTCGTGTGCCGGTGCGCGTCGCGGTGTTCGCGCAGTGCCCGCCGCTTGATCCCGTCGCGCAGCGCGTTTCGCAGATGCTCCTCGCCGGCATAGGGGCGCCGGTAGAGCGCCAGCGCCGTGTTCTGGTAGATGTCCTCGAGTTGCGCTTCGTTCAGCCCACGACACTCCGCAAAACCGCGGGCGATGCGCAGCTCCACCTTCTGCCATTCGCCAAGGAGCTGGCCGACGCGCTCAGACCCAAACGCACGCCGACTCCCGGCTTGAGGCACAACTGCGACCCCTTCCCCCGGTGGGTCACGAGGGCATCCAGCCCCTGCGTTGGCGTCTACCGTGTCCATACATCTATCTCCAGGTCAGTCCTGACCCAGCCGGAAAGTCCCAGCAATTCGGGACAGTTCTGCGGACCCCATTCTACTTGCAACATTTCATTCAAGCGTCAACCATCGGGCACCGTCCAGTCTCGGCAGTCCAAACGTGCCGCATACGCGGTTCGCGTGCTCATCGGTGCGGCACCGCGACGGTCTCCACAACGGCCGCGCCGACCATCACGCACAGGATCAGCGCGAACAGGCCGAACCCTTCCCTGACGGTGAGCGCATGGCGGCGTTGCACGAGCCACGCGCTCGCGCCCAGCGCAAGGCCGCCCCACTCCAGAGGCAGATGGGGGAGATAAGGCAGCAGCGCTACGCCGTAGGCGCCGAGCTTGGCACCCACCGGGAGGGTGGTCGCAATGACCAAGAACAGCAGAACGCCGTCGGTGACATGCCGGGCCACCCAGTTGCGGTGAACACCCAGCACGCCGAGCAGCAGCGGCCAGGACACCATCGGGATGTTGTGAGCTGCGAGCCAGAGCACATGCCCGGCATTTGGCGGCGCGTTGTGCTGCGCTGGATGCGCGGGGGGCGTCAGCGGATTGCCGAGGAGAGCCACCAGCGCCGCTGGAGCCAACGTCAACGTCCAGACCACGAGATACGCAGAAAGCCATATCGCTGGCAGACCCGCCGGCAGCCACCGTCCCGCAAAGCGAGCGTTACTCAGTTCTGCGGCAGCCATTCGCTCACCGCATAACCGCCGGGCACGCGCGCCAGCCGCGCCAGGGTGACGTGAAAGGAGGCGGGCAGCCCTTCGTACTGCGAGGAGCCGCCGGTCTGTTCGCGGGTGACGATCGCCCACATCCCAGGCTGTGCCTGGTCGCCGGCGATGCTCACGATCTGCCCGCTGTTCCAGATGCGCCCACGGACGATCGTGGTGTCCGCCTGGCTCGATGCGGCGGCCTGCTGCTCGGCCAGCCTTGCTGAGCCGACCGACATCTCCGCCAGCCCGCGCTGATTGCTCGTCAACGTGCGGTAGGTCCAGTTCGAGTAGGAGTGGCTGAACGCCGCGAGCGCGGCCGACGGTGTGCTCTGCATGTCCATCGGCGCCTGCGACGCTGGCGAGGCGGGCGCCGGAGCCGATGGTTCACCGGCGTTCTGTGGCGAGCTCGGCGAGCTCGTGGTCGGTCCTGCGCTCGGCGCGTCGGGATTGCTGCACCCAGCCAGCGCAACCACAAGTGCTGCCAGGCACGCTGCGCTCGCTGCTCTGATGCTGCGCCTGTTCATAGGCCGCGTGGGTGTCGGACGGTCCAGGTCGACCAGTTGGGCACCGAGGCCGAGACGCGCCACTTCGGGCCGGGCTTGCCGGAGTTCGGCCCCGTGTCGTATTCGGGCTTTTCCACCGTGTCGAAGCGCAGACCGCCCACGTACATGAAGGCGTGCGCGGCGTTGGCGTAGATCGAGACATAACGGCCGGGGCCAGGTTCGCCGTAGGACTCAAGTTCGGTGGAGTCCTCGGCGTATTCGCCAAATACGCCGCCAGCGTGCAGCACATAGGAGACCGCCGAGGAGCAGTCATAGCCAGGCTGCAACGTGTTCAGCGAGGTGCCGTGCGCTCCGCCCCAAAGGTAAACCGCGTGGAACAGGCGGTTGCCGGCGGCCACCATGCGCTTCACCGCCACGGGGGCTTCTTCGCCAGCCGCAGCCAGCCCACTCCGCAGCATCTTCGTCTGCGCGCCCGGCGTGAGCGGCAGCGGAATGCTGCCCGCGCCTTCGACTACCGGACAGGCCGCGCCCGCTTCGCCGGAGCCGCCGGCTTCGGTGGACGCTGGGATCGCGCCGAGCGTTGGCGCTGCCCCGGTGCTCGGCGCAAGCTGAATCTCGACCGCGCTCTTGGTGATCTGAAGCTGCTGGGCGGCCTGCCACCAAACGTCAAGGCGGTAGGGCTGGCCGCTTGAGATGAACTGGCCAGGTCCTTGTCCGTAGCCAGTGTCGCGCTTGAGCAGCAGGCTGTCGCGTCCGTCGTGAGCGACGCGAAGCCCGGTGAGATACGGAAGGTTGCTCAGCGCGTTCGCGTCGGCGAATGTGAAGCCCCCGGTATTCGCTGGGTTGCTGTCGAGCACCGACAGCTCCGCGAACGAATCAGGATGCGACGGGAGATATGACTCGCCGGGATTCGGGATAGAGCCGTAGTCGCCAGAAGTCGGGTCGCCCGGCCCGCCGTACTCTGTCGCGCCGACTTCATACCAGCGCCCCTGTGCCAGTCCCAAGGGCACCGCATAGAGTCCTTGGGACAGCGGCCCGCCGCCGGCCGGCTGATTGACCTGGCCGACGCTCCCGGCGCCACCACAGGCGTTTTCGGCTTCCTGGGAGAACAAGCCCGCGACCCCAGCGGCCACGAGCACGGGCAGCATCACCACCATCAGCGCGGCGATCAGCAGCACCGTCTGCACCTGCCGGTTTTTTAGCAGCGCTATCGCTATGCGCGCCTGCATCACGCGGTCAGCTCCAGCTCGGCGAGCGCCTGTGTGCGCCAGCCCTCATCCGCACACAGCAAAAGCGCCTGCCAGCGTTCCTCCCAGGTCTCATCGCCGGTCTGGCGCAGAGCCAGACGCCGCACAGGGTCATCGCGCGCAGGGTTCGAGGTGGCGATCCAATACTCGAGCTCGGAGACGATCACCTGGACGATCGCCTCGCCGCGGGTGCCGTTCTCGACATACACGAGCGCGTACTCGCCGGGGACGGTGCGTAGCTGGGACATCGCGGCCTCGCGCTCCTCGGTGTTGCTCAGCGCCTCGCGCATTCGTGCCAGCTCCCTGGCCTCCTGGCGGCCGGTGACGCGCATCCTCGCGTTGGCGACCAGCGCCTTGCCGTACTCGTTGTCGAAGTCGGTGATCTGCTGACTGATGGCGATCACCCACACCGCCCAATGGCGGCTACGCCTACAGAACTCGTTGAACCAGCGGCCCGTGGCGGGCCGCTCGGTCAGCTTCCAGCACTCATCGACCGCCAAGATCGTCCGGCCGGCCCAGGCGTGCTTGGGACCTTCGCCTGCGAGGTACTCGGCTCGGGTGCTCTCGATCCGGCGCTTGACGTGCTCACAAAGCACGAACAACACTGCGGCGGCCTTCGCTTCCGGCACGCTCTGCGTGTCAAAGACGATCAGCGGCGCGTCGGGCAGGATCGTCGTCGGGCGATCCGTGAGATAGGCATAGGGGCCGTCCCCGACGTAGTTGTTCAGGCGCATCGAGAGGTTGCGAAGCGCCTCCGCGATCCCCGCCGAGCCCTCGTCGCGTTCAACTTGGTAGCGACGCTCAAGCTCCTCCTGCAACAGCAGCTCGCGCGGTTCCTCACCCGTCAGCGCGCAGCGCTCATACACCTCGGCGATCGCCAGCCCGAGCAGGTTGCTCTCCAGGTCTGTGAGCCCGTATGAATCCTGGCCTGGATGGTGCTCGCCGAGCAGCTGCGCGTGCAGCGCGAGCAGATAGTCGACCTTCTCCGGCGACACATCGCCTGAGTCCTCGACATCCCACGAGTTGATCGCGTGCGCGTCAGCGCCGATCTCAACCGACGCTGCACCGGGGATCAAAGAGGCGAGGAACGCGAAGTGACCTGCCCTGTCGATGATGAACCCGGTCGCGCCCTGCGCCAGCGCGCGGATCAACAGGATGATCGTCGCCATCGTCTTGCCCGACCCCGTGATCCCCGCGACCAGCATCAGATGGTTGGTGTGCGCCGCATCGAACGGGTCGATGCGCTCCAACGTGCGACCCGGCAGCGCATAGCCGAGCGGGATGCCGCCGGGACTGCTGCAGCTCGTCCCCACCAGCGAGAAGGTGTCCCCGACGTTGCGGCTGACGTACTTGCGCTTACGGGCAGCCACGTCCCTGCCGAGCGGCAGCGTGGACTGCCACAGCTGCTCTTGGGCGAACAGGCCGTGGTTGACCCGCGCGTCGCTTGCCATCGTCACCTCCCGCGCGGTGGCCTGGCACAGCTCCGCCAGCCGCTCGGGGTCGCGCTCGCTGACGGCGTGGTAGATGCTCACGCGGTAGATGCCAGCGCCGACGCTCGCAGCGAGTTCGTCGACCAGCTCGGCCGCCTCCTGCTCGCGCACCCGCGCATCGGGGTCAAGCGGACGGCCATTACTCTCCACGCCGCGGTTGACCCCATACAGGCGCTTGTAGCGGCGCTTCTGCGCCATCCGCTCGCGGTAGCGCTCGGTCGCCTCGATATGCACGCTCAGCACGAACGGGCTGGGCGACTGCATCATGTGAAGCAGCCAGCCAAGCCACGTCTGCTCCGGTGCCAGCGAGACATAGAAGATCTGCTCGAGCGAGGAGCCAATCCGCACGCGGTTGCGATCAGACAGGTCGATCTCCGCGGTGCAGATCGCCTCGCTCAGCGCCTGCGCGCGAGCGTCCGCCTCATCCTCGCTCTCGCCGACCCTCGCGGGCTGCACGACCTCGCCCTGCATGAAGCTCGCCGGCAACGACCCCGAGCTCTGCGCGTCGGGGTCAAAGCGGCTGTGCAGCAGGTCCAGCACCTCGTGGCCCGACAGCGGCCGTGCCGATAGGCCCATCGCGTCGAGGTCTGTGCGTATGCCTTCGGTGTGGCGCAGCGAGTCACGGATCGCCCGCAGATGCACCGACTCGCGGATGCGCAGCGCCCGTCCGCGCCGAGTGCCGAGCACCGGCCGGCGCGTCGGCTGCCACGGGCAGACCACCAGGTAGCGAAGCCGCAGCGGGTTGATCGCCCTGGCGGTCTTGCGGATCGACTGCTCCTGGGCGATCCCAAGCCGGCGGATCGCCGTCGCGCGCTCCGTCTCGCCAGCGTCCTCCGCGGCGCCAGCCGCGCGCTCGCAGCGGTAGGTCTCCTCCGCCAAAAGCGCCTCAACGTCCAGCGTGCTGCCCTGCACATACAGCTGCAGGGACTGGCGATCGGGCAACCGTGCGGCGATCTGCGCAAACGCGCCTGAGATCTGCTCGCCCTCGGATTGCTCGACCGCGAGCGGGTTGACCGTCTCCACTTCCAGGTAGCGGACATACGTGCCGTCCTCCCTGATGAGCAGCCCGTCAGGCTCAATCGCGGCCACACCCAGCAGGTCACATACGCGACGCTTGCGGCCCATCAGCCCCAGCGCTCCCAAGCCACATCATCCAGAGGCTCCACCGGCGAGCCCTGCCCGACAGGCTCCTCCAACTGCTGCTGTTCGGTGAGAATCACCACTCCCCGAGCACGGCACGCTTCTCCCGCCGAGCTGACCGGCAAGGTGTGAGCGCTAAAGCGCCAGCGCCACATCGCGCGCAACAGCACAGTGAGCTGCAGGCCGCCGCTCTCAGACACATAGGTCAGCGCGGCCGGCAGCCCAATAACGAACACGCAGAGCGTGATCGCGGGCTTCGTGGGCACGTGCGCGAGATGGATCACGCCCAGCAGCACGGCGCTGCCCGCGATCAGCACCGCCCACTGCTTGACGGTGAACCCGACGAGCTTCGGCGCCTCATCCAGCGAACGGAAAGTGCGGTGAATCACGGCCCGCTCCGAGGACGCGGCCTACGCTTGCGAGCCTGCGAGGGCGGGGCAGGCCCGGCCGGCTTGGCCGCCTGGCGCCCCGCGCCCGGTGCAGGGCCGCGCTTGCTTGGAGGCGTGTTTGCCCGTTTGCCTGGGGGCGTCGCTTCGCTACGCGCGTTCGCAGCGACTTTGCGCCCCGGATGAGCGCCCCCAGCTTGAGCTGACTTTGCCGCTGCCGGCCCGTTCGGCGGCGGCCCCGCCGCCGGCCTGACCACCACCTTCGGAGCGCTCGTGCGCGAGCCCGCAGTCGCGCCCGCGCTGCCTGACCCAGCTCGCCCGCCAGGCCGCGTGCCGGGCGTCTTTGTGCCGCTGCCGCGCGCCGGTGCCCTGCCCGTCGCGTTGCTCGCACCAGCCCGAGGCCCATGTGCCGGGCGACGAACGCCGGAGCGCGAGCTTGCCGTCATCGCCGCCCGCGCCTCGCGCGGAGCGTTGGCGAGAATCGTTCCCGCCCGCGAGAGGCGTTCGCGCACCCCGCCTGAGCGCGTGGCTGCTCGCCCGCCACCACGGCCCGCCGCGCCGGCTGCCATGCCGCCCACAGCGCCAGCGCCGGCAGCAGCCGGGGTTATCGCCGACACCAAGCCGGTGCGTCGTGCTGCGCCGGCCAAGCCCCGACGAGCCGCGCCGAGCGGTCCTCCCTCCGGGGCGCCCATCGCGCCAGCGGCGCGACCCGCGCTTCGTCCCAGCGCAGGCATCCCCTCCAATCCGAAGCTGCGCAGCCGCGCGTGCGCGGCGCGCATCCGCTCGGCTCCCGGCATCGCGCTCTGGCTCTGCGAGCCACCCGCCGCGCCTCCACCGCGCAGCGCGCCACCGAGGATGTGCCGCAGCTCCCCGAACAGCATCAGCGGCAGCTTCACCGCGAGGATGAAGGTGATCAGCCCCGCAAACGCCGCCGCGATATGCCCAGGCAGCCCACCGGCGCCGTGCGTGACGCTGGTCGCATCCAAGGTCAGCGCGCCAGCGGTGGCGAACAGGAGCGTCCAGCCGATCGGCACAAGCACGATCGCCGTCAGCGCGTGGCCCCACACCCGCGCCAGATGAGAGAGCTCAGGGATCGGCGCCAGCGCGATGAACGGAGGCCCTGCGCAGAACACCAGCGCCAACAGCACGGTCAACGCCTCCGAGGACGCGAACAAGGAGGCGGCGAAGACGACGCCGACAATCACCAGGAACGCTCCGAACACGCCGCCGGCGCCCAACAGCAGCGCACCACCAAACAGGACGGTGATGATGCTCGCCAAGCCGTTAGCGACAACCGGGAAGCCGAGGATCGCGTGCGTCAACGTGTTCGTGGCGTCGACTACCTGCTCGACCAGCCAGCGGTAGATCACCAGCACGCCGGTCGCCCACGCGCACCGGCCCAGCGCGCTCACCGGATGCGCGGCCCCGGTGAGACCCATCATCCAGTAGCGCAGCGTGCAGACCGCCAACGTCACCGGCATCAGCGACATGCCCAGGTAGGTCATGTCGCTCTCCAATTCGTCTACATGCCCCCAAGTCGCAGGGTCCGGCAGCGCGACGAGATGCTGGATCGTGGCGACGGTGCCGTGCTTGAGAAACCCAGGAACCAAGGCACCCGCGAGCGCCGAAAAGAACCCCTTGGCGATCGCTTCGATGATTTCGTGCAAGCTCGGCAGGCCGAGGAACGCCAGCGGCGCGAACTGCCCTCCGCCGCCCGTAGCGGCGGAGGCTGCCGGCGCGCACACGAGCATCAAACAGAGCGAGCCCGTGACCGCCGCCGGCAGCAACCGTGCGTGTCCGCGAAAGAGCACCGCACACGCCCTTTACGCGACGATCCCGCTGATCGAGGCGAGGATCGCCAAACCCACGAGCGTCTTGATCGCCACGTCATGCGCGCGGGAGTGCCCGGCCATGAACATGATCCCGACGACCGCGATCACGAGGCTCATCGCCGTGCCGCCGAGCCACACCAGGCTGCCCTTCAGCTTTTCAACGAAGTTCTGAACCCCGGTGATCGGCGTGCCTTTAAACGCACCCGCGGCGTTCAGAGCGTGAGCGTGGGAATCCGGGAACGCCACCAGAACCGCAACCGTGAGCACGGTCCCCGTCAGCGTCCCCAAGGCCAGCAGCAGAGCCGCTCGCCTCCGATCTCGACAGGCGAGCGCCTGTCTGAATGTGAGCGCCATCACTGGCCTCACCTCCTTTGTGGTGGGTTGCAAGCTCACGGCGAGAACAGGCCCCCTCTGCTCTGTTCAGGCGCTGGGGCAGGCGGCGCGCTCGCCTGCGGCGGCACACCTGCTGAGGGCTGCGGCGCTGGCGCTTGCCTTGGAGACGGCGCGACCGTTTCCCTGACGGCAGGCGCCACCGGATGCACAAGCCGCGGCGCACGGTGCTGGACTGGTCGAGATGGCCCAGCGCGCGAAGCCCGATGCTGGACGGTGTATGGGCGCGGGGATCGCGCCGCCGCCGTACTAGGCGCGTTCGACCTCTGTGCTGCTGGCGGTTTCAGAGCGGGAGCGCGATCCCTCGCGCCAAGCGCATGGCTCGGCGCAACCACGCCGGCCGCCGCAGGACGCGCGTGGCGGCCGTCCAGTACCGAGGCGGCGCCGACGACCATCCACAAGGCGAGCGCCGCGCCGACAGTGCCCGCGAGCACCCGATGCTCGCCCAGCCATCCACGCACACGGCCCCGATCGCCGAGTCCACGCACCACGCGCCGACGCGGATAAGCGCGGCGCCAGCCGGGGCCGCTACGCCCGGCCAGCACATCCTCGACATGCACCACGAAGTCCTCGTGCGGGAACTCGCGCTCGCCAAGCTCGCCCGCGAGTTCGTCCTCGAGCGCGCCAGCTGGCGCGTCGAGCTCCGGTGGCCACTCGCCCAACGGCTGAGCGGCGGCCTGCGCAAGCGCGTGCAGACTCGCCGCTGCATCGGGGACAAAGGGCGGGGGCTCCACTGGCGCCGGCAAGCGTTGAGCGCGGCCGCGCTTGCGCCGCCGCGCCCGCACCGGCACCGTCGGCGTGCTCAGTGAATCGCCCGCCGGCTCCGCCAAGAGCAGCTCGTCATCCGACGCGCTGCCGGCAGCCGTGGGGGCCTCCGCGTCGCCGTCAAGCGGCTCGCCTCCGGGAGCCGCCACGTACAGCGTCACCATCCCGTTGCGAGCCAGGCCGCTGCCTGCCGCAGGGTCCTGCGCGACGACGAGACCGACCAGCTCCGCCGGGCAGCCAAACGAGCGATCAAGACCAGGACGCAACCCGGCACGACGCACCGCCTGAGCCGCCTCGCCGGCTGGCTGGCCCACGTAGTCGCCGACCGCCTGGCTGCCAGAGCCGCCGCCGCGGCGAGCGGTCTTCGCGCGCTGGCTCACGCGCTCGGGTACTGCTGTTCTATCGGTCATCGGCGTTACTGACCTCAAGCGCCCCAGACCGGCCAACGAATTTCTCACGCACCCGGCGAGGCGCCCAAAATGCACGCGCCCCGCTGACAGCCAACTGTCAGACGAACGAGTGGCAGACAGACAAGTGGCAGACGTTTAGCTGCGACCAGCCAGCAGTTGCGCGTAGCGCGCGAACCGCGGGTCCTCAAACCAGCCTGGTGCGCGGACGACCGCGGGCGGCAGGTCGCGGTAGACGAGCACCGCGCGCCCGCGGCCGATCTGCCGAAGCCACGGTGACGGCGCCGCCTTCTGATGACCAATGCTCAGCGTGTGCCGCGCCAAGCCCGTTGACGTGGACGCATTGGCGACCGGCTCCTCGCCGAGCAGTTCCGTGAGGTATCCGGCGCTTGTCGGCTCGGCCAAAGGCGGGATGAACACCTGCGCGGTCGACGCAGCGCAGATCGCGTCGCGGGCTGCGCGACCGTAGCGCTGGTCGATCTGCGCGATCGACTGCCAGATCGTTGCGATCACGATGCCGTGGTCTCCGCACTGCGACAGCCACGGCGCGAGGTTGCGGACAGGCGCGATGTTCGCCGCCTCATCCATGAGGATGAACAACCGCGGGTCAAGCACACCGCTCACGCGGGCCTTGACGATCGCCGCCTCGTACATCGCGGCCACCAGCGCCAGGATCACCGGCCGCAGCGCATCCTGGTCGTGTCCGGCCGCCACCACATAGATCGTGTTGGCCTGCCCATCGAGAAACCGCTCGGGGGTGAGATCGCCGACGGCGCACGCCGCGACCTGCGGGTAGCGGTAGGCACGCAACAAATTGAGCGCGCTCATCACCGTCGTCTCGCGGTTTCGCTCGTCGCGGCGGCTCACGCCCTCAAGCTGGTCTGCCGCCGCCGAGGCGCCCGCTGCCTTCAAGCAGGCGATCGCGCCTGTGAAGTCACGCGCATCCAACCACCTGACCAGCTCGCTCATGCTCTCACCGGCGATCGCGGCGGCGTGGAGCAAGGGCGCCAACATGCTCGCGGCCTCCTTGTCCCAAAACTCGTTGGCGGCGTTGCTGCTATCCGGGTGCGCCGCCGACGCAAGCGCTTCACCTGCACGGATCGCGCCAGGCCAACTACGCGCCGGGATCAAAGGTGTAAAGCCAGCGCTTGAACGGTCGCCGAAGGGGTCATAGACCCACACGCGGCCGAGGCTTCGACGATAGGGCGCCGTCGCGTCATAGATGTCGCGCTTGGTGGAGAGAACCAGCGCCGGCCCGCGGTGATCCAAAAGCCAGGGCACCACATAGCCGCTGGACTTGCCCGCCCGCGGCGGCGCGACGACCATCGGCTGCACCTCAAGCTCAGCCGCCAACGTCCGTGCCGGCACCCGTCCGATCACGCCGAGGTAGGGGCGGCCCGAGGCTGGCCCCTGCACCCATAGCCGGCGCAGGTCTGTCGGCACCGCCCACGTGCGCGAGCGCACCCAGCCGCGATCCACGGCACGCCGCGCGATGGTGCGCTGCTCCTTCCCCAACGGGGAGCCGGCCCGCCACGAGCGCACACGGCGATAGACCTTCCACGCCGCCCAGCAGAGCAACGCCAGCGAGAAGAAGGTGACGAGCGCGTAGGCGGGCGCCCCCGGCGCAGCCGCTCTCTCGGCTGCCCTCGGAAACGCACGACACGGCGTGCTCCAGCCACCGCGGATGACAAGCCGCCACATCGCAGTCGCGGCGTCGCCGGCCGGCAGCCGCATCGGTGCTCGCAGCGACACCAGGCACGCCGCCTGTGTCCAGCACCACGGCACCACGCCACTGACAAGACCGGCAAGCGCGAGCACGGCGATGGCCGAGGTGAGCATCCTCGTCGCCGGGCGCCGCCCAACGGTGTGAATCCTCATGCGGTGCCCGCCTTCGCATGGCAGCCAGGCACATCCAGTTGCGCTGCGCGCGCTGGTCTGGTGTCGGTCATCGCTGCTACTGACCTCCAGCGGCCCACACCGGCCAACGACTTCGGCACCTTCACCCTCAGCTACACGGTCAGCTCAACCTCAGCGCGACGGTTAGACCTTGTGCTCGTTGCTCGCGGACGGTCGCCGCCGCGAAAACTCGTTGGCCGTTGGCGAGGGCTTGTGGTCAGTACCCACACAGGCCGCCGTATCTGACGCGGCCGGGATACGCAAGGAGAAACAGACAATGCCGTCCAGCCGACGATCAAGAACGGGTCACGCTCAGCTGCAAAGAGATGAACCGACTGGCTGTTCAAGCAGTCCTCGTTGGTTGTCGGCACGTCGTGTCTTGCCCCATTTTGGACACCGCCGGACTAGCGCTTCGGCCCCCTTACGGGGGCTCCCCTTCGCCCTTACGGGCTTCGGCTCCGCGCGCCGGTCGGCGTCTTTTTTGGGCTGCGTCACTAGCACCAACAACCACCAAACAGGAGGAACAGCAATGAACAACATCAACCGAGTCGTCATCACCGGCAACCTGACCGCCGACCCCGAGCTGCGCTCGACGCCGAGCGGAACTCCGGTCTGCAGTCTGCGGATCGCCTGCAACACGCGCCGCAAGAGCGGCGAGGAGTGGGTGGACAAGCCCAACTACTTCAACGTCACCGTGTGGGGCGGACAGGGCGAGAACGCCGCCCGGTATCTCTCCAAGGGCCGTCCCGTCGCGGTCGACGGGCGCCTGGAGTGGCGCGAGTGGGAGACCCAGGAGGGCGACAAGCGTCAGGCCGTGGACATCATCGCCGACTCCGTGCAGTTCCTGAACAGCGGGAACGGCGCGGGCAACGGCGCGGGGAACGGCGGCGAGGAGCGCGAGCTGGCCACGGTCGGCGCCGGCGCAGAGGAGGACACCCCGTTCTAGGGCTCAAGGCGGCCCGCGCCCCCCACCGGGGCGCGGGCCGCAAGCTCACAGCCAACGGGACACGACCATGAACCAGACCACCGCTTTCGACCAAGCCCTCGAGGCAGTTCGAGCGCGCGATGCCCGCCTGCGCGCGATGTGGGAGCTAACCCCAGCTCAGCGAATCGCCGCGATGCGCCGCGGCGAGCTCACGCTCGAGCAGTGCGCCGCGTGGGCCGCGCGCCACCCCGATCAGATGCCGCTGCTCAACGGCGAGTTCGAGTACCTCGCGGCCTTCACCCCGGAGGTCCGCGATTGAGCCTCCCTGAATGCCACCCCGACGAACTGCTGACCTACCTCCGCATCCTCGCGGAAGACTCGCGGGCCACCCAGTTCTTTGACCTGCGCTACAGCCCGCCCGCAGGAGTGATGCGCCGGCGCTACGTCTCGGTTCTGCGCCTGCAGCAGATCGCCGAGCGGATCACGGAGCTAGCGGCTGGCGCCGACGTGTATGTCGGGGCGGCGCTGCGCGACCGCGCCCGCGGAGACAAGACCGCGATCAGCGGCTCTCATCTGCTCTATATCGAGTGCGACGACCCAGCCGCCCGCGAGCGGCTTGAAGGCTTCGCCTGCCCACCCTCAATGGTGATCGCCTCCGGCTCACCAGGGCACCTGCACATCTACTGGCGGCTGCGTGAGCGCGCGAGCCCCGCCACGATCGAGAGCGCCAACCGCAGGCTCGCGCTCGGCCTGCACGGTGAGCCCGGATGCGCCGACATCGTACGGATGCTCAGGCCGCCCGAAAGCCTCAACCACAAGCACACACCGCCGGCACCAGTCAGGCTCCTCGAGCACGATGCCGGCGCGCGCTACGCGCTCGCCGATGTCCTCACCCGGCTTCCCCATGATCCACAGCCTCACCATGAGCGGCCGGCGTGGTCGGCGAGCCGCCGCGTTGGGCGCACCGCTCTTGACCGAGAGCTGCTCGCCATCCCCGCAGCCGACTATGTGCGCGTCCTGACGGGACGAGAGCCCAACCGTGCCGGCAAGGTGCTCTGCCCGTTTCATGAGGAGACCCAGCCGAGCCTTCAGCTCTACCCTGACGGCACCTTCTACTGCTTCGGCGCGCACTGCAAAAGGGGCGGCACCATCTTCGACTTCGCGGCGCTTTTGTGGGACAGCGGCACCCGCGAACGCGACTTCCTGAAGCTGCGCCGCCGCCTCGCGCGCACTTTCCGGCTCACAGAACCCGCCAGCGAGGTGTCCCGGTGAGCCCCAGGTCAACTGCACTCGCGCGGCTGCGAGGGCAGCTCGCCATGCCGCTCTACCTGCTCGCAGCAGTGCTGCTCGTCGGCTGCGCGCCGCCCAGCGAAACCGGATGGTCGAGCGTTGACCGGCCGCCGTCTCGGTGCGTCCAGCATGACGGCCTGCCCGATTCTCGCTGCACGCCCGGAGCCGTCCATTCCGGGGTGCCGCTGGCCACAATCTGCGCGTTCGGGTACAGCCGCTCCGTGCGACCGCCCGAGAGTTTCACCGAGCCGCTGAAGCTCGCTCAGATGCGCGCCTACGGCCTACCAGGTCCTCCGAGCGATTACGAGGAGGACCACCTCGTACCGCTCTCGATCGGCGGGGCGCCACGTGACCCCCGCAACCTCTGGCCTGAGCTGCGCACCGGCCCCAACAACGCCGAGCAAAAGGACCAGCTCGAGACCTGGGTAGCGCGGATGGCCTGCGCCGGACGCATACCTCTGGCTCGCCTGCAGCACGAGATGGCAAGGGACTGGATCGCGCTCTACCGCGCCGCCGGCGGCGAGCGCGTCCTGCGGGCCTACACGCCCGGCGGCTAGGCGCGTAGCGCACAGCCTCGGCTAGCCTGAGAGCTGGCCTCCAGCGCTCCCGAAGCCTCGGTCGCATCGTCGCGCTACGGTTCGGTGACTATGAGCGGGCGGCGCAAAGTTCCACTGAGAGTCACCCTCGACGGTCGCCAAGTCGCCAGCGAGACGACCTGCATTTGTGCAGGAGCCTACGTGCTGACGATCGCCACAACCCTGCCCGACCACGGGCTCGCGCTGGAGGTTCACTCCACTTTCGTCGGCCACCAGGGCGTGCCGACGTGCGTTACGCACCTGACGCTCGGACCCGTCAACCACGATCCCGTGATCGCCCAAGTCGAGCACCCTCACGCAAGCCTCGACCCGGTGCTCAGGCCCAGGGAGTGTGCCTACGAGCACGTCCAGATCGTGCTTGAGACGCTTAAGCAGCTCGGATACGAGGCGGCGATCGAGGTGCCCGACGATGCCTTTGAGGATCTGGAGCGCGTAGAGCCCCGCTGACGCCTGCGCGGCACGCGCCGACCCTTTCGAGCGACCCAACAGCTCCGGGCGTCGAGCCGAGGTCCCCTCCGATGATCGCACGCTGCGCGTGCGGGTTGATCGGGGATCGGCTCCGCACCGGCAGGGCCGCCTACCGAAAGGAAAGCGTGATGCCACACAACGCTGTCAGCTCGTCCGCACAGCCGCTCCCCACCTACGCCGGCATCGGCTCACGCGCCACGCCGCCCGCCGTGCTTGACGTGATGGCCGGCGCGGCGCGCTGGCTCTCGACCACGGGATGGGTGCTGCGCACGGGCATGGCCACCGGCGCCGACCAGGCGTTCTGCCGTGGCGCCAGCACGCGCGGGCCGTTGGAGCTTTACCTGCCCTGGCCGACCTTCGAGGCGGATGCCCAGGCGCCGAGCCGAGGCTCAGAGCAGTTCGTGCTCGGGCAGCCCACGCCGGCGGCCTACGAGCTGGCGGCAACGTTTCACCCTGCCTGGTCTCGGCTGCCGCGGGCCGTTCGCGCTCTACACGCACGCAACTGTCATCAGGTGCTCGGCGCCGATCTGCAAAGCCCGGCACGCTTCGTCTTGTGCTGGACCCCTGACGGCAGCCTCGACGGCCGTGGGCGGCGTGTCGGCGGGACCGGCCAGGCGCTGCGCATCGCCCACCACCGCGGCATCCCCGTCTTCAACCTCGCTCGACTGGAGCACGTGAAGCGGCTCACCGCAGCGATGTCGTGACACTCAGCTCGTTTGCGGAGTCACACATTCACAAAAGGTAAGTGTGAATGGTGGGGCGCCGGCAGCCCCATTGTCGCACCCCTGCCGGGGTGCGTAGGGCCGCCTACCGGCACCCGCACCAAGCGGGAGCCCTGTCAGTGAAAGGACGCTCGCCGTGTACGAGTCCTACAACGCCGCAATCATCCTCTGGCCCGCCACGCCACTACCCGCCAACGTCGCAGCCGAGCTGCACAACGCCGGCGTCGACCTCACCGCAAAGAAGGTGAACGGCGGCAGGCTCGCCGCCAAGTGCTCACCCGAGGGCACCGTCGTCCTCGACCTGACGTTCGAGTCCCGCCAGTGGGGGCTCGACGGCATGGAAGCGGTGCTCGCCACGCTGCGCCTCGCCCGCATCTCCTACGTCGCCTGGGACGTGCGCGAGGGCGAGATCGCCGGCACCGGCCGCGAGTTCCAGCCTGAGCGGGGCATCGAGCGGTACTTCAGCGTGATGGCCGACGGCGAACCGATCCTCACCGCCAGCGACCTCGAGGAGTTCGAGGGCCGCTTCGGCACCGCCGAGACGCTCCTCAACAGCATCCGCGGATGGCTGCGCCTGCCCACACCCGAGGATCTCACCGACCTCGGCCTGGACGAGCTGAGCATCCCGATCGTGCCCGAGGAGGAAGACGAAGACGACGACCGCGTGGAGATCATCGGCGCCGTCGAGGACCCGCCCAGCGCGTGCCTGGCGCACGCCGGCGAGTAGGGCGGTCGATCCCGCCCCAGCCTGGCACGCCCTGCGGGCGCGCTTGAGGGCGGGGAATCGCCCGCCTACCAGGGGCGGGCTACCTACCAACAGGAGGCATCATGGGCTGGACCGGCGGAGCACTACAAGGTCCGTTCACCGCACGCGCGGCAATCGAGTTCGAGCTCGGCGCGGAGTTCCTGACGCGCGTGATCGACACCGCGCGCTACGGCACCGTCATCTACGCCGCCGTGCGCGCACGCGACGAACAACAGATATGGGGCCTCGTGCTGCTCGCCGAGCGTCGGGGCGGCGTTCTCTACACCAAGCCGATCAGCGAGGACATGGGACCCAGCGAGGATCACTGCCCAGCTCGCATTCTCGATCTGCTGACCGAGCCCAGCAACGATTGGGCACGCCAGTGGCGCGAACGCTGCCGCGCCCGCCTGGCCAAGCCACGGCCGCGCGATGGTCAGACCGTCACCTTCTCGGAGGCGATCACGTTCACCAACGGCCAAACGCACAACACCTTCACCTACCAGGGCGGCTCGCGCTTTCGCACCGACGACGGCTGCCTGTGTCGCATCACGCGCTGGCGAGAGCTTGACTTCACCGTAGCGCAGTGAACGCAGCCCGCTGACTCGCAAGAGAGCTAGAAGTCGCTACTCCAGGCCGGGTTCAAGCACATCCCTGAAGGCCAGCAGACCGGCTTACAGGGCGCGTAAAGCCCTGCGCTGCGCGTCGCCTGCGGCGATCCCTCCGGGACAGGGCTTGACCCGCCCCGCCGGCCCGCTCAAGGCCGGAACGTGCCCGACCCCGACCTCAAGGAGACAGCGATGAACAAGCCCACCCGGCGACCCAGCGGTCTACTCGTCCCAGCGCGTGTGCAGCTCGGCAAGCCACGCGCGGTGCACTGCAAGTGCGAGCGCCACCATGTATATGTGGGGCGCAACCCGAAGTGGATGCCCCCCTCGAAGTGGGGCAACCCATTCGTGGTTGGCAAGCACGGCGCGCGGGGCGAGTGCATCGCGCTGTATGAAGCGTGGCTGCGCGAGAACACGGCGCTGTTCGCAGCGCTGGATGAGCTGCGAGGGCTGGTACTCGGATGCTGGTGCGCGCCGCGCGCTTGCCACGGCGATGTGCTGGTGCACTTGGCAAACGCGAACACGGCAGAGCGCGAGCGTTGGCTGGCGCTCGCCGCGTAGGCGCTAGCGGCACAGCTCGGCTGCCGGCAGCCGCAAATGATCGCACCCCTGCGGGGTGCGTGGCGGCTGCCACCGGCATCCGCAAACGGCGGGCGCCACGGGCCAGCAAGAAAGAAGGTGAAGCGTGACCATTACCAGTACAGCGGCCGCCGAGCAGACCGACAGTCACACAAATCTTGTCTGCATGTGCTGCGGCCACATCCAGCCAGTGCGCCGTAACCAGCTCCCGTCCCGCTGCGAGCACTGTCGAGAGTCGTTCACCGGCTGCGGCTACCTGCTCGACGATGCCAGCGACGCCGAGGCGCTCTCACAGGAAGTCCTCGACAGCAAAGCCATCTCCCACACAAGCGGGGTCCGCGTATGAGCACGTCCGCTTCACCAATAACGATCAGCTACAGCGGTGCACCTGTGAAGGTCGACGGGCGACGGATCACGCGCGAGATGTGGGTCCCCAATCTCGGCCGCAACGATCCGCTGCAAGCCGACCAGAACCCCGGCGAAGTCGCTGTGCGCCTGTTCGAGCAGGCTACCGCGGCGCGCGCTCTGGTGATCCCCAGCGAGCTGGGCGCCGAGTGCTACGGCGACAGCGACGCCGACGGCGGCGGCTTCATTCTCACCATCTCCCCGATCTGTGGAAGCGCGGGCGTCACCTGCGGTTGGCGTGATGTCGAAAACATCGTATGTCCCGAGGGCGACCCACGGCCCGACAACGATCGCCGACTCGTCAAAGAAGCACTGCAGTTCGTGGCCGGTGAGCTAAACGCAGCCCTGGGCATCCGTGCCAGCCGGTCGTCGGAGAGTTAACACGAGAGTCCTATCACACCCCTCCCTGCGAGATCGGCTTACGCCTTCAAGCAATTGAGAATCGCCCCCTGGCGGGGGCGCAGAGATTTCACATTATCAATTGCTTGACTCGCCTTCCGGGGCGTGATGAACAGAGGGCAAGTTCACAAGTTCACCACAGAAAGGACTTTCACACTATGAGCCCTCTCACAAAAGCATCCGGCGCATCCCCCAAGCAGCTCTCCTACCTCAAGGACCTTGCCTCACAGACGGGCACGACGTTCACCATGCCACGCAGCGGCTACCGGGCTGGGCGTGAAATCGAACGGCTGAGGGCGCTCAAGGCGAGGCGCGGGCGTTGTCTGGAAACCCCCCGGCTGGAGCTGGACCCGGTGGAGCAGCCCTACGCGACTGAGCAGAAGCCCGGCGAGGTCATTGGCTACGGTGCGAGCGCAAGGCGCGCGGACCCGGCCCCGCGGGGTGCAGCGCCAGTGCCACGACGGACAGACGAGCCGTTCGAGCTGGGGCGCTACGTGACACGCTCAGGGGAACACCGCGCTCTGTACGGCATCCGCGTGGACGGCAAGCCGAGGATCATCGACGCTGCCACAGAGGGGACAGGGCGCATCTACACCGTAGAGCAGGAGCTGCGGGACAAAGGCGGCTATGGCGAAGTCAAGGCGCTGGTAGCTGACTATCTGGAGCAGGCCGGTGAGCTGGGGCGCATCCCGATGGCCCCAGCGCCGCGGCGCGAGTCGGTGGGTGCGGATGCCTAACACCTGCGCGGTGTCCAGCGCGCCCCCGTTGGTCACTCGATCGACGGGGGCGGCGAAGGCCGTCGCCCTCGGGATTGTGGCACACCCGTCCGGGCGTGCCTGGGCTTGGGCTCCGCGGCTCCGCACCCGGCGGGGCCACACTCCAGATCGGAGGCCCGGCAATGGCTAACGACCCCGAGGTCGTCCTCATCGTTGGTGAAAGACCGTCGAGCGATCCACTCGCACGCGAGCTTGTCCTCGACGGCTACCGGGTGCTGCGCGCCCCTCGCGTTCTTCGACTCTGCCGAGTGCTCGCCGAACCCGACGAGATCGACCTCATCATCCTCACCCCAACTCCACAGCAGGCCAGCCGGCTTCACTCAGTACGCGCGCTGCGCGCGGGCGAGCTCGATCCCGAGATCAACCCCGGCGTGCGCGTCCTGTGGGTCGGCGCCAGCGAGGAGGTTGCCGAGGTGCTGCGCGCGTTCGAGGCCGGCGCCGACGATGTGATTCGCTCACCGTTCCTGCACGCAGAGCTGCTTGCCCGCGTGCGCGCGCTCCTGCGCCGCGGCATCCTCAGCTCCGCCGGGGTGATCCAGTTCGGGGCGCTTCGGATCGACACCAACGCTCACGCAGCCACGTTCGCATCCACGCCCGTGCACCTGCGCCGCCTCGAGTACGCACTGCTCGCTCACCTCGCACGCGATCCTGGCCGCGTCTACACCAAGCAGGACCTGCTACGCGAACTGTGGGGTTATCAGGGCACCGGCTCCACGCGGACGGTTGACACGCACGCCTGTCGCCTGCGGCGCGCGCTCGTGGACGCTGGCGCGTCCGGCTGGCTGATCGCCGTGCGCGGCGTCGGCTATCGCCTCGCGCCCGACGGGCACGGCGAGCTGCATCTGCTGCCGGGGCGACGTAGCGCCTGAGCGCGGACGACGGGCCTCGCCCTCCCGATGATCGCACGCTGCGCGTGCGCGGGAGTCGGGCAACGGCCCGCGCCCGGCGGGCTCAGACCCGTGCGAAGGGAGAACCGTGAGCACGACCACCGCAGCACCCGCAAATCCTCCGACCACGCCAGCGCCGCAAGCCAACGCGACCGCGCGCACCCAAAGCCTTGGCAGATACCACGCGCCCGAGACTGGACAGGAGCGCGAGGTGCTGCGCGTCCAGCGCCCCGACGGCAGCGCGCTCGTCGTCGACTACGAACTCGGCACCCTCAGCGACGGGCGCCTGGTCGCCCATCTCTCGCCGGACGAGCCGCCTGAGAACGCTCAGATCGTCAGCGAGCTGTACCTCGCCGATGATGAGCGCCGGGGTCGCTGCCGCGCGGTGACACCCGAGGACTTCCAGGCCACCCGTCACGCCACGCCAGCTTCGTCCCGCAACCACGGGCCGCAGGCGGTCAGCCGACTGCAGGACGCCGCCGGTCACGTCTACCGCATCAGCGAAGTGCAGGTGCCCGGCCACGCGCCCGAGCTTCGCTGGACGCGCGCTCACGATCCAGGTCGGGAGGATGACTGCGAAGCTCTCACTCTCCGCGAGGTCGTCGGCAGCCTCGAAGCCTACGAGCCGGCCCGAACGCTGACGCGCGAAGCGATCGCCCGCTGCGGTGAACACATCTCCACGCGGCGCCTGCGAGAGGAGGCACAGCGGCTCGCCGACAGCGCGATCGTGCTCAACCGCGGCCTGCGCGAAGCGGTCAAGCGGGAGCTCCGTTTCGGCGTGGTGACGATGAGCGGCATCGCCGCGCGCTGCGGCCGGCTCAGGCGTGACCCTCCCGGCGGTCGTACCGGCGAATCGAGCTGGCTTGCACGCCGGATCGGCGAGATGCCGGAGGCAGGCGAGGAGAAGCCCTGCCCGTGGGTTCACATCGACGTGCTCGCGCTGATCGCGCGAGACGGGCTCGGCATCTGCCCACGCGAGGTCGAACTTTGAGCACTCTCGACGAACGCCGAAACGCCGCCCGCAAGGCCGCCAGCCGACTGATGCGCGCCGGTCTGGACTGCGGCCGGGACCTGAGATCACCCGCGGCGCTCGACTGGCTCGCCGACGTAGCGCATCACATCGGCAGCCTCGACCCGATCGAGATCGGCGCCGGCGCGATCCTCGAAAGCAGCGGCCACGCACGCGGCAACGAGCAGCTGACGCTTCGGGAGAGCTAATGCTGTTGCTCGCAACCCAGGCCGAGCCGCAGATGATCGAGCACGCCCACCCGAATCTCGGACGCCTGATCCAGCCGCGCCACTGCAACGCCTTGGCGGCGACGATCGAGCGTGGCATCCCGTGGGCGGCCGACAACGACTGTTACCAGGGCCTCGACTCTCACGCCTACTACGCGATGCTCGATCGTCTGCATCACGTCGGCGGCCGCTGCTTGTTCGTGGCCGTGCCCGACGTGGTGGGCGACGCGCACCAGACCGCACGCCAGTTCGAGCGCTGGTGGACCGGCCCCGCGCGCCGCGGCCTGCCGATCGCCCTGGTAGCACAGGACGGCCTTGAGCACATGGCGCAGTGGGTGGGCATGGCCTGGCCGCGCATCGACGCGCTGTTCATCGGCGGCTCGACCAGCTGGAAGCTCGGCCCGGCCGCACGCGCGCTCGTGCGCGAGGCCAAGCGTCGAAACCTGTGGGTTCACATGGGGCGCGTCAACAGCGTCAAGCGAATCGCCTACGCGACCGAGATCGGCTGCGACAGCATCGACGGCACCGGCTGGGTGTGCTGGCGCAACATCCGCCTGCCCGAAGGCTTGCAGGCCGCCAGCGCACCACCACGGCGGGCGCTCCCCGGTTTCGACCGGGACGCCACCCGCGAGCTGCCCTACCGCGAAAGGCCGGCACCCGCCACGGCATCGCGCGCCGCCGCTGCGTCCACTCACCAGCAGCTCACCCTCTGCGATCTCGAGCGGGGTGCCGCCTGATGCGCGTGTAGCCGGCGCGGACCTCGCCCTTCCGATTTTCGCACGCTGCGCGTGCGCGGGAGTCGGGCAACGGCCCGCACACGGCGGGCCTCAACCCACGAAGGGACGGGACCTCAATGGACTCTGCACTTTCACCTACGCCACACGAAGCCAGTCAGCAAATGCTTCGCGTCTCAGACAGCCGGGACGGTGCCGGAAGCGGTCCAGCTATACCGATCAACGGAGATGTTCCCGGCGGCCTCGATGACCTGCTCCCTGGCGGGTTCATGGAGGCTTTCGATGCCGCGATGAGCAGCATGGAGATCGCCGAGGGCCTGATCGAAGAACTCGGTCAGCAGCACCCAGAGAGCGCTGACCTGATCTGGCACAGCATGAGCCTGCTGCGTCCCACGCACAGCCTCATGCACAAGACGGACATGATCTACCGATCCCATTGCCGAGAGATCCTGCAGCGCATCATCGACGGCGCTGACACCCGGCCTAGGACCGCGGCCGAGTGCTGCATCGTCTGCTGTGAGACAAGCCAGATCGCTCCGTTGACGGTGGCAGGCGTTGGGACCTACATGCGCATGTGGCAGGCAGCTGGTCTGCCGGACACCGGGGCTGGCGTCTCCGCTGAGCACCACGAGGCAATACGAGGCCCGGCGATCGACGAGCACGAGCGCATGATGCGCAGGAAGCTCTCCCAGCCCTGGCGGAAGCTCCCCGGCGTCATCGAGCACTCGCCGAGCTGCCCTGCCACGCTCGCCAGCTAGAGGCAGCGGTCGAGCAAGTGGTGACTACGCCAGCGCCTTGAACGCTCCTCCGTTGCGGCCGTCGCCTCTCCCAGGCTCGCACACCCTGCGGGTGTGCCGGGTCGGGCTCCACGGCCGCAACGGGTGAGGCCGACGACCCACAGAGAGGATCACGCATGACGACAACAGGCGCAGAGCAAGATCGAGACGAGTCGTGGGCATACGGCTACAACTACCGGGAGATAGAAGCGATGGACCGCTTCGAGGCGTTCGAGGCGGGCGTCGTCGCTGGCGCAAGCGAGGCTCGCCAAAACCTCAAGGGATGGGTGCTGCTCGTCGGCGACCCGCGCGGCGGCTTCTCCGTGATCGGCCCGTTCCCAAGCCAGGACGCAGCCGAGGCCCGCGCATCATGCTGGGAGGACAGCGACTGGTGGCCAATCGAGCTTCACCAGCGCGCCGACGGCGAGAGCGACTCGCCCCTGTGCACGACAGCTCCCTGACCGTCCGACACGCCTGCCCGAAGCCAGAATGGGATGTCGGTGTGCGTCGGCGCGGACCTCGCCCTCCTGATCTTCGCACGCTGCGCATGCGTGGAGGTCGGGCAACGGCCCGCGCCCCGGCGAGCCCAACCCTGAAGGGAGCGGCATGAGCACCACCACCCAAGTACACAACGCCGAGATCGCCAACGAGGACGATCGCGTGCCCGCCCGCGAGGAGCTGCTGCGCGAGTACCGCGCCGCCGCGCACGAGCGCGACCACGGCCACGATCGCGCCGCGCGGCGTGCCGCCGGCGCCCAGGCCCGCGCGATCGGCGCCCAACTCTCACAGCTCGGTGTGTGGGTCTTCAACGGCGACTACCACGACCTCGCGCAGATCATCCCGTTCATCGAGCCCTACTGGACGATCTACGAGCAGATCAAGGCCGCCGGCAAGTACCCGTACAACGCGGACTTCGAGGGCCGCATCCTTGGTCTTGAGGATGCGCTCCCGCGAGAGGAAACGCCGATCTTCCTGCTCCAGGGGCTGCGCCGTCTCGTGGAGGGACACGAGCTGCTGGCGCAGGTCCTCGCTGACGGATACCGGCGCCTGACCGAGCTCGCCACGCGCGAGCGCTTCTCGAGCGTCGCTGTCTTCGACGGCTTCAGCGCCGTCCAGCGCTTCGAGGACGCTCGCGTGATCCCCGACGAGCAGCATCGCCCGAGCGGCATCTTGCCGAAGGGCAAGCGCACCCACGGCCGGCGCATCGAATCACCCGATCAGGTGTACGTGCGATGAGCGCCTTGATCGAGCCAGGAGCCAACGGGCTGCTCGCCAGCGAGCACAAGGCCTACGGCCGTGCGTCGTCTGCGGCCAGCCCACCAAGCACCGTGTCGGTCGCCGCAAGTCGCCGACCGCCTGGGCGTGGAGGTCTCCGCGCTGCGCGGACATCGCCGCGTGCACGGCGCGGCGCGACGCCCAGCGTGGGCGCTAGGCAGTCGGTTCGCTGACCGGCTCGCCGGCCCACACCAACGAGCTGGCGGCGCCACTGCGCTCGCTCCCCGCTTCGCGGGATCGTCCCGCGCGGGCTTGCGCCCGGCTCCTCGATCGCCGCGCCGGCGACCGCCGACGGCGCGGCCCCAACACCCGAACGGCCAGATACCGCACGCCGGCTGCGCCGGCTGTAACCGAGCCTCCCAAGGTCGGCTCTCTACCGACCCCGGCGGCGTGACACGCCGGCCTTGCAGCCCTGCGGGCTGCTCGCTCGCCGCTCGCTGACGCTCGCAAGCTCACGCGGCCGGCGGCACACCACCAAGCCCGGACAGACTAGATGCACAGCCGTGCCGGCGCTGTGCCCGTGCCATGTAATTCGTTGGCCGGTCTGAGGGCCTGGGGGTCAGTACCCCTTGTGATGACCGCAGCCAGCATCGGCGCCGCCAAGGGCGGCGGCTACGCCCGCTACCTGGAGTCAAAGACCATCGAGCCCGAGCGCGGCGACTACTACCTCTCCCCCGAGGGGGAGCCCACCCAGGCCCCCGGCCGGTGGCTCGCCACCCCCGACGCGCTCGCCAAACTCGGGATCGAGGGCGCCACGGTCGACGGGCGGGACTTCATCGCGCTGATGGAAGGCAAGCATCCCCGAACTGGCCGGTGGCTTCGCCGTGCCGGTGCCGACGGCAGCCGCGCTGGCGGGATCGACCTGACGTTCTCCGCGCCGAAGTCGGTGTCCGCCGTGTGGGCGCTCGCGGGGGAGACCCAGCGCCGCGAGATCGAAGCTGCGCACGCCGCCGCTGTCAGCGAGACGATCGGCCACCTGACCGAGACGGTGCCGACCGTGCGCCGCCGCTATGGCGGGCAGGTGGTCGAGGAGCCGGCCCGCGACGTGGTGGCCGCCGAGTACCGCCACACCACCGCCCGCGGCGTCCTCGAGGGTGATGTACCCGACCCACAGCTCCACAGCCATGTGGTCATCACCAGCGCCATTCGTGAGGACGGTCGCATCGTCGCGGTCGCATCGCGTCCCGTCTTTCGCTCGGCCCGCGAGCTTGGCGGCTACTACCGCTCGGCGCTCGCGCACCAACTCCAGCAGCGCGGGTATGCGATCGAGCGGGGCACCGGCAAACATGGCCGCTACTTCGAGATAGCCGGTGTGCCGCGCGGCCTGCTGGACTCCTTCAGCGCCCGCAGCCGCGAGGTCGCCAGAGCCGCCGAGCGCTTCCGCGCACAGTGGGGCCGCGCACCCGAGCGCGGCGAGCTACGAGCACTCAAGCTGGAGAACCGCAAGGCCAAGGTGCTCGTCACCCGCACCGACCTGCAGCAGGCATGGAACGACACTGCGGCACGCTTCGACTTCACCGCCCAGCAGCCCGGACAGCGCTCCATCGCGGAGGCGGCGCCGGCGGTGCAGGCGCCGCTTGAGGATCGCGTCGAGCAGCGCCTCACCGAGCGCACCGCGACCTTCGAGCCCGGCGAGTTCCGGGCAGTCCTGCTTGAGCAGTCCGTCGGCGAACTCTCACCCCGCGAGGCCCTCGACCTCTCGCGGGCGATGATCGCCGAACGCCGCGTGCTCCCCCTGGAGGGCGGTCTGATGACCACGCTCGCCGTGCGTGCGCGCGAGCAGGCGATCGAGCGCCGCTTCACCGCGCTCGCGGCCGGCGGCGGCCGAGACGTCGGCGAGCAGGCCCGCACGCTTGCCGGCGATCAGATCGCCGAGCGGATCGGCGGACGCCTCTCAGGCGAGCAGGCCCACGCCCTTCAGGTCATCACCGGCTCCGAGCGCGCCGCGATCCTCGTCGGCCCCGCCGGCACCGGCAAGGGCGTCGTCATCGACGCCGCCGCCCGCGCCGAGCAGTACGGCGGCCACCAGACGCTCGGCATCGCGGTGTCCGGGTCCACCGCGCAGCGCCTCGGCCAAGACAGCCCCGCGCTCGCCGGGCACACCCTCACGCTCGACGCGCTCGTCTCCCGTGTCGAGCGCGGCCAGCTCGCCGTCGGCCAGGACACCACGATCTACTTCGATGAGGCGGGCATGGCCGACACCGACCGGCTTGAGCGGCTCACCGAAGTCGTGGAGCAAGCAGGATCAAAGCTCGTGGCGATCGGTGACGCCGCGCAGCTCCCCTCGATCGGCGCTGGCGGCATGTTCGCGCGCCTCGGCGACATTGCCCCAAGCGCTGAGCTCTCGAACATCCGCCGGACCCTCGACCCCGACGAACAGCGCGCGTGGGCAGACCTGCGGGCCGGACGCTCCGATCGAGCGATGGCCCACTACCTACGCCGCGGGCAGCTGCACATGGAGGACACCCGCGATGAGGCTGTCGAGCAGGCCGCGCAGAGCTGGGCGGCGCTGACCGAGACCCACGACCCGAGCGAGGTCGCCCTCATCTCAGACGCCTCAAACCAGGAGATCAACCGGCTCAACGCCCGCGCCCAGCACTTCCGCTCAGAGCGCGGCGAACTCGGCGACCTCGAAGTCCCGGTGCCCGGCGTCCACTACGGCATCCGCCAGGGCGACCGCGTGGCGCTCATCGACCAGCACCACGAGCCCGGCGTCGAGCGGATCGAGAACGGCAGCCGCGGCGAAGTCCTCGACATCACCCAGGCCGGCGACGTGCTGGTCGAGTTCGACGTGACCGGCCGCAAGCGAACATTGGCCGGCGATGACCTCGGCCGCCTACGCCTCGGCTACGCCCAGCACATCCACCGCGCCCAGGGCGCGACAGTCACAAGGACCCTCGTCGTGACCGGCGGCTGGCAGACCAGCAAGGAGCCCGCCTACGTCGAGGCGTCCCGTGCCCGCCAGGGCACCGAGTGGTTCGTCTCCCGCGAGGACCTCGGCGTCGAAGGGCACGACACCGACCGCATCCAGCGCCTCGCGCAGAACATGCGCCGCAGCCACGCACAGACGCCATCGCTCGCGCACCCCGAGCTACCTGACCGCGACTACGGCACCCACTTTCACCGCTCGATCGCACCCAGCCGCACCAGCCGCATACCGGGGATCGTCCGCGCGATCAACCGGATCGTCAACCCACCAGCACAGGAGCGAACACGATGAGCCAACGACGCCAGATCGTCCTCCCCGACCCCGTAGACCAGCAGCTCCGCGAGCTCGCCGCCGGCGCCGACACGCCACCCTCCACGCTCGCCGCGCAGATGGTGCAAGGCGGCGTCGCCCAGGCAGCCAAGGACGGCAGGGTCCGACCCCTGCGCTCAACCGCCGTGCTCGTAGGCGGCGAGAACGGCGAGCGCGCGCCCTGGCTTGAGCCCTACGGTGGCGACAGCGAGTGGCGCCGGCAGATGT
Source organism: uncultured Solirubrobacteraceae bacterium (assembly GCA_963703625.1). Taxonomy (GTDB): domain Bacteria; phylum Actinomycetota; class Thermoleophilia; order Solirubrobacterales; family Solirubrobacteraceae; genus Palsa-744. The sequence continues at coordinate 701,192 of CAVPEY010000005.1, forward strand.
GGGGCGCGATCGTCGCGCTGCACGGCCGCTACCCCGTCCAGCTCGGCACGCTCAAAGACAAATGGTGGACCGACGAATCAACCACCGAGACCCTGTGCGCGCTCGCCGTGTGGCGAGCCGAACTCGACGACACCGGGCAGGACCCGCGCGACGAGCTTGCCTTCCAGAACCAGCTCGCCGACTACTCCCAGGTGCTGCGCCAGCAAGGCGGCGGCGTCACCAAGGCATGGAAGCCCGGCGCCACCCCGCCCGAGTGGGCCGGCGAGTAGCACCCGCCCGCCAACCCGAGAGTTACATCTTCGACTCGCTCTGTGTCAGCTTTGCGTCACGGGCTCGCAAGCTGACACAGACTATGTACTGTCGTCCACAACTACACATTTGGCGCCGGCGGACAGCAGTAACTGCCCCCGACGCCGTGGCACAAGGAGCAGTAACTCCCCATGCACGCACACCGTACCCCAGAGGGGTTGAAGGAGCACGCGCTCCTCGACCGAGCCGTACTCAACCTCATGCTGGACTCCGAGCGCCAGCGACCGTGGGCCGAAGACGAGATCGCCCGCGCACTGAAGGTCCCAGGCGATGTCCGCGAAAGTCTGCGGCGACTGCGCGCCTGCAAACTCATCCAGCGCTGGAACGACCTCGCCGTCGCAGCGCACGCCGCCGTGCGCTACTGCGAGATCACCGAAGGCGGCGCTGAGAATCCAAACGACGCCGACGAGCGCCACCACGAGAAAGCCGTACTCGAAGGACTGCTCGTGCGCGCCGCAGACGGCGAAGGGCCGCGGACGGAGGAGCAGATCTTCGACGCCCACGGCGCGCGCAAGCGCAAACAGCGACTGGCGATCACCGACGCGCTCGATCGTCTGGACGCGGCCGGGCTGATCGAACGTCGCGCAGGCCGCTCGATCGCCTCGGAGGTCGCGCTGCGCCTTGACGAACTGATGACCGTCTGACGCGCGAGCTCATTCCCCCACATGCGCGTCAACGAGCTGGCCTTGAGCCAGGCTTTCCTCCCGAGCCTGGCCAAGGCCGGCATCCACACGGTAGAGCAGCTCGCCGAGCACGACCTCGGCGAGCTGCTCCGCCAGCCCGAGTTCAGAAGCGGCGTCGAGCTGTACGAGCTGATCCGCGAGCTTCACCGCCGCGGCCTGGCACCGTTCGCCGCCCGCGGCAGTCACGTCCAGACCGAGCGTGAGCTGGAGATGTTCCGTCTGCGCGCGGTCGAGGGGCTGACCCTCGCGCAGATCGGCGCGCAGTTCGACATCAAGGGCGAGCGGGTGCGCCAACTGCTCAAACTGCACTTCGGCCTCGGCGGCGTACCGCCCGCCGCAAAAAGACGACCGCCCGTCAAGCCCCGGCCACTGACAACCAGCGAACGGCGCCGCATGTACCGGCTCGCGCGGCTGACGGTCATGCGCAGCTACCACCGGCCCTTGACCTTGGAGGAAGTCGCCAGGACTGTCGCCGCTTCCCCTCGCCAGGTACAGCGCGCCTACGCCGAGTTCGGCAAAAGCACCTTCCACGACGACCTCACCCGCAGGCGCCTTGACGCCGCTGCGCGGCTTCTGCAGGGAGCTTCGATCCCCGTGTCCGACGTGGCGCGAAGGGTCGGCTACCGCCAGTCCGGCCACTTCGCTCGCGCCTTCCGGCGCCGCTACCGGGTCTCACCCTCGACGTACCGCGCCCGATCCCGCCAGGCAGGATGCCAGGAGCCAAGGGAGGCGATCACCGCATGATCGGCTCGCTGCTCACCGTGAACCACATCATCGACGCCCTAGCAGTGGGTGTGCTCGTCGGTCTGCGGGCCGTGCTTATGGTCATCCGCATCCGTAAACGCCGCCTCGAAAAGCGCCTGGAACGCCTCGAACAACAGGACTGCGAATGAGCACGCAAGCCATCGCCGCGAGCCCCACCAACACCGACGTGCCCGACACGCCGCTGACAACAGAGGGCAGCCGCGAGCCGATCCTCGTCGTCGAGGCCGACGCAGACCTGGGGCGGGTGCTAGTCGAACAGCTCGCCGCAGACGGCCATCCAACAGAGCTTGCTCGCACTGCAGGTCACGCCCGTTGGATGGCTGGAGCGCGCCTGCCGCGGCTGCTGGTGCTCGGCGAACTTGACGGGCCAAGAGGCACGATCGACCTGCTGGAGAGCATCCGCGCAGACCCGCCCGAGCGTGACAATGGACAGACGCCCTCGCCGTGGCCCGACAGGCTGCCGGTGATCGTCCTCAGTGCTCGGACCACGCAGGCCGACCTGCTGCGAGCGTTCGAGGCGGGCGCCGATGACTTCCTGGGGCGCAGTGCCGGCTACCTGGAGCTGCGAGCGCGTCTGCGGGCGCTGCTGCGCCGCGCCGAGAGCAGGCCCGAAGACAAGCCGCTACGCATAGGTGCCCTGACGATCGACCCGGCCAACCACGCAGTGAGCCTCCACGGCAAGCGGCTAGAGCTGCGTCGCCTGGAATACGAGTTGCTGCTGTACCTAGCCCGAAAGCCAAACCGCGTGTTCCACAAGCACGAGCTACTGAAAGCCATATGGGGATACCACTCGTCCTGCACGACACGGACACTCGACAGCCACGCCAGTCGCCTACGCTGCAAGCTGCGCGTCGCAGGCGAACACTGGATCATCAACGAGTGGGGAGTTGGCTACCGCTTGGTCTGAGGCACAGCGTCGATCGGGTTATCAGCTGGCTCACACTCGCTGGCTGAGCGCGCCATCGACGCTCGGCTGCCCCTCGTAGTGCGGCATGACTGCCTCGGCCGCATCCTCTGGCGTCAGGTCGGGGTAGAGCACCCTGACCACGAGGATCGCGCAGCCACAGCCGACGAGCTGCGCCACGATGTAGCCGGGGACGGACGCGGGCGCGATCCCGGCGAATGTGTTGGAGAACATGCGCCCAACGCTGATCGCCGGGTTGGCGAAGCTCGCGGAGCTGGTGAAGAAGTACGCGGCGCCGATGTACGCGCCGACGGCGGCCGGAGCGATGTGCGCGCGTTTGGTGCGCGCGAGCGAGAAGATCACGAGCAACAGGCCGGCGGTGGCGATCACCTCAGAGAACAGGTGTGCGGGCGAGGCGCGGTGATGAGTGGAGATGCTGATGGCGGCCAACGAGAACATGCCGTTCGCCACGACGGCGCCGAGTACGCAGCCGGCCACCTGGGCGGGAACGTAGGCGGCGCGTCGCGCCAGCGGATGCCGCCAAAGGTCGCGTCGGCGAGCGAGACGACAGGGTTGAAGTGTCCGCCGGACACGGGGCCGAACATGAGGATGATCGTGAATAGGCCCGCTGCGGTGGCAGCGGCGTTCTCGAACAGCTCCAGGCCCACATCGTTCGGGGAGAGCGTCTGCGCTGCGATGCCCGAGCCGATCACGAGCGCGGCGAGGAAAGCCGAGCCAAGCAGCTCGGCGAGCAGACGGCGGGCGAGCGGCGGCGTGTCCGTCATGCTGCGACCAGGAGCTTGTCGGCGAACTCGCCGGGAAGCCCGGCCTCACGGACCTCGGCCGCCACGGCATCAGCGTCGTACTCGATGCGCTCGATGCTCACGGCCACGCTGCCGGCGTGCGGCTCAAGGACGGCGAAGGCTCCGCGTGGGTCGCCGTCCTTGGGCTTGCCGACCGAGCCGCAGTTGACGAACAGCACCCCGCCGTACTCGTGGACCCACGGCTTGTGCGTGTGCCCGAACACGAGCACCGGATCGCTCTCGGCTGCCGCGAGCCGTTCATACAGCCGCGCGGGCTTGTCCTCGAACAGATACTCGTTCACCTTCCGCGGCGAGCCGTGGACTAGGTGAACATCGACGCTGCCGACCGGAAAGTGCAGGTCGAACGGCAGGTCACGCATGAAGTCCTTGGACTGCTGGGTTGTGTGCGCGAGCGTCCAGTCCACCGAGCGCTGTCCAAGCTCGCGGTCATGCTGCGTGACATACGCGCAGCCGCAGTCCTCGAGATCGCGTGCGATGGCGTAGTCGTAGTTGCCGTAGATCGTGGGGATGTCGTGCTCGGCGATCAGGGCGCAGACCTCGTTGGGGTGCGGGCCGTAGCCAACGAGGTCGCCGCCGCAGAACGACGCTCTCGATGCCAAGCTCCTCGATCCGCGCGAGCGCAGCTTGCAGCGCCGGGAGGTTGCCGTGGATGTCGGTGATGACCGCAACAGAGTCGGTGCTCATGTCGTTCCTCTCGTGGCGATCAGCTCACACGTCTCAGGGCGCAGGCAGTCGCGGGCTTGCCGGTAGGCGAGCGCAAGGACGTGGGAGCGCACCCGCGCGCCGCTGAAGCTGTCGAGCACAGCCTCCGCGCAGGCGCGTATTTCGCCGGGGGGCTTGATGCTGCCGAACTCGCCATCGAGCATCGTTACGAGCATCCCGAGACGCTGATCGTGTGCGGTGCTGGTCGGTGCGTATCTCCCCGAGTCGCGTGGCGATCAGCTCGCGCACGCGGGCCTGGATGCCGTCGCGGATCGCTCGGACCTCAGCGATCGGCCTGCCAGCCGGGTCGGGGATATCCCAATCTTCGACGGTAGCCGGCACGTATGGGCAGGAGTCCCCGCAGCCCATCGTGATCGCCCAATCGGCGTGCAATTGCATCTCGACCGTGAGTTTCTTCGGCTTGCGTCCGGCCAGGTCGAATCCCGACCTCGTGCATCGCCTCGATCACCGTGGGCCATATCTCTGCTGCTGGCTGGTTGCCCGCTGACTCGGCGCGAACGTCCTCGGGGCCGTAGCGCTCGAAGAACGCCTGCGCCATCTGCGAACGCCCGGCGTTGTGATTGCAGACGAACAGCACGTAGCGAATCGGCTGCTCGTCTCGCTGCTCCTTGCTGGTCGCGTCCTCGGTGGTCATGCAGCGAATCGTATTACATCGACAGACATAAGTGTTATTGATATAAGTAGATTGATGCCCGTCGATTTGGAGCTGTCCCCAAAGCAGAAGCGCGCCAGCAGGTGAGCGCTGTTGCGAGCCTGTCGTCTACCCCGACGTACAGCGCGACCACGCGCTGCGCATGGCCGAAGTCGCCAAGGCGCTCGGCGACCCGATCCGCCTGCAGCTCGTGGACGTTCTGCGCAGGCACGCCGGAAAGGTCTGCGTCTGCGAGCTCGTGCCGCTGTTCGACATCGCCCAGCCAACGCTCTCCCACCATCTCAAGAAGCTACGCGACGCCGGGATCGTGGACTCCGAGCGACAGGGCCTATGGGCCTACTACTACGTCATCCCCGACGCACTAAAGGAGCTATCCGCATGGCTGAGCTGACCGCTGCCGAGACGACCGCCGAGGCCTGCTGCGCCCCCGAGCAGCAGGCCGATTGCTGTGAGCCGAGCACCGAGACCGACTGCTGCGACCCCACCCACGGCGAGGGCTGCGGCTGCGCCGCCGGCACCACCACCACCGCGACGCAAGCGGGCGACATGCGCGAGCAGGTGCGCGAGCGCTACGCCGCCGCTGCCGTCCAGGTCACAAGCATCGACCCCGGCGCCGGTTGCTGCGCACCGAGTGAGACCTTCGATGGCGGCAGCGAGGTCTTCGGCGCCGCGCTCTACGCGCTCGGCGACCACGAGCAGCTACCCGACACCGCCAAGCTCGCGTCCCTCGGCTGCGGCAACCCCACCGCCGTCGCCGAACTGCACGAGGGCGAGACGGTCCTCGACCTCGGCTCCGGCGGCGGCATCGACGTTCTGCTCTCAGCCAAGCGGGTCGGCCCGACCGGCGAAGCACACGGTCTCGACATGACTGAGGAGATGCTTGCCCTCGCCCGCGAGAACGCACAGAAGGCCGGCGTAGAGAACGTTGAGTTCCACAAGGGCTACATCGAGGAGATACCGCTCCCTGACGCGAGCGTGGACGTGGTGATCTCAAACTGCGTCATCAACCTCTCCGGCGACAAGCCGAAGGTGCTGCGCGAGGTCGCCAGGGTTCTGCGGCCGGGTGGGCGCTTCGCGGTCTCCGATGTGATCGCCGACGAGGACATGGACGACGCGACCCGCACCGACATGCAGGCATACACCGGCTGCATCGCCGGAGCGCTCACCCACGCCGAGTTCACCCAGGCGCTCGCCAACGCGGGCATGGTCGACGTTGAGATACGCGAGACCCACCGCGTACACCCGCAGGCAGCATCGGCGATCATCCGCGCCCGCAAGCCGATCGCGCAGGTGCCGACACCTCCGTCTTAGGCGCCTCGGCCGATGATCTGCGCGCCTTCGCCCTCGACGGCCTGACCCGCAGATTGAAGATCGGGCGTTCCCCTCGACGCCCTCTGAGCTGATGGGCATCACTCTGGGCGGCTGACCGAGTAGAGCGGCTTAGGCTACGCCCGGTCCACGCGCATACGCAAAGTGTTAGCGTATGGTACATGCCGCGAAACACTGTGGCTTACATTCGGGGCCGAGACGAAGCAAAACACCTACACGGCCGCGAGGTGGTGCGCGATGACTCATTGGAGAGAGCGCTCGAACGGATCTCGGCCGGGGAGTTCTCTGCGCTGCTGGTGGTGCGACTGGCCGCGATCGCCGGGTCGCTGCGCGAGCTGATCGCGCTGCTCGACTGGCTGGAGCGCGTCGGCGCTCGGCTAGTCGCGCTAGACGTGGGTCTGGATACTGGCTCAGCTCCCGGCCAGCTAACCGTCGCGGCGTTGAGAGAGACCGCGCGATGGGAGCACGAGCCGGGTCCAAATCGTCCGCCGCGCGGCCGGCCAGGACTGGCTTCCCACGCGCCCGAGCTGAGCGGACGAATCTCCGCGCTGCGCGAGCAGGGACTCAGCCTGCAAGCGATAGCCGACGCGCTGAACGCCGATAGAGTGCCTACACCGCGCGGCGGGAGACATTGGCGCCCGTCGAGCGTCCAGGCCACGCTGGGATACCGAAGGCCACCACCAGGCCCGCCGCTGCCGCTAGCAGCACCGCGCGCCACGAAAGAGCCGGGCGCACGCAAGCCACCAGCCGGGCCGCGTGAGCGCGGACCCGACCGGCGAGCGCCGGGACCACACGCGCGGGGAGGGCCTGGCGGACACCCGCCCCGACCACCCCACAAAAACGATCGGCCATGACCAGCCTGATCACCCGCTACGGAACGCTCGGCGTGTTCGCCTTGATGGTGCCCGAGAGTGCGTGCATCCCAATCCCAAGCGAGATCACGTTGCTGTTCTCGGGCTTCTCCGTGCGCGAGGGATGGATGACCTTCACCGGCGCGATCCTCGCTGCGACGGCCGGCAACCTCGTCGGCTCCATGATCGCCTACGGGCTGGGCGCCTCACGCCTACCGGAGCGCGTGCCCGTCGCCAGCAGGCTGTTGACTCGCTCTGAGGGCCTGCTCAAGCGACACGGAGCGCGGGGGGTACTGATCGCGCGGCTGCTGCCGCTGGCGCGCACGTTCGTCTCACTGCCAGCGGGAGCGCAGCGCGTGCCCCTGCCGGCGTTCATCACGATGACCACGCTCGGCTCGGCGCTTTGGGCGGCCGGCTTCATCGCTGCTGGCTTGGCGGCCGGCACAGCCTGGGCAGCGCTCAGCTCGATTGCTGGCCGGGTGCTTCTCGCCGCCGGGGCGATAATCGTGGCGCTCTTGCTTACGCGGCGACGAGACGGCTCACAGTAACGGAACCGCGGCAACTGAAGCAAGGGAGCTCCTCATTGGTGGGATCAACGTAACGCCAACCAGGCTTGTCGGCATAACCATAGGTCGTCGGGTCCGCCTGGCCGGGAGCCGCACTGCGAGCGTTTCATTGGAGCTCGGCGACCGACCGTGATGCACTAAACTTACATAAAAACCGACGAGTCGGTTTTACTTAGGAGAGCCGATGCCCAAGATCCGTCCCGAGACCCGCGTTGAGCGTCGCCAGCTGCTGGTTGACGCGGCGTGGCGGTGCGCAGCAATGCGTGGCTTTCGAGACCTCACTGTCGATGACGTTTGCGCTGCGGCCGGTGCGAGCAAGGGCGCGTTCTATGGGTACTTCAGGCAGAAGCAGGACCTGTTGCTCGCGCTGCTCGAGGACGACGCGGCTGCGCTCGATGGTGAGCTTGCGCAGATAACGCACAACAGCTCCTCGGGGATCGAGCGGGTGCGACGCTTTGCGCAGGTGATGCTTGCGCGTGGTGACGATCCGGCGCGTGTGCAGGTTCGCGCCGATCTTTGGGCTGAGCTGTTGACCGACGATACGGTGCGGGGCCGGCTTGCCGAGGCGACCCAGCGCAGACGGGAACTTGTGCGCTCGTGGATTGAGGAAGCGGTGCAGAGCGGCGAGCTGGTGTCGATCCCAACGAACGCACTCGCGTCGATCCTGCTCGCGCTGACCGACGGGCTGATGCTGCACGGCGCGCTTGACCCCAGCGGGTTTCGCTGGCGCAACATCCGCCGCGCGATCGACGTGATGCTAGCCGGCCTCGAGGCCGAATGACACCGGGGATGCCCGCCGCGCGAGAGGCAGGAACGGGTGGATTGCGTTGGCGAGTGCGCTTGCGGCGTTCGGTCCTCAATGGCTCGACGGGACTGACTGTGTTGGCGCTGCTTGTGGGCGTGGGCGCCGGTGTGGGAGCAGTCGCGTTCAGGTACATGATCCTCGGCGTCACCTACCTGTTGACCGGCCATCGTGACTACAGCGCCGCCGGGCACGCCGCCAACCCGTTGATACCGGGTCTCGGCATGTGGTTCGTGCTGATCGTGCCCGTCATCGGTGGCCTGATCTACGGGCCGCTCGTCTCGCGCTTCGCACCGGAGGCACGCGGTCACGGCGTGCCAGAGGTGATGCTCGCCGTCAACAAGCTCGGCGGGCGGATGCGCCCACAGGTGCCGATCGTCAAGTCGCTTGCCTCGGCGGTCTGCATAGGCTCGGGAGGCTCGGTTGGGCGGGAGGGGCCGATCGTGCAGATCGGCTCTGCGCTCGGGTCGCTGGCCGGCCAGATCATGCGCGTCCCGGAGTCAGAGCTGCGGCTGCTGGTCGCGTGCGGGGCTGCCGGTGGCATCTCAGCGACGTTCAACGCTCCGATCGCAGGAGTGTTCTTCGCGTTGGAGCTGATCTTGCGCAACTTCGAGACCCAATCGTTCGGGCTCGTCGTCCTCAGCTCGGTCGCCGCAGACGCGATCGGACGAGCAGCTTTCGGCTCACACCCATTTCTGTCGCTGCCCACGTTCAACTTCAACTCCCCGCTTGAGCTTGTCCTTTATGCGGGCCTCGGCGTGCTCGCCGCAGGCGTCGGGCTCGGTTTCGTGCGCGTCCTGTACACAGGCGAGGACATCTCAGACCGGCTGTGGGGGCATCGCCCGGACTGGCTGCGGCCCGCGGTCGGCGGTGTGCTGCTCGGGCTGCTGCTGCTCGCCGTCCCGCAGATGTACGGCGTCGGCTACCCGGTCTTGCAGAACGCGGTCGCCGGCCACTACCTGCTCCTCGCGTTGCTCGGCCTGCTTGCGGCGAAGGTGCTTGCCACGAGCCTGACAATGTGGATCGGCGGCTCAGGCGGCGTGTTCGCCCCATCGCTGTTCATGGGCGCCATGCTCGGCTCCGCCTACGGCGCCATCTTCCACCACCTCACACCGCACCTCGCCCCCGCCGCCGGGGCCTACGGGCTAGTCGGGATGGGCGCAGTGTTCGCCTCCGCCTCGCGCGCCCCGATCACGGCGGTCATCATCATCTTCGAGCTGACCGGCGACTACCACGTGATCCTGCCACTGATGTTCGCCATCGTCGTCGCCACCGCCCTCTCAAACGCGATCACACGCGACACCATCTACACGCTCAAGCTCCGCCGCCGCGGCATAAACCTGGACGCCTCGCACACAGCCAACCCGATGACGCACATCACAGTCGGCGAGGCGATGGACAACCCTCCACCCCCGCTGCGGCCACAACAGCGGCTAGGCGAGATAGTCGCGCGATTCGGCTCTGAGCGAACAAACGCCCTGCCCGTCACCGACCCGGACGGCAGGCTGCTCGGCATCGTCGCGGCAGGCGACCTGGAGCGCACGATCGCGCGAGACACAAACGGCCAGCGGAGCACCGCCTCGACACTCATGCGTGAGGCGCCCACCCTGCACGCGGACGACTCCCTAGAGCAAGCCATCCTCGCACTCGGCGCCACCGACGACGAGGCATTGCCGGTCCTCGCCCCCGAAGACGACCGGCTGATCGGATGGCTCACCCACCGCCGCGTCCTAAACGCCTACCGCCAGCATTGCGCTACCTAAATCTAAGGGCGTTCAAGCACAGTCCGCTCGGTGCGCTTCGTCAGTCGCATCGGGCCGTCGGGACGGCCTAACTGGACTCCCGCGAATGGCAAGTCGGCGGCGGTTGGTTTGGCTACGGGGTGAGGTCGTTGACTATTTGCGCGGCTGGCCGGATGTCGGATATTCGGGTCACGTTCGCGCCCGCGTACAGCGGTCCCGAATCAAGGAGACTGCGGGGTCCATCGTCCAGCGCCATCGGTGGGCCAAGGAACGGTAGTGATGGTCGCTGGATCGCAAGCCCGCGATCCTGGAGCCCTTCCGGGATACGCAGCACGACTGGCGCGGTAAGCCGGTTGACGAGCCTGATCCAGGCCGGTCCCTGCGGGTCGTGGCCGAGCCAGCGGCGGGTCGCAGCGTTCGGGATCACCCGATGCGGCGCGTCGGCCCACCCGAGCCCGAACAGCTCGGTCAGCACCGTGCTGTCGGCCTCCAGGCAGCGGCGCTTGTACTCAGGATGCGCTCGGCTCTCCTCGCTGAGAAGAAAGCGCGTGCCCAAGACGGCAGCGATCGCGCCGGCATCGAGTGCCTGGCCCACACCTGATTGGTCAACGATCCCTCCGGCCGCCAGAACCGGGACCTTGACCGCGGCCCGAATCCGCTCGACCAATTCGAGCACCGGCGTCGTACCGCGAACGTGCCCGCCGGCCTCGACGCCCTGGGCTATCACCGCGTCTGCTCCCGCCGCCTCCGCGACTCTTGCCTCATCGACTGAGCCGCACTGGTGGACCCACGTGCCCCCAGCAAGCCTCCGTGGCTCCCCCCAAAAGGTGACGATCGCGTCGGCCTCCGCCGCGGCCTGCACATCGCCTGGCCGAAGAAGCGGCAGCACGAGATTGACCGCGATTGGTCGGCCGGTGAGCCTTCGGGCCGCAGCGAGCTCCTCAGCGATCGGTGCGCGGGCGCCCCCGATCGTCCCCAGACCGCCGGCCTCCGATACTGCCGCAGCGAGCTGATGACGAGCCACAGTGCCCATCCCCGCTTGAACGATCGGCGCTGGCAAACCACGGAAGTCGACCACGGCAGTCACCCGCGAGCAGCCTACCGCCTGGGGCGTATCATCGCCCACTCAGGAGTAACCATTTGAGAGATACAGACCAAGCCACACGATTGCCAGCGACAAAAGAAAGATGACAGCCTCAAGGACATGCCAGTTTGGCCGGCGGATGTGCCACACCAGCAGTACCCCGACAGCAAGGACGAGCGCGAGCTTGACGTGAAATGTCGAGTCGCCCCACAGGTCAAGATGGAACGCCATCGCGGTGCCGGTCGCCACCAGGACGAGCAGCGCGACGAGCGTGCCATAGCCGAACCTCCGCGCGATCAGGCGCAAGCTCTCACGATCGCCTGAGCGCCGTCCAACCGGCACCACCACGGCCGCGAGCATCATCTGGCCGCCCACAAAGAACGCCATCGCCAGCACGTGCAACCAACGCACGATGAACCAAACATGGCTCAACTGACGCAGACCCCTATGCCGCGGCGGTGTGGCTCGGATGTCCGGGGCCGGGCCACGGCGCCAAGCACAGAACGAGTTGGCACTCGCTGATCGCGCGTACCTCGTGGCGCTCGCCAGGGTCGAAATGGATCAGGCTCGGCGCGGACAGCGTTCGCTCGCTCGCGCCCGCGCTCACCAGCAGCTCGCCGCGTAGGACGAACACAAGCGCGTGCTCATGGACTTGGTGCTCCTGCAGAGCCTCACCCTGGGGCAGCAGCAGCGCGATCACACGATTCGCGTCCTCGTCGGAGCGAAGGATCTGTGGACGGTGCGCCGCGACACGCAGACGATCTAGCTCCCAAACCTGCACCCGCCCGATTCTAAGCGCAGGCAGAACCCAGCGGATAGCTTGTGCGGCCAGATGCCCGACACGGCCATCAAGATCGAGGATCTGCATGTCGTGCGCGGCGGACGCCCCGTGCTCCAAGGTCTCAACCTGCAGGTCGCCAGCGGGTCGGTGACGGGTCTGCTCGGCCCAAGCGGGTGCGGCAAGTCCACGCTGATGCGCGCGATTGTCGGCGTGCAGATCATCCAGGCTGGCCAGGTGGACGTGCTCGGCGAACACGCCGGCTCCCCAAAGCTGCGCCGGCGCGTGGGGTATCTGACACAGGCCCCGTCCGTCTACACCGATCTCAGCATCGGCGAGAACCTGCGCTACTTCGCCGCGATCCTCGATGTCGGCGAGCAGCGGATCGGCGAGGTCGTCCAGACGGTCGGCCTAGCCGGTCGTGAGCACCAGGTCGTCGCCTCGCTCTCTGGCGGGGAGCGCTCGCGGGTGTCGCTTGCCACTGCTCTGTTGGGCGACCCCGAGTTGCTGGTGCTCGACGAGCCGACCGTCGGCCTTGACCCCGTACTGCGCGCCGAACTGTGGAGCACCTTTCGCCAGCTCGCCCAGGCCGGCAGCACTCTGCTGATCTCAAGTCACGTAATGGATGAGGCCAGCGAGTGCGATGAGTTGCTGCTGATGCGCGAGGGGACGCTGCTTGAGCAGAGCACGCCCGAGCAGTTGCGCGAGCGCACCGGCGAGCAGGACCTCGGCCGGGCTTTCCTGACGATCATCAAGCAGGCGTCCAGGTGAGCGCCCACATCACACTCGCCACGGCCAGGCGTGTGCTCTGGCAGATACGCCGCGACCGGCGCACGATCGCGCTGCTGCTCGTCGTGCCTGTCGGGCTGCTCGTGCTGATGCGCTACGTCTTCGACGGGCAACCCAGCACCTTCCAGGCGATCGGGGCGCCGATGTGTGGCCTGTTTCCGTTCATCATCATGTTCCTCGTCACCTCGATCGCCATGCTGCGCGAGCGCACCAGCGGCACGCTTGAGCGGCTGATGAGCCTCCCACTCGCCAAGACCGACCTGCTCGCCGGCTACGGCATCGCCTTCGGTCTGCTCGCCGCGCTGCAGGCGCTCGTCGTGTGCCTCGTCGGGTTTCTGCTGCTCGGCCTGCACGCCCCGCACGGCGCATGGCTGATCGGGTTGCTCGCCATCGGCAACGCTGTGCTCGGCATGGCCCTCGGCCTGTTCGTCAGCGCGTTCGCGCGCACCGAGTTCCAGGCCGTCCAGTTCATGCCCGCGATCATCTTCCCCCAGCTACTGCTATGCGGGCTGTTCGTAGACCGGCACGAGATGGCCAGTGTGCTCTACGGGCTCTCAAGCGTGCTGCCGCTCACCTACGCCTACGACGCGCTGGCGCGCGCTACCCATCCCCAGCCGCTCGGCGGCCGGGTCGCGCTCGATGTCGCCGTGATCGTCGGTGCGACGCTGATCGCGCTCGCGCTCGGCGCGCTCACTCTGCGGCGACGGACTGCATGAGCGGCGCACCAACTTGCGGCTCGGCGCTCAGCGGCACGGTGATCACGGGCACCGGCGAGCTTCGCAGCAGCTCGGTAGTGACCGTGCCAATCGCCTCGTGCAGCCGCGAGTGCGGCTTGGCGCCGAGCACGATCGCGCGAGCACGGTGGCGGTCAGCGGTGTCGATCAAAGCGGCGGCGGGGTCTCGGTCTGAGACCTCCGTCTCCAGCTCGATGTCAAACAGCGCTGGGTCGCCGTCGAGCATCAGCTCATCGAGGATCGCGCGGCCTTCGTCGTGGCGCACGCCGCTGCTGCTCAGCGGCGTGGGCGGCATGTGCTGCGCTCGGCAGGCGTACACGATCACGAGCTTGCCGCCCGAGAGCAGCTCGTTTGCTGCCCAGCGGGCGGCGTTGCGCGAGCCCTCGCTGCGGTCATAGCCGAGCACGAGGCACGGCCCTCCCGCGTCGCTGCCAGTGGCGGCTGAGCGGGTCATGCCGGCGTCGTCTCGCGGTCCAGGGCGTCCAGGTAGGGCGCCAGGTACTTCGTGGCGATCTTGCTCGGCGGCTCCCACGCCGGGGTGTCGCTGATCTGTGAGCTGAACCCGTGCCCGCCGGTGATCTGCGCCGTCAGATACAGCGGCTTATCGCCTGTCAGCAGCATCCCGTGGATCACGGGGTGAAACCGCTCGGGTGTCACCTGGGCACCGGCGCCCGCAGCGATCGACAGCGCGACCGTATCGGCCTGCTGGGAGCTGACGCCGCCGTGCTTGACCGGGAACTCGGTGCAGTCACCGGCCGCGTAGATGTGCTCGACATCGAGAACATGCCCGTAGGGGTCCACGCGCAAGAAACCGTGTTCGCTCAACGGGATGCCGCGCACGCTCGGGCCGTACAGCTCGGGCAGCGCGATCACGCGGTTTACGTGCAGGCGCCGGTCGCCGGGGTTGATCACCAGCTCGCCGGCACTAGGGACTTCGGCGTAGGCGGAGTGGATCGTCTGGATGCCCGCGCGGCCGAGCAGCCCCGCGACGGTGCCGCTCACGTTCTGCCCGAAGATCGCCAGCGGAGCGTCCTCGGGGGTGACGAGCGTGACCGCGAGCTCGACGCCCATGTCATAGGCGCGACCGGCGGTCATCAGCGCCAGCTCATACAGCGGCAGCGGCCAGGCCATCCTGCCAGGTGCCAGGAATGCGAGGCTCTTGATGTAGCCGCCCTCGACATCCTGAATCACGCCGTGCAGGATCTCATCCATGTGCGCCGCGTCGATCGTGACCGCGTGCTGATAGCGCGGGACGGCCTTCGCGCCGAGCGCGAGCACGAGCCGGTCGTACTCCAGCTCTACGTCTCCCTTGGTGTGGGCGACCTGCTTGTCCGGGTCCACCCATGCGAGCTCGTCGGTCACGAGCCGCGCGCCGGCGTCGCTGATGATCGGCGCGAGTTGGTAGCGGCGTGCCTGTCCCTGGGCGAACGGCTCACGCACAGTCATTGGCCGGTAGTGGAAGTCGGGGTTTGGTGCGATCACGGTCACGTCGGTCAGCTCCGGCGCGAGCTCGTGCAGCGCAAGGACGGTCTCCAGCGCCGCTACGCCGCCGCCGGCGATTAGCACTCGCTGCCTGTTGGTGTTGGTGGTTTGAGTGGTCATGCTCTGCAGGTTACGGTCGGGTGTTGGCTGTGGCAGTCGAGTAAATCCGTGTGCGCGATCGGTGGAAACTACGCAGCTGGGACCTTGTTCGACGGACGCACCCCCCACACGAGCGCGCGGGCCACGTCCAGGCTTGAGACGACGCCGAGCGGGCGGCCCGAGTCAGGGTCGGTGACGATCAGATGCGAGCACTCGTGCTCGCCCATCAGCTGCGCGGCGCGCTGAACTTCCTCGACGCGCTCGATCGTGACGATCTCGGTCGCGGCGATCTCGCCCGCTTTGCCGTCCATGCCGCCCGCGCCGACGGCGCGCATGAGGTCGATATCGGAGATGGCGCCCCACACCAGCTGCTCGGTGTGATGAGGGCCAGGCGCGAGGCCGTCGACGATCACAAAGTGGACACTGTTCTCGGCCATCAACGACGCGACCTCATGTAGCGGTGTCTCAGGCGAGCAGTCGATCACCTCGGAGTGCATGACCTCAGCGACGGCGAGTTCACTGAAATGGGCTGGGAGCGGCATTGACTTTCTCCTTGTGAGTGGGATTGGTGTGATCTGAGGTTTTCACCACGCACGCGATGTGCCATCCGCAGTAGCCGCGCGCAAGGGCTGAGGTTTTCCTCGGATAGCGCGACTGGCGTTCACTGCGGGTAGCAGGCCGCGTGGTAGCACTCGCCAGCGTGCGGGCCTCTGTCTTGGTCTGCGGAGGTGGAGGTCTTGCGTGGCTTGCCGTCCTCAACGAGGATCATCGACTCATACGCGCCGATCACGTCACCGCAGTGCACGCAATGTGGCTTCTCCGGCGTGGGGTTCGGTTTCTCAGAAGGGCTCAGGGGCTGGGGCATACGCTCGGACGGTGCCTTTTGGCTTGATCGGCGCCGATGCCGAGCGTAGGTTCTGTGCGGCCCGCTCTATCAGGGGAATCCCGCAATCCGGTGGGGCGGACTACGGGTAAGCTCCGAGGATGGCCGAGGATTCCGACGAGCGATGGCATCGACAGCTACTCGATGTCGGGCAGGCGCTTGTCACCGAGCTCGACCAGCAGGCTGTGCTCGATCGTGTCCTTGCGGCCGCAAGGGAGATCACCGGAGCGCGCTACGCCGCGATCGGCGTCCTCAACGAGGACCGCTCTGAGCTTGAGCAGTTCCTGACCGTTGGAATCGACGAGGCGACCCACCGCACCATCGGCGCGCTGCCTCGCGGCCGCGGGGTGCTCGGGACGCTGATCGAACACCCCGAGCCGTTGCGCTTGACCGATGTCGGCCAGCACCCCTCTAGCTACGGGTTCCCGGCAGGGCATCCGCCGATGCGCTCTTTTCTCGGCGTGCCCGTCCTCGTTCGCGGGCAGGCATGGGGCAACCTGTACCTCACCGACAAGCAGGACGGCGAGTTCACCGAGACCGACGAGCAGGCTGTCGTGATGCTCGCGCGGTGGGCGGCTGTGGCGATCGAGAACGCCCGGCTGTATGAGGTCAGCGAGCGGCGCCGCCACGAGCTTGAGAAGGCGATCCGCGGGCTGGAGGCCACGCGCGACATCGCCGTCGCGGTCGGCGGCGAGGTATCGCTCGGGCGCGTGCTTGAGCTGATCGTCAAGCGGGGCCGCGCGCTCGTCGGTGCGCGTAGCCTCGTGATCATGCTGCGCGAGGCAGAGGAGCTAGTCGTGCACTCCAGCGCCGGGCACGCCGAGGACATGCGAGGGGTCCGCCTGCCGGTCGCCAGCTCGACCTCCGGGCAGGTACTCAGGCGCGGTCGTCCCGAGCGGATCACGGACGTGGCCGCTCGCCTACGGATTGCTCCACGCGAGTTCGGGGTGCCCGACGCGCAGACCGCGCTGCTGGTGCCGATGGTTCATCGCGGCGAGGCGCTTGGCATCCTCGCGGCCTTCGATCACGGCGCAGACCAGGACGTGTTCAGCGAGGACGACGAGCAGATGCTGCGCCTGTTCGCGCTCAGTGCCGCGACGGCGGTGGCGCTCGCGCAGAGTGTGCAGGCCGACCGGCTGCGCAGCTCGCTGGCCGCTGCCGACGCGGAGCGGCGCCACTGGGCCAGGGAGCTGCACGACGAGACGCTGCAGAGCCTCGGCGGACTTCGCCTGCTGCTCGCCACCGTGCTCGCGCAGGACGACCTCAACCCGACACGGGACGCGATCGGCGAAGCTGCCGAGCACATCGAGCGGGAGATCGAAAACCTCCGCGCGATCATCACCGAGCTGCGGCCCGCCGCGCTGGACGAGCTCGGTCTCAGAGCAGCAATTGAGGCGCTGCTAGACCGCCACCGCGAGCAGAGCGGAGCCACCATCGACAGCGACCTTGACCTACCCGCTCGTGCGGGCGATCACGAGAACATAGACCCTGAGATGCAGACCACTGTCTACCGGCTGCTGCAGGAGGCGCTCACGAACATCACCAAGCACGCCCGCGCCAACACCGTCCGCGTAACGCTCAAACAGAGCGACGGCGAACTGTCGATCGAAGTGCAGGACGACGGTCAAGGATTCGACACCAGCGCTCAGAGCAGCGGCTTCGGGCTCCTCGGAATGCACGAGCGGGTCGGCTTGGCCGGCGGCACGCTCAGCATCAGCTCGGACTCCGGCGGGACGCTCCTGGCAGCGCGTGTGCCGCTGCGCGCCGCCGCTATGGGAATCTCAGGTGCCCAGCAGGCCGCGTCGTAGCGCGTAGCGCACCAGCTCCGCGCGGGTCCGCAGGCCGAGCTTGCTGTGGATGTGTGCCCGGTGGGTCTCGATCGTGCGCGGCGAGATGTGCAGTTTGCGGGCGATCTCCACAGTGGTGTAGCCGAGCACGATCAGCCTGAGCACTTCGACCTCGCGCACCGTCAAGTCGTCGGTCGTCAGCGAGCGGTGAAGCGCAGCCAGGCGAGCCGCGACGCTGGGGCTCAGATATTCCTCGCCGCGGGCCGCGGAACGCACGGCCTCGAGCAGATCGGTATCGGCGCAATCCTTCCAGACGAACCCCAGCGCGCCGGCTGCAATCGCACGCTGCGCGAAGGCGGGGTTCTCCTCCATCGTGACGACCACGATCTGCGTGTCGGGGACGCGCTCGCGCAGCTGGCCGATCGTCTGCAGGCTCGTCATGCCGGACATACCCAGGTCGAGCACCAGCACATGCGGCTGCTTGTCATGCACATGGGCAGCAGCGCCCGTCAGGTCGTCGGCTTCGGCGACCACCTCGATGTTCTGCTCGCTCTCCAGCAGCAGACGCAAGCTACGGCGCATCAAGGCGTGATCGTCGGCCACCACGACCCGGATTGGGGCAGTCGCCGACGCCGGCGCCGCATCCACAGAGACAGTCGGAGCCAGCTGCAAGTGTCCAGACATGCTCCGACCCTATGTGCTCGCCGGTGCCGTGCCCACGGGGGAAACGCCCTTACACGTGGCGGGAAAGCACGGACTAGAGACAGTGCTACAAGCACACCGGCTTCCCGTGTGTAGAGCAATCTGCCGGTCGACGGCGCGCGTCAGCGCCGCCGTCTGCGCCTCGATGCTCTGTTCGCAATCGACCGCGAGCACGCACTCCTCGGGTAGCTCATCCAACGCCTGGAAACGATCAAACTGCGCAGCGACAACCTCGGGCGTCGCGTCTGAAACCCGCTCGGGGCTCTGCATCCGCCTGGCGGCCCGCGCGAGCGCCGTCTGCAGCGTCACCTGGCACTGGACGGCCAGGAAGCTCACACCGTCGCGGCGCAGCACGGCAAAGAGCGCCGCACGCTCGCGGCGCGTGTGGCAGGTGGCATCGACAATCACGCCACCACGGCCCTCCAGGCGCGCGAGCGCCTCGCGGGCCAACGACAGGTACACCGCTCGGGTGAACTCCTGGGTGTAGTGCTCGGGTCTCGCACGCTCGCTGAGTTCCACCCCCGCGAGACGCTTTCGCAGCACATCGGAGGAGACGACCGGCAGCCGTGAGTGACGAGCGAGGTGGCTGGCCAGCGTCGACTTGCCGCTCGCTGCCGGCCCACAGACCACGATCACTACCGGGCCGCGAGCCCGCCAGCACAACCGCTCCGCCAACCCCCACAGACGCTCGGCCTGTGCCCGCTCCCGGCGCCGCAGCGCGCCGTGATGCGTACCGGCTGCAATCAACGCCACCTTGGCGCGCACGAGCGCCCAATAGGCGCTGTAGAAGCAGCCAAGCCGCTCGCTGCCCGGATCAGCCCCCGCGTGCCGGTAGGCGCGCGCCAGCTCCCGCGCGGCCCAGCGCCGGCCGTGAGCTTCCAGGTCCATCGCCAAGAACGCCAGATCGCGTGCAACGTCCATCTGGCGCAGCGCCGGGTCGAACTCGATCCGATCAACCACACGGACCTGCGGGCCGAGCAGTACGTGCTCGCAGCGCAGGTCCCCGTGCCCGTCGCGCACCAGCCCCCGCTCGACGCGCCGCTCAAG
>CAVPEY010000006.1:0-333487 GCA_963703625.1 uncultured Solirubrobacteraceae bacterium
CCCACCGAATTCACCGACGTACACGTCGTGGCTGGCCGCGTCGACCGCGACGCTGCGCAGTGTCCCCAACGCCCCGGACGGTGTCGCGGTGATCCGCCCCAGATATGCGCCTGCGGTCGTGAACTCGTAGAAGACGCCGTCCGGCCGAGGCGAGATACACGTCCCCTTCCGTGCCGTCGACCGTTATACCGATCAGGCTTTTGAAGTTCACGCCCGCGGGCGCGACGAACTGCCGCACGTATTCAAAGCTCTTCACGGCCGCGACTTCGACCGGCTTGAACACGTCTACCGTGCTTTCCCCGTCGAGCACGAACACTTCCCCGGTCAACGCGCTGACCGCGACATGACTCGGGGCGCTGAACGGGTGTTCTGCTTCTTCTGCCGGCGTGCAGGTCGTCCCTTCCGTGGGGCAGGTCCCCACGATCTGGGCGACAAATTCTTCCTTGTTTTCTGCGTTCGGCTTAAGGACATCCACGACCCCACCGTTCGTTTCGCCGCCACCGGAGGCGCTGACATGACACGTCGCCTGCTGCCCAGTCACCGACGCTGGAGCCTTTCTCGTCGACCGCGACACCCGTTACGTCGGGCTGGAACGACCCGCTCGGCGTGCCCGCCCCGTTCCACGTCGTCTGCAGCGCACCGGACGCGCCGAACAGCGCCACGACGAGCGAGCTTCCTTCTGCTGCCGTTAGGTAGATCTCGCGTTCCCCCGTGACATGACCGACCGCTATACCGTCCCTGACGGTGTGGAGCGCGGGCGCTTGCGCCAGCTGCGCTTCGAATGCCCCGGATGCGCTGTTGAACTCGTCGACCCTGAACACGCCATTTTCGCCTTCCACGTCTTCAGCGAGCCACAGATGGCCTTCATCGATCGTCATCGCTTCGACGCCCAGCAACGGCCCGGGCAACGGCACCACTTCTTTGAGCGGCCCTTCAGCGGGCACTTCGCGCGACAGGCTTTCCGAAACACCGGGCAGGTATGCATGCGTCACAGCAGCCAACGCCGGCGCGGCGGCCCCGAGCCACCCCAGCACACCACAAACACCCACAAGCGCCACAGGGCAGCACCGCCGCCAGCGGCGGCGACGCCCACCGTAAGCCACCACACCAGCCTCCCGGCGCCCATCCCGTCCTCTCCATCGCATGATCTGCCCGACCCTCTCTGCCGATATCTCAAAGCCCTCAAAGCCCTCGACACCACCACCAATACGAGCGATGCCCACGGCACCGTAGGTTAGTACCGCCTTGTCTGCCGCAGAAAGACCTGTTTTCGACTCACAGAACCCCTCCCGCCCGCAAACGCCAGCCCAAGGCGCAACGACAAGGGGGCGAGACCACACGGCCCCGCCCCCAAACCTGCCTACACCATCAACACCAGACTAATTTTCGAGTTTCGTTTTCGTTTTCGTGAAGATGGTGTCTGTTCCTGCGTTCTCACCCGAGAGGTGGAAGCCCAGGTTCGCTGCTCCTTCGAGCTTCGTTTCCACGAACGTCCCGTTGTCGTTTTCGAACGATGTGATTTCCTGCGCAGTACCCGTCGAGTTCACTTCGATTTTGAATTCTAATTCGTTCGTGCCTTTCGGTTCGATCTTGCCGAGCACGTCCCCGCGGATAGAAATTAACACGGTGCCGCATTCGATGTGCAGCGGGTTCAATAACACCAAGAACAGCCGCTGATCCACATTCGTCACTAAGCGTAACACCAGATGCCACGACCCACTCGCTAAGATTAAGTTGTTCGTGCTACTGCCTAACGAGTGACACGGTTCAGTCGTCAACGACGTGCCGCATTCTTTGAAGTCGATCGTGATCAGGCCTAACCTGTTCCCCGTTTCCATCGTCCCTTCGTTCGTGTCCGCTTTACATGAGACGGTGAATCCGGAGGATGTGAATGTACCTTCTCCGCTTTCGCTGGTAAAGGTGGTGTTCGTGGTGAAGTTGGGTAAGGTCATCGTGGTGGCAGACGCGTACGCGGCACCCACGGCCGCTACCACGACTACCGCCGTCAACGCCAGACCCAGCGTTTTGAAACGACGCATAACTAGAACTCCCTTGTTCGATTAACCAAACACCCCGAGCGCACCCGGAGAACCTCCCGGGACACTCCGAGGCGACGCGACACTCCAGCCCGAAGACCATCGAGTCGCTGCGCCCACACTGACAGCACCCCGCCCGGCATGTCAAGCTAATCACCCCCGCTGTCTCCCACCAGCAGCCGCCCCCCCGGCCTCCAGCCTCCAGCACCACAGCCCGGGGTGCTATCCAACGAGCCCGCATTCCCTGAAGCCGTAGCGCTCCGCCGTTGCCTGCAGCGCCTTGTGCGCCCGCGCTTTCGAGACAGCGAGCCGCTGGATCGCCGCTACATCGTTCGCGCTCGCAGCACGCACCAGCTCACCCAGTTCCCCCAACAACACCGCTCGATACCCCAACATCTTGCGCCATCCGCCGGCCAGCGCAGCCGGCGGCGAGAGCTCCCTCAACTCTCGCAACCCCACCCGCTCTAGGCTCGCATGCCGCGGCACCCCACCAACCAGGCCACGGACACCCGCCGGCGAAGCCCCCAAACGCGCGAGCCCGACATTCGTCCTCCTGCAGATCGCCTCCGCTCTTGCGACAAACGCCGCGGCCGACCCGCCACCACCCGCAGCGCCAGACACCCCCGACCCCGCCGAACCAGACCGCCCGGTCGAGCCAGACCGCGCGGTCAAAGCCGCGTTGCTCGACCCACCACACCCCACACACACCACCACCGCCACCAACACCACCGCCAAACACACGCAGCCACGCAAAAACCCGGTCCTGTACCCACGAGATCTCATCCACAGCCACTATCACCCCACCACCCACCCCAAGTCAAGAACAACCCCACCACCGTTTCCAACTCCACACAACACACCAAACCCCGAAACAAGACCCACAAGCCACCACAGACCCACCCACCACCGCCCAGCCCGCCCGAGATCCCACGCTCAACGCCTGCCCAACCCCACGCCTCGATAAGGCCCCAGACCGAAAGCCACCACCAAGCCCACGATTCCGCTTGACGGAACACCTCCACGGTGGGAGACTACAGGCTCGACGGCGGCCCCAGAGCTCCCGGCGTCCTTTCCTGGCTGATCTGGGGACGCGCCAAGCACCACGACAAAGGAGAATAACGATGCGCGGATTGATAACACTATGGTCACTCTCAATCATCGTCGCCGCAGCCACGGCAATAGCCGCGAGCTACGCCTCCGCGACCACGATGACCTTACCCAACTTCTCCACAAACACCACCTTCACCGGCACCAGCGGAACAGACACAGTGACGTCCTCGGGGTTCTCGTTATCCTGCAAAAGCGACACGGACGAAGGGACGATGGAAACGGGGAACAGGTTAGGCCTGTTCACGATCGACTTCAAAGAATGCAGCACCAGCTTGACGACTGAACCGTGTCACTCGTTAGGCAGCGGCACGAGCAACTTAATCTTAGCCAGCGGGTCGTGGCACCTGGTGTTACGCTTAGTCTCCAACGTCGACCAACGCCTGTTTCTGTTCTTATTAAACCCGCTGCATATCGAATGCGGCACCGTGTTAATTTCTATGCGCGGTGACGTGCTCGGCAAGATCGAACCGAAAGGCACGAACGAATTAGAATTCAAACTCGAAGTGAAGGCCACGGGCACGGCGCAGGAAATCACATCGTTCGAAAACGACAACGGCACGTCCGTGGAAACAAAGCTCGAAGCCGCAGCAAACCTGGGCTTCCACCTCACCGGCTGGGAAGCAGGGACAGACACCATCTTCACAAAAACGAAAACAAAACTCGAAAACTAGCCGACAGCCATGCCCTTGGCGGGCTGGACCCGATAGACACAGCCCGCCAAGGCAGCAACCTCACGATGGTGTCCTTAATAGTGCTTTGGTAGCTTTTCTGTAGGGTTTCTCGCTGGTTCGGTGAATTCTTCTCGCGTTTGGCAATCGACGCGAGGGTTTTGAGATGACGGCGATGATGGAGATGGCGGTGGATCGTCCCACGGCGGTGCGTGAGCGTCTGGAGGCGTTCGCCGATGAGGTACTCACCGAAGTGGTGAATCCGCCGGTGCAGCTTCACAACGGTTGCCTGTATCTGCGGGGACTGATCGAGGATGGTTCTCGCAAGTCGCTTGAACCGATGGTTGCGCGGCTGGGGAACGAGGCCGACTATGAGAGCTTGCAGCAGTTTTGGCGGTGAGTACGTGGGATCCGGCGCTGCTGGTCAGGGCGGTGGCCGAGCGAGTCACGCCGGAGATTGGGCTCGAGGCGTGGGTGCTCGACGACACCGGCTTTCCCAAGGACGGCAAGGGCTCGCCTGGCGTCAAGCGCCAGTATTCCGGGACGCTGGGCAAAGACGGGCAATTGTCAGATAGGCGTCTCGGTGCACGCCGTTGGCGCCAAGGGCACGGTCCCGTTGGGATGGGTGCTTTATCTGCCGGAGGAGTGGTGCTCTGATGAACAGCGCAGGCGCAAGGCGAAGATTCCCGAGGAGGTGATCTTCAAGACCGAGCCGCAGCTCGGGGTGGACCTCGCGTTGCGTGCCGCGGGCTGGAAGATCGAGCGGGCGCTGGGCGACTGTGCTTACGGCAACAACACCGAGCTGCGTGACCGCCTGGATGAAGGTGGCGTTCAGTACCTGCTGTCGGTCTCGCCGGAGACGATGGTGTTCTCGCAGGAGACGGAGTTCACCGTCCCAGCAGCACCGGCCGCCAAGCGCGACGGCAGGCGTCCAAACATACCCGTGCTTCAAAGCCGAAGACAAGAGTCCGATGGAGGCCTCAGATGCCTCGAGCGCCACCTCGCAGGTCACTACCACGAGCTGCTACTACGACCGCCGGCTACGCGTCACAACTCGCCCCTGATCTACGGAGCCGCTCCAATGTGGAGCGTGATGGCCTCCTGAATCAGCCGCTCGACCTCGGCGCGGCTCGTGCCGGCCGCACCCAAGCGGGGAGATCCGGGCAATATGCGCCACACCCGGTCGGACCTTGCTCATAGATGACCACGTAATCGCTCACCCTCGCGATCCTTTGGGCCGCTGGGACGGTTTCGCCCGCTAGGGTTGGCGCGGCGATGCGCGAGATCGTTCTGCACGACACGCGCAGCGGCGAGCTTCTGCCGCTGCGGCCCCGCGACCCCGGACGGGTCGGCGTATACGCGTGCGGACCGACGGTCTACAGCCGGATCCACATCGGCAACGCGCGACCGTTCGTGGTGTTCGCCCTGCTCAAGCGCTTTCTGGAGCACGAGGGGTACGCGGTCGACCTCGTGGTGAACGTCACGGACGTCAACGACAAGATCTACAACGCGGCGCGTCAATCGAATCCCGCCCGCCCGCGCTCCAGCGCTGAGCTCGCCGCCGAGATGGCCCAGCATTACCGCGCCGACACCGACGCGCTGGGCTTGGGACGCCCCGACCGTGAGCCGCTCGCTTCGGAGACGATCGGGCCGATCGTCGAGCACATCCAGACGCTGATCGCACGCGGCCACGCCTACGCGGTCGACGGCGACGTCTATTTCCGCGTGCGTTCAGACCCCGGCTACGGCACGCTCTCGCATCGCCAACTCGAGAACATGGACCAGGGCGAAGCCGCCTCGGAGGCCGATGAGCTGGCCGAGCGCAAGGAGGACCCGCTCGACTTCGCGCTGTGGAAGGCGCACAAGCCAGGCGAGGACACCAGCTGGCCGGCTCCGTGGGGCGCGGGGCGGCCCGGTTGGCACATCGAGTGCTCAGCGATGGCCGAGCAGTTCCTGGGCGTCGGCTTCGACATCCACGGCGGTGGCTCTGACCTCGTGTTTCCCCACCACGAGAACGAGGCGGCGCAGACGCGCGCGGCCCGGGGCGAGGAGCTGACGAGACTGTGGATGCACAACGGCATGATCCAGTTCACCGGCGAGAAGATGGCCAAGTCGGTGGGCAACGTCGCGCTGCTGCACGAGGTGCTCGACGAATACGGCCCGGAGGCGGTCGTGATGTACCTGATCTCCGGTCACTACCGTCAGCCGCTCGCCTTCTCAGCGGTCGCGCTGGAGCAGGCCCAGGCCAACGTCAAGCGCATCCGCGAGGCAGGACGGCGGCTGTCATCGGGAGACAGCCCGGCCGAGCTGGCCGGGCTGCGCGAGCGCTTCTTCGAGGCGCTTGCCCGCGACTTCAACACCGCGGAGGCGCTGTCCGTGCTCAACGAGTGGCTCCGCGAGGCATCCAGCCGGACGGACGCGACCGGCGACGCACACCTGCGCGAGATGCTCGAGGTGCTGGGGTTGGAGTCGCTGCTCGCACCCAGCGAACAGGCACCAGGGGACGTGCAGGCGCTGGCCGAGCAGCGCGAGCGCGCCCGCGCCGAGCGTGACTTCGCGGCGGCCGACAGGCTGCGCGATGAGATCGCGGCGCTCGGCTGGGAGGTCCGTGACGGAACCGCCGGCTTTGAGCTGCTGCCGCTGTGATCGTCTACGGGCGCAACCCCGTCAGGGAGGCGTTGCGCGGGCGCCGGGCGGACAGCGTGCGGGGAGTCTGGGCCACGGCCGGCGCCGCCCGTGAGCCGTGGCTCGCGGGCGTGCCGGTGCGGATCGCCTCCGCCGAGGAGATCGAGGGGCGCTGTGGCTCGGATGCTCACCAGGGTCTGTGCGCGGACGCGGGGCCCTACCGCTACGCGAGCGCCGACGCGCTGCTCTCGGGCGAGAGCCCGCTGATAGTGGCGCTCGACCAGGTGCAGGACCCTCAGAACCTCGGCTCGATCTGTCGTACCGCCGAGTGTGCCGGGGCATCGGGGGTGGTGATCCCGGAACGGCGGGCCGCCGAGGTGACCGCGGCGGTATGCAAGGCATCGGCCGGAGCCGTGGAGTTCCTGCCGGTCGTGCGGGTTCGCAATCTCGCTGACTTCCTGGCGGACGCCCGCAAGGTCGGATGCTGGTGCTACGGAGCGAGCATCGGAGGCGGCGCCGGCGGGGAGGCGCCGGTCGCCTACGACTTGCCCGACTATCGCGACTCGGGAGTCGTCCTCGTGCTGGGCAGCGAGGGCACGGGTCTGCGCCCGCGCGTGAGCAAGGCATGCGACCAGCTGATCACGCTGCCGCTGCTCGGCAAGATCGAATCGCTGGGCGTCAGCGCGGCCGCGGCAGCGCTTCTGTATGGGATCTTGCAGAGCCGCGGCTCGCGGCCTTGACAAGGTTCCATAACTGTGTAAGGCTGCGCCGGCATAACGCTGAACCTAAGGTTGAGAAAGGTCGAAGGTAAAGCGCAATTTCATAGCTTTGGCGCCAGGGGAGGAGTGCGCCATGGGCATTTTGACGGCCCGCCGCCCAGCCAGGGAGGTGGTCTCCGAAGAAAGGACTGCTCGTGGCACGAATCTCCCATAACTCTCACCCTGAACCTAAGGTCGAGGATCTGTTCCTGATTGCGCTTGCGAAGCAGGGTGACCGCAACGCATACGATCGTCTCGTCCGCCGCTATCACGGCTTCGTGCGTCTCAAGGCCTCTTCGTACTTTCTCGCCGGAGGCGACTCCGAAGACCTGATCCAAGAGGGTCTCGTGGGCCTCTACAAGGCGATTCGCGACTTCCGCACCGACCGCGAGTCGAGCTTCCGCAACTTCGCCGAGCTGTGCATCACGCGGCAGATCATCACCGCCGTCAAGACGGCCACGCGCAACAAGCACACGCCGCTCAACCAGTACGTGTCGTTCTCGTCGACGCCGGCCGGCAGCGGCGACGACGTGCCGACGCTCGACCAGATGCTCCCCGGCCCCACGGTGCAGGACCCGGTCAACCAGGTGATCTCATCGGAGGAGCTGCGCTCGCTCGTCGGCTGTCTCTCGAGCGCTCTGTCCGAGCTGGAGAGTCGTGTGCTGTCACTGTATCTCGACGGCTACTCCTACGAGCAGGTCGGTATGCGGCTGGCCTGCGACACGAAGACGGTCGACAACGCGCTGCAGCGCGTCAAGCGCAAGGTCGGCGCGCACCTGCAGTCACGCGCGGTGGCGGCCTAGGAGCTCCACCCGCGGGCGCTGGGGGATCCCCGGCGGTCGCGGTGATCTCGCGGCACCGCAGTGGCCGCCCCCGGCGAGGGGAGCGGCCACAGGGCACGTGGTGCTGCCTGTTGTGTGTCTCCGGCTAGACCTGCCCTTCGGAGGGCTGGCTCGAGTTTCCAGGCGACACCGGCGTCAGCGATGACGCAGGTGCCGGGTTGACCTGGATCGTGAACGGTTCGCTGACCGAGCTGCCGTTCTGCGGGTCGCCCGGGATCTTGATCCGCACGACCTGCGTGCCCGCCCCGAAGAACTTGTGTTCGATCGAGTAGGTGTATTCCGTCGACGGGGGTACCGGTGCGATCACGTGCCCCACCTCGAGTACGTGGAAGCCCGCCGTGTTGGGGTTCTGGCGCTCGAGGTAGACGTCGTGCCCGGCGATGATGCCCGGCTTGACGGTCCCCGAGAACGTCAGCGGCTGGTCTTCCAGCACGGTCGTACCCGGCAGGAGGTTGACGGTGAGGACGTATTTGACGCCCTCGTACAGCACCGCCGAGGTTTCACCGCCGCCAACGACCTTGTAGAACGTGCTGCTCGACGGGTACACCGAGGCGAAGCTGTACGCGCCGCCCGGCTGCACCTTCGTTTCGCCGACCTTGTTGAAGCCGTGGGTGTGTGCTTCGCGTGCCATCAGCTGCAGCGGTGTGTTGGTCGCGAGGCTTGTGAGCGTGCCGTGGATCGACGTCGACTGCCCGAAGGAGATCGGGTCGGCCGTGCTTTCGATCTTGAGGTTGGGGTTCTGGGCCTGGGTGATCTCGTAGTCGAGGACGTTCGACGGGCTCGACAGGTTGTGTCCGGCGTCGCGCACGACGACGCGGATGTTTGCGGGGCCTGGGACCACGAAGTCGTGGGCGATCGTGAACTTGCCGTGTTCGCCGACCGTCACGACGGCGCCGATGCGGTGCCATCCGTTGCCCTTGTATGCGTTCTGGCGCTGGAGTACGACCCGCGCTCCCGTGTCTTCGGGGCTGACTTCGCCCGTGAAGCGCACCGGGACCGGTGGACGCCGGCCTATGTGCCGCGCAGTGAAGAGGACGCTGCCTTCCGGCGGCCCTTCGAGCTTGACGATCGCGATGACTTTGAGTCGTTTGACAGAGCTGCGCACGCCATCGGCTGACACGTAGAACAGGCTGTTCGCCGTGATCGCGTTGTACTTGATGAGGAACGCGCCTTTTTCGCTCGCACCCGTGGCGACGGCGGTGAATTCGGACGGCCGCGCCCCGACGTCGCCGCGATAGAGCGTGACCAGCTGTTGTTCTTCGCTGCCGCACCCTTGAGAGAGATGTCCGTAAGCGCTGACCGTTTCGCCGGCATATGCCGGACGGGGCGCGACTTCGAGGCTGATCTGGCAGCCACCGGCACCGGTGGTCTGGGGGTGGGAGTGCCTGCCATGCGCCAGTGCCGTGGCGCAAGCAGGCGCAAATGAGGCGGCCACGGCGATGAATGCCGCGGCCAGCTTGATTGCTCGCATGCTTGCCTTCTCCTTGTGATGCGGTCGTTTGTACGGCGCTGCGTCCGAGCACCTAAACCCCCCTCAGTGAGATTCGATGCGGTCGCTCGCGCCGCGCGCGATCGGCTGGGGGGTATGATCGACGCAGGCCCGCTGGGCTAGGACCGTCAGACCCCATGGGGATGGGCGAACCGCGAGAGGAGGGAGCGTGCAATGGAGACTGAGCTCACGGAATCGGTGACGCATGCGCGGGCTGCTCTGTCCGCTGCGACGATCGCGGAGGCGTTTCGGATCACGGCTGGCGAGCGTGCCGGCCAGGTGGCGATTCGCACCAGAGGGGACGAGTTCACCATCACCTGGGGAGAGCTGCGCGAGCGTGTCGACGCGCTCGCCGGCGGTCTGGCCAAGCTCGGCATCCAGCGTGGCGACAGCGTCGCGCTGATGCTGAGCAACCGTCCGGAGTTTCACCTGTGCGATCTCGCGGCGATGATGCTCGGGGCGACGCCGTTCTCGATCTACAACACCTACACGCCGGAGCAGATCCAGTACGTCGCCTCCGACGCCGACGCCAAGGTCTTGATCTGCGAGCAGCAGTACCTGCCGCAGGTACGCGAGGCGCGCAAGCAGCTCCCGAGCCTTGACTATGTGATCGTGGTCGACGGCGAGGCGCCGCTCGGAACGCTGGCGCTCTCGGATGTCGAGGGCTCGGACCCGGAGTTCGACGTCGACGCGGCGGTCGCTCAGATCAAGTCGACCGACGTGCTGACGCTGATCTACACGTCGGGAACGACGGGACCGCCGAAGGGCGTGCAGCTCATACACCGCAACCTGTTGGCGACGGTCGAAGGCATCGAGGATCTGATCGAGTTCCCCGAGGATGGCCGCGTGATCTCGTGGCTGCCGGCCGCCCACGTCGCCGAGCGCAACGCCCACCACTATCTGCCGATCGTCTTCGGCCTGCAGATCACGTGCTGTGCCGATCCCCGCGAAGTCCTGTCCTACCTGCCAGAAGTCCGCCCGAGCTGGTTCTTCGCGGTGCCGCGCATCTGGGAGAAGCTGAAGGCGGGGCTCGAGGCGATGATCGCGAGCAAGCCGGAAGCGGAGCGCCAGCACCTGGAAGCGGCGTTCGACGCGGCCAAACGCAAGGTCCGTCTGGAGCAGTCCGGGGAACCGGTGCCGGACGAGTTGGCCGCGCAGGTGGAGCAGGCCGACACCGAGATCTTCGCCGGTCTGCGCGCGATGCTCGGGCTTGACCAGGTCGAGGCGATCAACGTGGGCGCAGCCCCGACGCCGATCGAAGTCCTCGAGTTCTTCCACGCGATCGGGCTGCCGCTGGCGGAGCTGTGGGGGATGAGCGAGACGTGTGGCGCGGGCAGCGTCAACCCTCCGGGGAAGATCAAGCTGGGAACGGTGGGCCCGCCGGCCCCGGGAATCGAGATCAAGCTCGACACCGACGGCGAGGTGCTCGTCAAATCCGAGGTGGTGATGCTCGGCTACCGCAACCTGCCTGAGAAGACCGCCGAGACCTTCACCCACGACGGCTGGCTGCGCACCGGCGACATCGGCGTGTTTGACGAGGACGGCTACCTGACGATCGTCGACCGCAAGAAGGAGCTGATCATCAGTGCGGCCGGCAAGAACATGTCGCCTGCGAACATCGAGGCGACGGTCAAGACGGCCTCGCCGCTGATCGGTCAAGCCTGCTGCATCGGCGACCGGCGCCCGTACAACACGGCGTTGATCGTGCTCGACGCGGACTTCGCGCCGGTGTGGGCTGCGCAGCATGGCATCGAGCAGGCCTCGCTCGAGAGCCTCGCGCGCGACGAGCATGTGCGTGCCGCCGTGCAGGCGGGCATCGATGTGGCCAACGCCAAACTGGCGCGCGTCGAACAGATCAAGAAGTTCGCGCTGGTCAGCGGCGACTGGCTGCCCGGGGGCGATGAGCTGACGCCGACGATGAAGCTGAAGCGCAAGCCGATCGGCGAGAAGTACAACGACGCGATCGAGGCCATGTACGCGGGCTGAGGAAGCCGCGGTGTGGGCGGCTCAGCGCTCGCAGGTTGGCGGCGCGCCGGCCCAGGAGGGCTCGCGCGGACGCAAGCGCAGTAGCGCCCTCCACGTCGCAGCACCAAGCACGCCGCTCGGGTGCAGCCGATGGCGAGCCTGGAACGCGCTCACAGCGCTCGCGGTCTCGGCGCCGAAGAACCCGCCCACCGGCAGGTGCGCGCCCGCTGCGTTGAGCAGCTCCTGCGCCTGCACGATCGCATCGCCGCACGCGCCTGCGCGCATGGTCGGCGCGACGACGGCCTTGCGCGCCAGCGCGGGAGCCGGTGTCGCGAGGGCGGCCAACTCCTGTGGCTGCGCGTCATCGAGGTCGAAGAAGCTCGAGCCTGGGGCTCCGTACGCTCGCGACAGGGCGCGAAAGCGCGCCAGCTCAGCGGGCGACGGCGAGCCGTAGAGCTGCCCCAGCGGCAGGATCGGGCGGCCGTAGATCGAGTTGGGCCCGATCGTGGCGGCATACGCGGAGTCGACGCTCACGCCGAAGTCGAGCCAGTAGATCTGGGGCAGCACCGCGTTGAAGCCGCCCGGCCCGAGGAACACCGAGTACGGGAAGGTCGGGTGCTGCGCGACCTCGGCCTGGCTGGCGAGCCCGATCGGAAAGCCGGCACCGAGCTGCGCGCGAAGCGTGCGCACGAACAGCTGCGCCGCGCCGTAGAGCTTGTCGTATTCACCCTCGGCGTCCACGACCAGGCATTGCGCTCCGTCGCGCACCGCGCCAACAGCCGCCGCCGCTTCGGCGACCGGCTGCTGCCCGCGGGCGAACGTCCAGGCACACACGCGCGCACCGGCGGCGCGGATTTCGCCGACCAGCACGGTTGAGAACTGCAGTTCGGCGCTCGCGCCTTCGGCCGCCTTCACATACAGGGTCTTCACGCCCGCGCTCGCTGCCTCGGCGGCCAACCCGCGCCCGGTCTGCGGCGGTACGACCTGGTTGACCCACAGGGCCGCGCCCCTGAACGGCTGCGGGACCGGGGTCGATGCAGCGTCGCCGGCGGCGGGCGCGAGAGCGCTGAGTGAGACGGCGAGTCCGAGCGCCGCGCTGAGCATCGCCACCCACCGCTTGGCGTGAGACCTGTTCACGGCGCGGATCGTAGTGCCTCGCCCGAGAGACGGCGCTCGAGCTCGATGATCCGAACAGCTCGCTGACATGACCCTGCAGGCCCGCGTCGACGAAGCTCTGCAGGAACGCTGCGATCGCGACCCTGCCGCGGTGCTCGCCCGCCCACCGATGCTCGCCGTCGTTGAAGCGCATGACCGCTTCCTGTGCGAAGTTGGACAGCAGTGGTTGGATGTCGCCGGCGTTGAGAGCTCGCACGTCGCCCCGCAGCTTGAGCAGCAGCGCGCGACAGACGAGCGCTCTGGCGGTGAGCGCCAGTCCCGCCCCCGCAAGCGCGACCGGCAGCCGACGGCTCGACCCGCCGGTCATCGCGCGAGCAGCTCGTGAAGATGCTCGGCGAGCGCCACCGGCTGATCCTCTGGGATCAGCGTGCAGGAGTCGGCTATCTCAACGAGCCTGCCCTGCGGCAGCAGCTCGGCGAGGCGTCGCCCGTGCTCCCGAGGCATCAGGCGGTCTTCGCTGGCCCACGCGACGAGCGCGGGGCGGTCGAACTCGCGCAGCGCGCCTGCCGCCGCCAACAGGTCGCGCCGGCCCTGGGCGGCGCCGAGCACGTACTTGCGCAGGTCGCGGCGAACCGCTCGCTGCTGGGTCACGGGGCCAAACCAACGGTCCATCACCTCGCGCGCGACCGGCCGGCGGCTCAGCGGGCCATACGTGACTGGCAGCCGCCGCAGACGATCGAAGCGCAACGGCATCACGGCGGCGGCGATGCCGCCTGGGACGCGCGCGAGATAGGGCAGCAGCTGTGCGGCTCCCTTGGGAGGTACGTTGTCGAAGGCCTCACACGAGCACAGCGCGAGCCGCGCGATGCGCGCGTCGTGGCGGCTGCCGACTAGCAGCTGCGGGCCGCCCCAGTCGTTCATCACGAGCGTCACGTCGTCGAGCTCGAGTGCTTCGAGCAGCTCGCCCAGCAGCTCGGCGATGCCCCTCATCGAGAGGTCTGCGTCGGGGCGCATCGCGTGGCGGTGGCCGCCCAGCGGCAGCGTCGGCACTATGCAGCGGCACCGCTCACGCAGGCTCTCGGTCACGTGGCGCCACAGCGAGCCGTCCATGATCAGCCCGTGGCTCATCACCATGACCGGGCCATCTCCGCCCGTGTCCTCGTAGTCGATCGTGCCGCTCGACAGCTCCACTTCGGGCATCGCGCACCTTCCGCCAGTGTCTCAGATTAGATAGATCGCTCTAGTAGGATTCAAGCCTATCATCGACGTCGCAAGCGCGACAAGGAGGCTGATGTGGCTGGCACGAAGGACCGGCTTCTAGACAGCAGCGCGGAGCTGTTCCGCCGCCAGGGCTACGCAGGGACGGGCATCAAGCAGATCCTTGCCGGCGCGCAGGCGCCGTTCGGTTCGCTGTATCACTTCTTCCCGGGTGGCAAGGAGCAGCTCGGCGCGGAGACGATTCGCGCATCGGGGCGGCTGTACATCGAGCTGTTCGCGACGATCGCCGCCCAGGCGCCCGACGTTCCAAGCGCCGTGGGCGACTTCTTCGACGGGGCAGCGCAGACGCTGCTCGAGACCGACTACGCGGACGCGTGCCCGATTGCGACCGTCGCGCTGGAGGTGTCGAGCACCAACGAGCAGCTTCGTCAGGTGTGCGCCGAGGTCTTCGACGGCTGGATCGACGGCGCGACGAGCTACTTCTGTGCGGCCGGCATCGAGGCGCGCGGCGCGCGCGAGCTGGCGCTCAACATGCTGTGTCTGCTCGAGGGCGCTTTCTTGTTCTGCCGCGCGCTGCGCGGCACCGAGCCGCTGCGGGTCGCCGGAGCCAGCGCCGTGGCGGCCACCCGCGCGGCGCTTGCAGGTGCATGTA
This sequence comes from uncultured Solirubrobacteraceae bacterium, assembly GCA_963703625.1. GTDB lineage: Bacteria > Actinomycetota > Thermoleophilia > Solirubrobacterales > Solirubrobacteraceae > Palsa-744. The sequence goes on from CAVPEY010000006.1 coordinate 14,480, forward strand.
GTACCTAGCGGCGGTTCGACCCGTCGAAGCGAGCCTGCTCCTCGACCGTGCGCTCGGCCCACGGGATTGCTTCCAGGCGAGCGTCGGGGATCGGCTCGCCGCTGTCGATCGACAGGCCGTAGGTGCCTTCTGCGAGTCGCTGTTCGGCGCGCTCGATCGCGGCGAGCTCATCGCGCACGCGCTGGAGCTCTGCATCGGCGAGCTCGTCTTCGAGCACCTCCGCGCCCGTGTCGGACTGCTCGAATGGATCGGTGACTTCTTCGGGGTCGTGCGGGCCCAGCTCAGGCAGCTCGAGCGCAAGCCTCGCGCGCTCCATTGCGAGCAGCTCGCGGGCGCGTTGTGTCTCCATGTGAGGGATTATGCCGCCTCAAGCGCGGTAGGCTCGCAGCCGCTGGAAAACACCCGAAGACCGACAGGTCATCGGGGTAGAGGACGACCCGGGAGGTCTTGACTCATTCTCCGGCCTCCCGGGCCCGTCCCCACGCCCCGAAAGCGAGAGCCGACGTCCGGGATCGAACCGGAAACCTTCGCTTTGCAGGGGGCTCGATCCACCCGAGCAGGATCGTGAGCAGTGGAGCCAAATTCCGGCCCTGGTGAGGGATTGCGCCGGTTCGGCCCGGGGGACAAACGTGGCCATATGCGGTCGAAACGTATAGCCGTTTGCTGCAAGGTTGCTGCAAAGCCGACGCGGGGACTCGAACCCCGGACATCTTCATTACAAGTGAAGTGCTCTACCAGCTGAGCTACGTCGGCGACGAGCCACGAATCGTACAGCCGGACGGTGCGCTCATCGCTCTGATCCTGCCGCCGGGGTGTCGCCGGCGACTGCTTCCAGCGGGTACCGGCGGCGCATGAACGGCGAGAAGTGCGGCACCGTGAAGTCGACCGCTCCGTGGTCGGGGCTGAAGATCAGGCCCTTCTTGATGAGTGCGTCGCGCAGTGAGGAGGCTGTTGACGGTCGGCTGGCCATGCGCTCCGCGACGTCGCTGCTGCGATAGGGGCCGTCGCCAAGGTTGGCCATCGCGGCCATGTAGACGCGCTCTCTCGGGGTCGCCCTCTCGAAGCGGACATGGAAGAACTCCTCATCGAGCTTGGTCTGCACGATCGGTGCGGAAGTCTCGACATCATCGGACGAGATCGTCGGTCCAGGCGCCATGTTCCAAGCCTCCTTCCCGTATGCCTGGATGAAGGTTGGGTAGCCGCCCGAGATCTCCACGATCTGAGCCAGCGCCCCGGCGTCAAACTCGACTCCCTCCTCCTCGGCGGGCTTCAGCAGCGCTTCGCGAGTGGCCTGCTCGCTGAGCGGTCCGACTTGGGGGTAGGAAAACAGTCGCTCGGCATAGGACTTCGTCTCGACCATCAAGCCGGGAAGCTGTGGCAGACCGGTTCCGACCACCGCGATCGGCAACTTCAGCTGGGACATCCGGTGCATCGCTGCCGCGATCGCCTCCATCTCCACGCGGCCGAGGAATTGCATCTCGTCAACGAGGAAGACGACGCCTGTGTCGTGGCTGCGAGCCGTCTCGCCGAGCTCAACGAACAGCTGGATGAGGTCTCGCTCGAGGTCGCCTGTGCTAGCGCCGATCGCGTTCGGGTCGAAGGAGAACTCAAGGCTGCCGTCCACGCCTACGCCGGCCTTGAAGCCCGCGAGTAGTCCGGTGAAGGACTTGAGCCTCTCCCCAATCGCCTTGCGGCGGTTGAGCCGCAGCAGCGCTGCGTAGGCGGCGTCGGCGAGCTCGGCACGGAAGTTGGTGTCCGAGCGGATCTCGATCGGCTCGGAGGGAGTCCAGCCCTGCTGATCGGCGACGCTCTCGAACTCCAACAGCAGCACCGTCTTGCCGACCCCGCGTAGGCCCCACAGGATCATGCTTGGCTCGTTCAAGCCATTGCTCAACCGCCCGATCAGGCGCCTGAACTGCTCAATCTGCGCGTCGCGGCCGGTTAGGGCTGCGGGCGGGTTGCCGGCGCTCATCGAGAACGGATTGCGCAACGGGTCCACATTGCGACCGTACCAGAACCATCGGAAAGTATCCGCCGGTATCCGAAAAAGCGGATATTGATGGATACTTTCCCAGAGACGGGTGGCAGAACCAACTGAGCTACGTCGGCTTGACCTTCGCATCGTACCGTCGCGGTGTCAGGCTGACGCTGACATGACGAGTGGCGGCATCACCACGCGTGCGCTGCGGGCGAGCGGGCGCTTCCTGGGCGCCGGTGCGCACGTGCTGGCCGGCGAGGCGGTCAAACGTGTCGGTGGCCCGGCACGTGCGCGCGTGATCTTCCTGTTCGGGGGCGTGCTCGCGCTGAGCAGCGCGGACGGAGCCACCGTGGGCGCGGTCGCGCCGCAGCTCGAGCACGCGTTGCACATCGGCAACACCAAGATCGGCCTGCTGAGCTCGGTGGCGCTGCTCTCAGGGGCCGTGTTCGTGCTGCCGGTCGGCATGCTCGTGGATCGCGTCAAGCGCGTGCCGCTGCTGTCGGCGAGCATCGTGCTGTGGAGCATCGCGTCGCTCGCCAGCGGCTTCGCAGGCAGCTACGAGACGCTGTTGCTGACCCGGCTGGCGCTCGGCGCGGCGATCGCGACGGCCGGCCCAGCGATCGCGTCGCTGACCGGCGACTACTTTCCCGGTCGCGAGCGCGCACGCGTCTACTCCTACATCCTCGGTGGCGAGGTGGCGGGCACGGCCGCGGGCTTCATCGTCAGCGGCACGGTCGCCAGCGTGATCTCCTGGCGCGCGGCGTTCGTGCTGCTCGCGATCCCCGGATTCCTTCTCGCACGATCGCTGTGGCGCACGCTGCCCGAGCCGCTGCGCGGGGGCCAGAGCCGGTTGCAGCCGGGAACGCTCGACCTGCGCGAGGCCGCGGCGGGCACCGGCACGAGCGTCGGATCGGAGAACACAGACGCCGACGAGCCCGCGGCGGAAGCCGACGAGCTCTCGCGCGAGGCCGCGCGCGCGCGAGGGCTGCGTCCGGACCCCCGGCTCGTGCTCATCGAGGATCCGCGAACGATGGGCGCCGTGCGGGCGATCCGCTACATCCTCTCGATTCCGACCAACCTGCGGCTGATCATCGGCTCCTCGCTCGGCTACTTCTTCTTCGCCGGGCTGCAGACGTTCGGCATCCTGTTCGTCCGCGGTCGCTATCACGTCGGCCAGGCGAGCGCCGAGCTCGCGCTCGTGCTGCTCGTCGTCGGCGCGCTGGTCGGCACGCTCGCGAGCGGGCGTCTGACCGACCTGGCGATGCGCCGCGGCCTGCTCGAGGCGCGCGTCGTCGGGCCGGCGATCTGCTACCTGGGAGCTGCCGCGCTGTTCGTTCCAGGCGTGCTGATCGGCCACCTGACGCCGGCGCTGTGGTTCGACGTGGGCGCCGCGACGCTGCTGTCCGCCGCCAACCCGCCGCTGGATGCGGCCAGGCTCGACATCATGCCCGCAGGGCTGTGGGGGCTGGCGGAGAGCACGCGCACGTTCCTGCGCTCGCTCGCACAGGCCCTCGCGCCCCTGGTGTTCGGGGCTCTGGCCGACGTGATCGCCGGCATCGCGCCCGAGCAGACTCCGGTCGGCACCCACGCCGCGACGATCTCCCCGAGCGCCGCCACGGGACTCCAGTTCAGCTTCCTGATCATGCTCGGCGCGCTCGTGTGGGCCGGCGTCTTCCTGGCACGGGCGCGGAGCACATACGCCTCCGACCTGGTGAACGCAGCCGCGTCCGATCGGCGCTTGCGCGAACGCGAGGCGGCCGGCCGGCGCAGCGAGGCGCCGCTGTAGCTGGGAGAGCGGCCACGGGGCGCTGTAACACCGCCCTCACGGACGGTGTATCTGGGGCATGGAGCAGGCCGCCGAACCGCAGGCGCTCGTCGCGCATACAGCCGCAGACGCGGTGTCGTTGGATCTGGGCGCGTTCCGCGAGCGCTCGCTGCAGCGCGGCGTCAATCCGCTGATCTACTGGACGCTGCGGGCCGTGCTCGTGCCGTGCTTCTTGGTGTACCTGCGCATGCAGCGCGTCGGACGCGAGCACCTGCCGCGCAGCGGGCCGCTGCTGCTGGCCTCCAACCACCGCAGCTTCTTGGATCCGTTCGTGATCGGCACGCTGGTGCGACGTCCCGTGTACTACATGGCCAAGCGCGAGCTGTTTGAAAAGCGCTGGCAGGCATGGATCCTGAACGCGCTGGGCGCCTTCCCGGTGGACCGCGGCGCGGGCGACCGCGACGCGATCGACACCGCCCGCGCGATCCTCGCGCGAGGCGACTGCGTGGTGGTGTTCCCGGAGGGCACGCGCGTGCGCTCCGGGGCGCTGGGTGACCCGCGGCGGGGCGTCGGGCGCCTCGCCCTCGAAACCGGCGCGCCGGTGGCGCCCGTGGCGGTGATCGGCAGCGACGCCGTGCGCCGCGGCTGGCGTATACGGCCGCGCAAGGTGCGACTGCGGGTGGGCCGCCCGCTTCGCTACCCGACCGTCGAGAGCTGCTCGCCGGCGCTGGCGTCAGCTGTCACCGAGCGGATCTGGGCGTGCGTGAGCCTGCAGTGGGACTGGTTGGGGGGCACAGAGGCTTCGCAGCGGGAGCTGGCGCCCGGCGCACCGACGCGCGAGATCTCGCGTGCTGCTTGATCGCGCCCGGCGGGCCCGAGCGATGGTGCAGGGATAGGGTGCAATGAGTGAGCGATCAGGCCAGCCAGAAGCCCAAGGCGCAGCTGGATGCGGAGTTCTCCGATCTCTACCGCGCGCATCTGCGCGACGTGTACAGCTACGCCTACTACCGGGTCGGCAATCACCACGACGCGGAGGACCTCACCGAGCAGACGTTCCTGCAGGCCTATCGTCACTTCGCGCGGGCGCAGCACGAATCCGATGGGCGGCCGCTGCGCCCGTGGCTGATCAGGATCGCGCACAACCTTGCGGCGAACCTCTACCGCGATCGCTCGCGCAAGCCGGTGTCGCCGATCGACGACACGACGACGCTGACGGCGACGCACACGACCGAGCAGCTGGTCGAGGGGCGCGACGAGCTCAGTCGCGTGCTCGACGGTGTGCAGCTGCTTCCCGACGACCGTCGCGAGGCGCTGATCATGCGCTTCGCGCTGGGCATGGACAACCGCGAGATCGCGCGTGCGCTGGGTCGTTCCGACGGCGCGACCAAGGTGCTGATCCATCGCGCGATCAAGCAGCTGGAGGAGCTCGTCCATGACTGAGGCCGCCCCCAGCTTCGAGGGCCTGCTGCGTGAAGCGCTCGCGCCGGTCGAGCCGCCGGCCGACCTCGCCGAGCGCCTCGAGCTGACGTTGACGAGCATCACCGAGCTGGCTGCCGAGGAGCTCGAGGCGTGGGAGCTGTCCGCGATGCGCGACCCCCGCAACTGGGCGCGCCCGGCGGCAGCGCTTGTCCTCGGCGGCAGCGCCGGTGTGGCGCTCGTGCTGCTGCGCGCGCGCAGGCGGCCGCATTCCCCGGCCGGAAGCCTCGACGCGGTGCGCGGGACCGCTGAGCGCGCGCTCGAGGACATCGGGCGCGAGGCGCGCAAGCTGCTCGGCGATCGCTAGGCGACCGTGCGAGCGCCAGCCGACCGCAGCCCTGAGGGGATAGCCGCCGTGCCCCGCCAGCGCTGCGGATAGGCTCTGCTTCCCGGACATGGCCACCTGCTATCGCCATCCCTCGCGCGAGACGGGGGTCTCCTGCTCGAACTGCGGGCGGCCGATCTGCCCCGACTGCATGACCACGACGCCGGTCGGCATGCGCTGCCCCGAGTGCGCCAAACAGAGCACGCGCGTGGTGCGCATGCGCGAGCTCACGAAGGTCCCGCGCGTCACCTACGCGCTGATCGCGATCAACGTGGTCGCGTTCCTGACCGAGCAGGGCCAGTTCTCGCTGTTCGGATCGGAAATCCACGGACCGGTGATCAACGAAGGGGTGCTGTTCCGCGAAGCGATCGCGTCTCCGCACGACCAGTACTGGCGCCTGGTCACGAGCGCGTTCCTGCACGAGAACTTCGTCCACATCGGCTTCAACATGTACCTGCTGTACCTGCTCGGGGTGATGCTCGAGCCCACGATCGGGTCGCTGCGCTTCGCCGTGATCTACTTCACGTCGCTGCTCGTCGGCTCGTTCGGGGTCGTGTTCGCGACGAACGGCGCGAGTCTCGGCGCCTCGGGCGCGATCTTCGGGCTGATGGGCGCGGCGGTCGTCGAGCTGCGCTCTCGCGGCATCAGCATTCAGGAGTCCGGGCTCGGTGCGCTGATCGTGATCAACCTGGTCCTCAGCTTCACGCTCGCGAACATCTCCGTCGGTGCCCACATCGGCGGCCTGATCGGCGGCTTCCTCGCAGGTCTCGCGATCCGCTGGTCCGACGATCACAAGGTCCCGGCGCTCGGGTTCCTGGCGTGCCTGGCGCTGTCGGTGGCGGCGGTCGCCGGAGCGATTGCCGTATCCGGCGCGACGGGCAGCGGCTTCGCGTAACGGCCCTCAGCGGGGCCGCCCGCGGGGCCCGGGGCTGCTTCCTCAGACCGTCGCGCCGGCCGGCTCAACGGCGAGTGCTCGCGCCTGCACAGAGGCCCGGGGGACGCGATCCGGGTGCAGGATGTGCGCCAGCAGCTCGAGCCCGGCGATCAAACGCGGCCCGGGCCTTGAGAAGTAGGCGGAGGCGTCGACCGCGAACACGCGCTGAGCGCCGAGGGCGGCGAGCTGGCGTGCGTAGGCGACCGCCTCGGCGTGCGCGCGCGGCGCGTCGTAGCCGCACGGCATCACCACGACCACATCCGGCCGGGAGGCGATGAGCTCCTCCCAGGAGACCGTCCGCGACGGTTCGCCGGCGAGACCCAGCACGTCTTCGCCGCCGGCGAGCTCGATCAGCTGTGGGGTCCAGTGGCCGGCGACGTATAGCGGGTCGAGCCACTCGAGCGCCGCGACGCGCGGGCGCCGCTGTCCACGTACGGCCAGCTTCACGCGGTCGATGCGCGCGGCGGCGTCTTCGACGAGCTCGACGCCGGCATCGCGTCGACCCGTCGCCTGCGCGATCGTGCGTACGTCGCCGAGCGTTTCGCCGAGCGTCTTCGGGTCGAGTGCAATCACGCGCGGCCTCGAGGGGAGGCTCGTGGCGAGCGCCGCGACCTCCTCGTAGGAGACGGCGCACACCGGGCAGAGCGCCTGCGTGACGATCAGCTCCGGCTCGAGCGCCGCGAGCCGCTCACGGTCGAGCGCGTAGATCGCCTCACCCTCCAGCGTGCGCCCGCGCACTGCGGCGTCGATCTCGCCTGCGCTGAGGCCGCCTGGCAGGACATCGCGGGTGACCTGCGGGAGCGCCGCCGTCGCCGGCGGGAAGTCGCACTCGTGGGTGACGCCGACGACGTCGGCGCCGAGGCCGAGCGCGAACAGCAGCTCGGTGGCGTGCGGGACGAGGCTGACGATCCTCATGTGTTGACTGTACGGGAGCGAGATCGCGAGTCCGATCCAGAGCGATGGGGGTAACCTCGCAGCAGATGAGCCTGCTCAGCGACCCCGAGATCGAGCAGCGTCTGGCCGGCGTCCCGGACTGGCGCGCCGGCGAGCGGCGCACGATCGTCCGCGAGCTGCAGTTCGCGAGCTTCGCCGACGCGATGGCCTTCGTCAACAGCGTCGCGCAGGCGGCGGAGATCGCCAACCACCACCCCGACATCCTGCTCCATGACTGGAACAAGGTGCGCCTGACGCTGTCGACGCACTCCCAGGGGGGACTGACGGACGCCGACTTCGAGCTCGCGGCCCGGATCGACGCGCTCGCCTAGCGAACGCCCGCGGTGTCAGCTTCCGACCATTGCGCTTGCTACCTTTGACGCGTCGACCAGCGCGATGAACGACGACGAAGATCTACCCCGAAGTAGCATCGCCCCGACTGGCCGCTTGCGCCACGGCGGCATCGGTCGGGGCAGCGTGAGATCGCTCGAGCGCGCGTCGCGGATTGCCGGTCGCGCGTGAACGGCCTGAAGCTGATCCTGACGGCGGTGCTGATCGCCGTCAACGCGTTCTTCGTGATCGCCGAGTATGCGCTTGTGCGCTCGCGCCGCGCACGCCTGGAAGTGATGCGCGACGAAGGCGAAAAGGGCGCGGCGCTCGCGCTCGACCAGGTGGCGAACGTCAACAGGTACATCTCGGCGGTACAGATCGGCGTGACGTTGACCTCGATCGGTGTCGGCGCCCTCGGCGAGCCCGCGCTGGCGTCGATCTTCAAGAGCGCGCTCGGCAACACGCTCGGCCACGGCGTGGCGGTGGTGATCGCGGTGGTCGCGTCGTTCGCGCTGATCGCGTCGGCGCAGCTGATCGCGGGCGAGATGGTGCCGAAGTTCTATGCGATCAACCGCGCCGAGGCGGTTGCCCGGCGCGTCGCGCGGCCGCTGCAGATGTTCAGCACGCTGTTCCATCCATTCGTCGTCGCGCTGACGGCGGTTGCTGACCGCATCCTGCGCCTGCTCGGCGTGGACATGAGCCAGGAGCGCCGCGGCGGATCTTCGGAGGAGCTGAAGCTGTTGATCGCCGAGTCCCACGAAGGGGGTCAGATCGACCAGGGCGAGGCGGGGATGCTGAGCGGCGTCTTTCACCTGCACGAACAGGAGGCGCGTCAGGTGATGACGCCGGCGCCGGCGGTGGTGACGGTCGACATCTCTCAGGACGTGGAGACGGCGCTGCGGCTGTGCGTCTCCAGCGGCCACACGCGGCTGCTGGTGACCGAAGAGGAAGACCGCGACCGCGTCCGTGGGATCGTGCACGTGTCGGAGCTCGTGCGACAGCTGATGGAGGCGGGGCCGCACACGCCGATCGAGCCGGTCGTCCACGCGGCGCTGATCGTGCCGGAGACCAAGCCGCTGGACGACCTGCTGGCCGATCTGCAACGTCAGCGCACGTCGATGGCGGTGGTCGTCGACGAGTACGGCCGCGTCGTGGGCGTGGTGACCGTGGAGGACATCATCGAGGAGGTGGTGGGGGAGATTGCGGACGAGACCGACCCCCAGGCTGGAGAGATCCGCCAGCTCGCCGACGGCGAATGGCTCGTGCGCGGGCACGTCGCGGTGACGGACCTCGCGGACTACGGCTTGCACCTGCCGGTGGACAGCGATGCGTACAACTCGGTCGGCGGCTTCGTCTTCGCACAGCTCGGGCGGCTGCCCAAGCGCGGCGACACGATCGCCGCGAACGGCTTCTCGATCAGGGTGGAGTCGGTGCGCGACAACCGCATCGAGGCTGTGCGCATCCGCGAGCGCCGCCAGGTTGCCCAGCGCGAGCGCCGCGCCGCCGAGGACTGAGGGGCTTCAGCGCCTGCAGCCGGCGCTCGCCCTCACGGACGCGCTCGAGCGGCCGTGACCGACCTTGACCGGCCCGTTAAACACGACCGGCCCGCGGGGGGAGCGGACCGGATCGTGCGCACTGGGAGGAGGCGGGTGTGCGATGCGACTTCGATGTCGCATGTACAAGTATCGCCACCGTGATGAACCTGAGCTAAAAGTCTGGTGAGCGTTGATAAATGTTCGCGCGGAGCGCCCTCAGTAGCTGTGCAGCCCGCGCCCGCTCTTGCGTCCGAGCGCGCCCTCGCTGATCAGCTCCTGCACGCGTGCGGGCACGGGCGCGCCGATCGTCTCGCCGATCGCCGCCGACACATCGAGTCCCACGAGGTCGAGCAGCGCGAGCGGCCCCATCGGGTGCCCGGTGCCGAGCCGCATGCACGTGTCGATGTCCTCGGGGTCCATGCCGGTCTCTTCGAGCAGTCGCACGGCGCTGAACAGGTACGGGAACAGGAGCCTGTTGACGACGAAGCCGGGGATGTCGGGGACCTCGACGGGCGTCTTGTCGAAGTCTGCGCACAGGGCGAGCGTCCGCGCGCGTGTGTCGGCGCTGGCGTCGGCGGGGAAGATCAGCTCGATCAGCTCCATCTTGGTGACGGGGTTGAACACGTGCAGCCCGAGGAAGCGATCGGGGCGCCCGCTGGCGTCGGCGAGCCTTTGTACCGACAGCGACGAGGTGGTGGTCGCGAGGATCGCGTCCGCAGCGATGATCGCGTCGAGCTCGGCGTGCAGACGTGCCTTGATGTCGTGGTCCTCGACTACGGCCTCGACGACGTAGGTCGCGGGCGCGAGCTCCTGAGGATCGGTGACGATCTGGATGTCATGGAACCCACCCACCCTGTCGACTTCGGCGCCTAGCTTGCTGAGGGTCTTCTCGACGGTTGCGCGCGCGCGCGCGGCTGAGCTGTCCGAGCGGGCGAGCAGCAGCACTGGCCCGTGGTGGGCGGCGGTGGCTGCGAGGCCGCACGCGATGGCGCCGCTGCCGGCGATGGCGAGGCGTTTGCTCAAGGTTCTCCTTTTGGGCTTGTCCGAGGCGGGCGCGCGTTCCTGGCTGACTGACCAGTCAATCGATGGACGCGGTACAGTGGTAGTGCAGGATCCGGGCATCTTATTCAGCCGCGCCCAGATCGCCGGAAGCGGGCGCAGACACCTTCGTAGGAGGACCGCACAATGAGGCAAGCAGAGGGCCGCGAAGTCGTGATCGTCGAGGCGGTACGCACGCCGATCGGCCGCGGACACAGAGAAAAGGGCTACTACAAGGACATCCACCCGAACGAGCTGCTCGGCACGACCTACACGGAGGTGATCAGGCGCGCGGGCATCGACGCGGCGCAGGTCGAAGACGTGATCGCGGGCTGCGTGTCGCAATTCGGCGAGCAGGGTCTGAACGTGGCGCGCAACGCGTGGCTGCAGGAGGGCCTGCCGATCGAGACGCCGGGCACGACCGTCGACCGCCAGTGCGGCTCAGCGCAGCAGGCGGTCAACTTCGCGGCGGGTCTGATCGCAGCGGGCGTGCACGACGCGATGATCGGCTCGGGTGTCGAGCACATGGGCCACCTGCCGTTCGCGGCTGTGGCGCAGACACAGCAGGAGTTCGGCGTGGCGTTCCCGCCGGAGCTGATGGCCAAGCACAACATCGTCGGCCAGGGCCTCGGCGCCGAGATGATCGCCGACCAGTGGGAGATCTCTCGCTCCGAGCTGGACGAGCTCGCGGTGCGCTCGCACCGACTCGCCAACGAGGCGACCCAGGAAGGCCGCTTCGAGCGCGAGATCGTGCCGATGAGCGTCAATGGCGACACGTACGTCACCGACCAGGGGATCCGCCCGGACACCAACCTCGAGGCGCTTTCGCAGCTGAAGCCGGCGTTCAAGCCCGACGGCAAGATCACCGCGGGCAACGCGTCGCAGATCTCCGACGGCGCGGCGGCGGTGCTGCTGATGTCGGCGGACAAGGCCAAGGAGCTCGGACTGACGCCGCGCGCGCGGATCGTCGACCAGACGACCGTCGGCTGTGACCCGGTGAAAATGCTCAAGGGGCCGATCCCCGCGACGCGCAAGATCCTCGAGCGCAACGGCATGGCGATCGACGACATCGACCTGTTCGAGATCAACGAGGCATTTGCTCCCGTCGTCGCTGCATGGCGTCGCGAGCTCTCGCCGGACATGGACCGCGTGAACGTCAACGGCGGCGCGATGGCGCTCGGTCACCCCCTCGGGTCGACCGGCGCGCGCCTGATCACGACGCTGCTGCACGAGCTCGAGCGCTCCGACAAGGAAGTCGGCTTCGTGACGATGTGCTGCGGCGGCGGTCTAGGGACGGGCACGCTGATTCAGCGCGTCTGATCTGACGCGCGACAGCCGACGCTGGCCGATCTCCGATCGGTCGGCGTCCTCGGCGCGTTTGACCGTTTAAGGGGCCGGCCTGCGGGCCGGCCTCGCGGGGTCGCGGGGTGTCCTGACAGGGCGCCCCGCGGTCCCCGAGCTACGGCTATGCCGCCACGCCACCCTCTGGGCCGTCGCTAGACTCCGGCGGCTCGTAATTGCGGAGGATGAAGCGACCGAGGAGCGGCACGGCGAATGAGTACTTGCCGAGTCTGTTCTTGTAGATCATTCCTCGCTCCGCAAGACTCGCGAGCATTTGATTGGCGTGGCTGGGCGAGAAGGTCTTTGAGAGCAGTTGCCTACCCCTCTCAACGAGTTCCTGGATCGTAAATTCCTCGTCGGGATGATCGAGATTGGCGATCGCCCATAGCAGTTCGCGTTGGCGATCGGTGATCCTTGCCCAACGGCCGGCGAAGAAATCAGCGTCTAGCTTGCGCTGGATCGCATCAACGGGAACGATCCGCGCCTCGTCTTTTGCATGCTGCTGAATGAAGACGTCGAAGACCTCGCGACAGATGAACTGGATGAAGTAGGGATGGCCGCCGGACTCGTGACAGATGGTCTCGACGGAGTCCTCAGAGAAGTGGATCGGACATTCAGCCACCTCAATAGGCTTGAGAATCGCCTCGCGGCTCTCCTCGTTGTTGAGCTTGGTAAGCGTGACCACGCGAAACATGCGCTCGGCATAGGTGCGCGCATCCACGAGGCGCGGGAACAGGGTTGGCAGGCCGGCCAAGACGAGCATGAAGGGGATGCCCTTCTTCTGGATCGACTGGAACACATCGAGAAGCACTGAGAGCGGAAACTGCTCCTTCTCCGCATGGTCCGAGAGGTTCTGGGCCTCGTCGTACGCGAAGATGACTCTGTGCTGATCTTGCTGGCGGAGGTGATGCCAAGCGAATTCGAGCGTGGCCTTGATCTTGTCGGAGATCAGACCCGGCGTGCTGTTGTAGACGGATGCGAGCACGTCGTGCGATAGCGGAATCCTTCGCGGCTCTGTCGGCACGCTGAACCCCGCCGGATTGCTCGGTTGCTGCTCCTCGATCGTTATCGAGGACGTGATCAGGGAAAGATCGGCCAAGATGCGCTGCGCGAGCGCCGTCTCGCTGATGCTCGCTGACTCCGAGAGGTCAGCTGTTGCCCACAGCCATCCGTGCTGCATCGCTCGTGGCTTGAAGGTCTCGAGAAGAACCGTCTTGCCGACTCCTCTGAGTCCCGTCAGCACCATGTTCTCGAGGATGTCGTCCTGCTCCAAGAGTCGATCGAATTCCTCATACTCCCGTTCACGACCGGCGAGGTGCGGCGGCATGTGTCCGGCTCCGGGGCGGTATGGATTCTTGAATTCGACAGGACTCATAGCTACTTAGCTCCTCTACTAAATTTAGTAGGAGAGCTAAATTTAGCAGATTGACTAACAGAAGCTAAGCTCTTGCTAGTAGTCACTGCTGTGTGCTCTTGAGCACCGAGCAGGCCGACGTGGGCCCTTAGCCTTAGGCACTGATCTTGATGCCTAAGCAGCGAAAACAGCTATAAACCATCATAAGCGATGTAAGTTTTGTCCCATTTCGTGCTATGCTCTACATCAGATCAGATGTCTTCCTGCCAAATTTCGATTTAGTACATTACTATTGATGAATCTCGAAGGGCTGATGACCGACGATGCGGTGCTCGCCGAGCTCGGCCGCAGGCTGGCGCGCCATCGCCTCGAGCGCAACTGGACGCAGGCTGAGATGGCCGCTGAGGCGGGGCTTGGCCAGGCGACGGTGCAGCGTGCGGAGCGCGGGGAGTCGATTCAGATGACCTCGATGGTCAAGCTGCTGCGCACGCTGGGGCTGCTTGGGGCGCTCGACGCGGCGGTGCCCGAGTCGATCGTGCTTCCGATCGCGCAGCTGGAACGCGAGCAGCGCCACGTGCGGCGGCGCGCAAGCGGCCGCGGGCGGGGCGCCGGCGAGGCCGGCGAGAAGCCGTGGGTGTGGGGCGACGAGCCCGGTGGCGAGGACCGGGCCGCGGCCCCGTGACGGTCGCGGCGGTAACGCTGTGGGGAGCACGCATCGCCGCGGTGTCGATCGGAGCGGGTGGACGCTACGCGACGTTCCAGTACGACCCTGCGTTTGCCCACAGCGGTATCCAGCTGGCGCCGGTGCGCATGCCGCTGCGCGCCCAGCCCTACAGCTTCCCGGGGCTGCCGCAGGACGTGTTCAGCGGCCTCCCCGGCCTGCTTGCAGATTCGCTGCCCGATCGCTGGGGGACGGCGTTGGTCAACGCGTGGCTGGCGTCGCGGGGACGCGATCGGTCGAGCTTCGACGTGGTTCAGCGGCTCTGCTACGTCGGCACGCGCGGCGTCGGGGCGCTGGAGTTCCAGCCGGCGCACGAGCCGACGGTCCCTGCGGGTGAGGACCTACAGGTTGACGCGCTCGTGCGACTCGCCAGCGAGGTGCTCGCCGAGCGCGCGCAGTTCGTAGCCGAGCTGAGCGAGAACCCCGACGAGGAGGCGATGAAGGCGATCCTCGCGATCGGCAGCTCCGCAGGCGGCGCGCGCCCGAAGGCGTTTATCGCATACAACGACGCCACCGGCCAGGTGCGCTCGGGACAGGTCGAGGTGGGCGACGGTTTCCGGCACTGGCTGTTGAAGTTCGACGGTGTGTCGCGCGCCGGTGATCACGGCCTCGCCGACCCTCAAGGGTGGGGAGCGGTCGAGTACGCGTACTCGAGAATGGCGCGCGCAGCCGACATCGAGATGACCGAGTGCCGGCTGCTGGAGGAGCACGGCCGCAGGCACTTCATGACCCGTCGCTTCGACCGGCCCGACGGCGGCGGCAAGCTGCACATGCAGACGGTGGCTGGGCTGGAGCACGTCAGCTACAACGAGCCGGGCACCTACAGCTACGAGCAGGTGCTGCTGCTGATCCGGCGGCTTGGCCTGGGCACACCCGTCGTCGAGCAGCAGTTCCGGCGCATGGTCTTCAACGTCGTCGCGCGCAATCAGGACGATCACGTCAAGAACATTGCTTTCCTGATGGACCGCGAGGGCGCGTGGTCGCTGGCTCCGGCCTACGACGTGATCTGGGCCTGGCAGCCCGGCAACCTATGGCTCGACAGCCACCAGATGTCGATCAACGGCAAGCGCGACGGGTTCACCGTCGCAGACCTGCGGGCGGCGGCACGCGTCGCCGGCTTGAAGCGCGGCCGCGCCGAGGCCATCCTTGCGGAGGTCGCGGCAGTCGTCGCAGGCTGGAGTGAGATTGCCGCTGAGGCCAGAGTCGACGAGCGGATGGCCGAGCAGATCGCGCGCTCCCACCGCCTGGAGCTCCCCCCAGGCTGAGGCTGGCGCTGCGGCGTCAGTCGCTGGGCGTGGTCGACCCGGTCCACGCCACCGGGATCGGCGCCAGTGCCAGCAGCGCCGTCCATGTGGCCGCTTCGACGACGCCGCTGGCGGCGATCGCGTGCGCGGTCTGAAAGGCCTCCAGGTCGGCGAGCGTCTGCGCACCGAACACGCCGGTTGTTTCCTGCGTGGGGACCGCGCTTGCGAGGTGCTCCTGCATCCACAGCACCTGGTCGCCTTTGCTGCCTTTGCGCAGTTCGGGAACTTCGCTGTTGGGCGTGACGCTCGTCAGGGGCGCGAGTGGCGAGGTCAGCGTCGTCCAGCCGCTCACGCCGGTTTCCTGCCAGTCCCAAAAGGAGATGCCGGTGGCGCCGTAGTCGACGGCCTCCTCGCGGAAGCGCAGCAGTTCAGCGGAGGACACGCCGCCGTAGGTCTGTCCCAGGGGGTAGATCGGGCGCCCGTAGATGCGGTTGGCGACGTAGGTGTTGGCGTACACGGTGTCGACCGACTGCCCGATGTCTTTCCAGTACATCTGCGGCGCGTTGTACTGCGCCCCGCCGGGCCCGAGGAAGACGGAGTACGGGAACGAGGGGTGGTAGCTGACGTACGGGAACGAGGCCAGTCCGAGCGGGTACGTCGGGCCGATCTTGGCGCGCAGATCGGCGATGTAGGTCTGGGCGGCCGCGTAGTGGCCTTCGTATTCGCCCTCGGCGTCGATCACGAGGCAGTCGGCGCCGTCGGCCACGGCCTCGGCGCCGAGCGCCGCCTCGCCGACGGGGTCGGTGCCGTACACGAACTGCCAGGCGCAGACTTTGAGCCCGCTTGCGTGCAGTTCGGCGACGAGCTGCGGAGAGAACTGGCTCCAGTAGTTGCTCGAACCGTCGGAGCTCTTGATGAACAGGGTGCTCACACCGGCGGCGTGAGCCTGTGCGGCGATCGCTGCGATGTTGCCGCCGTCGGACTTGCTCAGGTACCAGATCCACATCCCCTGGCCTTCAAAGGGGCTGCCCGCGACGGCGACGCTGCTCGTCGGCGCCGGCACCACTTTCGGCGGCGGCGGCGGCGGGTGCAACGCGTGGTTGTACACGTAGATCGGGCCGTATGAGCTCGTGTAGCGCCCGCCGCTCAGCAGAATCATGATGTGCCCGGAGTGAGCGCTCTTGGGAACAGTCACCAGCAGGCCGTCCGCGGGCTTGCCCGCAATCGCGTAGCGCGTGTGTGCCGCCGGCTGCACCGCGGGCGAGACGCTGCTGATACGTGCACCGGGCGCTTTCGGAAAGGCCACGACCATCCCGGGCCTCAGCCCGACGCCGCCGAGCAGCAGCGTCCCGTGGGTCGAGACCTGGTGCGGGTCGGCGCTGCAGTGCGGCGCGGGCACGCAGCTGACGCTCTGGATCTTCACGCTCATCACGTGCCGAGAGGGCTTGGCGGCGGCGCCTGCGCCGGCGCCGGTACTGCCCTTGGATGAGCGCGTGGCTTTGGTCGTGGAGGTGCCGCCGGCCTTCGCCGTCGAGGTGACGCTCGGCGCCGAGGCCCCGCCTGCGCCGGCCGCGCTCGCCACGGGCGCGTGTGTCGCGAGTGCGAGAAGCGACGCGACGATGGCTGTCGCGGGTACGAACCTCGATCGCTTGTGGGCACCTGTGCTCGCCAAGATTGGACACTCCTTCGCGCAGAGCCGGCCCGGGCCTGGTCGGGCGTGAGAACGTCCCCCGACCGGCGGCCCCCGACGTTATCGGCTATGAGGTGGGAAACCGAATGGTGGCATGGAAGTTGCGCATGTGCAGTCGCAGCGCGGCCGCTGTGGGCGGCCCAGCTAGCCCCAGCGGAAACCGCTCGCGCTCGGCGCCGGCTGTAGCGGGCTCGACGGCAGGCCGGGCGGCGTATCAGGCAGGTTGAAGCCGGTTGGCGCCACGTCGTTGGCGGCGTCGGGATGAAACAGCGAGGCCAGGTACTGATTCTGGCCGCGTCCGACGCCCAGCTCGAACTGACCGCCGCCGTAGTTGCCGATCCCCCGCGCAGCGCAGTAGTCATAGGCGTCGAGCAGGTTGCGCAGCCCGCCCAGCCGCGACGGCTTGATGTTGACCATCCGCGGTGGATACGCGAGTGCTGTGATGTCGGCGATCGAGTGGATCGGCGCATCCCACGAGAACCGCGCGCGGTGGGGGGCGAGCACCGCGTCGGTCTCGGCAGTGAGCGCCGGATCCTCGATCCACGCGTCTGGGAACGCCTCGACGACGCGGCGGTAGAGCGCGGGATCGGCGGGCTGGTCCACGATCGAGCCGTGATACAGGCCCTTGAAGTCAACGGAGTCGACGGCGCCGGTGGCGACGAGCGCGGCGATCAACGGCTGATCCCAGGAGCTGGTCGGATCGAGCTTGAAGCGCAGCGAGGGGTAGAGCGCCAGAAGGCGCTGGATCGGCTCGAGCGACGGCGGCTCGCCCAGGCGCAGCGACACCACGAAGCGCACCGGCCGTGGCGTGCGCCCGAGCGCCTCGTGCAGCGTCGTCCCCGCCTGGCGCAGCGCGAGGTCGAGCGCCGCGGACTCGTAGGCCCAGGTGCGGTAGCGGCTGGATACTTCGCGCTGCGGCGGCTGCGGGAACAGCTGCTGCCCGGCAAGATGTGCGCTGAAGCTCGCCAGCGTGTAGCGCCCGGCAAGCGGCAGCGTCGGCCCCGCCTGCTGCAGGATGTCTTGGTCGACCGCGTCATAGGTGACGTCCTCCCCGAGGCCATCCTCGCCGGCTCCGCGCAGGCGTATTACGGTGCTCTTGCGCTCGAAGCCGCTCGACACGCTCGCCTGCAGTGGCTCCAGGGCGTAGTCATCGATCTCGACTGCGAGCTCCGCGAGCGTGTCCCACGTGCTCAACCGCCGGCCTCCTGTTCGAGTCGGATGACGAGCTCGTCCAGGCGCAGCTCCTCGAGCGCCCCGCCGACCGCCGCGAGCTGGCTGGCGCATCGCTCGATCAGCAGCTTGCCCTCGCTGACGAGCGCCAGCGTCTCGTCGAGGCTCGCCTCGCCGGAGTCCAGTCGGCGGATGATCTCCTCGACGCGCGCTGCCGCCGCCTCGTAGGTCTGCTGCTCGCCTGACCGGTCAGGCTGCTCGGCTCGCGCGCTCATCGCTCGGACACCCTCGCGGGCACCGAGCCGTCGGCGAACCGCAGCTGCAGCTCGCCGGCGTCCTGCGCGCCGGCCGCCGTGACGATGGGGTCGCCGGTGGCTGAGCGCGCCAGCACGTAGCCCCGCTCGAGCGTGCGCTGCGGGTCGTGGCCGGCGAGCGCGAGCGCCAGCTGTGCCAGCTCTCGCGGGCGACGCTCGCGGCAGTCGAGCAGGAACGACGCGGTCTTGCGCTCGATCCCCACAGCGCGCCGCTCGGTCAGCCGCTGCTCGGAGTCGAGCCGCCGCCGCGAGCCGGCGCGGATCTCGCGCAGCCGCTGGTGCAGGTGGGCGCGCTGGCGATCCAGGTGCGCGGCGGGAGCGCGCGAGAAGCTCGCGAGCAGCCTTGCACGGTCGAGGACGGCGCGGCGGCCGTGCTCGCGCAGCCGCGCCGCTGTCGCCGCCTGCTCCGCGCGGGCGCGTGTGCAGTCGACGCCAACCGCCGCCTCGGCGGCGTGCGTCGGCGTCGAGCAGCTCACCGCGGCGACGTCGTCCAGCAGCGTGCGGTCGGTGTGGTGGCCGACGGACGCGATCACCGGCACGCCGAGCAGCGCAACGGTTCGGCACAGGGTCTCGTCGCAGAAGCACAGCAGGTCCGCCAGCGAGCCGCCGCCGCGGGCGACGATCGCGACCTCGACGCCGCCGACCGCCACGAGCTCGCCGAGCGCGTGCACGATCGCCGGTGCCGCGTGGCGGTCCTGCACGGGCGCGAACGCCCACACCAAGCGTCCCGCCCAGCCGCGCCGCGCGAGCGCCGCGCGCACGTCGTCGCGCGCCTTGCCGCCCTCGCCCGTCACGACGCCGATCGTGTGCGGCAGCACCGGGGTCAGCAGGCGCTTCTGGGTCTCGAGCAGGCCCTCGCCGTCGAGCTGCTTGCGCAGGCGCTCGATCCTCGCGAGCAGGTCGCCGTCACCCGCCAGGCGCAGGTCGAGCACAGTGAAGGAGAAGCCCGGCGAGGACGTGGCGCTGCCGGGGTAGTAGTCGCAGCCGCCGGCCACGACCACCTGCATGCCCTCCGCCGGCGCTCCCGCACGGGCGAGGATCGCGTCCCAGTCTGCGCGCCACACCGCGCACGGGATCGCGCCGGTGGCGTCGCGCAGCTCGAAATACACGCGCGCGCGTGACGGACGTAGGTTGACGAGCTCACCCATCAGCTGCACGCGCGTGAACGAGCGCAGCTTCGAGCGCAGCGCGGCGGCGTACTCACCTACCGGATACGGGCCCGACAGCCGGCTGTCCGGGATGCCCGTCGTCGCCGGCGAGGCAGGGTGCGCGGACGTGGACACGCAACGCAGCATAGGCGCTAGCATCGACGGCGATGCACCGCTGCGACCTCCCGCCTGGCTCCTGAGGACCGTGGCCAAGCACAACACGGGGCGGCGTGGACGCTCGCGCAAGCGCCGCCCGGGTCAGCACAGCGTGCGGGAGCTCTCGGGGCGCGCCTCCGCGCCCGCGCGAACTGCCGCGCGCGCCGTCGGCGCGGTTGGGGAGCCCAAGACGTTGGGGGAGCGCCCGCGGGCGCCATGGCACCCGCTGCCCCTGTCGGAGCTGTTGATCCTGGTCGGCATGATCGGCGCCGTGGTCGCGTTCCTGCGTGGCGTCGAGGGCAGCGTCGCGCTGCTCGGTGCGAGCATCGGCGCCGTTGCGATCGGAACCTTCGAGGTCGCGCTGCGCGAGCATCTGGCCGGCTTTCGCGCGCACACGCTGATGCTCGCGGTGATTCCCGCCGTCGTGTTCCACACGGCCGTCGTGCTCGTCGTGCCGGCATTTGCCAATCACGCGCCGCGCTGGCTGAACGTCGCGCTGCTGCCGCTGGACGTCGCGATCGTGCTCGTCTGCTTCAAACTGCTTCGCGCGCGTTACGTCGATGCTCGGCGCGAGCGCACGTTCGCCGGCCTGCGCTGAGCGCTCAGGGTTTCGTGGGGACGGCGGCGCTGAGGCTCAGCGACGGCAGCGGCCGCTCGCCCTCGGCAGCGCCCTCGCCGCGGTTCTCGCCTTCGAATCCGAGTCGCTGCAAGCGCGCGATCTCACGCTCGCCTTCAACGCGCGCGGGATCATCTGGTGGCAGATCGGCGATCAGCTTGGCGATACGGTTACGCAGCTGCAGCGCGAAATGCGGCGTCGACGCTCCCATCAGCTGGCGCACGTCCTCGACGGTCACCTGATGGGTGCTCGCCTTGCGACTCAGGCGGCGGGGATCCTCGGCTTGACTCAAGTTTGCCTCTGTGTGATCGACTGCTTGACTAGGCGGAGCGACACTATTCGACCTGCGAGGCCGACGGTTCTTCGGAGGTGTGCACCTGCGGGCGGATCTCGAGCACGGAATCGATTTCGGCCTGGGTGACCGCTGCGATCGCTTCTTCGTTGCCGATCAGCCAGCCGTGATTGTAGGCGCCGCGCACCGGCGGGAACTCCGGTGAGCTGTACGCGGGCTGGATGTCAGACAGGTAGCCGGCGAGCATCAGCGGCACCTGCGTCGGGCTCTGCAGCAGCAGCAGCGGCCCGTAGTCGCCGGTGGATGACAGCAGCGCCGATGCGGGGCCGTCCAGCGGCCGGCTCGCGTTTGCGAAGACGAGACCGTGCCCCGGTTCTTTGACGCCCCAACCGAAGTTGCCGTTGGTGTAGCGCGCGATTTCGATCGCGTTGTCGGCCTCGGCTTCGCCACCGGGCGCGGGGCTGGCGCTGGTGATCGTCTTGACCGACCCGAGCTTGCCAAGCGCCGCCAGTGTCCGGGCGCCCACTTCGGCCGCGTCGATCACGTAGATCGACGGCTTGTGCAGGGCGGCCACGGCGGCGGCGGTCGCTGCCGGCACGCGCGTGGGTGTCACGAACAAGATCGGCGCGCCGCTCTCGGCGGCGAGGCCCGCCGCCGGCATCAGCAGGGCGCGCGCGCCGTCGGCTGGCAGCACGATCACCTCGTGGGGGGCGCCCGCACCGAGCGTCTGTGCGAGCTGCTCGATGTCCGCGGCGCTCGTCGTGGGCGCGCCGACAGGCACGGTTCGCGCGAGGTAGCGGTCGGGCACGGCCGCCGCGGTCCCGATCCGGATCACCTGCGCGCCGCCCAGAGCAGGCGCCCCCAGCGGATGCATCGCTTCGAGGGTCTGCCGGGTGACCGTCGGCAGCGTGTCGCCTTCGCTGAACAGGATCGGTGCGCCGGTGGGAGCGCTCGCGAGGACGGAGGCCGCCAGCGCCGGCAGCCAGTCGTGCTCGTCGACGAGCACCGCCACCAGCGGCCGCGTCGCGACCGTGAGACCGGGATAGACCGCGCGCGCGACCGCGGCCGCGTCAGTGGCGACATCGGCGCCGCCCAAGCGCGTGGTGTTGCGGGTGGCGACGCTCACGGCCCCCTGCGCCGCCACCGGCGCCAGCTGGCGCCCCGGACCGCCGCCTCCCAGCTGTTCCGATCCGCCCTTGCCGCAGCCGGCGAGCGCCACCGCGGTGAGTCCCGCGGCGGCGAGCAACAGCAGGGTCGCCGGCGGTCGTGCCGTCACGGTGCGCATGGCGGGCACACTAGCGCTAGCACCGGGCACCAGCGCTCGCACAAAAGCGCGGCGTTTGCGGGCGAACGTGCGAAAAGCTGTGCAGGTCCTGCAAGCGTCCTTGCACTCTGCTAGCGTGCCCGCCCGAATGCCGAGTCCTTGGCCAGGTGTCAAGGAACGGGGGACCCAAGTTGTTGGGGCGAATCCCGCGGTAGGACCGTGAGAAGCGCAGGCTCTTTCAGCGCTAGCCCGTCAGCTAACCCCGCAGGCCGACGAAAGAGGTCGTTGTTGTGCGGATGCGTAGCTTTACGGTGTTGCTGTGCAGCCTGATCGCCTACGCGGTGAGCGCCGAGGCAGCTCTGGCCAACGGCAGCGGCGGGGTCACAGCGGTGGCCCCCGCCCCCGCCTCGGCGACGGCGCCCGTCCCAGTGGTGCATGCGCCGATCACTGCCAAGTCCTCGAAGCTCACGTACAAGGGCCCCGTCTTCGAGAAGACGACGTCCGGAGAACTCGTGCCGTTCGTGGCGCCCACGACATCCAGTACGACGACGGGCACGGCCGCCAGCGCGACGACGACAGGCACCGCCACGGGCGGCAGCGTCGCAACGTCGAGCGAACCCCCGGCGACCCTGCCGACGGAAATTCCAGGCGAACTGACGATCGGCGACGGCATGACCACGGCGACGGGACCGACGTTGCGCCCGGAGTTGCTGGTTCCCGGGACCACGGCGCGCTTCGTCGACGGCCTCGCCGCTGCCCCCGAGGGGGCGCCGGTCGCGGTCCAGCAGATGATCTGGGCCGGCAACGAGCTGGTTGGACTGCCCTACATCTATGGCGGCGGCCACGGCTCGTTCGTCTCGCCCGGATATGACTGCTCTGGCACGGTGTCCTTCTCGCTCCACGGCGCCACGCTGCTGGCCACTCCGGAGGACTCCTCCGAATTCGAGGCCTGGGGCTCGCGCGGAGTCGGGCGCTGGGTGACGATCTTCGCCAACGGCGGCCACGCCTACATGACCGTTGCCGGGCTGCGTCTGGACACCAGCCCCGCGGAAGACCCTGCCAACCTCGAGGGTCCTCGCTGGCGCCCGTTGCGACAGACGAACGCGGGCTTCAGTGTCCGCCACCCAGCCGGATTCTGAGGGGCGCGTTCGCTGTGTCGGGCGCCGGTGGGCTCGATCGCGGCGAGCGACGCTGACGCGGTTGGCGGGCGGCCATAGGCCCCCAGTCGGCTACGCTTGACGGTGTTGGCCGAGCTCGTCGGTCGCCTCGTGGAAAAGCAATAGGAGGATCAGATGGCCGGCTTGACTGGGCGCATGTCCACCGTAGTGAAGGCGAAGGTCTCGAAACTTCTGGACCGGGCCGAAGACCCGGCCGAGACACTCGACTACAGCTACCAGAAGCAGGTCGAACAGCTGCAGAACGTCAAGAAGGGCATCGCCGACGTGGTGACGGCGAAGAAGCGCCTGCAGATGCAGGAGAGCTCGCTGCAGCAGAGCGTCGTCAAGCTCGACACGCAGGCCCGTCAGGCGCTGTCAGCCGGTCAGGAAGATCTCGCCAAGACCGCCCTCGAACGCAAGAACGTGGCGCAGACCGAGCTGCAGGGCCTCGACACGCAGGTCAACGAACTCGAAGACCAGCAGCAGAAGCTGACCGACTCCGAGCAGAAACTGCGCGCCAAGATCGAAGCGTTCCGCACCAAGAAGGAGGTCATCAAGGCGCAGTACTCAGCCGCCGAGGCCCAGGTGCGGATCTCCGAGGCGGCGACCGGTGTCGGCGAGCAGATGGCCGACGTGGGCCTGGCGATGCAGCGTGCTGTGGACAAGACCGAAAACATGAAGGCGCGCGCCGACGCGGTGTCCGAGCTGGAAGCCGCAGGCACCTTCGAAGACGTCGGCCAGCTCGGCTCCGGCGAAGACGACATCGACCGTCAGCTCAAGCAGCTCTCGAGCACGCCCGCGGTCGAAGACGACCTGGCGAAGATGAAGGCCGAGCTCGGCCAGGCCGATACGGCCTCGGCGCCCCAGATCGCCCCGGGCTCGCCGGAGGGAGGCGAGGCGGCTGCTGCTCCCGAGCAGGCGCAGCAGCCAGCGAACCCGAACGGCAGCCAGGGATGATCGTCCGCATCTCGGGCGAGGGCCAATATCGCCTCGACGACAGCGACTGCGACCGTCTCACCGAGCTCGAGAAGAGCGTCATCTCGATCGTCGAAGGCGGCACAGAGGACGGCTTCGCCGATGCCTTTCGTCAGCTGCTCGACTATGTGCGCTCCAAGGGAACGCCACTCGGCGACGACGAGCTAGACAGCTCCGACGTGATCCTGCCGCCTGCGGACATCAGCTTCGCGGAGGCCGGCATGGAATTCACCGGCGAGGGCCTGATTCCAGACTAGCGGGCGCGTTTCGGGGCAGGGCGTCTCAGATCGGGATGCCCCACAGCGGGAACCAGCGCTCCAGTTCGGGCTCGATCGGCAGTTCCGAGGCGATCTGCGCCTTGATCTGCAGCTCGCGCTCGGTGTCACGCTGCTGGCCCGGGTGGGTGGGACTCGAATCTGGCACGAACGGGTACCAGTCGCCGCGCTTGTAGTTGTAGATGAAGTACACGCGCTGCCTGCGCGCGTCGAGGAACGCGAACACCGCGCACAGCAGTCGCTCGCCGTAGCCGGCGGTCTCGATCGAGCCCGAGACGGCGTTGATGCCGACCGCCAGGTCTTCGACGCTGGGAGCGCCCTCGGGGTTGTGCAGGATCATCCAGCGGTAGCCGTAGCTGTCGTCCTCGGTGGTGACGGTGCTGCCGCTCTCGCCGCCGGTCGCCGCCACGACCTGTTCCATTTCCTTCAGCGTGCTTTCGAAGTCGCTCGTCGCCAGCGCCTGGAAGACGATCGCGGCCTGGCCGGTCGGCTCGATCTGGTGCTCGGTCTGGAGGGTGAGGTATGCGGTTGTGATCGCGAACAGGCGGTCAGGCGCGGGACCCTTGACCGTGTGCCGGCCGGTGAGCATGTCGCGCAGCCCCACTAGACGCACGCTCCGGCGGTCCGACGGCGCGCCATGCGGCTCAGGCGGCGCCCTGCAACTGCGACTCCAGCCGTTCGAGCGCCGCCAGGCGCTTCTCCAGCGGCGGGTGGTCGGCGAAGATGTTCATCAGCGAGGTCTTGGTGCGCGCCGGCAGGATGAAGAACGCGCTCATCGGTTCGGCCTTGCGCAGGTCCTGGCTCGGGACGCGCTCCATCGTGCCGCTGATCTTCAGCAGCGCCGAGGCGAGCGCGCTCGGGCGTCCGGTCAGCACGGCCGAGCCGCGGTCCGCCGCGTACTCGCGATAGCGGGAAAGCGCTCGCAGCAGCAGGAACGAGATCGCGTACACGAACGCGGACACGAGCAGCACGATCATGATGTCCTGCTCCTCGTCGCGGCTGCGCCCGTAGCCGCCGCCGAAGAACAGAGCGAACTGGAGGATCAGTGCGGCGAGCGTCGCGAAGAAGCTCGCCAGCGTCATCACGAGCACGTCGCGGTTGATCACGTGTGTGAGCTCGTGCGCCATCACCCCTTCGAGCTCCGCCGGCGACAGCAGCTCGAGGATGCCGCGCGTGGCGCATACCGTCGTCGCCTGCTTGGATTTCCCCATCGCGCAGGCGTTTGGCATCGGGGTCTCGATCACCCCGACTTTCGGCTTCGGCAGGTCCGCCTGTACGCACAGGCGTTCGACGATCGCGTGCAGCTCGGGCTCCTGCTCGGGGGTGACCTCTTTGACGCCCATCGTCGCCAGCGCGATCTTGTCCGAGCCGAACAGCTGCGCCACCAGCAGCACCACCGCGACCACCACGATCAGCCCCGCGCCTGCGCCGGCCGCGAACAGCGCGCCGATGAACACGACATAGACGACCGTCAGCAGGAACATCGTCAGCAGCATTCGCGCCTGCAGGCCCGTGTCTTTTCCGAAGCTCGATCGCGGCTTAGCCATGCAACCAATTGTCGCAGAAGCAGATACGGGTGCCCTAAAGTTCAGCCGCGAACGATGCCGCCTGCGATGCCGCGCGCCCGGACGCGATGAAGCCCGAAATCGAGGTGCTTGGCATCTCGGTGAAGACCTTCGGGGTGATGTTCGCGCTGGGCTTCCTCGCGTGCGGCTGCCTGCTCGCGCGTCGCCTGCGCGAGCTCGACAGGCCGGTCGACTGGTCCTACGAGCTCGTGTTCGCCGCGTTGCTCGGGGGCGTGATCGGCGCGCGTGGCTACTACGTGATCCAGAACTACGGCGAAGTCAGGCACGATTTCTTGAAGAGCCTGTTCTCGGGCGCCGGTCTCGTTTGGTACGGAGGGGTCATCGGGGGAGCGATCGCGGTGTTCGCGTGGATGCGCTGGCGCGATGCGCTGCAGCTGAGGATGCTCGACATGTGCGCCACCGCGCTGGCGCTCGGCTACGCGATCGGACGCATCGGCTGCCAGGTCTCGGGCGACGGCGACTACGGGATCCGCTCGAGCCTGCCGTGGGCGATGGGCTACCCGCACGGGACGCTGCCGACGCCGCCGGGGGCGCGCGTGCAGCCGACGCCGATCTACGAGACGGTCACGATGTGCCTGCTCGCATACCTGCTGTGGCACCTGCGCGATCGCGTGCGGCCGGGTGTCGTGTTCGCGCTGTACCTCGTCGGCAGCGGGCTCGAGCGCTTCCTCGTGGAGCTCATCCGCCGCAACAAGGAGGTCTTCGCCGGGCTGACGGCGCCGCAGCTCGAGAGCCTCGCGCTGCTCGCGCTGGGGCTGCTGTGGCTCGGCGTGATCGCCCGGCGCGGCGGCGTCGGGGCGCTGCGCGCCGCAACCGGCGTGACCCCGGCGCCAGCGCGTTGACATGTGGGGGCCGGCGGCGGCCGGGCGAGGCCGTATGCGCGGCAGCGCTGCCGGCAAGCGATAATCACCCGCCATGGTCACCGGGACGAGCCTCTCTGCGGTCTATCCGTTGGGCAGCCGCCTCAACGAGCGCGGCCATCTCGAGGTCGGTGGCTGCGACACGATCGAGCTGGCGCGCGAGTTCGGCACGCCCGCCTATGTGGTCGCCGAGGACGATCTGCGCACGCGGGCGCGGATGTTCCTGCAGGCCGGCCGCGACGCCGGCCACGAGGACTTCCACGTGGTATTCGCCTCGAAGGCCTTTCCCTGCAGCGCCGTGCTGGCGGTGTTCGCCCAGGAGCGCCTGTGGTGCGATGCGGCCTCCGGGGGCGAGCTGCACCTCGCTCTGCACGCGGGCTTTCGCCCCGAGCGGATCGTTCTGCACGGCAACGCCAAGTCAGAGGCGGAGCTGCGCATGGCGTTGCGCCACCGCGTGGCGGCAATCGTGGTGGACAACTTCGACGAGATCGAGCGGCTCGAGCGGCTCCTCGCCGAGGGCGCGCTCGCGGACCGTGCCGAGGGCCAGCCGGTGCTCGTGCGTGTCACGCCCGACGTCAGCGGCGAGACCCACGAGAAGATCTCGACCGGTCAGGCCGACTCGAAGTTCGGGTTCGCGATCGCCGACGCCGGCGAGGCGATCGCGCGGCTGCGGGCGGTCCCAGGGCTCTCGCTGCGCGGCCTGCACGCGCACATCGGCTCGCAGCTGCTCGGGCTCGAGCCCTTTCGCCGCGAGGCGCTCGAGCTCGCCAAGCTCGGCGAGTCGGTGGGCGGCTTTTCGATCTATGACCTCGGCGGCGGCCTGGGCGTCCAGTACACCGAGGCACAGCCCTCGCCGCCGCCGATCGAGGAGTACGTCGCCACGCTGGTGCAGGCGGCGCACGCTCACGGAATCGGCCCCGAGCGGCGCCTGCTGATCGAGCCGGGCCGCGCGCTGGTGCGCGAACGCCGCCGTCACGCTGTACACCGTCGAGAGCGTCAAGCAGAACGTCTCGCGCTGGGTGGCCGTCGACGGCGGCATGTCCGACAACCTGCGCCCGATGCTCTACGGCGCGAGCTACGAGGCGCACGTGGCCGATCGCTTCGGCGGCACGACGCGAGTGCGTGCTCGCCGGCAAGCACTGCGAGTCCGGCGACGTGATCGTGCGCGACGGCGCTGCTCGAGGACCCCGGCCGGGCGACGTGATCGTGACGCCGGCGACCGGCGCCTACGGGTTTGCGATGGCGAACAACTACAACGGCGTTCCGCGGCCGCCGGTGATCTTCTGTCGCGACGGCGACGCGCGCGTCGTCGTCCGGCGCGAGAGCTTCGAGGACCTGGCCGCGCGCGATGTCCCCTGACGATCGAGCGTCCGCGATGGCTGCTGAGCGGCCGCCGCAGGCGCCACCGTTCAAGGTCGGCCTGCTCGGCCACGGCACCGTCGGCGCGGCGTTCGCGGAGCTGCTCGAGGAGCGCGCCGGCGAGATCGAGCGCTTCAACGGCCGCCGGCCGCGTGATCAGCGGCGTGCTGACGCGCAGCGCGCGGCGACTTCGAGGAGATCCTCGCGGACGCCGACCTGCTCGTCGAGCTGATCGGCGGGATCGAGCCGGCGCGCGAGTACCTGCTCGCGGCGATGCGCGCCGGCAAGGACGTCGTCACGGCCAACAAGCAGCTGCTCTCCCAGCACGGCGAGGAGCTGTTCGAGACCGCGCGCGAGCACGGCGTGCGGCTGCGCTTCGAGGCGGCGGTCGCCGGCGTGGTGCCGGTCGTGCGCGTGCTCGAGGAGTCGCTGTCGGCGACGCCGATCGAGCGCATCCACGGGATCGTCAACGGCACCACCAACTTCATCCTCACCGAGATGGCCGGCGGCGCGACCTACGCCGCAGGCGCTCGCCGAGGCGCAGCGACTCGGCTACGCCGAGGCCGACCCCAGCGACGACGTCTGCGGCCGCGACGCGGCCGCCAAGATGGCGATCCTCGCGCGCCTGGCGTTCGGCTCGCCGGTGCACCTCGACGACGTGCGCTACGAGGGCATCGAGCATCTGCACGGCGACGACCTCGAGTACGCGCGCGAGCTCGGGCTCTGGGTCTGAAGCTGATCGGCACCGCCGAGCGCCTGCCGGGGCGGGCTGTCGGTGCGCGTGCACCCCGCCTTCCTCTACGCCGGGCACCCGCTCGCCGTCGGTCGTCGGGCCCCTTCAACGCGGTCACGGTCGAGTCGGAGGCGATCACCGAGATCACGATGTCCGGGCCCGGCGCCGGCGGGCGACAGACCGCGAGCGCGGTGCTGGGCGACGTCGTCAGCGTGATGACCGGCGGCGCGCGCCCGCCGGCGCCGCCGCTGGCGCTGCCGCTGATCGAGGACGTCGCGAGCGCCTTCTACCTGCACCTCGACGTGGCCGACCGTCCGGGGGTGCTCGCGGCGGTGACGAAGGTGCTGGGCGAGCACGAGGTGTCGATCAAGTCGGTCGTGCAGCGGGGCATGCGGCGAGCGCGCGCGACTGGTGATGGTCACGCACCCCGTGCTCGAGTCGCGACTGCGCGCCGCGATCGAGCGACTCGAGCGACTTCGACGTTCGTGCGCTCGGCACCGCGGACGATCCGCGTGATCGAAGAGGAGTTCGTATGAGCGAGCTGGGCACAGCATCCCAAGGTCAAGCTGCCGCGGATCGAGGGCACGCCGCCGACGGGGCGCACGTGCCGCTGATCGAGCGCTACCGCGAGCGCCTGCCGTTCGCCGCCGGCGACCCGCTCGTCAGCCTGCAGGAGGGCTCGACGCCGCTGCTGCGCGCGCCGGTGCTCTCGGAGATGCGTCGGCGCGACGGTGCGCCTGAAGCTCGAGGGCGCCAACCCGACCGGCTCGTTCAAGGACCGCGGCATGACCTGCGCGGTCTCCGCGGCCGTGCGCGACGGCGCCAAGGCCGTGATCTGCGCCTCGACCGGCAACACCGCGGCCAGCGCCGCCGCCTATGCGGCGCGCGCGGGCATCACCTGCGCGGTGATCGTCCCCGAGGGCAAGATCGCCCAGGGCAAGATGGCCCAGACGCTCGTCCACGGCGCGCGCGTGATCTCGCTGCAGGGCAACTTCGACCAGGCGCTGACGCTCGTGCGCGAGCTCACCGACACGCACCCGATCGCGCTCGTCAACTCGGTCAACGAGTTCCGCATCGAAGGCCAGAAGACGGCGGCCTTCGAGATCCACGAGGACCTCGACGGGCGGCCTCGAAGCGCTCTGCATCCCGGTCGGCAACGCCGGCAACATCACCTCCTACTGGCGCGGCTTTCAGCGAGCTGGGCGCGGCGCCGAAGCTGTTCGGCTTCCAGGCCGAGGGCGCCGCGCCGCTCGTCGAGGGGCAAATCGATCGAGCACCCGGAAACGATCGCCAGCGCGATCCGGATCGGCAACCCGGTCGCGCTGGGAGGACGCGATGGCCGCCGCGACCGACTCGCGCGGGGCGATCCGCGTCGTCAGCGACGCGGAGATCCTCGACGCCTACCGCCTGCTCGCCTCGCGCGAAGGGATGTTCTGCGAGCCGGCCTCGGCGGCGTCGGTCGCCGGGCTGCTCAAGTACGGCGCCGACGGCGCCGAGCAGGTCGTCTGCGTGCTCACGGCCGCGGCCTCAAGGACCCGGAGACGGCGATCGCCAACAACGACGGCCGCGTGATCCAGTGCGTCGCCGAGACCGCCGCGATCGAGGAAGCGGTGCTGGGTGATCCGTAGACGCGTCGTGCGCGCGCCCGCGTCCTCGGCCAACCTCGGCCCCGGCTTCGACTGCATGGCGGCGGCGCTCGCGCTGCACGCTGGAGCTCGAGGTCGAGGAGACCGGCGAGTTCGCCGTGGAGACGGATCTGCCGGTCCCGCAGGGGCGCGAGAACCTGTGCGTGCGGGCGTTCGAGCGGCTGCATCCGGCCGACGGCTTCACCTTCAGGATCCGCTCGCAGATCCCGCTCGTCGGGAGGCCTCGGCTCGAGCGCGGCGGCGATCGTCGCCGGGCTGATGGCCGCCGACCACCTGTTCGAGCTGGACGCCGATCTGCTCGAGCACGCAAGCGAGCTGGAGGGCCACCCCGACAACGTCGCCGCGGCGCTGCACGGCGGCTTCGTCATCTGCGCCGACGGCCAGGCGACGCGCTTTGACCCGCCGACGGGCCTGGAGGCGCTGGCGGTGGTGCCCGAGCGAGGCGGTCGACACGCGCGCCGCGCGCGCCGCGCTGGCCGGTCAGGTGCCGCTGCGAGGACGCCGTGTTCAACATCGCCCACGGCGCGCTGCTGACGCTCGGGCTCGCGCGCGGCGACTGGGATCTGCTCGCGCGCGGCCTGCACGATCGCCTGCACCAGCCGCAGCGCGCGCAGCCTGTTCCCGCGCTCGTTCGAGCTGGCAAGCCGGGCGCGCGAGCTCGGCGCGCTCGGCGCGACGATCTCAGGCGCCGGCCCGACGGTGCTGGTGTGGTGCTTCTACGAGCAGACCGGCGCTGTGGCCGAGGCGCTGGCGCGAGGAGATCGACGGTTGGGCGACGCTGCTTGCGCGTGCCGTTCGAGACGCAGGGCGCCTACGTGGACGCGCTCTGAGCTCAGCTGCGCGAGGCGCTTGCGCGTGCCGTCGATGTCGTCGAGCCGGGCGAGCACCTCGGCGGCGAGCGCCAGGTAGTCGGCGCCGAGGTCGGGTCGATGGTCGAGGATCGAGCGCGCTCGCTCGGCCGACTCGGCGTAGGCGATCGAGGTGCGGATCACCGTGTCGAACACCAGCTCGCCGAAGCGTTCCTGCAGCGAGGCGAGCGCCTCGCGCGAGTGGACGGTGCGCATGTCGGCGAGGTTGAGCAGCACGCCGAGCAGCGTCAGCTGCGGGTTGAGGCTGTCGCGCACGAGCTCGACGACCTCCATCGCCTGCTCGACGCCCTGCAGCGCGAAGTACTGCGCCTCGGCGGTGATCAGCGCGCGGTCGGCCGCGACCAGCGCGTTGACCGTCAGCAGTCCCAGCGACGGCGGGCAGTCGATCAGGATCACGTCGTAGTCCTCGAGCTCGTCTTCGCGAGCGCGCGCCTGAGCGTCAGCTCGCGGCCCATCTTGCCGCCGAGCATCAGCTCCGCCTCGGCGAGGCTCAGGTTGGCAGGGATGATGTCGTCGTGGATCGCCTCGGCCGCGGTGGCGCGTCCGGCGAGCACGTCGGCGATCGTCGGCTCGACGTCCGGCGGCAGGTCGAAGTAGTCCGACAGGTTGCCCTGCGGGTCGAGGTCGACGGCCAGCGTGCGCACCCCGCTGCGCCGCAGGACGTCCGTCAGCGTGCGCACCGCGGTCGTCTTGCCCGTGCCTCCCTTCTGCGAGAGCACGGCGATCGTCTGGGCCATCGTCGCAGCGATACTACGCGTAGGAACGCATCGGGTGCGCGCCGTGGCGTCCACCGTGGGGAAGCGGGCCCGTCACGCGCGAGGTTGCTCAGCCGATGCTGTGCAGCGAGGTCGTTTCGGTGTCCGTCGCGTGCGTGTTTGGGTCGGCCGGCACGCTCATGAACGCCAGGCGGTAGCGCCCGACGATGATCTCGTCGCCGTCCTTCAGCGTCTGGCCGTCGACGCGCGCGCCGTTGACGAACACGCCGTTGAGGCTGCGGTCGTCGAGCAGGCGCACGCCGTCGGGCTGGCGCACGATCAGCGCGTGGCGCCGAGAGACGGTCGGATCGTCGAAACGCACGTCCGCTGCGAGGCTCCGGCCGACCCGAGTCCACTCGCGCGTGAGCGCCACGAGCCGTTGCTCGCCGTTCTCCTCGTAGAGGAGATACTCGCCCGGCTTCTCGATAGCGGCCCTGGCCCGCGCCAGACGGGCATCCTGATCGGGCGCCGCCGGGGAGACCAGCGTTGCTTCGCTGCTGTCCGCGTCGATCGCGCCGACGCTGGTCGTGATGCGCTCGGTGCTGAACAACGAGGCTCGGACGAACTCGCGCCCGCCACAGTGGGGGCAGTCGGGCAGCATCTCCGAGGCGTTGAACATCAGCGTGTAGTCGCAGCGCACGCAGCGGAACGAACCGGCTCCCACGAAGGTCCCTGAGGTAAATGACTCCATACGCTGCTCCTCCCTCTCGGTTGCTGCCGCGGATCGCTGCCGGAGGGGCCGGCTGTTGGATCGGGGGAAACTTGTGGCGATCATAACAAGGCTGTCAAGCGTTGCCGAAGTTCTGAATAACGGTATCGCACCCTGGCTGGCGGGAGCTCGCCGGCTGCTCCGCGCCCTCACGGCGCGCGTGCCCGACGATCCTCCCGCAGCGAGTCAGATACCCCGCGGTCGGCGCGGCCAAACGCGCCGCTGGGTGCAACTTCCCAGAGGCAGGAGGCGCCATGCGAGCAGCGAATTCGGAGCATCATGACCTCCCTCACCACTCACGTCGAGCAGCTCGAGCGCCTGCTGCTGCGCCGTGGACTCGGGACGCTCGAGGCCGAGCAGGGACCGCTGCGCCGACTGTGGACGCACGCCGCTCACGGGCGAGCGTGTGCACGTCTACGCCGGGCGCCAGCAACGGATCATCTGCGAGCTCTGCCGCGTACGTCGCGAGGACGCGCCCGTCACGAGCGAGCTGGTCAGGCACTGCGAGCACGGCCACGCCGTGCGCCTGATGGCACGCGCCGCCTGAGCACTCTCAGCGCTGGATCGCTCCCCGGGCCGCGGTCATTAGACTTGCGCTCGCGATGGACCCGCTCACCGTCTCGATAGTCGTCTCGGCGCCCCGCGAGCAGGTATTCGACTACCTGCAGGACATCGCCAACCACCCCGAGTTCACCGATCACTACCTCGTCGACTGGCACCTGACGCGGCTCGACTCGGTGGGCGCCGGTGCGGGCGCACGCTTTCGCGTGAAGGCGCCGGGCAACCGCTTCAGCTGGGGCGACGTGACGTTCGCCGAGGTCGCGCGACCGCACCGCATCGTGGAGGTCGGGCGCACCGGCAAGAACAACCGCATCCGCACGCTCGGCGTCTACGACCTCGCGCCCGCGGCGGCTGGCTCGACGCGCGTGCAGTTCACGCTCGAGACGCGGCCGATGACGCTGTCGGACCGGATCATGGAGGGACTCGGCACACGTGCCTGGCTGAGGCGCAAGAACCGCCGCGCGATGCTCCGGCTGCGCGGGATCCTCGAGCGGGGAGAGGACCGCGGACGTCGCGTCACGGTCGCAGGCGGATAGACTGCCGCGTCGCATGTTCAGCCGTCTGCGCAAGCTCCCGCTCGTTCTGCCCGCGCTGCTCGCGCTCCTCGCGCTGAGTGCGTGCGGACAGGCCCACACGAGGGTCACCACCGGCACATACGCCGGCGAGGGGGGCGCGGACGCCCCGTATCTGTACGTCGGTCCGCTGATCTACCAGGTCCAGGTCTCGCGCCAGCTGAATCCCTTCAACGTCGAAGACGCCGCCTACCTGCAGGGGATCCCCGCAGCCGTGCGCAAGCTCGAACCGGGCCAGGAGTGGTTCGGCGTGTTCGTGCAGGTTTACAACACCAGCAACGCCCCGCGCGTTGCCTCAAAAAACCTGACCATCAGCGACACGCAGAACAACACCTACTACCCGATCCCGTTGGGCGAAACCAACCTGTTCGCCTACCGCGGCGGGCTCGTGCCCGCCAACTCCCAGCTGCCGGCGCCGGGCACGATCGCGTTCCTCGATTCGGCGCAGGGTCAGCTGCTGCTGTACAAGATCCAGATCGCGTCGCTCAACAACCGACCGATGCAGATCAAGATCGTTTCCCCCGCAAACCCGCCGGAAACGGCCTCCGCCGAGCTCGACGTCTAGCTGGCGGCGTCTGGTCGGCGCTGGCGCCGTCACCAAACCGGCGCGTATTCGCGGACGCAGCGACCACGCTCACTGCGACCGGCCAGGACCGACGGCCCGCTCCGGTCAGCCACGCGCTATTGCCACGCTCATTTTTCAGCGCGCAGCGCCGCTTCGAGCACTTCGCGGGCGACCGGAGCGGCCGTGGCGCCGCCGGCGCCGTCTTTGACGAGCATCACGCACACCGCCACGCGCGGGTCGAGCGCCGGAGCGAACGCCGCGAACCAGGCGTCGGTGTTGGCGGCTTCGCTTTCGGCTGCCTGACAGCCTTCCTCGCTCGCGGCCGTGCTCGAGGTGGAGCTGGATTCCGGGGCGGCGGCCGTGCAGCTGCTCTTGAGTTCGGCCGTGCTCTTCAGTTCGGCGGTGCCGGTCTTGCCGGCGACCGTCACCCCAGGGATCGCTGCGGCGGTGCCGGTGCCCTCGCGAACGACGCCGATCATCAGGTGGCGCATGGTGTGTGCCACCGACGCGCTCATCACGCTCACAGGTGCGTCGGCGGGCGCAGGCAGGAACGTCGGTCCGGGTCGGTGGCCGCCGTCGGCGATCGTCGCGGCCACGGTCGCCATCTCCAGCGGCGTGGCCAGCACCTGCCCCTGGCCGATCGCGGTCGAGCCCACGGCGAGTTCGCCCTGGATCTCGCCGGCGGGCGGCAGCGTGCTTTCCGCGACGCCGGGAATCCCGGGCTGGTGGTTGAAGCCAAAGCGTTCGGCGGTCGCGACCAGCCGGCTGGCGCCGAGCTTGACCCCCAGCGGTGTGAACACCGAGTTGCACGAGACGGCGAAGGCGAGTTCCAGCGAGCCGCCGCATTCCTCGCCGTTCGCGTTGTTCAGCTTCACGCCGTCGAGCGTGGCGAAGGTGGCGTACGGGAAGACGGTGTGGGGGGTGGCGAGCTTCGCCGCGAGCACCCCCGTGGTGGTGATCATCTTGAACGTCGAACCGGGCGGCTGTAGCCCGTCGAGGCCGATGCCGGCGACCGCCAGGATCTGTCCGCTGGACGGGCGCAGTACGACGATTCCGCCGTACTGACCGGCGAGCGCGCTGACGGCCGCGCGCTGCACCGCCGGCGAGATCGTGGTGCGAATCGTCGGCCCGGGAACCGGCAGCGCGGCGGCGAGGACTCGCGCCCCGGCCAGCAGCCTGCCCCCGGCCATGCCGCGCAGACGATCGTCGAACGCGAGCTCGAGGCCGCTGAGCCCGACGCTCGCGTCAGCCGGCACGCCCTGTGCTGCCAGTTCCTGGCGTCGTGAAGCGGGCGCCGGCCCGACGGTCCCGACGAGTGCTTCGGCGGCGCTCCCCAGTGGCGAGCTGCGAGTGGCTTCGCCCGCGAGCGTCGGGTCGGGACCCGGCCCGCTTTCGGCCAGCACGCTGCCGTCGCGAGCGAGCAGCGTCGCGCGTCGCGGGAGGTTGGTGTCGCGGCTGAGCGCCTCTCCGGGGCGCACGCCCG
Organism: uncultured Solirubrobacteraceae bacterium; assembly: GCA_963703625.1. GTDB lineage: Bacteria > Actinomycetota > Thermoleophilia > Solirubrobacterales > Solirubrobacteraceae > Palsa-744. The sequence goes on from CAVPEY010000006.1 coordinate 50,209, forward strand.
GAAACGCGAGTGAGCGCGACCACGCGATCCGCGTGCCGCGCGTGGGGTCGTCCATGGTCGGCAGGATGAAGTCGAGCGACAGGCGCCCGAACAGGCGCGTGTCGAGCCTGACGGGGAGCTTGACCGCGCCCCTCGCGGCGGCGCTCGGGGCACCCATGATCTTCGCGCTGGTGATCGTCGCCGTGATCAGCGCCTGCCTGTAGGCGGCGGTGAATTCGCTGCGGGAGATCGCGCGCTGCGAGGACCGCGCGATGTCCGAGTACATACCCGCGTAGTCGCGCCTCGTCCATGCCGTCGCGAACCGCTGCGCGACCGCGTATCCGGGAGGGCTTGCGTGATCCGCGCCGAGGATCGCGCCGGTGGCAAACGCCGCTGCGGCCAGCACGAGGGCTGGGCGCGCGCGTCGCATACGCTGGTTGCGGCTTTCAATCACTGAGCATGTAGAACATGACAGGTGACCCAGCTGGATTGGCTAATAGTCGCGTTTGCGGCGATTCTCGCCATCCTCGGCTTCCGGCAGGGCTTCATCGTGGGTGCGCTGTCGTTCTGCGGGTTCGCGCTCGGAGCGTTGCTCGGCACACGGGTGGCCGCGCTCGTGCTCCCGCAGGGCTCCACCTCGCCGTACGCGCCGGCGTTCGGTCTGCTCGGGGCGCTGCTCGGCGGGGCGATCCTGGCGAGCGGTCTCGAGGGTCTCGGCTTTCGGCTGCGGCGCACGCTGATCATCCCCGGCATGGGCGCGATCGACGGCGTGCTCGGCGCCGCGCTCGGCGGCGCGTTGGCGCTGGGGATCGTGTGGATCGCCGCCGCGGTCGCCGGGCAGACGCCCGGCCAGAGCGGGCTGCAGGCCGACATTCAGCGGTCGGCGATCCTGCGCAAGCTCAACCAGGTGCTGCCACCGTCCGGGCCGATCCTCAACGCGCTCGCGCGACTCGACCCGATCCCGTCGATCAGCGGCCCGTCGCCGGATGTCGCCGCACCGGAACCGGCGATCGCCCACAGGCCTGGTGTCCGGCGAGCGGCGCGCAGCGTGGTGCGCGTCGACGGCACCGCCTGCGGCCTTGCGATCGAGGGCTCCGGGTGGGTCGCCGAGCCGGACGTGGTGGTGACGAACGCGCACGTTGTCGCAGGGGAGACCGACACCACAGTCGAGGTCGGCGGGCAGCCGCCGAGCCTCCCGGCCGAGCCAATCGCCTTTGAACCACAGCACGACATCGCTGTGCTGTTCGTCCCCGAACTCGACCTGCCGACGCTGAGCGTGGCGCCCAGCACGCCGGCTGGGAGATCGGGAGCGATCCTCGGCTACCCGGAGAACGGCCCGTTCGACGTGCAACCGGCGAGGATCGGGCGCACGCAGGACGTGATCACCCAGAACGCCTACGGCCAGGGGCCGGTGACGCGGCTGCTGACGCCGCTGCGCGGTCTGGTGCGGCCCGGCAACTCCGGCGGCCCGCTGGTCGAGGACAACGGGCAGGTCCTGACGACGGTCTTCGCGGCGACCGTCGACAGCAAGGTTCGCGGTGGCTACGGAGTGGCGAACGAAACGGTCGCCGCCGTGCTGCGCGAAGCCGACGCGCGTGAGCGCGAACGCAGCCAGGTGAGCACCGGGCCGTGCACCAGCGGCTGAGGCCGCGGCGCTCCCGCGTCGCCGCAGAACGTCGCCGCGGCGAGCGCCCGCTACGCTGACCGCCATGTCCAAGACGCTCCTGGTCGCCGAGAAGCCCTCAGTCGGGCAGGACCTCGCGCGCGTGCTGCCGGGCCCGTTCAAGAAGCAGGAGGGGTTCCTCGAGGGCCCCGAGCACGTTGTCACGTGGGCGGTCGGGCATCTCGTGCAGCTGGCCGAACCGGAAGCGTATGACGCGAAATACAAGAGCTGGCGCATGGCCGACCTGCCGATCGTGCCCGAGCGCTTCAAGCTCGAGGTGCGCGACGAGCGCTCGCGCAAGCAGATGACGGTGGTCAGCAAACAGCTCGGCCGCGAGGACGTCGAGGAGGTCGTCAACGCGTGCGACGCCGGTCGTGAGGGCGAGCTGATCTTCGCCTACCTGTACGAGAAGGCCAAAGCCAAGAAGCCGGTCAAACGGCTGTGGCTGAGCTCGATGACGAACGCCGCGATGAAGAGCGCGCTCGCCTCGCTGCGTCCAGCGGAGGAGTTCGAGAGCCTCGAGCAGGCGGCACGCTCGCGCTCGGAGGCGGACTGGATCGTCGGCATGAACGCCACGCGCGCGGCGACGATCAGGCTGCGCAGCTCCTTCGACGGCGCCGTCTCGCTCGGGCGCGTGCAGACGCCCACGCTCGCGATCGTCGCGCGCCGCGAGGAGGAGATCAAGGCGTTCAAACCGGAGCCCTACTGGCTCGTCGACGCGACGTTCGCGGCCGACGCGCTGAACGGCGACAGTGGCGAGCGCGTCTACGTCGGGCACTTCCAGGCGCCGCCCGGCAGGCGGGCGGGCTCCGGATCGACCAAGGGCCCCCGCATCGGCACCGAGCAGGAGGCGCAGGCGATCATCGCTGCCTGCGAGGGCAGGCCGGGGACGATCACCAAGCTGGAGAAGAAAGAGCAGCGCGAGAAAGCGCCGATGCTGTACGACCTGACGACGCTGCAGCGCGAGGCCAACAACCGCTTTGGCTTCACCGCGAAACGCACGCTCGCAGCCGCCCAGCGCCTGTACGAGGAGCACAAGGCGCTCACCTACCCCCGCACCAGCTCGCGCTACCTGACGAGCGACATGGTCGAGGAGATCAAGCCGATCGCCGAGCTCGTGGGCACGCACGGGGAGTACCGCAAGGGCGCCGAGTACGTGGTCGGCCTCGACGTGTTGCCGCTCGCGCGCGTGGTCAACGACGAGAAGGTCTCAGACCACCACGCGATCATCCCGACGCGCTCCGAGCACAACCTCGAGAAGATGGGCTCCGACGACAGGCGCATCTACGACATGGCGGTCAGGCGCTTCCTGGCTGTGTTCCACCCGGAGGCCGTATTCGAGAACACGCGCGTCGAGACGACCGTCGAGCCAGCCGACGCCACCGGCGAGGGTTCCGGTCACGTGTTCCGCACGCGCGGCAAGCTGCTGATCGTGCCCGGCTGGCGCGGCGTCTATGACGAGATCTCAGCGGACGCGAAGGCCGCCGAAGCCGAGGCGCGTGGCGAGGAGGACGAGGAGGCCGAGCAGCAGCTGCCGCGGCTGCTGGCCGACGAGCAGGTGCTCACGCGCGAGCTCGCCGGCATGCGCAAGGAAACCAAACCGCCGCGGCGCTACAGCGATGCGTCCCTGCTGGGCGCGATGGAGACTGCGGGCAAGCTCGTCGACGACGACGAGCTGCGTGAGGCGATGAAGGACTCGGGGATTGGCACGCCGGCCACCCGCGCTGCGATCATCGAGCGGCTGATCACGGTCAGCTACATCGAGCGCGACGGACGCGCGCTGGTGGCGACCGAGAAGGGCCTGAACGTGATCCGCCTGCTCAACGAGCACGCGTTGACCTCGCCTGGGCTCACCGGCAGCTGGGAGCAGCGGCTCGGCAAGATCGAGCGCGGTGAGGATTCGCGCAAGCAGTTCATGGGCGACATCGCGGTGTTCGCGCAGGAGACCGTCAAGGAGCTCGACGAGACGCTCAAAGACGTGCGCATCCCACGCGCCCGGCTCGGGCCATGCCCGGTGTGCGGCCACGAGATCGTCGAGAATCGCAAGGGCTACTCGTGCTGGGCGCGCGAGGACCCGGGCTGCGGCTTCGTCATCTGGAAGGCCAAAGCAGGCAAGACGCTGCCGCTGGCCGTGGCGCGCGAGCTGATCAAGCGCGGCTACACCGAGCAGGCGGTGACCGGCTTTCGCGGACGCAGCGGACGTAGCTTCCGCGCCCACCTCGCGCTGCAGCAGACCGACGAGGGCAAATGGCGGGTCGAGTTCGACGAGCTGTGGGCCAAGGAGGGCGCCAAGCCGCCGGAGGCGGAGACGGAGACGGGGGCCGAGAGCGGCGCTGTGGCCAGAAGCGCCGCGTAGCGCGCCCGGCGCCGGTGAGCCGGCCGGGGGTGACGGGCGTGTGCGGCAGGATGAGCGCTGATGCCGATCACCCTGGTCACCGGGCCTGCCAACGCGGGCAAGGCAGAGGTCGTGATCGACGCCGTGCGTGGTCACCTGGCGCACGGGCGCGAACCGCTGCTGATCGTGCCGCGGAGCGCCGACGTGGAGCACTACCTGCGGGAGCTGGCGGGCGAGCGCGTGGCGATGGGTGTGCGCGTGGCGCGCTTCTCCGAGCTGATCGACGAGACGGTCCGCCGCGCCGGCGTTGCCGAGGCCGTGCTGGGTGGGCTCGCGCGGGAACGGGTGATCGCGACGCTCGCCGCCCGCCGCGCCGGCGCCGGCATCGGCTCGGGGCTGGTGCGCGCGCTGGGCGAGCTGTTCGAGGAGCTGCAGGTCCGCCGCGTCAGCCCGGCGCGGCTGGCGGCGGCGCTGCGGGCGGGGCTCGGCGCCGAAGCCGACGCGCTCGGTGTCGATCTCATCGAGATCTACGGCGACTACCACGCCACGCTCGCCCGCCTCGGCAGGCACGACGCCGAGCAGCGCGCGCTGCGCGCGCTCGACGCGCTGCGGGAACGTCCGTCGCTGTGGGGATCGACCCCTGTCCTGATCTACGGCTTCGACGATCTCACACGGCTGCAGCTCGACGCGATCGAGACGCTCGGCCGCGTGGTCGACGTCGAGGTCACCGTGTCGCTCGCGTACGAGCCCGGCCGCACGGCGTTCGCGGGTCGCGCCTCGACGTTCCAGGCGCTGGCGCCGCTGGCCGCCGAGCACCGCGCGCTGGCCTCGCGCGCCGACTACTACGCCGAGGGCAGCCGCTCTGCGCTGGCGCATCTCGAGCGCTCGCTGTTCGAGCCGGCGGCGCGGCGTGTGGATCCCGCGCAGGTGGTGGAGCTGCTGCAGGGCGGCGGTGAGCGGGCCGAGCTCGAGCTGATCGCACAGCGCGTCGGCGACCTGCTCGAACGGGGCATGCCGGCGCACGAGATCGCGGTGATCGTGCGCCGACCTGAGCTTTCGGCCGGGCTGGTCGCGGAGGTCTTCGGGGCGGCCGCGATCCCGTTTGCGATGCCGATTCGACGCCCCTTCGCGGACAGTGCCGTAGGGCGCGCGCTGACCGGCCTGCTGCGCTGCGTGCCGGGATCCGATGGTGCGCCGACGGGCACACCCGCCGATCTCTTCGCCTGGCTGCGTGCGCCGGGACAGCTCAAACACCTCGAGCTGGTCGACTCGCTGGAGCTGACCGTGCGGCGCAATGGCCTGACAGCCGCGCAGGCGCGCGCCCGCTGGGAAGAGCGCCACTGGCGCTTGGAGGCGATCGATCATCTCGCCGACGCCCAGCGTCGCGGTCCCGGTGCGCTCATCGAGCGAGCTGCGCGCGAGCTCGAGTGGATCTTCTCGGCGCCGCGTCGCGGCCGCGCGAGCGTGCTCGGCGAGGGGGAGATGGATGAGGCGAGGGCGCTAGCGGGTGGCCGCCGGGCGCTGGCTGAGCTGCGCGATCTGAGCCGCCTCGCCGCCGAGGCCGTCCCAGCCAGCGCCGCGGAGCTGGCGCAGGCGCTGGCCGGCGTCGAGGTCTACGCCGGCGAGCTTCCCGGACTGGGAGCGGTCGCCGTGCTCGATCCGCTGTCGCTACGGGCCAGGCGCGTGCGGGCGCTGTTCGCCTCGGGGCTGCAGGAGGGTGTGTTCCCCGAACACGCGCGTCCGCAGCCGCTGCTCTCCGAGCAGCAACGCTCGCGCGTCGCGGTCGCATCGGGTCTGCGCCTGGGTGAGCCCGAAGACGTGCTCGCGTCCGAGCGCTACCTGCTGTACGCCGTGCTTTCGCGCCCGCAGGAGCGGCTTGCCCTGAGCTGGCACGAGAGCGACGACGACGGAAGGCCGCTGTCGCGGTCGCTGTTCGTGGACGACGTCTGCGACCTGTTCGACGAGCGCTTGGAGAGCGCGCGCGCGCGGCGGGCGCTGGGAGCCGTGGATCGCGATGCGGGCGAGGCGCCGCCGGCGCGGGCGCCGGCGCCCGCCGGTCTGCGCGACGAGCGCGTCCTGGCCGAGCTCCGCGCGCGCGTGTGGTCGGCGTCCTCGATCGAGCGCTGGGTGGGCTGCCCGGTCGCGTGGTTCGTGGATCGGCTGCTCGATCCCGCGTCCTTCGAGCCCGATGCCGAGCCGCTGGCGCGCGGCGGGCTGGCGCACGCGGCGTTGAAGGACACGCTCGAGGGGCTGCGCGACGAGACCGGCAGCGCCAAGCTCAGCCCCGCCAACATCGAGCTCGCGCGTGAGCTGCTGGCCCGCGCGCTGACCGAGAACGAGCCGCGGCACCCGCTGTCGGTGATCGCCGAGCGGCGCGTCGCCGTGCGTCGCAGCCTGCACGCGGACCTCGAGCGCTACCTCGAGCACGCCGCCGCGCTGGACGGGCCGCTCGCGCCAGGTGAGCTCGAGCTGGGCTTCGGCTTCACCGGCGAGGACGAGCACAGCGAGGCCAGCGAGCTGCCCGCCTTCGAGCTCGGTGAAGGCGTGTTGATGCGCGGGCGGATCGACCGGATCGACGTCGAGCCGGGCGGCGATGCGGTCGTGATTGACTACAAGGCCAGCAGCGCCCCGCCTGGCGCCGGCTGGCTGAAGGGCCGGCAGCTGCAGGTCGCTCTGTATATGCAGGCCGCGCGCCAGCTGCTCGGGCTGCGCGTGATCGGAGGCCTCTACCAGCCGCTGTCGGGGAAGGCGCTCCAGGCGCGGGGGGCGATGAGCGTCGACGAGCCGCCGCTCGAGTGCAAGGCCAACGATCTGTATGAGCCTGACGAGCTCGAGGATCTGCTCGACGCCGTGCTCGACACCGCGCGCATGGCCGCGGCGCAGGCGGCGAGCGGTGCGCTCGAGCCGCGGCCCGCGACCTGCGCGTTCCGCGGCGGCTGCAAGTACCCCACGATCTGCCGCTGCGAGCGTTGAGGATGGAGCAACTGCGGATCGACCTCGACGTGCTCACCGCCCAGCCGGACGGGCCGGCGGACCCCGGCATCGAGCTGACGGTCGAGCAGCAGTCCCCAGTGGAGCGGCGGGGCGAGTCGTTGCTGCTGTCGGCTGCCGCCGGCAGCGGCAAGACCTCGGTTCTGGTCGAGCGCTTCGTGCGGGCCGTGCGCGAGGACGGCGTCGCGCCGAGCGCGATCCTCGCGATCACGTTCACCGAGCGCGCCGCCGGCGAGCTGCGCTCACGAGTTCGCGCGAGGCTGCTGGAGCTCGGCGACCGCCAGGGCGCACGCGACACCGAGGCGGCGTTCGTGGGCACCTTCCACGGCTTCTGCGCGCGGCTGCTGCGCGCGCACCCGCTGCCTGCCGGCCTCGATCCGGAGTTCGCGGTGCTCGACGACGGCCAGTCGGGCCGGCTGCGCGAAGCGGCGTTCGCACAGGCGCTCACGGCATTCTTGGAGGGCGAGCCGCACGATGCCGTGGACCTCGTCGCGGCGTATGGCGTCGACGGCGTGCGCACGATGATCGAGCAGGTGCACGGCGAGCTGCGCAGCCGCGGTCAGCGCCGCCCGCGCGTGCCCGTCCCGCGGGCCGCGCCGGCAGCCGCGGCGATCGAGCTCGAAGCCGTCGCCGCGCTGGCGCTGCTGGATCGGCTGCTGGGCCTGTTCTGCGAGCGCTACGCGGCGCTCAAGGCTGAGCGCAGCGCGCTCGACTTCGACGACCTGGAGTTGATCGCGGGTCAGCTGCTGGCCGAGAACGACGCCCTGCGGGTGTCGTGGTCCGAGCGCTTCGCGCTGCTGATGGTCGATGAGTTCCAGGACACGAACCCCCGACAGCTCGCGATCCTCCAGGCGCTCGCGCGCGAGAACCTGTTCACGGTCGGCGACGAGCTGCAGTCGATCTACGGCTTCCGTCACGCCGACGTGAGCCTGTTCCGCGCGCGCCGGGCGCAGCTCGAGCGCTCTGGCCGCAGCCTCGCGCTGACGCGCAACTTTCGCAGCCGCGGAGAGCTGCTGGAGTTGGTCAACACGGCTTTCGCAGAGCGCTTCGCGGACTTCAGCCGGCTGCGCGAGGGCCGCCGGCAGGGCAGCGTGCCGGAGGCCAGCGGGCCCCTCGTCGAGCTGCTTCTGAGCAGCAAGGACGGTTGGGATGACAGCGAGACCGTCGCCGCGGCAATCGCCGGCGGGCTCCCGCACGCCACGATCTGGCGCCAGGCTGAGGCGCGCCTGCTCGCCCAGCGCGTCGACGAGCTGGTGCAGGCCGGCGAGGCCCTGCCTGGAGAGATCGTGGTGCTGCTGCGGGCGACGGGTGACATCGAGGTCTTCGAGCGCGCGCTGCAGCTGCACGGCCTGCGCACGCTCGCGACCGTCGGGACCTTCTGGGGACGCCAGCAGATCGGGGACCTGCACAGCTATCTGCGGGCGCTCGCCAACCCCCGCGATGAGGAGGCGCTCTACTCAGCGCTCGCGTCGCCGCTCGCGGGGTGCTCACGAGACGGGCTCGCGCTGCTCGCCAAAGCGGCCTCGTCGCGCGGCCACGCGTGGGAGGCGGCGCTGGCGGTATCTGAGCAGCCGTCCTCACAGCTGAGCGAGCCCGACCGGCACGCCGTTGCGTGCTTCTGCGAGTGGCTCGAGCGCGAGCGCCGCGACGCGCCCGGGCGTGCGATCTCCGAGCTGATCGAGCGCGTGGTCCTCCACAGCGGCTACCGGGCCCACGTGCTGGCACTCGACTGGGGCGAGCGCAGGCTCGCCAACATCCACAAGCTGCTGCGCCTGGCGCGCAGCTTTGAAGCCGGCGAAGGTCGCGACGTGCGCGCGTTCGTGGACCACGTCGAGTACCTGCGACGGGCCGAGGCGATCGAGCCCGAGGCCCCTGTCGAAGGCGTCGAGCCCGACGCCGTCCGGCTGATGACGGTGCACGCCGCGAAGGGCCTGGAGTTTCCCGTCGTGTGCATCGCCGACCTCGGGCGCCAGCCGCTGGTCAGGACGCCGAAGCTGCTCGTCGATGGAGATCGGGTCGGTCTGCGCCTGCAGCGCGTGGGCGACGGCGATGTACACCCGGCGCTCGAATTCGAGGAGCTGCGCTCCGAGCGACGTCGGCGCGAGGCCGAGGAGGAGGATCGCGTGCTGTACGTGGCGATGACCCGGGCTCGCGATCGCCTGTTGCTGAGCGGCGCCGTCGACTTCGAGTCCTGGCCGACGCCAGGCGAGATCCCGCCACCGATCCAGTGGCTGGGCCCCGCGCTGTGTCCGACGCTTACCGAGGTGGGGCAGCGCGGCGCCGGCGTTCACGAGCTCGCCGTCGGCGCGCACGGCGCGACAGCGCTGCGCTGCACGCTGAGCACTGCCGCCGCTTATGGCTCGATTCTGCTGCAGGCGCCGTCCTGCGGGCCCTCGGGGGCGCCCCCGAGCGGCGATGCCCGGCCGCCGGGCGCGGGGGCAGGCGACGCCGCGACAGCGGAACCCGTCCGGGTCGCGCGGGGACCGGCGCTGCCGGCCACGCTCAGCTACACGTCGCTCAGCCAACTGGAGCGCTGCGGCTACCGCTATTACCTGGAACGGGTGCTGGGGATGCCAGAGCAGCGCATCGCCGCGGCGGGCGCCGCTGCGACCGGCGGGCTCGAGGCGCGGGCCAGGGGCGTGCTCGTGCACAGGCTGATGGAGTCCTTGGAGTTCTCGGGCGCGGCGCCACCGGACGCTGCTCGCGTGGGCGCGGTCGCGCGCGAGCTGGGCCTCGAGCCGGCTCCCCGGGACCGAGAGGAGCTCGCGCGCCTGCTCGTCCGCGCGCTGGGCGGGCCGCTGAGCAGGCGGATCGCCGCGGCCACGCGACTGCGGCGCGAGCATCCCTTCGCCTTCAGCCTCGGCGAGGGCGCACCGCTGGTGACAGGGGTCATCGACCTTTTGTGCGACGAGGCCGACGGCACCACGCTGATCGTCGACTACAAGAGCGATCGCCTCGCGGCGGATGCCAATCCGGAGGAGCTCGTGGCACGCGACTATGCGGTGCAGCGCCTGCTGTACACGCTGGCGGTGCTGCGCGAGGGCGCGGTCGTGGCGGAGGTCGTGCACTGGTTCCTCGAGCGTCCCGACGAGCCCGCCGTCGCCCGCTACACGCTCGCCGAGCTGGCGACACTCGAGGACGAGCTCGCCGGGCGGCTCGCCAGCGCCCGGGCGCAGCCGTTCGCTGTATCGCTGCAGCCCCACCGGGCGCTGTGCCTGACCTGTCCGGGGCGCGCCACGCTGTGCTCGTGGAGCGACAGCGAGGCGCTGCGTGAGCTCCCGGAGGGCGACCCGGCCGGTGCCGGAGCGGCGGTCGAAAGGCCGCTGAGCGGGCCTGCAAGGCCGTTTTCGCCGTCGAAGAATTAGCCTTCGCGGACGCTTTAGGAGGCCCGCGCGCTGATACGCTTTTGGCTCCGCCTCAGGTGCCCGCCTACCTGTGCGACGGTGGGTGTGCCCGCACAGTGGACCGCCTGCCGCTCTGCCCGGGACGCACCGCCCCAAGGGAGCACTTCCATGAACTCGCACATCAAGCAGCCGCCAAAGGCCGTCGGACTGTACGACCCTCGCTTCGAGCACGACGCGTGCGGCGTCGGCATGGTCGCGCGCCTGGACAACGTGCCCACGCACGACGTCATCACGCGGGCGATCACGGCGCTCGAGAACCTCGAGCATCGCGGCGCCACCGGCGCAGACCCGTGCACGGGCGACGGCGCCGGGATCCTGCTGCAGATGCCCGACGAGCTGATGCGGGCGGTGGTCGACTTCGAGCTGCCCGCGCTCGGGTCCTACGGCGTGCTGATGTGCTTCCTGCCCGCCGAGCAGGCGCCGCGCGAACGCCTCGAAGCGCTGCTCGAGCGAATCGTGCAGGAGGAGCGCCAGGAGCTGCTCGGCTGGCGCGAGGTGCCGATCGACGAGCAGCACATGGGGGAGGTCGCGGCGGCGTGCCGGCCGGTGATCCGCCAGCTGTTCGTGGGTGCAGGCGGCGCGCAGCGCGACGACCAGGACGCGTTCGAGCGCAAGCTGTACGTGATCCGGCGCATCAGCGACCTGACGGCACAGGATCCCGGCCTGTACGTCAGCTCGAGCTCCTCGCGCACGATCAACTACAAGGGCATGCTGATCAGCTATCAGCTCGGGAAGTTCTACACCGACCTGAGCGACGAGCGGATCAAGAGCGCGCTCGCGCTCGTGCACTCACGCTTCTCGACCAACACGTTCCCGAGCTGGGAGCTCGCGCACCCCTACCGGGTGATCTGCCACAACGGCGAGATCAACACCGTCATGGGCAACGTCAACTGGATGCGCGCACGCGAGTCAGAGCTCCGCAGCGAGCTGTTCGGCGAAGACCTCCAGAAGATCCTGCCGGTAGTGACGCCCGGCAACTCCGACTCGGCGACGTTCGACAACGTGCTCGAGCTGCTGATGCTCGGTGGTCGCTCGCTGCCGCACGCGGCGATGATGATGATCCCCGAGGCCTACCGCGACCGCGACGACCTTCCGGACTACCTCAAGGGCTTCTACGCGTTTCACTCCTGCGTCATGGAGCCGTGGGACGGGCCGGCGTCGGTCGCCTTCACCGACGGACGCGTCGTCGGTGCGACGCTCGACCGCAACGGGCTGCGCCCGGGCCGCTGGGTGGAGACGACCGACGGCTACGTGGTGCTCGGCTCGGAGTCGGGGCTGCTCGACGTTCCGCCCGAGCAGGTGCGTCGCCTCGGTCGCCTGCAGCCGGGCAAGCTGTTCCTCGTGGACCTCGAGCGCGGGCGCATCGTCGAGGACGAGGAGGTCAAGCGCGAGGTCTCCACCCAGCATCCCTATGGCGAGTGGTACGCACGCAACGCGGTGCCGTTCCACGACCTGCCGGCCTCCGAGCAGGTGACGCTGTCAGACCAGCCGCTGCATCTGCGCCAGCGCGCGTTCGGCTACTCGCAGGAGGACCTGCGCGTGCTGCTGAAACCGATGGCAGTCGACGGCGCCGAGCCGATCGGCTCGATGGGCAACGACGTCTCGCTGGCTGTCCTCTCAGATCAGGCGCCGCCGCTGTTCTCCTACTTCAAGCAGCTGTTCGCGCAGGTGACCAACCCGCCGATCGACCCGATCCGCGAGGAAATCGTGATGAGCCTGGCGACGAGCCTCGGCAACGAGCGCAACCTGCTCGACGAGACCCCCGAGCACGCGCACAAGCTGCTGCTCGACCAGCCGATCCTGCTCAACCGCGAGCTCGAGACGCTGCGCCACGTCGATCACGAGGTCTACGCGGCACGCACGATCGACATCACCTGGCCGGTCGCCGAGGGGCCGGCTGGAATGAGCGAGGCGATCGAGCGCATCTGCCGTCAGGCACGCGAAGCGATCGCCGAACGCGTCAACATCATCATCCTCTCCGACCGCCAGATCGGCCCGCGCCGCGCGCCGATCCCGTCGCTGCTGGCCGTCGCGGCGGTGCACCACCACCTGGTGCTCGAGGGCACGCGTCTGCGCGTCGGCATGATCGTCGAGTCGGGCGAGCCGCGCGAGGTCCACCACTTCGCGACGCTGATCGGCTACGGCGTCAGCGCGATCAACCCGTACCTGATGCTCGAGACGCTTGACGAGCTCGTCGCGGAAGGGCGCATCGTCGGCGCCGCCGCGGACGGCAACGCGGCTGCGCTCAGCGCAGAGGACGCGGCCCAGAACGTCGTCAAGGCGCTCGGCAAAGGCCTGCTGAAGACGATCTCGAAGATGGGCATCTCGACGATCCAGTCCTACCGCGGCGCGCAGATCTTCGAGGCGGTCGGGCCTCGACACGGAGCTGATCGACACGCACTTCACCGACACGGCCTCGCGCATCGGCGGCGTCGGCGTCGACGTGCTCGCCGCCGAGGCGCTCGAGCGTCATGCGCGCGCCTATCCGCCGCGCGGTGGCACCCGCGAAGAGCTGCTGCCGGTCGGCGGCGTCTACGCGTGGCGGCGCGACGGCGAGCACCACATGTGGAACCCCGAGACGATCGCGCTCGTGCAGCACGCCGTGCGCGAGGCCAACGGCGACGTCGCCGCTGCGATGAACGGCGACCGCGACGCCCACACCGCAGTGCGCGAGAGCCCCGCGTTCGAGAAGTACCGCGAGTACGCACGTGAGGTGAACGACGACGCGGCGCGCAGGGCGACGCTGCGCGGCCTGCTTGAGATCGGCCCTCCGGCGTCGGGAGCCGCAGCGATCCCGCTCGAGGAGGTCGAGCCGGCGAGCGAGATCGTCAAGCGCTTCTGCGACCGGCGCGATGAGCCTCGGCTCGATCTCGCGCGAGGCGCACGAGACGCTCGCGATCGCGATGAACCGCCTCGGCGGGCGCTCGAACACGGGCGAGGGCGGGGAGGACCCCGTGCGCTTCAAGCCGGACGCCAACGGCGATCGGCGCCGCTCGGCGATCAAGCAGGTCGCCTCGGGCCGCTTCGGCGTGACGATCCACTACCTGGTCAACGCCGACGAGCTGCAGATCAAGATGGCGCAGGGCGCCAAGCCGGGCGAGGGCGGCCAGCTGCCCGGGCACAAGGTCGACGCCTACATCGGCTCGATCCGCCACACGACGCCCGGCGTCGGGCTGATCTCGCCGCCGCCCCACCACGACATCTACTCGATCGAGGACCTCAAGCAGCTGATCTACGACCTGCGCTGCGCGAACCCGAAGGCGCAGGTGTCGGTCAAGCTCGTGTCCGAGGTCGGCGTCGGCACCGTCGCGGCAGGCGTCTCGAAGGCGAACGCCGACCGCGTGCTGATCGCCGGCCACGACGGCGGCACCGGCGCCTCGCCGCTGTCCTCGATCCACGCAGCCGGCATCCCGTGGGAGATCGGCCTCGCCGAGACCCAGCAGACGCTGCTGCTCAACGACCTGCGCTCGCGCATCATCGTGCAGACCGACGGCCAGCTGAAGACCGGCCGCGACGTGGTGATCGCGGCGATGCTCGGCGCCGACGAGATGGGCTTCTCGACCGCGCCGCTGATCGCGACGGGCTGCATCATGATGCGCGCCTGCCACCTCAACACCTGCCCGGTCGGCATCGCCACGCAGGACCCGGAGCTGCGCAAGCGCTTCAAGGGCACCCCCGAGCACGTCGTCAACTTCTTCTTCTTCGTCGCCGAGGAGGTGCGCGAGATCCTGGCGTCGCTCGGGCTGCGCTCGCTCGACGAGGCGATCGGGCCGCGTCGATCTGCTCGGCGTGAGCGACGCGATCGAGCACTGGAAGGCGCGCGGTGTCGACCTCACGCCACATCCTCACCCACATCGAGCTGCCGGCGAGGCGCCACGCCGCCGCGTCGAACCGCCACCGCAGGTGCTCGACGACGCGCTCGACTGGCAGCTCGTGGAGAGCGCGCGACGCCGCGCTCGAGCAGCGGCGAGCCCGTCGGCCTGAGCTTCCCGATCCGCAACCGCAACCGCTGCGTCGGCGGCATCCTCTCGAGCCACATCGCCGCGCGCCACGGCGCGGTCGGCCTGCCCGCAGGACTCGATCGTCGTCGAGCTTCGAGGGCTCGGCCGGGCAGAGCTTCGGCGGCTGGCTCGCGCCGGGCGTGACGTTCACGCTGCGTGGCGACGCCAACGACTACGCCGGCAAGGGGCTCTCCGGCGGGGTCTTCGCGATGCGCCCGCGCGAGGGCATGGGCGCGCACTTCAAGGCGGAGGAGAACGTGATCGTCGGCAACACCGTGCTGTACGGCGCGACCGCGCGGTCGCGCGTTCTTCCGCGGCCTCGCGGGCGAGCGCTTCGCGGTGCGCAACTCGGGCGCGTGGGCGGTCGTCGAGGGCATCGGCGACCACGGCTGCGAGTACATGACCGGCGGGCGCGTGGTCGTGCTCGGGCCCACCGGGCGCAACTTCGCGGCCGGCATGAGCGGCGGCGTCGCCTACGTGCTGCGACGAGGACGGCAACTTCGCAGAGCGCTGCAACATGGGGATGGTCGGTTTCGAACAGCCATCGGAGGCTGACGCGATCGAGCTGCGCGCGATGGTCGAAGAGCACCTGCGCGCGCACCGACTCGAGCGTCGCCGCCCGCGTGCTGCGCGAGTGGGAGCTGCTGCTCGGGCGGGGCGCGTTCGTGAAGGTCATGCCGAACGACTACAAGCGCGTGCTGCGCGAGCTGGCAGAGGCAGAGGCGCTCGCCGCGAGCGCCGCCGGCAATGGCCGCCCAGCGCGCACGCGTCCGCTCGACCCGGTCGGCGAGACGGGCGGCTGATGGGCAAGCTCGGCGGCTTCCTGCAGATCGAGCGACACGGCGTCCCCCAGCGGGATCCGGTCGAGCGCGTCGCGCGACTACCGCGAGTTCCTCGCTGACGCGGCCGGTCGCGGAGCTGCGCGAGCAGGGTGCGCGCTGCATGGACTGCGGCGTGCCGTTCTGCCACAACGGCTGTCCGCTGGGCAACCTGATCCCCGACTGGAACGACCTCGTCTACCGCGACCGCTTCGCCGACGCGATCGCGCAGCTGCACGCCACCAACAACTTCCCCGAGTTCACCGGGCGCCTGTGCCCGGCGCCGTGCGAGGCGTCGTGCGTGCTCGAGATCCGCGAGGGCGACGCGGTGACGATCAAGCAGATCGAGAACGCGATCATCAACCGCGCCTGGGACGAGGGCTGGATCACGCCGCAGCCGCCGCGGCGCGAGCGAGACCGGACAGACGCGTCGCGGTCGTCGGCTCCGGACCGGCGGGCATGGCCGCGGCGCAGCAGCTGCGCCGCGCCGGCCATCGCGTGACGCTGTTCGAGCGCGACGAGGCGATCGGCGGGCTCGTGCGCTTCGGCGTCCCGGACTTCAAGATCGAGAAGACGGTCGTGCAGCGGCGCGTCGAGCAGCTGATCGCCGAGGGCGTGGAGTTCCGCTGCGGCGTCGAGGTCGGTAGCGACGTCGACGTGCAGCAGCTGCGCGCGGGCTTCGACGCGGTCGTGCTCGCGACCGGCTCGCGCGTGCCGCGCGACCTTGCCGTCCCCGGCCGGGAGCTCGACGGCGTGCACTTCGCGATGGACTACCTCTACGAGCGCAACCGCTGGGTCGCGCGGCAGCGCGAAGCCACCTCCGCGGCTGCGGTGGCCGCGGTCGCGCAGCCGCCGCTCGAGCGCGAGATCAGCGCCGCCGGCAAGGACGTCGTCGTGATCGGCGGCGGCGACACCGGCGCGGACTGCGTCGGCAACGCGGTGCGCGAGGGCGCCCGCTCGGTGGTTCAGCTGGAGCTGCTCGCCGAGCCGCCGGCGCACCGCCCCGACGACCGCACGCCGTGGCCGCTGTGGCCGCTGAAGTATCGCCTCAGCTACGCCATGCAGGAGGCGCTCGAGCTGGACGCCGGCGAGCAGGACTACTCGGTCACCACCACCGGGTTCGCCGGTGACGACGCCGGGGCGGTGGCGGGGCTGCGGATCGCACGGGCGATGCCGGAGCCGCCGTTCGAGCCGCTCCCCGGCAGCGAGCGCGAGCTGCCCGCGCAGCTGGTGCTGTTGGCGATGGGCTTCCTGCACCCCGAGCAGACGCTGCTCGACCAGCTCGGCGTGGAAAAGGACGCCCGCGGAAATGTCAAGTCCGTGAAGCCTTACACGACGTCGGTGGATGGCGTGTTCGCCGCCGGCGACGCGCGCCGGGGCCAGTCGCTGATCGTGTGGGCGATCAACGAGGGTCGCCAGTGCGCGCGCATGGTCGATCGCCATCTCGCCGCGCAACGCCACGAAGCGGATGGCTCGCTCGCGCTCGCAGGCGAAGACGGCGGGCTTGCCGGCCACGCCGATGCGGACGCCGGGCCAGAGGGTCCGCCGCAACACGTGTCCCCCGGCGTCGGCGCGCCGGAAGCGTAGCCGGCGTGTCCGGCGAGCTCGGTCTGCAGCAGCGAGCTGAGCTGCCGAGCGTTTGCGTGATCGGCGCCGGTTCCTCCGGCATCACGGCGGTCAAGGCGCTGCACGAGCGCGGGATCCCGTTCGACTGCTTCGAGAAGTCCGACCGCCTCGGCGGCAACTGGGTGTTCGAGAACAGCAACGGCATGTCGGCCGCCTATCGCGACCTGTTCATCAACACCTCGCGTCCGCGCATGGAGTACTCGGATTTCCCGATGCCCGACTCCTATCCGGACTTCCCGCATCACACGCAGATCGCCGCCTACTTCGACGCCTATGTCGACCACTTCGGCCTGCGCGAGCGGATCACCTTCGAGACCGGCGTCGAGCGCGCGACACGCGACGAGCACGGCGTGTGGACGGTCGAGCTCGACAGCGGCGAGAGCCGCAGCTACGACGCGCTGCTCGTCGCCAACGGCCACCACTGGAATCCGCGCTGGCCGGAACCGGCGTTCCCCGGAGCGGACACCTTTGGCGGTGGCCAGCTGCACGCGCACTCCTACGTGGAGAACTCGATCTTCGCGGGCAAGCGCGTCGTGGTCCTGGGGATGGGCAACTCGGCGATGGACATCGCGGTCGAGTCCTCCCACGTCGCCGAGCGCACGTATCTCGCGGCGCGCCAGGGCGTCTGGATCCTCCCGAAGTACATCTTCGGCAAACCGATCGACCAGATGCGCAACGACCCGCGCGTCCCGTTCAAGATCCGTCAGCGGATGATGCAGCAGCTGATCCGCAGCTACGCCGGGCCACCCGAGCGTTACGGGCTGCCGAAGCCCAACCACCGTTTCGGCGAGTCCCACCCGACGGTCTCCGGTCGGATCCTCGATCGCATACAACACGGCACGATCACGCCGAAGCCGAACATCGCCTCGCTCGAAGGTGACCGTGTGCGCTTCGCCGACGACAGCAGCGCCGAGGCCGACGTGGTCGTCTACTGCACCGGCTACAAGATCACGTTTCCGTTCTTCGAGGAGAGCCTGATCTCCGCACCCGAGAACCGCATCGACCTTTATCGCCGGGTCTTTCATCCGGTGATTCCGAACGTGTTCTTCGTTGGCCTGCTGCAGCCACTGGGAGCGATCATGCCGCTCGCCGAGGCCCAGGGTGCGTGGGTGGGCGATTACCTCCTCGGCGACTACGCGCTGCCGCAGCCGGGCGAGCTGCGCGCAGATATCGAAGCCGAACAGGCGGCGATGCGCAAGCGCTACGTCGCGTCCAAGCGCCACACGATCCAGGTCGACTACGAGGATTATCTGCACGCGCTGGCGAAGGAGCGCCGCACGGGCAGCGCACGCGCGCGCGCAAACGGGTATATCCCACCGGCGTCATGCCGAGCTTCTGCCGTCACAACCGCTTCATAGAGCGCTGCCCGATCTGTAGCCAGACGCTGCCGGGCAACGCGCCGAGCAGCGGCCCCTCGACACGCGCCAAGTCCCCCACGCGCGAGCGCGCCGGTGGCGAAGCCACGCGACGCCGGCGTGCACGCGGCGAGAGCGTGCGGATTCAGCGCGAGGGCCGCGCCGAGGACGACGGCTATCGCTCAGAGCTCATGCCCGGGCTGCGCGCCTCCGCCGACGCGCTGCGCCTCACCCACGAGATCGCCTTCTCGGCCGGGCGGCTGCTCGCGCTGGCCGCACAGCCTCCGGGGCTCTACGGCGAAGCGCGCGCGCTCGCGGACGAGGACCTGGAGCGCGCCACCTGGATGTGCTTCCTGATCTCCTATCTCGGGCCGCTCGAGGACGGCGATCCCTTCGCGGGCATCCGCGTGGCGCTGGCCGCCGCGCCGGGCGAGCTGCCGGACCTCGACGGAGCGCTCATCGGCTCTCAGAGCTCGCACGACCGCGCGCGCGGCTCTGAGACGCTGCTTGCGTATCGCCAATGGGTCGCGCGCGGGGGGCGTGCGAACGTGCCGGCGCAGGCGACGCCGGTCGAGGGGACGCAGGCGGCGGCGTTCACCGGCGACCCGGCATGGAGCCCCCAGCGGCGCTTCGAGCGCGTCTTCGAGCGCCTCGCGCTGCCGGGCTTCGCCCGCATGGGACGCTACGAGCTGCTGGTGACGCTCGGACGCCTCGGACTGTACGAGCTGACGCCCGACTCGCTACACCTGGCAGACGCGCGCGGACTCTCCTCGGAAGACCTCACCACGCTGGCCGCCAAGCGTGTGTTCGGCATCGGCGACCCGCTGGTGCTGGAGCGGCGTGCGCAAGCGCTCGCAGAGGCCGTCGCGGTGCCGATCGAGACGCTCGATCTGGCGCTCGCCAACTGGCAATCCTCGCAGCCGGCGACGCTGGGCTTCCCGCGCGAGACGCTCGACGACGGGGCGTTCGAGCGCGCCGGCGCGGCCTTCGGACTCTGAACGCACGAGCTGGAAATGCCGTCCACACGGCCGCCTACAGTGCGTGCAACACAGTTGTTCCGAACCCCAGGGAGTCGCTGATGCCACTCTGTTTCATCGAGCCGCAGGATGCAATCCGCGTGATCGCCGAGTCCGTCGGTCGTGAGGCGCGCCGCCAGCTCGTGGGCGAGGTCGTGCGCGCCTGGGTCGACGACATCCCAGACCAGGAACTCTCGGTCCACTACGCAAAGGCGATCGCGGACCTCGACGAGGACGACCTGCACCTCCTGGCCGCCTGGCACGCCTCACTCGAGGTGGGCCAGCCGATCCCCAACACCGAGTTCCTCGTCGGCGTGTTCCCGAGCCTCGGCGAGAACCGGCGAGAGGCGCTCAAGATCGCCGCCGGCTTTCGCGGCGAGGAGGCCTTCCAGGCGGGCGTCGCCGAGGATCAGGCGCTCGACACGGTGCTGCCGCGCCTCTCCAGCGAGCGGGCGATCGAGCTCGCGAACGAGTGCATCCAGTTGTACATGTGGGATCGCCTCGGCTGCGATAACTAGCCCGGCTAGACTGGCTGGAGATGACTGAGACCGAGGCCATGCCCACCGAGGATGACGTGATGGACGCGCTGTCGAACGTGATCGATCCGGAGCTGGGGCTTGACTTCGTGGAATTGGGGCTGATCTACGGGGTGGAGGTTGTCGAGGGCAGCGTGCGCGTGACGTTCACGCTGACCACGCCGGGATGCCCGATCGGACCGCAGGTCAACGAACAGATCGAAGAGTTCGTGGGCGATCTCGACGGCGTCAAGGCGGTCGAGTCGGAGATGGTGTTCACGCCGCCGTGGTCGCCGGAGATGATGAGCGAGGACGCCAAGTTCGCGCTCGGGTACTAGACCGACAGACGCAGGGAAAGGTTTGACCGTCGGTCCTCTGGTCGGCACCCCGACGTTCGAGATCACGGGCGTTCTCGAGTCACTGCCGTTTCGTAAGCCGTAGGCGAGACGTGCCCGCAAGATGCTGGGACCGCCGTCCGCGGACGCGGTGACGGAGGCGTGGGCGCTCAGACGGGCGCGGCGGCGCGCTCGCGCGCGAGCGCGACGAGTGTCGCGAGTTCGGAGGCGATGCTCTCGCCGATCGCGTCGATATCCGGGAGAGCATCGAAGTCGCCGAGGAGTCCGAAGTTCATCTGGCCGTTGTAGGACATGATCGCGATCGCGAGCGCATGGTTCTCGGGCAGGAACGCCACCGGAATCGCGTGAAGCATCTCGCGTCCGAGTACATACAGCGGGAACTGGGGGCCGGGCACGTTGGTGACGATCAGGTTGAACAGGCGCGTCGAGAAGTTCAGCCGCGAGGCCTGCGCGAGGATCGTCGGTGGCGCGAAGTTCTGGGCGCCTGAGATCACCTCGGCGCCGAGCGCCTGCTTGGACTCCTTCAGCCCGTCCATCGCGCTCGTGACGAAGCGCAGGCGGTTGATTGGGTCGCTGATGTAGATCGGCAGTGGCCCGCGCATCACGACGATGCGGTTGCCGCCGTGGTGGTGCTCGCCCTCGGTGCGCACGGACACCGGCACCAAGGCCCGCATCTCGACGCCCGCGGTGTGCCGGCCGCGGGAGATCAGGAACGTCCGCAGTGCCCCGGCGACCACCGCGAGCAGGACGTCGTTGACGGTGCCGCCAAACGCGTTCTTGACGAGCTTGAAGTCCTCGAGCTCGGCCGTCACGCCGATGAAGCGCCGATGCGGCCCGATCGGCACGTTCAGCGGCGTTTCCGGCGCCGGGTTGAGCCCGGCCCACACGATCTCGCCAACGCCCTCCGCCGCCTCGCGAGCGCGCGCCAACGCACGCTCGGGGTGTGCAAGCGCATCGACCGCGCCTTCGGCGAGCGCGACTCCCGCGCGCACAGCTCCCAGCAGCCCCGCGGCCAGCAGGTGAGCGGTTCCGGGCTCGGCATGCGGCTGCCACGCGCGTCCGGTGATCGGCGTCTGCGGCGGATCGGGCGACAGGTCGAACAGCACAGTTGCCAGATCCACCCCGGCGATGCCGTCGATCAGCGAGTGATGCGTCTTGGTGATCAGCGCGAAGCGATCATCTTCGAGGCCCTCGATCAGCCACATCTCCCACAGTGGCTTCGAGCGGTCGAGCTGCTGGGAGAAGATCCGCGCCGTCAGGTCCTGCAACTGCTCCCACTGGCCCGGCGCGGGCAGTGCGGTGTGGCGGACGTGGTAGTCGAGGTTGAAGCTTGGGTCGTCGACCCACACCGGACGCCCGCTGTCGAGGGCCGTGTAGGCGAGCTTGTGGCGGTAGCGGGGAACCAGGTGCAGACGCCGCCGGATCTGCTCGAGGAACTCATCCATGCTCGGCGGAGGCCCTTCGACGATCGTCAGCCCGCCGATGTGCATATGCGACACGGAGCTCTCCTGATGCAGGAACGACGCGTCCACCGGCGTCAGTCGATCGAGGTGGCGTTGGCTCATCAGGGTTAGCCTAGCGGGGGCGCCCCCTACAATGGCATCCGTGTCGAACACCGTCGAGAAGCTGCTTCTGGCAGCGCCCCGCGGCTACTGCGCGGGCGTCGATCGCGCCGTGCAGACCGTGCAGCGCGCGCTCGCGATCCATGGTGCGCCCGTGTACGTGCGCAAGGAGATCGTGCACAACAAGCACGTCGTCGCGCAGCTGGCCGAGCGGGGCGCGATCTTCGTCGATGAGCAGACAGAGGTGCCCGAGGGCGCCGTCTGCGTGTTCTCGGCGCACGGCGTCGCACCGAGTGTCCGCGCCGGCGCGGCCGAGCGCGGGCTGCAGACGATCGACGCCACCTGCCCGCTCGTCACGAAGGTGCATCGCGAGGCCGTGCGCTTCGCCCAGGAGGGCTACACGGTCGTGCTCGTCGGTCACGATGGGCACGAGGAGGTCGAAGGCACCATGGGGGAGGCCCCCGACCAGATCGTGCTCGTCCAGAACGAGGACGATGTCGACGAGCTCGAGGTGGCCGACCCGGAGCGGATCGCTTACATCACCCAGACGACGCTCGCCGTTGATGAAACGAGCGCGATCCTCGCGCGACTGCGCGAGCGCTTCCCGAGCATCGTCGGTCCGCGCACCGACGACATCTGCTACGCGACCACCAACCGCCAGGCGGCCGTCAAGCAGATGGCGGCGAGCTGCGATCTGATGCTGGTCATCGGCTCGCGCAACTCGTCCAACTCCGTCCGCCTGGTCGAGGTCGCGCGCGATTGCGGGACCGAGGCCCACCTGATCGACTCCGCGCGCGAGCTCCGAGAGGAGTGGCTGGCAGGCGCACGCGTAGTCGGCATCTCCTCGGGCGCGAGCGCTCCCGAGGAGCTCGTGAGCGAGCTCCTGGACGCTTTCCGCGTGCGCGGCGTCGAGGACATCTCCGAGTTCGACGTCGTGCGCGAGGACGTCCGCTTCATGCTTCCCAAGCAGGTACGCGACGCCGTCACAGCGGCGCCGCGCCCGGACGGCGTCGCCGGAGCCTCCTCCTGAGCCACGCAGGCCGTTCGGCGGTGCCGCCCCAACGGCGGCGCAGCCCGTGCGCACGGGGTCAGCAATGCAGACGCTGATCGTCTCGGACCTGCATCTTGGGAGCGTCTCGCGCGTCGACCTGCTGCGGCGCCCCGAGCTACGCGCTGCGCTGCTCGACGCCGTGGCGGATGCGCAGCGCGTGGTTCTCCTCGGAGATGTTCTGGAGCTGCGACACGGACCGATGCGCGATGCGCTGGCCGCTGCGCGCCCGTTCTTCGAGGACATCGGGCAGGCGCTCGCCGGCAGGGAGATCGTGATCGTCGCCGGCAACCACGATCACGCGCTCGTCGAACCGTGGCTCGCGCGGCGCGGCGAGGAGGACGAGGCACAGGACCTCGGCGTCGAGCAGCTGCTCGAGCCGGCGCTGGTCTCGCCCGCGCTGGAGCGGATCGCCGCCTGGGTCTCGCCGGCGCGGCTGCGCGTCGCCTACCCCGGCCTGTGGGTGCGCCCCGACGTGTATGCCACGCACGGGCACTACCTCGACTGCCATCTGACGGTGCCGACGCTCGAGCGTCTGAGCGTCGGAATCATGAGCCGGGTGCTGGGACGCCCGGCGAGCGAGTTCGACTCGGTCGCCGACTACGAGTCGACCGTCGCGCCGGTGTTCGCCTGGCGCGACGCCGTCGCGCGGGACGGCTCGACGGGCGCCGCGCTGAACGGCGGTGCCACCGTCACGGCCTGGAACGCCCTGCGAGCAGACAGGGGCGGGCTCAGTGGGTATCGCGATCTGGGTCGCTGGCTGCGCGCTCAAGCTATCGTCGGGGCGTTCACGCTCACCGTCGCGGGGCTCAACCGCGCGGGCATCGGCGCGCTGCGCGCCGACCTTTCAGCGGACGAGCTGTGCCGCGCGGGCCTGCGGGCGATGGGGGAGGTGGCGGCGCGCGTCGGCCTGGGCGATGCGTACGTCGTCTTCGGTCACACCCATCGCACGGGACCGCTTCCCGGGGATGACGAGCTCGAGTGGCGCGGCCGTGACGGTGCGCGCCTGGTGAACGCCGGCAGCTGGACCTATGCGCCGATCTTCTTGACCGCACGGCCCGGCGAGAGCCCATACTGGCCGGGGGTGTGCGTGCTCGTGGACGATGACGGTCCGCCGCGGGTCACGCGCCTGCTGCAGGACCGCACGCACGGCCAGCTTCACACCGAGCCCTCACACCGAGACGCGAGCGTCAACGAGGGTGCCGCCCGGCAGCGAGAGCGCTAGCAAGTCGCCCCTGGCTTCGTCAGCCAGGGGGGATCCCCGGCGTAAAGCAGGTGGCGAGGCAACGCACGCCGCTGCCGATCACGAGCTCGAGTGAGCCGCTCGTGTGCTTCGCGTGCTCGAGCAACGGGTACGCGCCCGGGTGCGTGACCATGACCTCCGCGCCGCCGGCAGTCAAGCCGCCGTTCACGGCTACGACGCCGGCGCCCTCGAGCACCGCCCATACGCCGCCAGCCTCGTACAGCCCCGAGTACGGCCCCTCCTGGTCCTTCGTCTGCGGCACGAGCAGCGCGCCCGGTGTGTCCTCTGGGCGCAGCGGCGCGAGCGGCTCGCGCGTGACCCCCAGCAGCTCCTGGATCGCGAGCTCCGTTTCTGTGTAGCCACCCTCGCCGTAGTGGTACTCGAACAGCCGTGCCCGGCCGTCGAACAGGTAGCGCGACGGCCAGCCTTCGTTGCCGTAGTCCTGCCACGTTTCCAGCTCGCTGTCGATCAGCACCGGGTACTCGATGCCCAAGCGCGCAACCGCGTCCCGCACGGCCTGCTCGTCGCTCGAGGCGTCGAAGCCGGGACAGTGCACACCGATCACGCGCAGGCCGCCCGGAGCGTAACGCTCGTGCCAAGCCTTCAGGTACGGCAGCGTGCGCAGCGAGTTCGGCCGGCAGAAGTCCCAGAACTCGACAAGCATCGGCTTGCCCCGCTTGAGAATCGACGGCGGCCCGCTCGCGTTGACCCACGGCCCACTGGGAAACGGCGGCGCAGAGATCGTGTCAACAGGTGCACGCATTGCTGCTCAATACGCCCTTGAGGGGTGTGAGTCACAAGCCTGCCAAGGACGCAGTGAGCGAAGTGTGCTGCGCACACACCGCTTCGGGGCACAGGCGAGCCAGATCGAGGACGCCGGCAGGCGCAGTGAATCGCGCCTCTCAGCCGATGGAGCCGACCATCTCCAACTGAATCAGCCGGTTGAGCTCGACCGCGTACTCCATCGGCAGCTCCTTCGTCACCGGCTCGATGAAGCCGTTGACGATCATCGCCGCCGCCTCGTCCTCGGTGAAGCCGCGCGAGCCCATGTAGAACAGCTGGTCGTCGGAGATGCGCCCGACGGTGGCCTCGTGGGCGACCGTCACGTGCGGGTTCTGGATCTGAATGTCGGGCCAGGTGTCCGATTTCGATTCGCCGTCCATCATCAACCCATCGCACTGCACCCGCGCTTTGGAGCCGGCCGAGTTGTGGCCCATCTTGACCAGGCCGCGGTAGCCCATGATGCCGCCGTCCTTGGAGATCGACTTGGCGAGGATGTTCGACGTCGTGTTCGGCGCCAGGTGCACGACCTTCGCGCCGGTGTCCTTGTGCACGCCCTTGCCGGCCACGCCCACGTTCAGGTGATCTGCGCGCGCGCCCTCGCCCATCAAGAACGAGCCCGGGTAGAGCATCACGTACTTGGCGCCCATCGAGCCGCCGACCCACTCGACCGTACCCTCGGCGTCGACGATCGCACGCTTGGTGTTGAGGTTGTAGACGTCCTTGGACCAGTTCTGCACGGTCGTGTAGCGCGCCTTGGCGCCCTCGTGCACGAAGATCTCGACGACGGCCGAGTGCATCGAGTTGACGCTGTAGGTCTGTGCGGTGCAGCCCTCGATGTAGTTCACCTCGGAGCCCTCGTCGGCCACGATCAGCGTGTGCTCGAAGGTGCCCTCGCCGGCGCCCTCCATGCGGAAGTACGACTGCAGCGGCAGGTCGCACTTGACGCCCTTGGGGACGTAGCAGAAGGCTCCGCCCGACCACACCGCGCCGTGCAGCGCCGAGAACTTGTTGTCCTGCGCCGGCACGCACTTGGTCATGAAGTATTTCTGCACCAGCTCCGGGTACTCGGTGATCGCCGTGTCCATCGAGCAGAACAGGATGCCCTGCTTGGCGTACTCCTCCTTCAGGCCCTCGTACACGGGCTCCTGGCGCCACACGCCGACGACGCCCGCGAGGTGCTCGCGCTCGGCTTGGGGGATGCCGAGGTCCTCGTAGGTCTGCTTCATCTCCTCCGGCACGTCGTCCCAGCTGTTGAAGCGCCCTGCGGTCGGCGGCGAGTACAGGACGAGGTCGTCGAGGTTCAGGCCGCTCAGGTCCGGCCCCCATGTCGGGATCGGCTTGCGTTCGAAGATCTCCAGCGACTTCAGCCGTTTCTCGGCCATCCAGTCGGGCTCGCCCTTGATCTTCGACAGCTCGGTCACGACCTCGCGCGAGATCCCCTGACGGGCGCGCAGCTGACCCTGGTCGTCCTCGACGATCGGGCTGGGCTTTGCGATCTTCGTGCTGTCAATCGTGGCCATGAGACTCCTCGCTGGCGGTTCGCTGGGCAATCCTGTGCTGTGCAGTAGGAATTGTATCGAGGCTGGCAGGTTTCACCAGAGCGTCGCCACCGGATCGAACGCGCGAATCGCGCGGTCGCGGGTGATCAGGCGGGCGTCCGTCGCGCGGGCGGTCGCATAGATCAGGCGATCGACCGGGTCTCCGGGGAAGGAACGCGAGTCGAGCAGCGCCGCCGCGACAGCGATCTCTGCGCTTGGCGCCAGCGCCTCGACGCGCGCTTGCGCGAGCGCCTGGCGAACCCACAGGCCGATATCGCGGTCGAGCGAGATGCGTCCGCGCACGGCGAGCATCGCCAGCTCCCAGGCGCTCATCGTCGATACGCCGACGCTGGGCGCCTGATCGATCGCCGCCCGTGCCTGCTCCGACAGATGCTCCGGCGCGGTGAGCCACCACAGCCAGGCGTGCGTGTCGAGCACGATCACGCCGCGGTGGCGTTCCACGCTATCTCGAGTGGCTCGACGAGCTCGTCGTCGGACACGTTGAATGTGACCGAGCCTCGCAGGCTTTCCGGTGCCTTTGCGGCGGACACGCGCGCGACGGCGCGGCCGCGCTTGGTGATCACGATCTCCTCACCGGTGCTCGCCACCTCGTCGAGCATCGCCAAGCACTGCGCCTTGAATTGACTCGCCGAGACGATGCGGGCAGACATGACCATAGTCACAGTACCATGGTCAGGAATTATGCTGCTCTACAACTCCCAGGTTTCGGGCAACTGCTACAAGGTCCGGCTGCTCCTCGCGCACCTCGGCCTCGCCTACCAGCGCCGCGAGGTCGACGTCGTCGACCGATCGAATCGCGCTGAGCTGCTGGGAGGTCTCAATCCGGCGCTACGGGTTCCGGCGCTCGTGCTCGACGACGGGCGCTCCCTGGCTGAGTCCAACGCAATCCTCTGGTGGCTGGGGGAGGGCACGGCGTACGTTCCCGCCGACCCATTCCAGCGCGCGAAGCTACTGCAGTGGATGTTCTTCGAGCAGTACAGCCACGAGCCCAACATCGCGGTCGTCAGGTTCTGGGTCGCCGTCGCCGCCACGCCGGCGCCGGCGGGCGAGATCGAGGCACGTCGCAAGGCGGGTTACGCGGCGCTGGAGGCGATGGAGCGCGAGCTCGCATCCAGGGAGTTCCTCGTAGCCGACACCTACACGATCGCCGACATCGCGCTCTACGCCTACACACACGTTGCGGGCGAGGGTGGGTTCGAGCTGTCCGGCTATCGAGGCATCACGGCGTGGCTCGAGCGCGTGGCCGCTCAGCCGGGACACGTTTCGATCGGGGCCTGACGCGGGCGTAGGCTGGCCGCGACTCAGCTTTGGTCGCGCAGAAGCTCGTCGAGGGTGCGGCCGCTGAGCACCGAGGAGGGTTGCTCGGCGACGATGTCCGAACCCGGGAGCGCCTGCTCGTCGCGGCGCTTCAGCAGCAGCCACTGCGGCTTCGACCCAGGCCGTGTGCGCTGCAAGGCAAAGCCGCCGCGCAGCTTCTCGCCGTGCAGCACGAACACCGCGTGACCGCGCTCGAGCGCCTGCGGCCACGCCACGCGACCGCCCTGCTCGTACTCCCCGCGGTCCCAGATCATCACGCCGCCGTGCTCGGTGCGACCCTCGAACGAGTTGTGCTCGAGGTCGTGGTCCTCGACCTGCACCGCCAGGCGCTTGACCGCAGGGTCCAGCGACGGGCCCTTGGGCACCGCCCAAGAGCGCATCACGCCATCGACCTCGAGACGCAGGTCGAAGTGACGCGTCGTGGCGGCGTGCTGCTGCACGACGAACACGCCTGCGCTGACGCCGCGAATCGCAAACTGCTCATGGCCCTCGACCTTCGCTTCAGCCACCGCGACTTCGGCGACGGCAGCTCCCCGCGGACCCTCGTGCAGGAACGAGACGAGGGCCTCGATTGCCGCGTCCGACCCCTCGGCGTGCACCTCGACGCTGCCGTCGTCCGCGTTACGCACCCAACCCGTCAAGCGGAGCTCGTGCGCCCGGCGCCCGGTGGCCTCGCGGAAGCCCACCCCCTGGACGGAGCCCACGATCACCGCTCGGATGGCAGCCGCCCCGGGCGTGTCACTCCTCAAGGCGCCGTCTCCGGCCCGCGCCGAGCGGTTGGCCCGGGGTCGGTCGTCCCCAGGGCCAAACCACTGCTCGACGTGACTCGCCTAGAGGGCGGACCACAGCTTCCCGGAGCTGAGGTGAACCTTGGGCTTGGGCTCGTATACCTTGCAGCCCGCGTATTCGACAGCGCTTTCGGTCCGGGTGCTCGGCGGTTCGATCGTCCCGCCTTTGACCTTGGCTTCGCTGCACTGGATGCTGCCGATTCCAGAGATTTTTTCCTGCGTAAGTGTCAGTTTGAAAGGCGCCGTGACGGTGGTCGCTTCCGCGATCGATTCCGAACCGGTCAAAAGTTTCCCTTCAGACCACCACTTGGGCGTAAATCTTGGGCTTTCGGGCTTGATCTCGATCGCACTGGAGTAGGTGGTTGCGGCTTCTCCGATCTCCTGCGAGTGGAATGGTCCGACCTGCATCGGTGTGAAGGCGGTCGTTTCCAAATCCTGTTCACTGCCGTTGCTTTCCGCGAACGTCGTCACGGCTGTGCCGCTCATGACGTTGACCGGGCTGTCCACCCCGGCCGCAAGCCTGTCGTTTCGAACTGGACACCTCCACATTCGAACCGGCTCTGGAAATGCGAAGCGCCCGCCGAGTCCGTGAAACGCGTGTCGACCACGAATTTACCTGATATCGCAGCCACGCGGTTGCCGCGGCTGCCGTTGCAGGCGTGTCGCGCAGGCTCAGGTCGGCCAGTCGTGATCGCCGGTGACCGCGCCGCGCACCACCTTCAGGTTCAGCAGCGCGCACTTGCGCCTCGTCGCCGACACGGGGATGCCGAGCAGGTCGATCATCCAGTCCGCGTCCAGCTCGCCGACCTCCTGCAGCGTCATGCCCTTCAGCTCCTCCGAGGCGATCGACGCCGACGCCTGCGAGATCGCGCATCCGTGGCCGTGGAAGCGGAGCTCCTCGATGCGGTCGTCGCTGACACGGATGTGCACGCCCAGCTCGTCGCCGCAAAGCGGATTGTGCTCCAGCGCCTCGAGGTCGTGCGGCTCGAGCTCCCCGAAGTTCCGAGGCCGCTTGTAATGATCGAGAATGTAGTCGCGGTACAGGTCGTCCATCAGAGCCCAAACACTTCGCGGCCCGCCTGCAGCGCATCGACCAGCGCGTCGATGTCCGAGCGGTCGTTGTACACGCCCACGCTTGCGCGTGCGGTCGCGCCCACGCCGAGGCAGCGCATCAGCGGCTGCGCGCAGTGGTGCCCGGCACGGATGCAGACGCCTGCGCGGTCAGCGAGCTCGGCGATGTCGTGGGGGTGCATGCCGTCGATCGTGAACGACGCCAGGCCACCCCTCGCGTCGGCGTCCGGCGGCCCCACGACGCGCAGCCCCGGCACCTCTGCCAGACGCTCGAGCATGTACGCGGTCAACGAGCGCTCGTGGGCGCGCACGCGCTCCATGCCAAGCGCCTGCAGATACTCGACGGCCGTGCCCAGGCCGACCGCCTCCGCGATCGGCGGTGTGCCCGCCTCGAACTTGTACGGCAGCTCGTTCCACGTCGTCTCGAGGAAGTCAACCGACGCGATCATGTCGCCCCCCGTCAGGAACGGCGGCATCCGCTCGAGCAGCTCCGCGCGCCCGTGCAGGACGCCGACCCCCGTCGGCCCCAACGCCTTGTGGCCGGTCCACGCGTAGAAGTCCGCGCCGATCCGCTGCACGTCCACCGGCAGTTGCGGCACCGCCTGGGCGCCGTCGATCAACGACACGGCGCCCGCCGAACGGACGCGCGCGGCGATCTCGCCGACCGGGTTGATCGTCCCGAGCACGTTCGACATGTGCGCGAACGCCACCAGCCGCACGTCGCCGCGTTCCAGCTCCGCGTCGAGCGCCGCCAGCGACAGCTCGCCGCGCGTGTCGACCTCGAGGTAGCGCAGGCTCGCGCCACGCTCGCGGCACAGCACCTGCCACGGCACCAGGTTTGCGTGGTGCTCCATCTGCGTGATCAGCACCGCGTCGCCGGCGCCGACGTTCGCGCGACCCCACGAGTAGGCCACCAGGTTGATCGCCTCCGTCGCGTTCTTCGTGAAGATCGTCGTCCTTGGCTCGGCACCCACGAACCCGGCCACCAGCGCGCGCGCGCCGTCATAGGCCGCATCAGCCTCCTGCGCCAGCGCGTACACACCGCGGTGCACGTTCGCGTTGTGGCGGCGCAGGTGGTCGGCCTGCGCGTCGATCACGACCTGTGGCTTCTGCGAGGTCGCGCCCGAGTCCAGATACACCAGTGGCGTGTGTGGGTGGGCACTCGATCTCCGCGAGAAGATCGGAAAGTCGGCGCGCACGTCCAGCGCGCCCGCGACGGTCGCGGCGCCGCTCATCGGCCGTCGCTCTCAGCGACTGGTCGCATACGTCTCGATGTCCTCGCGCGCCGCCGCCAGCTTCTCGGCGACCCTGCCGCGCACGAGCTCCTCGAGCGCCTCGTCCTGCAGCTCCACGACCAGCGGCTCGAAGAAGCCCTCGACGATCACTCTCACAGCCGTCGGACGGTCGAGGCCGCGCGACTGCATGTAGAAGATCGCCGTCTCGTCGAGCTCGCCGACCGTGCCGCCGTGGGACGCCGACACGTCGTCAGCCGAGACCAGCACCGACGGGATCGCGTCGATGCGCGCCTTCGGCGAGAGCATCATCGAGTGGATCTGCAGGTAGGTGTGCGTCTGCTGCGCGCCCGGGTCGATCTGGATCAGCCCCTCGAAGCTCGCGCGGCTCTCGCCCGTCGCCGTCCCACGCCAGTGCACGTCGCCGCCCGACGGCCCAGTTTCGTGCAGATCGACCGCGAACACGTCCAGGTGCTCGTGCTCCTCCGCGAAGAACAGGCCACGAAACGCCATGTCGCCGCCCTTCTCGGTCACCGCCAGCTCCAGGTGCTGGCGCACCAGATGGCCGCCCAGCAGCGCCGGCAGCCAGTGGCAGTAGGCGTCGCGGCCGACGCCCACGAAGCGCGTCGAGACGTCGAACACTTCGCCGGAGCCCCAGTCCTGAAACTGCGCCACGCGGCAGCGCGCGCCGTCCTGCAGGTAGCACTCGAACGCGCCCGCGTGCAGCGCCTGTCCCTCGAAGTCCTCCGCCAGGTCGTACTCCTGGACCCGGAACTCGCTCGCCGGGCCGCCAAGCACCAGCGTGCGCCCGTACTGCGCGATACCGGCGCGGTCGATCGCGTACACGATCTCAAACGGCGCCTCCACGACAACTCCCGCCGGGACGTACAGGAACGCGCCGCCAGTCCAGAACGCCGCGTTCGCCGCCTCCAGCTTGTGGCGGTCGATCGGCGTGCGCTTGGAGTACCACTGCGACACGAGCTCGCCGTGCTGCTCGAACGCCTGCTCGAGCGAGCACAGGATCACGCCCTGGCCCGCGAGCTCCGCGTCGAGCTCCAGCCCCACGATCGCGCCCGCGCTCTGGACGATCCGTCCCGCTCGAGGCCTGTCCGGGAGCGTCCTTGTGACGACGTCCGGCACGCCGTTCTCCGACACGCTCGTCTGCAAGGCATCGAGGTCCAGATCCTGCAGGCTCGTGCTCCAGAAGCCCGAGCGCCGCCACACCGGCAGCTCCGATGTCTCATACACCTGCAGCGCAGCCTCGCGCAGCTGCTCGAGCGTGCGCCCGTCGCCCGCGCCGGCGCCATGCAGCGCCTCGTACAGCGTCGCCTCACGATGGCGGCCCGCCTTCACCTGTACAGCTGCCGCCCCCGCCGCCGGCGCCGCTCCGTTCGTTGATGCGCCCGCCGCGACCTTGGTCGGTGTACCAGGATCAGACACTGCTGTCACCGGCCGCCACCGCACCGGCCGCGCCCGCGCCAACCTCCTGGCGAATCTGGTCGTAGCCCTCGCGCTCGAGACGTTCGACCAGCTCCACACCGCCCTCCAGCACGATCTGCCCGTCCATCAGGATGTGCACGAACTGCGGCTGCACGTAATGCAGGATCCGCTGGTAGTGGGTGATGATCAGCGCGCCCAGCCCCTGCTCGTCGTGCAGCTTCTGCACGCCCTCGGCCACCGTGCGCAGCGCGTCGATGTCGAGGCCTGAGTCCGTCTCGTCGAGGATCGCGATATCCGGTGCGAGCATCGCCATCTGCAGGATCTCCGCGCGCTTCTTCTCGCCGCCGGAGAAGCCGTCGTTGAGGTGGCGCGAGGTGAACGCACGGTCCACGTCCAGCAGCTCGATCGCGTGCTGCAGCTGCGTGCGGAACTCCTTCACCTGGATCGGCTCCTCGCGTTTGGCGTTGATCGCCATTCGCAGGAAGTTCGCAACCGACACGCCGGGGATCGACACCGGGTATTGGAACGCCAGGAACAGGCCCGCCTTCGCGCGCTCGTGGGGCTCCGCCTCGGTGATGTCCTCGCCCTTGAACGTGATCGAGCCCTCCGTGATCTCGTAGGAGGGGTGTCCGAGCAGCGTGTTCGCCAGCGTCGACTTGCCCGAGCCGTTCGGGCCCATCAGCGCGTGTATCTCGCCGCGGTTGATCTCCAGATTGACGCCGCGCAGGATCTCGCGCTCGTCGGTGCGTACGTACAGGTCTCTGATCTCTAGGTCGGCCATGTTCTGTGCTCAGGCTCCGGTCGTCAGGGTTGATGGTCGGGGTTCGGCTGCCAGCGGTTGTGCGCCGAGCGTCGGCAGCGCTGGTCCCGCCGTCTCGCTCAGCCCGGGTAGGGAGGGGTGCAATGAGTTGACCAGCAGGTCAGCGAGCGTCGTCTCGCGCAGCGTGCGCACGATCGACACGCGCACGCGCGTCCACAGCAGCTTCGTCGGGCACACGTGGTCGGCGCTCGACTCGCGCGCGCACACGATCGACCCGTCCGCCGCCTCCGAGATGCACTCGATCGGCGCGATCGAGCCCTCCAGCGCCTCGACCACCTCCGCCATCGTTATCGCGTCCGCCGGGCGCGCCAGCATGTAGCCGCCGCGCGAGCCTCGGCGCGAGTCCACGAGGCCGGCCTTGCGCAGGCGCGCCACGAGGTGCTCCAGATACGCCAGCGGCAGGCCGTCGTGCGCTGCGATCTCGGCCAGCGGCACGGGGTCGTCACCGACGCGTCGAGCAAGCTCGACCATCACCCGTACCCCGTACTCTGCCTTGGTTGAGAACATCATCGCAAGATTTCCTACCTGGCAGCTAGGGTATCAAGGGTGGGTGCGATCTCCCCTGAGCAGCTGGATGTCGTGGCTCAGCGATTCCGGCGTCAGCTGTTCTGACTCGAACACCACGCGCTCGGAGCCGGACGGGTCGATCAGCAGCACCGACGCGTATTCGTCGAATACGCGCGAGCCGGCGCTCGCCGGCTTGACGTCGTACGCAGTCCACACGTGTCGCAGCTGCGCGAGCGTCCCCGACAGGTACTGCGCGCGCCCGCTCAGCGCCGCTTCGGAGAGGAACCGGTGCACGTGCGCAGGCGAGTCCGAGGCGGGGTCGGCGCTCACGATCAGCACCGGCACGCGCGCGTCCAGTTCGTCGAGCGCGCCGCGGATCTGCTGAGCGATCAGCACGCACGGAGCGCCGCACGTCGGGTACAGGAACGTCAGCACGACCACGTGGCCGCGATACTGGGCGAGCGACACGTTGCGACCCTGCTGGTCGTGCAGGGTGAAAGATGGGGCCGTGATGTTCGCCGGAAAAACCGCGCCTGCGAACGGCGATGCGGGGCCGGTGGCGGACACGACCGAGTGGGCCGCGGACGAGCCGTGTTCGGATGCGCGCCAGATGACCGCCGCGAGCACCACCGCGAGCACGATCGTCGCGACCGTCGTAGCGGCGAGCGCGACGGCGCGTCCTTGCGCAGGCTCGCCATTCTGTCGTTCCCAGAGCATGCCGGTCAGAGTAGATGAGGCGTCGCCAGTAGCTGAGGCGGCGCAACGGGTCGCGAGCGTGTGGGGGGCCGTGGGCGCGGACGCGGGTGGCGGCCGAGCACGAGCGTAATATCCCGACAGATGGGGGTAGGCACGCGCTCTGCGGCGGCGACGGCTCGGAAGCTGGCGGGCGTGCTCGTCTTCGCCCTCGCGACCTTGATGCTGCTCGCAGCCGGAGCCTCCGGTGAAGGCCCAGCCCCGGTCAACTCGGGCCCGCCGTCGCCGACGCAGCCTGCCAACGACGTGCTCGCGGGCGCGCAGGCGATCCACACGCTTCCCGCGTCGATCAACGGCACCACCGTCGGCGCCACCACAGAAGCCGGCGAACGCGAATCGGCGTGCAGCGTTCCCACCGGTCACTCCGTTTGGTACAGCGTGCGCCTTCCCGCCGCACATCGCATCGCGCTCCACCTCGCCGCCGCCGGCTCGCTTGACGCCACGGTCGACGTCTATCACGCCGTGCGTTCGCAGTTGACCTCCGTCGGCTGTCAGGAGACCGACGCCAACGGCAAAGCATCCTTCTCCTTCCGCGCCTCCAAGAACGGCCTCTACGACATCCGCGTCGCCGCGCTGCAGAGCTCGCAGCTCGCCGCGTTCACGCTCGAAGTGTTCCTGCCCACCCCCGCCGTGCAGCCGCCCGGCTCACCGCTGCCTGCCGGCGGCGCCAGCGGTCGGGTCGACCGCATCCAGAACATCAACGCTGCCTACGCCGTGACCCTGCACGCGGGCGTCAGCTACCTCATCAGCCTCGCCAACGAGACCAGGGGCGCGTGCGTCAGCGGTGCGCTGTTCGCCCCCGGCACCACCTCCTTCGGCGGCGAAGAAGAAGAACCTGAAGCCGGGGGCCGCGCGGGCTCCTCGCTGCTGCAGATCCAATGCGGCGGCTATCGGCTGTTCACGCCAGCCGCCGGCAAGGGCGGGCGCTACAGCTTCGAGATCACGCCGCGCCTCTCCCATCGCGGCGTTCAGCGCTTTCACCTGCAGGTCGCGCCCGCCGGCTCCGACGAGACGGCTCCGGGGCTGCTGCTGTCCAACTACGGCCGCGCACGCGGCTACCTCAGCTCACGCAGCTCACAGGTGCTGCGCCTGTACCTCATGCAGGTCACCAGTCACTCCAACCTGACGCTCAAGCTGCGTGCCCCCGAATCGGCAGAACTGAAGCTGCAGCTGCGCAACCAGAACGGCGACGTCATCAACTGCAGCTGCGAAGGCGGCGGCTCGCAGACGCTCCAGCAGCAGCTGGTCCCCGGCACCTACTACGCGGTCGTGTCGGTGCACGGCGACACCGCAGGCAGGTTCACGCTCACACGCGAGTCACGCACGATCACAGCCACCAGCGTCTCCTTCAGCGATGCCAAAGCCGTGCCCGGCACGCCGCTCGGGATCGACGTCAAGGTCTCACCCGCGGCGTCGGGCCCGGTCAGCGTCGTCATCGAACGCTTCGACCCCGTGTTCGGCTGGCAGTTCTACCGCGAAGCCCACGCGTTCGTCAGCGGCGGGCTCGCCAGCGTGCCGTTCACGGCGCCGGCCGTCGGCCAATGGCGTGCCAACGCCACCTACGAAGGCTCCAGGACCGCCAGCCCGAGCGCCGTCGGCTTCACGTACCTGCTCGTCTCCTGAGCGAGGACTCGGTGCTCGTCTCCTGAGCCAGGACTCGGCCGCTGGCTCGGCGGCTGTTCTTCTTGTTCGCAAAAACAAACCCTGTATAACTATGGTGATACAGAACTGCGGCGAGGACAGCTGCACGGGGGACCGCGTGCGGCGACCCGCAAGCTCGCCAAAGGTCGCTACACTTTATGAAGTCCCTGAATCCCGACCCTGGTTTAGGAGTTTAGATGAGCCCGTCAGGCGCGGAGCTTCTCCGCCGAGTCAAGAGCGAAGTGCAAGAGGTCGATCCATCTGAGGTCGCCGAGCTGATGCACGAGGGCGTGGCGGTCATCGACGTACGCGAGACCGAGGAGTACGCCGCCGGGCACCTGCCCGGGGCCAAGCACGTCCCGCGCAGCTATCTGGAGACGAGGATCGAAGGCGTCGTGCCCGATCGCTCCTCGCAGGTGATCCTCTACTGCGCCTCCGGCAACCGCTCCGCCTACGGAGCGCGGACGCTCGAACAGGATCTCGGCTACGAGCACGTGCGCTCGATGACCGGTGGCATCACGCTGTGGAAGGACCGCGGCTACGACGTCGAGGTTCCGCGTGCGCTCAGCGCCGAAC
Organism: uncultured Solirubrobacteraceae bacterium; assembly: GCA_963703625.1. GTDB lineage: Bacteria > Actinomycetota > Thermoleophilia > Solirubrobacterales > Solirubrobacteraceae > Palsa-744. The sequence goes on from CAVPEY010000006.1 coordinate 86,608, forward strand.
AGCGCGAGCGCTACTCGCGCCACCTCCTGATCCCGGAGATCGGCGTCGAGGGTCAGCAGAAGCTGCTCGACGCCAAGGTGCTGCTGCTCGGCGCCGGTGGGCTCGGCTCGCCGACCGCCCTGTACCTCGCGGCCGCCGGCGTCGGCACGCTCGGCATCGTCGATGACGACGTCGTCGACCTGTCCAACCTGCAGCGCCAGGTGATCCACGACACCGAGCGCATCGGCACCCCCAAGGTCGACTCTGCCGAGCAGACGATCCGCGCGCTGAACCCCGACGTCAACGTCGTCAAGTACCAGACACGCATCGACGCGTCGAACATCATGGAGATCATCGACGGCTACGACGTGATCGTCGACGGCGTCGACAACTTCCCCACGCGCTATCTGCTCAACGACGCCAGCGTGCGCCTGCAGATCCCCGTCGTGTCGGCGTCGATCCTCGGCTTCGACGGGCAGCTGTCGGTGTTCAAGCCGTACGACGGCCCCTGCTACCGCTGCCTGTTCCGCGAGCCGCCGCCCGCTGAGCTGGCCCCGTCGTGCGGAGCCAACGGCGTGCTCGGCGTGCTGCCCGGCACGATGGGCCTGCTGCAGGCCACCGAGGTCGTCAAGCTGCTGCTCGGCATCGGCGACCCCGCAATCGGGCGCCTGCTGCTGTACGACGCGCTCGGGGCGACGCTCACCGAGGTCAAGGTCCATCGCGACCCCGAGTGCCCGATCTGCTCGCGCGATGCCGACGACATCGCCGACGAGGAGATGGGCGTGTTCCCTGACTACGAGGCATTCTGCGCCGCGGCCGGCTAGCGGAGCGCTGGTCGGCGCTCGGCCTGCTAATCATTCCCTGAACATGGCGACGATCAAGATACCCCCGGTTCTCCGTGCCTCCGTTGGCGGCGAGAAGGAGGTCGGTGCTTCCGGCGGCAACGTCGGCGACGTGCTGCGCGACCTCGCTGCCAACCACCCGTCCACCCAGGACCAGCTGTTCTCGGCCGACGGCGCGCTCAACCGCTACGTCAACGTGTACCTCAACGACGAGGACGTACGCGTGCTCGACGGGCTCGACACAGCCGTCGGCGAGACCGACACGCTGGTGATCCTGCCGGCGATGGCCGGTGGGCGCTTGTAAGCCTAGCCGCGCGCCCAACTCGGACTTTTCCGCCGGCTGCGTATCTATGCTTTGCGTCCAGGTTCGACGCTGAGCCTAAGTGTTTGCCCGCTATCGAACGATTTGGGTTGCGTCCTATGAGAACTTGCGGCTTCTTCTTGCGCCCTTTCGGACCGATCAGCCGCCTGATTTGCCTGGAGGCAGGTATTGCGATGCTTGTGTCCGGCATGCTCGCGGTGTCCGCATCGGCACGGTCGTCGGGGCCGCCGGTCTACAGCCTCAAGATCATCGAGGGCGAGACAACTCTCCCCGAAAATCCGATCGAATACACCAGCGCTAGCGCCAGCGACGAAAGCCCGATTCAGGTGTCGATCGTGCGTGGCGGCGTCGTGATAGCCAGGAGTCATCTCAGCGGCGGCAACACGGGGATGTCGCAGGTTCCACAGGTAGGTGACCTGGTTAACCTGGAATCGTCGAGCGGCGCTATCTACGGATCGGTCGTTTACGATGGGCTGCCGTCGATGGATCCCACAGTGTGTGTGGGCTCGACGAATTTCTCAGGTCAAAACACGCTGGGAGAGACAGTCAAAGGCAAGGCCGTAGCGCTTGCTGTGCAGATCGAAAAGTACGGCTCGCGTGTGGTGGAATCGAAGTTCCAGCATGCGCAGGTCACGATGCTTTCCGGCACGACCTTCGGTGGCAGCTTCCTGGCTCCCGTTGAAGCCGGGCAGACCGTGACCGCGATCGAGGCGCTCGAAACGCCGCTCGCCGGCGGCGCCATCTTCGACTACACCAGCGAAACGTCCCGTCCCGTCGGCAGTTGCCCGCCGGCAGTCGTGCCGCCTCTGCCTCTGCCTCCGCCTCTGCCTCTGCCTCCGCTGCTTGCCGGCTTGGTACTGAAGCTGCCCTACTTCACGATCCGGTCACTGTTGAAATCTGGATGGCATGACCACGTGACGATCAACCAGCCCGGCACGGTCACCCAGGACCTCTACCTGGAGGGCGGCAGGCTGCCGGCCTTGGCGGCCTCGAGCAAACACCACGAGAAGCCTCCACCGGCGCTGCTTGTAGCACGCGGCGCCGTCGTGGCGAGCAGCGCGGGCACCGTCACCGTGTCGTTGAAGGTCACCAAGAAGGGGCGTCTCAAGCTCAAGTCGGCCAGGAACGCGAAGCTCGTGCTGATCACTACGCTACGCAGCGATTCAGGCGCCAAGATCAACCTCGCCCACCACACGATCTTGCTCCGTCGCTAGGGCACTGCCGATCGTCTCACAGACGCTGGGCATGATGCTGTCGGCGCTCGTGTGGCTGCAGCCACCGCCCGTTCTCCCGACCCCGTCAAGCGGGGGCCCCGAAGGACCACCACGCTCATATGGTGTGGAACCGCCGACCGGAGGACCAGGCGCCGCCACGAGCCCGCGACCGACGCGCGCGCAAGACCGGATGCTGCTGTACGGGCCGTTTTCGCGGTCCGGCCTCACCCGTGGCATCTCCGAAGGCACACTGCCCCTGAACGAAGCAGCGGATGTTCGCGAGCTCGCGATGACGCGGATCCGCGAAACGGGAGCGAGCGTCGTGCGTATCCCCGTCGACTGGCGCGGGGCGGTCGCTGAAGACCCGCCGACGAGCTTCGATGCATCCGATCCCGCCAGCGTCGACTATCGCTTTGCGCCGATCGACGCAGCTGTTCTGAGCGCTGTATCCGCTGGTTTGACCCCACTGCTGGTCGTCTCCCACTCCCCTGCCTTCGCCGAAGCTTCCCCGCGCTGGCCCTATGCCTACCCCGGCAGCTGGGCGCCCAGCCCGGCGGCGCTTGGAGAATTCGCGACGGCGCTCGCACGACGCTACGACGGGTCGTTCCCCGATCCGCTGGCTCCCGGGGGCGTGCTGCCACGCGTGAGGCTGTTCCAAGGGTGGAACGAGCCCAACCTTTCGCGCTACCTGGAGCCCCAATGGGTCATCGAGCAAAGACGCTGGGTCGCGTTCTCGGCGCTGCTCTACCGGGAAATGCTCAACGGTTTCTACGCGGGTATCAAGTCCGTCGAGCCCAGCGATACTGTGATCGCCGCCGGGGTCGCCCCCAACGGCGACCCCGAAGGCGCCGGGCGCATGCAGCCGGTGCGCTTCCTCAGAGAACTGTTGTGCCTTGGGCCGGGCTCGAGCCGCCGGGACGGCGCGCGTCGCTCTCCGTTCGCGAGCTGCCCTGAACCGCCCCATTTCAACGTGCTCGCTTTCCATCCGCTGTCGGTCGGGGACCCCAACGTTCCGGCTCCATCCTCGCTTGACGTGTCGATATCCGACGCCGCCAAGATCACACGCCTGCTCACGCAGGCCGAGCGCCTGGGCACGGCGCTGCCTCGCCGGGTGAAGCCCGTTTGGGTGACGGAGCTCAACTGGGAAAGCGCGCCCCAGACGCCGCACGGCGTGCCGGCTGTGCTGCAGGCGCAGTGGGTGTCACGGGCGCTACACCGGTTGTGGGCGGCCGGCGTGAGCCTAGTCGCATGGCAGTTCCTGGTCGACCCATATCCGGGTGTGCGCGCCGCCACACCCACGGGCGGCACGGTCGAATACCCGCGGCCCGCCGGTCTCTACAGTGCCGGCATCGGCGGCAACCCGGGAAGCGCCCGGCCCAAGCCGTTCCTGCAGGGCTTCAGCTTGCCGTTCGATCCACTGCGTGTGAGCGCCAAGCAGGTACGAGTGTGGGCGCTGCTGATGCGCCCGCGCGCCCAGGCAGTGCTCGAGCGCGAGACGCGTGCCGGTGGCACGTGGCGGACGATCGCGCGCCTGCACGCCAACAGCCACAGCGTGCTCAACGCCCTGATCTCGCTGCGCGGCGCTGCGCGCCTGCGGCTGCGGAGCGGCACGCTGAGCTCGGCGGCCTCGCTCGTACCTACCGCTCGAAGCAGTCTGCGCTAGCGAGCGCCGACTCAGCCTTCCGTAGCGCCTCGCCGGACGCCTGCGCCAAGCCCGAGCAGAGCGGCTTTGTGGACACTGAGACGCCGCTCGACGCGGAACAGATCCTGAGAGCGCTTGCCGGCCACGCCGTCGAGTACGTGATCGTCGGCGGGCTCGCGGTCCAGACGCACGGACACGTACGAACGACGGTCGACATCGATGTCTATCCCAGGCCCGACCCTTCCAACCTGGGGCGGCTGGCCGATGCTCTGAATGCACTCGACGCTCGAATACTCAACCCCGGTAGCCAGGGCCTGAAAATTGATGGAGGTACGCTGCCACGCGCGAGCCTGCGGCAGTTTTCGACTCGGCACGGGGCAATCGACGTGCTGCACGACGCGCCGGGCGCCCCGCCCTACGACGAGCTTCGTGCACGCGCCCTGGAGATCAGGCTCGGAGACATCGATCTCGCCGTCGCCGGTCTCGACGATCTGATCAGCATGAAGCGCGCCACCGCGCGGGCGGTCGACCTGGAAGACCTTGCCGCGCTCACCGAGCTTGGCGCTGCGGACGAGCCCAGGCCTGAATAGCTACGCCGGCAACGTGCCGTGCGCCGGCTGCGCTGCCAGGGGCGTGTCCACCGTCGGAGGTGCGGCCGCCACGTCGAGTGCTGTCGCCGCCGGCACCTGGCTCATCGCGTGCTCGGCCAGCGCCGTGATCGTCAAGGAGGGGTTGACGCCAACGTTGGCCGGCACGGCCGAGCCGTCGCACACCAGCAGGTTCTCGTAGCCGAACACACGCTGGTGCGCATCCACGACGCCCTGCTCGGGGCTGGCCGCGATCACCGCGCCGCCGAGGATGTGCGCGGTGGTGGGAATGTTGAAGAGCGCCTCGGTGAATGAGCTCTGAGCGATGCCGCCGGTGCGCGTGGCGAACCATTCGGCCGCCTTGTTGGCGATCGGGATGAACGTCGGGATCGGGCGTGCGGGGTCCTGCTCGGTCTTCAGCCAGAACGTCCCGAACGGGCCTTTGTGGGGCCGCAGCGCGATCGCGTTGTCGAGCGTCTGCATCACGAGGATGATGATCGTCCGCCGTGACCAGTGTTTGGGGAACAGCACCTGTGCGAGGCGCTTGGGATGCAGCAGGATCTGCACAAGCAGCTTCAGCGGACGCGTCACCCGCGTTCCGTCGCCCACCAGCAGCGTGTTCAGGCGGTGCATCGAGTCGCCGTCGTCGCCGTAGGTGACCGTCTCGATGTGCGTGCTCGCGTCGGGATAGATCGAGGAGGTGATCGCGACGCGTTTGATCAGGTCCTCCGGATAGTCCTCCGGCACCGTCACCGCCAGGATCGACTCGGAGTTCGTGCGCACCAGCTCGCCGAGGCGCTGGGAGACGCGCGGCAGCGAGCCTTTCGTACGGCAGCGCTGCAGCAGCTTGTTCGTTCCCAGCGGGCCGGCCGAGACGACCACGCCGCGAGCGCGCTGGACGCGGCGGTCCTTGCGCAGCCACGCACCCGAGCGCACGCTTTCGACCTCATAGCCGTCGCTGCCGTCGGCCGCGCCGAGCGGGCGGATGTCGAGCACGGTGCGCTCGGGCATCACCCGCGCGCCGAGCTTCTCGGCGAAGTACAGGTAGTTCTTGACGAGCGTGTTCTTGGCCCCATGCGGGCAGCCGACCATGCAGCGTCCGCACAGCTCACAGCCGGTGCGATCCGGCCCCTCACCGCCGAAGAACGGGTCCGGCACCGTCTTGCCCGGCTCGCCGAAGAAGATGCCCACGGGCGTGCGTTTGTAGCTGTCGCCGACGCCGAGCTCAACGCCCAGCTCGCGCAGCAGCTGGTCGGCCGGGTCCTCGTGGGGGTTTTCGACGACCCCGAGCATCCGCTGGGCCTCGGCGTAGTGGGGGGCCAGCGCGGTCTCCCAGTCGCTCATGTCAGCCCACTGGCGGTCCTCGAAGAACGCCTTCGGCGGCACGTACAGCGTGTTGGCGTAGCCGAGGCTGCCGCCGCCGACGCCGCAGCCGGATACAACAGAAACGTCCTTGAACGTCGTCAGCCGGAAGATGCCCTTCATCCCCAGCCGCGGGTTCCAGAAGTAGCGCTTCAGGTCGCCCGTCGCCTTCGGGAACTCGTCGTCGGCGAAGCGCCGGCCACACTCGAGCACCCCCACCGAGTAGCCCTTCTCGGACAGGCGCAGCGCTGAGACGCTGCCGCCGAAGCCCGAGCCGATGACGAGCCAGTCGAAGTCGAAGTCGTTCACGGTGGCGATCTTACATCCGATTGGCCGGCCAGCCAGTCGGTGGCGGCTGGTCGCACGCTGAAGCGCCGCGAGCCTACCTGCCGACCCCGCTATATTCCGTGAAGTAATGGCGGTGGAGAGGCTCGGCAACAGGCCCTGCGCGGGGCGCTACAGCGACATCGTCCAGTCGATCGGCAACACGCCGCTGGTGGAGCTTCCGCGTCTGTCGCCCAAGCCGGGCGTGCGCATCTGGGCGAAGCTCGAGTCGCGCAATCCGACCGGCTCGGTCAAGGACCGTGTGGCTCGGGCGCTGATCGAGGACGCCGAGGAGAAGGGCGCGATCGCCCCCGGTCAGACGATCCTCGAACCGACCTCCGGCAACACGGGCATCTCGCTGGCGATGATCTGCTCGCGCAAGGGCTACAAGCTGAAGGTGGTGATGCCCGACAACGTGACCCCGGAGCGCACCCAGCTGCTGCACCATGTACGGCGCCGAGATCGTCTACTCCGATGGCACACAGGGCTCCAACGGCGCAGTCGCGAAGGCGCTCGAGATGGCGGCCGAAGACTCGCTCCTACTACATGCCCTACCAGTACGGCAACGAGGCCAACCCCAACGCCCACTACAACGGCACCGCGCTGGAGATTCTCGAAGAGCTCGACGAGGTGACAGCGTTCGTCGCCGGGCTCGGCACCGGCGGCACGCTGATGGGCAACGGCCGGCGCCTGAAGGAGACATTCGGGGACGCGGTCAAGATCGTCGCCGCGGAGCCGATGCAGGGCGAGCCGGTGCAGGGCCTGCGCTCGCTCGACGACGGCTTCATCCCGCCGATCATCGACATCTCGCTGCTCGACCGCAAGATCTTCGTGACCAACCGCGACGCGATCATCTGGACGCGCAGGCTGCTCGACGAGGAGGGCGTGTTCGCGGGCGTCTCCAGCGGCGCGATCGCGAGCATCGCCGTGCGGATCGCCGGCGAGCTGGACGAGGGCAACGTCGTGTTCGTCGTCGCCGACGACGGCTGGAAGTACCTCTCGAGCGGCATCTACACGCTGCCTGTCGAGGAGATCGAGAATCTCGAGTCGACCGTCTGGTGGTAGCGACGTTCGCAATCCCCAACAGGGCTGCTCGGCGGACATGAGGATCTCACCCGCGCTCCGCGAGGAGCTGATCGCGCACGCGCTGGAGGATCCCGGCAACGAGGTTTGCGGGGTGATCGCCGTTGCGGCAGCCGAGCCGGGTGCCGAGCCCGGAGGCGGCGAAGGCCCGGGGGATGCGAGCGCCCGCGCGGTGCGCGTCCTGCGCGCCAACAATCGCCACGCCAGTCCGTTGCGCTTCGAGATCGAGCCCAAGGAACTGCTGGAGCTCTCCAACACCTGTGAAGAGCTAGGCGAGCTCGGCGCGATCTACCACTCTCATGTGCGCAGCGCTCCGTATCCCTCACAGACCGACATCAACTTCGCGGCCAACTGGCCGGGGGTCGAGTGGGTCATCGTTGGGCTGGCAGCGGACGCAGAGCCGGAGGTACGCTCGTACCTGATCGAGAATGGCCAGGTCCGGGAGGTCGCTCTGGAGGTGACGTGATGGAGGGAAAGCTGATCGTCTGTCCGACCTGCGCGCAGGCCCACCCGCCGAGCGAGCGGTTCTGTGACGCGTGCGGGATGCCCCTGGTGCATCCCGATGGCGCCGAGCAGGCGGTCAGCGAGCGCCAGCGCACGGCGCGCAAGATCAAGCCTCAGTACGCGGAGGGCCCACTCGTGAAGGTCACCCGCGTCACCACCCAGCCCGAGGCCGAGTTCATCGCCGGCCTGTTGCTCGAGGAGGGGATCCCGTGCCTGCTGCGCAACGCGGTCGCGGGTTACTCGCCGCTGATCGGCGCGCGCGAGGTGATGGTCCCCGAGTCCGGAGCCGAAGCCGCGCGCGAAGCGCTCACGTTTCAGAAGCGCTAAACCAGGACAGGCTGGCCGGCTGCTTCGGCGGTGATCGCTCTGATCTCCTCCGAGGCGCGCTCGAACTCCGCGTCGGAGAGCACCGGCGTGCCCTCGAATGGGAGTTCGCGCTGCAGTTCGATCCACGCGCCCGGACCGGTGTACTCGTCCTTGACCTTCACCGTCACCGGCCGCGGGATGCGGTAGGTGCGCAGCAGCAGCACGTGCAGCGGCTGGCGCCCACGCCAGCCCAGGCGCTTTTCGGCGTAGTCCGGCGTCCAAACGTAGAACGGCGACAGCGCGTCCACGCAGCGCGGATCGACGATCGTGAAGTGGTCGGTCACTTCAGCCCACGCGCGGATTCGCACGCGGTCGGGCTGTTGCAGGGGCGCGCCTGAGACGAACGTGTGCAGCGGCGGCTCGCCGTCGCTCCAGACGCCCTCCTCGAGCGCCCTGCGCAGCTCGGGCTGGTGGGACTCGCGCACGAGATCGCCCGGCTGGTGGTCGAAGGTGGGGTACAGGAAGAAGCGCTCGTGCGCCAGCTTGAAGCGGCTTGCCGGCGCGCGGAAGCACACCCTTGCGGAGCGTCAGGAGCTGCTCGCCTTCCGCGAGGGCGCGGACGGTGACAGCCCATTCTTTGAAAGCAATTGGCATGAAAGAAGAACTAACGAGATGAGGGAAACGTCACGGCTGAAGCCATGCGGCGGCCGCAGCGACACCGCACATGCGTTAAAGATACGAAACCTGAGCGAAAATCCCAAATCGCCTGCAAATCGAGGACTTTTTTGGCCGACTAGCCAGTTTGGGGTGTCACGAACTACTTACAACCGCCGTCCGGCGAGGCCCTCGACCGCCTCGATCAGCGCCGCATAGTCCTGCTCGCCGTAGCCGCGGCCCATCGTCGCCGACAGCAGGTCGCGGGCATGCGCAGCCGCTGGAAACGGCACGCCGGCGCTCTCGGCCTCCTGCAGGCACAGGCGCACGTCCTTGAGCATGTGCGCCGTCTTGAAGAACGTCGTGTAGTCGTGCGCGCGCATCGGCGCCGACTTCATCTGCAGCTGCGCCGAGGCGCCCGAGCCGGCGGAGGTGACCTGCGACGAGCGCGTCGAGGTCGACACCGGTGGCCCGCGCCAGCAGCAGCGCCTCGGCGACGGCGGCTGCGTTGGCGGCGCCGAGCGAGTTGTTGATCAGCTTCAGCATCTGGCCCTGACCGAGCTCGCCGACGTGCACGATCAGCCGGCCCATCGCCTCCAGCAGCGGGCGCGCGCGCTCGAAGCTCAGCCGGCATCGCCGCCGACCATGATCGTCAGCGAGCCCTCCTCGGCGCGGGGCGAGGAGCCGGTCACGGGTGCGTCGAGCATCGCCACGCCGCGCTCGTGCAGCGCGGCTGCGATCCGGCGCGCGTCGAGCGGTCCGATCGTCGACATGTCCACGCACAGGAGTCCAGGATGCGCCGCCTCGATGGCGCCGCGCTCGCCGAGCAGCACCTCTGCCACCTGAGCGCCGTCGACGACCATGCTGACGACGATGTCGCTGTGCTCTGCCACCTCGGCCGGTGTGGCAAACGCGGTGGCGTCGTGCTCGGAGGCCCAGCGCTGCGGCCTTGCCCGGGGTGTGCGTCCACACCGACAGGGGAAAGCCCGCGCGCCCGACGTTCGCCGCCATGCGCGAGCCCATGATCCCGAGGCCGAGAAAGCCAATCGACTCCGGCTGCGCGCGCTCAGCGCTCTCGTTCTCGGGCATCTCCGAATCCTCCTCCGCCGGGTGTTTCGACGCGCAGCCGCTGGCCCGCGCTCAGCGTGCCGGTGACCTTCGCCGGGCAGCGTACGCCCGTCGAGCAGATCGCGCCCGCACGCGCCGGGCTCGCCGCCGTGCGCGCCGCGAGGGCGGATGGCGCCGGCGCTCGCCGATCAGCGAGAAGGTCATGTCGGTCAGCGCTTCGAGCTCGCGCACGACGCCGTCGCCGCCGCGGTGGCGCCCAGCGCCGCCCGGAGCCGCGGCGCAGCGCGTATTCGGTGACGCGCAGCGGAAACTCGCGCTCGAGCGCCTCGATCGGCGTGTTGAGCGTGTTGCTCATCGCGACGTGCACCGCGCTGGGTCCGTCGGCGTCCGCGCACGCGCCCTGGCCGCCGCCGAGCGTCTCGTAGTAGGAGAAGCCGGCGGCGCCGAGCGTCAGGTTGTTCATCGTGCCCTGGCCCTGCGCGCGCCCGAACGCCCCGAGCACGAGGTCAGCCACGCGCGAGGAGGTCTCGACGTTGCCCGCCGCCACCGCAGCGCCGGGGCGCGCGTTGAGCACCGTGCCCTCGGGGGCGCGCACCTCGATCGGGCGGTACGCGCCGGCCGTCGGCGGGATGTCGGGGTCGGTCAGCACGCGCACCGCGAACAGGCACGCCGACAGCGTCACCGCCAGCGGACAGTTGAGGTTGCCCGCGTGCTGATCGGCGCTGCCGGCGAAGTCCAGCAGCAGCCGCTCGCCGTCGATCTTTGCGCGCACGCGCAGCACGAGCTCGCCCTCCGGCGCCTCGAGCACGTCCTCACCGTGCAGCTCGCCGTCGGGCAGAGCCGCGAGGCAGGCGCGCGTGCGGCGCTCGGAGTAGTCGAGCACGGCGTCGGTCGCCTCGCGCAGACGCTCGGTTCCGACGCGGTCGGCCAGCTCGGCGAGACGCTGCGCGCCGGCGCGGTTGGCGGCGAGCTGGGCACGCAGGTCGGCTCTGCGCTCCTGGGGTTGGCGCATGCGCGTGAGGAGCTCCTCGAGCGTCGCGTCGTCGAGCGGCCGCGGCGAGATCACGACGCCCTCCTCCTGCAGCGTGCGGCTGTCGGCCGGCATCGACCCGGGCACGCGCGCCCCGACGTCGGCGTGATGCGCGCGGCTCGCGGCGAAGCCGAGCAGCGTCTCGCCCGGCGCGAACACCGGCGTGACGACGGTGATGTCCGGTAGATGGGTGCCGCCGGCGAACGGATCGTTGAGGATCCACGAGACCCCCGGGGCGTGTTCGGCCTCGAGCACCGCCGCCACGGCTGCCGGCATCGCTCCGAGATGCACCGGAATGTGCTCGGCCTGCATCACCATCTGCCCGTCGGAGTCGAACAGCGCGGTCGAGGCGTCGCGGCGCTCCTTGATGTTCGACGAGTGGGCCGAGCGTACGAGCACCACGCCCATCTCGTCGCACGCGGCGCGCAGCGCGCCGGTCACGACCTGCAGCTCGATCGGGTCGAATGTGGTCATAGGCGCAGATGGACTGTGCCCTGCTCGTCGACCTCTCCCGCACCATCCGGGCGGTACGAGCAGCGTCGACTCCGGCAGGGCGCACAGCGCTGGTCCGCGCAGGCGCGCGCCGGGAGGGAGCTCGCCGCGCAGCACGGTGGCGGTGACGGGACACCCGTCGAAGACGATCTCGCGGAGCTCGGTGCTCGGAGCCGTCGCTGCGCCGCTGCGCAGACGCGCGCCAGGCGCCGAGCCCCATACGGACACGCGCATGTTGACGAGCTCGATCTCGGCGTCCTCGTCGGCGTAGCCGTAGCGCAGCTCGTGCGCGCGCGCGAAGGCCGCGCGCAACGTGTCGGGGTCGAGCGCCGGCGTGCCGGGCTCGAGCTCCTCATCGACGGCGAGCTCGAACGACTGGCCGCGGTAGCGCAGCTCGTGGCGGACACGGACGCGCGCCTCATCGACGGCGAGCGCGGCGCGGGCCTCTGCGATCAGCGTGTCGCGCTCCTCGCGAAGGCGGCTGTCCGTCAGCGAGCGCTGCTCGAGCATCAGCGTGCGAGCGGCGTCCCGGCGCGGCGCCGCGGCCGCGAGGCCGAGCGCGCACAGCACGCCGCAGGCACGCGGGCAGAGCACGCGCGAGATCTCAAGACCCCGCGCGAGCGCGGCCGCGTGCAGCGGGCCGGCGCCGCCGAACGCCATCAACGCGAAGCCGCGCGGGTCGATTCCGCGCTCGACGCTCATCACGCGCAGCGCCCCCAGCATCTGCGCCTCGGCGACGCGCACGATGCCCTCGGCGCACGCCGTCACGTCGAGGTCGAGCTCGCGCGCCAGGCGCGCGATCGCGTCGTGTGCCGCGCCGCGGTCAAGCGAGAGCTCGCCCGCCAGCGGCGAGTCCTCGAGCAGCCGTCCGAGCAGGAGGTTGGCGTCGGTCACGGTCGGCTCACGGCCGCCGTGCCCATAGCACGCGGGGCCAGGATCGGCGCCCGCCGAGGCCGGCCCCACGCGCAGCGCGCCGCCGCCGTCGCGCCACGCGATCGAGCCGCCGCCCGCGCCGACGGTGTGGATGTCGAACGCCGGCAGCGACAACGGACGGCCGGCGATCGTGCGCTCGGCGGTCTCGGCGACCTGGCCGCCGTCGATCAGGCAGACGTCGCAGGAGGTGCCTCCCATGTCGAAGCACAACACCCGCGGCTCGTCGGCGAGCTCGGCCAGCGCCAGCGCGCCGCCGACGCCGCCGGCAGGGCCGGACAGAACTGTCAGCGCAGCGTGTGCTGCAGCTTGAGCGGGGTCGGTGAGGCCGCCGGAGGACTGCATGATCTGCGGCTCGGGGATCCCGAGGGCGCCGGCGTCGCGCGCGAGCGCTCGCAGGTAGGAGGCGAGCAGCGGCGAGAGCGCGGCGTCGAGCACCGTCGTGGCGGTGCGCTCGTACTCGCGGAACGTGCCCACGAGATCACTGGAGAGCGACAGGTGTGTGCCGGGCAGCAGCTCCTCGAGCAGCTCCCCGAGCAGACGCTCGTGTGCCGGGTCTGCGTATGAGTGCAGCAGCGACACCGCGATCGCCTGCGGTTCGGCTGCGGCGAGCTGGAGAATCAGCTCGCGCGCGAGCGCGGGGTCGAGCGCGAGCAGCGGGCCGTCCGGTCCCATGCGCTCAGCAATCGCGAAGCGCAGCTCCGCGGGGACGAGCGGCGCGGGTGCCTCGGCGCACAGCCTGTAGAGCTGCGGGCGATTCTGGCGAGCGAGCTCGATGACGTCGGTGAAGCCTGCCGTCGCGAGTAGCGCGGTGCGCGCGGCGCGTCCCTCGAGCAGCGCGTTCGTCGCCACGGTCATGCCGTGGGCGAAACGCTCGACGTCGCTCGCGCTCGCGCCCGCGCGAGCGAGCACGCGCTCCACCGCCTCGAACACCGCCTTGGACTCCTCGGAGGGCGTCGAGGGGACCTTCGCGGTGTGAACGGCGTCGTCGTCTATCAGGACGGCGTCGGTGAACGTCCCGCCGACATCGACGCCCAGGAGCATGCGTCCATACTACGCGGCGGCCAGCTCGCGGTCCTCAGTGTCGGCGAGGTGCTGGTGGGAGGGGCAGTAGCCGTTGTGTGGCAGCGGCGTGCGCTGGCATGCAGAGCCCTTGCGGGTGGTGGCGCGGCACTGTGGCGGAGCGCCGCTCACGGCGGTATAGCCCTCGTGCGGGTGCTCGGCCAGGAACGTTTGGGCGTAGCCCATGTAACGGCTGATGACACGATGGACGTGGCTCTGAGCCGACATCGGGAAGTAACTGCGGACGTCGAGGAACAGGGTGCGCGCGGGGCGTGCGAAGTAGTGACGATCGGTGGCCAGGCGCGTGATCACCTCCTCGCAGGCGCGCAGCACCGCGGTGTGGTTGCTGGTGGGGGGCATGCCTGGGCATGGAGCCTCGATATAGGGAGCAAGCTCCCGATAGATCGCCCGACTGAACTGGTACATGCTGTTCCTCGCCCTCTTTTGCTCGGTCTGATTGGTCAGAGAGCACACCCGCTGTTCCTGGAGACTCCGTCGCCCCCTGGGAACTTCCGCTGCAAGTAACACATTTGCAAATGGAAAGGATCGCGAGATAAAAATCGCGAGGCGATTTATTTATCTATAGAAATGCTCTGAGCGACCGAGCGGTGCGTCAGCGCCACGTCTGCCATGAGATCGGACCGTCGTCGGCGACGATCGCGTGGCGGAGATCGAGCGCGGGATCGCGCTCGGGGTGATCGGCACGCAGGTGCGCTCCCCGGCTCTCGGCGCGCGCGAGCGCGCAGGCGGCGATCAGTCGCGCGAGCGGATGCGGGTTGCCGAGCAGCTCTCCGAGGCCCTCCGGCGTGCGCACGACGCCGGCGTCGCGCCACAGCGCCCTGCGCACGGCGGCGTCGGCGCTCGCCGGCGCGGGCAGCTCACGCAGCGTCTGCAGCTCGCGCTCGCTCGGCGTCGCGCGGGTCCCGGCGGGACGCGACAGCGCGTCTTCGACCGCCAGGCGGGCGAAGACGAAGCACTCGCTGAGCGAGTTCGACGCCAGGCGGTTGGCGCCGTGAAGTCCCGTGCACGATGACTCGCCGACCGCGTACAGGCCAGGGAGCGTCGAGCGGGAGTGCAGGTCGGCGACGATGCCCCCCATCATGTAGTGGGCTGCCGGCGCGACCGGAATCAGCTCGCTGGTCGGGTCCAGCCCCGCCTCGCGCAGCGACGCGACGACGTTGGGGAAGTGCGCGGGGTCGATCGCGCGCATGTCGAGGCCGACCGACTCGCTCGCCGGACTCCCGCAGCTGGACGTGGATCGCGCGTGAGACCTCGTCACGCGGGGCGAGCTCATCGACGAACCGCTCCCCGTTGGCATCGTGCAGCGTCGCGCCCTCGCCACGCATCGCCTCGGTCACGAGGAAGCCCTCGCGTCCTGGAACACCGATCACGGCCGTCGGATGGAACTGCAGCATCTCCAGGTCAGACAGGGCGGCGCCGGCCGCGTGGGCGAGCAGCAGGCCGACGCCCTGGGAGCCAGGTGGGTTGGTGGTCCGTGCCCACAGGGCTGCGGCGCCGCCCGTCGCGATCACGACCGCACGCGCCGCGATCACGCGCCCGTCGTCGCAGACGACGCCACGACAGAGCTCGTCCGAGCGCCACAGCGCCTGTGCGCGCGCACCCTCGAACACGGTGATACGCGGCTCGCCGGCTGCGAGCGCGGAGAGCTGGCGAACGACGCGCCGGCCGGTGGCGCTGCCGCCGGCGTGGACGACGCGCCGGACCGAGTGCCCGCCCTCGAGCCCGAGCGCCAGGTGCCCGAAACGATCGGCGTCGAAGCGCACGCCGAGCGCCTGCAGATCGCGCACGCGGCCGGGCGCCTCGGTGACGAGTATCTCCGCCGCCGAGCGCCGCACCAGCCCGCGTCCCGCGAGCTCGGTGTCACGCAGATGCAGGTCGGGACTGTCGTCTGTCGGCGAGCGCGGCCGCGAGCCCGCCCTGCGCCCAGTAGCTGGCGGTCTGGGCGAGCGGCGTGGCTGAGACGAGCACCACGCGCGCGCCCGTCGGCCGCGGCACACAGCGCGGCGTACAGGCCGGCCGCGCCCGCACCCAAGACTGCGACGTCGGCGTCGTGGGTCCCTGCCGAGGGAGGGGCGGGCATTGGCGGAACCGTATCTCGCCGCGAAGCGTCGCCGATCTCCCGTATTCGCTGGGCGGCGACATGTGCCGGCGCGGCGCCGGCACACGCGTGTCACTTGGTGTTCGTCGACGGCAGCTGCAGGTGGATTTTGTGCAGCCCTTCTTTGACGCCGCGTGCGATTTCTTCGCGCGTCTTCGCGTTGAGGGTGCTCGTGCCGGGCGCACCGGTCCCGGTTTGGCCCGTCCCGGCTTTCCCTGTGTCGGTGGTGCCCGTCCCGGCTTTGCCGGTGCCCGGCGTCGAGGTGCCGGCTTTGCCGACACGGAGGGTGCTCGTGCCGACTTTCGGAGCTGTCACTTTGGCGGTGCCGAGCGTCGAGGTCCCCGTGCCGGTCGTGCCGGGCAGTGCGCTCGACGGCGCCGTGCTCGTCTGGGTAGGTGTGAGCGCCGCTGCGGTCGTCACGATTCTCGTGAGCGCAGGCGCTGCGGGACTGGAGCCGCCCGCAAGCTCGACCAGCGCGGCGGCGAGGACGCCGAGCGCCAGCACAGCGACGACCGCGACCGCGCTGATCGGTGCTTTCCAGTTGGGCGACGCCGCCAGACGCGTGCGCGCGGCCGCGCCGCAGTGCAGGCACCACTCCTGGGCCGGGTGCAGCGGGGCGCCGCACAGCGGACAGGCCTCGCCCGAGGGCGCACGGGGCGGGGGGGCGGGAACCACGCCTTCGGCGGGCGGTGCCGGCGCGACGCTCACGACGGCGCACCCGGCGGACGCAGGATCTCGGTGGGTCCGTCCTCGACGCGTGGCGCGTTGCGTTGGCCTCGATCGGACGGTGAGCGTGCGTGCGATCGTCCGTAGCGGGGGCGAGCAGCGGGCGGCGCGGCGTGGCGGAGGCGCTGCGGGGCTGGTGGCGGAGCGATGCGCCGGGCGCGGGCTGCCCGGCGCGGCGGCGCCGGCGATCGGCAGGTCGACGTGGCGGCCCAGCGAAAGCCCGCAGTTGGGGCAGAAGCTGTCTTCGCTGCCGTGGATCGCGGCACAGCGCGGACACGCGGTGATGCCCGCCTCGCGCAGCACCGTGATCGACCGGCGTTCGCGCGAGCGTGCCTTCGATCGCGCGCAGCTCGGCGTCGATCTGTCCGAGCGTCGTCAGCTTGGCCAGCACGAGCGCGTCGTTGCGCTGGCCGAAACGGTGCAGGTTGAAGACCAGCCCTCCGAGGTCGCGGTAGGCGAGCTCGCGCGCCTTGCGCAGGAAGCGCGCGCGTCGGCGCGCGCGACCGCGGCGACTGAAAGCCGGGTGACTCCGACGGAGCGCCGTCTTGCGGCTCCTCGTGCTCATGCGGCGGCGCGCCGGTATCCATATGCGTCGTGCCAGATATTTGATCCACGCCGGATTCATGCTACCCCGCGCGCTCCCCGGAGCGCTCGGTATGGCGGATCCGCGTGCGTCACGCGCGGCTCCTCACGCGGCGCGCTGGAGGGCCTCGCGCCATGCGTCGGCGACCCGCGCGGCCATCGTTCGCGCAGAGAACCGGGCGGCGCTGGGGCGCCCGTCGACCCGCGGGTCGCGGTGCGCGCAGGTGCGGCTCGAGCGCGGCGCGCCACCGCTCGAGCTCGAACGGCGCGCACAGCGCGCCGGCGACCTGCGCGAGCGCTTCGGGGTGGACACCGACCGGGGTTGCGAGCACCGGCACGTCGCACGCCAGCGCCTCGAGCACCGCCAGCCCGAAGCCCTCGCGCTCGGACGGCACGAGCACGGCGTTGGCGGCGTTGACCCACAGCGGTACGCGCTCGGGCTCGACGTCCCCGAGCGCCAGCAAGCGCACGTCTGCAGCCTGCGCGAGCGCGCTCGCGCGATCGTGGCGCTTCTCGGCGCGCGCTGGATCGGCGGGAAACAGGACGAACGGCTTGTCAGGGTCGAGTCCGAGCTCCGCCCGCGCCTGCGCGCGAGCCAGCGGATGGAAGCGGTCGAGGTCCACGCCGCAGGGCAGCACGAGCGCGCGCCGGCGCGCAGAGCGGCCCGGCAGTTCCTGTGCGAGCGGCGCCGAGGCGGCGGCGAGCAGCCCGATCGTCGGCAGCACCGCTGCGGTGGCCAGGCGCGTGCGCGGGTGGCGGACGTCGGTGCCGTGCACCGTCAGCGCACGCACACGTGCGGGCACAACGAGCGCCGGCCACGCCGTGAGGCCGAAGTGTGCGTGCACGACGTCGAAGCGTGCTCGTGCGTAGCGGTGTCGCAGCTCCCGTGCCGCGCCGCGCAAGCGCTCTGGCGCCGGGGGCGAACTCGTGCAGCTCGACCTCGACACCGTCGAGCCCTCGCAGCGCGGACACTTGGTCGCGCACGAAGCGGCCGCGCTCGGGGTGCGTCGCGTCCGGGCGCATGTTGGAGACCACGAGCGCACGCAAGATGCCCCGACCGTAGCGCTCTGGAATGATGGCGTGCGTGCACAGCACAGCAGTCGAGCGCAGCTACGGCCGTGGAGTGGACGAGCTGCGCCCCATCGCGATCGAGCCGGGGTTCGTGCGGACCGCCACCGGTTCCGCGCTGATCTCCGCCGGCGAGACACGAGTCATCTGCACGGCCTCCGCGCAGGAGGGCGTTCCGCGCTGGATGACCGGCAAGGGTCGCGGCTGGGTGACGGCCGAGTACGGGATGCTGCCGGCGTCGACCGGCGAGCGCAAGCAGCGCGACGCCACGCGCGGGCGCCAGGACGGGCGCACGGTCGAGATTCAACGCCTGATCGGGCGCTCGCTGCGGGTGGTGGTCGATTTCGAGGCGCTGGGCGAACGCACGGTGTATCTCGACTGCGACGTGCTGCAGGCCGACGGGGGCACGCGCTGCGCGTCGATCACGGGCGCACTACGTGGCGCTGTCGCTGGCGTGCAGGCGTCTGCAGGCAGAGGGCCGGCTCGAGCGCTCGCCGTTGACCGGCGCGCTCGCGGCGGTTTCGTGCGGGATCATCGACGGCACGCCGCTGCTCGATCTCGACTATTCCGAGGACTCGACTGCGGAGGTCGATGCCAACGTGGTGATGACCGGCGACGGGGGGCTGGTCGAGGTGCAGGCGACGGCCGAGCGCACGCCGCTGTCGCGTGCGCACCTGGATGAGCTGCTCGCGCTGGCGGCCGGCGGGATCGAGCGGCTGCGCGCCGCTCAGGAGCAGGCGATCGCCGCGGCCGCCTTGAAGCTGCTGCTCGCCACCCACAGCCAGCACAAGCGCCGCGAGTTCGAGCGCCTGCTCAAGGATTCGACCGCGGGCGCCTGGCAGATCGACCCGCTGCCGGAGAGCGTGCCGCTGCCGCCGGAGGACGGCGAGACGTTTGCCGAGAACGCGGTCGGCAAGGCCCGTGCGGCGGCGCTGGCGACGGGGACGGTGAGCATCGCCGATGACTCCGGTATCGCCGCAGCGGCACTCGACGGCGCGCCGGGGGTCCGCTCTGCCCGCTACGCCGGCGAGCACGCGAGCGACGCGGAGAACCTCGAGAAGCTGCTCCGCGAGGCGCCGCCGAACAGTGCTTTGGAGTACGTGTGCGTGATCGCGTACGTCGACCCCGCGAGCTGCGTCGAGCGCGTCTTCGAGGGTCGCTGCACGGGACGCCTGGCGGCGCAGCCCGCGCGGCGAGCGGGGTTTCGGCTACGACCCGGCGTTCGTTGCCGACGACGGTCCGGCGGCGATGACGATGGCCGAGCTCAGCGATCAGCAGAAGGACGCCATCAGCCATCGCGGCCGTGCGGCCAGGGCGCTGCTGGCATGGCTCGAGGGCGGCGGCGAGGCTAGAGCAGGTTGATCGCCGCGGAGATAGCGACCGCGAGCCCGAGTCCGGCGTAGCCCTCGTAGCCGGAAAGCAGTAGCGCCAGCGCGGTGATCAGCGCGATCAGAACGGTCACCAGCCATGCCACGCGCGAGATTGCCATCGCCGTATTGTTGCCTATGCGCCTGTCCGCAGACAGTGTTAGCGTCGTAGCAACGGTTTCACGAACGAGGAGGGCGAAGTGACAAAGTCCGAGCTGGTCGACCAGGTGGCGGATCGCGCCGATTTGACCAAGCAGGATGCCTCGAGGGCTGTGGACGCGGTGCTTGGCCACGGTGGAGGACGCGCTGCGTCGCGGCAGCGAGGTATCGGTCTCGGGGTTCGGCAAGTTCCACGTGAGCCAGCGCGGCGCGCGGGTCGGGGTCAACCCCCGTACCGGCGAGCGCATCCAGATCGCAGCATCACGGGTGCCGCGCTTCACCGCTGGCAGCGGGCTGAAGAGCGCGGTGAAGGGCCGCTGACACCGGCGCGGTCCTTCGGCGACACTCTGGCTGCGCGGGTCGCCGAGCGCGAGTCCCAACTCGTGCTCGGCCTCGACCCCGACCCTGCGCGGCTGTGGTCGGGCAGGGTCGCGCAAGCGCGCGTCGGTGGCTCTCCAACGGAGGTGGCAGCCCGCGCGATGCTCGGGCATTGCCGGGCGCTGATCGACGCGGTGGCACCCGCGTGCGTAGCGGTGAAGCCGCAGCTCGCCCGCTTCGAGCTGCTCGGGGCGCCGGGATGGGCGACGCTGGAAGCCGTCGTCGATTACGCCCGGGCTCTCGGGCTGCTGGTGATCGCCGACGGCAAGCGCGGCGACATCGACGTGACCGCGCAGGCGTACGCCGGCGCTCTGTTCGGGGGCACGGACAGCCCGTTCGGGCACGTCGGCGGCCTGGGCGCGGATCTGGTCACGGTCAACCCGCTGATGGGGCGCGATGCGATCGCGCCGTTCTTGAGCGCGGCGCGCGAGCGCGGCGGCGGTGTGCTCGTTTTGGTGCGCACCTCCAATCCGAGCGCGGCGGACATCGAGGACCTGACGCTGGCGGGCTCTGGCGCCGTCTGGGAGCGGATCGCGACGCTCGTCGATGAGCTGGGCGCTGCCGGCGTCGGCGAGGCGCGCCTCAGCGACGTGGGTGCCGTGGTCGGCGCCACCGAGCCGGGCCACCTCGCGCGGGCCCGGCAGCTGATGCCCACCGCGACGTTCCTGCTGCCCGGCGTCGGCGCGCAAGGTGGCCGGGTCGAGGAGCTCGCGGAGGCATTCGCAGCGGGCCGCGCGGGCGGCCTCGTGTCGGCCTCGCGCAGCATCGCCGACGCGCACCTGACGGCCGGTCGGGACCCCGCGGAGGCCGCGCGCACGGAGGCTGAGCGACTGCGGGCGAGTGCCTGGGAGCTGTCCGATCGGGTCCGCTAGCCTTTGTGTCGTGCACGCCAGGGCATCTGCTGCCGTTGAGGCGCGCCGGAAGGCTGGTGGAGAGACAGGATGATCATCACGGTCACGCTGAACGCGGCGATCGACAAGTCGCTCGCGGTGCCGAATTTCAGGCTCGGACGGCGCCACCGCACCGTGGATCAGCGCACGATGGCCGGCGGCAAGGGCGTCAACATCGCGCGCTCGCTGAAGGCGCTGGGTCAACCGGTGATAGCCACCGGCTTTGCCGGCGGCGCGACGGGAACGCACATCGTCGAGCAGCTCACCGAGGAGTCGATACTCAACGACTTCGTACGGATCCG
The DNA here is from genome assembly GCA_963703625.1 of uncultured Solirubrobacteraceae bacterium. GTDB lineage: Bacteria > Actinomycetota > Thermoleophilia > Solirubrobacterales > Solirubrobacteraceae > Palsa-744. The sequence continues at coordinate 107,600 of CAVPEY010000006.1, forward strand.
CGAGGAGTCGCGCACGAACACGTCGGTGCTCGACCCGACAACCGGCGACCAGACCGAGATCAACGAACGCGGGCCCTCGGTGTCGACTCGAGAGATCGAGCTGTTTCGCGACAAGCTGCTCTACCTGGCGCGCGGCGCCGCGATTGTCGTGTTCGCCGGGTCGCTGCCGCGCGGCGTCGAGCCCGAGATCTATGCGTCGCTGATCCGCGACCTGCAGCGGCTCGACGTTGTCACCGTCGTCGACACCGACGGCGAGCCGCTGCGCCAGGCGGTTCGCGCCGAGCCGGACGTGGTCTCGCCCAACGTGCTCGAGGCGGAGGAGCTCGTCGGCCACGAGTTCTCCGGTGAGGACGAGCGATCGCTGGCTGTCGCCGAGATCGCGGCGCTCGGGCCGCGTGAAGCGATCATGACGCTCCCCGACGGATGCTATGCGCAGGTCCTCGTCGATCGGCCAGCGGCGGCTCAAGCGCGCTTGCATCGAGCTGCGCGAGCCGGTCGCCCGGAGCGGGTCCGGCGACGCGTTCCTCGCCGGCTACCTGGCCGCACGCTACGAAGGTCGCGCCGCCGACCAGTGCCTGCGCTTCGGCGTCGCCTGCGGAGCCGAGTCCACCGCGCGCCTCGGTGCCGGCCTGATCGACCCCCGCGAGGCTCGACGGCTGATGGGCGATGTCGAGCTGACGGTCATCGAGCTCCCGGCCGAGGTGACCTGAGCGGCGGTGTTTACCCGCCCGCGACGTCTCGACGCAGGAAGACGAGGTAGCCGGCAACCAGGGCGGGCACGCCGTAGAGCGCGCACAGCCATGCGGAATGGACGATCGGTGCCCAGTTGGTGGGTGTCCGCAGCAGTCCCTGCCAGGCCTGGAACTGTTCGGTCAGGAGATAGGGCTGGATCGATTCCAGACCCGGTATCTGCGCGATGATGAACAGCAGGATCACGATGCCGATCGTGCCGACGACTGCGGCGGCGCTGTTGCGGGTCGCGGCCGAGAGCATGAGGCCGATGGCGGCGACTGCGAACAGCGGTATCAGGTAGGCGGCGTTGGCTGCCAACACGAGCAGCAGCGCTTCCGGCGCGGACACGAGTGTGCCGGAGTAGGTCCTGACCGAGTGAAAGCCCCACGACGCCACCCCTGCGACGGTGGCGACCGTCGCGGCGACCAGCACCGCGACCACAGCGTAGGTCAGCGCCGCGAATGTCTTTGCGGCGAACACCTGGCCGCGATCGACAGAGCGTGTGAGAATCGTCTTCAGCGTGCCGTTGCCGTCCTCGTTGGAGAAGATGTCGCCGGCGACGAGCGCGGCCACGACGGGTAGGAAGAACCCCGACATGAACAGCAGCATCAGCACCGGCGTGGCGAGGCCGGACTGCGTGATCTGCGCCGCGAAGATGTTGTCGCGCTGGTTGTGCTGGTGGTGCAGGCTCTCGAACACCACGAAGATCACCGGTAGCAGGGTGAGCAGGCCAAGTCCCAGATAGGTGCGCACCTGTGCGAGGAGCTTGCGCAGCTCCCAGCGATAGACGATGAACGTGGAGGGTCGGCGGCTGCGATGCGCCCTCGCGGTCGCGGCGGCCGCAGGGGGATTGACCGCCGCGCTGCTCATCAGACCTCGAGCGCCTGCTCGGAGGCGCCGTTCGCGCCGGGTGAGCTGCTGCCGCGGGCGCCGGCGCTTGCGAGGTGCTCGTGGGGCGGGAGCTCCGCTCCGGCGCTCTCGTCGTGATCGCCCTCGGTGAGACGAAAGAACAGGTCCTCGAGCGTCGCCAGTTCGGGGCTGAGCGCGAGAATGCCGATGCCGGCTGCCGCGAGCGTCAGCGAGAGCTGGCCCACGTCCTGCTCCTGTGCCTGGAAGGTGAGGCCGTGCTCGCCGCGGGCGGCGTGCTCGACGCCGGCCTGCTCGCGCATCAGTGCGAGCGCGCGCTCGTCGTCGGTGGTGTGGAGTCGGTAGCTCGCGCCGCCCTGACGGCGCAGGTCGGCGAGTGCGCCCTCGTAGACGACGCGGCCGGACTCGACGATCGCGACGCGATCGCACAGTTCCTGGACCTCGGGCAGTTGGTGGCTGGAGAGCAGGACCGTGATGCCTTCCTCGGCCAGTCGCCGGATCAGCGCGCGCATGTCACGCATGCCGGCGGGGTCGAGTCCGGTAGCCGGCTCGTCGAGGATCAACAGGCGCGGTCGGCGCAGCAGCGCCGCGGCAATGCCCAGGCGCTGGCGCATGCCGTGCGAGTAGCCGCCGACCTTGTGCTTGGCCCGCGGGCCCAGCTCGACGACTGCAAGCACTTCGTCGATGTGCGCGGCGGCTCCGTCGCCGTCGAGTGCGGCGAGCAGCTCGAGGTTCTTGCGTGCGGTCAGATACGGGTAGAAGCGCGGCGCCTCGACAAAGCCCGCGACCCCCTCCAGGGCGCGAGCGCCGTAGCGCATGGGATCACGGCCGAACAGCTCGACGATGCCCTCGCTGGGCGTGATCAGGCCGAGCGCCATGCGCAGGGTGGTGGTCTTGCCGGCGCCGTTGGGGCCGAGGAACCCGTACACGTCGCCGGAGTGGACGTTCAGGTCGATGTGGTCGACCGCCAGGACCTCGTCGTAGCGCTTGACGAGCCCCCTAGCCCGGACGGGCTGGGCCGCGTCCTCGCTCACGCTAGAGGCCTCGCGCCACTGCTTCTACGGCTGCCGGGGCGACGGCGCCACCGACGAGATAGCGCACGCCGGAGCGCTCGAACGTCAGCAGCGTCCCCAGCTCGGTGCGGAGCTCGCTGGCGCTCGAGCCGTTGATCGCGACCTTCGGCAGTCCTTCGAGCGACGTGCTCGTCCCGGTGGCGCTCTTCGATTTGCTTTCGAGCACCGCGATCGTGCCGAGGCCGTGACCGTGGGTGGTGACGCTCGGCTTTTCGCCTGCGCCCGCCTTCTTGGAGTCGCCTTCGTGATGGCCTTCGGAGAAGGTGATTTCCTGGACCTTGGCGTTGGCGGGAGGCGTGATCGCGAAAACCGAGCTTTCGACGGGCCCGAAGGAGATATCGCTGGCGGCCAGTTCGATCACGGGCGAGCTGCTGGTGGAGGAGTAGATCGCGGCTCGCAGAGGGACGCCGTTGTCGGCGTCCCACGAGAGCTCTGCGCCGCCCAAGAGGCTGCCGGCTTCCTTGGGGGAGACGCGCACCGTGTATGCCGGCTGCCCGGCGACGTCGGTGGGCGTGGCGCCTGACACGTCGGCGTGCTTGTTCAGATGCGAGATCGCTTCTTCGATCTTGGCGACCGACGGGACTTCGTGATCCTCGCCTGAGCTTTCCGTAGCACTGGAGGACCCTTCTTCGTGCGCGGGCGGGGTGTAGCGGTAGACCGTGTTGGTCGCGGCGTCGTAGAGCGTGACGGTGTGTCCGTCGGAGACGATCTGCGTGTCGCCCTTCTGCGACTGCAGCTCCAGGCGTACGCGCCCGTCGTGGGCGACCCACAACCGCCCCGACGCGCCTGTGACCAGGGGGCTCGACGTGAGCCCGCCGCCACCGGCACCGCCGTCGCCACCGTTGCCGCTTGCGAGGCTGGCGCCTTCGAGCAGATGGTCGGTCAGCTGGATGTTGGCGCTGAGGCCTTCGATGTGAGCGCTCTGCGCGCCGGCCAGCGTGTCGTGCACGGCTTGCGCGAGTGGCTTGGCGGGCGGGGTCGGCCCGGAGTCAAGCGCAGAGGCGATCGCCGTGGCGGACACGCCGATGCCGATTACGAGGGCGCACAGCAGCAGCAGGCGCGAAAGCGGAAGACGACGAAGGATGTTCACGGCAGTCGATCGATGTCCTTTGTTTGCGGTCTACAGCGAGGTTAGCGCGCGACCTTTGGGTCGCCTAAAGGTGGGAGAGCTCTCATCGTGGGGTCGTCGCTCGACCGTTCGGCGGCGCCACCCGATATCTTCTCGGCGCGCATGCTCCTGATCTTCATCATCTTCTGGATCCTCGTCGGTCTCGGTGTTTTCTTCCTGGCGATGCGGCGTGGCGCGCGCGACGAGGAAGGCTCTGCGGAAGGATCACGCTTCAGCCGGGCTGCAATCACGCTCGGCGTCATCGTCGCGTTCGCGTTCGGTCTGATCGTGCCGGCGATCGTGCTCGCGGTCAACGGCGAGCACAAGGCGAGCGAGGCGCCCGGGGGCGTGCAGCTCAACAGAGAAGAGGTCGCGGGCCGCGAACTGTTCGCGCACACTTGCAACGTCTGCCACACGCTCGCGGCGGTCAAGTCCGTGGGGCGCATAGGGCCCGACCTGGACGTAAGGGTCGGCGACGACATCCCGACCAAGGCCGGCCGCATCGCGCTCGTTGAGAACGCGATCGCCGAAGGCCGCGCGCGCGGTCTCGGCAACATGCCCGCGAAGCTGTACACGGGCAAGGAAGCCGAAGCGGTGGCGAAGTTCGTCGCCGCCGTAGCCGGCCATTGACCGAGGCGACCGACGGCGCGTTGCTTGAGCGACGCGTAATGACTTTGGCCAGCAGTCGATACGCCTTGCGGTGACCATCGGCTAGGGTCCGGCAGGATGGCAGATCAGCCGAAGACTGCGGAGGAGGTGAAGGCGTTTGTTCAGGAGCGCGACATCCGCTTCATCCGCTTCTGGTTCACGGACATCCTCGGGCAGCTGAAGTCGTTCTCGATCAACGCGGCGGAGTTGGACGACGCATTCGAGGCGGGGATGGGCTTCGATGGATCGTCGATCACGGGCTTCAACGCGATCGAGGAGTCGGACATGATCGCGATGCCCGACCCGAGCACGTTCGCGGTGCTGCCGTGGCGCCCGGAGGAGCAGGGCGTGGGGCGCATGTTCTGCGACGTGATCACGCCTGAGAAAACGCCGTACGAGGGCGATCCTCGCCACGTGCTGCGCCGCGCGGTGCAGCGCGCGAAGGAGATGGGCTTCGACACGTTCAACGTGGGCCCGGAGCTCGAGTACTTCCTGTTCAAAGACTCGCGCTCGACGGAAGTGCTGGACGAAGGCGGCTACTTCGACCTGACGACGCTCGACGCGGGCTCGGACGTGCGCCGCGAGACGGTGCTCGCGCTGGAGCAGCTCGGCATCCACGTCGAGTACACGCATCACGAGGTGGGGCCCTCTCAGCACGAGATCGACATGCGCTACGCCGACGCGATGAAGATGGCGGACGACTGCATGACGTATCGCATCACGGTCAAGGAGTACGCGATGAAGTACGGCTGGCACGCGACGTTCATGCCGAAGCCGCTGTTCGGCGAGAACGGCTCGGGCATGCACACGCACCAGTCGCTGTTCAGCGCCGGCAAGAACGCTTTCTACGACGCCGATGACCAGTACTTCCTCTCAGACGTGGGCAAGGCGTTCATCGCCGGCCAGCTCAAGCACGCGCGCGAGATCTGCTCGATCTTCGCGCAGTGGGTGAACTCGTACAAGCGCCTGGTGCCGGGGTTCGAGGCGCCGGTGTACGTGGCGTGGTCGCGCCGCAACCGCTCGGCGCTGGTGCGCGTGCCGCTGTATCACCCGGGCCGCGAGAAGGCGACGCGCATGGAGCTGCGCTGCCCGGATCCGGCGTGCAACCCCTATTTGACGTTCGCGGCGCTACTGCAGGCGGGTCTCGAGGGCATCGAGAAGGGCTACGAGCTGCCGGAGCCGATGGAGAAGAACCTGTACCACCTGTCAAGCGAGGAGCGCCGGCGCCTGGGGGTGGAGCAGCTACCGGAGAGCCTCGGCGAAGCGATCGAGCTGACGGCCGAGTCAGAGCTCGTGCTGCGCACGCTCGGTGAGCACATGTTCAACCGCTACGTCGAGATCAAGCGCCAGGAGTGGGACGACTACCGCGTGGACGTGACCCAGTGGGAGCTCGACCGCTACCTGTCGATTTTGTAGCGAGCGAGAGCTTTTAAGGCCTTCGCCTGCCGGCTCCGGCTCGCGGGGTCGCGCCGTTAGCTGCTGTGCGTCTTGCTTGCCTCGCCGAGCGTCGCCTCGACTTCCCGTTCTGCCTGTTCGCGCCCTGCGCGTTCGCCGGCTTCGCGGATTTCACGTTCGTTGACGCGCTCTTGGCCCTCAAAATCCCTGCAAGTGTCCCACATTTGCGCCTGCCGTCGACGGCACCGCGCACGCGATCGCCCGCGCCGGAGCCAGCTGCCAGTGCATCGCCTGCAGCATCTGCCCGAAGGCACCGGGGTGACGCGGCGCGATCTCGGCGACGAGCGCGATCGTGCCGAGCGCGTGGCGCTCATACTCGTCGTTGCCGGTCAGCTGGGCGAGGCGCGAGAGGCCGACGGCGGCGCTCGAGGACCCGGAGGCGATGGGGGAGTCCTCCAGGTCCTTGCGTCTGACGATCAGCCCGTCGCTGTCTGACGCGGTCGAGAAGAAGCCGCCCTTGTCGGGGTCGGCGAAGCGGGCGATCATCTCGTCGGCGAGCGCCGTGGCCTGCTGCAGCCAGCGCTCTTCGCAGCTGGCTTCAAACAGCGCGATCAAAGCCTCCAGCAGGAAGGCGTGATCCTCGAGGTAGGCGTCGATCTTCGCGTGCCCGTCGTTGTAGGTGCGCAACAGCCGCCCGCGATCGTCGCGCATCTGGGTCTGCAGGAAGTCCGCGCACGTGCGCGCCGCCTCCAGATAGCGAGGCTCCTCGAGCGCCGAGCCCGCCTCGGCGAGCGCAGAGATCATCAGCGCGTTCCAGCTCGTGAGGCGCTTGTCGTCGAGCGCTGGGCGCACACGCAGCTCGCGGGCCGCCAGCAGCTGCTCGCGAATCCGCTTGCGTGTCTGCTCGTCCGGTGCGGCGCCGCGATCAGTGAGCACGTTCAGGCCCGGCTGCGGATGATGGGGGTCCTGGAAGTTGCCCTGCTCGGTGGCGCCGAGCCACGCGATCGCCGCCGGCGCTTTCTCGCCGAGCACTTCTTTGAGCTCGGCGGCGCGCCACACGTAGTAGCGACCCTCGACGCCCTCGGAGTCGGCGTCGAGCGCGCTGTAGAAGCCGCCCTCCGGGCCGCGCATCTCGCGCAGCGTCCACTCGAGCGTGTCGACGCAGACCTCCCGCAGGCGCGCCTCGCTGGAAGCCTGCCAGCCGTGCAGATAAGTCCGCGCCAGCAGCGCGTTGTCGTAGAGCATCTTCTCGAAGTGCGGAACGGTCCAGCTGGCGTCGACGCTGTAGCGCGCGAAGCCACCGCCGAGCTGGTCGTGGATACCGCCGCTCGCCATCGCGTGCAGCGTCGTCAGTGCCATCGAGCGCCCGCTACCCAGCAACAGGAACTCCAGCACGGGTGCCTGCGGGAACTTTGGTGCGTGGCCAAAACCGCCGTTACGCGCATCGAAGCTCTGACTCAGCCCCGCCACCGCCTGCTCGAGCGCGCTCTCCTGCAGCGGCTTGGTGGACGCCGACAGCTGGGAACCGCCGGAGAGGCGCTCGCGCAGACGCTCGCCGCCGGCGCGGATCTCCTCGCGGTTTAGCTCCCATGACTCGGCGATCGCCTGCAGCACCTGCGTCCAGGCGGGCATGCCGCGGCGCTGGCCGATCTCCGATCGGTCGGGCGGGAAGTATGTGCCGCCGTAGAACGGCAGCTGCTCGGGCGTCAGAAACACGTTCAGCGGCCACCCGCCCTGACCGGTCATCGCCTGCACGGCCTCCATGTAGAGGGCGTCGACATCGGGACGCTCCTCGCGATCGACCTTCACGCACACGAAGCTCTCGTTCATCAGCCGTGCCGTGGCTGCATCCTCGAAGGACTCGCGCTCCATCACGTGACACCAGTGGCACGCCGAGTAGCCGATCGAAACCAGCAGCGGCTTGTCCTCGACCCGCGCGCGCTCGAGCGCGACCGGACCCCACGGCAGCCACTCAACCGGGTTTTCGGCGTGCTGACGTAGGTAGGGCGAGCTCTCCTGCGCTAGCGCGTTGGGCACCTGCTCAGGGTAGCCGCGACGACCGCGCTGTAGCCGCGGCGCCTGCCGCCCGTTCGAGCAGCGCTTGGCGGCCGCCAAGCAGCTCGCTGATCGTCGCGCGAGACGGCCATTCGCCCGCGCCGACGCTCGCCAGTTTGACTTTCGCGAGGCTCACGTCGAAGCGTCTGCCGCCGAGCATGCCGGTGATCCGCTGCGAGGCGGCGCCGAAGCGGACGGTGCCCACGGAGGCGTCCTTCCCCGAGACGCGAATGTTCGCCGCCTGCAGCTCGCGGTTCTTGACGGGGAACGTCGCGGTCAGCTGCACGCCTGGCACGAACGCGAAGTCGTGCAGCGTCGCCGCCGAGCTCGTGAGTCTCGCGTAGCCGCCGCGCAAGCCGCCGAAGCGCGAGCCGCTCGGGAGTTCTGCGTCGGCCTGCAGCGTCGCTGCAATCACCTGGCGGTTGAGGTCAACAAGCGTGTCGAGCACCGCCACGAGCGTGCGCCCTGGTCTGCCCCCGAGGGTGGCGGGCGGGTGAACGTAGGCGAGCTTTGTCGGCGTCACCGGGGTCGGCGCGAACTGGTTGACGGTGGGCGCGCACTGTTGGATTTGACTCCCACCCACCCCGCCGGCGAAGAAGGCCTTCACGGCCAGCGACGAGCAGTCGCTGAGATCGCTGCCGAGCACGGAGTGGCCGGTGAACGGAACGAGCAGCAGCTGCGCGTCGGGGATCAACGCCGCGACGCGCAGCGCGTAGGCCGTGGGTGTCCGCAGGTCCTGCTCGCCGGAGAGGATCAGCGTCGGAACGTTCGGCAACGCGCCCGGCGACGGCGGCGGCGGCGAGGCGTCGGGCCAGCTGGCGCAGTCGGGGACGAGGCTGTTGCTGTATGCGGTGCTCGGGTCGAACGGGTAGAAGTCGCTGCTCGGCTGGGCGTGCAGGTAGGCGAGCGCTTCGTTCAGGCGCGTCGCACTTCCGGCGGCGCGTTGCCATGGAAACGGGCTCTCCTCGCAGGTCGTCGTCGCGAACAGCGCTTCGTCGACGCTCGGCGCGGTTTCGACGTTGGCGCTTTCGCGCGGTACGTTGGGGATCAGGCCCTCGGAGAGCAGGTGCAGGCGCAGCAGCGGGTCGGGATCGCGATCGAGTGCCGAGCGCACGGCCGCGGGCAGCAGTGCGCGCAGGGCGGGGTTCAGGTCGCCGGCCTCGAGGATCTCGAGCAGGCCATTCGCGTCGAGCGTGCTCGCGTGATGCTTGCCGGAGCCGTCGTATACCGATCCGCTGAGCGGCCGCTTGCGCAGCTGCGCGGCCAGTCTCGCGATGTCCCCGAGCGGGTCGGAGCTGATCCCGGCGCAGTCGCCGTCCGCGCAGATCTCACGGATGACGCCGCCGACCGCCTGGAACGTCGGGATCTGGAATGGTTCGGTGCCTTCAGGCGGCACGACCGAGTCGAGCACGAGCGCTTCGACGTGTTGGGGGTAGGCCTCGGCATAGGCGAGCGCCACCTTGGTGCCGTAGGAGGTCCCGTACAGCACGAGCTTTTCATAGCCGCCGGCCTGCCGCAGGGCCTCGATGTCCTGGACCGATTCCTCCGTGGTGAACGCGCCTCGGGCGGGTCCGATCTCCGATGCGCAATCTTCGAAGAGCTCGCCCGCCGACTGCGTGCTGAAGATTTCCAGCGCGGGGCAGCTGAGCGGATCCGAGGCGCCCGTGCCGCGCTGATCGAACACCAATAGGTCACGTGAGCTGAGTGCCGGCGCGATCGCCTGGGCGATGAATTCGCTCAGCGGCAGCGCCGCCTGGCCCGGTCCGCCGGCGAGTGCCACGACCGCATCGCGGCTGGGAGCAGCGCTGGCGCGCTTGCGCTCCATGCTCAGCGACAGCGTCCCAGGGACTGCTCCCGAGCGCTCGAGCGGCACCGGCACCGAGCCGCATTCAAACGCGGTGGCGTTGGCGCAGGCGACGAAGTTGGTGCCGGCCGCGAAGGAGCCGCTCGGCCAGCACACGAGCAGTGCGACGATCACCAGAGTCGCTGGCCCCCAGGTGCGAACTCTCCCGCGCATCGCCAACGACAATAGCCACACTCGTGCGCAAGTTCGCCGGTAGCGCCACGCTGTGCGCTCCGCGCATCCCGGTGGGATGCGCGTGCGCCACCAGCGGCTGGCAGCGATCGTCCTGTGTAGTGTCTGGACGATGGCCGGCGAGCGCGAGATCATCCAAGCACGGGGGGCACCGGCGGCGATCGGGCCGTACAGCCACGCCGTGGAGGCGGCCGGGTTGCTGTTCTGCTCCGGGCAGATACCGCTCGACCCTGACAGCGGTGAGATCGTCGGCTCGAGCGCGGGCGAGCAGGCACGGCGCTGCCTGGAAAGCCTTGCCGCTGTGTGCGAGGCGGCCGGGGGGCGGCTCGAGCGCGCGGTGCGCCTGACGATCTATATGACCGATCTCGCCGACTTCGCGGAGGTCAACGAGGTTTACGGCTCGTTCTTCGCCACGGATCCCCCGGCGCGCGTGACGGTTGGGGTCGCGCAGCTGCCGCGGGGCGCCTACGTGGAGATCGACGCGATCGTCGCGCTGTAGGCGTCCTCGTCGTCGGCCGGCTCCATCGAGCGCAGCGCACGGCTGAGCAGATCGCGAAGCGTGCGGCGCTCGTCGACGTCGAGCGCCGCGAGTACCTCGTCCTCGATCGCCGCCTGCACGCGTTCAGAGTCGCCCAACGCGGCGCGGCCCGACGGCGTGATCTGCACGAGATGACGGCGCCGGTCACTGGGGTCGCGCAACCGCGCGACGAAGCCGAGATCCTCGAGCTCGTTCAATAGCAGCACGACGTTGTTGGCGTCCATGCAGAACGCGTCGGCGAGGTCCTGCTGCGGACAGCCGTCGTGGTCGTTGACGTAGCTGAGGGCGACCAGATGGCGCAGGTGCATGCCCAGCCGCTCCTCGTCGCTGCGGCGGTAAACCTGCTTTGCCAACCGGCTCAACAACACCGCCGAGCCGGGGGCGCAGTTTCGCTGATCAGCCATGGTCTGGAGTGTATACCTCATCAAAGCGTCAATCATCACAATAGCAGCGATCAACAATTTTTCACAGATCATCCTTGTTGAATGGATGATAAGTGCTATGGTGGTTTCTCCGCAACCCCTGGAGGACTCCCATGACCGCACTGCTACGCCAGCTGAAGACCCCAACGGACGCGGCTGCCTCGGAGCGCAGGCGTTGGATCGCGCTTGCGGTGCTGTGCCTCGGGCAGCTGATGATGGTGCTCGACGCGACGATCGTGAACGTCGCGCTGCCATCGATCCAGCGCGAGCTCCACTTCACCCAGGCGAACCTCACGTGGGTGATCGACGGCTACCTGATCACCTTCGGTGGCTTCCTGCTGCTGGCCGGGCGCTTCGGCGACCTCGTCGGGCGCAAGAGGGTCTTCCTCAGCGGTCTCGTGCTGTTCGTGGCGGCGTCGATCCTGTGCGGCGTCTCCGACAGCCAGGCGATGCTGATCGGCGCGCGACTGATCCAAGGCATCGGCGGCGCGGTTGCCTCGAGCGTGATCCTCGCGATCATCGTCACCGAGTTCCCCGAGCGCGTCGAGCAGGCCAAGGCGATGGGCATGTACGCGTTCGTGTCGGCGGGAGGCGGCTCGATCGGTCTGCTCGCTGGCGGCGCTCTCACGCAGTCGCTCAGCTGGCACTGGATCTTCTTCGTCAACGTGCCGATCGGCGCCGTCGCCCTGCTGCTCGGATGGATCCTGATCAAGGAGAACGAGGGCATCGGCCTCGCCGGTGGCGTCGACGTGCTCGGCTCGATCCTGATCACGCTGGCAACCATGCTCGGCGCGTTCGCGATCGTCAAGTCGACCGACTACGGCATCGGCTCGGCGCGCACGCTGGCAACGGCGGGCGCCTCGCTGGCGCTGCTCGTCACCTTCCTCGCCGTTGAGTCGCGCGTCGCAAACCCGATCATGCCGCTGCGTATCCTGCGGCTGCGGATGCTGATGGGCTCGAGCCTCGTTCGCGGGCTGCTCGTCACCGGGATGTTCTCGGCGTTCTTCCTCGGCGCGCTGTACCTGGAGCGCGTGCTGGGCTACGACGCGATCGACACGGGCCTCGCGTTCATGCCGCTGACGGTCGCGATCGCGGTGATGTCGCTGGGTGTCTCGGCGCGCTTGGTCGAGCGCTTCGGCCCCGTGCCGACGCTCGCCGGCGGTCTCGGCGCGTTGATCGTGGGGCTGCTGCTGCTCGCCCTGCAGGGGGTTCACGCGGGCTACTTTCCCGGCCTGTTCTTCGCCTTCCTGGCGCTGGGCCTCGGCGCGGGCGCGTCGTTCTTGCCGCTGCTGACGATGGGCATGGCGGACGCGCCTCCGCGCGACGCGGGCCTGGCGTCGGGCATCATCAACGTGTCGGTGCAGCTGTTCGGCGCGATCGGCCTGGCGACGCTCGGCACGATCGCGACCGACCACACGAAAGTCCTCAGCGCCGCCGGCCACCCGCTGCTCGCGTCGCTGACGGGCGGCTACCACCTCGCGTACCTGGTCGCCGCGATGTGCGTCGGCCTGGGAGTGCTGGCGACGTTCGTGCTGCTGCGCCCGCCCGCTGCCACCGCGCAGGAGATCGACGCCGAGGAGCGCGTCGAGGCGGCGAGCGAGGGCGAGCTGGTGGCGGCATGAGTGCGCTGGCACGACACGGCGATCAGGCTGCGCGCCGGCCCAACCGCCCAGCGGAGCGCGTACGCGCCGCCGGGCGGTTGCGCCGCGCCAATGCGGGCACCCTGACGGAAATGACGCGCTCGCTGCTCGACGACGCCCGCCAAGCCCGCGTCGCCGAGGGTCGGCGACGTACGCACGCGAGAGCCGGTTTTGAGGCCGATTGAGCTCTCGCTCGAACGACTGGGGTCCATGATATTGATACGAATCAGCCGGCCCGTAGCTGCGCGCGCTTGACCTTGCCGCTGGCGGTCTTCGGCAGCTCGGCGGCGAAGTCGATGATCCGGGGGTACTTGTACGGGGCGGTTTCGCGCTTGACGTGCTCCTGCAGCTCCTGCACGAGCTCGGCCGAGGGCGCGTAGCCCTCGCCGCGGAGTACGACCACCGCGCGCACGACCGAGCCGCGCTCATCATCCGGCGCCGCCACGGCCGCGGCCTCGGCGACGGCCGGGTGTGCGACGAGCGCTGACTCCACCTCGAATGGGCCGATGCGGTAGCCCGCCGAGACGATCACATCGTCGGCGCGTCCCTCGAAGTAGAGCCAGCCGTCCTCGCCGCGCGTGACCCGGTCGCCGGTTCTCCACGCGCCGGCGGTGCGCCGATCCGCGACGCTCCACGCGCCCGTTCGATCGCGCTGCACGTGCTCTCCGAGGTAGCCGATGAAGAACGTCGGCACGCTCGCCGGGTCGACCGTCAGCTCGCCGTCCACGACCTCCAGACCGATTCCCCGAAGCGCCTTGCCCATCGAGCCGGGCCGGGCCTCGCCGTCCAGTGGCGCGCCCGTCAGCTGGCCGGTCTCGGTCTGTCCGTAGCCGTCCCGGATTTCGAGCCCTGTGGCCTCGTGCCAGGCGCGCAGCACCTCGGGGTTGAGCGCCTCCCCGGCCGCGACCATTCCACGTAGCTGCGCGAACGGGCGCAGCGTCGCGCGCTTGGCGATCACGCGGTACTCGGTCGGCGCCATGCAGAGCACGCTGACCCGCTCGCGCTCGAGCAGCTCGAGGCGCTCGTGCGGATCGAAGCGCGCGTCGTGGAGCAGCGCCGCCGCGCCCGACAGCCATGGCGCGATGAACACGTTGCGCGCCGACTTCGACCAGCCGCTGGCCGCCGTGCACCACACCAGCTCACCGGGGCCCGCGCCGAGCCAGTGCTCGGCCTGCACGCGCTGGCCGTCGAGGTATCGCTGTGCGTGCACGACTGCCTTCGGCTCGCCTGCGGTTCCGCTGGTGAACGTGATCAGGCACGGGTCAGCGGCGCCCAGCTCGACCGCGGCGGCGGGCGCGCCGGCGAACAGGCTCTCGTCCGGCACATAGATGCAGAGCGGGGAGTGCGCCGCGCCGGCGATCGCCGCCTCGAGCTCGGTGCGGTTGCGCTCGTCGGCGAGGATCAGGATCGGCGCGGCGACTGCAATGCGCAGGCGCAGATCCTTCGCCCGCAGCTGCTCGGTGCACGGCAGCACGACGGCGCCGATGCGAAAGCACGCGAGCATCCCCAAGACCCACTCGGGGCGGTTGCCGATCAGCGTCATGACCACGTCGCCCCTGCGCACGCCGTGTCGCTCGAGATGACCCGCGAGCCGCGCTGAGCGATCGGCCAGCACGCCGAAGCTCAACTCCCGGCGCGCGCCGTCCCGTGCGAGCTCGATCAGGGCCAAACGCTCACGCGGGGCCGCGTCCACGATCTCGCGCGCGAAGTTCACACCGGTATTCTCCTTCAAAGCGAAACCAAATCAGCAAAGAGAGCTGCGTTTATCGATGCTTAGCGATATCTGGCGATAAAGCGGCCAAGCGAACCTGGAGCCCTGATCAGAATGGCCGTAGCCGCCTCGCAGTACACCGAGATGACCGACGAGCAGAAGGCGATCACCGAGATGGTCCACCAGTTCGCCGACGAGCAGATCCTGCCGAACGCCGAGCACTACGACCACGAGGATGCCTTCCCGGAGCCGATCGTCGAGCAGATGAAGGAGCTGGGGCTGTTCGGCGTGACGATCCCCGAGGAGTACGGCGGCATGGGTCTCGACCTGACGACCTACGCGATGATCGTCGAGGAGCTATCGCGCGGCTGGATCTCGATCTCGGGCGTGATCAACACCCATTTCATCGGCTCCTACCTGCTGATGAAGTTCGGCAATGATGAGCAGAAGCAGGAGTACCTGCCGCGGATGGCCACCGGTGAGATCCGCGCCGCGTTCTCGCTTTCCGAGCCGGAGCTCGGTTCGGATGTGCAGGCGATCAAAACCTCCGCCAAGAAGACCGACGACGGGTCCTATGAGATCAACGGGCAGAAGATGTGGGTGACGAACGGCCTGCGCTCGGATCTCGTGTTCGTGCTCGTCAGGACCGACCCGAGCTCCGAGAAGCCGTATCAGGGCATGACGTGCTTCATCGCCGAGAAGGAGGCCGGCGCACACGAGAACACGGGTGCCTACGCGGGCCTGAATGTGCCGCCGCAGCTGCGCAAGATGGGCTATAAGGGCGTGGAGTCCACCGAGCTGGTGTTCGACGGATACCGCTGTCCGGCCGAGAACGTTCTCGGCGGCGAGGACGCCGGGCTCAACAAGGGCTTCCCGCAGATGATGGACGCGCTCGAGGTCGGTCGCGTGAACGTCGCCGCCCGCGGCGTCGGCATCGCCCAGCGCGCGCTCGAGCTGGCGCTGCGCTACTCGCAGGAGCGCAAGACCTTCGGCAAGCCGATCGCCGAGCACCAGGCGATCCAGTTCAAGCTCGCGGACATGGCGACGCAGGTCGAAGCGGCACGCCTGTTGACGATGCGCGCCGCGCGCCTCAAGGACGCCGGCGAGCGCTCGGATCTGGAGGCGGGAATGGCCAAGCTGTTCGCCTCGGAGGCGGGGCGCTTCTGCGTCGAGGAGTCCTTCCGCATCCACGGCGGCTACGGCTACTCCAAGGAGTACGAGATCGAGCGCCTGTATCGGGACGCGCCGCTGCTGCTGATCGGCGAGGGGACCTCGGAGATCCAGCGCATGGTGATCGGCCGCAAGCTGCTGCAGCGTCATAAGATCTGACCACGAACGCGACGGGCCGCGTGCGGTCCAGAAGAGGACGAGCTACATGGCCGAGGACGCCAAGGCGCTGATCGAGCTTGCGACCCGCAGATTCATCGGCGAAGTGCCAGCGCTCGCGCCGATCAAGTTGATCGTCGGCGTCGAGCTCAAGGGCCGCGGCGACGTGCAGCAGTTCCGCCTGGAGATGCCGGACGTCAGCGTCACGAAGGGACCCGCCGCGGACGCGCGCCTGCGGGTCGACATGCGTCGCGAGTTCTTCAACGTGATGGCCCGCGAAGGCAAGGTCGCGGACTGGATCGAGGCGTTCACCTACGGACAGGCGAAGGCGTCAGGGCCCGAACAGATCATGAAGCTGATCATCAACGTCGTCGAGCGCCACCAGGAGCGCGAGCGCACGCCGAAGGCACGCAAGCACGCGTAGCGCCCTAGTGGTAGGCGGAGAGCTGCTCGGCCAGGAACGCCAGCGAGGCGAGCAGGAAGATGCACATGATGACGAGGGAGAAGTTTTCGTTCATCGGCCTGCCTTCAAGATAGTCGACGCGGCGGCTCGCAGCGCGCGTGGGTGCGTTACAGCTCGGCGCCGTCCTCGTAGAGCTTGAGCACGTGGACCGGGTGGGTGGGATCCGAATCAACCGCATCGAGGCACAGCCGGCACAGCACGCACTCGTCGAGGTTCTTCTCGACGATCTCCACGCCGGCGTCGTCGGCGACGGCGAAGATGTCAACCGGGCAGACCTCGGCGAGCTTGGCCGCGACCGCAGGGTCCGAGGCGATGCTGTCGTCGACCTCGACCGCGATGAAGATCCCGTCCTTGCGCATCAGGCCGCGCTCCGCTCCGCGATCTTCGCGCGGATCATGCCGGGTATATCCTCGATCCGCTCGGCGACCGTGATCCCGGCCTGGGCGAGCCGCGCGATCTTCTCGGAGGCGGTGTCCTGGATGCCTTCGACGATCGTGCCCGCGTGCCCGAAGCTCATTCCCGGCATCTCGTCCATGAAGCGCCCGGCCATGAACGCGACGATCGGCAGCCGCGAGTTGTTCTCGGTGACCCAGAGCGCGAGCTCGGCCTCCATGCGCCCGCCGGGCTCGGTGTAGATGACGATCCCCCGCGTCTGCGCGTCGGCCTCGAACAGCGGCATTAGCTCGGCGTAGCTGGAGCCGATGATCGCGTCGCCGCCGATCGACACGGCGGTCGACTGACCGAGGCCGGCGGCGCTCAGCGTCGAGGACATCTCCGTCGTCATCCCGCCCGAGCGCGAGATCACGCCGATCGGACCCGGCGTGTAGGCCTGCGCCGCGTTTTTGGCCGGCCCGCCGATCCCGCCCATCTTGATCACGTCGGGGACGATCACGCCGAGGCAGTTGGGGCCGATGATGCGCGCGCCGCGCAGCGTTGCGAGCTCGACCATCTGCGCGACGTCGCGGCGCGGGATGCGCTCGGTGACGATCACGATCAGCTTCACGCCGTTCTCGACCGCCTCGAACACGGCGTCCTTGGTGAAGGCGGGGGGGACGGTCACGACCGAGCCGTAGATCGGCCCGCCGTGGTGGACGACAGCCTGCGCGACCGTGTCGAACACGGGCACGCCGTGAACCTCGCGGCCGAGGCGCCCCGGCGTGACGCCGCCGACGACCTTCGCGCCGGCGCCGTAGTCCAGGCACTCGCGGGTCAAGTTCACGGCCTCGCGGCCGGTGATGCCCTGGACGATGAACGTGGTGTCCGCGTCGATCAGGATTGACATCAGGCCGCCGCTCCTTGGATCTTCTCGACGGCGCGGCGGGCGGCCTCGTTGAGCGAGACGGAGCGGTCTGCGTAGTCGACCCCATAGCGCTCGAGGATCTTGAAGCCCTCCTCCTCCCAGGCGCCGGGGATGCGGAAGATCGCGATCTTCTCCGCGGGGTCGTAGCCGAGCTCGAGGCAGGCTTTGATGACGCCGCGCGCGACGATGTCCACGCGCGTGTTCGACACGATCGACATCATCACCGCGATCTTGTCGACGCCGGGCTTCTCCAGCACGAGCTTGGCCAGGCCGCAGGCCTTCGAAACCGACGGGTTGCCGCCGATCTCGCAGTAGTTGGCCGGCCGGCCGCCATGCGCGCGGACCGCGTCGAACAGCGTCAGCGAGCCGCCGCCTGCGCCGATCACGAGGCCGAGGTCGCCGTCGAACTCGGTCACATTGCCGGCGACGCCGCGGTGGTCCTGCGCGTCGACCTGCTCGCCGGCGAGCTCGAACGGTGTCGCCTCGCGCGCCTGGCGCGTCTCCTCGTCGCCGACGCCGAGCTCGGCGAGCAGCGCTCTGTGGCGTCCGCGCGCCTCGTTCTCGATGTCCATGTGTGCATCGAGCGCCACGAACGAGCCGTCGGCGAGGCGGCCGAGCGGGTTGATCTCGGCGAGGACCATGTCGTTCTCGACGAACAGCCGCGCAAGGCGCAGGACGATCGGGACGAGCTTGTTGAGCGCCGAGCCGGTGACGCCGGTCGCGGCGATCAGCTCCTTGGCCTGGAAGTCGCTCAGCGGCAGGATGTTCGAGAAGTGCCGCCGCCCGACCGCGTCGGGCTGCTCCTCGGCGACCTGCTCGATGTCGATGCCGCCGACGGGCGAGAAGATCATCACCGGCTGCTTGCGAATGCCATCCCAGACGACGCCCGCGTAGTACTCCTGCTCGACCTCCGCCCGCGGGTCGACGAGCACGCCACGGGGCATGTGGCCGTTGATCTCGAGCGCGAGGATCTCACGCGCATACGTCTCAGCCTCCTCGGGCGTGTCGGCGAACTTGACGCCGCCCGCCTTCATGCGTCCGCCGGTCAGCACCTGCGACTTGATCACCGTCGGGCCGCCGATCCGCTGCGCGATCGCTCGCGCCGCGGCGGGGTCGGTCGTAAAGCCGTAGTCGGTGACGGGGATGCCGGCGCGCTTGACCACCTCGCGCGCCTCGTACTCGAAGAATCTCATTGCGGCGCGGAAGCCTAGCGGGAGTCCGTGCGTGGCGTCCCGAGGGAGCCTGAGCGGTGTCGAGGCCTCAGGGTCCGAGCAGCGTGAAGGTGGGGCGCTGCGCCGCGCTCGCTCTGCCGAGCGGCCCCGCTGCGTTGAGCGTAAGGCGGTAGCCCCCGGGGGCCAGGCGACTTGCGCCGTCGAGAACGCCGTCAAAGGTGATCCTGTCAATCCCGCTACGGGCGGCCAGGGTCAGGTGGCGGGGGACGGTCGTGTAGCGGGTGCAGCCCGTGCCCTTGTGTCGAGTCCCCGAGACGGCAACGCACTTGTGGCCGCGGAGCATCCCCGCGCGGGACTGTTCGAAGCTGAGCGTCACCGTCGCCGACCCCGAGAGCAAGAAGGAGATCGTCGTCGTCGCAGGGAGGCCCCTGGCCTTGCTCTTGGCGATGCTCGCTCGGCGCGCGCCGCGGCGAAACCTGGCGCTCGAGAGTTTCAGGTCTGTCAACGTCAGGGTGGTGCGCGCTCCAGCGCCTGCACCGGGCGCGGCGCTCGCAGGGGCGCCCGGCGTCGTAAAGGCTACGGGGGATCCGCTGCTCGTGCCCTGCGCGCTGGTGGCGACGAGCACGAGCGTGTAGGTGGTCGCGGGGGAGAGCCCGCTCACCGGTGCCGAGACGGCCACCGGCGTGCTCCCGGCTCCGATTTGCTGGGGACACGGGATCGTGGCCCCGGAGGGCGGGGCGGGGGAGAGCGTGAACTGGCAGCCGCTCACGACCGAGCCGTCCGCGTTGACGGTTCCCGTGAGCGTGGCGGAGGTGCCGGTGAGCGAGCCGGGCGCCGCGGTCACAGCGGCCGGCGGTGGCGCGGTCCAGGTAAACGTCACCGAGGGCGGCTGCGTCGTGGATCCGCTTGACATCAGGATGGCGCTGGTGACGCCGGCCGGCACACCCGAGCTGCCGCCGCCGCCGCCTCCTCCCGCGCCGGAGAAGACACTGTACGGACTCACGGATTCAGCGAAGGCGATGCCGCCGCCACCGCCGCCCCCACCGAACAGGCCGCCGCCGCCACCGCCACCGCCACCCGCAAACTGGGTTCCGCCCTGCCCGCCCAGCGCGAGCTGGCCCGGCGTTGCCGCTGTTTCGCTCGAGTTTTCACCGCCGGCGCCACCGGAGTTCCCGGCCTTGCCACCCTTCCCGCCGGGAGCGTGCGCCCCTGCGGCGGTGCCGTTTTGGCCGGACTGGCCGCCTTCCCCGCCGCTGCCGGCTGCGATCGCGGCACTGGGGTCTGCGGTTTCGCCGCCGTTGCCGCCGCCGCCACCCCCGCCCGCGGCTACCACGAGACGAGACGACGGCAGCTGTGCGACGGTGCGCACGTCCGAGGCGCCCCCGCCGCCGCCGCCGTGGCCTCCCGCTTCGCCCCCACCCCCGTAGCCGCCACGTCCCGCTTCTTCAGAGGATCCGCCGGCGCCGGCAACCTCCACGAACAGCAGCTCGCCGGGGGTCACCGAGAGCATGGCGACGGCACTCATACCGGCTCCCCCCGGCGCCTGGGCGCCGTTGCTCACGTTGCCCATGCCTCCGTGCCCGCCGATCAGCGTCACATCGGCGCTGGTAACCCCGGCCGGGACGATGAACTCGCTCTGGCCGGTCATCGTCAACGACGTCGACCGCGTTTCGGCGGCCACAGCGCCGGCCGGGGCGAATACGCCGCCCGCGAACGCGGCTGCCGCGGCGCTCAGGCACAGCGCGCAGCTCGATCTCATCACGCCTCGGTATCGGCCGATGCCGGCGTTTGCTGAAGGGCCGACGCCGGCACGTGCTGCGGGTTTGCGGCCGTCCCGCTACGCGAGCGGGGTGGCGGCGATCTACGCCGTCGCTGGGACCAGCCCGTAGGCCTCGGCCAGCTCGGGATCCTTCTTCGCAAGCATTTCGGCGAGGTTGACCATGACCTTGCACTGCTTCCAGGTGGCGTCGTCCTGCATCTTGCCGTCGATCATGTGCACGCCGCGCCCGTCGGGGATCGCCGCGATGACCTTTTTCGCGAACGCGACCTCGTCGGGGTCGGGGGAGAAGACGCGCTTGGCGATCGCGATCTGGCTGGGGTGCAGCGACCAGGCGCCGACGCATCCGAGTAGGAACGAGGCGCGGAACTGTGTCTCGCAGCCTAGTTCGTCTGAGATGTCGCCGTAGGGGCCGTAGAACGGGAGCGCGCCAACTGCGGTGCAGGCGTCGACCATGCGCGCGATCGAGTAGTGCCAGGGGTCCTGCTGGTAGCTGGGTCGTGGAGATTCGGTCCGCGCGCCCCCTCGGGGTCGGGGTCGGCGATTGTGCGGTAGCCGGGGTGTCCGCCGCCGACGCGCGTGGTCTTCATCCGGCGCGACGCCGCGAGGTCGGCTGGACCGAAGCTCATGCCCTGGATGCGCGGGCTGGCGGAGGCGATCTCCTCGAGGTTGGCGACGCCCTGTGAGGTCTCGAGCACGCAGTGGATCAGGAGCGGGCGCTGGAGCCCGGCTTTCGCCTCGAGCTGCGCGAGCAGCCGGTCGGCGTAGTGGATGTCCCACGGGCCCTCGACCTTCGGGATCATGATCACCTCGAGCTTGTGCCCGATCTCGGCGATGAGCTGCGTGATGTCATCGAGGAAGTACGGCGAGGCGAGCTCGTTGACGCGCGTCCACAGAGCGGTGTCGCCGAGGTCCATCTCGCGCCCCACGCGAATCAGGCCGGCGCGCGCTGCCTCCTTCTTTTCCAACGGCACCGCGTCCTCGAGGTTGCCGAGCAGGATGTCCACCTTTGGCGCGAGGTCGGGCGTCTTCTCGACCATTTTCGGGTTCGAGAAGTCCATGAAGTGGATCATCCGAGATGGCTTGAAGGGGATCTCGCGCGCCGGCTCGGGCGCGTCGATCGCGAGGGGCTTGAAGAAGTCGCGGGGGTTGCGCAAGGGCTCTCCTGGGTCGGTTCGGGTAACAACGCTACGCTCGGTAACGGAAAGTATCGATGATGCGACGTCCCCTGACCACGCTGGCGCTGGTCGCGACGTGCGGGCTGCTTGCTCTCGGCGTCATCACTCTGACGAGCGGCCAGAGCGCCGGCAGCGAGACGGCGCGAGCCCGAGTCCGAGCCGCTGGCGCGGCGATGCGGACATGGCGGTTGAGCATGTCGGCTGCGCCCGGGGACCTGGAGCTTGCGGAGATCAGCTTCGCCGACGCCCATCGCACGCGGCTGCAGCGGCGCTCGCTGCAGGTGGCGGTGAGCGGACCATTCGGCGATGACTATCTGGCGACGGCAGTGCCGCACCTCGCGACCAAGCGCGGTGCGTCTGCGCTCGCGCTGCTGGTCAACCGGCCATCGCCGCTGCTCGACCCGGCGGCGGTCCAGCTGCGCATCAGCGCCCAGCGCGCGCTCGGCGCGCCCACCGCGCGCAGACTCACCGACCCGTTCGTACGGCCCGCAGGCGCCCCCGCACCGGCACTCTGTGATCCGCAGCGCCACGGCGCGCTGAGCGCATCGTCGCTGAGCGTGCTCGCTACGCGCGGCCCCGCAATCGCGGGCTTCGGAGCCGCGGGCGCCGTCGCGCAAGCCTACGATGCCGCGTGCGGTCTTCCCTACGCGAGCTCGTTCAAGCAGGCGGTCGAGCGCTCCGGTGCGCCGGGCTGGCAAGCCCCTCAGCCGGCTGAACCTGTGGCGCCGTCGCCACCGGGCCCGCCGGTGGGGAAAATCCCCGGCGAAGGCTGCCAACCCGCCGCCGGGCGTGCCTGCCCCGGGGCCGTCGCGGGCGTCGCGCCGCGGGCGCCCGCGAGCGCCCACTAGAGTTGAAGCTGCGAGCTGCGGCTCCCACATTCCTGCCACTGGAGGCCCACGACCTAAATGAGCGCTACCGAGATCGCCCCGACCGTCGAGACAGATCAGGCCGCACGCGAGGCGAGCGGCGCCCATCCGTACGGCCGCTACCTCGAGGAGTTCGAGGTCGGCGACGTCTACAAGCACTGGCCGGCCAAGACGGTGACCGAGTCCGACGACCACCTGTTCTGCCTGCTCACGATGAACCACCACCCGCTGCACATCAACGACGTCTACGCCGCCAAATCCCAGCAGGGGCGCAACGTCGTTGTGGGCCCGCTCGTGTACTCGCTGGCGCTCGGCATGTCCGTCAGCGACGTCAGCGGCAAGGCGATCGCGAACCTCGCGACCGAAGAGCTCAAGCACCCGGCGCCGGTGTTCCACGGCGACACGCTGTTCTGCGAGTCCGAGGTGCTCGAGAAGAAAGAGTCGCAGTCCAAGCCCGACCGCGGGACGGTGCGTGTGCACACGCGTGTGCTGAATCAGGACGGGGTGCTGGTGGCCGAGTTCAAGCGTCTGGTGCTGGTGCCGCGCAAAACACCCGGCGGCAGCACGGCCGAGGGGATTGTCGAGTAGCAGGGCGTGCGGTACGCTTTCTGGGTCGCCCGCGGAGGGCGTTTTTCTGTTCCCGGAGCCAGTCCTGGCCCGGCCGCAGCGCGGCCGATCGTAGATCGCCCAGCGCCGATCATGCCCGCGAACCGAGGAGCCGCTTGGATCCCATGAATACAACCGTTCCCGCACCAACCACCAATGAGAGACTTCTGGCTTGGGTCGACGAGACGGCCGCGCTGACGGAACCCGACCAGGTCTACTGGTGCGACGGGTCCGCCGAGGAGTACGACCGTCTCTGTCAGGAGCTGGTCGACGCGGGCACGTTCGAGCGGCTGTCGGACGCGAAGCGACCGAACTCCTACCTCGCGCTGTCGGATGCTGGGGACGTGGCGCGCGTGGAAGACCGGACCTTCATCTGCTCGGCGACCGAGGCGGATGCCGGCCCGACGAACAACTGGCGAGATCCAAGCGAGATGCGCGAGACGCTGGGCGACCTGTTCGCCGGCTCGATGAAGGGACGCACGATGTACGTCGTGCCGTTCTCGATGGGGCCGCTGGGCTCGGACAAGAGCCACGTGGGCGTGCAGCTGACCGACTCGACGTACGTGGCGGTGAGCATGCGGATCATGACGCGCATGGGCCAGGGTGCGCTGGACGCGCTCGGCTCCGGCGAGTTCGTTCCGTGCCTGCATTCGGTCGGCATGCCGCTCGACGGCGGCGTCGAAGACGTACCGTGGCCGTGCAACGCCGAGAACAAGTACATCGTGCACTTCCCCGAGAGCCGTGAGATCTGGTCGTTCGGCTCCGGCTACGGCGGCAATGCGCTGCTCGGCAAGAAGTGCTTCGCGCTGCGCATCGCCTCGGTGATGGCGCGCGACGAGGGTTGGATGGCCGAGCACATGCTGATCTTGAAGCTGACCTCGCCGGAGGGCGAGGTCAAGTACATCGCGGGGGCGTTCCCGAGCGCCTGCGGCAAGACCAACCTGGCGATGCTGATCCCCACGCTCGACGGCTGGGTGGTCGAGACGATCGGCGATGACATCGCGTGGATGAAGTTCGGCGAGGACGGTCGTCTGTACGCGATCAACCCCGAGTATGGCTTCTTCGGCGTGGCGCCGGGAACCGGTGAGAAGACGAACCCGAACGCGGTCCGCATGATCGAGCGCGACTCGATCTTCACCAATTGCGCCAAGACCGACGACGGCGACATCTGGTGGGAGGGCCTGACGAAGGAGCCGCCGGCGCACCTGATCGACTGGCACGGCAACGACTGGACACCGGATGCGGACCCGCCCCCCTCGCCGGCGGCGCACCCGAACGCGCGCTTCACGGTGCCCGCGGCGCAGGATCCGGCGATCGCACCGGAGTGGGAGGACGCGGCGGGCGTGCCGATCGACGCGATGCTGTTCGGTGGACGGCGAGCGACGGTGGTGCCGCTCGTGACCGAGGCGCGCGACTGGCAGCACGGCGTGTTCCTCGGTTCGGTGATGAGCTCGGAGAAGACCGCCGCGGCCTCCGGCACGGTTGGCGAGCTGCGCTTCGACCCCTTCGCGATGCTGCCGTTCTGCGGCTACAACATGGGCGACTACTTCGCCCACTGGCTCGAGATGGGGCGTCGCGACGGGGCGAAGCTGCCGAAGATCTTCTACGTCAACTGGTTTCGCAAGGACGCCGACGGGCACTTCCTGTGGCCAGGCTACGGCGAGAACTCGCGCGTGCTGGCCTGGGTGTTCGCCCGCTGCGCCGGCCATGGAGCCGCTGATGAGACCCCGATCGGGCTCGTGCCGGCGGCCGGCCCCGGGGGCATCGACACGCGCGGTGTGGACGTCTCCGACGAGGACATGGCCGAGCTGCTGCACGTCGACGTCGAGGCGTGGCGCGCGCAGCTGCCCCAGTTCCGCGAGCACTTCGCCAAGTTCAAGAACCTGCCCGGCGAGCTGCACGCGCAGCTCGAGGCGCTCGAGGAGCGGCTGGGGAGCTGAGCCGATGCCCGGGGTGATCCCGCGCGTTGATCCCGGCGCGGTGTCGAGCTCGCCCTTCAAGCGCTGGCTGTTTGCGTTCGCGCTGACGAAGACGGGAACGTGGTACTCCTCGCAGCTGGGGGCGCGCATCGACCCGTGGTTGCTGCGCGCAACGGGCGGGAAGGTTGACCATGCCTTCGGGCAGATCCCGATCGTGCTGCTCACGGTTCGCGGGGCACGCAGCGGCCTCGAGCGCACCGTGCCGCTGCTCTACTTCAGCGACGGCGACGACGTGATCCTGATTGCCTCGAGCTACGGCCGCCCGAAGTTCCCAGCCTGGTACTACAACCTCAAGGCCAACCCCGATGTGACCCTCGAGGTGAGGCGTCGTAGCGTTCCGTACGTGGCGCACGAGGTCACCGGTGAGGAGCACGACCGCCTATTCGCGCAGGCGAAGAAGGTCTACCGCGGCTACACCGCCTACGAACAGCGCACAGAGGGCATCCGCCGCATCCCGGTGATGCGCCTCTCACCCGCCTGACACGCCGCTCTAGGACGTCGATAGGCAAGCGAGACAAGGACCGCAGGGAGCGTGGCGTGCTTCGCACGCGAGCGACCGAGGACGCCGTCTCGCGCCGCCTAGCGGCGTCCTAGTCGTGGCCGTGGTTGTCGCCGCCGGCTGCCGGCGGCCGTGACTCCTCGGCGAGCGAGGTGATGGTCAGCGCGCCGCGCGCGGATGACTCGAGCACGTCGGTGGCCTCCTCGAGCGAGCGCGCGTACAACTCGACCAGCAGGTGCACGATGATGCGCGCGTCGTCTTCGTGCTTGTGGAAACGCACGTGGGTGAAGAACTCGCGCACGCCGTGCTCGCCGAAAGCGGCATAGGAGAGCGCGTCGCCGGCCTCCGGGCCCGAGCAGCTCTCGACGTCTTCAGAGTCGACGGTGACGGTGCACGAGGCCACCCATGGGGTGCCCGCGATCATCCGTTCCCAGCGGTCCTCGATCGGCTCGACGCGCCCGTTGTTGAAGCCGAGGTGCGGCTGATCGTGCATGCAGTCCAGGCACTGCACGACCGCCTCCTGGAGCTCGTCGACGACTTCCGCGCGCTCGCCGGTGTCAGGGTCGATCTTGTGGATGCCCTCGTAGTGGACCTGAACCTCCAGGTCCTGTGACCAGCAGCGGTAGCAGCGCAGCCAGCTGCGCGCGCTGGTCTCGGCCATTGAGCCCTCCATGCAGGGCATTGTAGGCGGCTTGCCGTGTCCGACGCGGGTGCCCTTGCCGCGCGGGTGTTCCCCCGGCGCGTCGGCGAGCGCGCGTTCGTCGGTCATATTCTCCGTAGCCGATCGCCCGCGCGGACTGCGCGAAGGCGCCCCTCTCTCAGTGGCGCCCAGGCTTGCGCGGTGACGCGACCTTCACACCCCTCGGCAGGTTTGAGCCGCCCCCACCGCAGCGTGATCCTGGCATGGATACCGAGCGGATGGCGAGCCGAACCCGACGGTGCCGATGAGAGGGCGCTGACGAGCTTTACGGCACCGATCGTCGGTGCCCCGATCCGCAGGACCCGTCTCCCGGCGCGCCCGTGATCATCCAGCGCCCGGAACGGGGCCTGATGATCGCCACCGTCGTCAGGCCGAACTGTGGCTGGCGCATGAACACCACGGCGTGGCCAGAGCGGGTTGAGCGGAAACGCTACCCGAAGGTGAAGTCGTAGCCTGTCACGCCGTCTGCGAAGCGCAGCGACAGGCGATGCTGTTCGTCGCGCGTCAGCGAGACGAGCGAGTACAGGCGTTCGCGGCGTACGGTGACGACACCGCCCCGCACGTCTTCGCCGGCGTCCGCCGCAGAGATCGGGTGCCCGTCGAGCAGCACGTGTACCTGCAGCGGCCGTTCGCCGGGTGAGCTCAGCACGAGATACACGCGCTTTGCCTTGAGCTCGAGGTCGACGCCGGCGCCGGAGACCGCTTGCGCGGGCTGTTCTCCGATCGTCCACGTGCCGCTGTAGGCGAAGTCGTTAAGTGGCAGCGCGCCGCTCGGCGGCGGTCCGTAGTCGTGCGTGCCCGCATGCGGTCCGTTGATCCAGCCCTGCCCCCGGAGGGTCCCCATGTAGGTCTCGGGCGTTGCGATTTCCGAAGGGATGACGACATCGGTGGGGTGACTCATGCCGCCCACCTGGTGGCCGGCTTCGGCGAGCAGCGATCGGATCGCGGTTTCCGTCTTGTCGTAGTCGCCCTCGCCGAAGGTCGCGTAGCGAAGCTGGCCCTTGGCGTCGATCAGGTAGTCGGCGGGCCAGTACTCGTTGCCGTAGGCGTTCCATGTGCCCATGTTGTTGTCCTGGACGACCGGGTAGCGCAGCCCGAACTGTCCGATCGCATCGGAAACGTTGCTCGCGTTCTTCTCGAAGTCGAACTCCGGCGCCTCGACACCGACGATCGTGAGCCCGTCCTTGGCGTAGGTGGCATTCCACGCCTTCAGATAGGGCAGCGTGCGGATGCAGTTGATGCACGTGTAGGTCCAGAAGTCCACCAGCACGACGCGTCCACGCAGCGACGGGAGCGTCAGCGGCCGGTCGCCGGGCGTATTGAACCAGTCCTCGGTTTCAGTGAATTCGGGCGCCGTGCCGAGGTCCGGCAGCGAATGCGCGGTGGCCAGCAGCGTCGCCTCGCTCGCGTTGCGCGGGGCCGCGTGGATCTTGCTGGTGCCCGAGCCTTCGCAGTCGGAGGACCCGTTGGCGGCGACGAACTTGGCTTTGTGACCAGTGATCTGGTCCAGGCGGCTGGTCACCGTCCTCGAGCACTCGAGCGACGCGGTGAGGTTGACGTCGGGTATGTGCTGGGCGACGAACTGGTCGAAGTTGACGTCGAGGTTCGTCCAGATCGCGACGGCGGTCAGGATCATGATCGTGCCGAGCGCGCGCTGCAGCGCCGGTCCCCGGCCTGCCTTGCGCACGCGCTCGAACACGTGCCTGCCGCCGAGCGCCAGCGCCAGCAGCACGGCCGCCGAGCCGGCGGCGTAGGCCAGGGCGATCACGATCGTTTTGCCAGACGCGGCGCTGACCGAGATCACCGCGGCGAGGATCGGGCTCGCGCACGGGGTGTAGACGAAACCGAGCGCGCCGCCGACGAGCAGCCCCGAGAGGAAGCCGTCGCCGGTATCGCGTGGGCCGAAGCGCGCCAGCCGCGACAGGGGCGCCTCCAGGCGTGCCGCAACGTCGGGCATCAGCAGCGCCAGGCCGAAGATGAGCAGCACCGCGATCGCGACGTCGCGCAGCGGATCGTCGCCGAGGCCCACGCCGTCGACCACGTTCGCGAGCCCCACGATCGTCACCGTGAACGTGATCGACAGTCCGAGCACGACCCCCAACGGCCGGCGCCGGCCGCCGACGCTGCCGGCGGACAACAGCGCGGGCAGCACCGGCAGCGCGCACGGCGACAGCGCCGTACCGGCCCCGGCGAGCACAGCGAAGATCACGAGAACTAGCATCGCTGTCTTACAGTCTCGCTGGCGGCGGTTTCGTTACGCGCCGATTCGCCGGCTCAGCGTCTGAGCAGGACGTAGACGGTCGTTGCGGCGAATGCCATCTGGCCGAACGCGAGCGCCGTGCCGAGGTTGACCGCCCCGAGCGCGCCCGCGAGCAGGCTGGCGAGCACGAACGCGCCGAACATGCTCAGCAGGTTGCGCCTCATGCGAGATGCTGCTCGAGCGCCGTCACGAGCGCCGGCACCGCCATCCCCGGTGGCTGCTCGGCGAGCAGGCGCTCGGCGCCGCGGCGACCGCCGAGCGCTCTGAGGCCCTGCTCGCCGTGCTCGACGACGAAGTCCCTGAGCGCGGCCGCGCGCCGAGCCGCGTCTCGGCGCTCGCCAACGTCGAGCGCTGCGTGGCGCTCGTCGAGCGCCGCCACCAGCTCGTCGATGCCGCTGGCCGGCGGCAGCGCCGAGACTGCCAGCACGCTCGCGCGACTCGAACCGAGCGAGCGCAGCGCGGCTGCGAGATCGCGCCTTGCGCGGATCGCAATCTGGCCGAGGTCGGCCTTGGTGACGACCAGCAGGTCGGGGATCTCCATGATCCCTGACTTGAGAAACTGCAGCGCGTCACCGCTGCCGGGCTGGACGACGACCACGACCGTGTCGGCCACGTCGGCGACGTCCGTCTCGGCCTGTCCAACGCCGACCGTCTCGATCACCACGATGTCGAATGCCGCCGCGAGCGCCTCGGCCGCCGCTCGCGTCGCCTGTGCGAGGCCGCCGAGCCGCTCGCCCGCCGCCGTCGAGCGGATCAGCACGCCGCGGTCGGCGGGATCGAACTCGATGCGTGCGCGATCGCCGAGCAGCGAGCCGCCCGAGCGTCGTGAGCTCGGATCGACCGCCAGCATCGCGACCGTGCGCGACCGTGCGCGCCAGGCGTGCAGGAGCGCCGAGAGCAGCGTCGACTTGCCGGCTCCCGGCGGCCCGGTCACGCCGATCACGTGCGCCTGTGCCTCGCCGCCCAAAGCAGAGGGGGAGACCTCGCGCAGCAGCTCGGCCGCCTGCTCGCGATCGGCGGGTGTGGTGCTCTCGAGGAGGTTCAGGGCCGCGGGCGCCGCGCTCAGGTCGCGCTCGCGCAAGCGCGCGCCGAGGGCGGCTCCGTCCGCGCTCACGCCGCGCCGGTGGCGGACGCGCCGCCCGCTGCGGCGACCGCGGGTCGGTCGGCGCGTTCTCCCACAATCCTCACGATGTCGCGCATGATGCGGTTGATGTCGAAGTCCTTGGGCGTGTACACGGCGGCGACCCCGGCGTCTTCCAGGGCAGCGACGTCCTGCTCGGGGATGATGCCGCCGACGACGACCGGCACGCTCACGCCTGCGTCGTTCAGCGCGTCGATGACCGCGGGGATCAGGTCGCGGTGAGAGCCCGACAGGATCGACAGGCCGATCACGTGCACGCCCTCCTGTAGGGCGGAGGCGGCGATCTGCGCGGGCGTCAGGCGGATGCCTTCATAGACCACGTCCATGCCGGCGTCGCGTGCGCGCACCGCGATCTGCTCGGCGCCGTTGGAATGACCGTCGAGGCCCGGCTTGCCGACGAGGATCTTGAGCCTGCGCCCGAGCTTCTCCTGCAGCTGTGCGACCTCGCCGCGCAGCTCGTCGAGCTCCTCGTCGCCTCCCGCTCTGTCGATCGACGCCGCCTCGCCGACACCCGTCGGAGCACGGTAGCTACCGAACACCTCGCGCAGCGTGCGCGACCACTCGCCGGTGGTGGCACCGGCGCGGGCGGCTGCGATCGTCGCCACCATCAGGTTCTCGGTGGCGTCCTCGTCACGCGCGACCGCGGCGAGCGAGGCGAGCGCCGCGTCCACGGCTGCCTGGTCGCGCTCGGCGCGCCAGCGGCGTATGGCCTCGATCTGCTCGGCTTCGAGCTTCGGATCCACGACGAGGATGCCGCCCTCGGCGTCGGCGGTCAGCGGCGAGACCTCGGTCTCCGTGAAGCGGTTCTGCCCGACGACCACCTGCTCGCCCTCCTCGATGCGGCGGATCCGCTCGCGGTGGCTGTCGACGAGCGCCGCCTTCATGTAGGGGACCGCCTCGACCGCACCTCCGTGCTCGGCGACGACGGCCATCTCTGCGCGCGCACCCTCGAGCAGTTCCTCCACCAGCGCCTCCATCACCTTCGAGCCCTCGAAGATGTCCGGGTACTCGAGGAGGTCGGTTTCATATGCGAGCACCTGCTGGATGCGCAGCGACCACTGCTGATCCCACGGACGCGGAAGGCCCAGCGCCTCGTTCCACGCCGGCAGTTGGATCGCCCGCGCCCGCGCGTCGCGGCCGAGCGTGACGGCGAGCGCCTCGAGCACGATCCGCTGCACGTTGTTCTCCGGTTGCGCCTCGGTGAGCCCGAGCGAGTTGACCTGGACGCCGTAGCGAAAGCGCAGGTGTCGCGGATCCTCGACGCCGTAGCGCTCACGCCCCAGCTGTTCCCACAGGATCGACATCGCGCGCAGCTTCGCGTGCTCCTCGACGAAGCGGACGCCCGCGTTGACGAAGAACGAGATGCGCCCGAAGACCTGTTCCAGGCGCTCCTCCGGGACGCGCTCGCGCGCGGCGTCGAGGACCGCGATCGCGTTGCTCATCGCGTAGGCGATCTCCTGCACCGGCGTCGCGCCGGCCTCCTGCAGGTGATAGGAGCAGATGTTGATCGGGTTCCACTTGGGGACGTGCTCGACGGTGTAGGCGATCATGTCCGCGATCAGGCGCATCGAGGGCGCGGGCGGGAAGGCATAGGTGCCGCGCGCGAGGAACTCCTTGATGATGTCGTTCTGGGTGGTGCCCTGCAGCTGCTTCTGGCGGGTGGGTGGGTTCTGATTCTCGGCGGCCACGATGTAGAGCGCCAGCAGCCACGCCGCGGTGGCGTTGATCGTCATCGACGTGTTCATCTCCCCCAGCGGGATGCCATCCATCAGCGCGGCCATGTCGCCGCGATGGGAGATCGGCACGCCGACCTTGCCGACCTCACCGCGGGCCAGCTCGTCGTCGGGGTCGTATCCCGTCTGCGTCGGCAGGTCGAACGCCACCGAAAGGCCGGTCTGTCCCTTGGACAGGTTTCGCCGGTACAGCTCGTTGGAGGCCTTGGCTGTCGAATGCCCAGCGTATGTGCGCATCATCCACGGCCGGTCGCGCTCGGGCAGCCGCGCGGAGTACTCGGTGCTCATGACGCCAATTGTACGGTCGGGGCGCGAGCTTTATCCTGCGGCCCATGGATCAAACGCTCGAGCGACCCAGCGCGCGCGGACCGGGAGGCGGCCTGGGCGGCGGTTGGAGGGTGATCGTCTGCAATGACGACCACAACACTTTCGAGCATGTCGCCCGTACGCTCGCGCGCTTCATCCCCGGCATCTCCTACACGCGCGGGATGGAGATCGCCAACGTGATCCACGGCTCCGGCCGCGCCGTCGTCTACACCGGCCAGCAGGAGCCGGCCGAGCACTACTGGGAGCAGCTGAAGGGCGCGGGGCTCACAATGGCCCCCCTCGAGAAGGGCTGAACCAGCCCGCCACTGATTTTGCTTATGACAGGAGTGGACTGGGCCGAGGTCACCGCGATCGCCACATCGATCCTGGCGCTGAGCCTGCTCGGCGCGTTCGGCGCGGCGATCTTCGCCGCTCAGCAGGTGCGCGAGACGCGCAAGAGCCGCGAGGCGCAGATGGCTGCCGAGTTCTTTCGCCGCTGGAACGAAGAGTCGCTGGAGGAGGCGCGGCGGTTGTTCGCTCGGTTCAAGTCAGCTGAGGAGCTGCGGGACGCCTTTGTTGCCTACGTGGCGGCGGACGCTCCCGAGGCCTACGTGCTCTACCGGGAACTCGACTTCTTCGAGCAGCTCGCGGCGCTGGAGAGCCAAGGAGCGTTCGATCTGGAGCTCGTCAAGGTGATGCTCGGTCGCACGCTCGTCGAACGCTGGGAGAGGTGGAGGCCCGCGCTTCACCAGGCGCACGGGCCGGGCGTGTATCCGCTGTTCGAGGGGCTCGTGGGCAAGCTCAGACAAACGCTCGATGAGCCCGCAGCGACGGTCGAACAACTGTAATCAGTGGCCCCTGCCCATCCGTATCGTCTGACGCCATGCCCCGCTTCGCACCGAGCGAACTGACCGATGCTGAGCTGGTGCTCCAGGCTGAGTGCGAGAGCGTTGATTCGCATCGCTCAATCATCGCCGTTGATTCCGTGGCGTCAAGGTGTGCTTCGATCGGTGGACGGAGTGTCGGCTGCCGTGCTCGCATCCACGGCGAAAGAAGCACACGCGAGCTCACTCTTAACGTGCCGGTGTCGTCCGTTGGCGCTCGTACTTTGTTCGCATGCGCGCCTGGACTAGGGCATCGGGCTTTGATCGCGCTCGTGTCCTGCTTGCCGCGCTGATCCTGATTGTTGGTTCAGCGCATGAGCTGTGGCCGAGCAAGGTACAGCTGGATACCCCGACGCTTGTCCTGATAGGGCTTCTTATCATTGTGCTCGTCCTCCCCCTCGTTGATGAGCTCACTCTGCCAGGCAATGTGTCAGCGCGCTTTCGGCGAGAGGCGGCCGACCTTGAGAAGGCCGCCCGTGCGCTGCCGCAGGCCAATGAGGCATCGGTGACTGCCCCATCGCCCCGTGCGCCTGCAAGGTGGGTTGTGCCCGGGCTGCCGGAGTCTCTCGACGCGTTGGCTACGGTGGCGCCAGCGGCGGCCAGTGCCGCCGTCCGCGCAGAACTCGAGCATCGGCTTCGAGCGGCGTATGAGCTCACCTTCGGGGAGCCTGCTCCCGCAGCCACCGGCGAGGTGGTGCGCAGGCTGCTGGCTGAGGGGTTTATCGATCCCCGACAAGCCGAATTGGTCTACCGCGTGCTTGAGCTGGCCAATACCGGAGCCCATACCGCGAACACAGGTCCGGTAGACGCGGCGCTGCTCGTGAGCGCAGCCCGCCGAGTCTCCGGCAGCCTCACGGCCAGTACCGAGGGGCGCCTCCGGCGCTTTATGGATGACATCTCTGCTCAGCTCCGCAGAGCGCGGACGGTTCACGAGTTCAGCGAAGGCAGCGGACCAGGGGAACCGGACTTCGTAGCTATGACTGATAGCGGCCGGCTCGTAATCGAGGCAAAGTTGATTGCCGAAGGAACCCGTGAGGTTGCGCGCCGGATCCGAGAGGCTCGATCACAGCTTGACCACATCCAGCTCATGCTCAAAGCGGAGCGAGCGGTCATTGTCGTACCGGATCACACGCCCATACCCGACCGCACGCGCGAAGGCCCGGTACCCATCGTCCAAGTCTCTGAGCTTGCGCATTGGATCGACAGGCACGAGTGACAGAAACGATCATGCGCGCGTCTTACGCCGCCTGCTGGGTCGTCTCAAGTTGGGCAGTCAGAGCCGCCGCAGGGTGGGAGGGGAGCCTCTACCTGGCTACCGGCACTTCGCCGGCTGGTACATGGTCAACGTGCTCGAGTTGCCCTCCGAGGCCGTGGCAATCGCACTCGGGCACACCGACGGCGGCGAGCTCGTCCGCCGGCTCTATGGGCATCTGCTCAACCCTCGAAGTCCACCCCGGCATCTGCACAGACTCGGCGAATCAGATCAAGGCCCGGGTCGCGGTGCAAGGCCACAGGGTCCCCGTCCTGCTGTAGCCACGCCGGTCGCACTCTCGCCCCACTCCAGAGGACGAACGCACGAGATGTGTCGTTCTGACGAGATGTCCATGCCAGGCCGTGAGGCCTACTGGGAATGCCGTACAGCGCCTGCGCCCAGGCCGCCGTATAGGCGTACTCCGACTCTGGGCAGTCGATTACATGTTCCCTCAAGAGATTGAGATGGGTCAAGCCCAGGCCGTGGAGTCGTACCAGCCTAAGCGGTCTCGTCGTGCGGAGCCTCGCCATGTCCAGGCCCATCACCTCCAGGTTGAATAGCCGTCGCCTTGGCACGCCGGCATCGAGCGCCGAGATACCGCGAAGGATTGCCTCGGCAATCGCCGTCTCCTGGTCCTGGGCGACGTAGGCGGTCGGTACCACCGCGCCCGCTGCATTTCTTATTGGGCGAAAGCGAGCGAGAGAGTTCCCAGGGTTGAACTCAAGAGGGCCGAACTGACGTTCGTATACCCGTACGAGCGTCGAGCCCGCCTCGACGACTTCGATCTTTGGAGAGAGATCCCGCGACCGCGGAATAGCCGGACGGCTGCTGCTCACAGGCCGCGCGGTTCGCCCAGGCGAGCGGCCGCGGCAACGACGGCCTCGGGCTCATGATCAAGTACATCGACAGGGCGACGTCCTCCGAGCCATCCATTTGCTGCGGTCCACCAGAGCGCGCACTCCCAGTCAGACATGCGATCACGCGGCAGTTGCGCCAGTACTTCGCGGGTGGAGGGCTTGACCTTGCCGCTCAGGACATCGAACTGGAACGCCGGGTAGAGAGTCTGGCCTCGATATGGGATGCCGAAGATCCGGCCCTCCTTGCGCCAGCGTGCGGCCAAGGCATGGCGGTTCTGTGCCTGCGAGTGCTCTTCTCCGATCTGGTCGCCCGTTAGTGCGCCGAACTCTTGAATGAGCTGTGTGCGAGCCTCGGCGTTGCGTCGAACCTGGCGGAGCTTTGGCTCCGTCGGAAGCGCGAGCTCGGGCGTCATCTGCTCGACCATCTGCTCAAGCTGCCTTCGCCACTCGCGGATCCCCTCGTCTCGAGGCCCGACAGGCGCGACCTGCACGACTATGCAGCATTCGCGCTGCGCCAAGTCCGAGGTCCGGGTCCGGCGGACGCCGGACCCGCCGCAGTGCCCGGCTGGGCGCTTGTGCAGAACGGCTCCGCAGCGCAGATGTCACGCGGACTGGATCGGATCGGGTTCCGGCGACCGCAAACCGACCGCAGCAGGGCGAAAACGGCTCTGGAAAGCCAGCTTGAACCGTGCTCTCCCAGCTTCGGTACACGCGCGATCGAGGACGCCGTCAGGCGCCGCGTCGACGTCCGTCTCAGCTGACGTCGATGATCGGGGCGCCGTTACCGTGGCCGTTGCCGGCCGCGAGTGCTCCCTCGGTCACGACGCCCTGCGTCGTGCGATCCCACCAGCTGTACAGCACGGGTACCTGGTACCAGCTGGAGTGGCTGC
Source organism: uncultured Solirubrobacteraceae bacterium (assembly GCA_963703625.1). Taxonomy (GTDB): domain Bacteria; phylum Actinomycetota; class Thermoleophilia; order Solirubrobacterales; family Solirubrobacteraceae; genus Palsa-744. The sequence continues at coordinate 143,013 of CAVPEY010000006.1, forward strand.
TTCGGAAGAAGATCATCTCGTCGCCCTCCCAGTACCGTTCCCAATCGATGTACTCCTCGAACTCGGCGAGCTGCTGGAAGCGGTAGCGGTCGTCGCGCGAACGGTAGACGGCATAGGAGCTCGCGCCGTAGCGCAGCGCGACGGCTGCGACCTCGTTCAGCGCAGCCTCGAGGTCATCGCCGCGGAAGCCGGTGGAGTACCACGGAACGATCACGGTGCCGGCCATCAGGCTCCCACCTCTGCGTGGATCGCGCCGGGGCCGTCTACCGTCTTGCCCTGACCCTCGGAGTCGGCGCCGACGAGGATCGAGATCTTGCCGAGATGCTTGTTTTCGAGCATCAGCTGGTGGGCTTCGGCGACGCCATCGAAGCCGAGCGTGCGCCACAGAACCGGCTGGATCTGGCCCGTCTCGATCAGCTCGTTGGCCTTCATGCACTCGTAGGCGTTGGCGAAGTGCGAGCCGAGGATCTCCTTCTGCTTCATCCACAGGTAGCGCACGTCGAAGTCGAGGTTGTAGCCGGTGGTGCCGGCGCAGATGACGACCTTGCCGAACGGCTTGACGGTGAACACCGACGTGGGGAACGTCGCCTTGCCGACGTGCTCGAAGACGATGTCGGGCGCGTCGCCGAGGATCGCCTTGACGCGCTTGGCGAATTCGCGAGAGACGCCGAAGCGCGCCTTCTCCTCATCGGGGGTCTCGCTGCCGGTCCGCATCATCCCCTTGAACTCGGCACGGTCGATGTAGTCGACGGCGCCGAGGCGCTTGACGAGCTCGCCCTTCTCGGCCGAGGAGACGACGCCGACGCAGTGTGCGCCGGCGGCCGCGCACAGCTGCGTGGCGAATACGCCAAGCCCGCCGGCGGCGCCCCAGATCAGCACGTTCGCGCCAGCCTGCAGTTTGCAGCGCGTGATCAGCATGCGGTAGGCGGTGAAGTAGACGAGGCCGTACGAGGCCGCCTCCTCCCAGGTCAATGCCTGCGGCTTTGGCAGCAGCTGCTGAGCTTGGACCTTGGTGAACTGCGCGAACGAGCCCCAGGTGGTCTCATAGCCCCAGATCTTCTGCGACGGCGCTGCCATCGGGTCGAGGCCGTGCACCTCCGGGTCCTCGTAGGAGGCCTGATTGCAGTGCAGCACGACCTCGTCGCCGGGCTTCCAGCGCGTCACGCCGGCCCCGACCTTCCACACGACCCCCGAAGCGTCGGAGCCGCCGATGTGGTGTCCGTACTGCGGGTGGTCGCCGTAGCGCATCACCGAGACCGGCTCGCCGAGCGCCGCCCAAACGTTGTTGTAGTTCACGCCGGCCGCCATCACGCGGACGATCACCTCGAACGCCCCCGGCTCGGGGACTTCGATCTCCTCGATCTGGAAGGCGTCCTTCGGTTCGCCCTGGCGCTCCTCGCGGATGACCCACGCGGCCATCGTCTTGGGCAGCTCGCCCGGCTCGACGTCTACGGCGGAGACTTGTTGGAGATCGATTGCCACTTGCTCTGGAACCTCGTCGGTCGGGGTCAGGGAAACGAAGGTCCAATCCTACCCGCGGCGAGCGTGCGCGTGCGCGTGCGCGTTACGCGGCGTCTCGGCGCAGGCTGAAGCTCGTGTCGCGCTGGCGCTGCCGTCGCGCTACGCTCGACGCCAAGTGCCTGATCCAGAGCCACCCGAGGATCCCGACCAGACGCCCGCCGAGCAGGGCCCGAACATCATGATGCCGCCGGAGGAGTTCGCCGGCAAGTGGGCCAACGCGGCGGCGATCGCGCGTACGCCGCACGAGTTCACGCTCGACTTCATGCGCATCGGGCCACAGGGGCAGCAGGGGATGGTCGTCTCGCGCGTGTCCTTCTCGCCGCTGCTTGCCAGTCAGCTGCTCGATCTTCTCGGCGAACAGTGGCAGTCCTACACTGAGGAATCGGGTATTCCGCCCGAGGAAGATGGAAATGAGTGAAGAGCAGCCTTCGAAGGATCCCGGTGAGCTGGAGCCGACGACGCTGGCGCTGAACGCGCCGAACGTCATCAGCACGCTCGACACGCCGCCGCATCCCGACGCGGTCAAGGCGCACGACGCGACGATTCGCAAGCACCTGCAGGACCGCAAGCCCCCTGAGGGTGGCGCCGGCACCTAGCAGCTGGGTGGGCGCCGGGTTGTTCCGCTCAGGCTGCGGGAAAGGGCAGCTCGAGCACCTCGGCGCTCACGCCCGCTTCGCCGACGCTCACGGTGCTTCCGGGCGCAGCCTCACGGCGCACGAGCGCCAGCGCGATCGGGCCCAGCCTGGGGGAGAGGACCGCGCTGCCCAGGCGGCCGACCTGCCGCTCGCCGAGACGCAGCTCCTCGCCGGGCGCCGCGGGCGCGGACAGGCGCAGCCCGCGTAGATGCCGGTTGGGCTTGCCCTTGTAGTAGAGACGCGCGACCGTCTCCTGGCCGACGTAGCAGCCCTTGGTGAAGCTGACTGCGCGCTCGTTGAGCCCCGCCTCCTGAGGGATGACGCTGTCGTCGAGGTCGACCCCGTAGCGGGGGCGTCCGCGCTCGACGCGCAGGCACTCTGTGACCTGCTCGGAGACGGCCTGCGCGCCGCGCTCTGTCAGCGCAGCCCACAGCGCGGATGTGGAGGCCGCGGCGCCGATCAGGTCGATACCGACGTCGGTGCGCACGGCCAGCGCGGGGATCCCGTCGATCTCGACGAGCGCATTTGCGTGCTCGACCTCGGCGAGGCCCTCTGCGGCGGCGACTGCCGCCGCGTCAGGGCCGATCAGCGACAGCAGCCCACGCTCGACCGTGCGCTTGTGGAGCTCGACGTCGTAGCCGACCTTGAAGCGGCGGATCATGTCGAACAGTCCCTGCAGTGCGACGCGCTCGGTGTCGAGCAGGAGCGCGGCAGGAGCGCCAGGGTGCTGCCCGCTCGCGTCCTCGTCGTCGCCCACCGCGAGGATCCGCAGGTCGCCGAGCATCTTGCCCTTGTGGGTCAGGAAGGCCGCGTAGCAGCCCGTGCCCGGGCGCAGCGAGCTCAGCTCGTTTGTGACCTGTCCGTTGAGAAACTCGACCGAGCCCGCGCCGGTGAGCGCGAGCTTGCCCCGCTGCGATCGATCCACCGCTCCGCAGCCCTCGACGAGCGCGCGGTATTCGCTCTCGAGCGCGTGCTCGTGGGCCGCTGCGACGGTGTCGGCGCGTGTGCTTGCCATCGGTTCGAGAATAGCCGCGCTAGGCTTGCGGCCAATGGCTTTGGCGGAGGACTTCCAGCGGATCGTCGATTCGCTGCCCGAGGACTGGACTGATCTGGAGCTCGATCTGAGGATCGCCGACGAGTCGCGCTATGTCGAGGCGGCGGTGCTGCTGACGACATGCAATGCGCGCCCCTACTCGCACAACGACTGGCACTGGCGGCTGCTCGTCGCCCATCGCTTCGGCCACGCCGCCGCCGCGCCGACCGTCCACGGCGCGCTCGGGCTGCTCGACGAGGCGGGCCTGGCGGGCGAGATGGTGGTGCGCGAGGAGCGCAGCGGGCGCGTGGAGATCAAGGAGACATGGGGGCGCCCGTACTCCGAGCGCGAGCAGTTTCGTCGCCTACGGGCCCAGTAGTGATGGCGCGCGTGCTCGCGCTCACACGCGATCTGCTGTTCGGCTCGCAGGTGCAGGGAGCGCTCACGCTCGCCGGCCACGACGTTGAGCTGCTGGCCGATGAGGCGCTGCTCAAGCGCCGGCTCGGCGACCTCGCCGACACCGACGCGGTGGCGGCGAATGTGCTCGTGGTGGACCTGACCGACACAGATCTCGATGGTGCATCGATCGTCGAACGGCTTCTCGCGACAGGCGAGCTCGGGTCGATGCGCACGCTGGGCTTCTACTCGCACGTCGATGTCGCTGCGCGCGAGCGCGCCGAGCAAGCGGAGTTCGACGTCGTGGTGCCGCGTTCGCGGATGGCCCGCGAAGGCGTCGAGCTCGTCGCGGGCGCGCTCGCGGCCAGCCCGTAGGCGCCTACGCCGGCTGGGCGTCCTGCAGGCGCGCGGCGCGGCGGAACAGTGGGTGGTCCGGGTCTTCCTCGTGAACGTGCCGATCGGCCTGCTCGGCCTCGGCTTCGGGCTGCGCACGCTGACCGAGCGGCGCGAGCTCGGTGCCGGACGGCCCGACGTGCTCGGCGCCGTCGCGCCGATCCTCGCGATCGGCTCGCTCGTCGGGGCGATCGTCAAGGGTCAGGAATGGGGCTGGGACTCCGCGCCGATCCTCGGCCTGCTCGCCGTCACAGCGGTGGGCCTGCCCGCGATCTGGTGGCGTTCGGAACGACGGCGTTCAGCATCCCCTCGGCTCGGCTGGGGGCCCGCGTCGGGTACCGCATCCCCGGCGTGATCGGCGCGCTGCTGTTCGTCGCCGGTCAGGTCTGGTACATCACGCAGACCGGGGACACGCCCGCATACGTGACCGAGTACCTGCCGGGGATCGCCATCAGCGGAGCGGGGGTGGGCCTGATGATTCCGACGCTCACGGGGGCCGGCACCTCATCGCTCGCGCCCGCGCGCTTCGCGACCGGCGCCGCGGTGCTGACGATGGGCCGCCAGATCGGCGCGGCGCTCGGCGTCGCGCTGATCGGCTCGCCGTCGCGCAACCCGGTCACTACGCCCGTCACCGCAGCGAACCCAGCCGCCGAGGCACAGCGTGATCGGTGGTGAGGACCCGGTGACGAGCCTCGACGAGGAGGCGAATCTGATTTGTCGCGTGGCCGACGAGGTCAGTCGCGACGTTCGGCTCTCCGACGAGGCGCTCGAGCAGATCGTCGATCGCTACGGGCCGCGCGAGGCTGCAGAGCTGATCCTGCTCGTCAGCTACTACAACATGGTCAGTCGCTTCCTCGAGTCGACCCGCGTCGAGATCGAGCAGCAGCCGCTGCTGAGCGGACAGGTAGCGCCCTGGCCGGGCGAGCTGAGAAGCTCATGAGGCCGGGCGTTGGCCCAGGCGTGCCTCGACGCGTGGGGCCGCATCGACTTCCTGCAGAACAACGTCGGCATCGGCGCCGGTGACGCCGAGCCGCTGAGGCTCACCGAGGAGGCCTTCGACCACGTCATCGCGGTCAACCTCAAGGGTTGCCTGCTGCCGTGCCAGGCGATCGTCAGCTGGCGCGCATCGGCGGCTGATCGCCCGACCGGCTGCTCGCCTGGTCGTGCGCCGGGCGGCTCGGAGCGCTAGCCGACGACGTCGCCTTGACTTGGGATCGGGTCGGCCTCTATCGGGCCGAACTTGCCGCGTAGGAACAGGTATGCGATCCCGCCGCCGATCAACGGCACGAGCTGTCCGATCGCTTGGTAGAGGAGCACGGCGACGACCGCGGCGTTGTGCGCGACGCCGTACAGGATCAGCATCCCGACCATGCCGCCGATCGCGCCGATGCCGGCCGGCAGCGGCACCGAGCCACCGAGCGCGCCGATGATGTAGGCCATCAGGACGACCGCGAAACCCGGGGCCGGGTGGGCGTTGATCGCGATGAACGCACTCCACAGTACGAGCACATCGAACCCGAGGTACGCCAGCGCCCCGAGCACGCTCTTGAGGCCGTCGCGATGAACGAGCAGCGCGCGGGTGTCCTCGACGGCGCGGGCGAGCGTGGCGATCGAGACGGCGAGCTTCGGGTGCTTGGCGTGGGTACGCGCGGCGTAGCTCTCCCCGCGGCCCGCGATCCGCAGGACCGCGACGATCGCGAACAAGGCCACGGCCGCCGGCAGCAGCGTCAGCGCGAGCTTCTGCTCGCCGGGGAAGATCCCGCTTGCGAGTCCGAGACCGAAAACGATCAACGCGAGCGCGTCGATGCCGGTGTTGAGAAAGCTGAGGTTGAACTGGCGCTCGGCGACGAGCTTGGTGGGCATCCCGAAACGATGGAGAATCCACGCTCCGACGCCGACACTCGACAGCGAGCCGCCGGGAACCAGCATCCCGCCTCCCAATTGTGCCCACGCCACGCGGGTGCCCATTCCCTCGCCACGACCGTCGCGGCTCAGGATGTCTTCGGGATCGACGATCGCCCGCCAGGACATGACGAAGCCGGTCTCGGACACAACCTCGATCGCGACGGCCACGACGACCCATTCCCAGCTGACCCGCTCCAGGCTGCTCAGCGCCTGTTCGAGTCCGGGCAGCAGCTTCACCACGAGGTAGACGACGACGAGGTAGCCGGCGAGCTTGAGGAGCTTCTTGCGCAGGTGGCCCCTGGCGATCCTCAGTGCGTGTCGGCTGTGGCGCGCCGGCTCGGTTCCGGGCGCGGGCCGTGAGGGAATGGGCGTCGCGTCGGCCCCGTCTGCCATCACAACTCGCGCATCGCCAGCTCACCCAGCCGTTGCGCCGTGCTCGGCGGGCGCTGCCGGCGCCCGCGCGGCGGCTCGCGAGGACCACCAATCGGTGAGGATGATCTGGATCGCGGCGGCGGTGGGAATCGCGATCAGCGCGCCGGCGTCGTGCTCGTCAATCGTTGGTCTCGCGCGGGATCACGCGATCTACCTCCACGGCTCCTCCTGAGCGTGTGTCGGTGTAGAGGACCAAGACCGAGGGCGGTCCCCCGAACCATGCGCTGGTCTCCTGCACGCCGATGTACTCCGCGGCCGCTGCGAGCCGTCCGGCTCCATCACCCAGATGGGCTCGCCCTGTTGAAAGGGGCCGTCGCCGATATTCGTCATCCTCGTCGGCCTGCCGCCGGTCCGGCATCTTCGGCGAATCCCTCGAGCACATCCATCAGACTAGACATTGAGCGTCTGAGTCGCGATGCGGCTAACTGACGCGACCTCGAGCAAAGGAGTAGCTTCGGCGTGGGGCTGATCAACGAGCCGGGGCCCGCGACCAGCTCCGTGATCGTGCCCGGCCGCACGGGCCGGGACAACTACGCTCGACAGGAGGAGCGTCATGCCCTACATCTCCGTTGGTCAAGAGAACTCTGGCTCGATTGACCTGTACTACGAGGATCACGGCTCGGGAACGCCGATGGTACTCATCCACGGCTACCCGCTGAGTGGCCGCGCGTGGGACAAGCAGGTCCCTGTCCTGATGAAAGCCGGGCACCGGGTGATCACGTATGACCGCCGCGGGTTCGGTAAATCCAGCCAGCCGACGAGCGGCTATGACTACGGCACGTTCGCGGCAGATCTGAGCACGCTCTTGGACGATCTGGATCTTCGCCACGTGACGCTCGTCGGGCACTCGATGGGCACCGGTGAGGTGACGCGCTATCTGGGCACACGGGGCTCCGAACGGGTCGAGCGGGCCGTGCTCGTGTCCCCGATTCCGCCGTTCCTGCTTCAGGCCGAAGACAACCCCGAGGGGCTTCCCGGCAGCCTCTTCGATGGGTTCACCAAGGAAGCGATGGCGGACAGCCCGGCGTTCTTGAAGGGCTTTCTCGACAACTTCTACAACATGGACCTCTACGGAGGGACGCTGGTCAGCGAACAGGCATTCCAGGCCAGCTGGAACATCGCCGCCGACGCGTCGGCGACCGCAGCGGTGGCGTGTATCGAGACGTGGGAGACCGACTTCCGCCAGGACTTGGCGAAGATCGACGTGCCGGTGCTGGTCGTCCAGGGTGACGCCGATCGGATTCTGCCGTTTGAAAAGACCGGCAAGCGTCTCCCGGGCATGATCAAGGACATGAAGCTCGTCGTGATCGACGGCGGCCCGCACGCGATCGCATGGACCCACGCCGATCAGGTCAACAAGGCGCTGCTCGAGTTCATCGGGGCGCGCGCGCCCGTGACATCGGGCTGAGCGTCAGCTCGCGAGCGTGGGCGCGCCGCCGCCCAGCTCGTCCCTCGCGGCCGCCCTCGCGGCGGCCGCGGGATCGAGTGGCACGAGCGCGGCGTTGGGCGTCCGTTTGAAGGGCGTGGTCGCAGGAGACGGCGCGGTCGCGCCGTCTCCTGCGCGACTGGCGAACGCGGCTCGGATGACCATTCCGTGGCAGACGACGAGAGCCGGCAGCTCGCCCTTTTCGACGTCGGCGAGCGCGGCGCTCACCCGCACCTCCTGCTCGGCGAAGGACTCGCCGCCGGGGAAGCTGAAGCCCGGCTCGGCGGCGGCGAACGCGTCGAAGCGCTCCGGCGCCTGCGCACGGACCTCGGCGAACGTCAGGTCCGTCCAGTCACCGGCATCGGTCTCCATCAGGCGGGCGTCCTCCTTGGGCTCCAGACCGAGTCGCGCCGCGACCACGTCGGCCGTTTCGCGCGCGCGCAGCAGCGGGCTGCACCACAGCGCGCGAAATCCGTAAGCAGTTGCGCGCTGCGCCAGCTCCGCCGCCTGGGCGCGCCCGGTGTCGTCGAGCGGCACCTGTTGCTGGCCCTGGAAGCGGCCCTCGTGGTTGTACGCCGTCTGGCCGTGGCGCGCGAGATAGATCTGCGCCTGCGCGGGAGGGGCCTGCTCGGGCTGCGCCTGGCTCACGGCCGTGCAGGATAGAGGCGCGCGGAAGCTTTACGATCGGAGACGTCCAGCGCCGGACGCCCAGCCAACGACCAACGACGACGGAGGAATGACGCAATGAGCGACAAGCCGCCCCGCACCACCACCGACGCGGGCATCCCGGCAGCAAGCGACGAGCATTCGCTGACCGTCGGCCCGGATGGCCCGATCCTGCTGCAGGACCACTACGTGATCCAGAAGATGGCTCAGTTCAACCGCGAGCGCGTGCCCGAGCGCGTCGTCCACGCCAAGGGCGGCGCCGCGCACGGCTTCTTCGAAGTCACTGAGGACGTGACGCAGTGGACCAGCGCGAGCTTCCTGTCGCAGGTCGGCAAGAGGACCGACACCTTCCTGCGCTTCTCGACGGTCGCCGGCGAGCTCGGCTCGGCCGACACCGTGCGCGACCCGCGCGGCTTCGCGTTGAAGTTTTACACCGAGGACGGCAACTACGACCTGGTTGGCAACAACACGCCGATCTTCTTCATCAAGGACCCGTCCAAGTTCTCGGACTTCATCCACTCGCAGAAGCGCATGCCCGACACGAACACGCGCTCGAACAACGCGCAGTGGGACTTCTGGTCGCTCTCGCCCGAGTCATACCACCAGGTGTCGTTCCTGATGTCAGACCGCGGCACGCCGAAGACGTGGCGACACATGAACGGCTACGGCAGCCACACGTTCATGTGGGTCAACGCGGGCGGCGATCGCTTCTGGGTCAAGTACCACTTCAAGACGGTCCAGGGGATCGAGTGCTTCACCGACGCCGAGGCGAAGGCGATGGCCGCGGAGGACGCCGACCATCACCTGCGCGACCTGTTCGAGTCGATCGCCGGTGGCGACGCGCCGGAATGGCGTCTGGAGATGCAGATCATGCCGTTCGACGACGCCAAGGGCTACCGCTTCAACCCGTTTGACCTGACGAAGGTGTGGCCGCACAGCGACTACCCGCCGGTGACGATCGGCCGCCTGGTGCTCGACCGCAACCCCGAGAACTACTTCGCGGAGGTCGAGCAGGCGTCGTTCGAGCCGGCGAACATGGTGCCGGGCATCGGCCCGAGCCCCGACCGGATGCTGCTGGGGAGGATGTTCAGCTACCCCGACACGCATCGCTACCGCATCGGCCCGAACTACCTGCAGCTGCCGATCAACCGTCCCAAGAGCGAGGTGCACACCTACAACAAGGACGGCGCGATGCGCTACGAGCACTCGGGCGCGCAGCCGGTGTACGCGCCGAACAGCTTCGGTGGCCCCGAGGCCGACCGGCAGCGCTATCCCGACCCCTCGTGGCAGGCCGACGGTGAGATCGTGCGCGCCGCGCAGACGCCGCACCGCGAGGACGACGACTACGGTCAGGCGGGCTCGCTCTATCGCGAGGTGCTCTCCGAGCGTGACCGCGACAATCTCGCGGCGAACCTGATTGGACACCTCGGCAACGACGTCAGCCGGGAGGTCCAGGTGCGCGCGGTCGGCCACTGGCAGAAGGTGGACGCCGATCTTGGGGCGCGGCTGCTCGACGGCCTGGGCATCGGTGGGTCCGGCAACGGCGCCGTGACCGAGCATCCGGTCGAACAGGCATCGGCGGTCGCCGGCGCAGCGGAGCCGGCCGCGGGCTGAGTCGGGCGAGCTATCGAGCGGACGGCGTGCCGGTGAACCGCGCGATCGCCGCGTCGGCCGCCCGCGTCGGCAGTGCCGATCCGATCAGCGCCTGTACGCGTGCGTCGGTGCCGACGAGGTAGCGGGCCCGCGGTCGCGGGGTGCTCAGCGCCCGCTCGATCGCGTCGGCCACGCGAGCCGCAGGCGCGGCCTGCTTCTGGACGCGCGGGATCGTCTTCTTGATGCCGGACAGATGCTCGGCGTAGAGCTCGCGCAGCTCCGGTGTCAGCGCCTCCTCGGCGTCGCGAGCGGTGTCGGGAGCCAGCCGCCAGAGGTCGGTGTCGATCGCCCCCGGCTCGATCAGCACGACGCGGATGCCCCAGCGGCGCAGCTCGATGCGCAGCGAGTCGGCGAGACCCTCGAGCGCGAACTTGGAAGCCGAGTAGGGGCCCATCATCGGGGTTGCCACGCGGCCGCCGACCGAAGAGACGAACACCACGCGGCCGCGGCTGGCGCGCAGACGAGGCAGCAACGCCTGCGTCACCGCGACCTGCCCGACCACGTTGACCTCCAGCTGGCGCCGCAGTTCCTCGATCGTCACGCCCTCCACCGGGCCGGGCACGACGATTCCGGCGTTGTTGACGAGCGCGTCGACGCGGTCGGGCAGCGTCTCGTCCAGCGCGTCGATCTGCGCGGCGTCGGTGACGTCGAGCACGAGCGCCGTGATCCGCCCGGCTGGACTCGCTGCGACCAGCGCTTCGCCGTCCTCAGGGCGCCTGACACCGGCGAACACCTCCCAGCCGCTCGCCGCGAGCTTCAGCGCGGTCGCCTGCCCGATTCCGCGGCCGGCGCCTGTCAGCAAGACCGAGGGCATCGATGCAGCCTATTGGACGGCGGCTGGCGTACACACAGTCGCGGAGGCGTCGCGCCCGTAGCGCCCTAGACTCATGCTCATGCGCCGCCGCGTGACCTTCTCGCGCAACCTGACGCTGTCGCTGTCGCGGACGTGCCGCTGCTACTGCAAGTACTGCGCCTTCGCCACCCACCAGGCGCATCTGTACGCGCCTGAGGAGGTGCTCGAGATCATCGACGGCGCTGCGCGTCGCCAGGTCAAGGAGCTGTTGGTGTTGACCGGCGAGCGCCCCGAGGTCAACCCGGACGTCGCCGCGCGCCTGCGCGAATACGGCCACGAGGACTTCACGGCCTACGTCGTGTGGACGTGCGAGCGCGCGCTCGAGCGCGGCCTGCTGCCCCACACGAACCTCGGCGTGCTCGCGCGCGAGGATCTCGCGCGACTGCGCGAGGTGACCGCGTCGCAGGGGTTGATGCTGGAGTCGGTCTCCGAGCGGCTGATGCAGACGGTGCACGCGGGATCGCCCACGAAGCACCCCGCGCGACGTCTGCAGACGATCCGCGAGGCCGGCGAGCTGCGGATCCCGTTCACCAGCGGCATTCTGGTGGGGATCGGGGAGACCGAGCAGGAGCGCGTCGAGTCGCTCGAAGCGATCGCCGTGGCCCACGGCGAGCATGGGCACATCCAGGAGGTGATCCTGCAGAACTTCGTGCCCCACCAGCGCTACTACGGCCAGGAGCCTGCGCAGATCGCCGATGCGGCAGCGCGCGAATACTGGCGTACGGGGGTCGCCGACTCACGCCCGGAGCTCGCGCTGCCGCAGTGGGCGTGCCCGGTGAACATCGAGGACATGAAGCGGCTGATCGCCGAGACCCGGCGGTTGATGCCCGACGTCGGCATCCAGGTCCCGCCGAACCTCGCCGACTGGTGGGGCGAGCTCGTCGCCGCCGGCGCGAGCGACCTCGGCGGGCTGAGCGCCAACGGCGACCACATCTCCCCCGAGCATCCGTTCCCCTCGCCGCATCAGGTGCGCAAGCGCCTGCAGCAGGACGGCGCCGCGCTGACCGAGCGGCTGTGCGTGTACCCGCAGTACATCGACCCCGAGTGGGTCGCACAGGGCGTCATGGACACGATCAAGGTCAAGTACTGGAGCTTCATCCCGCGTCGCGGCTCCGGACGCACCGACCCGACCGCAAGCGGTGCCCCGCCGATCCGCCCCGACCTCGTCGGCGGCGCGATCGAGCGCGCGCGCCAGGGTCGCGCCCTCAGCCCCGAGGAGCTGACGGCGATGTTCGCCGAGACGCGGCCGCCGGCGATCGAGGACATGCGCCAGGCCGCCGACGAGCTGCGCGCCGAGCTGGCGGGCGAGCTGGTGACGTTCGTCGTCAACCGCAACATCAACATCTCCAACGTCTGCACCGTCGGCTGCGCGTTCTGCGGCTTCGGACAGGGCAAGCGCTCGCCCGACGCCTACGAGCACGACGAGCACGAGTTCGTGGCGCGCATCCACGACGCGCTCGAGTTCGGCGCCACCGAGCTGTGCATCCAATCCGGCATCCACCCCGACTGGGCGCTCGAGGACTACCTCGGCTGGCTGCGCCTCGCGAAGGCGACCGCCGCGGCGGCAGGCTCGGAGCTGCACCTGCACGCCTACAGCCCGATGGAGATCGCGCACATGTGTGACATCTCGGGGCTGAGCCCCGCGGAGGTCTTCGCGCGCCTGCGCGACGCCGGCCTCGGCTCGACGCCGGGCACCGCCGCCGAGGTGCTCCACGACGGCGTCCGCGAGCGCATCTCGCCGAACAAGCTGCCGGTCGCACGCTGGGTCGAGATCATCGAGGCCTCGCACGCGGCAGGGCTGCGCTCGACCGCCACCGTGATGTTCGGGCACATCGAGGAGCCGTGGGAGCTCGCCGAGCACATGCGCGTGATCCGCGAGCTGCAGGAGCGCACCGGCGGCATCACCGAGTTCGTGCCGCTGTCGTTCATCCCGTTTCAAACGCTGCTCGGGCGCACGCACGGCGTCGAGGAGATCTCGCGCGAGGAGAACCTCAAGCACACGGCCGTGTTTCGACTCGCGCTCGGGCGCACGGTCGCGAGCGTGCAGGCGAGCTGGGTGAAGATGGGCCTCGACGCCGCCACAGAGTCGCTGCGCTGGGGCGTCAACGACCTCGGCGGGACGCTGATGGAGGAGTCGATCAGCCGGCTCGCGGGCAGCTACCACGGCACGCGCCTCGAGCCCGAGCAGCTCGTCGCCGCCGCGCACGAGGCCGGGCGCCCCGCGGCCGAGCGCACGACGCTCTACGACATCAGGCGCCGCTACCCCGTGCTGTCTGGGCCCACCACCGGCGGCGTGCCGGTCGCCGCTTAGCTCGACGCGCCACCCAGCTCGAGCAGGAAGCGCTCGACCTGCTCCAGCAGCAGCTGGTGATAGGCGATGCCGAAGCGCAAGGTCGTCTCGGCGCTGGTGCGTTGGGCGGCGCTCCAGCCGAGCTCGTCCGCGATCGAGTCCGCGCCGCTCCGCATCTCGGACAGCAGGCCCTCGAGCTCGATCAGCTTGCCCTCGTGCCACGCGCGCCTGCGCGTGAAGATCGCGCGGGGATCGGCGCCCGCGAATATCTTCAGCATCCCCTCGTCGCGCAGCTCGGGCGGCGCGGACTCTGGCGAGTCGGCCCACTCACGCAGCGCCCGGCGTCCGCTGTCGGTGAGCGCGTAGAGCTTGCGCCGCCGCCCCCGTTGCTCCTGGCACTCGGACAGGTAGCCTCCCTCGGCGAGTCGGGCCGGCTCGCTGTAGATAGTCGTGTGGGGCACGTGCCAGAAGTTCTCGATCGACTGCTCCAGGGCCTGCTTGAGGTCATACGGAGTCGCCTCGCCGAGGAGGTCGAGCAGGCTCAGCACCGCGTAGGAGGTGCTCGTCAGGCGTATCTGCTTGCTTTTCATGGTTCCGTCTGTATAGTTCGTGTGGAACTATAACCAGGGCGTGACCCTTCGCCCTGGACCGACGCTATAGCGCGATCGCGCGGGAGGTGGCTGAGGTGGACGACCAGGAACATTCAGCAGAGATCTTGCCTGAGAGCTCGGATCAAGCCTGCGCTGCCGCGGCGGTCAACAGCGCCGCGACTCTGTCGAGCGAGCGCTACGACGCGGCGATCGTCGGAGCGAGCCTCGCCGGCTGCGCCACGGCGATCCTGCTCGCCCGCGCCGGCGCGCGCGTTGCGCTGATCGAGCAGCGCCCCGACGCGAGCGCGTTCAAGCGGATCTGCACCCACTACATCCAGTCCTCGGCCGTGCCCACACTCGAACGGCTGGAGCTGCTCGAGCCGATGCTGGCGGCGGGAGCGCTGCGCTCGCGTGGGCGCCTGCGGACGCGCTGGGGGTGGATCGCACCACCGGCCAACAGCACCGTGCCCAGCGGGGTCAACCTGCGCCGCGAGCGTCTGGACCCGCTGATCCGAGGGATGGCCGGCGAAACCCCGGGGGTCGAGCTGATCCTCGGCGCCGCCGTGCACGAGCTCTTGCGCGAGCACGACGGGACCGTGTGCGGCGTGCGGGCGCGCGACTCCCACGGCGAGACGTGGGCGCTGCACGCGCGGCTGGTCGTGGGCGCCGACGGGCGCGACTCGCGCGTGGCCAAGCTCGCGGGCGTGCGCACCAAGACCGTGCCTCACGGGCGCTTCGCCTACGGCGGCTACTTCGAAGGGCCCGCGCCGGCGGGCGCGCCGGACGCCTCGCTGTGGCTGCTCGACCCGCACATGGCCGCCGCCTTCCCCACCGACAGCGGTCTGACGTTCTACGCCGTGATGCCCACCAAGGATCGCCTGCCCGAGTTCCGCAGCGACCCGCTCGAGGCACTCACCGACTTCGTGGCCGCCGTGCCCGACGCACCGCCGATCCGCGCCTCGCGCCTGGTCGGGCAGGTCACGGGCAAGATCGACATGACCAACGTCATCCATACGCCGACGGCGCCGGGCCTCGCGCTCGTGGGCGACGCCGCAGGCGCGCTCGACCCGCTGTGGGGGGTCGGCTGCGGCTTCGCATTGCAGTCAGCGGAATGGCTCGCCGACGGCGTCGCTCCGGCGCTGGCCGATCGCGGACAAGCGCCCGCGGCTGAGCGATCGAAGTCCAGCGGGCTGGAACACGGGTTGGCGCGCTACCGCCGCCGCCACGCGCGTGGGCTTCGCGGTCACACCGCCCTGATCCTGGACTACTCCAGCGGCCGCAAGCTCAACCCCGGCGAGCGGCTGCTGTTCTCGGCGGCCACGCGCGATGAGCGCCTTGCTGGGATCTTCGAGGCGTTCGGGACGCGCAACATCGGGCCGGCTCGGATGTTCGCGTCGGCGGTGCCACGCGCGGTGCTGGTCAACGCGCGCTACAGGCTCTCCGCTCGTGGCGGCGGGCGCTCGCGCGCGGTGCAGACCGGGAGCGCTTGACGTGGCCGTCCGCAAGACGGTCGGTGGCTGAGATGCCCAGCGCGAGCGAGATCGTCGTCGCGGGCATCCGCTCGCCGGTCATCCAGGCTGGTCCCGACGACGCCCGCGAGGCGGTCGTGTTCGTCCACGGCAACCCCGGCTCCTCGACCGACTGGACCGCGCTCGTGGACGCGGCCGGCGGGCTCGGCCGTGCGGTGGCGTTCGACATGCCCGGCTTCGGCCGGGCCGACAAGCCGCGCTCGTTCGACTATCGGGTATCCGCGTACGGCGATTTCCTGCAGGGCGCGCTGTCGGAGCTCGGAATCGAGCGGGTGCACCTGGTGCTGCACGACTTCGGTGGCCCGTTCGGCCTGTTCTGGGGGCTCGGGCACGCGGATGCGTGGGCGAGCGTGGTGCTGATCAACATCGGCGTCATGCCCGGCTACACGTGGCACACGATGGCCAGGCGCTGGCGGACCCCGGTGCTCGGCGAGCTGCTGCAAGCCTGGATCCCGCGGTCCGGATGGCGGCGCGCGATGCAGAAGGCCAACCCCAAGGGGCTGCCGCAGAAGTTCGTCGACAAGATGTACGACGACTACGACCACGCCACGCGGCGAACCGTGCTGAAGCTCTACCGGGCGACGCCCGATCCTGGGAGCACCGCGAGTGAGCTCGGGCCGGCGATGGCCGAGCTGCACAAGCCGGCGCTCGTCGTGTGGGGGGCGAAGGACCCGTTCATCGGCGTCCAGTACGCGGAGCGCCAGCGCGAGTTCTTCGACGTGCAGGACGTGGTGATCCTCCCCGACAGCGGTCACTGGCCGTTTCAGGACGACCCGCAGGGGGTCGAGCGCGCGGTGCTCCCGTTCCTGCAAAGCCAGCTGCAACCGACAGGCGCGTGAGGACCGGCGCCATCGAGACGTCCCGCTGAGCGCGCGGCGCGGCGCTCGCGCCTCAACGAAACAGATCCTCCTGCAGCGGACGCAGCAGCGCCGCCGCCCCGGGGCCGTCCTGCTCGGTGAGGAAGCGCTCGAGCCCGTCGAGGATCACCACCGGCTCGCGCGAGTCCTTCGCCCGCGCCAGGTCGGCGCTCGCCGCGGCGGCGTCGGCGACCCCCAGCCAGGTGGCGTGCAGCTCGAGGCCGCCGGCGTCGGTGCGCCCGCGCCAGTCGTCGAGCGGTTGCATGCCGGCGAGGCCGATCGCGACGTCGAGTTGCCCGTGACGCCACGCGCGTCCGAAGCTGTCGCTGATCAGGACCGCGACGCGCGCGCCGCTCAGCTCGCGCAGGCGCGCACGAATCTGGCGCGCCGAAGCGTCGGGGTCGCGCGGCAGCAGCACGAGCGTGTCGGCGCGGCCGTCCTGGGAGGCGTTCGAGGCATCGACGCCCGCGTTGGCGCACACGAAGCCGTGGCGGGTGCGGCAGATCAGCACGCCGCGCTCGGCGCGCAGCACCTCGAGCGACTGGTCGAGCACGACCTGCACCGCGCGCGGGTCCTTGGGCTCGCCACCCGGTGGCGCGGCGGCGAGCTCGACCGCGCGGGGACCGGGGCGGACATCCGCCAGCGCGACGATCGCACCCTCTGACTTGGAGACCGCCTTCTGCGCGATCGCCACCAGCTGGCCGTCGCGCAGACCTTCATCACCGAGCGCAGTGACGATCAGCGCGGCGAGGTCCTCGCCTGCGTGCACCTCCGGCAGGCCGGGCAGGCTCCGTGCTGAGAGGCTCGCCACGCCGCGCTGCTCAGCCGCAGCCGGTCATCGAGAGCACGCCCGCGCGTTCGCCGATACCGAGCACGGCTCGCGTACGCGACGCGCGCGCCGGATGGTCTGCGAGTCGCGCGCGCAGCACGTCGAGGTCCGCGCCCGTGTCGATGTCCAGCAGCAGCGATGGGACGCGCTCGACGCGGTACGCCACGCCCGCCTCGCGGGCGAGCGCGCGGTGGCGCTCGCAGCTGCCGGGTCCGAAGCTGGGGGCGATGGCGTCGGCAGGCGCTAGCAGCAGGCCGTTGGTGCCGGTGCCGTGGCGATCGGGCACGACGACGACCTCGCCGGCGCGCGCGCGATCGGGGTCGCTGCGGAGCAGCGCGTTCAGCTCTGCCGGGTCGAGCGTGGGGCAGTCTCCGGGGACGCACAGCACGCGCTCGATCCCGGCCGCAAGCGCCCGCTGCACGCCGAGCTTCGCCGCCGCCGGCTGCCCGTCTTCGTGCTCATCTTCGATCACGGTAGCGCCCAGCGCGCGCGCGGCTACGGCGACGGAGTGCTCGCCGGTGACGAGGATCGTCTGCTCGATCGCGCGCGTTTGCGCGAGCGCGAGCAGCACGTCGGCAACCATCGCTTCCGCGAGCTCCCTTCGCAGCGGGTCGGCCACGCTCGCGCCGAGGCGCTGCTTGGCGCGCGTGAAGCGCTTGACGGGCAGGATCGCTGCGGTGCGCATCTACCGGCAGACGATAGTGGCGCCGGCGCTACCAGCCGAGCAGCATCAGCCCGAGGGTGACCCCGGGGCCGATCGTGACCAGCAGCCCGTGCTCGCCTGGCTCCGGGGAAAAGCGCTCGATCGTCTCCTTGAGCACGTACAGGATCGACGGTGTGCCGACGTTGCCGTGCTCGGCCAGCGAGCTCCAGCTCGTGGCGAGGTCCTCGTGCGAAAGCTCGAGCCCGCTCTGCACGTTCTCGACGACGCGCCTGCCGCCGGGGTGGGCCATCCAGTGGTCGATGTCCGAGCGCTCGAGCTGGTTGCGGCGCAGGAACGCGGCGGCGACATCCGGCAGCCCGGCGCCCGCCAGATCCGGCAGGTCGCGGGCGAGGTGCAGATAGCTGTCCTCGGCGCTGAGATCGAGGCGCACGGCGTCGAGCGTGTGCGACAGCTGGTGGACCTGGGAGTCGAGGATGATCGGCCCGGCCGCCGATGCGTCGCTGGAGAGCAGCGCCACGGCGCAGCCGTCTCCGAACAGCGCCGAGCCGACGGTCTTTGCCTTCGGATCCGCGGCGGTGGCGCGCGTGAGGATGCCGCTCATCGACTCGGCCGCCACGACCAGCGCGTGCCTGTCCGGGCTCTCGCGCATCGTCTGGGCCGCCAGTCGCACCAGCGGCACCGCGCTTGCGCAGCCGACGCCGCTGACGTGGTACTTGTCGGTGCTCGGGTCCATCGCGTAGTGATCTACGACCTGATGCGCGAGCGTCGGGCAGCCGAGCGAGTACAGGCTCGAGCTGACGACCGTGCCGATCTGCGACGGGTCGAGCGACAGCGTGTCGATCGCCCGGATCGAGTGGCTCAGGAGGTCGTGCTCGATCCGCTTGGCGCGTCCCTGCATCGTGCGCCCGAGAAAGTCGTCGCTCAGATTCAGATGGCGGCGCTCGACACCGCTGCGCGCGAAGATCCGCTCGGCGAACTCGTCGCCTGCGAGGCCCAGACGCTCGAGCACCTGATCCTGGGAGAGCACGTCCTCGGAATCGGACACCGCGATCGCCGCGATCCGCGTACCGACGCGGCGGACGGGGCGGCGTGAAGCCGCAAGCGGTTCGGCGAGAGCGGATCCTTCGAGGCCGCGGTTCGAGCCGTCGTTGTACAAAGTCGAGACTCCTTGTGGGGCGGGGGACGTACCTGGTCTAAACCCGGTCAGCGCCGTCCAGTTGTGGTTCCGACGATATGCGCAAGACTCCACACTAGCTGGTGCCCGGGCGGCCTTCTTATTGAGTTCTTCGCGTGCCTGGCAGGTCCTTTGACCCTCGCGCAACGGCCCCGGCAGCGCTACGCGGTAGGTTACAGGCATTAAACGCGTCCTGGGAGAGACTGCACGCAGATGAGCATCGAGCTGATAGGGGCGGGACTGCCGCGCACGGGCACCCTGACCCAGAAGTTGGCGTTCGAAGCACTCGGACTGGCCCCCTGCTACCACTGGGTCAACGTGCTCGCCGATCTGCCCACCCAGGTGCCGTTGTGGAATCGCGCGCTGGACGGCGAGGCGCCGTGGGAGGAGGTGTTCGCGGGCCAGCGCTCGAGCGCGGACTGGCCCGGCGGCTACTTCTACCGCGAGCTGATGGAGGCCTACCCCGACGCGAAGGTGCTGCTGAGCGTGCGCGAGGGCGAGTCGTGGGAGCGCAGCTTCCGCGAGACGATCGTCGAGATGTCCTACGGGCAGTCGGTGATGGCGCTCGTGTCGCGCGCCCGAGCACAGATCGATCCCACGTGGGACAGCTATCAGGCCCTCGTCACCCGGATGTTCTGGGGCCCGCAGGGCACGTTCGCTGACGGGCACGAGCCGCAGCAGCTGATCGAGCAGATGCACGCGCACAACGAGCAGGTCAAGCGCACAGTGCCCGCCGAGCGCCTGTTGGTGTGGAAGGTGACCGACGGCTGGGAGCCGCTGTGCGAGTTTCTCGGTGTCGCGGTGCCCGACGTGCCGCTGCCGCACGTCAACGACCGCGGCACGTTCCTCGGCCGCGTGATCGACGGAGGGCTCGCCGCGCTGGGGCAGTGGCGCGAGCAGCACGCCGCGGAGTTCGCGTGAGCTAGCTCTGCTAGCCGGCGAGGGCGTGGGCGAAGGACAGCGTCTGCTCGGCCAGGCGGGCGCGCGCGTCGCGGTCGTGCATCCGCGTGTCGGTCTGCAGGGTCGTCAGTCGCCCGACGTCTTCGTCGGCGATGATCCCGTCCAACAGCTCGCCGTAGAAGTCCGCGATCCCATCGGCGCTCAGCTCGAGCGCGCCGAAGGCCATGAACGATGCCGTCGGACCCTTGATCACCTCGCCTGCGACGATCGGGCTGACGGCGAGCACGGGCGCGTTCGCCGCCTGCAGCGCGTCGTGGATTCCTGGCACCGCGAGGATCGGGGCGATCGAGGCGAGCGGGTTCGACGGGCCGATCACGATCACGCTCGCCCGCGCGATCGCGGCGAGCACCTCGGCGCTCGGACGCGCCTGCTCGGCACCGCGGTACTCGAGTCCCTCGAGCATCCCGGACGCGCGCTCGCGGATCATGAACTCCTGGAAGGTGAGCCAGCCCGCCGGGCCGGTGCGAACCCAGGTGCGCACCGGGTCGTCGCTCATCGGCAGCACCTGCGCGCGCACGCCGAGGGCCTCGTTCAGGCGAGCGAGCGCGGCGGTCGCTCCGATCCCCTCGGCGAGCATTCGCGCGCGCTCGAGGCACCACGCGAGGTCGCGGTCGCCGAGGTTGAACCAGACCTCGACGCCCAGCTCGCGCAGCGCATCCATCACCGCGAAGCTGTCGCCGTGCAGGCCCCAGCCGCGCTCGTCGATCGCATCCGCCAGCCAGAAGGACACGAGGTCGGGATCGGGGGACACGTGCGCGCCGTAGATCTCGATGTCATCGCCCGTGTTGACGATCGCGGTGAGCCGCTCCGGGCCGGCGATGTCGGCGATCCCGCGCGCCAGCTTGGCGCCGCCGGTGCCGCCCGTGAGGATCACGATGTCCGGCTCGGTCACTCCCACAACGCCTCGGGCAGGCTCGTCAGGCGGAGGCCCGCGTGCACCTTGTAGCGGGCGTTCACGGCGATCAGCAGCGCTGTGAGCGCCTCGGTCGTGCGTGACATCTCGAGTTTCCCGCAGTCGACGCAGCGCAGACCGTCGATCCGCTCGATCAGCTCAGCCGCGCGGCGCTTGTCGGCGCGCGAGTCGCCGCACACGAGCACGTCCTGTGCCAGCGGATACTCGAGGTCGCTGAGCGACGCGGCGCTGACGGTGTGCAGCGCCGAGACCACGTGCACGCCCTCGGGGACCATCTCGAGCGTCTGCTGTGCGGCTGAGCCCTGCCACACGCCCACCATGCGCGTGGCCTTGCCACCGACGGCTGCCGCAAGCGGTACGGTCGCGTCGATCAGCAGCTGCTCGGAGAGCAGCGCCGGCTTGAGGCTGGCGAGCGTCTCCGCCTGGTTCCTGAACGGGACGCTCAGGACCACGATCCCGGCGGCGCCGGCGGCGCTGACCGCGGCGGCGTTCTCGTGAGCCGTGAACGTGGCGCTCGGCACGAGCTCGCGGGCGCGCTCGGCCGTCTCCTGCGCGCGGGCGCCGTCGCGCGAGCCGATCGCGATCGGCACGCCCGTGCGCGCGAGGCGCACCGCGAGGCCGAAGCCGAGCGCCCCTGAGGCGCCGATGACTGCGACGGGGTCGGGGCTGGACGGTGCCACGGCGGCCGAGTATAGGCTGAGTGGCATGCCGATCGAGCGAGGCGCAGCGCCGTGAGCGGGCTGCCACAGGCGGTGAGCATCAGAGAGGTCGGGCCGCGCGACGGCTTCCAGAACGAGCCCGAGGTGATCCCCACCGCGCGCAAGGTCGAGCTGATCGACGCGCTCGCACGCACCGGTCTGCGGCGCCTGGAGGTGACGAGCTTCGTGCGCGCCGACGTCATCCCCCAGCTCGCGGACGCCGCCGCGGTGCTGGCACGGATCGACGTGCCGGCGAGCGTCAGCGTGTCGGTGCTGATCCCCAACGAGCGCGGGCTCGACACCGCGCTCGAGCTGCGCGCCGCCCACGACGCCGACGGCGGCGGGCGCCCGGCGTTCGACGAGGTCAACGTCTTCATGTCCGCCTCCGAGACGCACAACCGCAACAACGTCAACCGCTCGATCGCCGAGTCGCTGGACGGGCTGGAAGCCGTGCTGGGGCGCGCGCACAACGAGGGGCTGCGCTGCGAGGGCGTCATCTCGACGTCCTTCGGCTGCCCCTACGAGGGCCACGTGCCGTCCGCGCGCGTGCTGGAGATCGCGGCGCGCCTGCGCGACGCCGGCGCTCAGGAGATCGGCTTCGGCGACACCACCGGCATGGCCAACCCGCGCCAGGTGCGCGAGTTCTTCAGCCACGCGCGCGAGTCGCTGGGGGACGGGGTGGAGCTGACGGCGCACTTCCACAACACGCGCGGGCAGGGCCTCGCGAACGTGCTCGCGGCGCTCGAGGCCGGCGTGGAGAGCTTCGAGTCGAGCTTCGGTGAGCTCGGCGGCTGCCCGGTGCCGGCGGGCGCGACCGGCAACATCGCCACCGAGGACCTCGTCTCGATGCTGCACGAGATGGAGATCGACAGCGGGATCGACCTGGGGGCGCTGCTCGCGTGCGCGCGGCGTGTGCAGGAGATCCTGGGCCGGCCGCTGGGCAGCCACACGCTGGTGGCGGGGCCGGTCGACTGGCATCGCTGAGCCGCTCGGCGAGGCAGTCGCCGTCAGCCGCTGCGGCTCATGTCGGCTCGGCGGGCGGATCGCCGCCGTCGGCGAGCGTCCGCTGTGTCATGGCCACGTCGTGCCAGCGACCGTGCTTGAAGCCGACGCGGCGGTAGGTGCCGACCGGCTCGAACCCCAACGCACGATGCAGGCCGACGCTCGCGTCGTTCGGCAGCGTCATGCCGGCGACGGCGAGGCGGAAGCCGCGGCCTGCCAGCCGGCGGAAGAGCGCTTCGTAGAGGTGCCTGCCGCTGCCCGTGCGCCGCCGTCCCGGCTCGACGTACACGCTGACCTCACACGCCCACCGGTAGGCGGGACGCGATTGGAAGCGGCCGCCGTAGGCGTAGCCGACGACGCGCCCCTCGTCTTCGAGCACCACCCACGCGTGACTGCGCAGCGCGGCGCCGATGCGCACGGCCATGTCCGCCGCCGAAGGGGGATCGGACTCGAACGTGATGGCCGTGTCCATGACATACGGTGCGTAGATGGCGGCACACGCCGCGGCGTCGCGCTCGGATGCGTCACGCACGATTGGCTGCCCCGCGTCGACTCCGGCCATGCGTTCAGACGCTCGCCACCGGTTCCTCGGCCTGGCGTTGCGCGTCGGCGCTCTCGCGCGCGGCGGCGACGCAGTACTCCTGCACCGCGACCTCCATCTCGAGCGTCTGCGCAAGCGCCGGACGCGCCGAGGCGTCGATCACGCGCTTGGCGCGACCGACCGCGATGTGCGAGTTCGCGAGCAGCTCGTCGACGAGCGCCTGCGTCGCCTGCTCGAGCTGATCCGGTGCGACGACGCGGTTGACGAGGCCGATGCGCTCGGCCTCGGCGGCGTCGATCAGCCGTGCCGTCATGATCAGCTCCTTCGCGCGGCCGAGGCCGACGACCGCTGGCAGGCGGGTGGAGCCGCCGACGTCGGGGATGATCCCGAACTTGACCTCGGGCAGGCCCAAGCTCGCGTCGCTGGAGGCGATCCGCAGGTCGCAGCCGAGCGCCACCTCGAGGGCGCCGCCGACGCACGTGCGGTGGATCTGGCAGACGACCGGCTTGGCCATCTCTTCGCAGATGTTGGCGCAGTCGAGGAACACTTTCCTGAACGGGCGCAGCATGCCCGGGTGGCTGGCCGAGTCGGCGAGCTCGACCAGATCGACACCCGCCGAGAACACCGGTCCTTCGCCGCGCAGCACGACGCAGTGGACATCCGGCTCGGCGGCCGCCTCGCGCAGCACCCCTCCTAGCGCCAGCAGCAGCTCCTGGTTCATCGCGTTGCGCTTCTCCGGCCGATTCAGCACCACGTGCCTGACGTGGCCGCGGTCCTCCGCGAAGACGATGCTCATGTGCGTGGCCCTCCTGTAGATGAGCGTCCCGTCGGGCATCGTCCGGTCGGATGAGCCTCGTACAGGGCCATTTGGTCAACACAGCGTACGGAAGGACGCCACTGATAGCATGATTGCACCGATGATGCGGCGGCTGATGATCCAGGCTTCACCGGAGCTCGTTGAGCAGGCGAAGCGCCGCGCGCGCGAACGCGGCGTGTCGGTCGCGCAGGTCGTGCGGGAGGCGTTGGAGCACGAGTTGGGAGTTGGGGGCGAGGAGGAGCCGATCCCGCCGCCGCTCAAGTGCATCGGAATCGCCTCTTCAGGTCGCAGCGACCTGTCGCGCCTCGCGAGCGAAGACATCTTCGAGCCCGAGCCATTTCGCTGATTCTCGACACTGGTCCGCTATGGGCCACGTTGGACCGCGATGACGCCGACCATGCGTCATGCACGCGCCTTCTGTCTGACGCGCGTGAGGCGCGAATCGTGCCGGCGCCAGTGCTTGTGGAGCTCGACTACCTCGCATCTCGGCAGCGCGACCGTCTCAGCGTCACAGCAATGCTCGAAGAAATCGACAGGGGCGCCTATCAGGTCGAGGACCTCCTGCCGGTCGACTATCGCCGAGTCCGAGAGCTGCTCACCATCTACGCCGACCTGCGCGTCGGCTTCGTCGACGCCGCCGTGCTCGCGATCGTGGAGCGACTACGCGAGCCCAAGTTGGCGACGCTCGACCACCGCCACTTCGCCGTCATGCGCCCGCGGCACGTCGACTCGCTCGAACTGCTGCCGGCCTGAGCCCCAGCCACGCGCACGCACGAGCGGCGGAGCCGTCAGGCGGAGCCCCTAAAACGTCTTTCTCAGCTGAGGTCCAACACGGTCGTCGGCGGTTCGATCTCTTCGGTGTGGCCCTCGCGCGGGACGATCGCGGTGCCAACGGCGAAGAACTCGATCGTGTGACTGCCCCAGCCGTGGCTCGTCTCCTGCAGCTGCACGCCGACGATCCCCTCGGCGCTGATTTCCTGAGCCTCGGACTGCATCCGCTCCATCGCCAGCTCGCGCGCGTCGTACAGCGCCTGGGTGAAGTTCGACAGCTCGACGTTGCGCCCGGTCTGCGCCATCGACTGGAACATGCCGCGGTGCGCGACGTGGTAGACGCAGCTGCCCATCACCATCCCCACCGGGCGGTGTCCGGTGCGCAGCAGCGTCCAGAAGTCCTGGCCTGAGAGATCGCTCGTGAACGGCCTGCCGTTGGGCGCGCGGTGCATCGCCCCTTCGCGGTGCTTGACCGCGGTTCCGATCGCGATGAACTCGGCCATGTCCTGACCCCACTCGTAGCGCCCGATGTCCAGGCGCACGCCGACGACGCCGTCCGCGCCGAGCTGGTCGGCCTCCTCCTCCATGCGCGTCATCGCGAGCTGGCGCGCCCCGTACATCGCTTCGGAGAGCACCGTCATCTCCTGGCTTTTCTTCCAGCCGGCCATCTGGATGCCGATGTGGTAGATCGAGCTGCCCACGACGAGGCCCAGCGGCTCGAAGCCTGCCTGCTTGACGAGCAGGAACTCGTTCACGGACAGGTCTGAGGTGAAGAGTCCTTGACGATTCTGCTCGAGACGGGCGCGGCCCGCCTCGGGGACGCCCTCGAGTGAGGAGGGGTCATACGGGGTCTCGCGCTCGTTCATGTCGTTCGTGCTCCTTCTCAGGTGTACAGGTCGACTACCGGTTTCGGTGCGTCGACCGTCGTGTCGGCGTCCTCGCGGATCGCCGTGCCCACGGCGGTGAACGTCACCATCAGTCCTCTGATCTCGCGCATGCCGACGCCGCCGCCGAGCGTCTGCGGGCGGACCGTGTGCCCGATGTTCATGCCGACGACGCCGGAGGCGCCGAGCGCGGCGGCCTGGCCGCTGATCCGCTGCATGACGGCCTCGCGCGCGCTGTATATGGCCTGGGTGAACTCGCGCAGCTCGAAGCTCTGCACGCCCATCGTCATCGGGCCGGCGCCGCCACCCATCATTCCCCCGAAGACATAGCTGGTGAAGAACACCGCGCTCCACGCGACGATTCCCAGCGGCTCGAAGCCGCCGCGCACGAGCATCGCGTATTCCGCCACCGACAGCTCGGTCAGCACCGGGTGCTCGGCGCGCGCGCCCTCGCGGCGCACGGCGGTGCCGAAGACGACGTGCTCGAGCGCGAGCGTGCCCGTGTCCAGCTGGCTTTCGCCGGCGCGCGTCTGCACGCCCACGACCGCGTCGGCGCCGACGTGGCGCGCCTCCTCGCCGAGGCGCACGAGCGCTCTGCCGCGGACCTCGTTGAGCGCCTCGGACAGCGTGTCGAGCTCGAACAGCATCGCGCCGCTGTAGCCCATGTTGCCCCACGAGGACTGGTAGCCCATCTGGTAGATCGAGCTGCCCATCACCTGCGACAGCGGCTTCAGGCCAAGCTGGTGGCACAGCGCGAAGCCGTTGACGGACAGGTCCGAGGTGAATGATCCGGCGCCGTCGCTCGTGCGCAGCTCGCGCAGGCGGCGCTCGGCCGACGGCGGGATGCCTCCCTGTTCGACGCGCGCCAGCGACTGCTGCTGCTCCTGCTCGAGGTTCTGCTCGGGCTGCGGATCGGGGCCGCTCATCTCAGCGCAGGAGCTCCTCGAGCGCGCTGCGCGCCTGGGCGCTGCGCTCCGCCTCGGCGCGCAGGTCCGCGGTCAGCGCCGCGATCCACTGATCCGGCGAGAGCGCCTCGCGCTTGATCGCGATGCCGCCGGACTGGCGCTCGCGAAAGCCCTGCACGCGTCCGCCGTCGACCGACAGCTCGTACGCGCATGGGCCGAGCTCCACGTGCACGCGGCGCACGCGCTTCTCGCCGCGGCCGAGCATGCCCGAGCCGCGCCGCTCGACGCGCGCCCGCCCCGGCAGCGCCTGCTCGAGCTTGCTCGCGAGCACCTCGACGGAGATCGCGAGATCGGTGCCGTCGCCGCGCAGGCCGGCTGCCGCAAGGTCGAACGTGTCCTCGGCGCTCACTCCGTGGAGGGTACCCGGGTCCGGAGGCCAGCCACGCCACGTGCGCGGCAGGCCTCCGGTCCGGAGAAACGCGCCCTCAGTGCAACAGGTCGAGCGTGTTGTTGGAGTCGTTGACGAAGTACACGCCGTGTCCGTCCGGCGCGAGCGTCAGGCCGAACAGCCCGCCTTCGCCTGCTTCGGTTTCAAACGGCGGGAACTGGTGGCCGGACGGCGTCGTCTCGACGAGGTTGCCGTCGTTTGCGTTGGCCGTGAGGATGTCGCCGCCCGGCGCGATCGTCAGCCCGAGCGGACCGTTGAGGAAGCCACCTTTGGCGACCGTGAGGCCGCCGTCGGTGCCCAGCGGCGTCTGACGGAACAGCGCGTTCGGGACCGCCGCGATGCGGTTGGCCGCCGTGTCGGCGACGTACAGCGTGCCTTCGGGGCCGAGGCCGTCGCCGGTCGGGCCGACGACGAGCGCCGCTTCGCTGGTGCGCTCGGGGAAGCCGTCGGCGATCACCCGCTCGGAGGTCACGATCGGCGCGTGGCCGGGCAGCGTCAGCAGCCCGATCCGCACGACGGTCCCTTGGTCCGTCACTTCTTCGCCTTTGGCGACCGTGCCGTTGAGCACGTTCGTGACGAACAGGTCGGTGAACGGTCCCGCCGACACCGCCGTCAGGTCCCACGGTCCGTTGATCGGGGCGCCGGAGATCGTCTTGATCACGTGGCCGGTGCTGTCGAGCACGATCAGGCCGCCCGCCGTCGCCGTTTTGGCATTGCCGTTGGTCGTCGGCAGGCTCCCCACGACGACGTCGCCGCCGGGCAGGATCGCGAGCGCGGTCGTCAGGCCGACGCCGAACGGGACGCTGCCGGGGCTGATGTGCGCGAACAGCGACAGCTGCCCCGTGGGGCTCTCCTGCACGATCGTCGTACCCGTGCCCTGCAGGTTTTCGGAGTTGTTGAAGTTGCTGATGAGGATGTCGCCGCGCATCAGCGAGCCGACGCTGCTGGGCACGGTGACGATCCCGTAGGGGTTGACGTCGCCGTTGGACGGCACCGTGGTGCCGATTTCGGTGACCGTGTGGAACTGGCCGAGGAACGGCTGTCCGAACGCCAGCGCGGTTGTGGACACGGACGCGAGCCCCGCGAGCGCGAGCAGCGCGGGAAGAATGACGAAGCGCTTGAGCATTTCTGCCCTCCCAGCGATTTGAAGATGGCCAATCGATTGAGCCTTCACGCTGCAAGGACTCCATCCGTGGCCTGACCTTCCCGCACGTAATAGGGTTGGCGCCCACGACCAGAGGAAGCGAGGGAGCGATGGCGCAGCGGATCGAGAAGGTGGGAGTGCTCGGAGCGGGTCTGATGGGCCACGGCATCGCGCAGGTGGCCGCGGAGAGCGGCTATGAGGTGGTGCTGCGCGAGCTCGACGAGTCGATCCTGGACAAGGGCCTCGCCAAGATCGACAAGCAGCTCGCGCGCGCGGTCGAGAAGGGCCGCGCCTCGCAGCAGGACGCCGATGCTGTGCGCGGGCGGATACAGGGCACGGTCGACTACGCCGAGCTGGCGGACTGCGACCTGGTGATCGAGGCGATCACCGAGAGCTTGGCGCTGAAGCTCGAGATGTGGCGCGAGGTCGACCCGATCGTCAAGCCCGAGGCGGTGTTCGCGACCAACACCTCATCGCTGGCGGTGATCGACCAGGCCGCCGCCACCGGGCGCCCGGGCCAGTTCGTGGGGCTTCACTACTTCAACCCGGCGCAGGTGATGAAGCTCGTCGAGGTCGTGCGCTGCATCACCACCAGCGACGACGCGTTCGAGACCGCGCTGGAGTTCGCGCGCTCCGAGGGCAAGCTCGCGATCCCGACGAAGGACAAGGCGGGCTTCATCGTCAACCGCCTGCTCGTCCCGTACATGCTCGACGCGATCCGCGCGTACGAAGAGGGCGTCGGCTCGGTGGCGGAGATCGACGAAGCGATGAAGGCCGGCGCGGGGCACCCGATGGGACCGCTGACGCTTGCGGACTTCGTCGGCCTGGACACGATGGGATCGATCTGCGACGTGCTGTTCGACGAGTTCCGCGAGCGGCGCTTCGCGCGTCCGCCGACGCTGCGCAAGATGCTCAGCGCGGGCTGGTTCGGGCGCAAGTCCGGTATCGGCTTCTATGACTACTCGGGCGCGGAGCCCGCCGAGAACACAGCTCTATAGGAGCGATCGACCGGGGTGGCCCCGGCGCTGGGCGCCCTAATCGAGGTCCGCGCGCCTGCAAGCGCCCAGGATTCTTCGCTGCGAGGTACATTCAACGGATGAGCGAGTTGTCGAGTCTGCGTGTCGCGGACGCCGATCGCGAGCAGCTCGTGGATGAGCTGCGTGAGCACGCGCTCGCGGGCAGGCTCACCTCGGAGGAGCTCGAGGAGCGCATCGGCAGCGCCTACAGCGCCTCCACGCGCGGCGACCTCGACGTCCTGCGCGCGGATCTGCCCGTGAGCTCGGGGTCGGTCAAGCTCGCGCTGGTCAAGCGCAAGGGCCAGTTGCGTCGCCGGCTGGCGCAGGAGGCGGGCGGCGCGATCGGCATCTCGGCGCTGAGCGTGGCCGTGTGGCTGCTCACGGGTGGGCACCATCAGGGCGACTTCTGGCCGGCGTGGGTGATCGCGATCACGCTGCTGCCCGTGATCCGCGACTCGTGGCGTCTGTTTGGACCGGCGTCCGACCTCGACATCGTCGAAGCGCGCCTGCAGGCGCGCCACGAACGCAATCTCTCGCGCGGGCGCCGTGGGCGCCACCGGTATCGAGGGCTGCCGCGCCCGTGAGCAACCTGAGCGACGCCAGCGAGCGCGCGCTCGCTGGCGGCCCGGAGCGTCACCGCGAGAAGGCGATCGAGCAGGGCAAGCTGCCGGTGCGCGAGCGCGATCGCGCTGCTGCTCGACGAGGGCTCCTTCGCCGAGGAGGCGCTGCTGGCCAACTGGCACGAGGACGGGCTCGGCGCCGACGGCGTCGTCACCGGAGTGGGGCGAGATCGACGGGCGCGCCGGTCGCGCTGATGGCCAACGATCCGACCGTCAAGGCCGGCTCGTGGGGGCCGAAGACGGTCGAGAAGATCCTGCGCATCCAGGAACGCGCGCTGCAGCCTGCAGATCCCGATGGTCTACCTCGTCGACTCGGCCGGCGCGCGCATCACCGAGCAGGTGCAGATGTTCCCCGGCCGCCGCGGCGCCGGGCGCATCTTCCACAACCAGGTGAAGCTGTCGGGCGTCGTGCCGCAGGTGTGCGTGCTGTTCGGGCCGAGCGCCGCCGGCGGCGCCTACATCCCGGCGTTCTGCGACGTCGTGATCATGCGCGAGGGCAACGCCTCGATGTACCTCGGCTCGCCGCGCATGGCCGAGATGGTGATCGGCGAGAAGGTCACGCTCGAGGAGATGGGCGGCGCGCGCATGCACACCGGCGTCTCCGGCTGCGCGCACCAGCTCGTCGACAGCGACGAGGAGGGGATCGCACTTCGCACGCCGCTACCTCTCCTATCTGCCGAGCAACTGGCAGGAGGCCGCCACCGCCCGCCGCGCCGCCGGCGACAGCCGCCGGAGCCCAGCGGGACCGCGCATCGCCGAGCTGATCCCCGCCGACGAGAACAAGCCGTTCGACATGCAAGCTGCTGCTCGACGCGCTCGTCGACGACGGCTCGCTGCTGGAGATCCAGCCGCGCTGGGCGAAGGAGCTCGATCGTCGGCTTCGCGCGCCTGGAGGGCCGCGCGATCGGGATCGTCGCCAACCAGCCCAAGCACAAGGGCGGCGTGCTGTTCGTCGACTCCGCCGACAAGGCGGCGCGCTTCATCTGGACGTGCAACGCGTTCAACGTGCCGCTGCTGTTCCTCGCCGACGTGCCCGGCTTCATGATCGGCACGCAGGTCGAGCGCGAGGGCATCATCCGCCACGGCGCGAAGATGATCAGCGCCGTCAGCGAAGCGACCGTGCCGAAGATCTCGGTGATCGTGCGCAAGGCCTACGGCGCGGGCCTGTACGCGATGGCCGGACCGGCGTTCGAGCCCGACTGCTGCATCGCGCTGCCGAGCGCGTCGATCGCCGTGATGGGCCCGCAGGCGGCGATCAACGCCGTCTACTACAACCAGCTGCAGGCGATCGACGACGAGGACGAGCGCGCGGCGCGGACCGCGCAGCTGCGCGACGAGTACGCCGCAGGACATCGACATCCTGCACCTCGCCTCCGAGCTCGTCGATCGACGCCGTGATCGAGCCCGACGCGCTGCGCGCCGAGCTCGTGCGCCGCTTCGCGCACGCGGCTGGCAAGCAGCGTGAGTGGCCCGCCAAGCACAACCCGGTGACGCCTGTCTGAAGCGGCCGTCGGCTGCTTGCGTCTTGCGCGCGCCGATAGCCATGGTTATACGCGTTTCGGCGGCTTGGCTAGAGCGCTGCCCCCGCCGCGCGCGTCTGCTTCGTCCTGGAACGGGGGGTAGGTCTCGGTCAGCAGGAACAGGTAGGCGTCAGAGCGCGCCACGTAGGAGTTGGCGAGCACCATCAGGTCGAACAGCCCGCGCGGGAGCCTGCCGGTGATCACGATCACGACCCACGCGGCGATCGCACCGATCTCCAGCAGCAGGTTCATGACGTAACGCAGGATCACGATCGGGATCGCGAGCAGTGGGCGGAAGAACGTCTTCAGGCGGCTGTAGCGCTCGAGCGGGCCCACGAAGTTCATGCCGCACGGGGTAGGCGGCGTCGGGCGCGCCGCTGAACGGTGTGTAGGGATCGCACAGCAGCGCCGCATAAGCGGTGACGCGCGCGACCGCACGGTTGAAGCCCGCGACGAACTCGTACAGCGCGCGCGGGTAGCGGCCGGTGATCACGATCGCGAACCACGCGATCACGATCGCGACCGACGCCAGGAGCCCGTACACCCACAGCCAGATCGCCAGGGGAATGACGAGGATCAGGCGAAAGAACGCCGTCAGTCGGTTGCGCTGCTCGACGTACTCGACCTCGAAGCTGACCGGATAGGACATCAGTTGCTCCCCCTTTTCTCGTTCCGTCTTTGGCCTCCCCGCGGACAGCGTAGATCGCCGTGCGGCGGCGTCGGCGAGGCTTTGCACTAGATTGCTGCTGCGATGGACTCGGTCGAGCTCGCCTACGCCGGAATCGCCCGCCAGGCGGAGCTGATCGCCGCCGGGGAGGTCTCCTCGCGCGAGCTGCTCGATAGCTACCTCGATCGCATAGCGCGGCTGGACACGCGCCTGAACGCGTTTCGGATCGTGTTCGCCGAGCGTGCGCGCCTGGAAGCCGACCAGGCTGACGCGCGCCGCGGAGCGGGAGGCGAGGCGGCGAGTCGGCCGCTGCTCGGCGTGCCGATCGCGGTCAAGGACGACATCGACGTGGCCGGCGAGGTGACGACGTACGGCACCAACGCAGCCGGCGAGCCGGCGAGCGTGGACGCCGAGGTGGTGCGGCGCCTGCGCGAGGCGGGCGCGGTGATCATCGGCAAGACCAACGTGCCCGAGATGACGCAGTGGCCGTTCACCGAGACCGCCACGTTCGGCGCGACGCGCAACCCGTGGGAGCAGCAGCACGCGCCCGGCGGCTCCAGCGGCGGCAGCGCCGCGGCGGTCGCCGCCGGCCTGGTCGGCGCGGCGCTCGGCTCCGACGGCGCCGGCTCGATTCGCATCCCCGCCGCGTGGTGCAACCTGTTCGGCCTGAAGCCGCAGCGCGGGCGCGTGTCGATGGCGCCGCGCAGCCGCGGCTGGCACGGGCTGTCGGTCAAGGGCGTGCTCGCCCGCAGGGTCGCCGACACGGCGCTGTTCCACGACGTCGCCTCCGGCGCGATCGACACGGACACCGACCGCGTGCCGGCGCCCGCGGTCCCGTTCGCGACCGCCGCTGCCACGCCCCCGGTGTCGCTGCGGATCGCCTACTCGACGAGCTTCCCGCCGGGCGCGATCGCGAAGCTCGACGACGACGCGCGCCGCGCGTTGCAGGAGACGGTCGAGCTGCTGCGCTCGCTCGGGCATCACGTCAACGAGCACGACCTCGACTACACACCCGGCTTGAAAGCCGAGGTGATGGCGCAGGTGACGCGCCGCTACCTGCGCGGCGTCCACGACGAGGTGGCCAAGCTGCCGCACCCCGAGCGCCTGGAACGCCGCACGCGCGCGATGTCACGCATCGGTGGCCTGATCCCGACGTCGCTGCTCGAGCGCTCGCTCGTCGGCGAGGCGGAGCTTTCGCGCAAGCTGAACCGCGTGTTCGAGGACCACGACGTGCTGCTGACCCCGGCGACCGCCGCGCCGCCGCCGCGCATCGGCAAGCTGCAGGGGCGCGGCGCGCTGTGGACGCTGAACGCGGTCGCCGGCTGGGTGCCGTACAACGGCGTCTGGAACGTCACCGGACAGCCGGCCGCGTCGGTACCGGCGGGCTTCGGCGCCGATGGACTGCCGCGCGGGGTGCAGATCGTGGGGCGCCCGGCGGACGAGGCGACGCTGCTGTCGCTCGCCGGTCAGCTGGAAGCCGAGCGCAAGTGGGCCGAGCAGCGCCCGCCAGAGCTCCCGTGAGCGACGCGCCCGCGCGCAGCGCCACCGACGCGCACGAAGCCGACGCGCTCGACGCCGCCGCGGACGAAGCTGACGCGCTGCTGGCGATCGCGATCGAGGCCGCGCGGGCCGCCGGGGCGCTGCTGCTCGAGCGCGTCAGCCGCGGCGCCGAGCGCAGCATCACAAGCAAGAGCACACCGACGGACCTCGTCAGCGAGGCCGACCTCGCCTCCGAGCACGCGATCCGCGAGCTGCTCGGCGCGCGGCGGCCAGCCGACGGCTTCGTGGGGGAGGAGGGCGAGCACGCCGAGGGCACGAGCGGCCGCAGCTGGGTCGTCGACCCGCTCGACGGCACCGTCAACTTCCTGTTCGGGATACCGCAGTGGTGCGTCAGCGTCGCCGTTCGTGACGGTGACGGCACGATCGCCGGCGCCGTCTACGACCCCAACCGCGACGAGCTCTTCAGCGCAACCAGACACGGACCGGCGACGCTTGTAGGCGCGCACGGCGAGGTCGAGCTGGCCGGCAGCGCCCGTGACGACGACCTCTCAACGGCGATGCTCGCCACCGGCTTCGCCTATGACGCCGACGTGCGCGCCGCGCAGGCCCGCGTGCTCGCGCGCGCGCTTCCACGCGTGCGCGACGTGCGCCGCTTCGGCAGCGCGGCGCTCGATCTCACCTGGACCGCCGCCGGGCGCTACGACGGCTACTTCGAGCGCACCGTCAAGCAGTGGGACATCGCCGCCGGCGCGCTGATCTGCGAACGCGCCGGGCTGCGCGTGCTCGAGCTGCCCGTGCACGAGCAGCTCCCGTGGGGGATCCTCGTCACGCGGCCCGCGCTCGCCGAGCCGCTGCTCGCGCTGGTGGGCGGGCCGTGACGAATCGATGCGGCGGGTGGGATTCGAACCCACACGCCCTTCCGGACAGGGCCTTTTGAGGGCCCCGCGTCTACCGTTCCGCCACCGCCGCAATGTGGTCGTGGAAGCGAGGATATCCCCGCAGTCTCAGGCGGGGTACAGCGGCGTCTCGCGGTAGCCGTCGGCTGCGACTTCGGGCTCGCGCTGCTCGACCTCGATGTTCCAGCCCTGCGAGAAGCCGCGCATGGCGAACGTGATCAGCAGGATCTGCACCGGCACGATCAGCAGCGTCAGCACCCCGAGCAGCCCAGCGTTGATCGCCGGCTGCGGCGAAGCCGGTCTTGTCGCGCGCGAACCATGCCGGGTCCGGCGACACCAGCGAAGATCATCAGCAGCACCGCGAGCGACGCCGAGATCGGCAGCACGCCGCGGTTCCAGCGGGCGGCGTAGAACGCGAACACCAGGTAGATGGCGATGTAGGCGATCTGGATCAAAACGGCGCCCTGGAGCACTTTCCAGCCGCCGATCGTAATGATCAGGACGAGCGCGGCGCTCACGAGCAGCAGCACGACCACGGTCGCACGCGTGGCCTGCACGACGGGCTTGTCGCGGTTGGGGTGCGTGATGATCACGCCTTCCCTGCTCTCCGGGC
Organism: uncultured Solirubrobacteraceae bacterium; assembly: GCA_963703625.1. Taxonomy (GTDB): domain Bacteria; phylum Actinomycetota; class Thermoleophilia; order Solirubrobacterales; family Solirubrobacteraceae; genus Palsa-744. The sequence goes on from CAVPEY010000006.1 coordinate 177,774, forward strand.
CGGACGCCGAGGACATCGCGGACATGACGATACAAGCTCGCGCGGCCGAGCTACGCTCTCAGAGCCGCGCGGGCGTGGTGGAATTGGTAGACACGCCGGCCTTAGGAGCCGGTGGGCGTTCAGCCCTTGGGGGTTCGAGTCCCTCCGCCCGCACCATTTGGTCCTTATGGAAACCCACGGCCCGCGAAAGCGGGCTGTGGTCGTGTTGGCTGAGTTTGTCCGATGGCCGTTACGGCTCTCGTTGTCGGAGCCTGCGATCCGCTGTGGTCTGAACGTAGCCGCCAGCGCAGGCGTGTGTACGTCGCCCTTGATGGCTGAGACAGCCAAGGTACTCATAGATACCGCCTTGCCACGGATACGGTGAAAGACCATCCGGCGTCCACAGTGGCCGCAATAGATCGATGGAGTGGACGTGCTTTTGTGGACAGTTGTGGGCTTTAGTGGCTGGGTTTCCTTGGTCGTTGTGGTTGTGGTGTTCTCGTATTCCTCTGGGGAGAGGTGTCCGAGGGTGGGGTGTCGTCTGTGGCGGTTGTAGGACGCCTCGATGTACTCGAAGACGGCGGAGCTGAGGTCGCGTCTGCTCGGCCATGGCTGGCGGTGCACGAGCTCTTTTTGATCGTCGCGAAGAAGCTCTCAGCGACTGCGTCCTCGTAGCAGTCGCCGCTGGATCCCATCGACACGGCGATCCCTGCGTCGCGGGCCTGCTGGCCGAAGCCGAGAGCGACATATTGGGCGATCCCTGATCGCTGTGATGAATAAGCCCCGGCTCTGGGCGTCGACGCTGCACGGCCATCTGCAGCGCGTCGGCGACGAGCTCGGTGCGCATGTGCTCGGTCATCGCCCAGCCGACGATTCTTCGGCTGTAGGCGTCCTGCACGGCTGCGAGGTAGAGCCAGCCCTCCCAGGTTCTGAGGTAGGTGATGTCGGCGACCCACAGCACGTTCGGAGCGTCCGGCCTGAACTTGCGTTCGAGGAGGTCGTCAGCGACTCTGACACCGGGCACCTGGATCGTGGTGCGCCCGCGCTTGACCTTCACCAGGCCAGAGATCCCGGCCTGTGCCATCAGCCGGCGCACACGCCGGCGAGAAACGCGGATGCCCTGACCGAGACGCAGCTCGGCCTGCACACGCCTGGAGCCATAGACGCCGCGGGCTTGCTCGTGGATCTCGGTGATCCTCGAGGTCAGCCACGCGTCGGACAGCGCCCTCTGGGACGGCGCTCGTCGCTGCCAGCCGTGGAAGCCCGAACGTGAGACCTCGAGCACGTCGCACATCGCAGAGACTGGGAAGCTGGCCCTCTCTGCCGAGATCATCCGGTAGGCGCTCACCGGGTCTCGGTCTCCGCCGCGAAGAGAACCGCGGCTCGCTTGAGGATGTCGCGCTCCCGTTCGACGCGCTTCACCCGCTCCCGCAGCTCCTCGCGCTCGGCGCTGGTCAGCCCATCATCGCGTTCTCGCAGGTCGAGCTGATGCCGCTTGACCCAGTTATGCAGCGACTGCTCGCTGCAGCCCAGGCTCTCCGCCACGTCCTTGACGCTCCGGCCAGCGAGCACCAGCTGCACAGCCTCGCGGCGGAACTCCGACGGATACGGCGGTCTCGTCTTCGGCATGGCAGAAATCCTTTCGCAGCCAAGCCACTAAGGGTTCACGACTCGGTAGTTGAAGGAGTGATGGTGTAGTTCCATTCGCCGTGGAAGGGGTGGCGTGTGATGTTGACGGCGGCGAGTTCTTGGTCGGTGACTTCGATTTCCTTTGGGTAGGGTCGGTCGTCGAGCTGGGCGTAGACTTTCAGCCCGGTGCTGGTCGTTGTGGCGGCGATCAGGTTGATGATGACCTCGTGGCTGATCAGCGGCTTGCCGCGCCAGTTGGTCGAGATGACGCTGAACAAGCGGTGCTCGATTTTGTTCCACTTGCTCGTGCCTGGCGGGAAATGGCAGACGGTGACCTTGAGCCCGGTGGCGTCGGCGAGCTTCTGCAGCTCGACCTTCCACAGCCGGGTGCGGTAGCTGTTGGAGCCGCCCGCGTCGGCCGTGATCGTGAGCTCTTTGGCGTCGGGGAAGCGCTGTTTGCCGAGGGTTTCCCACCAGCCGCGGATGCTCGCCGCGGCGAACTGCGCTGTGTCACGGTCGATACCGACGTTGACCCAGCCCTCGTCGTTGAGCAGGTCATAGATCCCATAGGGGATCGCGTGTCCGAGATCCTTGTCCTTGAAGTCGTGCGTACGCACCTCAACGGGCTTGCCCTTGGGCTCAAGCTCACGGCCGACCGCCTTGAAATCCCCGACCAGCTCACGCTTCTTGGTATCCACACTGATCACCGGCTGACCACGCTTGATCGCTCGCTGGACCGTGTCGTTGATGTGCTGGAACTGGGCGTCGCGGTCGGGATGATCGGCTCCCTCCCTGGTCTTACGGTTGGCCTGCAGGCTGTAACCCATGCGCTTCAAAAGACGCAAGACCGTGCGGTCTGAGACTGCATAGCCCCGGCCGGCCAACGCACGAGCGAGCTTGGCTGCGCTCTTGGAGGTCCACCGCAACGGCGACTCCGGATCACCACGCGTCTCCGGGGCAACCAGCCGCTCGAGCTCCTCTTCGATCTTCGGATGGGTCTCGGAGATCGGCTTGTTCCCCGCGCCAGGCCGACGCACACGGCCCTCCTGCAACGTCTCGCTCGATTCAAGCTCGCGCACACCACGACGAATCGTGTTTTCATGCAGCCCGGTCGCCCGCGCGACCGCCGAGATACCCCCAAAACCATGCGAGCGAGCCTCCGCCGCCGCCCACAACCGCCGGCCACGCTCATTGAGCACCTCTTTGTCGCTCAACAGCCGATAGCGCTCCGCGATCGCCGCCTCATCAATCACACCACCCTATTCAACACCCACCACCCAGCTCCTGCACTAATCAAGTCAAGAGCCCTAAAGCCATTCGCTGTCCGCCGAACCGCGTCCACTCCAGTGAAGGCGCGAACGGCGCTTTATGCGACCCCCTGGACTTCGCATCTTGGAACTTGACTGACATAGCGAGCTTGCGCTAGATTGCCCGCTATGACATCCAACACCGAAGACACAACGGTCCTTGAGACCCTGGCAGAGCCTGTCGTCGATGTTCCCGAGAGGGACGAGGCCCTCCTAGCGTCGGTCACCCGGCGACCGGATGGCCAGACGACGCCTGACGAGTAAACGCTAGCCGTGGGTCGGCCATCGATGGTCCGGCCCACGGTCATCTTCTCCTCGAGCGAAGACGCCATAAACTACTCCCCGGTCGCTGCGACCCTGGAGCAGCACGGGCAGGTCGTCGTAGCGCTCGATACTGACGAGATCCTTAATGGATCACAGCAGTTCGTCCTTGAGATGGAGTCGCGTTTTCCACCCCGTTTGCTCTGCGGTGAGTGCGCGTTTAATCCCGCAGATGTTGTCGCCGCGTGGTGGCGAAAGCCGCAGTGGGTCTCGGTGCAGCGCGACGACCGCGTAGTAGCCGTCTCAATCGAACAGGAGCTAGCGCGCACCCATGCAGCGATCGCTAGTCTGATTCCGGAAGACGCATGGCTAAATGGCCTCCGGAATGCTTGGCGTGCCGAGTCGAAGCTCCTTCAGCTACAGATCGCTAGCACCGTTGGATTTCAAGTCCCAGCCACCGTCTTGACAAATAAATGGGAGTCCGTGCAGCAACTCGCGCAGGACCGTGATGTTGTCTACAAGACATTTCGCGGACAGCTTGAGACTTCGACTGAGAATCGCATCGTATTTACGCGCCGGCTTGATCCACACACGTTGAGTACTCTCCGACAGGCTCAACCCTGGCCCGGCCTATACCAAGAGTATGTCCCTGCCACTCGCGAGTGGCGAATTACAGTCGTAGGCGACAAGGCATTTTCAGCGGCGATTCACGCGCGAGGGGATGCGAAGGTCGACTGGCGTAAGCACCAGTTCTCTAATGATGTCCGCTTCACTAACGAGGATCTACCTCCCGCCGTCGAGGCAGCTTGCATTGAGCTAGTCGCCACACTCGGCTTGCGCTACGGTGCCATAGACCTTATCGAGCGGTCAGATGGTGAGTTCCTTTTTCTTGAGGTCAATCCCAACGGCCAGTACGGCTGGCTTGAGACGCAGCTCGGCCTGCCTATCTCTGAGGCAATTGCCCAGCAACTGCTCTCCATCGCATCGCGGTAGCTGCAGCGTGGTCGTGCGTCGCCGATGTGCGATGCGTACGCTGGCTCGGCTTACCGCTTCGCGTAATCGCCGAGCCTGTTACAAGCCTTCCGCGACGTGCTGGACCTCAGCATTGCGGTATGGGCGGGCTCCAAGTTCCGACGTTCGGCGTCGTGACGTAGAGATCACTAACCCAGCCCCCATCCGTCAGCCGGTCCCAAATCGCGCTCGAGTTGTGCGTTGTCGGGCTTGGTCCGACCGTCTCACCGATTGCTTGGCAGACGATGTCCACTTCCGCACCTTCATTCAACGCCTCCAGCACCGAGTACTCGGAGTAACCCGGTCCGGTCCGAACGTTCAGTCCACACGCACCGTCGGCGCAGGTGCCATACACCCTGTATACGTAAACGTCGGCACGGGCGCTGGTTCGGGTTCGATAGGAGGCGTCGGGCTTGGACCCGGCAAGGGACTTGGCGCAGGCGACGGTGAAGGGGAGGGCGTTGGAAAGGGGCTTTGCGGCGTCAACGAGGCGAGGACCGAGTTGATCCAAGACATCTGTCCAGGGATCGCCGTGACACCGCTGACGTAGTGTCCCGAGCGAAACACCGCCTGGCTACTGACTATCCCCGCGAGATACCATTGACCACGCCGCTGAAGCATCACGGGGCCTCCTGAGTCCCCAACGTTGACGGCGCTATTCGGTCCGCTGCTCACACAGAGGCTTGTGGATGCAACGCCGCCACAACTCGCGTGTGCCACGACCTGCACCGCCAAGCCGTTCAGACTGCTCGACAACTTGCAGCCACTGGATGGCGCGGGCTTGGTCGTGCAGCCATAACCAATAGTCGTGAGCCAGGTGCCAGTAGCGATCGGTGTAGCTTCGATCGGTATCGGCGCCCCTGGCAACGAGGAGGAGAGAACGATCATCGCAATGTCGTTTGTGAGCGGGAGGGCGAAGTTGCTGGGATGCTCACGGTTCCGCTGGCGGCTTGGCCATGCCAGTAGGCCGTCGCGGTGCGCGCACCATTTTTGAAGCAGTGGGCGGCCATCAGCACCACGTTTGCGCGGATTAGCGCTCCTGCGCAAAGCTCTTCCGGGCCGCTCCGAGTACGCGGCACGGTAACCCTGACGAACCAGGGAAACTGAGCGAGCTGCGCAGGGTAGCCGTGATAGATCGCCTCTGCAGGAGGTGTGGCGGCGCCGAAACACGCGAGCGTGACCGCCAGGCTGATAAGCAAGACATTCCGGAATCTTGAGATCACGGGAGTGCAGGATACGCCATCCACGTCGGATCATCATCGCAGCCCGAGCTTTGAGCCGTGGACGAATCGCTTACCCGGCGATGACCCGCATCGGCGAATACCGGTTGTGCGACACGCGTAGTTGGCATCGAGCCGCCAAGCGTGGCACGCAAAAAATCGCTGCGGTGTTCCGTCATTTGATACCCTACCGCCCTGGTGTCACTCACCGGAGGCTAGCGAAGGAGGCTGGGAGCGTGAACGGGGAAGAACTACGACTCAACATGCCGGCAGTTCTGGAGCAAGTTTTGTCCGGCCGATACGACGCTCCGTTGAGTACCAGTGATGGCCTGATCTGGGTCGTGCAACCCGAGAGTACTCTCGGGGCAGTGCTCGTACGTGAGAAGTGGCGGCCCCACGTCTTGTTCAAGGCCGGCGTGGTGCTTGATGCGCCCTTCACGCCCGACCTGTGCTACCACGTTGCGCACTTCAATCGCAATCTGTGGACAGGGCGCCTCTACCTCCGTCACAACCCGCAGGAGAACGTGGGGCTAGCTCTAATTGAGGACATCGTCTTTGGAGACGCACTGGATACCGAGCAGGTCTGCGGCATCGAAGACTTGGCGTGGCGAATCGACTGGCTCATGAAAATCGCGGGTGCGCTTTCGCAAGACACCATCGGGGAGTATGGCGGGCAGCCGTTTGGAGCAGACGACGCCATGTTTCTTGACATCGAATCGCCCTGAGCTGTCAGGCGAGCAGGACGCAGCAACGACGCTCGTAGAACACCGATTATGACGTGCGTGGCCTAAGAGCGCTAACAAAGGGTGGGGTTTGGTGTGGGGCTGTCGAAGTCCTGCGTCATGGCGAGATCTCTTCTTCCAGATGGGTTGTGGGCTCGTATCGAGCCTGTTCTGCCGGTTCGTGAGCTGCAGGTCACGGGGCGCCCACGGGTGCCTGACCGGGCAGCGTTGACGGGGATCATCTTCGTTTTGAAAATGGGTATACCGTGGGAGGATTTGCCGCAGGAGATGGGGTGCGGCTCTGGGATGACCTGCTGGCGACGGTTGCACGAATGGAACGAAGCCGGTGTGTGGAGCCGGCTGCACCGGGTGCTGCTGGACGAGATGCAGGACACCGGCCAGATCGACTGGTCACGGGCAGTCGTGGACAGCTCGCACGTGCGGGCCAAAGGGGGGCGAGCAAACCGGCGCCTCGCCCGTCGACCGCTCGCGTCTTGGCAGCAAGCACTACCTGATTGTCGACGGCAGGGGGACGCCGCTGGCGTTCACGCTGACTGGCGGGCACCGTCACGATGTCACACAGCTGACGGAGCTGGTGGATCGCGTGCCGCCGGCCGGCCGCCACGGCACGTTCCGCCCCCGCCACCTCTACGCCGACCGCGCCTATGACTCCAAGCGTCACCGCAGCGAGCTGCGCGAACGCGGCATCACACCCCGGATCGCCAGGCAGAAACCGGGCACGGCTCCGGTCTCGGGAAAGAGCGCTGGGTGCTGGAGCGATCTCCTGGCTGCACGCCCACCGCTATCTCGCCCACCGGCACGCCCGCCGCGCCGACATCCACGAAGCCATGCTAACCCTCGCCTGCGCCCGCATCTGCCTCAAACAAGTACACAACTTTCGTTAGGCGCTCTAAGACGAGCCTTTGGCCGCGATCGCCGAACTCCGGGGGCGCCGGGATACTTGACCCAAGTTCGAATCATTTGATACGGTCCGCAAAATGGTGGAACTCAAGTTCGATCCAGATGTGCACGAGGCTCTTGAGAGCGGGGTCGCATCGATTGCTGATCCTGCCGAGCGGGAGCGCATCTCGACCTTCCTGAGCGCCGTAAACGCGGCTCGGGCCGAAGTGCGGGTCGAGCAACTTGAGGCTGTTGCCGCTGCCGGCCAGGAGGCATATGAAACCCGCACCGCTGAGCTTCACCTCGGCTGGCAAAAGATCATTCTAGTGGAGACCGGCCTCGCGGGAGAACAACTCGAGCATCACAGCAAGCAGCGAAGCTACGAAATCATGAAGTGGTCCTATGACCATTGCAAGACGCATGGCTACACGATTGACGATGTTGATAAGGGCACGCCGATGGGCGAGTACATGTACAACATCAACCTGGCCATCATCGCCAACATGCCGCTACCAACCCCGCCAGTCGGCTCCGCTAGCGGTGCTGCTTTCGCGTCTGGCTCGGGATGCTCGATCGCGATGTTGGGCATCGTCGGAATGTTTGTAGCGGCTGTCCAGTACTGGACGGTCCGTCAATAGCGTTGGGTCCGGCAGAAGTCTGGCTCGCGCCACGAGACTCACATTGCCAGTTGTGCGCCCCGAACACTAGAGCCTCCACGGCTTGCCGTTGGAAGCGTGCTGGCGTATTATGAAGCCAGATAACGGAGGCTATCCTGATGGACACCCAGCATGAGTACGATGTCGTCCTTATTCCTCAGCCGGAGGGCGGATTTGTCGTATCGGTTCCCGAGCTGCCCAGCGTCGCCACACAAGGCGAGACGATTGAGGAGGCTCCTTCGATGGCTAAAGACGCCATCGAAGGCTACATCGCCACCATGCGCGAGGAGGGCTGGGAGCTTCCCCGCGTGCGTCACGAGCGCGTTGCGGTCAGCGGGTGAGCGACAAGCTCCCCTCGATTAGACCACAGCAGCTCATACGTACCCTTGAATGAGCCGGATAGCAACATCGCCGCATCCGCGGCAGCCATCACTACTTCGTGCATGCTGACAGGCGCGATGCCATAGCAGTGCCGGTCCACAACCGGACCATCAAACCCGGCCTGCTCCATTCCATCCTCAAGACCGCTGATCTCAGCCGCGCGGAGTTTCGCCGGCTTCTTTAGGGCTTCGGGTCTGGCAACGCCGATTGTGCGACGCCCGGACCCCCGGTGTGCAAATAAGCGCTCACGGATGAGGTCTCTCCGACAAGCACGGCTAACTAACAAGGAGGCGTCGGAAGAGAAGATAATAAGCACACGTTCCGAGCACTGCTACCCCCAGCAGCCGGAAGAACGGATCGTGGGGGTCTGCCCCTGCGTTCAAGATCGCGATCGTGGCCCCAACGCCGCCCGTGACCGAGTTGATCACGTCGGCGTTCGCTTCAAAGTCAAGCTTGTCAAGAGTGCCCGTGAGCGCGGCCGCGCCTACCACCAAGAGCGCGCCAACCCACATTCCGATTAGCGCTCCGGCGCCAGCTGTACCGGCGTAACCGAGAAAGTCGGCGGCGCTAGTGGTTCATTCGTGAAGTTCGTTGGTTATGCCTCGAGGACCTTGCCGGTGTAGGTCCACTTGAATGGTTTGGCGGTTTGGTTGTAGGTCTCGATGAAGGCGAGCATTTGTTCGGCGAGGTCTTCTTCGCTGAAGAAGCTGCCGTGCTTGAGTAGTCGGCGGTAGAGGATCGAGAAGAAGATCTCGATTTGGTTCAGCCACGAAGCATGGGTTGGGGTGAACTGGAAACTCCAGCGTGGATGATTCGCCAGCCATTCTGTGACCTCTTGGGTGCCACGGGTGGAGAGGTTGTCGCTGACCGCGATGATCTTCTGTCCCTCGATGATGGGGATCTCGGTGTCGAGCTGGTCGAGGAAGCGGATCAGGTCGTGGCGGTTGCGTGTCTTTGACGGCATCGCGAGCACGTCGCCTTCCGTGACTTTCAGGCAGGCGAACAGGCATTGGGTGCCGTTGCGGACATATTCGTGCTCGCGCCGTGTCGGGCGCCCAGGAGCCGGGAGCGTGTCGGGTTTGGTCGGCGCCTTGGCCTGGATGCCGGTCTTTTCGTCGATCGAGAGCACCAGCACGTTCTCGGGCGGATTCACGTAGAGACCGCAGACCTCTTTCAGGCGCTCCTCGAACTCGGGCCGGGAGAAGTCGCTCATGATCCAGTAGTCAGTCCGGTGAGGCTTGATGTCGGCACGAGAGAGGATCGCGTGCGCGTGGGAGGCCGACATCCCGACCGTCGCGCCGAGCTGCTCATAGGTCCAGCGTTCCTGCTGTGCGCCCTCCAGTGTTTCGGGTGGCCGCGTGCACGCCTTGGCGATCAGCCTCGCCCGAACCTCCTGGGAATGGATCAGCGGTTTGCCCGAGCGCGGCAAGTCGACAAGGGCAGCGATCCCGTCCTGCTCATAGCGCGCCCGCCACTTCTGCGCCGTGTTCGTCGAACATCCCAACAGCCGGCCGATCTCCGCGGCCGAGCGGCCCTCGCCAGCCTCCAACACGATCTGGGCGCGCTCGACCATCCGCACCTCCGCGGTGCTTGAGCGCACGATCCGTTCGAGCTCCGCTCGATCCTCCGCTCCGATCTCGATCCGCTTCGCCAACGCAGGCATACCGAACCCCCATCATCGCTGAACAGGACAGCGACAACTTCGGCAACGACCACAACACCCCTTCAACAATCCACGAACTTCACGAATGCACCACTAGGGGCTTTAGTCCCCGCCGCTTCCACGACGAACTTGAAAATGCCAAAGATCGTAGCGATGGTGGACGCTATCTTGAAAAGGAGCTGGGCCCGACTGAGTGAGTTTGGATCTGGCTCGCTCGGCATAGCTGTGTAGTGGCACCGGTGCGACTCGCCGCGTGTTGAGGTAGGCCCAGGACGCGGAAGCGCTGCTGCTTTCCGCAGAATGGAAGTCTTGCACATGGGCGGCGCGTGCGTCGGCCGCAACAGCGTGGTCGAGCTCCTTCGTCGCCCTCACTGCCAGTTGTGCGACTACCTGCGGTCGATCGGGATCACCACTTGCCGGCACCCTAGGTCGTCCGGTAGAATGGGGTCAGAAAGGTTCGACCATGAGCAATCTCAACCTACAGTCAGTCGTCTATCGAGAGGGTGAGCACTATGTTGCTCAGTGCCTCAATATCGACGTGTCCAGCTTCGGCGACACCGAGGACGACGCACTCGCCAACCTCCAAGAGGCCCTAGAGCTCTACTTCGAGGACGCCCCAGCTAGCGACGCCGTCCCCGTCGAAGCAGCCGAGGTTCGCACCCTAACGCTCCAGGGTGCCTAAGCTCTACTCGTCGCAGCAGATCGTAAAAACCCTCGAACGCGAGGGCTTTGCCTTCGTCTCCCAACGCGGGAGCCACGTCAAGTACCGCAAGACCGACAGCGCTGTCATCTTCACCGTGATCGTGCCTGCAGGGCGTAAGGAGGTCCCGCGCGGCACCTTCCGCTCGATCCTGCGTCAGTCGGGCTTGGACGAGAGCGCGTTCGGACGCAGCTGATCCAGTTTCGTGTACCACCGATTGTGCGACGCGAAGCAGAGGCTATTGAGCAGCGCGTGCGGTCGCGCGACGGCGGGGGCTCGTCTCGAGCGGATACTCCACGATCACGCATAGACCCTGGCGTGACCCCGTGTAGTGGTCCGGGTGCTTTGAGAGTCTGATCGCCCTATCGTGGGTGGAAGGAGACTCGTATGAAGCGTCGTCGTCATACCCCGGAGCAGATCGTCTGTAAGCTGCGTGAGGCGGATCGGCTGCTGGGAGAGGGCAAGGACATCGCTGAGGTGCTGCGTTACCTGGAGGTGTCCGAGCCGATGTTGCATCGCTGGCGCAACCAGTACGGCGGGATGAAGGCCGTAGGCGCCAAGCGCCTGCGGGAGCTCGAGCGCGAGAACGGGCGGCTGAAGCAGGTCGTTGCTGAGCAGGCGCTCGATATCCAGGCGCTGAAGGAGATCAGCGGGGGAAACTTCTGAGCCCGCAGCGCCGCCGTCGCGCGGTGGCGATGTGCATGCAGCGTTTCGGGCTTTCAGAGAGACGGGCGTGCGGGCTGGTTGGCCAGCACCGCTCCACCCAGCGGCTTGAGCCGCCGGCACCGCGGCCGGTGGAGGAGCACCTGCGTGCAAGGCTGCGCGTGATCGCCCGGGAGCATGCTCGCTGGGGGTACCGCCGCGCGGCCGTGCAGCTACGCCGGGATGGTCATGCGGTGAACCGCAAGCGGGTCCAACGCTTGTGGCGCGAGGAGGGGCTGAGAGTGCCCCAGAAGGCACGCAAGCGCCGCCGCGGGGTGAGCACTGACCCTGATGGTGCTCGCCGGCGGGCTGTGCATCCTGGGGAGGTGTGGGCGATCGACTTCCAGTTCGACGCGACCAACGATGCCCGCCAGCTCAAGAGCCTGAACATCGTCGACGAGTTCACCCGCCAAGCGCTCGCTACCGATGTCGCGGGCTCCTGCGACGCTGACGGCGTGCTCATCGTCCTTGACCGCCTCCAGGCCGAGCACGGAGCCCCTGAGTTCTTGCGGATGGACAACGGGCCGGAGATGATCGCCGCGGCGCTGAAAGACTGGTGCCGCTTCAACACGGCGGGCACGATCTACATCGATCCGGGCTCGCCGTGGCAGAACCCCTACGTCGAGTCGTTCAACTCACGGATGCGCGACGAGCACTGGAACGTCGAGGAGTTCACCACGCTCACCGAAGCACAGATCCTGACCGAGCAATGGAGAATCGAGTACAACACGACCAGGCCACACTCAGCGCTCGACGGGCACCCGCCCGACGAATACGCCGAGAAATGGACGACCAACCACAAGCAACCCACACCAACACTCTCATAGCATCTGGACCACCAAACGGGGGCCGGTCAGCCCCTCATCGCCTGTCCACAGGCCGCGGCGCTTGATCTCTGGCACAAGGTGGTCGTTGTAGATCCGGTGACGCCTGCTATCGCAATGCCAAAGCTCGCTGGAGACCCGTATCGACCTGAATCATTAGCCAGTCCGGCAGCGCACCGAGCCGCTCCTCGGCAGTCGTCCGATCGATGGTGGCCACTTGCGTGACGTTTACAACCGAATCATCATTCAATCCTGTCAGCTCTGCCGCGATGAGCACATTCCCCGGGAGCGCAGCCAACCGGACGTTGCTCGTCAACACTGCCACAGTGACCGTCGCCAGACGCGAGCGGTTGTACTGGTCAGCGCTGATCACAAGCACCGGACGCCGTAGCGCGGGTGCCGAGCCTCGCGGCAGACCTAGGTCTGCCCACCACAGCTCGCCGCGACGCATCAACGTCTATCAACCAACAATGCCGCAGCCGCCGCGTTGGTAAACGCATGATCGTCCGGCAGACCAGCGATCACACGGTCGATGACCTCGGTCGTTTCCTCATCGTCCAGTGCGTTGAGCCAGCGCTCCGCGGCACGTACAAAGAACTCGCTGCGCGAGACGCCCAGCTCACGCGCAGCGCGCTCCACCCGATCGAAGGTTTCATCCGGCAAGGAGATGGCCGTCTTCATGTGCCGGAGTATAACACGGTTATACCGATGGTGGCCGCTCTGATCCAAGGACCGCTCGCAGCCTCTCCGATGGGCCGTCGAGCCCGACGATGCCGACTCTCCACCTCGGTTCGCTCCGCGGCTGCACATCGTGGGGCTGAGGACCGGCATCCACGCGATCCTCGACGATCCAGACAGCTGACCCATAGGAGCATCAGCTGTGGCTGCTACTGGCGCAGTACGTCCAGAGCCTCCTGCCGCGCCCGCCTCGACACCGGCTCGAGCAGCGCCTCGACGAGCCGCTCCACATGGGCGTTCGGGTTTCGTTCGCGTCCCGCCTCTTGCACTGCTGTCCCAGCGCCCTACGTTTCCGGCGGAGCGGTCTCGCGCTCGATTTTCCAGCCGCTGTTCGTGGTCGGCGCCAGGAAGTCCGGTGGCTGGTCGTTTTCAAGTCGACTGTCCCATTTGTAGCTCTTGACGTAGTCGCCGCCCGCCGCACAGCAGGTCACGCGCCCGCGCCAGTCCTCGGCGATCGAGCCCCAGATGTTGATCGTTCCGAGCGGTTTCCCGCACGCGAAGTTATCGACGCCCCATGAGTTCTTCGTGCTGAGCAGCGCCGCGTCGACGACGGGACTGCTGAGCGACCCACCGAGTTCTTTGGTGGCGGTGTCGTAGCTGGCTTCGGCGTTTTCCTGGTTGCACGTGTACTCGGCTGAGCCCGCGGGAGATTCTTCTGCTTTACAGGTCGAGCTTTTGCCCGCTTCGCACGAGCCCTTCACCGGGTGGTAGAGGCGCACGTATTTGTCGGCGATCAGGCCGAGCGTGGATGTTCCCGTAGGTTCGCCGCCGCCGGTTCCACCGGTGGTCGTGATGTTCCCGTTGATGATCACGTCGTTTTCGGCGATCACGGTGAGCGACTGCGTGTACTTACCCGAGATGTAGATGTCCCCGCATTCCGTGTCGGTGGTGTAGCTGGGGAAGAACGGCGTGTACGTGATGCCACAGCCTTTGGTTCCGTTCTGGACGGCGAGCACACCGTTTTTAGGAAATTCCCGGATTTCGGTTTTACCGGCGTTCTTGATTTCCATCGTGCCTGGAACACCTTCTTTGAGAACCACCACTGCGCGACCTTTGAGTTTCACTTCGGCTTCTTCGACCAGTTCGGAGCCGGCTTCCGGCGGAAGCAGTATCGGCCCCCCGTATTTGTAACCTTTGCCGTTGATTTTTGGGGTACCGCCGTAGTACTTCTCATCCATTTCAACCGAGTCGTTGTGACCCGTTCGACCGAACGTGGGTGTGCCGCTGATGTCAGCCGCGTCGTTGGTGTGGAATGGGCCTTCGATCGCGTCTTCGGAGATCCACGGGAAGTTCACGCATTTGGATTTAGGTTCTTTGAGTCTTTCTTCGTAGTAGTGTTCGCATTCGGCGGTGCCGAGCCCAACGGTGTTGGGGTCGACCAATTCGTAGTTGCTCACAAACGCGTAGTCGAGGAAGCTGGGATGGTCGAACGTCGCCACGATTTCCCGGGTGCAGGCTTTGGCGCCGCATTTGCTGTTGAGGATCGTGCCGATCGCCTTGATGTGGAACGTTCCCGAAGCCGAGTCGGCGCTGTCGATGATGTCGTTGATTTTGTTGGGTTCGTTGGGTTTGCACGTGCGGCCCGCCGCGACCGCGGCGCTCGAAGACAGCGTTTCGTATTCGTAGGTCTCTTCCGTGGCGCCGGGCACTTTCACCGCGGCTGTGGTCTTCGGGCACGTGCCCCAGTAGGCGCTGTTCGCGCTCAGCTGGTATTTGTAGGCGTCGATGCCGGCCACGGCTGCGAAGTACGCTCGCTGCTGGTTCGAGTACGTGCGAGTGAACGTCACGTCATCTCGGGCGGCGGTGATGGCTGCGGCCACGAGCAGGGTGCAGATCAGCATGATCATCACGGCGAAGATCATCGCGAAGCCGCGCTCGTCGTGTGTGATCCTGCGCATACGTGGGGGGACGTTCAGCTGCATGGTTCGTCTTCCGCGCTTTCTCCGGTTTGGGTGGCGTTGAGCCGCAGCACGACGGCGTCGCCGAAGGAGACGGCGCGGCCGAGCTTGGCTTCGCCGCTTTCGGGCGCCTGCTTGAAGCTGATCGCGACCTTCACGATGTTGTTCTCTTTCGCTTCCGTCGGGATGTTTTCGGTCAGCTGCACATAGCTGCCGCTTTCTGTGAGTTCGTAGTACTGGAAGATCGTGTTGGTGCCGGAGATCGTGACCGGGATCACGTCCTTCGCGAGCACGCGCTTCTTCGCGTTGGCTGGTTTCAAGGCGGGAAATTCCCACTGACCGGAAGTGGTGCCGGGCCCAGTGCCGGCGACGCTTTCAAACGAGTAGTCGGTGAGCGTGCCCACCGTTTCCCCGCTTTTGTCTGTGCCCGTGCTGGTCCAGTTGATGTCGTGCTCGTACACCGTTTTCTGGACAGCGAGGCCGCTCGATGACGATCCGTAGGCGCTGATGAACCACAGGTCCGACGGACCGGTGGATGCGAGCGGCGTTTCCGGCGTCGCGCTCGGGCCCTGGATCGCGTCGGCCCCGAAGCCAGTGCAGCTCGAATGCAGCTCATCGGTGATCCTGGCCATCGCCATGCGACCCACGCGGTCTGTTTCCACGCGTTCGGAGACGCGAGAGGCCTGAGTCGTTGAGAAGACGAGCAGGCCGATCATCGCGATCATGATGACCGTCGCGCTGAGCATCGCGACGAGCAGTTCCATCAGCGACGTGCCTTGCTCGCTGCGGATTGTGGATGGAAGGTCGAAGGAGGGCATCGCGTGACTACGGGCAGGTGAGTGGTGACGTTGAGTTCGAGTGACCCATACCGATCGCTTCCATGTATATCGACGGGACGATAGTGCCGCCAGCGACTTTGTTTGAGAATTTTTCCTTGTCCTTGTAGTATTTGGCGCCCTTTTTCTGCACGATGCAGAGTTCAAGTTCGATCGCGTAGGGCTGGAAGCTTTGGCTTTCGAGGAGGTGCCCCGCGCTGATCGTGACTTCGTGCTTGTACGGAGGGCTCGCGGTGCCAGAACTCGTACGTACCAGTGAGGCTGCTTCGCAGCCCTTGTTGATGATCATCGCGTGTTCAGCAGAGGGCAGAACAGTGGTTGGAGTCGTGCCTTCATACACGTTCACCGTGACCTTGGGCAGTTCCACTTTGACGGGCGGTTCCTGGGTTTTGTTCGGTTCGACCTGCGCCTTCGAGTCGATTTCCGTGCTCGCTCCGGTGACCGTTCTGGGATTGTTCGCTTCACAGTCACCCGCAAACACTGTGTAGGGGCCAGACCCGGGAGGGGTCCCGCCCGTGCTTGGGAAGGGGAATACGATCGGGCTTGCGTTGAGCGACGCTGTCGAGCTGTAGGTGCTGGCGCTGCCACCGACGAAGCTGTCGGGGGTTTCGATCGCGGTCTGGAAGGCGAAGAACGTAGACCCGGAAACGGATTTGTGTGTTCCGCCCGCTTCGACGAATTCGACCGCGACGTTCCCGGGTTCGGCGATGTAGAACTTTTCTTCGGTGGTCGCCGTTTTCGAGAGTGTGACGGCCTTGGCGGCCGGGGCGGTTTCGGCGTTTTTGTTGACCCAGCCGGCCTTCGTCGCTGCGACTTTGACGCTTGCGGCGGTGATGCCGCCGAGCACGACGCAGCCGCTTGACGGCGTCGTCTCTTGGATTTCTGGGGACACGCCGGAGACGGCGACCGTCGCTCCTTCAACCGCTTCGCCCTTCTGGTTGAGAACCCTGACGAGGAGCGTGTAGCTGTTCGGCAGCGTCACGGTGCTCGACTGGCTGACTGGTGCGCGTGTTCCGAGGGCTGACCAGGTCACGGAGGAAGTCGTCTGTACGTAGTTCGCGGCGCCCCCGGTGGTTTCGCAGGTGAGGCCCACTTTCGTGCCGCCCGTTTCAGCAGTCACGTAGCTCGAGGAGGAGGCGACCGTGAAGACCGTGCCGGCGTAGGCGGCGCCGCTGAGGCCGGGTGGGTTTTCGCAGAATGCAGTCGTGCCTTTGCTCCAGTAATGCCACACACTCGCTACCTGTTCGACGCACGCGCCGTTTTCGGCTCTGCTCGTGGACGTGGCGGGGAGCTGGGCGAGCTGGGTCGTCGTGAAGCCGCGCAGGCGTTCCTCATCCTGTCCCGCCAGCTCCGTCGCCTGGGCGTGGGAGCGCGTGTCCGCCGTGCTCTTGCCGGCTGCGATGACGCCGGTCAGGGTGCCCACGGCGATCACCGAGACGATCAGGGAGGCGATGAGTACTTCAATCAGGCTCAATCCGGTCTCTGCCGCGCAACGCGCGGCTAGCGGCGGCCTGTGGAGGCGGTTGAGCCCTACGCGAATGGGCCGAGACGCGACGCCGACCCACGGACGGCTGGCCCGCCGCCAGCGGCAGAATCCCAGCCCGGCTGTGGCGAAAAGGTTGCGCATGGGTATCAAGAAGCGTCTTTCAGTGACCCTTCGGCACCACGCGACGGCGCCTTTAGCGCGGCGATCGCTGGTAAGCACTTAGCTCGGCGCCAGGAGGGCGGCGCTCGGCGGGGAAGGACGCCGGGTTGCGGAGCGTCCCGGGCGAGAGGCGAAATCCTGGGAGGTCCTACAATGCCGGCTCCCCCGGGGGGACTGGTGTATCGGTAACACGGTGGTCTCCAAAACCGCAACGCGAGGTTCGACTCCTCGGTCCCCCGCTCCGGGAACGGCTCCCGGGCGCCCGTTCCGGCGTCCTAGAGCCAGCTTTCGGTAGCCATCGTCACCGGTGCGGTGAGGCTATTGGGCGCTCGGCGGTTGCGCTGGCTCAGGAACGCGCATCTCCAGCGGGCATCGGCATAGCCGTCCGCGTGATCGTTGCAGGATCCGCTGCACCCCTTCAGCAGGCGTCTCCGAGAGCCGAGACATCTGGTATTCTGCATAAGTCCGATCAACAAGCTGATGAAGATTGACGTACACCAACATCTCTGGACCGAGCCGCTCGTGCGGGCGCTCACCGAGCGCACCGAGTTTCCGTTCGTGCGCCGCGAGCACGGCCTGATGGTGCTGTACCTTGCGGACGAGCGTCCCTACGTGGTCGACCTCCGCAGTGAGCAACCGGAGCAGCGCGCCGCGCTGATCGACAGCGACGGTCTCGACCGAGCGCTCGTCTGCCTGTCGAGCCCGCTGGGCATCGAGTGGCTCCCACGCGAGCAGGCGAGCGCCTTGATCGAGGCCTATCACGACGGCGCGCTGTCGCTCCCCGAGCCGTTTGGCGTTTGGGCGGCAATCGCCTTGGATCGCGCTGACGCGGATGACATCGACCACGCGCTCGCACGCGGGTGCGTCGGCCTGTCGCTCCCCGCGGGCGCGCTCGCCGGCGTCGAGGCCGTGAGCGCGGTTGCGCCGCTGCTGGCGCGCCTGGAGCTCCGCGGGGCGCCGCTGCTCGTGCACCCGGGCCCGCGCATAGGTGGCGCCCGCGTCCCCCGGGCAGGCAGGGAGACGTCTCTGGAGGAGCCACTGTGGTGGCCCGCGCTGACACGCTACGTGGCCGGTATGCAGGCCGCATGGCTCGCCTTCCTCGCGGCGGGACGCCCCCGCCACCCGCGGCTGCGCGTCGTGTTCTCGATGCTTGCGGGGCTCGCACCCCTGCAGCTCGAGCGGCTGGCGTCGCGCGGCGGTCCGCGCCCGCCGCTGCCCGACCCGTTGACCTTCTATGAGACCTCCTCCTACGGGCCCGCGTCGGTGCGCCTGCTCGGGGAGCTCGTCGGCCCTGAGCAGCTCCTGTACGGATCGGATCGGCCGGTGGTTGAGCCGGCTGAGCTCGGTATGCCCGAGGGCATTGCGTGGCGGCCGACCGCCGAGGGCACGC
This sequence comes from uncultured Solirubrobacteraceae bacterium, assembly GCA_963703625.1. Lineage (GTDB taxonomy): Bacteria > Actinomycetota > Thermoleophilia > Solirubrobacterales > Solirubrobacteraceae > Palsa-744. The sequence goes on from CAVPEY010000006.1 coordinate 196,236, forward strand.
GCCGAGCGCTTGGCGCCCGGCAGACAACGACGGCCGCGGCGGTGCCGGCATGAGTGTCACGGCGCAGCGCGCAAGGACACGGCTCGCGGTCGGCGCGAGCACGATCGATCCGCGGGAGATCGCCGCCGTGCCGCGTCCACACGGGCGCGATCTGTCCGCCGCGGAGCTGCAGGAGTTCGTCACCGAGCTCGCCGAGCAGCCCGAGCTGTGGATCGATCTCGTCAGGCACGACAGCACCCAGCGCGTGTACGAGGAGCTGGTGAGCGATCAGCATCTGACGGCGTGGCTGATCTGCTGGATGGACGAGCACGACACCGGCTTTCACGATCACGACGTCTCCTGTGGGGCGGTCGCCGTCGTCAGCGGCGCCGTGCGCGAGGAGCGTCTGGCGATTGACGGTCCGACTCGAAGGGGCGTCTTCCGCGCCGGATCCAGCTTCCACTTCGCGGCGTCGGACATCCACCGCGTGAGCCATGCCGGCGCGGATCCAGCCGTCACGCTGCACGTCTACTCGCCCCCGTTGCTGCGGATGGGCGCCTATGCGATCGGCGACGACGGCGTCCTGGCCCGCCATCCGGTGTCCTCCGAACAGGAGCTGCGCGGCTAGCCGCTAGCCGAGGGTGCGGCGCTCGGCTTAGCGCCCGCGCGCCGCTGCACGGACTCCGCGCCGGCGATCAAGATCAGGCTGACGAGCTCCGGCTCGAACAGCCCGTGCTCGACCACACCAGGAGTGGCGCTGAGGCGCGTGGCGAGCTCGCGCGGGTCCGCGACCGGCCCCAGATAGTCCCCGATCACGCCTCCGTCGGGGCTGGGGGGCAGGCCGCGCAGCTGCGCCGGTGCGACGCTCGCGAGCGTATGGCCGACGCCGAAGGGCACCAGCTCGAGCGGCACCGGCGGTGAGAGCTCAGAGACGACCTTCTCGGCGGAGGCGATCACGACGAAGCAGCGAGCGGAGCACGCGACGATCTTCTCGCGCGTGTGTGCGCCGCCGCCGCCCTTGATGAGCCACCCGCGCGGGTCGATCTGGTCGGCGCCGTCGATCGCGATGTCGAGCTCACCGAGGTCGTCGAGCGACTCCACGGTCAGTCCCAGCTCCCGCGCGGCGGCCTCCGTCTCGGGCGAGGTCGCCACGCAGCGCACGTCCTTGCAAGCGCGCTCGGCGATCGCCGGAAGCAGGTGGGCGACGGTCGTGCCCGTCCCGAGCCCGACGCGCATGCCGTCCTCGATCAGCTCGGCGGCCGCGCGCGCTGCCGCGCGCTTGCGCTCGGCGATTGCCGCGTCGTGGTCGCTCAGCGGGGTTTGTCGCTGCCGCGCAGTCGCACGAGAGGACGCCATGGCGCGGACGTTACCGCCCCGGATGGCCCTCTGAGGCGAACACGATCCGCTGAGGCCGGTCCGTGCAACAGGAATCCCTGCCCCACAGCGCAGTCGAGCTCGCGGGCCAGCGCCAGCTGACGGTTCGTCTCGATCCCGACGGCGACCGCGGTCAGGCCCGCCTCCTTGGCGAGCGCGATCGACGCCGCGAACATCGCGCGCCGCTCCTTGTCCTGGTGCAGCGTGCTCGTGAGCGCGCGGTCGAGCTTGACCAGGTCCAGTGGCAGGTTGCTAGGCAGTCCCAGCGACAGGTGTCCGTAGCCGAAGTTATCGAGCGCGATCATCACCCCGAGCCGCTTCAGATCCTTCAGCGCCGAGCGCGCCCGCTCGGGGTCGCGCAGCACCGCCTCCTCGCTGATCTCCAGGCACAGCGCCCGACCCGGAAGGCGGCGGTAGGCGAGCTCGTCGTGCACGCGCTGGGCGAGGTCCAGCTCGGTCAGCTCGCGCGCGGAGACGTTGACCGAGAGCGGGATCGTGATCCCGCTTTTATGCCAGGCATCGGCCTGCGCGCACGCCGTGTGCAGCACCCAGTTGCCGATCTGCACGATCAGCTCGCTGTTCGCGGCGGGCGGCAGGAACGTCGAGGGCAGCACCATCGCGCTCGCCAGCTCACCGGTGCCGGTCGGGCGCCAGCGCACGAGCGCCTCGACGCCGAGCGCCTGTCCGCCCGCGAGTCGCAGGATCGGCTGATAGGCGAGCAGCAGCTCGTGCTGGGGCAGCGCGTCGCGCAGACGGCTCTCGAGCTCCATGTGCGCGCTCAGCTCCTGACGCAGCCGCTCGTCGAAGAGCTCGAGGCGGCGGCCGCCCGCTTCCTTGGCTCGGTACATCGCCACGTCGGCCTCGCGCAGCATCGTCTCGGGATCGCTGTCGGGGCTGCAGGACACGGAGATGCCGACGCTGGCAAGGATCGCCACTTCGGTGGAGCCCAGCGGGAACGGTCGCTCGAGCGCGTCGAGCACGCGCTCCGCGAGCGCCAGCGCTTCGCCGTCGTGCTCGATTTCCTCCGCGAGGATCACGAACTCGTCGCCTCCGAGACGCGCGACGGTATCGCTGTCGCGCATCAGCTCGGCGAGCCGCTCGGACACGGACAGCAGCAGCCGGTCGCCGACGTCGTGGCCGAGGTTGTCGTTGACCGCCTTGAACTTGTCGAGGTCGATGAACAGCATCGCGACCGCCCCGTGGCTGCGGTGCCGCCGCGCGAGCGCCTGGCGCGCGCGGTCCATCAGCAGCAGCCGGTTCGGCAGGCTCGTCAGGGGATCGTGCAGCGCCTGGCGTTCCAGCCAAACCCGGTCGGTTACGTCCTTCGCCGCCGTGTACCAGCTGTCGCCGTCGCGGCGCGCGCTCCACAGCAGCCAGCGCCACGAGCCGTCGCGGTGCGGTAGCGGTCGTGATGTTCGCCAGCTCGGTGGTCTCGCCGTCGGGGTCGAGCATCGCGCCGAGCGCCTGCTCGATGTCCTCGGGGTGCAGCAGCGCGCGGACGGGTCGCGCCCGCAGCTCCTCCTGCGTCCAGCCGAGCAGCTGCTCCCATGCGGGGTTCAGCAGCGTGAAGCGCCCGTCGAGCGAGATCATCGCGAGCAGGTCGCTGGTCATCTCGAACAGGCGCGCGATGCGCGCCTCGCCGTCGAGCTGCGGGTCGATGCTCGTGTGGACCTGCGTGCTCGTCGCGTGGGAACCCATGCCTACTGACGAAGTCGGCTGCAAGCGCCCGATTGCGCGTGCCCGGCGCAGCTCATTGGACGGATAGACCACGCCCAGAGCCGAATTGCCACGCCGTCACGCGACGCGCCGCCGGAGCGCCTATGCGGGGATGCGCGATGCTCTGCGACTCAGGAGGCGCTGCCGAGCTGCGCGGTCGGCTCGCTGCCCTGGCTCTGCGCCGGGGACGTCGTGCTTGCGCCCGGCGCGGCTGTGTCGCCGCGCAGGAATCGCCACACCGATAGGCCCGTCAGCACCGTGAGGATGCCGGCGCTCGTCGCGCACTCCTCGCAGATGGCGTGGATCGAGAACAGCTCGCGGTAGGTCAGGTACGCGCTGAAGCCGAAGCCGATGAGCGTCAGCGCCATCGTCGCGAGTCTGCTGGTCTCGTTTTCGGGCACCAGCAGCGAGCCGAGGATCGCGACGTAGCCGATCAGCCCGATCAACGCCACCGGTACGCCCGCGAGCTTCGAGTAGACCGAGCTCTGCACCTTGATGCAGGCGTTCCCGGCCGTGCACAGCGGCTTGATTTCGGCGTAGTGGATGTAGGTCAGGTAGCCGGCGAGCGCCACGCCCAGGACCGTGAGGACGATCAGCACGATCCTCAGGGTGCGGGAGCTCATCGCGATCTACGCTTTGATGCAGATTTTCGATCGGCTTCGTTGATGAACGCCGGGTCTTCGGGTTGCTGTATTCGAGCTTCTTCATCGCACCCCCGGAGTGGCCGATCAGGAACGAGGGCGTGCCCGGTGAAGCCGACGTTGCTCGCGGCCTGCGCGTCGGTGGTGTCACCTGTTCGGCCAGTTGCGGGTCGCTGCGGTCGGTCGCTCCACTGCGTGAGGTTCGAGCCCGGGACCTGGCTGGCGATGCCCTGGAGGTATTTTTCGGTGACGTAGCCCGAGTCCTCTTCTCCCTGCTCGTGGTAGAAGGTCTCGATGTAGTTCCACATCTTGTTCTGCTTGCCGGCGGCCAGCGCTGCGACCTGCTGGGTCTTGAAGACTTCGGGTTCGCGCGTGGCGGTCTCCAGCGAGCGGTATTCGATCTGAGCTTGCCCGTGCGCACCCACTTCTGGATCACGGTGGGCAGCGCTCCGAGCGTGAATTTCTGGCAGATCGGGCACTCCAGGTCGCCGAAGTACTGGATCGTCACGGGCGCCGTCGGCGAACCGAGCGACGTTGCCGTTCTGGGGTATCCCGCCGACGAGCGCGGTGACTTCGTTGGCGACCTTGGTCTGTTCGTGTTTGGTCGTCGGGATGCCTTTTTTGGAGCTCGCCGCCGGTGGCGATCAAGACCACGACGATCGCGATGACCACGACGGCCGCGACGATCCCGAGCTGCGTCAGACGCGTGCGCCGCACCGCGCCGGCCGCGGCGGCCTCCTCCATTGCCTTGCGCTGCGCGCGCGCCTGGTCGCGGCGCTGCTTGCGCGTGAGGTCTGTCTCGTCGCTCTCCACTGGGCTCATACGGGAACTTTTACAGATTTCTGCCGGCTCGCGACGAACTACCGCGCCGGGCGTACCCGGCTTCGGGTCCGCGCGGGCGCTTTTCGATCTCGTCAACGTGCCACGATATCGCCATCCAACAGCCCTGGAGGACGCGCCGGCGCGCGTGCCGTTGTGCGCCGGCCGCCGCAGGTGCGGCTCGCCCCCGTAGCTCAGCTGGATAGAGCATCGGACTTCTAATCCGAGGGTCGCTGGTTCGAATCCAGCCGGGGGCATCACAGATGGCTCGGCTGACCGACGCCTCGCATGGGTCCGAGGAGGCGCGCCGCCCGGGGCTGGTGCTGGTCGGCTGTAGGATCACGGTCGATGCTTGTCCGCCTGGGAATCCGCGCCGGCACGTCGCTTGCAGGCATTGCGATCGGACTCCTGCTCTCAAGCGCCGTGCTCGACAAATTCTCGGTCAACGCGACCGCCGTGGTCGAGGCAACGCTCGTCTTCTGGGTCGTCCACCTCGTGGTTGGGTTCGTAGCGCTGAAAGTGCTCGTCCGCGAGCCTTCCCTGGCGCTCGCAGGATTGCTTGCCCTCGCGTCGACGATCGTCTCGCTGATTATCGTCGACGCCATCGTCAGCGGGCTGTACATCAGGGGCCTTCAGACCTATGTCCTCGCCACCGCGATCGTGTGGCTGGCGACAGCCATCAGCGACACGATCGGAAGGCGAATGATTCGAGCGCGGCGCACGGAGCGCTGACACCGAGCCGTGAGCCCGAGCGAGTCGCCCGCGATCGACCGGATCCTGCTCGGTGACAACCTGCAGCTGCTGCCGGCGTTCGTGGACGAGTCGTTCCAGCTCGTGTACGTCGACCCGCCGTTCAACACCGGCAAGCTGCAGACGCGCAGAACGCTGCAGGCGACACGCGACGAGCAGGGAGAGCGCACCGGCTTCCAGGGGCGCCGCTACAGCGTGCGCCTGCTCGCCGAGTCGAGCTACGCCGACTGCTTCGATGACTACCTGGCGTTTCTGACGCCCCGGCTGCGAGCACGCGCGCCGGCTGCTGGCGCGTGAGGGCACGCTGTACTTCCACATCGACTACCGCGAGGCTCACCACTGCAAGCTGCTGCTCGACGAGATCTTCGGCCGCGAGTGCTTCCTCAACGAGATCATCTGGGCCTATGACTACGGCGCGCGCACGCAAGCGTCGCTGGCCCGCCAAGCACGACACGATCCTCGTCTACGTCAAGGATCCGGGCGCCTACCATTTCGACTCGACGGAGGTCGATCGCGAGCCATACATGGCGCCCGGCCTCGTCACGCCGGAGAAGGCCGCCCTCGGCAAGCTGCCGACGGACGTGTGGTGGCACACGATCGTCCCGACGAGCGGTCGCGAGAAGACGGGCTATCCGACGCAGAAGCCCGAGGGGATCGTGCGCCGCATGGTGCGCGCCTCGACGCGACCGGGCGACTGGTGCCTGGACTTCTTCGCGGGCAGCGGCACGCTCGGCGCCGTGGCGGCGCAGCTGGGCCGCCACTACGTCCTGATCGACTCCAACCCTGACGCCGTGGCGATCATGCGCGCGCGCCTGAGCGCCGACGGCGGTGCAGGCGGCCGGGCGGCGCGTCCAGCAACCAGATCGGCGAAGTAGAGCGCGGCGCCGCGCGGGGCGAAGTGCGAGCCTTTGCGCATGTACCACGTCGAGTTGCGGCACTTCCCGCACAACATGGCGCGCTTCAACCTCACGGACGCGGAACTGACGGCGATCGTCGAGCCGTGGGTGCGCGACCGGATGGTCGAGTTCGGCGAACGCAAGTGGAGCCCGCAGCAGGCGAAAATCACGATCTTCGAGGGACCGCGCATGCCGCTCGACCAGCTGACCATGGGGCGTGGCTGGCGTGCCGCCGAACGCGAGAGCGAGAACGTCACCAATGCCGTCCTCGCGGCCGCCAGGGAGGGCCTGGCCGCCGCGCCGGCGTCCACGCCCGGGGCGCCCGCCTCCGCACAGCCGCCTGCGGCGAACGGCGCGCTCGCCGATCCGCTGGCGCTCGGCGTGCTGGCCGATCCCCGATCGATCGCTTCGCTCCTCGGCAACGATCCGGCCGGACTGCTGGCGGCGTGGCGTGACGTGGCCGCACGCTCAACTGGCCTGTCGCCCAGTGAGAGCCTCGCGCTCGCGGAACGCCAGTTGCGCGGCTGACGCTCCGCTCGACACTGCGTGCCGCCGGCGCGCGCGGTCGCTAAACTCCGGTTTCTCCAACCCGTGGTGGGCGTAGCTCAGTTGGTAGAGCTCCTGGTTGTGGTCCAGGCGGTCGTGGGTTCGAGCCCCATCGCTCACCCCTCGCGAAATACCTGCAAATCGACGCTTTCGGGCTCTTCGAGAGTTTGCGGCGGGGGCGTTTGGCGACGGTCTTGGTTGGTTCTCGCCGTCGTGGCCACCCCGTGGCAACGATGCGCTGATGGCTGGCGTCGGCTGCTGGGGGAGCGCGACCACGTGGTCACGTAGGCCTCAGCGGCCCACTTGACGTCGAAGTTGTTGGCGATCTGCGTGGGTGTCTCGCCCTGTGCGAACCGCCGCGCGACAATCGCGGCTTTCAGCGGCAGCACGCTGTCGTCGTGGTTGGAGTCGATGCGGCGATCCTGCAATGCGTCGGCGTCGCCATGTTGGCGAGGATGTACTCGTCCTCGGAAGAGAAGCCGACACGGGCATCACGTACCGTCCGTTTCCGGGGCTTCCCGGTCTTGGCTGGCGCGGTGCAATATGTGGTGACGGCGTCGCTGAAGATCGGGAGCTGGGCGTCGCGTGGACGCTGTGGCAAGACTATGAGCCCGGTGTGCAGTTCGGCGTTTGCGCAAAGTCCCATGAAGTCAGCGTGATTGTTCGTGACGAACACGAACTCCCGGCTGACAGCCAGCGCGAGTAGCTCGTCGTCTGGCATGCCCAGCCGACCTCGGTCACGGATGCATGTCGCCTCATGTCCGAGAGAGTGGGCATGTCCGACAAGCGCCGGGGTCAGGCACTCGTCGATCCAGAACTTCACGTGCCCCGTGTGATGTGGCGCTTGGTCTGGGATGTTTAGCGCCGGTGTCCCATGGCGCGGGTGGTCGGCCGCGGCGCGGGTTGGCATGCGTCCACAGCACCGCGACGGGGTAGGCCTCCTCCGGGATGTGTGGGTAGTCCTCGTGTAGCACCTCGGGCTTCTCGCCCATCTCGATCAGACTCGCGATTGTGCGCACAGGCACCCTGGTCCCCGTGATGACAGGCTCGCCGCCCATCACAGCTGGGTTGCATTCGACGTATAGGTCGCGAAGCCGGGCGTAGGACTCGGCACGCTCGATCGTCAGTGCCGCGTCCTCGGTCATCACTACACGGAGGGCCTCAGACAGCTCGAACTCCGAGCCTACCGCGAGAGGTTGCAGGTGGGCCAGCCAGCTGCGCAAGCGTACCTTCGCCTTGCTCGGGAGCGTCACGTCGATCTGTCGCAGCAGCACGAGCAGCGCGACTTCGTGCGCGGGAAGCAGGGGCTTGCCCGCTCGGCGCTTCGGTTTCACTATGCCTTGCTCGATCGCCTTGTCGATCGCGTTCAGCGGAACGCGGCCGATCTCGGCAGCCTCGCGACGTGTGAGTAGGGCGGATGTCGATGCCATGAAATCTATCCCCAGACCAGCAGCACTTTATCACGGACGCGTGATCTTGCGGCAGCTTCGGGTGTCCACCAGAGCCTCGGCGCGCGCTCTGTGATCAGCTCCGTCGCCATCGGTCAGCCCGAGGGGCGGAGCTGTGTTTGCCCTGAGGGGTGCGACGTCGCGCGTCAGGGCACCCCACCGTCGTGTGTGCTTGGGAGCGAGAGCCGTCCAAAAAGGAGAAGGTGGCCGCGAACGGGAAGCCGCCGCGCGGACACGTCGTCGGCAGCAGGATGCCCTTGGGGGTGTAGACGAGGGTGCTGCCTTCCGCCCGTTCGTAGTAGGTGAGGCCCTGCGGCCCAAGCGTTATGTGCATCGCGACGATCGCCACGTCGGGGGCTTCGGGGACGCTGGGGATGACGGGCAGCTCGATGTTCAGGCGCCCGCCGAATGGCGGGCTCGTCGGCAGCAGCTGCGCGGGGGAGAGGATCTGGGTGTTGACGGGGCTGGGCCCGGACGCGTACAGCAGCAACGCGATGTGGCCTTCCTCGTCGGGCGCGCGGGCGATCGAGATCGATGCGCTCTCGCCGACGAGCTGCCGGCCGAAGCGAAGCTCCGCACGCGCATTGCCGGTGCCCATGATCGAGTTGGCCGGGCAGCCGCTCGTGCCGGAGGCTTCGAGCGTGGCAGGCGAGCAGACCGCCAGGCCGAGCCCACTGAGCGCAAAGCCGAGGTTATCGGGGTATCGCACTTCGACTCCCGTCAGTGCCGGCGGGATCTCTCCGGCAGGGGCTTCGATTTGGAAACTGAGGCCGATGGTCGTGCGCCCGCCGAGCCGATTCGGCGTGAACGAGGCGCCCAGCGAGGCCGATTGCGCGGCGTGGGCAGTCGTGACCAGGCACAGGCAGGCGAGGACCGCGGCCAGCCCGCCAACGACGAGGCGGACGGCTCGGCCTGCCCTAAGCGCGTACTGCGTAAGTAGGCGCTGTGGGCGCTGTGGGCGCTGTGTCAGTAGCTGAGGCTGCCGGTCGTCTTGATGACGAGCGCATAGTTGTCGCGGTCGAATGTGCCATACAAGCCACCGTGTCCGCGTGCGTGCACGTAGCGTCCGGTGCCGCCTACGACAGTCAGCGTGCCGGAAAAGCTTTCGTAGGTGCCAGACCCGTGGGGCGCGGCGCTGCCATGACCCTCGATCGAGCCGCCGCTCGCGTAGATCGTGAAGCTGCCGGCGAAGATCGTCCCCACGTTCAGGTGCACGCGCATGCTGCCAGGCAGCGTGCCGGTCGCCTTGCCTTCCTCGAACAGCAGCGATCCAGAGGCCGAGATGTAGTGCAGATGAGCGGTGTCGGTCGCGTTCAGGACGCGCGCTGCAAGCGCTTTGACTGGGGGTTGGCCGGCACTGGCGGGCGCGGCTCGCATCGCGCTTGCAAGGCAGCCTGCGGCGAGCGCGCCGCAAAGGGCAGCGGCTATGCGGTCCACGGGTGTCATCTGGAGCTCCGATCGTCTACTGCTGTTGTAGCGCGTCGGGCGGCAAGTTGATGCGCTCGGTCGGTGGCGTCGATTATCAGCGGAGCGTCGGCCGCCCTGCCGCCGAAGCGTCGCGCGCGGCGGCTGTAATACGAGATTGCCTCCTCGAAGGCCGCGCGGGAGAAGGCGGGCCACATCTCCTCGCGGAACACGAGCTCTGAGTAGGCGGCCTGCCAGAGGAGGTAGTTCGAGAGACGCTGCTCGCCGCCGGTGCGGATGATCAGGTCGGGATCGTGCAGGTCGGGCGCGTACAGGCAACGACGGAACTCCTCCTCGGTGCTCCCGCGAAAACGCCTGGCGGCGTCGAGGAGCTCCGCGCGTCCACCATAGTTGAAGGCCACGCACAGGGTGATGCGGCGGTTGGCCCGCGTCAGCGACTCGGCCCAGGCCATCAGTGCGCCCAGCTCCCGCGAGCCCTCGTCGCGCCTGCCGATGAAGCGCATGCGAACGCCGTCGGCGTGCAGTTCCGGCGTCTCTCGCTCGATGCGCGCTGCGAGCGTGGCGATCAGCTCGCGGATCTCAGCGGCGGGGCGCGACCAGTTCTCGGTCGAGAACGAGTACACGGTCAGCTCCTCGATCCCCAGATCGATCGCGTCGCCCAGCCGCGCCTTGAGCGTGTCGGCGCCGGCTTCATAGCCCGCCGACACCGGCAGCCCACGCGCGCGCGCCCAGCGGCGGTTGCCGTCCGCGATGATCGCCACATGGCGAGCGCTGGGCGGCTGCGAGCTGCGAGGTCGGGAAGGCATGGGCGTCGGCTAGCGCTGGGCGCGCGTCGCGAGCCGATCGAGGGAGCGCGCCCGCACCCGCTTCGCCAGCCGCCAAGTGCGCATGATCGCGAGCGTCGGCGTGATCAGTGGTCGCAGCTCCCTTTGGATGCGGCTCGTCACCGGCCACGCCAGCTCGCTGGTGGCGCTCGGTGCGGAGGTGTAGTACGCGACCACGCCTGCCAACGTCATCAGGTGATGGGCACTCGCGGGGGCATCGCGCGCGCGCCTGGCCGCGTGTTGGGCGACGTGCACGAGACGCCGGCCGAGGACCGAGCGGTCGTCATAGTTGTCGATGTAGGCGAGCGTGCCATCGGCCAGATCCTGCTCATAGTCGATGACGCTGTCCAGCATTGTGCTGAGAACGCCCAACGCCAGGTAGACGCCGTCGATCGGCTCGGCGTGCTCGACGGTGGTGCGCTCATCGCCCGCGAGCGCCACCAGCGCGTGCACCGCGAGCACCGAGGACGCGGCGCCCGCCAGGTACTCGCGCCACTCCAGGCCCGAGCCGTTCGCGCGCTCCGTGGCCCACCGCTCCACGTCCGAGGTGCTCGTGAACGCGGCGACGTGGCTCAGCACCTCCGCCTCGGCGCAGCGCGCCGCCGCCCGCCCGATCGCCGGCGCGAGCGCTGCTGCTACGGGAAGGCACGCGAGCGCGTCCCTGACCGTCGCCGCGAGCTCCCGCAGGTAGCCGCCGTCGTCTCCGGATGGGCAGAGGCGGTAGTAGTCCTCGTCGAGCTCTGCGCTGGGGTCGAGTGCGTCCGTGAACGCTTTGAACAGCAGACGGCCATTGGCGAGCGGGTCGGGTGCAGGTTGCTCGGTGAGCCCGTCCAGGTAGTCGTACATCGCCTCGAGCGCCACGATCGCGCGGACCGCGCTCGCGCGGTGGCGGTGTGGGGTGAGCGTGGCAAGGGTGGCTGCGACCTCGGTGGCGAAACCCTCGTCTTTCAGTGTGCGCAGCGCGAGCAGCCGCAGCTGCGGCTCCTCGATCTTCATCGCGCGCGCTCTCAGGCGCGCGAGCTGGCGTCGCACCTTCGGTGCGACCGTCGTCCAGTAGCGCGCGTTCGCGAGCGCGAGCGCCACGCCCGCGCGCGCCAACAGTCGGCGATCGGCGAACACCGTCGATTCTTCGCGAGATCTGTGGGAGGAGCGCCAGCTCACGTCGATCGCCATTCTCTACTCCTCGCCGAAGGCGAGCATTGGCGGGACGCGGGAGGCGAGCCAGCCGGGGATCGCCGCGAGCGCCAGCACGACGACCACCACCAGTAGGAAGATCTCGAGCGGGCGTTGCGCGGTCACGAGGCTGGCAACCGGGAAGCCGGTGACGTGTTTGAGGTAGCTGTCGATGATCAGCTGGCCGTAGACGCCGGCGAGCGCGCCCGTGACGCAGCCGGCGCTGAGCATCACGAGCGCTTCCACCAGCAGCAGCCGTCGCAGCTGCGCGGGCCGCGTGCCTTCCAGGCGCAGCGAGGCCAGCGAGATGCGCTGCTGCCAGATGCTCGAGCCGAGTGCCGCCACCATCGCCACGATCGTCGCGGCCAGCAGCAGCGTCGCGATCTCCCCGAGCTGGCCGAGCCCTTCGCCGCCGGAGGACTCGATCCGCGCCGCACGCGTGCTGGGCGTGATCACTTCAAGGCCGCTGCTCGGTCCAAGCCGGCGTTCGATCGCGGCTTTCGCCTGAGCGACGCGCGTGCGTGGCTTCAGGTCGACGCCGAGCGCGGTGATCGCCGTGCTCGCGAAGGCGCGCGCGTAGTCGCCGGTGCTGATGAAGATCACGCCGGTGGGCCAGCCGAAGTTGGTGCTCGTCGCCGCGAGGCGGAGCTTGACGAGGCCCGTCGGCGTCGGCAGGCGCACGATCTGTCCGACCGCGAGGTGGTGTTCGCTTGCGATCTGCTGCGAGAGCACGATCCAGCCGCCTTCGCGCAGGCGCTCGGCGGCCGCCTGGGCGCGGCCGTGGAGGATCTGGCCTTCCAGGACCGCTGCGGTGGCGCCCGCGGGACGCGCGATGATCCAAGCTCGCCTGTTGCCCCAGTCGAAGAAGCTCCCCTGGTGGTCGCTCACGCCGGACACGCCCGGCAGCGCGGCGACGCGCGCGGCGTAGTCGCGCGGCAGGAACGAGACGGTGGCCTGGTTGTCCAGCGGGCTGATCACCCACAGCTGCGCGCTTTCGGAGAAGCGGTGCGCGGTCTGCCCGATGCCGCGCAGCAGATCGCCGCGGGCGCCACCGAGCGCCATGCTCCCGAACAGCGCGACAGCGCCGGTCCCGGCGAGTGCCATCGAGCGCAGCGTGGTCGTGCGCAGCCCCGTCAGCGCGACCGGCAGGATCGTGGGCCGCTGATAGCGCGCGGCGAGCACGCCGGCCGCGCGCATGATGCAAGCCAGTGCCATCGGGACCGCGAGCATCGTCGCCACCGCCAGCAGCACACACGCGGCCAGGGCCGCCGCCGGCACGAGCACGAACAGCGCGCTCGCCGCGGTGAGCAGGGCGAGCGCGATCGCGATGAGCCTTTTTTGAGTGTCATGGCCGAGCTGGTTTCCGGGGGCGGCGTTTTCGTCGTAGGCGCTGTCGAGCGCGCGTCCCCGTCGCAGATCGAGCAGCGGCGTGCAGGCGCCCAGGCAGCTGGCGAGCAGCCCGCAGGCCAGGGCGATCAGCAGCGGGCGCAGTTCGATCACGGTGGAGGAGCCGAGCGGGAACACTTGCGAGAGGTAGCCGGTCGACTGGTGGAACAGCCCGACGGCGAGGGCATAGCCCGCCACCAGGCCGACGGCGGATGCCGCGAGGCCCAGGCACAGCGCCTGAAAGACGATCATCTGGGCGATCGCCCCGCGTCTGGTCCCGTCGACCCGTAGGTCGGCGATCGTCTGCCGGCGCTCCGGCGCGGTCAGCAGCATCGCGTTGAAGGCGAACAGGAACCCGAGCAGCGCGCTGATCGCGGCGAACAGCCCGCTCGCCTGATCGCTCGGCCCGAGCGCCTGGTGCAGCAGCGCGAGGTCCTGGTCGGATCGCGCGACGGTGAGCTTCCCACCGGCGAGCGCGGCGAGGGCCTTGCGGACCGACGCCTCGGCTCCCGGCGCCGTCTCGATCAGGATCCGCGAGATGCGAGCGTGCTGGCCGGCGAGGGCCTGCAGATCGGCGAGTGGGATCACGGCGATGCGTGCGCTGGCGAGCGCGCCCGCGGCTTCGTGGCCGAGCACCGCCGATATCTTCAGTGGATAGGCGCGGCCGCGGAGCAGCAGCGAGAGCTGTGGGCCGCTTTCGCTGCGTCCGGCCGTGGCGGGCAGTTGCAGCGCCCTGGCGGTGGCCGTGCTGAGGCTGATGGCGTCGGCGGACAGCGCCTGGCGTGGGAGCGTGTGGGCGAGGCCGTCGAGCGTGGCGAGGCTGAGGTCCGCTCCGGCGAGATAGACCGCCACGCGCCGGCCGCTGGGCGCGACGAGCGTCGCGGTCTCTTCCAGCAGCGGCGCCGCCTGCTGAACGCCCGGCACGCGTTCGACGCGCGCCAGCAGCGATTCCCCGAAGCCTTCGGGGCCGCGCGCGCGAACCTGCAGGTTCGCGGGGCCGACGACCGCGTGCACCACTTCGCTGGCCGAGCCGGCGACGCTCTGGTTGGCGATCAGCGTCGCGGACACGAGCGCCACGGCGACGGCCACGCCAAGGCCGGCGAGCAGCTCCTGCGCGGCATGGACGCGCAGCCGGTTGAGATACAGATAGGCGAGCGCGTAGGGACCCATGAACGAGCGGGATCTGAGGTTGGGGCCGTCGGTCGCTCGCACGTGAGTCACCGGTGTGCGCGGGGGCCGTCCTGAAGCGGCTCGCTCGCCTGCTCGGGCTCGGGCTCGCGCAGCGCGGCGTCGGAGCCGACCAGCCTGCCGTCGCGCAGCGCGTAGCTGCGATCCGCGATCTCCAGTGCGGCGAGGTCATGGGTGACGAGCAGCACCGCGGCGCCTCGCTCGCGCGCGATCGCGCGGAGCAACTGCACGATCTCACGCCCGCGCGCGCTGTCGAGGTTGCCGGTCGGCTCGTCGGCCAGGATCAGCCGCGGCTCACACGCGAGCACCCGTGCGATCGCCACCCGCTGGCACTCCCCCACGGACATCTGCGACGGCGTGTGGCCGATCCGATCGCCAAGCCCGACGCGCTGGAGCCACGGCTCCGCGCGCTCCTGCGCCTCGCGCATCCGCACGCCGCCGAGGAGCAGCTTGCGCGCCGCGTTCTCGAGCGCCGAGACTCGTGGCATCAGCCTGAAGCGCTGGTAGATGAAGCCGACGTCGCGCAACTGGTAGGCGCTGGTCTGCCGCTCGGAGAAGCAGGCGAGGTCGCACCCGTCGTAGCGGATCGAGCCGCTGTCGGGCCGCAGGAGCGCCGCGATCAGCAGCAGCAGCGTCGTCTTCCCGGAGCCGCTCGGCCCGTGCACAGCGACCATCTCGCCCGCCTGCACCCGCAGCGTCAAGCCGTCCACCGCGCGAACCTCTGCGCCTGCGCCGTGATAGTGCTTGACGACGTCCTCAAGCTCCAGCACGCTGCGGCTACCCGCTCACCGCGTCGCGCAGCTGGACGACAGGAGCGAGCCGCGGCGGCTGCAGCTCGCCGTGCAGTTCGCCGCTGGCCAGCGACAGCGCGCGGTCGGCGCCCGTCAGGCAGGTCGTCTCGCCGACGCTCATCAGCACGGCGATGCCGTCGTCGGCCAGGCCGCGAAGCAGCGACAGGATGCGGTCGCGGTCGAAGACATCCACGCCGAGCGTCGGCTCGTCGATCACGAGCAGCCGCGGCTCGTGCACGAGCGAGCGGGCGATTCCCACGAGCACCGTCTCTGAGATGTCGAGCTCGCTCGGCTTGAGCGTCGCGCAAGCGGACGCGCCGGCTCGCTCGAGCGCCTTGTGCGCACGGGCGCGCGCCGATGGCCCGCGGACGCCGCGCGTCAGTTGGGCGGTGATCAGCCGGTCGATCACGAGCTGCCCTTCGGTTGGGCGGTAGGTCTTGCGGCAGTAGCGGATCTGCTCACGCAGGTCCTGGCTGCCGCGAGCGTGCAGGCTGCGTCCGCGCAGCGAGACGACTCCGTCGTCGGGTCGCTCCAGGCCGGCGGCGATCCGCAGCAGCGTCGAGCGCCCCGAGTTGCGCCTGCCCCAGACCGCGAGCAGTTCGCCGGCGCTCAGCTCAAAGGAGACATCGCGCAGCGCCACGCGTTCGAGCTGGCCACGGCCGTAGCGCTTGCGGATCCCGGCGAGCTCAAGCAGGGCCATGCTGGCGGCCTCGATCGAACATCGCGCGCAGCTCTCGACGCGCGTACTCGATCCATGGCAGTTTGGCTTCCATGGCCAGTCGTTCCTCCTCGGCGGCGAGACGGTCGGCGAGCGTCGCGGTGGCGTCGGGCGCCGTCGGCCGCGCGCGCTTGGGTCGCGCCTTGGTCGCCTGCGTCAGGCACAGCTGCTCGTAGCGGTCGAGGACTGCAAGCGCGGCCTTGGGTGTCAGCGCCGCGAGTTCGCGCGCGAACAGGCTGGAGCGTCGGCGGTCCTCCTCGGCCTGGCTCATCAGGTGCTCTTGGTAACTGCGCACGCCCTCCTCGGTGGCTCGGTAGTTCAGCCTTGGCTGTCGCGAGGCGGCGCCGCTCGACGGTTCGCTGGTCGCTTCGATCATGCCCCGGTCCGTGAGGCTGTCGAGTGCCGTGTAGATCTGCGACGGGCTGCTCAGGCGCAACAGCCCGCCGTAGTTGCGTTCGAAGCGCTGCAGGATCTCATAGCCGTAGCTGGGCCGCTCGATCGTGAGCCCGAGCACGGCCCAGTTCACCGGCGAGCGCATCGCACCCGTACCCAGCTCCCTGACTGCCCTCCCAAGCATCGCTCCGGGGACAATACAACGAAAACACGTAGATTTACAGAGACCAAGCTTCTATTCACGAAGTAGAACTTTCTGTTTTTGGAGGTGGCCGTCCGAGCGATCCCGCTGGACGGATCTGGGTCCGTGCATATGCAAGGGCGGGATGAACGGTCCCGCCTCGAGTGACCGACCGGGCACAGCGAGCGCGATACTAGCCAATCGTCAAGCGGCGCTGACGTGGGTCTCGGTGAAAAGGGGCTCACAAACTAGAACCTTCTAGCGCTGGGCTTGCGAGCGATCCCTATCGCGGCAATCATGCGCATTGGGTGAGGGGACAGTTGGCCTAGATAAGGGCTGGCTGCTGCGAGGGCAGCGAGATCCGAGTCCGACTCTCGTATTGGGAGATCTGTGCGAGCAGCAGGCTGCTCGCGAGACATTCAAAGCAAGGGGAAGGTCAATGACGAGTCGGCTGTCGGTACGCGGTCGTGGTGTGGGCTTCCTGGCGATCTTCCTTCTGACTTTCGCGGTCCTCGCGGTGGGGGCTGGTCCTGCGCTTGCGAAGGATGTTCATTTCTTCAGCTCGTCGTTTGGCGAACCGTGCGGTGTGGGCGAAGTGCCCTGCGGTCCTGGCAAGTTCAGCGCACCTGCTGGGGTGGCGGTGAACATCTCGACGAGCTTGACGGAAGCGGGCGCGGGCGATGTGTATGTCGTGGACAGTGGCGACAATCGGGTCGAGCGGTTCAGCGCGATGGGTGCCTATCTCGGTCAGTTCAACGGCGGTGGCGAATTCGAAGTCGTCGAAGGCGGTACGACGAAACACGAAATGGGCACGGCGGCGCCGACGGGTGCTTTCGGTGAAACGGAATGGGTCGCGGTTGATGACGCGGGTGGGCTTGAGCCGCGTGATGTGTATGTCGCGGACAACGGTCCTGGCGTGGTCGATAGGTTCACGCCGATGGGGGAATATCTCGGCCAGCTGACCGGACGCTGCGAAATACCGGGTGAAGCCGCGCCATGCGCGGGGAGCGCATTGATTTCGTTCGGAAACAACTTTCATGGTGTGGCGGTCGATCCGGCAGGCAACCTGTGGGTGTATGAGGGTTCGGATCGCGTCGATGAGTTCAGCGACACTGGCATTACGTTGGGGAGCTATGAAACCGGTCGTGGAGCCCAGCGAGGGCTGGCTGTGGACTCCAGTGATGACGCGTTCGTCGCCTGCTGTAGCAATCGTGTCGGGAAGTTCAGCTCGACTGGGGTGGAATTGCATGTTTATGAAGGCATCGCTGAAGACGTCGATGCGGTGGCGGTCGCGCCGTCGAGCGATGACCTGTACATAGATCATGGGAGCGGTATCGAAGAGTACGGGCCGTTCGGGGAACCGTATGAAGGAGCCGAACCCAAACCGTCGTTTCCCAGCGAAGGTCTGTCGAACTCGGGTGGGGTCGCGGTTGATGGGCAGGGCACGGTATATGCGACGCAGGGCACGGCGGACAATGTGGAGATCTTCCCGGAAGCGACGTTGGCGGAAGTCGAAGTGGTGGAACCGGTTTCTCACCTGACGCCCACGAGTGTCACGCTGAACGGGACCGTGGACCCCGAAGAAACGGTCGTGACGGGGTGCGACTTCGAATACGGGACCGAAGCGGGCTCTTATCCGTTCAAGCAGGCATGCTCACCGGAAGTGTCTGTGTCGGAGCCCTTGACCGGGAACGCGCCTGTGCCGGTCAGCGCGAACGTCAGCGGTCTGCTGCCGGATACGGCCTATCACTACCGTATTGCTGCTAGGAATCCCGATAGGAGCGAAACCTCGGATCACGAGTTCCTGACCGCCGGGGCGGGGATCAGCGAAGAGCGGGTCACGAGCGTCGAAGCGACCGCCGCGACGCTGCAGGCGAAGATCGACCCGAACGGCTCCCCCACGACATACCATTTCGAATACGATACGGCGCCGTACACGAGCAGCGCCTCGCACGGCACCGGCACTCAGGAAGGGAGCATCGAAGCGGGCGCTAGCGCCGTTGCCGTGAGTATCCGGCTGGCGGGTCTCACACCTGGCGGCACCTACTATTACCGTGTCGTTGCGGTCAGCGAACTCGCACCCGGGGAACGGGTCACGATCGACGGTCCCGGCAAAGCCCTCGCCACCCCCGGCCCGGCCGGCGGCACGCCCACGGAAGGCTGTCCCAACGCCAAGCCCCGCGCCGAACAGCCCTATGGGGCTACGCTCCCGGACTGTCGGGCGTATGAGATGGTCTCGCCGCTCGATAAGAGCGGCGCCGCTGTCGGCTCCACCGATAGCCGCGCGGCAGTATCGGGCGAAGCGCTGACCTATACCTCTGTCGGGTCATTCCAGGGCTCCGGTCCCGAACCGGCCGGCGCGGCGGTCGTGAGTCGCTATCTCTCCCGGCGCGGGCCGGACGGCTGGTCCACGGCGAACATCACACCGCCATACCATACCTTCTCGCCGCAGACAAAGACTGCGTTCCAGGAACTGCTGTTCACGCCAGAGCTCTCCGCGGGCATACTTGAAAGCAGGTTCACCCCGTTGGTGAAAGGCGACCAGCCGGGATATATGAACCTGTATCTAGCCGACACCGAAAACGGCACCTACCAAAGGGTCTCAGACATCACGCCGCCAGAAGCAGAAATCCCACCATACGTCAACACCGCGAACGAGCCCGAACGGCCGGAGGCTGCGGGCGCGTCCACGGACCTCAGCCACGTCGTCTTCCAGCAGAAGGCGAGCCTGCTGGGGGCGTCGCCCGATCATGAGCATGTGTATGAGTGGGCGGGCGGCCCGCTGAGCCAGGTCGATGTGCCGCCCGAAGGGATCAAATTCGAAGGTGAAGACAGCGTCGGCGCGCCCGGGGCCGGAAGCGAACTTGCATCTCAAGGGAATCCCTGGCGTGCAGTGTCTGCCGATGGGTCGCGCGTGTTCTTCACGGCTGGTGAAAAACAGTATCCCTCCGAAATACAGCCAGGCGTAGGGCAGTTGTATGTGCGCGAGAATCCCGGGGCGCCGCAGAGCCCTTACGCTAGGGGCAGTTGCAGCGCGCCTGAAGATGCGTGTACGGTCGAGGTGTCGGCATCGCAGCGGACCAATCCCGTAACGGGCGAACCTGAACCTGATCCGCATGGCCCGAGGCCGGCCTTCTATCGAGGTGCGAGCGTGAACGGAGGGAGGGTGTTCTTCACGAGCAGGGCGGAGCTGACGAATGACGCGCACACTGGTCCGGAAGACAACGCGGCGAACCTGTATGAATACGATCTGGAAACGGGCGTCCTGAGTGATCTGAGCGTCCCCGCGCCGTCGGAGGAAGCGCAAGATCCTGAGGGTGCCGCCGTGCTGGGGTTGGCCACGGCCAGCGAAGACGGCTCCTACGTGTACTTCGTCGCGAACGGGGTGCTGAGCCAAACGGCGAACAGCGAGGGCGCGAAAGCAGCCCCAGGGAACTGCAAAGAGGAAGAAGGAGAAAACCTCGTGGGCGAACGGACGTGCAGCCTGTACGTGGAGCACCATGACGGCTCCGGGTGGGAACCACCGGTGTTCATCGCGAGACTCATCGGCGGGGATAAGCCCGAAGCCGGGGTCTCGACGGCGAGGGACGAAAGTGACTGGCTAGGCTATGAATATAGTGTTCAACATGGGGTGCCATCCGGGGTGTTGCGGGAGGATTGGGGTCCCGGTCAGCATCGGGTTCGGGTGGGTGGGGGTGGCGCGAGCTTGGCGTTTGAATCGCAGCGGAGCTTGACGGGGTATGACAACGAGCAGGCTGAAGCGGGGGAGTGCCGGGAAGGCGAAAGTGGGCGTTGCCGGGAGGTGTACGTGTATGACGTTGGGTCGGGTTCCCATCCGGCCACGCTTGTGTGTGCGTCGTGTGACCCGTTGGGTGTCCGTCCGGTCGGGCCGGCGGAGCTCGGTGCGCAGGAAGGTAGCCTGGAAGCGCATTCCCTCAATGAAGTCTCGCCGTTTTATGTGCAGGGTAATCTCTCTGAGGGTGGTGGGCGGTTGTTTTTTCAAAGTCCGGATGCGCTGGTGCCTTCTGATAGTAATGGGCGTCAGGATGTGTATGAGTGGGAGAGGGTGGCTACTGCGGCTGAAGTGGTGAAGGGGGAAAACTCGTGTACGTTGTCCTCACCGGATTATCACGCGGGCGAGGAAGGGTGTGTGTTCCCGGTCTCTGATGTGGCGGGTGACTACGATTCGAGTTTCATGGATGCGAGCCCGAGCGGGAACGATGTTTTTATCGCCACTACCGATCAGCTGCTGCCGTCAGATACGGACTTTCGGGCCGATGCGTATGACGTGAGGGTGGGTGGAGGGTTCCCTGTGTCTGTCGCGTCTGCGGTGTGTTCGAACGCGGACTCGTGCAAAGCACCCGAGTCGCCGCAGCCGGGGGTGTTTGGGGCACCGGCGAGCGCGACGTTCTCCGGGCCCGGCGATCCGGCCACGTCGCCACCGTCACCGCCTGCGATGGAGAAGGTCGCGAAGAAGATGGTCAAATGCTCGAAGGGGAAGGTGCGTGAGCACGGGAAGTGTGTGAAGCGAAGGAGATCGACCAGGGCGAAAAAGGCCACAGGGGGGAGGAAGTAGCCGTGTTGAAGAGATTTCTGTGCTTGCTCGTACCTGGTTTGCTTGCCGTGCCTCTTTCTGGCGTGCTGTTGACGTCGCCGGTGTTGGCGGCGGGCGGCGTCTTTGGCCCGCAGAGCGTTGAAATCGGGGCTACGGAAAAGCCCACGGCCGAGCAGCTGGCGAAACACGAAGCGGGCCTACCGGACACGCAGGCCGGGTCGCACCCCTATGCGCTGACGACGGGCTTTGTGTTGAACGAATCAGAAGAACTCGGGAACGGTGAGTTTCAGCCCGCGGGGAATGGTCCGCGAGATGTTCGGGTTGAACTTCCGCCGGGATTTGTGGGTAACCCAAACGCGGTACCGAAGTGCAGCTATCACGTTTTCACGCGGGACGAATGCCCGAACGACACGGCGATCGGCGAGGCGACCACGATCGTCGCGTCGAGGATTGGCTATACCAGTCCGATCACGGGCAAACATCTCGACGAGTGGGAATATGTCGCGAATCCCGTGTATAACGTCGAACCTCCGGGGGGCGTCGCGCAGGAGCTCGGGTGGGTCGTCAAAGAAACCACCCCGTTCGTGGTTGACGCCTCGGTGCGTACCGGCGGCGACTATGGCGTCACGGCCGTCAGCCGGGCTCCCCAGAGTGTGGTCGTGCAGGGAGCGAAGGTGACGATCTGGGGTGTGCCGAGCGAAGCGAGCCATAGCCGGATACGCGGGAAATGCCTCGCCGAGAACCTGACCCTCCGCCAGGGAATCGAAGAAGGGCACCCGTATGATGAAGAAGAGTCGGTAAGAGAATACGAAGAAAGCCATGGAGTGATCGAACCCAAGGCGCCTGCGGAATGTGCGGCGGGGATTTCGGTGGAGCCGTATTTGACGAACCCGACGTCTTGTGGTGTGCCGCGTACCGCGACGTTGAGCATGAGCTCGTGGGAAGAGCCGGGTGTGTTTGACTCGAAGGTGGTGGGGTTGCCGGCGTTGTCGGGTTGTGAAAAGCTCGCCTTTTCGCCGTCGTTGAGTGTGACGCCGGACGGGAGCGCGGGCAGCACGCCGACGGGGTTGAGCGTCGGCGTGCATGTCGATCAGGAATCGACGACGAACCCGGTCGGGCTGGGCGAGGCGGACGTGAAGGACACGACGGTCGCGTTGCCCGCGGGCGTGCAGGTCAGCCCGTCTGCGGCGGATGGGCTGGAAGCTTGTTCGCTTGCGCAGATCGGCTTCAAGGGCGAAAACCCGGAGACAGGGGCGCAGGAATTCACGCCGGAACAGTCGTCGTGCCCGGCCGCGTCGAAGATCGCGAACGTCCATATCAAGACCCCGTTGTTGGAAGGTGAACTGACGGGCGCGGTGTATCTCGCGGCGCCGCAGAACTTCCTGGCGGGCCCGCTGGAAAACCCGTTCAAATCGTTGATCGCGATGTATCTCGTGGCCGAAGAACCGGCGACGGGCGTGCTGGTGAAGCTCCCGGGCGAGGTTGAACTGGGACAGGAAGGCGTTGCCAATGGGCTTGAGCCTGGTCAGATCAGGACGACGTTCAAGGACACGCCGCAGCTGCCGTTCAGCGATCTGAAACTGGAATTCTACGGTACGAGCCGCGCGCCGCTGGCGACCCCGGCACTGTGCGGGACGTATAACACCTCGTCGTCGTTCGAACCGTGGTCGGGGACCGCGGCCGTGAGTCCGCCCGCGAGCTTCGACATCGAGTCCGGTCCGGAACTGGAGACCGCGAGCGGCCCGCGGACGACGCCGTGCGCGGACCCGCTGGCGTTCGCGCCGACGCTGTCCTCGGGCGCGACGAACAACAACGCGGGCGCGTTCTCGAGCCTGACGACGACGCTCTCGCGCGAAGACGGCCAGCAGTCGATCTCCCAGGTGACGCTGCACTACCCGCCGGGGCTCTCGGGCCTGCTCTCGGGCGTGAAGCTGTGCGGCGAAGCCGAAGCGAACGCCGGCACGTGCGGGCCGGAAAGCGAGATCGGCGAAACGACTGTGTCTGTCGGCTTGGGCGGTGACCCGTTCTCGGTCCTCGGCGGCAAGGTGTACATCACGGGCCCGTATGAGGGCGCGCCGTTCGGGCTGTCGATCGTCAACCCCGCGAAGGCGGGGCCGTTCGACCTACAGGAAGGCCGGCCGGTGATCGTCAGGGCAAAGATCGAAGTCAACCCGACGACCGCGGCACTCACGGTCACGACGAACACTGCCGCGGAGGGCTATGCGATCCCGCCCATGATCGAGGGCATCCCGCTGCAGATCAAGCACGTCAACGTCAACGTCACCCGTCCCGGGTTCACGTTCAACCCGACGAGCTGCAACAAGATGGAGGTCACGGGCAGCGTCGAAAGCGCCGAAGGAGCGAGCTCGCCGGTGTCGATCCCGTTCCAGGCCGCGAACTGCGCAAACCTGAAGTTCGCACCCGACTTCACGGTCAGCACCTCGGGGAATACCTCAAAAGCGGACGGCGCGAGCCTGACGACGAGGGTCACCTACCCGCCGAGCGCCGCGGGCACCTACGCGAACGTGGGCTACGTCAAAGTGGAACTACCGAAGGCGCTGCCCTCGCGCTTGACCACCCTGCAAAAAGCGTGTCTCGCTGCCCAGTTCGAAGCGAACCCGGCAGGCTGCCCACCCGCTTCGTTCATCGGGCACGCGGTCGTGCACACCCCCCTGATCCCTGTCCCGCTCGAAGGGCCGGCGATCTTCGTCAGCCACGGCGGCGAAGCGTTCCCATCGCTAACGATGGTGCTGCAGGGGTATGGGGTGAAGATCGACCTCGTCGGCACGACGTTCATCTCCAAAACGGGGATCACGTCGACCACGTTCAAGACCGTCCCCGACCAGCCGTTCTCGAGCTTCGAACTCACCCTCCCCGAGGGACCATACAGCGCGCTCGCAGCCAACGGGAATCTATGCGCGCAGAAACTCGTGATGCCCAACGAATTCGTCGGGCAGAACGGCGCCGTGATCCGTGAGAACACGAACATCACGGTCGAAGGGTGCAAGCCGGCGATCCGCGTCGTCAGCCACAAAGTCAACGGTAAGACCGCGACAATCGTCGTCTCAGTACCAGGGTCCGGAAAGCTGACGGCGACCGGCAAGGGCATCTCCAAGGGCACCGGCAAAGCCAGCAGGGCTCAGAACGTGATCGTGAAGGTGACGCTTTCCAAGGCGCAGCAAGCCTTGGTCGCCAGACACCACGGGAGACGGTTGAAGGTGCAAATAAAAATAGTCTTCACACCGAAGAGCGGCAGCAAGTTGGCAACCACGACAACGGTCCTGCTGAAGTAGCGTCCATCAGGAGGTGCTGGCTGGTCTTGGCCCGTGTGCGCTCCGGGCCGCAAGGCGTGCGTCTGTGCGGGGCGATCTCGTCCGGTGCCGGGCGTGCTGGTAGTGAGGCAAGCGCGGGTCCACGCGTGTTTGTCAGCCGGAGCTGGTGTTCAACGAGACAATAGAAAGGCAACGTTTGTTATGAGACACATGTTCAGGAGCGCCCTCGTGGCGATGCTGGCCGTGCTCGCGCTCAGCGCGGTCGCGGCGAGCGCGGCACAGGCAGAAGAAGCACCGTTCTTCAAGGTCGCCGGGGCGAGATTGGCGGAAGGCCAAAGCGTCGGAGTCAAAGCGAAAACCGGGACCATTGATATCACCGCTGGCAGTCTTGGTCTTGGAATCTACTGCTCCATGGGGATCGCTTCGGGTGCAAAACTGCTCGGCTCGAAAATCGGCGAACCAGGCAAGGCAGAAATGACACTGGAAGTCTCGAAATGCGAAATAGTCGGCGATGGAAACGGCTGCAAAGTGACGGTGCGATCGGGGCCGCCCATCGGCGCTAAGCTCGTGGAATTGTTCCCACGGAAACATCAGTTTGGAGTGTTGTTGTCGTCCGGTAGCGGCGAAACATTCTTTACGCTAGAACACACGCCGGGAACGTGCAATAACGGGGGGAAAGAAAGCTTCACAGGGAGCTTGGCGGCGGAAATCCTCAGCAAAGGCGAACCGGTGGAACTAGGCAAAGAACCCGCTGAAGCGAAAACGCTGGAACTCAGATTCCCGGCCACGCCGATCAAAAAAGTCTGGGCGATACGGGCTGGCGAAGGAACAGAAGTGAAACCGGCCCTATACAGCGAACTCGAATACGAGGTGGGAAGCGGCGGCGCAACACTGGAACTCGCCGGCTCCTCACTGTGGGGGGTGTTCGACTGAACACGATCGAGTAAAGCCTGATGCGGTTGTGGGGTTCCGGCGGCCCGCCGGACTCCCACAACCGTGAGGTGGCGTGAGATGAGCCGGGCGCTAGATCTCCGGAGAACGTTTATATTCCCAGCCAACTGATTCGCTGGCATTAGGGCTCTTGACTTGATTAGTGCAGGAGCTGGGTGGTGGGTGTTGAATAGGGTGGTGTGATTGATGAGGCGGCGATCGCGGAGCGCTATCGGCTGTTGAGCGACAAAGAGGTGCTCAATGAGCGTGGCCGGCGGTTGTGGGCGGCGGCGGAGGCTCGCTCGCATGGTTTTGGGGGTATCTCGGCGGTCGCGCGGGCGACCGGGCTGCATGAAAACACGATTCGTCGTGGTGTGCGCGAGCTTGAATCGAGCGAGACGTTGCAGGAGGGCCGTGTGCGTCGGCCTGGCGCGGGGAACAAGCCGATCTCCGAGACCCATCCGAAGATCGAAGAGGAGCTCGAGCGGCTGGTTGCCCCGGAGACGCGTGGTGATCCGGAGTCGCCGTTGCGGTGGACCTCCAAGAGCGCAGCCAAGCTCGCTCGTGCGTTGGCCGGCCGGGGCTATGCAGTCTCAGACCGCACGGTCTTGCGTCTTTTGAAGCGCATGGGTTACAGCCTGCAGGCCAACCGTAAGACCAGGGAGGGAGCCGATCATCCCGACCGCGACGCCCAGTTCCAGCACATCAACGACACGGTCCAGCGAGCGATCAAGCGTGGTCAGCCGGTGATCAGTGTGGATACCAAGAAGCGTGAGCTGGTCGGGGATTTCAAGGCGGTCGGCCGTGAGCTTGAGCCCAAGGGCAAGCCCGTTGAGGTGCGTACGCACGACTTCAAGGACAAGGATCTCGGACACGCGATCCCCTATGGGATCTATGACCTGCTCAACGACGAGGGCTGGGTCAACGTCGGTATCGACCGTGACACAGCGCAGTTCGCCGCGGCGAGCATCCGCGGCTGGTGGGAAACCCTCGGCAAACAGCGCTTCCCCGACGCCAAAGAGCTCACGATCACGGCCGACGCGGGCGGCTCCAACAGCTACCGCACCCGGCTGTGGAAGGTCGAGCTGCAGAAGCTCGCCGACGCCACCGGGCTCAAGGTCACCGTCTGCCATTTCCCGCCAGGCACGAGCAAGTGGAACAAAATCGAGCACCGCTTGTTCAGCGTCATCTCGACCAACTGGCGCGGCAAGCCGCTGATCAGCCACGAGGTCATCATCAACCTGATCGCCGCCACAACGACCAGCACCGGGCTGAAAGTCTACGCCCAGCTCGACGACCGACCCTACCCAAAGGAAATCGAAGTCACCGACCAAGAACTCGCCGCCGTCAACATCACACGCCACCCCTTCCACGGCGAATGGAACTACACCATCACTCCTTCAACTACCGAGTCGTGAACCCTTAGCTGCTCTAGCTGTCAGGGTGGAGCATGATGCAAACACCCAGAAGAAGTCCCCCCGAGGACGCCGGTAGCCTGTTCTCGGCGGGCTCGTGCGCGCCGAGTCGGCCGTGCGAGTCGACTGGAAAGACGGCGACGCGCCTAGGGCGGATACTCGCTGCTTCTGAACGGCGCAAGCTGGGAACTGTGAAGTCCAGATGATGAGTTCCGAAAATGCCGACATGTGGGCGGAAACAATCCCGGTTCCGTCCGTAGAGGCACTGAGCAGAGCGATTGGCAGACGACGGCAGCGTCTCCACGTATCACAGAGGAAGCTCGGCGTGAAGACAGGCGCTCCAGCGTCGGCGATAAGCCGACTTGAGTTGGAGGGCGACGAGAGTGTTCCACTCGGTCTTGTTCTGCGAGTGATCGAGGCGCTTGAGCTAGACCTTGAGCTTCGGCCCCGCGGCTCGAAGTTCACTCGGAGGCCGCCAACGAAATTGAGCGAACTTGGCCTCAGCCCTAACACGATGTCGGCGCTCACAACGGAAGGGTTGGAGGATCTCGGCCAGCTTGGCTCGGCAACCTCAATGCTGTCACGAACTAGGTTTCACAGCGGAGTTGAGCTTTACGAGATCGTCTGCGCGTTGAATCGGTATGCGCTATCACTGCCAACGAGCCGTGCCAGTCGTGTCCGAGGTGACCGCGATCGTGAGATTTTCAGGCTTAGAATCGTAGATGGTCTGATGCTCAGCGAGATTGCGCAACTTCACAACATCAACGTTGAGCGAGTCCGTCAGGTTCTTACTTGTCACGGGCTTGACGGGCCACCTCCCGCTGCTTCTCTACGACGGAAGCAGAGAGCGCGACGCCGACAACGGGGGCGTAGAACATGGGCCGGACGCAGAGAACCGTCTCGACACGCCGCGATTCGGAGCCGGCCTGGGATGCCCACGCCAAGGACGTCAGCTCCTGCTCAATCGGTTCGGCTCGAGGCTGAAGCGCTTGCGCAAAGCAGCGCACGTATCTCAGGAAGAGCTGGGCGACCGATGCGGACTGCATCGAACCGAGTTATCGCTACTAGACCGAAGTTCCTGTGGTAGTCACCGTTGATTGGGGTCGGGATCCCTGTGTTTATGGGGATTTCGGCCCTTTTGTGGGTGTCTGGTGTAGTCACTAGTATCTGTCCGGCATGGCTGGTAGGTTGTGTTCATGCCGAGGAGACAGACCCCGTCTGGTGCTATGCACGTGGTCACGAACCGTGCGCGGCATGGGGAGCGGGAGTACACCTCGACGTTGTTGCGCCGTTCCTACCGGGAGGGCGGCAAGGTCCGCAAGGAGACGCTCGCGAACCTCTCTCACCTGCCGCCGGAGGCGATCGAGCTGATCCGTGGCGCGCTACGCGGGGAGTCCTACGTCCCGGCCGGTGAGGCGTTCGAGATTGAGCGCTCGTTGCCCGCTGGGCACGTGATGGCGGCGTTGGGGATGGCTCGTCGCCTTGATCTGGCGAGGCTGCTGGACCGCAAGCCTTCCCGTGAGCGTGATCTCGTGATGGCGATGATCGCTCAGCGGGTGATCGCGCCCGCCTCCAAGTTGTCCACGGCGCGGGCGCTTGGCCAGTCAACAGTCGCCGAAGAGCTGAACGTCGCTGACGCCGACGAGGACGATCTCTACGCAGCATTGGACTGGCTGCTCGATCGCCAGGCAAAGATCGAGGATCGCCTCGCGCGACGGCATCTGAAAGACGAGGAGATGGTTCTCTACGACGTGTCCTCCTCGTATTTCGAGGGGCGCTCGTGTCCGCTGGCGAAACTCGGCTATTCGCGTGATGGCAAGCGCGGCACACCGCAGGTCATTTACGGTCTTTTGTGTGACGAACCCGGCCGGCCGATCACGGTCGAGGTCTTCTCGGGGCAGCTACACGACGATGCGACGCTGCCTTCTCAGATCACGAAGCTCAAGCAGCGTTTTCACCTCAAGAGCGTGGTCGTGGTCGCTGATCGCGGGATGGTCACCAAGGCCAACATACAGGCACTCAAAGACACCGAGGGTGTCTCCTGGATCACGGCCTTGAAGGCGCCGCAGATCAAGAA
The DNA here is from genome assembly GCA_963703625.1 of uncultured Solirubrobacteraceae bacterium. Taxonomy (GTDB): domain Bacteria; phylum Actinomycetota; class Thermoleophilia; order Solirubrobacterales; family Solirubrobacteraceae; genus Palsa-744. Next base: position 224,733 of record CAVPEY010000006.1, read on the forward strand.
GCTCGCCCGGGATGGTGTTCTGCAGCTCTCGCTGTTTGATGAGCAGAACCTCGCGGAGATCACCGCGGAGGACTATCCCGGTGAGCGCCTGATCGTGTGCCGCAACCCCTTGGTCGCTGCCGAGCGCACCCGCAAGCGCTCAGAGCTGCTGGAGGCGACCGAGCGTGACCTTCAACAGATCGCTGATCGTGTGCAGAAAGGCACGCTCACCGGAGCGAGCGAGATCGGTCTGGTTGTCGGTCCGGCCGTCAAGCGTTACAAGATGCGCAAGCACTTCGACCTGCAGATCACCGATCAGGGTTTCACCTTCAAACGCAAGACTGAACAGATCAACAACGAGGCTGCGCTGGACGGCATCTACATCCTACGAACCGACTTGGCCGAGAACGAGTGCTCCACCAGCGAGGTCGTGCGCTCCTACAAGAACCTCGAGCAAGCAGAGCGGGCGTTCAAGACGTTCAAGGGACCGGAACTACAAATCCGTCCGATCCACCACCACCTTGAGCACCGCGTCCGTGCCCACATCTTCCTCTGCATGCTTGCCTACTACCTCACCTGGCACCTAAAGCAAGCCCTGGCGCCACTCCTATTCAAGGACGAGCAACCACCCACCAGCACCGACCCCGTCGCCAAGGCCACCCGCTCCACCATCGCCAAGCGCAAGGCACAGACCAAGCGCACCAGCACCGGAGAAACCTGCCACAGCTACAAGAGCCTACTCGCCGAGCTCTCCACCCTCACCCGCAACACGATCCGCCTCGGCCACACCGACGCCACCTTCCAGAAGCTCGCTCAACCCACCCACCTACAAGCCCACGCACTACACCTCGCCGAACACACACCACTCAACACGTAGACACGAGCCCGACAACACACCCAGCGCAAAAACCCACGCGCAGAGCCAAATCCCCCACACCCACCACAGGGAACTTCGGACTAGAGCGCGGCCTACGCGCCCCGCGCCGCTGCACGCTGCTCGTGCTCGCAAGACATCTTGAAGTGTCGATCGCGGCACTAGTCGAGAATTTGCCGGCTCCAAAGGCAACACGCTCGCGCACACCGAGACCCCCGCCCTCGTAGTCCTCTTGGGCAAGTGCTCACGCTGACCGAGCGCGAGTCTTTTTCATAGTTCTGCTCAAAAGCAGGTCAAAGGAAGAATGGCACTGATAATGACGACAACCCTTTCTCACTCACCTAGCAGCACGCGAGCTTCAAGCCCTTCGGACGAGCTTGACGGCTGGCCGACCGGCTCGACTCGTGAGTCAGACAAGGACTGGTCGAGCGAGGCGATAGGCGGACTGCGACGAACCCGCCACGACTATGCGCACCCGTTCAGGCGGCGCATCGAGTGGCGCCGTGTTAGGCGCTATGACCAGCGACTCGATGTAGTTCTCAGCTCACGCGCTGCGTATCTCGTAAGCATAGGGGTCGTGCTGATCTTCGCCTACGTTCTGGCCGGGGTGTTTGCACAATGGATGTATGGGCCGGTGAACTAGACAGTGGTGTCCTACATACAATGCCGAGCTGATGGGGTCGCGGACATTCGCGGGCATGTGGTGCTCCGTCTGGATGCGAGCAGTTGCCTGCCAAGTGGCAGCCGTAACAACGACAAATGAGCAGGTGCCGGGTGGCCGCTGGCCCCAGCGCAGAGGAGGCTCGCATGGGCGGCCCGGATGACACGCGGCATCGGCCAGTTGATTGTGGCGCCTTGCCACGCGGCGGGCACGAACATCTGACGCGGACTGTGGATCGCGACCCACGAGCACATAGAGAGCGACACCGACCTACAGAAAGCGTGAGCGTCGTCCTTGGACGGCTTGATGCGGTCGTCGCGATCGGTCTGGTAACGCTGTTGAGGGATGACCGTCGACTGTGTGTCCTCGATTGCGGCCTTGCGGACAGGGCACTCGAGGGCGCGCTTACTCGAGCACGACCGCAGGTCGCGCTTCTCGGCGAGACGGCCGAGCCCGATGTAGTTGAGCGGCTGCGATCCATCAGTCAGCAGACCAGCGTCCTTGTGCTCGCGCACGACCCGACGCATGACCGAGGCATGCGATTGCTCGCCGCTGGCGCCAACTGCGTGGCCCGTAACGCCCCCGAGGTCGACCTGTGCGCCATGATCCACCTGACCGCTCAGGGCAGGCGCGACGCCCGATTTGCCAGCCCGGCTGGCTGGTCACGAACGCATCCAAGCGCACGCGCTGCGCCTCCAGAGAGTTGGGCTGCCGTTCCTCGTCGGTCGAGATGCGCGTGTATGTCGCCACACGCACCCGCTCGGCGCTCTCCGGCTGCTCGGTGGGGATGGATACGGATGCGCGGCGGCTCATGGTTGCTCCTCAGTTCGGGTGCCCTCCAAGAGATCACGTTTCGCCGTGATCTCAAGGCATTTGGCATCTGGTCGGGATGCGCGACCAGCCAGTCGGCGAACAGGTCGGCCAGCGCGTCCACAAGCGCCCGTTCCTCCGCTTTGGTCATCGGGCGGGTGTGCCCTGCAAGCAATCGCAGCGGACGATCCTCGACCTTGACGCACGCCGGACGACGCTGCCTACGCGTGGCGCCGATCGTGCGAGGTGCACGGACTCGACTACTCAAGCCGCCCACTTCCCCGTGCCACCTGCGCACGGCCGGTTGGCGCCAGCGACAGCCCAGACGATCGGCGAGTCGGATGCGAGCGCTACACGCCGCGCGATTCGGGGAAGCCGACGACGAGCCACGACGACACGACCCGTGCGCGCCGCGAGCAAAGCAATCGAACGGCCAAAGTTACAGTAACGATTGCAGTCGGCTCTAGCCACCCGCTTGTAGTGTGTCGAGGAGATCGCCGGTCGTGAAGACCCGAAGGCCGGCATCATCGAGGTCCTTGTCCTGTGACCAGACGGGCAAGTGGAGCTTGAGCGCGAGGGTGACGGTCGGCCAGTCATCGGGGTCCCCAGCGGGACCTGCACGACGGGCGCGGGCCTACCCGACCCCGAATGCAAGTCTGACGGCAATGGCGAAGTCAAGTTCACCTACAACGACGCAAACGGCGCGGGCAATGACACGATCGATGGCGTTCGGCGCTGCACCTCTGGCCAGCAACACACACGCGTGCGTCGCGAGCAGCAGCTATCTCGCGTGGGTCAGCGGGAAGCTGATACCTCACGATCCACGTCGTGTTCACGTCGGCCAGCAGCACGAAAGCGGTGACGATCCATCACACGCTGGCTCGCTGCGCCGCCGTGCATCACGTCGCGACGCCGCGGTTCACCGGCTGAGGAACCGCGACTGCGCGCGCTCGGCGACTTCCTCGAGCGTACGCTCGGGCGCGCCGCGGCGGCGGCGATGGCGGTTCTGCGCGGCGAGCATCTGATCGACGTCGCTCAGCTCCAACTCGACTTCGCGCTCCGGTGACCGCGTGGGCTTCCAGTCGAGCAGCTCCGCGTTCTCGTCGCGGTGCAGGTAGCCCGCCAGCAGCGCGATCGCGAGCATCAGCAGCGGCAGTCCGAGCACCACGCCGAGGAAGTAGGTCTCTGCCATGAGCTCAGCCTCACCCCGCTACCCGCGGCTCCTCCTAGTTCGCTCGCAAGCCTCGAGCTAGGTTAGCCGTCTCAGCGCATGCCCGCTCTTCGGGCTACTCCAGCGGCGTCGTGTACGCGCCGCTGAGGCCGCCGTCGATCAGGAACGTCGACGCGGTCACGTAGCTCGAGTCCTCGCTGGCGAGGAACAGCGCGCCCTGGGCGATCTCCTCGGGGCGCGCGAAGCGGCCGATCGGCACGTGCACCAGGCGGCGCGCCGCCTTCTCGGGGTCCTTCGCGAACAGCTCTTTCAGCAGCGGCGTGTCGACCGGTCCGGGGCACAGCGCGTTGACGCGCACGCCGCGGCGCGCGAACTCGACGCCGAGCTCGCGCGAGAGCGCCAGCACGCCGCCCTTGGAGGCGGTGTAGGAGATCTGCGAGGTCGCGGCGCCCATCACTGCGACGAACGACGCCGTGTTGATCACCGAGCCGCGTGCCGGACCGTCGTTCTCGAGCAGGTGCGGGATGCCGTGCTTGCAGCACAGGAACACGCTGCGCAGGTTCACCTGCTGCACGCGCTCCCACGCCTCGAGCGTCGTCTCGAGCACCGAGCCGTCGTCGTTGGGAGAGATGCCGGCGTTGTTGAACAGCACGTCGATCCGTCCGTAGCGCTCGCGCACCGTCTGGAAGGCGTCGCGCACCTGTTGCTCGTCGGTGACGTCGACCTGCAGCACCAGCTCGCCCGGCGCGTCCGGTTGCACGTCCACGCCCACCACGCTCGCTCCCTCGCGCTCGAACAACGCGACCGTCGCCGCCCCGATGCCGCCGCTCGCGCCGGTCACCACGCACACGCGCCCGGCCAGGCGTCCGGTTGCGTTCATCGCCCCTCGGTCGCGTAGAAGATCGTCTTCACCTCGGTGTATGCCTCCAGCGCGTGCGGACCCAACTCGCGCCCGTACCCCGACTGCTTGAAGCCCCCGAACGGGGTGCTCACCCGCACCGATGTGTTGGCGTTGATCGACAGCACGCCCGTGTCCACGGCGCGGGCGACGCGCAGCGCGCGTGCCCCGTCGCGCGTCCAGATCGAGCCCGACAGGCCGTAGATCGTATCGTTGGCCAGGCGGATCGCGTCGGCCTCGTCGGTGAACGAGATCACCGCCGCGATCGGCCCGAAGACCTCCTCCTGGGCGACACGGTCGCCGGCGCGCACGGGGGAGAGGACCGTCGGCGCGAACCAGAACCCCGGCCCATCCGGCGCGCTGCCGCGGAACGCCACCGGCGCCTGCCCGTCCAGGAACGAGGCGACCGCCTCGCGTTGGCCGGCGGAGATCAGCGGCCCCATCTGCGTCTGCTCATCGAGCGGATCGCCGACCCGCAGCGCCGTCACGTGCGGCTCGAGCAGCTCGAGGAAGCGCTCGAGCGCGCTCTCCTGCACGAGGATGCGCGAGCGCGCGCAGCAGTCCTGGCCGGCGTTGCCGAACACCGCCAGCGGCGCCGCCGCCGCGGCGGCCTCGAGGTCGGCGTCGGCGAACACGATGTTCGCGGACTTGCCTCCCAGCTCGAGCGTCACGCGCTTGATCGACGCGGCCGCCCGCGCGGCGATCGAGCGGCCGACCTCGGTCGAGCCGGTGAACGCGATCTTCGCCACGTCCGGGTGCTCGACCAGGCGCTGCCCGCACGTCGAGCCCGGTCCCACGACGACGTTCACGACGCCGTCCGGGATCCCCGCCTCGTGCGCGAGCTCGGCGAAGCGCAGCGCCGTCAGCGGCGTCAGCTCCGCGGGCTTCAGCACGACCGTGTTGCCCGCCGCCAGCGCCGGCGCGAGCTTCCACGCGGCGATCGTCAGCGGGAAGTTCCACGGCGTGATCAGCCCGACGACGCCGACGCGGCTCGCGCACGGTGAACGCCTGGCCGCCCGCCACCGGGATCGTGTCGCCGAGCAGCCGCTCGGGCGCCCCGGCGTAGTAGCGGAACGTGTCCACCACCATGCCCATCTCGCCGCGCGCGTCGGCGATCGCCTTGCCGGCGTTGCGCGCCTCGAGCACCGCCAGCTCCTCGCGATGCGCGCTGAGCGTGTCCGTCAGCGCGTACAGCAGCCGGGCGCGCTCGCCCGGTGTGAGCGCGCGCCACGCCGGCAGCGCCGCCCTGGCGCGGGCGACGGCCTCGTCGACCTCCTCGACGCCGGCGCGGGCGATCTCTGCGAGCACGGTCTCGGTGGCCGGCTCGAGAACTGCAAGGCGGCCACTCAAGGCGCCTGAGCGACGTCAGGCAAGGAGATCGACGAGTCGAGCTCGTCGATCGTGCGGACCGGGCCCTTGAACGTTCGTTTCGCGGAGACCGCGTACCAGATCGTCACGGCGAGCATCACGCCGATCGTCACGAGCGGCGCGTAGTTCACCGCCGACCAGTTCGAACCCGCTCTTGAAGAACACGCCGGCCGGCGCGAACGGCAGGCAGAAGATGATCACGCACAGCCCCACCCAGGTGAACGCGATCGGGTTCATCCATTTGTATTTGCTGCCCAGCGTCCAGGGGCCCGCTTTGAACTCCGAGCCCATCCGCCAGCGCAGGAACACCGGGATCGTGTACGCGATGTACAGGCCGATCACCGAGATCGAGGTGACCGCGAGGAACGCCACGGGTGTGCCCAGCTTGTTCGGGAAGTAGGCGGGGAAGGTGACGATCGCCGCGAACACGACCACGAACAGCACCGACCACGTGGGCGTCTTGTTTTTGCCCAGGCGACGCCACAGGTTGTGCCCGGGCACGGCGCCGTCGCGCGAGAACGCGAACGTCATGCGCGAGGCGCTCGTGCAGCAGGCCACGCCGCAGAAGAGCTGCCCCACGGTCGAGATCAGGATCACGGCCTTCGCCGCCGAGGAGCTCAGCGCGCTCGTGAAGATCGTCAGCGCCGGGTAGCCCGCCTTGAGGATTTCGCCTTCATGGCTCTTCTGGATCGCGAAGGTGATCGCCAGCAGCACGATCCAGCCGATCACCGCCGAGTAGAAGACCGAGCGCCACACGCCTTTCGGCGCCGCCTCCGCGGCGTCGTGCGTCTCCTCGGAGACGTGCGCCGAGGCGTCGTAGCCGGTGATCGTGTACATCGTCAAGAGGAAGCCGAGCGGCAGCACGTAGAACCAGTACATGCTGTCGCTGAAGCCCGAGACGTTGGCGCGGTGGCCGAACACGTAGGAGAGGCTCGCGTGGTGGCTCGGCACTGCGATCAGGATCACGACGATCACGGCCACGCCGATCACGTGCCACCACACCGAGACGGCGTTGAAGAGCGACACCAGGTGGCTCGAGAAGACGTTGGTCAGCAGGTCGAGCAGGAGGATCGCCCCGAACACGGCGAACTCCACGTGGGCTGTGTAGTGGACGTTCGTCCCCGCCGCCGCCTTCGCGAAGTCGAAGATGAAGTGCACGTTGTAGAGGCCGAGCAGGTACACCAGGAACGTCGCGCTCACGTACACCACGGAGGCGACCACAGCCACCAGCCCGATCAGGTTGAACCAGCCCGTGAACCAGCCCCAGCCGGCGCCGCCGAGCTTTGACGCCCAGTAGTAGATGCCGCCGGCCGTCGGCATCGCCGAGGCCAGCTCGGACATCGAGAACGCCACCATCAGGATCAGCACGCTGATCAGCGGCCACGCGATCGAGATCGCGATCGGGCCGCCGTTCTTGAGTGCCTGGCCGTACGTGGTGAAGCAGCCGGCGAGCACCGAGATGATCGAGAACGAGATCGCGAAGTTGGAGAAGCCGCTCCAGCCGCGCTTCAGCTCCTGTTTGTAGCCCAGCTCCGCAAGGCGCTGCTCGTCCGCGGTCAAGTTCTCGGTGGTTGTGCTCATCGGCTCCCCCTCGAAGAAAAGGTTTGGTTGTCCGTCCTTCAATCGTGACAATACGCTCGATCGCGGACGGGTGTCAAGTGCGGTCGCCGCAAATCGCGAGCTTCGGGGCGGACCGCACATGTGCGGTCCGAACCGCCTCAGCCGTCCGGCAGCAGGCCCGCGAGGATGTGCTCGGTGCCCTGCAGGTGCTCGCTCATGACGCGCACCGCGCGCATCGCGTCGCGCTCGCGAACCGCTGCCAACAGCCGGCGGTGCTGGGCGTTCGAGGAGGCGAGCACCTGTGGCGGGTGGGCGATGTAGGAGATCAGGTCGGTCATCGCGCCCTGCGCCTCGGTCATTGCCCGCACGAGCTGCGCCGAGCGGGTCGCCTCGGCGAGCGCGACGTGCAGGCGCACGTCCGCCTGGCGGTAGGCGACGAAGTCCTCGAGCGTCGCCTCGAGCGTCGCCGCGAGCTCATCGAGCGCGTCGAGGTCCGTGCGCTGCGCGCGTCCGGCCGCCAGCACCGCCACCCCGAGCTCGATCGCCAGGCGCCGGTCGCATGTCTCGCGCCAACGCTCGAGCATCTGCTGCGAGGGCGGATCGGCCGGCGGCAGCGGATCTGACACGAACGTGCCGCCGCCGCGCCCGCGCGTCGCGAACACGTGGCCGCTCTGGCCGAGCGCCGTCAGCGCCTGGCGCAGCGTCGAACGTGCGATCCCGAGACGCGCGCACAGCTCGCGCTCGGCCGGCAGCTGTGAGCCCGGTGCGAGCAGCCCGAGCTTGATCGCCGTGCCCAGACGATCGACGGTCTCCTCGAACGCAGTCTGCGAGCGCACCGGTCCGAACACTGCGTTCGGCAGCGTCACCATCGCGCCGGCCGTTCGATCCCTAGATCCGCTCGCCATCAATGCTCCTGATCCCGCTGCCGATTACAAACGCTCGAAGCCGCGCACCCGCTCCCAGTCTGTCACGGCCGTGTTGAATGTCTCGAGCTCGACGTCGGCCGCGTTCAGGTAGTGCCCGACGACCTCCTCGCCGAGCGCGGCCCGAACGACGTCGCTGGCGGCGAACAGCTCCCGTGCGTGTGCGAGCGTCGCCGGCAGCCGCGGGCGCTCGTGTGCCGTGTACGCGCTGCCCTCGAGCGCCGGCTCGAGCTCGAGGCCGGCGTCGATGCCGTGCAGTCCCGAGGCGATGATCGCGCTGAGCGCCAGGTACGGGTTGAGGTCGGCGCCGCCGACCCGGTTCTCGAAGCGCAGCGACGGGCCGTGGCCGACGACGCGCAGCGCGCATGTGCGGTTGTCGTGGCCCCACGCGACCGTCGTGGGGGCGAAGCTGGCGGCTGCGTAGCGCTTGTAGGAGTTGACGTGTGGCGCAAGCAGCAGCGTCAGCTCCCGCAGGCATGCCAGCTGTCCGGCCAGGAACGAGCGGAACAGCGCCTGCTCGCGCGCGAACAGCGGCGTGGACGGGTCCGCAGCGTCGGCCAGCGAGAAGTGGATGTGGCAGGAGTTGCCCTCGCGCTGGTCGAACTTCGCCATGAACGTGATCGCCACGCCCTCCTGCGCCGCGATCTCCTTGGCGCCGTTCTTGTAGATCGAGTGCTCGTCGGCGGTGCGCAGCGCGTCGGCGTAGTGGAAGTTGATCTCGTGCTGGCCGAAGTTGCACTCGCCCTTTGAGTCCTCGACGACCATCCCGGCCGCCACCATGCTGTTGCGGATGCGCCGGATCAAAGGCTCGACGCGCGCGGTGCCGAGCAGCGAGTAGTCGACGTTGTACAGGTTCGCCGGGCTCAGCTCGCGATAGCCCTTCTGCCACGCCTGCTCGTAGGTGTCGTTGAAGACCAGGAACTCGAGCTCGGTGCCCGCGTTGGCGCTCCAGCCGCGCTCGGCCAGCCGTGCGAGCTGCCCGCGCAGGATCTGGCGCGGGGAGGCCACGACGTCTGAGCCGTCGGGCCAGGCGACGTCGGCCAGGCACACCACCGTGCCCTCCTGCCAGGGCACCGGGCGCAGCGTCGCGAGATCCGGTCTCAGCACCATGTCGCCGTAGCCGCCCTCCCACGAGGACATCGCGTAGCCGTCGACCGTGCGCATGTCGACGTCGACCGCGAGCAGGTAGTTGCAGCTCTCGGCTCCGTGCTCGACGACCTCGCCGAGGAAATGGCTCGCCGTCAGGCGCTTGCCCTGCAGGCGCCCCTGCATGTCGGTCATCGCCAGCAGCACCGTGTCGATCGTCCTCTCCGCGACCGCCTGTTCGAGCTCCTGCAGTGTCACGGTCGTGAAGGTACTGGAGTTGAACCTCTGGCGGCGGGGGGTCGAACCTCTAGCGTTACGCGCCGTGAGCTCGCCCGAGCAGAGCGCTCCGAGTCCCGACGCGCAGCTGGCGCGGCTCGACGCGCGTCAGCTCGGTGTCCTCAAAGAGATCGGGCGCGAGTGGGGTCGGGTCTGCGCCACTCCGGACCGGTGGCGACGCGCGTTGCCGATCGACCCCAATCTCGGCGCGTTCCCGGCCGCCACCGACATCCGCCCGACGCGCTTCGGGCGCTTCGTGCCAATCCAGAGCGGGCCGCTGCCGGAGGTCGAGGCGACGCGCGCGGGCGCGGTCTCGCCCGCGCCCGATGCGCGTGTCGGCTCCGCGCTGCGCCGCGTGCTGCTAGGACCACCGCTGCGCAGCAGCGCCATCGCCCGCGAGCGCATGCGCAAGCTGGTGGCGCTGCCGGTGCTGTCCGCCGATGCGCTGTCCTCGGTCGCCTATGGCCCCGAAGCGATGCTCGTGGTGCTCGTGCTCGCGGGCAGCGGGGGGTTGCGCTACTCCGTGCCGATCGCCGGCGCGATCGCCTTCCTGATGCTCGCCGTCGGCGCCTCCTATAGGCAGACGATCCGCGCCTATCCACACGGGGGCGGCTCCTACATCGTCGCCACCGACAACCTCGGGCGCATGGCCGGACTCGTGGCCGCAGCCGGACTGATAACCGACTACATCCTCACGGTCGCCGTGTCCGTGGCGTCGGGGCTCGAAGCTGTCACCTCGGCGATCCCGTCGCTTGCGCCGGACACCGTCGTGATCGGCGTCGGCGTGATCATCGTGCTGCTCGCGGGCAACCTGCGCGGCGTGCGACAGGCCGGGGCGCTGTTCGCGGCGCCGACGTACGCCTTCATCCTCGCGATGTTCGTGCTGATCGCGGTCGGTCTGATCGACGCTGGCGGGCGCAGCTTCCACGCGACCCCCAGGCCAGCGCTGACGGCCACCGAGGGGGTCAGCGTGCTGCTGATCCTGCGCGCCTTCTCATCCGGCTCGACGGCGATGACCGGCATCGAGGCGATCTCCAACGCGGTGCCGGTGTTCAAGCCGACCGAGTGGCGCAACGCGCGCACCACGCTCACCTGGATGGTCGGGCTGCTGATCGCGCTGTTCGTCGGCACGATCGCGCTGGTGCAGCTCACCGGGGTCGTTCCGAGCGCGCACGAAACGATCCTCTCGCAGCTCGCCCATCGCAGCTTCGGCTCGGGCTTCATGTATCCGCTCCTGCAGGCCTCGACCGCGGCGATCCTGCTGCTGGCCGCCAACACCGCCTACAACGACTTCCCGCGCGTGCTGTTTCTGCTCGCGCGGGACTTCCAGGCGCCGAGGCTGTTCCTGCGGATGGGCGACCGTCTGGCTTTCAGCAACGGCATCATCGTGCTGTCGGGCGCGGCGCTCGCGATCTTCGCCGGCTTCGGCGGCAAGACCGCGCCGCTGATACCGCTGTACGCGATCGGGGTGTTCCTCGCGTTCACGCTGTCCCAGACGGGGATGGTGATGCACTGGTGGCGCCTGCGCGATCCGCGCTGGCGCAGAAGCCTCGCCATCAACGCCACCGGCGCGCTGCTCTCGGCGATCGTGTTCATCACCGCGGCGATCACGAAGTTCACCGAGGGGGCGTGGGTCTCGCTGGTGGTGGTCGTCGGGTTCGTCGCCGGCGCAAACGCGATCCGGCGCCACTACGCAGCGGTAGCCGAGGCAATCGCGCTGCACCCGCACGCGGTCGAGGTGCCCTCGCAGACGATCGTGCCGAACGGTCGTGCCGGCCCCGGTGCCACGAACGACGGCGAGCCGGCGCAGCGCGGGGAGGAGACCGAAGAGACCCCCGACGAAGTCCACCACCTGATCCTCGTGGCGGTCGCCGCGCTCGAGCTCTCGAGCATGCGCGCGCTCGCATACGCCGCGTCGCTGGAGCAGCCGGTGCTCGTGCTGCACGTCAGTCCGTCCGCGGAGGAGTCCGAGCGCTTTCTCGAGTACTGGCGCACCTGGGGCGACCATTTGCCGCTCGAGGTCGTCGTCTCGCCCTACCGCGCGATCGTCGCACCAATGGTCAACTACATCGAGTCGCTGCACCGGCTGCGCCCCGAGCTGACGCTGACCGTGATCCTCCCCGAGCTCGTCGTGCGGCGATGGTGGCAGCGCGCGCTGCACAGCCAGATCGCCCCTCGCCTCCGGCGCGCGCTGCGGCCGCTGCCCAAGATCGTCGTCACCAGCGTCCCGTTTCACCTGCCGCGCTAGTCAACGGCTCGTCAAGAGCTGACGCGCAGCCAGGCGAGCGTCGCCTCCAGGCCGGCGCCGTAGCCGACGCGCGGCTCCCAGCCCAGCGTGTCGCGCAGCTTGCGAGCGCTGAAGTCCTGATTGCAGCCAAGCACCTGCACCGCCTGACGCGAGAGCAGCGGCGGGGTGCTGAGGCCGGTGGCTCTGCGCAGCCCGCGGTAGCCGAGCTCGAGCGCCGTGCCGACGCCGCTCGCAAGCCAGTACGGCACGCTCCAGCGCACCCGCGGTGCGCCGAGACCATCTGCGAGATCGTCGACGAGCGCTCTCCACGTGACATCGAGGCCGTCGCTGACATTGAAGGCATATCCGGGGGCGTCTGCATGGCGCAGCCCGAGCAACACGGCATCGAGCAGGTTCTCGACGTAACACAGACCGGCGAGCGCCCGGCCGCCCTCGATCAGCAGCATGTGGCGGCCGCGGATCGCGCGCGCGATCTCGCCGATCACCTCCTTCGAGCCGGGGCCATACACGGTCGCCGGACGCAGCACGACGGTCTCGAGCGCAGCGTTGGCAGCGGCGCTGCGCCGGACCTCGGACTCCGCCTCCAGCTTCGTCTGCGCGTACCAGTTGCGAAAGCGCGTCGTGGCGTAGGTCTCATCGACTTCGCGCTCACCGGGATAGCCGTAGACGTCGGTGGTGCTCAGATGCACAAAGCGCCGCACCGATGCTGCGACGGAGGCCTCGAGCAGGGCGCGCGTGCCGCCGACGTTGACGCTCGCGATCTCGTCGGTTGTGGCCCAGTCCGACACGAAGGCGGCGCAATGGCAGACGTCCTCGCATCCGGCGACGGCCGCGGCGAGCGAGCTCGGGTCGGTGAGATCGCCGCGCACGAGCTCGACGTCGAGCTGCTGCAGGCGCGACGTGTCGCTGCTCGCGCGCGCGAGGCAGCGCACCGAATAGCCCTCTCGCACAAGGCGCTCGGCCAGGCGCCCGCCGATGAAGCCGCTCGCGCCCGTGATCAGGCAGCGCGTCACCGGAACTTCGTACGTGCCTGGCGGCGGAGGGTCGTGAGCGCGATCTCGCGGACGACCGCGAAGTTCCGGCTCGAGCTGCCGTGGCACTCGGCGAGCACGGCGTCGAGCGCCGCGAGGAAGCTGTGCGCCTCGCTCTCGGACAGCGTCAGCGGCGGCAGCAGCTTGATCACGTCGTTCTTGCCCGCCGCCATCGTGATCACGCCGTGGTCGCGATGCAGCGGGATCACGATCAGCTGCGGGAACAGCCCCTCGCTGGCCATGTGGATCAACCGCCAGCTCAGGCGCGCGACACGGGTGCTGGGCGCGCCCAGCTCGATCCCGATCATCAGCCCGCTGGCGCGCACCTCCTTGATCATCTCGTAGCGCTCCTGCAGCTCCGCGAGTCCGTCCCGCAGCAACGCGCCGACGCGCGCCGCGTGCTCGACCAGCCCATCGCGCTCGATGATCCTCAGGGTGGCAAGGCCAGCCGCCATCGACAGGCGATTGCGCCCGAACGTCGACTGGTGCACGTAGGAGCGCTCGAGCGTCCCCACGGCCTGCTGGTAGATCTCCCGGCGCGTCGCCATCGCCGCGACCGGCATGTAGCCGCCGCTGAGCGCCTTGCCGATCAGCACGAAGTCCGGCTCGAGCCCCCACTGCTCCAGCGCGAACCAGCTGCCGGTGCGGCCGAGCCCGGTCTGGATCTCGTCGATGACGAACATCGTGCCGTGGCGGCGGCACAGCTCCTGCGCGCGCTGCAGGTACCCACGAGGCGGCAGCGTCACCATCCGGCCCTGGATCGGCTCGACGATGAACGCCGCGACGTCCTTCGCACGCAGCTGCGCCTCGAGTGCTGCGAGATCGCCGAAGCGGACGCGCGCGCAGCCCGGCAGCAGCGGCCCGAAGCCCTCCTTGAAGAAGTCGTCGCCGACCAGCGACAGCGGCCCGAGCGTGACGCCGTGAAAGCTCGAGTCGCAGGAGATCAACCGCGGCCGACCCGTCGCCGCGCGCGCGAACTTCATCGCGGAGTCCACCGCCTCGGCGCCCGTGCTGGCGAAGAACACAGCTTCGAGACCCGGCGGCAGGCGCCGCGAGAGCTCCTGCGCGAGCATCCCCGCGAGCGGCGAGTAGTGGATCTGGACGCCGTCGAGGAGATCGGCCGCGAGCGTCGCCTGCAGGACCTCGCGCACGTCCGGATGGTTGTGGCCGAGGCTGGCGAAGCCCTCACCGGTGTGGAAGTCCAGGAACGCGCGGCCGCTCGCGTCATACAGATAGGACCCCTGAGCGGATGCGTACGCCTCGTCGAAGCCGAGGATGCTGAGGACGTCCACGAGCGAGGGATCCAGATGGCGCGTCGCCAGCTCGAGCGTTTCGTCAGTACGCGCGATCGCGTCCTCGACCACGCCGAGGCAGTCGACGGGGGTGATGGGTGGAGCGTCGGCTTCCATGACGATCGGAGCGCTCCAGGTCGCAGACCGTCGAGCGTTTGCGCTGCGCAGCCTAAACGACCGCGCGCATCGCGGCGGCACGCCGGGCGCGGGCGCAAGCCGCTGCTGGCATCGTCGATGCACAGCCCGGGCCGGTCACGCGCGCGCAGCCTGGGTCAGCTCACCGCGCCAGGCCGAGCGCGCCTGCTCGATCCCCGACGGATCGTTCAGCAGTTGCTGCTGCCAATTGGCCGCAATCCCGAGGGCGTTCAGGCGGAAAGCCAGCGCATTCGGGTCGATCTCGCCGGCAAGCGCATCGGCTGCGATCGCAGCCTCGATGTTGGTGCTCAGCACCGCGATCCATTCGCGCATCACGCGGGCGACCGCGTCGCGCAGTGGTCCCGGTCGCCCGTCCATCTCGGCGGAGGCCGCGCACAGGAAGCAGCCGCCCGCGAACACGCCCGCGGCGAGATAGTCACACCACGCTTCCCCGATAGCTCGCAGGCGTGGCAGTCCCTCCGTGCTCGCGAGCGCCGGCGCGATCACGTGCTCGACGAGGATCGCCCGTGCGGTGTCGAGGGTGGCGAGCTGCAGCTCGAGCTTTGAACCGAACAACGCGTGGACGCTGCTCTTGTGCAGGTCGAGGTCCGCCGCGAGGGCACCGATCGTGAGACCTTCGAGGCCCTCGCGCGATGCCATCTGGACGGAGCGCTCGAGCACGGCGGCCCGGCTGCGCATGCCACGGGCGCGTCTGCCATCGCTTGGCTCCTGTTGGCGAGATCGCGCCTGCAGCGGCGCGTGCGGCGTGCCAGCCACGAGCGGATCCAAAACGTTCTCGTCGCCGACAGCCCGTGCCACGACACCAAGTCTAGACACATATATGGACGATCGTCTATAATCTGTCGACTGGGCGAGTGAGAGGAGCCTGAGGATGCCGAACCGGGACCGTGAAGCAGACGATCCGCTCGATGACTTCGACCCGCGCCCGGTCACGCTGGAGGGTGTGACGAAGGCGGTGCACGTGGCCGGCGGCGGCCCGGCGGTGATCGTGATGGCCGAGATGCCCGGCATCAGCCCGCACGTCGCGCGCTTCAGTCGCTGGGTCAGGGACGCGGGCTTCACCGTGTACATGCCGTCGCTGTTCGGCCGCGACGGCGCGGTGCCCGGCGTGCAGGAGGGCGGCGCGGTCCTGCAGCGGGCGTGCATGAGCGCGGAGTTCCGCGCGTTCGCCGCGAACGAGTCGAGCCCGGTGACGGTCTGGCTGCGCTCGCTGGCGAGGCTCGCGCACGAGCAGTGCGGCGGGCCGGGCGTCGGCGCGATCGGGATGTGCTTCACGGGCAACTTCGCGCTGACGATGATGCTCGAGCCGGCGATGCTCGCTCCCGTGCTCTCACAACCGTCGCTCCCGCTCGATGACCCCGCCGGACTGGAGATCGCCCCCGATGAGCTCGTCGCGGTTCGAGAGCGCCTGGAGCAGGACGATCTGACCGCCATGGCCTATCGCTTCAGCGGCGATCGGCACTGCAGGGCACAGCGGTTCGCCGCCTACTCGGAGGCGCTCGGCGCGCGTTTCGTCGCGCGCGTGCTCCCCGACAGCGCCGCCAACGGTGAGACGCCGCCGTTCTTCGAGCACGTCGTCGCGAGCCCGCACAGCGTCGTCACCGCCCACCTGATCGACGAAGCGGGCCAGCCGACGATCGCGGCGCGCGACGAGATCCTGTCGTTCTTTGCGAGCCGCCTGGGCGCGTAAAGCGGCGTCGAGACGCTCGAACAGGATGCGCCCTACGCGGCGAGCGCCGCTGCCATCTCGTCGAACGCGCGCACGTAGGCGTCAACCGCCTCGTCGGTGTGCGTCACCGACAGGGTCCACTCCTCCTCGCGACCTGGCGTCATGTAGATGCCGCGGTTCATGTTCCACAGCCGCGATAGTTGACGAAGCGCCACAGCGGCAACCGGAATCGCTCGGCGAGCGCCTCAGCGACCACGACGGTGTCCTCGGTGACGGCGGCGAAGTGGGTCCCGAGCTCCGCGCGGTCGCGCAGCGCCTGCACGATCGCGGGGTTCGCGTGGCCCTGCACCATCGAGCCGAAGCCGTTATGGAAGTCCCAGTAGCGGTTGCCGTCGACGTCTGTGACCGTCGGGCCGACGCCCGAGGCAAGGTAGATCGGCCACGGGTCGCGCAGCTGGTAGGAAGAGGCGACACCGCCGCTGAGCGAGCTGCGGGCTCGCTCGAACATCGCAGCCGACCGTGGCGTGCGCTCGTTCAGACGGGCGAGCTCATCCTCGGCGAGGGCCCCTACGCGCAGCCTGTCGATCTCGATTGGGGTCGTGACGGCCATCGGTCATCTTCTCCGTGCAGCCTCGGTGCTTGCGGCACAGACAGCTTAGTCGCGGCAATCACCGCGAAGCTCTCGCGACTCAGACGCCCCGATGTCTACGCCTGGTGTGCAGCCAGCGGATCACCGCGGGACTCGACCGTTGCGAGCGCCGCGAGGTCCTCCTCGTCGAGCGTGACGTCGATCGCGGCGAGGTTCTCCTCGAGATGCGCCACCGAGACGGTGCCCGGGATCAGCAGCATGCGCTCATAGCGCGCGAGCAGCCACGCGAGCGCCACCTGCGACGCGCTGGCGCCGTGACGCTCGGCGACCGCCGCGATCGCGGGCTCTGCCGCGAGCGCGGCCGGCCCTCCGGTGAACGCGGATCCGAGCGGGAAGTACGGAACGAACGCGATCTCGTGCTCGCGGCAGAGCTCGACGATCGGGTCGTCGTCGCGGTGCATGACGCTGTAGGAGTTCTGGACGCTGGCGATGTCCACGAGCTCGATCGCCCGCCGCACGAGCGCCAGCGAGCGCAGGTTGGCCTCGACTCCGTCCCGGAGCTCCTGGGGAGACTGCGCCGGCAGCCAGTTGCCCGCCTCGTCGCGTTGCCCGCCGACCTTGCTCGCCAGCTTCAGCCCCTGCGAATACGGATGCAGCGTCTCGCGGATCAGGTCGTTGACGACGTCGGGCCCATAGAACTGGGCAGGCTGGAACTGCGCGAGCTGAGCCGAGGCACGCCGTTGACCGGCCGCGCCGGTTGCCGTTGGCCACCGCTAGGCGAAGAGCGGCGAGCCGACCCAGTCGCCTGGACCGCTCGAGCCGCGCGGGGCAAAGAAGTAGCCGCCACCCACCGGGGTGATGTAGTCGGTCATTTCCTCTTCGTTCAGGCGCGTCTGGATCGTCGCGAACTGACGCTGGATGTCCTGATTGAAGGCCACGAAGGCGAGGCCCTGGTCGAGGTTGCCTGCTTCGTCGATGCCGCGGTCATAGTTGTAGCCGCGGCGCAGAATGCGCTGGTTGGCGGTCTGTGGCGTGCGCGGGTTGGCGAGCCTGATGTGCGCATTCAGCGGGATCCGTCTGCCGTCGGGGTCCAGGTCGTAGCGCGGGTCCTCGAACTCTTCGGTGCCTCCGAGGGGCGCTCCGGTTGCGCGGTCGCGGCCGATCATGTGCTGCTGCTCGAACATGCCGACGCGATCCCAGAACTCGACGTGCATTCGGATCGCGCGCATCACCTGGTAGCTACCACCGGCCGTCCACGCGGGCTCGCCGGCGCTGCGCTGCACCCAGATGAGCTCATCCATCAGGCGCCCGTCGGTCGTGTCGGGATTGGCGGTCCCGTCGCGGAACGCGAAGAGGTTGCGCGGGTTGTTGCGAGGCGTCGGACCCCGCTTGGCACTCTGAAAGCCGTCGAGGTTCCAGCGCGGCACCATGTGACCCACGACCGCGCGCATCAGCTCGCGCAGCGTGTGAACAACCGTGTCTCTGTGCGCCGCGCAGATCGAGACCAAGATGTCTCCGTCGCTGCGGGCCGGGTCCAGGTCGTCGGTCGGGAAGTTCGGCATCCGCTCGAGGCGGCTCGGCTTCAGCGCAGCGAGCCCGTAGCGCCCGTCGAACAGTGACGCGCCGAACGCGATCGTCACCGTCAGCTCGTCGGGAGCGTTGACCGGACCCAGGATCCCGCAGTCGGGCGGTGGGTCGTCGAGCTCCTCGGCGCCGACGGTCGAGCCCTGGGTCAGCTCTCTCGACCTCGTGCTGAGATCCTTCAGCGCCGCGATCAGCGTCGAGCGATTCGGTGCGATCGAGTCGAGTGCCACGAAAGTTGCCTGTGCCGGCGCGGGATTCAGGATTCCGGCCTGGTGCGGGCCGTCGAAGTGCAGCCGCGTGTCGAGCTGGCTCGCGAGCGAGCGCTCGTTCACTGCGGCCGCGCTCGGCTCCTTCACGTGCGGACGCGTCGCTGCCTCTGCGAGCGCCCCGCCTGCCGCTCCGACCGCGCCGGCACCGAGAAAGGCGACCGAGCCGGCGAGGAACTCGCGTCGGTCCAGCTTGCTCACGGGCTCACCTGCAGCTTCGGCGGCAGGCGATGGACTTCCGTCTCCAGCGATCCCGGCATCTGATCGAGCGCCGAGAGCGCGCCCGCCACGTAGCCGTCGAGGTCCTCGCGTTCGTAGGTGCTCAGCTGCGAGAGGCTCGGGTAGCGCCCGTGATGGCTGCGGCGGATCCTGGTCAGCGCCTGGCTGAGCACCAGCAGCTCCGTTCGCACTTCACCTTCGGTGTTTTCGCGCCCCCCGAGGAGCGGCTCGAGCGTGTGGAAGAGCTCCTGGGTGGCCGCGAGGCCGGCGGCGGTGCCGAGCACCCCCTGGCGGCTCCAGGGCACGTCCATGCCGCTGAGCAGGTCGCGCTGCGCGTCCTCGAGGATCTCGTGCGAGCGGGTCGCGTATTCGAGCGGGGTGATCTTCAACGTCGGGATCGCGCGGCGCAGCCGTGCGAGGTCGCGCTCGAGCTTGTCGTCGTAGACGAGCAGCGAGCTCTCGCTCTGTCCACTCCACAGACCCATTTCGAGTCGATGCAAACCTGTGAAGTTCGGATCGGCGGTGCCGCGCGGCAGGCTGCCGGGATTGCCGTCGATCTTCTCGTTGAGCTCGCCGAACAGCCCATACACCGCGCCCAGGTGCATGTAGTCGTCCCAGGTCGCCTCCCACGCGTGCTGCGCTGCCCGGGGCTGAGCGCCCGCGAGCGCGCTGCCGAGCGAGGCGGCGTCGCCGAGCGCCCGCGAGACCCAGCGCACGGCGTAGAGGCGGTATTCGCGCTCAGGAGCCGCGAACTTCCAGGCCGGGATCGGCGAGAGGTCGGAGACCTGTTCGCCTGCGGCGTTGGTGCCGGCGTCCTCGAGGTCGGCGATTTCCGTTCCGTAGCGGCTCGCGGGTATGTCCGTGCCGTAGACCTTCGAGAGTCGCCCGGCGAGCGGGTTTGGAGTCGTCCTGCCGGCGAGCGCGACGACTGAGAAGGGCCCGGACCTGCTCGGGCCGCTTGGAGCGAGCGCGGCGCCGAGCGAGATGCACGCGACGAGGATTACGACGGCGAGCGCCAGCCACAGCACCCTGCGGCCCGCGGTCCTTCGGTGCAGTCGTGTTGTCGTTGGCAACTGGCGCATCTGTGCAGGCCGATGTGAATCGGTGTCGCCGCTGGCGGTGGGACCCCGGCAACATACGTGCCGGGCTGGGCAGTCTTGTTACCAAGGCGTAGCGCTCCCACGACGCACGGTCGCAGCCGCCGATTCCGAGATGTAATGACGATGTCCCGTCATCGTCAGCAAAAGGTAAAAAGCTCGGTCACAGGTTCGCAACGAGGTGGCAACGCTCTGTTGACAGGTGGCCGACGACGGGCGTGCAGGATGCGATCCGCGCGCCCCCAACTCGGGAGGCCGGGGCGCACTGCCAATCGGTGGCCGCCCGACGAAAGCCAAAGGAGAAGGCAACTTGCGCATCGACAGGAAGTGCTTCGCGGCGCTGGCCGCTCTACTCGACGTCGGGGCGGCGACGATCGGCATCTCGATGTCGAGTGCGTCCAGTCCGACTCCGCCGCCCACGGCGGCCCTCACACCGATCGAACACGTGGTGGTCATCTTTCCCGAGAACATCTCCTTCGACCACTACTTCGGGACATATCCGTATGCGGCCAACCCCCCGGGCGAACCCGAATTCCACGCGCTCCCCGGGACCCCGGGCGTCAACGGTCTGAGCAACGGGCTGCTCACGAACAACCCGAACCTCGATAACCCGAAAAGGCTCGGCCGCGCGGAAGCGCTGACGTGCGACCAGAAGCACAGCTACACGCCCGAGCAGGAAGCTGACGATGGCGGTCTGATGAACGAGTTCGTTCAGAAGACAACTGGCAGCGGCTGCTCGGAAGCCGGTGCGATCAACTCCTCCAGCTACGGCCCCAAGGGCATCGTGATGGACTACTACGACGGCAACACCGTCACCGGGCTGTGGAACTACGCTCAGCACTATGCGCTGAACGACAACTCCTACGACAACCAGTTCGGTCCCTCATCACCGGGAGCGATCAACCTCATCAGCGGCAACACCGAAGGCGCGGAAGTCCACGGCGGCTCGAGCAGCAACGTCGTCAACGGTGTGCTGCAGGGCGATTCGGAACCGTACTTCGACCAGTGCAGCAACCCGGGCAACGCGCTGACGGCCGAAGGCCTGCCGGGAGGCGTGACGGTCTCGATGACCGGCAGGAACGTCGGCAACCTGCTGAACGAAAAGAGCGTCACCTGGGGCTGGTTCCAGGGCGGCTTCGCCCCGTCGGCAACCGAAAACGCCGCCAAAGAAAAACGCGCGGTGTGCGGCACGAGCCACAAGAACATTGGCAACGCCACCGTGACCGACTACGTGCAGCACCACGAGCCGTTCGAGTTCTACGAAAGCACGGCCAACCCCGACCACGTGTCTCCGAGCTCGCTCGAACAGGTCGGCGACAGCGACCCGGCCGGCACGAAACTCGGCGAAGCCGTCAACCACCAGTACGACCTGTCCTGGTTCAACAGGGCCGTGACCGAAGGCAACATGCCGCAGGTGTCGTTCCTGAAGCCCCCGGCCTACGAGAACGGGCACGCCGGCAACTCCGACCCGCTCGACGAACAGCGGTTCCTGGTAGAAGAGATCAACATGATCGAGCAGTCGAAATATTGGCCCGACACCGCGATCGTCATCGACTACGACGACTCGGACGGCTGGTATGACCACCAGCTCGGACCGGTGAACTACCCGTCGAACGACACGAGCGACGACCTCAACGGCGCCGGCAAATGCGGCACCGTCACGGCCGAAGACCCCGAACACAAGGACCGCTGCGGACTCGGCCCGAGGCTGCCGCTGCTGGTGATCTCGCCGTGGGCGCGCAGCGACTACGTCGACGGCACGCTCACCGAGCAGTCGTCGGTCACCCGCTTCATCGAGGAAAACTGGGGACTCGGCAAGATCGGCGGCACCTCTGAGGACGCAACGTCGGGCACGCTCGAGGACATGTTCGACTTCAACAGAAGCGACAACCGTGCGCCGGCGATCATCCTCAATCCCGAAACCGGTGAGGTCGAACACGAAATTCCCTCTCCTGAAAATCAGATCAGAGAAGGAAAAGAAGGTGCACAAGGCCCCGCAGGCCCTGCCGGTCCCGAAGGCAAAGCGGGCCCCGCCGGTCCCGGAGGCCCCGAAGGCAAAACGGGTCCTTCAGGCCCTGAAGGCAAAGAAGGAAAAGCCGGGCCGCAAGGGCCCGAAGGTACGCTGGGGACGATCACGTGCACGCACACGGGCAAGCATTACCGCCAGCTCGAAATCACGTGTGTCGCCTCGGCGAAAACGGCCAGTGTCCGCAAGCGCACCACGGCGATCGTGACGCTCGCCCGCAACCACAAGATCGTGGCGCGAGGCGAGGGTCTGCTGGGCTCGAAGATCGCGCTCGCACACAAGGGCCGTCTCAGCGGCAGGTACACGATGTTCGTCGAGATCCCGGGCGTCACGACGATCTCGCGCGTGATCAGGCTGTAGCGCGGCGACAGAAGCGAGCTCAGGCGGGAGCGTCCTCCGGGGCGCTCCCGCTGTCCAGCGCCAGCAGCCTGCCCCGCAGTCGCCGCAGATCGGACGCGTCCAATCCGTTGGCCAAGAGCCAGGCGGCGGATCCGCCGTGACGCTCGTCGACGAGCTCGAGCACGCGCTCGATGGTGCCGGGGACGGGAGCGTGATGGCGGGAGTGGCGGCCCTCGAGCTCGTCGCGGTACAGCGGGGAGCTGCGCAGGCGCGCGACGATCGCGTCGGAGTCCGGATACAACGAACGCAGCTCGATGCGCACGCCACGCTCGGCGGTCATCGGCCCGGATCCTTCGAGCTTGGCCTCGACGTCGGTGCGCAGGTCGATCACCACCTCGAGCGCATGCTCGTCGACGAGCGCGCGGACGTCCGCCGCGCTGAGCGACTGCAGGTTGTCGGCTCGCAGCAGCACACTGCTCGGCCTCCAGGCGAGCGTCGGTCGCTCAGGCCGACGCGGGTGGAAGATCTGATGGCTCGACACGCCCGGCCGTCGCCGGGTCGGGACGCTCGGCGATCAGCACGAGCCATACGATCGCGGCGAGGAGTCCTCCGACCAGCGGCGCGACGATGAACAGCCACACCTGCTGGAGCGCGTCGCCACCCACGATCACGGCCGGACCGAGCGCTCGTGCCGGGTTGATCGATGCTCCGGTCAGCGGAATCCCCATGAGGTTCGCCAAGGCCAGGGCAAAGCCAATTGCCAGACCGGCGAACCCGGCTGACGCGACGTGGCTCGTGGCCGCCAGCACCACAAGGACGAAGACGAACGTGAGGATGACTTCGGCCGCAAACGCGCCTGTCCCGTTCAAGCCGATGATCGAGTGCGAGCCCCAGCCGTTGGTCCCAAGGCCCGTCGTCGAGCGGCTGTACTGGGGGGAGCCGCTGAACACTGCCCACAGAGCCAGCGCGCCGATGATCCCGCCGATGAGCTCCGCCGCCCAATATCCGATCGCGTCGGCGAGGCTCATACGTTTGGACATCAGGAAGCCCAGGGTCACGGCGGGGTTGATGTGGCAGCCGGAGAGCGGCCCGATCGTGTAGACGAGCACGAGCAGCGCCAGCCCGAATGTCAGCGCCGTCGCCACGACCCCTGCGGAGGTGCTGCCGCCATCGAGCTTGAAGCCAAACGTCAGCGTCGCCATCCCGACGCCGACAAACACCAGTAGAGCGGTGCCAAGCAGCTCAGCGCCCAGCTTTCGGGGGTTCATCGCGCTCCTCCTTCGATCTCGAAGCTCGACACGCCGATTCCCTGCTCGAGCGCGCGGTGGATCGCGGCGATCGACTGCTCGTCGTCCTGCGGGCACCAACCGAATTCCCAATCCCCGCCGCCGATCGCCCACGCGCCGAATCCCATGCGCGTGATCTCGAGGTCCGTCTGACCGAGCTCTGTCGCGGTCAATGATGTCTGATGCATCGTCGCTCCTCTCAGGTAGTCATGCCTCGGACATTAGACCTGAGCCGGCGCCGTCAACGGGCTGCGCTTTGACCCACGGCTGAGGATGGGCTCGGCAGCCCGCGCCTGCGGACTGCCGAACCTCGCTTGCCATATGCCCGCCCTACACCATGCGCGGGTCGATGTAGAGGTAGTACACCTCCATGTTGCCCACGGTGAGCTTGCTCGTGACCGTGAAGTCGAGCAGGCCCCAGACGAACTTCGGCAGCACGTTGCTGCCAACCGGGACGGTGAGCGTCCAGCCCTGGGTACCGAGCACCGGCACCGGAATGCCAAGCAGGCTGGTGCCCTGGGCTGTGGCGTAGATCGACGTTGTGCTGGCCGACGCCGTCGTGACCGGCAGGGCAGCCATCGCCCCGACGACCGCAAGCACGCGGACAGCCTTCGAGCTGAAAAGGAATCTCTTCATGTGACGCACCATTCAGGTGTGCACTGGCAGCCGAGCTATCTCGCGGTTGCGAGACCTCTAGCTTTGCGTCCCCGGCTTACGCCGAGTTTGCCCTTTTCAGTTGGGTTTACGCGTGTGCTGTCGGTCGAGGGTCGGCTTTGCATTAGCTGATCGGCAGGAGACTGGACGTCGGTTCGAGTCGAATGCTTAGAACGGCCGTTGCGCGTTCAGCTTCGGTGGATGCGCGCCGATACCGCTCCGGAGATGTCGTTCAACCCGGACTTCGCTCAACAGGAGCTGCTCGCCGACACATTTCGCCGCCCCGGGACACGGATGATGCCCGCAGAGCGAATCTCGGATTGGCTCGTGGGCATCGGCTTCGTCGCCGCGGCGGGCGCAGCGTGGGCCTGCGCGCCTCCCCACGACTTCGCGCTGGCACCCGCCTTCATCTGTATGGGGCTGATGATCGTGGCCACGCTCGTGCGCTTCGATACACCGCTGGGCTTCACGGTCGCCACCCAGCTTGCGTTCGTGCCATTGCTGTTCGCGCTGCCGCTTGCCCTCGTGGCGCCGGCGGTCGTGCTGGCGTTGGCGCTCGCGCGGCTTCCCGACGTGTTGACCGGGAGGGTCCGCTGGGAGCGGCTGGCGCAGGTGGTCGGTAACTCGTGGTTCGCCATCGGCCCAGTGGCGGTGTTCGTGATCGCCGACACCAAGCCGCAGGATGCCGGCGCGGGGCTGTTGGTGCTCGCGCTCGCGGCCCAGTTCACGGTCGACTTCGCAGCATCCACGGTACGCCTGTGGATCGCCCGGGACGCGCCGCTGGCCTCGCAGCTGAACGACCTGTGGGTGTACGGCATCGACGCGGCCCTCTCGGGGATCGCGCTGGTGGTGGCTGAGCAGATCCAGCGGACGCCGGCGGCGCCCCTGGCGTTGCTCCCGCTTCTGGCCCTGCTCGCGATCTTCGCGCGGGAGCGGCGCGACCGCCTGGAGAGCCTGATCGAGCTCAACAACGCGTACCGGGGGACCGCGCTGGTGCTGGGCGATGTCGTGGAGGCCGACGACCGTTACACGGGCGAGCACAGTCGCGGCGTCGTCGCTTTGAGTCTCGAGGTTGGCCGCCGGCTCGGGCTCGACGCCGCTCGCCAACGCAACCTCGAGTTCGGCTCCCTACTACACGACGTCGGCAAGATTGCGATCTCGAAGGAGATCATCAACAAGCCAGGCACGCTCAACGAGCAGGAGTGGATGATTATCAAGACCCACACCGTCGAGGGACAGAAGCTGCTCGACACTGTGGGCGGCTTCATGCGCGACGTGGGGCTGATCGTGCGCTCCCACCACGAGCGCTGGGACGGCCGCGGCTATCCCGACGGGCTCGCCGGCGAGGAGATCCCGCTCGAGGCCCGGATTATCGCCTGCTGCGACACCTGGAACGCGATGCGCACCGACCGCTCCTACCGTCGCGCTATCCCGTTCGAGCTCGCCATCGGAGAGTTGGAGGGGATCTCCGGCAGCCAGCTCGATCCACGAATCACGGCAACCGTGATCGAAGTTGTGCGGGCCGAGGCGCTCGAGCGCAGCGCTCGGACCGACGCTGCCCGCTTCGAGCCGCGGGCTGCGCGCACGGGAGTTTGATCGAGACATCGGCGCCGCCGTCGGGGCGGTTGTGCGCCTCGGCGTGACCGCCGCGTGCGACGGCGACGGCCTCGACGAGCGCCAGTCCGAGGCCGCTGCATGGCTCGTTTTGGCGCGAGCATGTGGACCACGGCCGAAGCGCTCGAACGCCCGCGGGAGCACCTCGTGGGGCTCTCGAGGCTCGGTTGGAATGGGCGCCGGACGCGTCGTGCCGCAAGGCTGCTCTCGGCCGGCTTGACCCACGCGTCGCCGACGTCGAGAATGCCGATGTGTCCAAGGGAGAGATCGACCGGTATCTAGACGCGCTTGATGAGCCCAAGAAGACAACGCTCGCCCAGCTGCGCGACACCATCGTCGCAATCGTCCCCGAAGCAGAGCAGTGCATCTCGTACGGCATGCCGGCATTCAAGCTCCGCGGCAAGACAATCGCCGGTTTCGCTGCTTTCAAGAACCATCTGAGCTACCTACCGCATAGTGGCTCTGTGCTCTCACAGCTCGCCAGGGAGACCGAGGCGTACACGAAGACCAAGGGCTCACTGCACTTCCCCGTCGACACGCCGCTGCCGAAGAACCTCGTGAAGCAGCTATTGGACGCCCGTATCGCTGACGCTTTCGGTCGGAGGCGGTAGCCGAGCATCAGCTCATCCCAACCCCGTATGCCAGGGGTGGCCAAGCCTGACGTTCAGCGAGGCTGATGCGGGACGACTGTGACTGGTTCTGACTCTTCGTCGGGTGTCACGGTCTTGTGGATCGCGTTGGTCGGGTCGATGATCACATTGGCGGTGTAGCCCCCGGCTTTCGTGTAGGTCACGGGGAACGTCAGCGTCGTTGCTTCGTCGACGTTGAGGCCTTTGACGATCTGCGTCTGTTTGATCCCGCCTTCTTTCGGCGTGAACTGGACAGCGAACGCTTCCGAGGCGATCGGGCCGAAGTTCTCGACCCCGACTTTCGCCGTCGCCGGTTCGCCCGTGACCGGGTTCCCTGGCGAGAATTCGATCCCGCTCGTGAAGTACAGGCCGATCAGCGCCGGTTCGACCGTCACGTTGAGGATCTTCTCGTTGTTCGCCTCGTTCGTCTCTTTCACCTGGTTGAAAGCATCCGCGTCAGCGATACTGCGGAAGTTGCCCGCCTTCGGATACGTGAACGTGTAGGTCAGTTCGCGTTCTTCTCCCGGGCCGAGCGGACCGGTCTGCTGCGTCAACGTCTGGCTACCGGGCACGATGATGCTGTCCGCGCTCGGGTTCCAGCTCGTCACGAAGCTCCCAGACGGGCTGTTGCCCAAGTTCTTCACCGTCACGCGGACGGTGTTAGGCACGCCCTGCACGATCGTCTGCGACGAATACGCCGGCTTGACGTTGTCGCAGTTGTTGCAGTCACAGCCACAACGCTGCTCTTCGGGTTCGATACTCAACCCCGTGATCGTCAGATCAACGGTCGCCGCCGGTATCACGAAGTCCGACGACGCAGTGTTATCGCTCTCGTTGACCTCCGCGACCACGTGCGTGCTGTCGACCGTCACCGTGCCTTCATAGTTACCCGCAGATTTGAAGACCTCGCTGAAGAAGACGATCGTGCGTTCGCCCTCCCCGAGCCCATTGACCTGCTGTGACTGCGCGGCGATCAACGGCCCCGGTTTCCACGTGACGATGAAGTCACCAGCCGGGTTGTTGCCATCGTTTTCGACTTCGACTTCCTGCTGGGATTCGCTGCCCGCAGGCGCCGGATAGTCGCGCACACCCACCACCCTGAGGTTCGGAAGCGGCGGCTGCACGACAGTTTTCAGGGTCGCCGAGTTGTCGTTCTCGTCGGTCTCTTTGACGACGTGCGTCGAGTCAGCCAGCACGGTCCCCGTGACCGTCGTCGCCGTCGGGAACGTGTATTCCATTGTCACGATCGTGCTTTCGCCCGGCCCGAGACCCGTCACAGTCCTCGTCAACGGTTTCGCGAACGTGTACGGCGTCCAACTGACGATGAACGTCCCCGCCGGAACGTTTCCGGTGTTCGTGACCCTGACCGTCGCGATCGCCGGACGACCCTGCACGACCGATTCGCTCGGATCGTGCACGACCGGCTTGACCGTGAATTCTTCGAGAACCAGATTGATGCCCGCAGGCAACACCGTGATCGGCAAGATTTCAAGGTTGTTCGCCTCATTCGTCTCCGAGACCGCTTTGCCCGTGTCGGTTTCGACGACCGCCTCGTAGTTGCCCGACGCCGCGAACACGAACGGCAGTTCCAACGTCCTCGATTCACCAGCGTTGAGGCCGCTGATCGATTCCGACGGCCCCGTCGGCGATTTGAGCGACGTCCGGAACTGCGTAACGAAGCCCCCAGCCGCACAAGTCCCACCATTATGGACCGTGACCGTGACCGTCGCCGGCATCCCCTGCACCGGATTCGTCGGCGACACATGCACGTCTTCGACATAAAGGTCCGCACACGGCGGCGCCTCGGCCGACGCCTGCCCGGCGAACACTCCGGACGCAATACAGATCGCCGTGCACGCGAGCAGTAGCCGAATCAGCGAGTAGCGGCGATGTGCAGACACAAGTTCCCCCTGGAAAGAAAGCATTTTGGTGTGACCGATGCGACCCAGTGGGCCTGCATCAAGCGTGCGAATCCGCGCGAGCCAAAGCAGCGAGCGGGCGTATTGAACCCTAACAATCAGACGACGATCGGTGCGACCCTAAAAAGGTCTAGCTGCCGAGGTCAACACCGTGTACACCAAAGGGCAGACGAAAAGCCGCAAAATGCGGCTTTTCATTCGATCGCGCTCTTCGCGTGGAGCTTCTGTCGAGCGCCAACCAGCGCGCGACGCGGGCGCCAACCAGGACGGCCAGCCGGTCGCCGCGAGGTTTCGCTGCCCACTGCTCGCCGATCAGCGATCGGCGCTGCACGCGCGGAACCGCGTCTACTGGCTGGACATCAGACACTCTTCGGCGCTATGCGCTTCAGGCGAGTCGCTCTACGGCGTGCTCAAGCTCGTGCAGGCGCCGCAGTCGCGGCGACTTGAGTGTGCGACCGGTGAGCAACGTCGCCACAGCGCATGCCAAGAAGCAAGCCGCGCCGAGGCAGGTGTTCCAGTTGGCGGCGGCCTGATCGAGCAGCGTGCCGGTCGAGGGAACGACGTGGCCGGCAACTGCAGCGATGCCAAAGAAGATGCATCCGAGCAGGTTGACGAACGGCTCCCACCACCCGACACCGCCATGCTTGGGCAGCCAACCCTGCCGTTCTGAGGCGCGAAACGCGATCGCGCCCGAAACTAGGAAACAGATTGAGCCCAGCGCATCGGGTCGCCAGACGAGCTTGTTGTACTCAGGGCTGGAGAGGGCCGTCTGCAGGCCCGATAGGTCGTCACGTTGAAGCAAAGGGTCCCGGCCGACTGGACGATCGCCGCCAACCAGGCCGTCTGCCCTGCTCCGGGCGCCCGCCGAACGTGGAATGAAAGGCATGTCTGGAGTGCCCCGCCGGCCGTGAACAGAATCGAGCCGACGAAGAACGTGACTGAGTCCGCAGCCTCCCCGACAAGACTGGCGTAGCCGGGGAATGGGCCGACGAAGAAACACACGGCGCCGGTGGCGAAGAAGAGCGCCATCCAACGCTCAAGACTCACGGCAGGCGTCCCTTGAGGTCTTGGTGTCCCCGTGCCAGCCACAAACAGGCAGACGCTCGACAGACTGTTGAGGACTACCCGTCGAGACGCTCGCAGCCATCAACGGGACGGTAGCCGAGATGGCCGCGCCGAGCTCATCCGTTTCGGGGGAGTTGGCGACACGGCAATATGGCTCAGCGGCTTAGAAAAGCTCGCGTAGACCGCTCGAACGCCGGGACCCCGCACGTCTCTGGGTTGACGAGCCCCACTCACGCGCTCTCGGCAGGCGGCCCACGATTCAGTTGGCACGCACGATCCTCATCCGAGGAGTACAGTCCGCGGCATCGCTGGGTAAACCACGGCGCAGACCGCGCGGAGGGGGATCGGGATCAATGGCGCTCGGCTTCTATATCACTGCCAAGGGCTTCACGCAGGAGCGGTACGATACGACGACCGTCCAGCTTGAGGAAGCGGGTGCCGGAGCCCCCGACGGACGCATCTCCCATGTCGCTCTCGAGACGGACGGCGAGATCCAGGTCTTCGACATTTGGGAGTCGCAGGAGGCATTCGAGGCATTCGGGGTAACACTTTTGCCGATCCTCGCGGCGGCGGGCGTCGAGATGAACGAGCCGATGGTGGCTCGAGTTCACAACGAGATCAAGGGCTGATCGGCTAACGCGAGCACCCGGCAGTCCCGGGCGACACGCACGTCGCGACACGGGAGGGACGTAATCGGCCGCAGGAACACGGCGATTTGGTGATACTGTTCCGTCACATCGGCATTTAGACCACAGGAGGGGGCAGCGATTGGGTCGCCTGTCTAGCGTCGAGCCTGAGCCAGCGACGGTCGTGGGTGAGCAGAGCGATCCTGCAGCGGCATGGGCGCGACGATTTCTGGAATCCAATCTCCTTGCGTTTCGGTGGGTCGACGTGACGCGCGACCCACTTGCGAAGTTCCTGCGGAAGAACGATGGCTTCGATACGAAGTCTCTGCCAGTATGCATTCTTCCCGACGGCCGGGTCCTTCGGATTCCGTGCGACGCAGAGAGTAACGTCGCCTTTCGAGCCGAGTTCGCACGGGGGCTCAAGCTGCATAGTCGCGCGCGGCTAAAAAGGTACGACGTAGCGATCGTAGGCGCGGGACCGGCGGGTCTCGCTGCTGCCGTGTATCTGGCCTCCGAGAAGCTGAGCACGGTCGTTCTTGAGAGTGACGCTCCGGGCGGCCAGGCTGGTAGCAGCGCAAGCATAGAGAACTACCTTGGGTTTCCAAAAGGGATAAGCGGTCAGGAGCTTGCACGGCGAGGTCAAGCTCAGGCAGATAAGTTCGGTGCCGAGATCGTCGCGTCTGCCAAGGTCATCAGAATCGCTCCCTCGGGTACCATCTCCGACCGCAGCGAGTCGCGAAGGTCCAAGCCAAGACTCGTTGTAGAGCTTGCTGAGGGCCCGGCCATCAAGGCTGGCGTGGTGATTGCCGCGACGGGCGTCTCCTACATGGAGCTCGAAGCGGAAGGGATGACCCGCCTGCTCGGGCGCGGCATCTACTACGGAGGCGCAAGGACCGAAGCGACCGTATATCGAGCACAGGGCGTACTCGTTGTAGGCGGTGGCAATTCGGCCGGTCAGGCCGCTGAGATTCTCGCAGAGCACGCGGCGCGCGTCACGGTCGTCATCAGACGCCGCCTACGGGACAAGATGTCCGGCTTTCTGGCCGATCGTCTCCTCAAGCTA
Source organism: uncultured Solirubrobacteraceae bacterium (assembly GCA_963703625.1). Lineage (GTDB taxonomy): Bacteria > Actinomycetota > Thermoleophilia > Solirubrobacterales > Solirubrobacteraceae > Palsa-744. The sequence continues at coordinate 255,711 of CAVPEY010000006.1, forward strand.
CGCAACGTGGAGGTCATTGAGCAAGCCGACGTGGTAGCTGTGGAGGGCAAGGATCAGCTGGAACTTGCGAAGGTGCGGCGCGCCGGTCAATCTGACCTACTCGAGCTGCCGTCCCGTGCGATGTTTATATATATAGGGACGAAACCATGGAGTGACTGGTCCGCAGGCCGCGTCCACCGAGATGATAAGAACTACGTCGTTACGGGTGCACAGGTTAAGGACCGGTGGCCGTTGGAAGGCCGCGAACCACATCTGTTGGAGACAAGCGTCCCCCGGCTTCTCGCAGCTGGAGACGTGAGATGCGGCGCGCAACCGCGAGTCGGGTCCGCCGTCGGCGAGGGCGCCATCGCTGCTCAGATAGTGCACGAGCTGCGCAAGCCCTGGAAGGCAACACCCCCAGGAGGGGAGCTAATCGCCTAGTCTCGTCGTCGGTGTCGACCACTGAGTTGATCGACACTCCGAGCTCGACCGGCCGCAGCTATCTCGATCAGCGACTCGCAACGCGACCGTGGGTTGCCTACGGCGAAGCCAGCCCGGCCATGCGACGCCCATTCAGCCTCGCATTCTTCAAGCGCCTACTCGTAGGATCGCGATGGGCAAGCGCGGACCACCTTTATCCCGAGCGCCAGCGAGATCGCGAGCCTGGTGACCCGCTGTTGCTGTTGACACGTCTAGAGTAGGCGCTCGTTCTCGGGATGCCTGCGAGGACAAGCTGGTGTTTAATGTCTTCGAGCGTCCGGGACTTTTATGCGAGATCGGACACGCCCTATCAGGAGAGCACGAGTCTATGAAATGCCCATCATCCCTCAGTCGTCGCGGAACGTGAGAGGTGGTCATCGTTCCATCGGATGAAGCCACCATCGTAGCTGCATCAGTGGCATGGCTACGCGCATACTCGATGCCGTGCAGTATCCGAGCGATGCGCGCAGCTGTGAGCGATGGCACGCTAGGCCGTGACGACGCTCGTCATCTCCTGACGGATGCGCAGGTCGTCGATGGGGACGACGAGTTCTGGGACGTCCAGGCGCTGCGTCGGTCTCATGTCGTGCGAATCATCTCTGCGTCCTCGCTTCAGTGCCGGCCTCCAATGAGTGTTGACTGGGTTCCGATCAATATCAATCTGGTACTTCACGAGGCAGGGTTGGCTCTAATACGCTTGACCCTTGATCCGCGATTGGCGAAGCGCGATATCGCTCTACCCGAGCTGGCCATGTACAGCGACGCGGTGTGGCGAAATGAGTGCATGAGCTGGCGGCTGGACATTGGTGGCGAACGATGGGAGCTTAATGCGGACGTGCGGAGAGTGATGGACGCGATCATGCTACCGATGCATGTACGCTTCTGTGGGCGAGCGCCGGATCTGGCCAGCCTGCGCAAACTTGAGACTCCCGAAGAGCGATACCAATGGCTCGACGAACGAGTCGCAGCTCGCGAGAGCCTATCCGCATATCCTCAGACATTTGGCACAGCTTACGAGCTCGTCTGGGATACCCACGCGAGCGAGCAGCGGTCGCTACGCTCAGTAGCCGAACTCACCTACGGCACCAAAGTTGATCCCGGGGACGACCTGTTCCTCAAGCCTGCGGAGACCGGGTACGAGCATAATTGGTTCATCGGCGAGAATCGCGCGGTGCTTGCCTTGGTAGGTACACGGGATCGGAGCAGGATCGGCACTTTTGACACGCTTCGTACGCAGACGCTTGAGTACCTGACGCTACAACGAGCGGCCTTGCGAGCTGTGCAACGAGCCACCCAGCTGACCATTACGGAGCGTCGAACCATCAGCCGCGGTCAGCTGCAGCAGTGGCAGCGGCTCGTGGCCGCACTCACCGACGAATACGTGTTGCACGACCAGGTTGCTTCCATCTTGAGACCACTGCGCAAGCATATGAAGGAAAATCCCCATTTGCGTAACCCGGACGGCCTTGAGGCTCAGGTCCGTCAGAACCTCGCGACATTCCACGATGTCATCGAGGCAGCGAGCCACAGGGTCGCCATTATTCTGAGCGGGCTATTCGGTATAGTTGCGGCGATCACACTAGCACCGCTCGCGCACGAGATTGAGCTCACCGTCTTTCAGACTAACGGCTCCGTAAGCACCTTCAACAACGACCACGTTGTCCTATCTATTGTGATCGATGTCTTGCTGCTACTTGTCGTTGCGCTGATCTCATTTATTCTTATTACTCGGGCTAATCGACTGCGATGGCCTAGGCAGTGAGGTCGGGCATTCCCTCAACCGTGCGCGCGACTAGCTTCAAGGCGCGCGGAAGATGCATCGACTTCAGTGCAGGGCCTCTGCTGATGGGCATTCTTAACGCCACGCCCGATTCGTTTTCCGATGCCGGCCTCTACCGTACGACGGCTGCGCGTATCAGGCGCGGCTTGGAGCTGATCGCGGACGGCGCAGATATCATTGACATTGGTGGAGAGTCTGCCGTGACGAACAGGCCGGCTGTGACGGCCGAGCACGAGATCGCACGTGTGGTCCCGGTCATAGAAGGGCTTTCTAGCTCGCGCAGAGATCATGGTGTCTGTCGACACATACAAGCCAGCTGTCGCTAAGGCAGCCGTAGCTGCCGGAGCTAGCATAGTCAACGACATCAGCGGGCTAAGAGCGCCCGAGCTTGCTGAGGTGTGCGCGGCAACTGATGCCGCGCTCGTCGTCATGCATAATCGCGGAGTACCAAAGCAGCGACTTCTAGATACCGATCTGTATCAGGACGTTGTTGGCGATGTCGTTGAGTTCTTGCGAGCACGGATCGCCGCAGCGGAACAGCGTGGTGTACCGCGACAGAACCTGATAGTAGATCCAGGCCCAGACTTCTCAAAGACCCCCGCGCAGACGATTGAGCTGCTGCGCAACATCGAGAGCATCGGACAGCTAGGTTTCCCGCTGCTGTTGCCGATCTCGCGGAAGGACTTCATTGGTGCTCTTGTGCGGAGACCGCCACGCGAGCGACTAGCTGGCACGCTCGCTGCCCTGGATCATGGTCTTCGGCATGGTGCAGATATCTTTCGTGTGCACGATGTTGCCGAGGCGAAGTCGTTTATTGCGGCGCGCTCGGCGCTCGCAAAGGCGAGCGGGATCTGTCACCGTCAGTGAGCGGCAACGGGTCTACTGCGCCGGTGTCGCGCGAATCGCGTCGAATGGAGGCCTTGTCTCGATCGCCAAGTCGAGCTGCTGGGTCTCGTCAGTCGTTTCATCCCAAATGCTATAGAGCGTTTGCGCCGTGTCGGCGAGGCGGTTGCCCGCTTCGAGTCGGTGGACTATCGCGAGCCCTACCTGATACGACATTGACTCTAGCTCGTCGACCGTCTGATGTGCATTATAGAGTGGACCGATGTCCACCGCCGCCATGCGACTGAGTCCCAGCCGGCAATACACATCGATCAAGAGGCCGACGTCTATGCCGTATCCCGTCGACATTGGGAGTGACCGGAGCAGCTTGCGTGAGGCAGCAATTTGACCGCTGAGTGGCTGGCGAAAGTAGCACAGAGGTGGGTAGAATAGTTCAAGCATCGGCCTCGCCATTGCGTCGGTGACGCGACCTCCCTCGCCGGTCGTCTGGCCGCTCTTATCGCGAAAGGGACGTGAGAACGCGGCCTTAGCAAATGACAAATGTGAGTCGTATAGCAGTGCGCCAGCGAGCCCGATTACGTACCCCGAGGTAAAGCTGGTGAGGTCACCGTCAAAGTAACATACGATGTCGCCTGTTAGGACTGCGAGGGATCGCCAGATCGCATCGCCCTTTCCTTTGGCCGGCCCGTAGCTGGCCATGAGAGAAGACTGATCAAAGACCTCAGCGCCGCGATCCGCTGCTATGGCTCCAGAACCATCGCCTGAGGTAGCATCGACTACAACCACCTGGTCGAGGAGCCCGTCCGAGCGCATCCCGACGAGTGTGTCCAGGATAGGACCAAGAGTGTCCGCCTCGTTTCGCACCGGAACGCAGACCGAGATACTCAGGCTTCGATCGCGGAGGAGGTCCGCGGAAAAGTCGGCTGCACGAAAGATACTGAGGCTTTCCGGGCTCGGCGACAGCATGCGGGGCCGCTTTCCATCGTAGGGTTCTTGCATCGCCAATGTCGATCGTAGAAGGCCAGTCTATCTCGGTCCATGAGGACGCAGCCGCCATTGGCCAGGCACGGCCGCGCTTTGAGCTGCGCGACGTCTTCACGAAGCGCAAGATTTTGCTCGTCAACCTTGCTATTCGCCCGTGCCATATACGTCCGCCCGCCTCCAGATCGTCCGTTCTGTGCGGGTTTGCGGACACATCGGACGCGTCGAACGCCGTGACTTGTGTCAGAGATGTCACGGTGGCGGTCGCTCCGAGCAAGTGTCCGACTGCCGGGGGGAGCGCGAGGCGCTTCGCTCACGCAAAAGGTGGCGCCCATTCGCGAGCTCCACCTCCACGCCAAGGATCTTCGGAGAGGTGCGCGTGTCGAACTGGAGCGTCGAAGATCGCACAACTGAGGTATCGACGGCACCGACGCGAACGGCGAGCATAGATACCGTGAACCAGCTAAGTATCCCTGTGTCAACCAACGGTCGACAGCGAGCCAGCTCGTCGCGGGCCGATCCCGGCACAAGACACATCGGGCAGGCACTGTCAATCTGGAGCCCTGACGTTGCTGTGCGGCGTCGGCTCCACAGCCAAATCGAGTGCAGCGTGCGGACCGGCTGTGCACACAAGCGCTGACACGGCGAGGCAATTCGGCGCAAATCTGCGACGCGCGCGCGAGCGGGCGAACCTCACTCAGGAAGACCTTGCCAGCACCGCCGGTATGGACCGCTCCGCGATCAGCCTGCTCGAGCGTGGGCGTCGCAGCCCCGGTCTTGAGATAATCCTCAAACTAGCGACAGCGCTGAAACTAGAGCCGGAGGTGCTCTTGAGACATCTTGAGTAGGCCGCTTCGGTGTGGGTTTCCGTAGGGCCGCGCCGACACCTCTTGGTGGGATCTCTGGGCGGCGGGCGGGTCAGCTCTCGAGATGTTCGCTGGCGGCGGCGAGCTCTTGGACGGTGAAGTTGAGTGCGGTGGCGATCTGCTTGACGGTGGTCCACTGCGGATTCGCCGTGCCGCGTTCGATGCGACCGAGCGCCGCTATGGTGATCCTAGCTTCATGGGCGAGTGCTTCCTGTGTTCGTCCCCGTCCCTTGCGCAGGCAACGTATCGTCGCCGCAAGGGCCTGGTCGACCTGAGCAGGCTTGGTCACGCCGAAGCGTGCTGACCGTAAAACGGTGCAGCGTATTCTGAGTCTGAGGGCGTGGGTCGTAGGCGCTGTCGCTCTGGCTGGCAGGAGTTCGAGGAGAGTGCAGGCCATCGAAGGTACGCGGTGTGGCTCAGAGTGGTGCCTGAAGGCGTCACTGCTCCTCCGGATCGAGTCTGTCTTGGCACGATCACTGGCTCTGGGGCCAAGCGGCAAGTGGGATCCGGAGCGTTCACGATATCTATCCTCGTCGCTCGTGCCGCTGCAGTCCATACCGCAATTGCGCGATCTTCCAGCCGTTCGACAGCGACTACCCAGCGGCCACTTCATCGCGCTGATGCAGGACGCCACCCCCGAAGCGGAGCGTGGCTTCGCCGGGCCCGCGCGACCGGCGGGCGTGGCGGCGGGATCGGTCTGAGGCGGCTCAAGCTGGAGAACCGCAAGGCCAGGGTGCTCGTCACCCGCTCCGACCTGCACAGCGCATGGAACGACACACGGCGGCTGCTTTGACTTCGCCGGCGAGTCCCGGTGTCCGGCGTCCACTACCGCATCCGCCAGGGCGACCGTGTCGCGCTCATCGACCGGCACCACGAGCGGGGTGTCGGGCGCGAATCGCAGACCGAGATCCTGAGCGGCTCGCCCTATGGCGAGCCGAACTCGACGAAACCGGCCAGGACCCCCGCGACGAGCTCGCCTTCCAAAACCAGCTCGCCGACTATGCCCAGCTCCTACACCAACAAGGCGGCGGCGTCACCAAAGCCTCGATGCCCCGCGAAATAGTGGCCCAGAATATGCCAGCGGTATTTCGGGCTCGGACGCGATGCGCACGCGCGCTGCTAGTCGCGACCACCGCGCCTCGGAGCGCAAACCACATCGACTCGCGCGCGCCTACAGCCTGTGCGATGCGTACAGGTCCAGGTCCACAGAACTGGCGGCCTTTCGTCGAGTCCACCAAACCGTCCTAGTGGTGCATTCGTGAAGTTCGTGGATTGTTGAAGGGGTGTTGTGGTCGTTGCCGAAGTTGTCGCTGTCCTGTTCAGCGATGATGGGGGTTCGGTATGCCTGCGTTGGCGAAGCGGATCGAGATCGGAGCGGAGGATCGAGCGGAGCTCGAACGGATCGTGCGCTCAAGCACCGCGGAGGTGCGGATGGTCGAGCGCGCCCAGATCGTGTTGGAGGCTGGCGAGGGCCGCTCGGCCGCGGAGATCGGCCGGCTGTTGGGATGTTCGACGAACACGGCGCAGAAGTGGCGGGCGCGCTATGAGCAGGACGGGATCGCTGCCCTTGTCGACTTGCCGCGCTCGGGCAAACCGCTGATCCATTCCCAGGAGGTTCGGGCGAGGCTGATCGCCAAGGCGTGCACGCGGCCACCCGAAACACTGGAGGGCGCACAGCAGGAACGCTGGACCTATGAGCAGCTCGGCGCGACGGTCGGGATGTCGGCCTCCCACGCGCACGCGATCCTCTCTCGTGCCGACATCAAGCCTCACCGGACTGACTACTGGATCATGAGCGACTTCTCCCGGCCCGAGTTCGAGGAGCGCCTGAAAGAGGTCTGCGGTCTCTACGTGAATCCGCCCGAGAACGTGCTGGTGCTCTCGATCGACGAAAAGACCGGCATCCAGGCCAAGGCGCCGACCAAACCCGACACGCTCCCGGCTCCTGGGCGCCCGACACGGCGCGAGCACGAATATGTCCGCAACGGCACCCAATGCCTGTTCGCCTGCCTGAAAGTCACGGAAGGCGACGTGCTCGCGATGCCGTCAAAGACACGCAACCGCCACGACCTGATCCGCTTCCTCGACCAGCTCGACACCGAGATCCCCATCATCGAGGGACAGAAGATCATCGCGGTCAGCGACAACCTCTCCACCCGTGGCACCCAAGAGGTCACAGAATGGCTGGCGAATCATCCACGCTGGAGTTTCCAGTTCACCCCAACCCATGCTTCGTGGCTGAACCAAATCGAGATCTTCTTCTCGATCCTCTACCGCCGACTACTCAAGCACGGCAGCTTCTTCAGCGAAGAAGACCTCGCCGAACAAATGCTCGCCTTCATCGAGACCTACAACCAAACCGCCAAACCATTCAAGTGGACCTACACCGGCAAGGTCCTCGAGGCATAACCAACGAACTTCACGAATGAACCACTAGTGGTGCATTCGTGAAGTTCGTGGATTGTTGAAGGGGTGTTGTGGTCGTTGCCGAAGTTGTCGCTGTCCTGTTCAGCGATGATGGGGGTTCGGTATGCCTGCGTTGGCGAAGCGGATCGAGATCGGAGCGGAGGATCGAGCGGAGCTCGAACGGATCGTGCGCTCAAGCACCGCGGAGGTGCGGATGGTCGAGCGCGCCCAGATCGTGTTGGAGGCTGGCGAGGGCCGCTCGGCCGCGGAGATCGGCCGGCTGTTGGGATGTTCGACGAACACGGCGCAGAAGTGGCGGGCGCGCTATGAGCAGGACGGGATCGCTGCCCTTGTCGACTTGCCGCGCTCGGGCAAACCGCTGATCCATTCCCAGGAGGTTCGGGCGAGGCTGATCGCCAAGGCGTGCACGCGGCCACCCGAAACACTGGAGGGCGCACAGCAGGAACGCTGGACCTATGAGCAGCTCGGCGCGACGGTCGGGATGTCGGCCTCCCACGCGCACGCGATCCTCTCTCGTGCCGACATCAAGCCTCACCGGACTGACTACTGGATCATGAGCGACTTCTCCCGGCCCGAGTTCGAGGAGCGCCTGAAAGAGGTCTGCGGTCTCTACGTGAATCCGCCCGAGAACGTGCTGGTGCTCTCGATCGACGAAAAGACCGGCATCCAGGCCAAGGCGCCGACCAAACCCGACACGCTCCCGGCTCCTGGGCGCCCGACACGGCGCGAGCACGAATATGTCCGCAACGGCACCCAATGCCTGTTCGCCTGCCTGAAAGTCACGGAAGGCGACGTGCTCGCGATGCCGTCAAAGACACGCAACCGCCACGACCTGATCCGCTTCCTCGACCAGCTCGACACCGAGATCCCCATCATCGAGGGACAGAAGATCATCGCGGTCAGCGACAACCTCTCCACCCGTGGCACCCAAGAGGTCACAGAATGGCTGGCGAATCATCCACGCTGGAGTTTCCAGTTCACCCCAACCCATGCTTCGTGGCTGAACCAAATCGAGATCTTCTTCTCGATCCTCTACCGCCGACTACTCAAGCACGGCAGCTTCTTCAGCGAAGAAGACCTCGCCGAACAAATGCTCGCCTTCATCGAGACCTACAACCAAACCGCCAAACCATTCAAGTGGACCTACACCGGCAAGGTCCTCGAGGCATAACCAACGAACTTCACGAATGAACCACTAGATTTGACTACGATTCCGACCTATGGAGGAGCGAGTCAGGAGGGAGCGCTCGATGCGCTCCCCGGTCAATTGGACTGTTCTGGGGCTGGTGATCGAACGTCCGAGCTACGGGTGGGAGCTGTGGACTCGCTTTGAGCGGCTGTACGGCGACGTGTTGCCGATCGGGGGCGAATCCCACGTTTATGCTGCGCTCAACGCGCTTCGGGGTAGGGGGCTTATTGAGCAGGCTGGGGAGCTGGGAGGCGGGGTGTCTGGCGCGAGCCGGCAGCCCAAGCCGCACTATCGCGCCACGGCAGATGGCGTGAAGGACTATGCGGCATGGGTGATCTCGCAGGCGCGTGAGCACAATCGTCGCTCGTTCTTGTTCGCGCGCCAGCTCGGTGCTCTCGCTGAGCAGCCTCAGACGGCGCTGGGGATTCTCGATCGCTATGAGCAGGCGTGCTTGGACGACAAAGGAGCGAGGGTGCCTACGGCGAGCGAGTTTCCAGCTCGGGTTGTCCCGGCGCTCGCGGATCGTCTGGCGTCGGCTTATGGGCGCAACGTGCTGGCGGCGACGTTCGGATGGATCGAGTACACGCGGCGTGAGTTCGCGGCTCTTGTCAGCGGCGAGCCCCGGTCGCTATGAGCCTGCTTGAGCTCAGGGGCGTCAACAAGTTGCACGTGCGTAGGTCACGTCGCATAGAGGTTTTGCGGGACGTGTCGCTCGAGGTCAACGCTGGCGAACTGGTAGCGGTCTGGGGCTTGCGGCGCTCGGGGCGTTCGACGCTGCTCGCGGTAGCGGCTGGTATCGAGCCGCCGGATAGCGGTGCGGCGTTCTTTGAAGGGAAGGATCTGACTGCCCGCGGCGCGACGGCGCTCGGTGACGGTGTGGGTTATTGTCGCCCGGGAGTTGGCGTTGCGAGTGGCCGGAGGGTCATCGACAACGTGCGTGCCGGTTTGCTTGCGCGCGGGGTGCCGGTGCCTGTCGCGTATGCGCGTGCGCATGAGGCGCTGGAGCGAGTAGGGGTCGATCGATTCAACGAGCTCGTGTTGGGAGACCTTGATGCGGCCGAGGCGGTGCGGGTTGCGATCGCGTGTGCGCTGGTCCTTGGGCCGCGTGTGCTCGTGATAGATGAGCCGACGAAAGGCGTTGACCTGCTTGAGCGCGACGAGATCGTGCTGTTGTTGCGCTCGCTGGCCAACGAAGGCATCGCGATCCTGGTCAGTGATGGTGACGGCAGTGGGCTCTCGGATGCCGACCGTGCACTGACGCTGGCTGGAGGTCAGCTGCGCGGCAAGCGCAGCCCGGAGATGGGTACGGTAGTAGCGCTTCAGCGCCCGGCGGGGAAGAGCACCGCGGCGTGAGCTCCCCGGAGCGTCGGCGCGATATGCGTCGGCTTGAGCTTGAGGAGGTCGTCAAGCATTACCGCGGTGCTGGCGAGGAGGTACGCGCCGTCGATGACGTGAGCATGACCGTCGGGCAGGGCGAGATGGTTGCGTTGTTGGGGCCGAGCGGCTCTGGCAAGACGACGCTTCTGTTGCTGATGGCTGCGCTGCTGCGTCCCGAAGCTGGAGTAATTCGCTATGGCGAGCGCGATCTCGCATCGCTTTCGGAGCGAGAGGTCTCTGCGTATCTGATGCACGAGGTCGGGTTCATCTTTCAGCGTAGCCATCTCTGGCCCCGCAGCTCAGCGATCCGAAACGCATCAGAGAAGCTGATCGCGACCGGAGTCGGGGTTGGCGACGCACGAGAGCGTGTGATCCCGTGGCTTGAACGCGTAGGTCTCGGCGATCGCCTTGAGCACGTCGTGGCGCAGCTCTCCGGTGGCGAGCGCCAGAGGGTGGCGATAGCCCGCGTGCTTGCGTGCGAGCCCCGGCTGATCCTGGCTGACGAGCCGACTGGCAGTCTCGATAGCGCGCGCAGCCGCGAAACCGTCGAGCTGCTGCGCGCGATCTCGCATGATCGCGGCGCGATGGTAGTGCTCGTTACGCACGACAGGGATGTGGCTGCGCTGGTGGACCGGTGCTACACGCTGCGCGACGGAAAACTGCTCACCAGTGCGGATCCTAGCGAGCCGCGACGCTCCTCAGCGATCCTGGACTGAGCGGGATGGCGGGCTTCGAGAGCGTCCGGCCGCGCCCGTATATGCGTCTTTCGGGGCTGCTCTTCTTCTATCGGGAGCGGCTTCGCCAGCAGGGTATCGAGGAGCTGTTTGCGGGGTTGGGGATCGCGGTCGCGGTGTCCCTGCTGTTCGCGGTGACGGTTGCAAGTCAGAGTATCGCGAGCTCGGCCGAAGAAGTAAACCGTGCGCTGGTTGGGCCTGCCATGCTTCAGCTGCGTGCGCGCGGGCCCGAAGGTCTTGCTGAAGCCCTGCTTGGTCGTGTGGAAGATCTAAAGGGAGTGCAGCACGCCGCTCCGCTGCTGGAAGAGAACGCGACGATCGTGGCGAGCGGCGGTAATCGTGTGTCGGTGAATCTCGCTGGTACCGACGTCAGTCTCGCTGTCCTTGACGGACTCGTCCACACACTGCCGATCGCGACGCTGTCGAAGGAAGGCGTTGGTCTCAGTAAGGCAAGCGCTGAAGCACTCCGGCTACCGCATACACACTCCCCGTCGCCCGAACCGATGGTGTCGCTAGAGCTACGGGGGCAGGCGACGCGGCTTCCGGTCAGCGCAGTGCTCGGAGCTGAATCGTTCGGGGCGCTCTCCCAAGCGCGGGTAGCGGTCATGCCTCTTGAACGTCTGCAAGCGCTCGCTGGCCTGCCTCATCGCTTGACACGTATCCTCGTGCAGAGCGCATCGGGCGAAGAGGAACGCGTCCGTTCGGAGTTGATGGGTCTTGCCGCTGGACGGCTTACTGTCGCGCGAACCAACCAGGATGTGCAGCTCCTGCATGAGGCTCTGCGTCCGAGCGAACAGGCGAGTCTGTTCTTCGCTGCGATCAGCGCGCTCCTTGGATTCTTGTTGACGTTCAACGCCTTTCTGCTGACTGTGCCTGAGCGTCGTCGCTCGATCGCCGAGCTACGACTGCGCGGCATCCCACGTACCGCGATCGCGCAGATGGTCCTCTTCCAGGCGTTTTGTCTCGGAGTGATAGCGACGGCAGTGGGATTGTTGGCCGGCTATGAGCTGTCGGTTGGCGTCTTTGCCCAGACGCCGAGCTATCTTGCAAACGGGTTCACACTCGGCAGCAACACGGTCGTTGGGACGGCGCCGCTGTTGGTCGCGGGAATCGGGGGCGTGCTAGCAACGTGCGTCGCTTCAATCGTCCCGCTGCTCGATCTGCGCCGTAGTCGCGCAGCGAACGCCGTGTATCTCGAGGACGGCGAGCCCGGGAACGCTCTTGGCAGCCGGGCAGCGCTAACGCTTGCCCTCGTGGCTGTCGCACTCGTCATAGTGCGCATAGGCGCCAATTCTCTGTGGCCGTCTCTCGCGCTTGCTTGGAGTGCGATGCTCGCGCTCGCGGCCGTTCTCTGTGTCCCTATCGTCTTTGGGAGCGTCTTGCGCCTCGGCGACGCGCTTGCACGGCGTTTCCAGGGTCATCTCAAGCTGCTGCCATTGGCACTCGAATCACTCAGGGAGACGAATCTCCGCTCGCTTGCGCTGGTCGCGACCGGAGCTGCGGCCCTTTTCGGTGCGGTCGCGCTGGGCGGCGCCCGCGACGACCTGGTGCGAGGGATCAGTGGATTCGGAACCCACTACTCGCATGAAGCGGACGTCTGGGTGTCCATTCCCAACGACAACCAGTCAGTGACGGCGTTCTCCCCAGGTAGCCGAGAGCGGCACATTGCCGGGCTGCCGGGCGTCAAGAGCGTGAATGCGCTTAGCGGCGGTCTACTCGATCTGGGGATGCGCCGCATCTGGGTTCTAGCATGGCCGTCGAACAGCCCCCTCGAATTTCTTGACGGACAGATCATCAAGGGTGCACGGTCCACGGCCGTCGCGCGCCTGCGCAGCGGCGGCTGGGCGACCGTCTCACAGCAGCTCGCCGCCGAACACCATGTAGGCGTCGGCGACAGTCTCTATCTGCCGACGCCCAGCAGCGAGGTCGCCGTCAGGATCGCTGCGTTGACGACGAACTTTGGCTGGAGCCCCGGAGCGGTGGTCGTGAGCACCGCCGAGTACGCGCATGCATGGCAAACAGCGCAGGCAACAGCGTTCGCCGTCAGCGTTCAACCCAGAGTCGATCCGCGGACGGTTCGTAGGGAGATCGAGCATGCACTCGGCTCCACAAACGGGCTCGAAGTGCTCCTCGCCCCCGCGCGGGAAGCGAAGATGATCGGGTCGGTACGTGAAGGGCTTGGCCAGCTCGCGACAATATCGACGCTCTTGGTGCTCGCATCGATCCTCGCGATGGCCGCCGCGCTCGCCTCGGCAATCTGGCAGCGACGAGCCGCGCTCGCGGAATTGAAGCTCTCGGGTGTCAGGCGACCCCGCCTACGACGGCTCTTGATGCTCGAGTCGGCGCTCATGCTCGGCGTCGGTGCAGTCACCGGGGCAGCGTGGGGCCTATATGGACAAATCGCACTTGACAGCTACCTTACAACAACGACTGGATTCCCAGTCAAGCGCCTCGGCGCGAGCTGGCGACCGCTCGAGGTCGTCGTCGTGGTCGTCGTGCTGTCGCTCGTCATCGCTGCGGTCCCAACCTGGTTCGCGGCACGCGTACCGGAGCGTCTCGCGCTCGAGGAGTAGGCGCATACCTCAGAACAGTCGTGTCGCTCACCCGAGCCCGGCGGATAGGCTGGAAGGCGACAGGGTCATGTCTGCCATCGGTGATCGACGGTTCGTCGGATGTGCTGGGTGGGCGCTCGCACGCGCGCACGCCCGCTACTGGTCGACCATCGCACCACTCGTCCGCAGACAATTGCGTCGATGGGCAACACACGCAGCAAGAATCCCCGATCGCGATCTACGAGAGCTAGCGCGCGGCAAGCTAGCAAACGAGCGTTTCAACGTGGAGGTAGCCGCGATGATCGCGACCATCGGCCCTCCACGGTATCGCGAGCGCACGGTGGAGGCGATCGTCGCACTGCAGGTGATGTACGACTATCTGGACGCACTGACGGAGCAACCAACAGCAGAGCCAATACGCGACGGACTTCAATACTCAAGGGCATTCACGGACGCGGTCACCACGTCCGCACACCACACCGGAAACTACTATCTCTACCACCCAGGCAGTGGCGACGACGCGGGCTATCTAGCGGACCTCGCGCTCACGGTGCGCACTGCGATCAGGAGTCTGCCCGCCGGCGACGCCATCGCCGAGATCATCCCCGCGAGCGCTGCACGCTGTGTAGAAGCGCAGATCCGAATACACGCCGTTACCCACACAGGGATGCGGCAGCTCAAGCGCTGGGCCACCGAGGAGGCGATCGGGACCCGACTGCAATGGCGCGAGTGGCTTTTCGGCGCGATGGGCTCCGTCGTCGCGGTCCACGCGCTCATCGCGTTGGCCGCCGACAAGCATGCGACACGCAAGCAAGCTCGAGAGCTCGATGACACATACCTATTGCTGTGCGTGCTTACAACCGTGCTCGACCACGTCGTTGACCACGAACGCGACGCGCTCGCAGGCGAGCAATCCTACCTACACCTTTACCAAACCCGCCAAGAACTTGCTCGACAAGCCGCGATAGTCGTCCGCCAGGTGATCGAGCGCGCCCGCGTCATACCCAACGGCCCCCACCACCTCATGATCCTCTCGGGGGTTGTCGCCTACTACACCTCCCAGCCAAGCGCGATGGATGCGTTCGCACGCCCAGTGACCGAGCATGTACGACGTCAGTTGCGACCACTGATCACACCGACGCTCGCGACCATGCACGCCTGGCGCCTGGCGAAGCGGCTATACAACTCTGGTGCCTGAGACGTTATCGTCGAGATATGCATTGCGGAGTAACGTGTGCTGGCGACGTCAATGCCGCGTACGACGGAGCTGGCGAGGACATGGAACGGATGTGCGCGCGGTCGCGACAGTATCATCCTGGAAGGTAAACTGGGCCTTGAAGGGGAAGCCGCCATCAGGACAGACCGGGGGCAGGATGAGTCCGCGTGGAGTGTAGGCGACTCGCCGACCGCGCACTGAGCGGTAGTACACGAAGCGGTCCGGCCCGGTCGCTGTCGTCCCGAGCGTCATTTGAAAGCGGGTGACGGCGACATCGGGAGCACCGGGCACGGTTGGAACAAGCGGAACGTTGGTGTCAATACCCTCACCATAGGGCGGTGAAGCAGGAACCACCGTAGCGGGGAAGACGAGCTGAGCCGACACCGGGGACTCAGCATTTGCATACACCATCAGAGCCAGACGACCAGCCTGCACACGGGCGGAGAAGACTTCGATCTGGGCACTCTCCACCACCGGTTCGCCTTCGACTGGGATTTCCGCCGTGGCGATCCCGCGCCCCATTAGCGCGCCGGACGGGCAGCCTTCCGGGCCACGTTCTTCTAGACGAGAAAGGATGCAGTTTTCAAGCCCGAGGCCGCTTGTCGCGAGGCCCATTTCGTTCGGCAAGAACATGCTGACGTTCGTCAAGGGCATCGAATTTCCCGCAGGAATGCTCGAAATCTGAAATCTCAGAAAGACCGTCGTGGGTGCCCCAAGGCGCTCAGGGCTAAACGACGCTCGCAGGCGTGCATTCTGTGTTACACCCGCCGCATCGACGCACAGACACACGAAGAACGCCATAGCTGAGAAGGCTAGAAAAAGGCTCGCAGCCCGCAATCTCGGCCTCCTGGCATTTCTCAAGCTAGTACGAGAGACTACCGGTGGTCTGTATGGTCACCCCGAGCGTCTTGCGGTCATAGACGCCAAAGAGCTCACCGCCGCCATGAGCGTGGGAATAGCGACCAGTGCCGCCGATCACCGTCACAGTGCCGCCGAAGCTCGCATAGGTTCCTGATTCGTGCAGCCTGCCGACGCCACGGCCGCTGATCGAGCCGCCGCGTGGATAGAACATGAACGAGCCAGCGATGTCCGCCGTAACCCGGATCCGCGCCTTCACGAGCCCGGCAAGTGGCCCGGAAGCTGGGCCTTCCTCAAGCAAATACGAGCCCCTGGCATCGACATAATGTAGGCGGGCGACGATCATCAGACGCTCGGAGCGCGCCCGCCGCGCCGTCGGTGGTGGCCTGGTGGTCGGACTTGAGGGCAGCGCCACGGCGAGCGCCAACGCTGCCATGGCCTGGGCCAGCGCTCTCCGTCGTAAGCCGCTCCTCGCCCGTCTCGCCATGCGGCGGATTCTACTCTGCGGTGACCACCAAATGGTGGCCCAACGAGGGGCGAGACCCGGTCATCCAGAGTACCCCAGAAACTTGAACCCTCAAGATTCGTATTAGTTCCGGTAGCCGGGACTGGCACCTTAGTAGGAATGGACGCCCTCAGGAGCGACGCCGATTGCCCCAAGGGCCCTTCTGAGCAGCGCGTGCGCAGCTTCCGCCGTGGCCAAGGCCAGATCGATCTCAACTTCCACACCGGCTCCCGTGTGCCCGCGTACTCCACGTCGATGGCAAGCTGCTGCTGGCGGACGTGCCCGAGTCCGAGCAGCATGAGCTGGTCGCGCAGATGAAGCTCACCAAACACGCTCCCAACACGATCACGAGCAAGAAAGCGCCGCGCGAGGAGCTCGACGGGATCCAGACGACGGGCTTTGCTGTCGATGACCAGGAGCTCGTGGCCGCGCTGTACGCGATCGCGGCGTCGGTGCGCAACGAGGCACGCGAAGTCGTCGCGGCGGTCAACCTCACGGTGCCCAGCGCGCTGATCTCACTCGAGGGGCTTGGCCCGCACCTCGTCTCGATCGTCGCGCATCTCCGCGCGACTCGACCGCAGACGCGACGACGAGATGGTCAGGGAAGGGTAGGAGCGCCGTGCCCTCACAGCGAACGCTGACACGAACGCGAACGAGTCTCGCGGGCGACGTTGCACAGCTCTACCTGCAGGAAGTGCAGCGTGTCGAGATCGGCGTGGCGCTCAGCTTGCCCAAGCTGCTGGTCGACAAGTTCCTCAGCGAGCTGTTCGTCAAAGGGATGCCGAAGTTCGAGCGGCGTTCGAGCAGGGAGAAAGTTCGCGCGATCCACGGTCTGTTTGTTCGAGGGGAAGGGTCGATCGATGACCTCGTCGAAGCCGTCGAGAGGGAGGCGCGTAAGCCGGCACGATCGCGAGCGCAGGCCGAGCAGCGTGTGATTACGGCGCTGCTGATGGCGCGCGTCGACGAGTTGCGAAAGCCGCGAGCGCTGTCCCTTGAGAGGCTTGCGTTTGCCTCAGATGTCTCGTGGTGGACGCTCCAGCGTTTGCGAAGCGAGCTCTCTGACCCTCGCCTTTCGACCGTGCTCAGGCTTTGCCGCGGGCTCGAAGTTACCGCCGGCGAGCTCCTGGATGATCTGCCGCTTCCGGTCGAGCCGCGTCCGCGCTACGCCCGGACGCCGGCTCGAGCAGGAACGGACACATGAGCTCCTCCGAGGACGGCCTCGTGAGGATCGCGGGGAAGCTCGTCCGGTTTCTGCGCAGCGGCGCCATGGTAGAGCTCGGCGCCAGCGCCGAAATAATCGTGGTGGAGACCGCAGCCGGCGCACACCGCAAACCCAAGACCTACTATCGCGCGCTCGCCCGCTTTGACGCTGCGCGCACACTGCTCGCGGAGATCGGCGTGTCTGACCAGGTCGAGCCGCAGGATGTCGAGCTCGATCTCGCGCGCTGGCCGCGGCTACTGCTGAAGGCGCTGGAGTCCCAACTCGACCAAGAACTGATCCGCCTAGAAGGTGCCCACGCCGACGGGATCGATCTGCCCCCGCGCGACCTTCGAGCCCTTGCGTGCCTGGTCGCCGACGTCCGCAGGAAGGTCGGTGCGCCAGCAACCCACGAGCCGACACAGTCACGCCTGGAAAGACAGCTCGCCCGACGGCCCCCGAGGAGGAACCGCGGAGATGGCTAAAGCCAGTCGGACGGTCGGCTCGGGCGCCAGGTCGAGTCCGGGACCCGCGCCTGCCGCGCTGCTCGCAGTCGCTGGAGCGGGCTGGCGATCCCTGGCTTCACGCGCGCTCCAGTGCTCGGGATCACGGACTTGCTGATGAGCTTGACATGAGCCGCTCCACGACGCACCGGTATGAGTCAGCCGCCGTCGCAAAGGGGGCCTCAGTTCGCTGCGGTCGGTGATCCCCACAAACTGATGGGCATGTCGCCTGGAGGCGAGTACCACTCACTACTGCCACATCGTCGCGTCAAGCCCGAGACGTACACCGAAGGGGTGTTGGCCTCGTTCACGACACCGGTCGGCAGCTCGCCTGCGCCCGGGACGAGCCCGGGCGCAGTGATCGATCCGACGACCGGGCGAAACGTCGTCTATGACAGCTCCGCAGGTGGCATCCCGGACCTATGCATCGAAAACGGCTGTGGAAGGTTGGTGCTGGCGGGTCGTCCGCCGGCACCCGCTGCGCTGCCTGGACGTGCGTACGCAAGGCAAGCGCGATCTGCGATAATCGTCCGTATGTTGGATCACGGTTACAACCTGCTCGGACGGCTTGCGCGTGCTTCACGAATCCGAGGTCGCGTATCTCTCGCACAGTTGCTCGTGCGTTATCCCGCATCTCTTACCTATCAGGACACCCTTGGTTTTACGCGGCATACAAGCCTCGATGAGCGCCTCGATGCGTGCTGGTTCCTAGGAGTAGACTGGTGCCTGCTGCCCCAAGCCGTGGTCGAACGGATTCCTTCAGGCACCACGGCGATTGATGCTGGTGCGAATATCGGCATCGTGACAAGTCAGCTATGTCGTGCGGTCGGCGCGCGCGGGACGGTGCACGCCATTGAGCCTTTGCCGGCGAACGCCGGGTGCTTGCGCGAGCTGAAGCGCAAAAACGATCTTGAGCAGCTTACGATCTGGGAGTGCGCCCTGTCCGATAAAGACGGGTCGGCCACCCTTCGAACTCAGGGTGAAGGCACATCGGCATACGCGTCGTTGACGGCATCTTGGAACATCGCTGGAACCGTCTCGGTAAAGACCCGGGTTCTTGACGACCTCGTGCCGCATGACACGCGCGTCGGCTTCGTAAAGCTTGATGTCGAGGGCGCCGAGTCCCTCGTCCTTGACGGTGCCGATCGCATTATGGCGAGCGATCGCCCGATGGTGTTTTGCGAGTGCAACGACATCGTTCTGCGCGACGCTGGCTCTTCGGCGAGCGAGCTGTTGGACAAGTTTAAGGACCTTGGATATGCTCCTGTAGCCGAGTACCCGCAAGGCGATGGCATTAGCGACTTCCTGTTCATACCTGAATAACGCGGCGTGCGTTTCCCGGGATTCGGTCAACAGCTGTCTTTCGACCGGCGCACGTGGTGTGCGGCCAAGGTTCGAGCGCGTCGCGCCAGGCCACTACCGGCTCGCAAGCGATCCCTGAGGCACATCTCGGAACCATCGTCTGCGATCGCCGCAAGCGACCGGAACTCGTCCGGCGCTTGCGGCGGACTTCAAAGCAGCGACGCTCGCTCGCGGGGCAAACGACAGTGAGCCGCGTTGAGGCCAACATGCTCAAGCCGGGCGGCCGCGCGCCGTCGCCAACAACACCGAGCGACGGCAACGTCCCCGCGGACCTGTCGAGCGACGCGTCCGTCCGCGGCCGCGGTTCGCGTCGCTCGCGGAGTAATGCCAGTAACATTCGTCCGCGAGTGGGGGAGCGGCGCGTCGCACGTCGTGCCGACGGGTCAAGGAGTCCAAATCGACGGGGGAGAAGACCATGTGGCGCCAACGCACACGCAGCAGGGCGACGCGCATCGGTTCCTTTCCGCTGCAGCGGGCTCTGCTGACGAGCGGGTTCGCCGGCGCGATGGCGGTCGTGTTGACGACGAGCGCTCTCGCTGCGGGCAAGCCGGTCAACGTCGGGACACCGTTTGAGAGCGGTCAGCCGGCGATCGCGGTCGACAGTGCGGGCGAGGCCGTCATTGCCTGGGCCAATACCAAGGATCTCGCCGGCGCCAACAACTTCGTGCAGTACTGCGTGCTACCGGTCGGTGCTGTGGCGTGCGCACACAGCGGGAATCTGACCCCGGGTGATTCGGCTCAGTACATCGACGGCGTCCAGGTGATAGCCGAGGGTTCGACGTTCGTCATCCTGGCAGATGTCTTCGGAACGGCCGGCGGCATGGCTGCCGACTATGAGCCCGAGCAGGAGTGGCAATCGCTCGACGGCGGGCAGACCTGGAGCTTCGTCAACGGCGGTTTGTCCGTGACGAGTGGCATCGTTGACGCCGACACCGGGCCGCTGAGCGCCGTGATCCTTCCCGGGACCGGCGTGCTCGGGTACGGCTGGGACACCGCCGCCAGCGCGCCGACGTTCAACGCCTTCCCGCTGAGCTCGCCTCCGGAGTGCTCCGTGGCGCAGTGCGCCGCCGGCCACGCCACCCTGGAGCCGGAAACGAATCCGGACACGCTGGGCAACGAGCCGGGGCACTTCGCCTCGCAGCTGGGCGCCGCCCCGGGCGTGATGGGGGTCTTCGACAGCCTGTTCACGAACGGGCCGCTTGGATGCAGTCAGAGCTTCGGTACCGCCTACGTCTACGGCTCGGGCAACCAGAGCTCGACGAACAACTACAACGTCTCTCCCGGCCAGCCCAACAGCGCCTGGACGGTCCCGCTGACGCAGGCCGACTGCAACGCAGAGTACTCGACCGTCGGCGGCGGACCGAGCGGCTTCGGGATCCTGGAGGACGACCTGGGCACGAGCAGCGTCGTCTACCACCGTTTCGATCAGGCGACCCTGAAGTTCGACCCGGCCCCGGTGACCGTCGTCTCCGGCCATGGTGAGCTCGATCCGGCCCTGTCACAGGATGGTACCGGCGGGATCTACGCGACATATCTCGGGGGCGCCGGCGGCGCAGTCGACCTGTCCTACAGCGGCGACGGCGGCAACAGCTTCGCCACCGCCGTGCTGAATGCGAACGCCGCCGGGAGCATCAACGACCTTGCCAGCTCGGTCAATGCCGCCGGACAGGGCTGGGCGAGTTGGACCGAAAACGGCTCCGTGTTCGCTGGGTCCTTCCAGGCCGCGGACGCGATCTCTGCCGCGACGACCGGTGGCGGCGCGACGAGCGAAGGGTCGACGGTGACGCTCAACGTCACCTGCGCCTCGTTCCCGTGCACGGTGACGATCGTGCTCACCGCGCCGGAGACCGTGGTGGTGCATGCCGCCAGTGCGCATCACAGGAAGGGGAAGACGCTCACGCTCGGCAAGGGCACGATCACGATCAAGACCGGGGGCGCCAAGAAGCTCACGTTCAAGCTTTCCTCCTCCGCTCACAAGCTCTTGAAGGGCAAGAAGGGTCACTTCAAGGTCTCCGCGCTGGTCTCCACCCAGATCGAGCACCAGACGACGAAGCTCACAAAGACCCTGACGCTGACCCTCAGATAAGCGCACCGCGGTCGGGGCCGCAGGCGCCCTTGGATGCGCCGGCGGTCAGCCCCACAGCGCCGGCCCACTCTCATGGAACCCGCATCGGCCCTGCGAGTTGCAGCCCGCGGCACAGGCGGCCATCGCCGGGGCCAGCAGCCGCAATCGACGAGTCAGGACATCCGCATCGTTGCAAGCGCATCGCTGGAAGCAGATCCCATCCCTGAATCGGACGCTGTCCCGTCGGTTCGACCGGCGATCATCTGGTCCCCGAAAATGCGCCCGAGTGGACTCGAACCACCACGGGGAAATCTCCCCACAAGGCCCTCAACCTCATACGCCCGTGAAATATGGGTCCGCCCGCGTCCAGATCGTCCGTTTTGTGCGGGATCGCGGACGCATCGGACACATCGGACGAAATGACTTGTGCCAAAGATGTGCCACGCCCAGGTTGTGCCAAGTCGACCCAAGCCCGTGTCGCGCTTCCCAATGCCGCACAAGGTTCCGCACCGAACATTCGTTCGACAGCGTGTTCACTCGGCCGAGTTCGCTGAGGAGTGAGGCTGCGCATCGTCAGTCGCCAGCTTGCCACAACGACCGGCGTGAAGCTGAGGCGGCAGGCTCTACGACCCCGGCGGCGCGAGGCGCCAGGTCCCTCTAGCATCGCAGCGTGCGCTTCGTTGATCTTCTCCCGGCGGTCGAACGCGCACATGCAGCAACCCGTCTCGTGATCCAGGGCACGGCTGCCAGTTGGGTGCATCTTTGCTCACGCTCGACCTCGATCGCCAAGGAGTAAAGGCGGAGTACGTGCGGGGGCGCTACTCGGGCTCGCCCGAGCAGGAACACTGGTGGGTAGAAGCCGAGGGCCTGCTGCTCGATCCGACGCGCGACCAATTCTCCGAGGACCCGTTCGCCGAGCACTACGCCGGCGAGTACGAGCGCGTCGACGCCAAGCCCGCCAGCAAGATGGAGTACGAGGCGACCATGCACCTGCGCCTGCACTGGTCGAGCAACCGCCGTGTGCGGGACGCGATCACGCAGGTGGCAGCTCAATACGGTCTTGACCTCGCGCAGATCATGGAGCCGCCAGGCTTGTTCATGCCTGTCCGTACAACCTCCTGACGGGGCCTGATCGAGCAGCTGCACAGCCTCGGTAGTGATCGACACAGTGGACGGCAGGCGGGGGCTGACACCTGCGCGGTCTACCGTCTTGTCACACAAACCTGTTGACGGTGTTCGATTCCCCGATGACGGGATCGAATGGAGGCCACGCAAATGAACAACGACAAGCTCATCTCCGCGGTTAATGCAGTCGAGCAGCGCGGTTGGAGCCCGGCGCCACTGGAGATGGTCGCCGACGAGACGCAGTGGAGGGGCGCGGGGCTGGAGCAGGAACTCGACCGCCTCGCCTCCCTCGGTCTCCTTGATCGCCAAAAGCAGCCCGACTGCGACCCCGCGTATGCCAGCCGCCGGAACTAGCGGGCACGCGAGTGATTCGCACGAGCAGCGGCTCGCCGAGCCGCTGATTCTCGTCGGCGTCGGGAAGGAGCTGGGCGTCGAGCTTGTGCCCCGGTCGCTGCGCCTTGAGCATGGCGCCCGCGTCGATGTCGATGGTGTCTCGCCCGACGAGTCCGTTCTCGTGGAGGTCTTCGCGCATCAAGGGCGCCTCCGAGGTGGCCAGTTCCAAAGGTCGCGCGAGACGCGCTCAAGCTCATCACCCTGAAGCGCACCCGACCGACGGCACAGCTCGTCCTCGCGTTCGGTGATCCTGATGCGGCCGCGTGCGTGACGGGCACAAGCTGGCTCGCCGAGGCGCTGCGCGCATGGGAAGTCGCCGTGCTCATCGCCGAGCTCGATGACGAGGTTCGCGCGGGACTGCGCGCAGCGCAGGTCCGACAGGTCATGGTCAATCCCTCGCCCGCCGGCGACTAAAGGCCCGCACTGTCGATGCGTCGAGACGAACGTCGCGGTAGCGCGCTCGACGGCTGAGAGCCGTAGCGGGAGCCGGCTTGCCCGGCCATTTTCGCATCCCCACAGGGGATGCGGCCGGGGCTGCGACCGGCCCCGCACCGAGCGGGGCCATACAGCCAAAGGAGGCTCAAATGTCTGCAGGACTCACAGATTCGGACACCATGTTCTCGGTGCGCGAGACGCCCTGGCACGGTCTCGGGCCGTACTCGATCGGCCGCCGGCGACAGGCGGTGAGGCGATCGAGGCGTCGGGTCTCGGCTGGAGCGTCGCAAAGCGGCGCCTGGCGATCGACTGCGGTGCTGACCTGCCCGATGTGCTGCGCTATCGGGGCTTCACTGGTCATTACGCCACCGTCCGGCAAGACAACGATGAGGTGCTTGGCGTCGTCGGCGAGCGCTACCGGGTCGTGCAGAATCACGAAGCGTTTGCGTTCGTCGACCAGCTGCTCGGCAGCTCGATCCACTTCGAGACGGCCGGCAGCCTGCACGGCGGCCGCCGCGTATGGGTGTTGGCGACGCTGCCCGATCACGTCGAGGTTGGGGGCGACGACGTGCGCCCATACGTGCTGCTGATGAACAGCCATGACGGTTCGACGGCCGTTGTCGCTGCCACCACCCCGATTCGCGTGGTCTGCCAGAACACCCTTAACTGGGGTCTCACCAACGCCCGGCAGAAGTTCTCGATCCGCCACACCGAGGCGGTTACGCAGCGCGTCCACGAGGCTCGCCGAGTCCTCGATCTCTCCATCAACTACTACGAGCAGTTCAAGCGCCTCGGCGACCGACTCGCCTCAGAGCGCTGCACCGAACGCCAGCTCCGCGCCGTCCTCGACAAGCTTTACCCGAACGGCACGAGCGACTCGGTGAGCAGTCGCACACGCAGCTCGCGCCAGCAGACCAAGGACCACATCGCCGAGCTGTTCCTGTCCGGCAACACGCAGGCCAACGCGCCCGGATCGAAGTGGGCCGCGGTGAACGCCATCGTGGAGTACGGCGACTGGCTGCGCCCGCTGCGCACAAGTGGCCAGCGCTTCGCCCGCGCATTGGACGATGGACCCGAGAAGACCCGCGCCCTGCAGCTCGTCGCCGCCGCCTGAAAGGTGGGGGGCTCGGCGGGCGTCCAAGCTCGCCGAGCCCCTAGACCTCACCGTCGAAGCTCGCCGCATTCTCGCCTACAATCATGATCAAGGAGCCGGCCCACGCGGCCGATCCTCCAAGGAGCGTTTGCAATGGCTACTCGAACCGACAACGAAATCCGCGAGCTGGGTCCCGAGGAGTGGGCTCAGCTGGTCGATGAGAAGGCCCGCGCTCTGCTGGGCATGAGCGGCGAGGAGTTCGAGCGGCGTCTGAACTCGGGCGAGATCGACATAGACGACAGCCCCGAGGTCACGCGCGTTGCAATGATGCTCCCGCTCAGTGGCACCTCCAAGTAACAATCCCGCCGAGGCCGTCGAGCACTATCGCGGCCGAACAGTGCGGCTGCTGTCTTGCTTGACCAGCGCCCACACCACTGTCAGCGGCTACCACGCGGCCGATCATCCGCACCGCCTGCTGCTCGCACGCGGCGACGCTGCGCGGCTGCACGCCGAGCCACGTCTCACGCTCCTCGTCACCGAGCAGTACGAGGTTCGCCAGAGCACCGCAGGCTGGCATGTCGAGATCGTCGGCTACCTCTACGCCATCGGATATGAAGACCACGAGCTCGTCTCCCACCACTGGCATCCGAGCGGCAAGAGCACGATCACCCAGCCGCACATGCACGTCGGCGCCGCCGTCCAAATCGGTGATCGGTGGCTGGGAAAGGTTCATCTGCCCACCGGCATGGTCGGCCTCGAGCAAGTCATCGCGCTCGCCATCGTCGAGCTCGGCGTCGAACCACTCCGCGACGATCGGGAACGACTGACCACCGAGGCCGCCGCCCGCTGACGCCTGCCTGGAATGCTCGGCCTCGTCAATGGGGGAGCGGAGCGCCCACCACCGTTGCCAACCATCCTGTGGCGCCTGCAGCGAGCAGCGTCTGCACGATCCCACGCCGTAGAACCAGGAGCGCCACCGCGGCAGCCACCAGCACGAGGTACTGCCACTGCTCCTGCAGCGCGCCCGCCAACGGGAGTGCAGCACCGAAAATCGCGCCGATCGCCGCTGGTCCGGCGCCGTCGAGGAACGCCCTGGCGGCGGCGTTTTGGCGCAGGCGCTCGAAGCGCTGACCGCCGAGCAGGATGAACGAAAAGGACGGAGCGAAAGCGACGCTCGCCGCGAGCACGCCGCCAGCGATGCCGTGCGCGGCATAGCCCACCGCGGCGACCGTGGCGACGACGGGGCCAGGAGTGACCTGCCCCAACGCAACAGCGTTCAGGAACTGCCCGCCGCTCATCCAGTGGTAGACGTGAACGGCATCGGCCTGCATCAGCGGCACGATCACGAAGCCGCCACCGTAGGAGAGCGCGCCCACCTTCAACGCGGTCCACACCAGCGCGCCGACCCCGCCAACGCCCGTCACGGCCCCAACGAGCACCGGGTTCAACGAGAGCGCTGCCGCTGCACGCCGCTGCCAGGCCAGCTCGAGAACCCCGCACGCCAGCAGCACGAGGACGAGATAGCCGCCGACCGTCGCCGCCGCGCCCGCCGCGACAAGCAGGTAGGCCAGCCAGCGCAGCGCTCGCCCGCGCGCAGCTCGCACCCGCTGAAAGCTCGGAGCAAGCAGACCCAGCGCGGCGTGCACGGCCACGGGCGCGACCGCGGCGCCCGCGCCAGCTCCGACGCCGATCACCCACCGCGGTGGCGCGCTTGAGAGGAACAGCAGCGACAGCGCCAGGACCATCACCACGGCGGGCACCACGAACCCGAGCCCGCCGACGATCGCACCCCACGGCCCAGCCACGCGATAGGCGCAGAAGATCGCAAGCTGCGTCGACGCCGGGCCAGGCAACAGGCCGCACGCGGCGTTGGCGTCCTCGAACGCGCGGGCGTCCATCCACTCGTAGCGGTCGATGACCAGCCGCCGCAGCATCGCAATGTGCGCCGGCGGGCCGCCGAACCCTGTCAGTCCAATCCGCGTCCACTCCTGTGCGACGACCCGCAGCGGGACCGCACCCTCGGGATGCTGGCGGGCAAGAGCCACCGCATTCGCCTGCTCCTGTGTGCCGGGCGAGGCTGCTCTCCGCGATAGCCGAGCGACGATATCGCGGCCGCGAGCCATTGATTGGTGACGATACGGCAGCTGGGATATCTGCGGCCCTGTGCACCGGCAGCGAGCGGGTTGGTGCGTGTACTCGACAGCCGTGTGGGCAACACGCGCTCTTGAGCTCGGCACTCCTCTGATCGCCGCGGCTGGTGACGGAGGGCTTGCCGCTGGACGGGGTGCCGCCCCTCCCGATGGTCGCACGCTTGCGCGTGCGGTTGGTCGGGATCGGCTCCCCGTCCGGTGGGAGCCCTGTCAGAAAAGGAAGATCACATGGCTAGTACGACTAACGCAACCCAAAACGGCAACGGCCACGGTGTTGCCACAGTGGAGCTCGCCACGCGCGAGCGCTTCTCGAGCGTCGCTGTCTTCGACAGCTTCAGCGCCGTCCAGCGCTACGAGGACGCTCGCGTGATCCCCGACGAGCAGCACCGCCCGAGCGGCATCTTGCCGAAGGGCAAG
Source organism: uncultured Solirubrobacteraceae bacterium (assembly GCA_963703625.1). Lineage (GTDB taxonomy): Bacteria > Actinomycetota > Thermoleophilia > Solirubrobacterales > Solirubrobacteraceae > Palsa-744. Next base: position 282,239 of record CAVPEY010000006.1, read on the forward strand.
CGCACCCGCGGCCGGCGCATCGAATCACCCGATCAGGTGTACGTGCGATGAGCGCGTTGATCGAGCCAGGAGCCAACGGGCTGCTCGCCAGCGAGCACAAGGACCTGCGGCCGTGCGTTGTCTGCGGCCAGCCCACCAAGCACCGTGTCGGTCGCCGCAAGTCGCCGACCGCCTGGGCGTGGAGGTCTCCGCGCTGCGCGGACATCGCCGCGTGCACGGCGCGGCGCGACGCCCAGCGTGCGCGGGCTAGGCGGCCGGCTCGCTGACCGCCTCTGCTGGCCCCACACCAACGAGCTGGCGGCGCCAGTGCGCTCGCTCCCCGCTTCGCGGGATCGCCCCGCGCGGGCTTGCGCCCGGCTCCTCGATCGCCGCGCCGGCGACCGCCGACGGCGCGGCCCCAACACCCGAACGGCCAGATACCGCACGCCGGCTGCGCCGGCTGTAACCGAGCCTCCCAAGGTCGGCTCTCCACCGACCCCGGCGGCGTGACACGCCGGCCGAGCAGCCCTGCGGGCTGCTCGCTCGCCGCTCGCTGACGCTCGCAAGCTCACGCGGCCGGCGGCACACCGCCAAGCCCGGACAGATTAGATGCACAGCCGTGCCGGCGCTGTGTCCGCGCCATGTAATTCGTTGGCCGGTCTGAGGGCCTCGGGGTCAGTACCCGTTGTGATGACCGCAGCCAGCATCGGCGCCTCCAAAGGCGGCGGGTACGCCCGCTACCTGGAGTCAAAGACCATCGAGCCCGAGCGCGGCGACTACTACCTCTCCCCGGAGGGGGAGCCCACCCAGGCCCCCGGCCAGTGGCTCGCCACGGCGGACACGCTCGCGCGGCCCGGGATCGAGGGCGCCGGCATCGAGGGCCGCGACTTCATCTCGCTGATGGAAGGCAAGCACCCCCGCAGTGGTCGGTGGCTGCGTCGAGCGGGAGCCGACGGCAGCCGCGCCGGCGGCATCGACCTGACGTTCTCAGCGCCCAAGTCGATCTCGGCGGTGTGGGCGCTCGCCGGTGAGACCCAGCGCCGGGAGATCGAGGCCGCGCACGCCGCCGCCGTCAGCGAGACGATCGGCCATCTCACAGAGACGGTGCCGACGGTTCGCCGTCGTCACGATGGCCAAGTGATCGAGGAGCACGCCCGCGACCTCGTGGCCGCCGAGTACCGGCACACGACCTCCCGCGGCGTGCTCGAGGGCGACGCGCCCGACCCGCAGCTGCACAGCCACGTGGTCATCACCAGCGCGATCCGCGAGGACGGCAGGATCGTCGCCGTCGCCTCGCGCCCCGTCTTTCGCTCCGCCCGCGAGCTCGGCGCCTACTACCGCTCGGCGCTCGCGCACCAACTCCAGCAGCGCGGCTATGCGATCGAGCGGGGCACCGGCAAACATGGCCGCTACTTCGAGATCGCCGACGTGCCACGCGGCCTGCTGGACGCCTTCAGCGCCCGCAGCCGCGAGGTCGCCAGAGCCGCCGAGCGCTTCCGCGCACAGTACGGGCGGGCACCCGAGCGCGGCGAGCTACGAGCACTCAAGCTGGAGAACCGCCGCGCCAAGGTGCTCATCACGCGCACCGACCTGCAGCAGGCATGGAACGACACCGCCGCCCGCTTCGACTTCACCGCCCAGCAGCCCGGACAGCGCTCCGTCGCGGACACCCCGCCGGTGGTGCAGGCGCCGCTCGAGGATCGCGTCGAGCAGCGCCTCACCGAGCGCGCCGCCACCTTCGAGCCCGGCGAGCTGCGCGCCGTCATGCTGGAGCAGTCCGTCGGCGAGCTCTCCCCACGCCAAGTCCTCGACCGCACGCGAGCGATGATCGCCGAACGCCGCGTGCTGCCCCTGCAGGGCGGCCTGATGACCACGCTCACGGTCAGGGCGCGCGAGCAGGCGATCGAGCGCCGCTTCACCGCGCTCGCAACGCACGCCGGCAGGGACGTAGGAGCCCAGGCCCGCGCGCTAGCCGGCGATCAGATCGCCGAGCGCATCGGCGGACGCCTCAGCACAGAGCAGGCGCACGCGCTGCAGGTCATCACCGGCCCCGAGCGAGCCGCGATCCTCGTCGGCCCCGCCGGCACCGGCAAGGGCGTCGTCATCGACGCCGCCGCCCGCGCCGAGCAGCACACCGGCCACCAGACCTTGGGCATCGCCGTGTCCGGGTCCACCGCGCAGCGCCTCGGCCAAGACAGCCCCGCGCTCGCCGGGCAGACGCTCACCCTCGACGCGCTCGTCTCCCGCGTCGAGCGCGGCCAGCTCGCCCTCAGCCAGGACACCACGATCTACTTCGATGAGGCGGGCATGGCCGACACCGACCGCCTCGATCGGCTCACCGAAGTCGTGGAGCACACCGGAGCGAAGCTCGTGGCGATCGGCGACGCCGCGCAGCTCCCCTCGATCGGCGCCGGCGGCATGTTCGAGCGGCTCTCCAGCATCGCGCCCGCAGCGGAGCTGTCGAACATCCGCCGCACCCCTGGACCCCGACGAACAGCGCGCGTGGGCGGACCTGCCCGCCGGCCGCTCAGACCGAGCGATGGCCCACTACTACGACCGCGGCCAGCTGCACATGGCAGACACCCGCGATGAGGCAGTCGAGCAGGCCGCCCAGGAGTGGGCGAGCCTCACCGAGGCCCATGATCCCAGCGAGGTCGCCTTGATCTCCGATGCCTCCAACCAGGAGATCGCCCGTCTGAACGCCCGCGCCCAGCACTTCCGCTCCGAGCGCGGCGAACTTGGCGAGCTCGAAGTCCCCGTGCCCGGCGTCCACTATGGCGTCCGCCAAGGCGACCCCATCGCGCTGATCGAGCAGCACCGCGAGCCGGGCGTCGAGCGGATCGAGAACGGCAGCCGCGGCGAGATCCTCGACATCACCCCCGCCGGGGAGGTGCTGGTCGAGTTCGACGTGACCGGCCGCCAACAGCAACTCTCCGGCGAGGATCCGGGCAAGCTGCGGCTCGGCTACGCCCAGCACATCCACCGCGCCCAGGGCGCCACCGTCACCCGCACCTTGGTTGTGACCGGCGGCTGGCAGACCAGCAAGGAGCCCGCATACGTCGAGGCGTCCCGCGCCCGCCAAGGCACCAACTGGTACGTCTCCCGCCAAGACCTCGGCGTGGAAGGCCACGACACTGACCGTATCCAGAGGCTCGCGCAGAGCATGAGCCGAAGCCACGCGCAGACGCCATCGCTCGCGCACCCCGAGCTGCCCGACCCGGACTATGGCCCCGGCCTTCACCTTCCGATCGCACCCAGCCGCACCAGCCCCATACCGGGGATCGTCCGCGAGGCGATCAACCGGATCATCAACCCACCAGCACCAGAGAGGACACGATGAGCCAACGACGACAGATCGTTCTGCCCGACCCCATAGACCAGCAGCTGCGCGAGCTGGCCGCCCATGCGGACACGCCGCCCTCGACACTCGCCGCGCAGATGGTGCAGGCCGGTGTCGCCCAGGCAGCCAAGGACGGCAAGGTCCGCCCGCTGCGCTCCACGCCGGCGCTCACCGGCGCGCGTGGCGGCGAGCGCGCATCGTGGCTTGAGCCCTACGGCGGCGACAGTGACTGGCGCCGGCAGATGTGGGGCGCGATCGTCGCCCTGCACGGCCGCTACCCCGACCAGCTGCAAGCGCTCAAGGACAAATGGTGGAGCAGCGACGCGACCACCGAGACGCTGTGCGCGCTGGCGGTGTGGCGAGCCGAACTGGACGACGGTGGGCAGGACCCCCGCGAGGAGCTCGCCTTCCAGCATCAGCTCGCCGACTACTCCCAGCTACTGCGCCAGCAGGGCGGCGGCGCTACGAAGGAGTGGAAGCCCGGCGCCACACCGCCCGAGTGGGCGGGCGAGTAGGGGAGCGATCCAGCTCTCCCGGCTGGCTGGGCTCGCGCGGCTAGGGGACGAGCCTGAACGCCTCGACGTGGCGTGGCCGCACGACATTGAAATGCCGCTGGTCGAGCGTGGCGATCACGTCCACCTCGCGCCGCTCGGCCAGTGCGATCACCGAAGCGTCGACCATCCCCAGCGGCAGGTCGAGATATTGCTCCATCAGCTCGTAGATGCGAGACCAGTCCGCGTCGGCCACCGGCTCGACCACCAGCTCGCCGTCCGCGAGCGCACGGCCAAACGCAAGCTCGGCGTGGGCGCCGATCCGGTCGGCGAGCAGATAGGAAACCTCTGTCACCACGAGCGCGGGGACGAGCAGGGGCCGCGGGCTGCTGGAGAGCAACGCGACGGCGCGCTCGTGGTGCTTGTCCTTCCTCGCCGCCGCCGCGTACAGCGGCCCGGCGTCCACGATCAGCACTACCGGCGCCCAGCCCGGCGTTTGCGCACGCTCTTGGCGACCAGCTCATCGACCCGCTCAGAGGCATCCCGAGGCGAGCCGTCCCCGACGGCGAAGAAGCTCAAGCTCCCATCGGTCTGCTCGGGTAGCTGCTGCTCGATCGCCTCCCTGGCAACCTGAGCGACCGACGTGCCGCGCCGACGCGCCTCCAGCCGCAACCGCACATCGACATCCTCGGGCAGCATGATCGTCGTGCGCCTCATACATACATCCTAACGCATCACGAGGACCGCACCGCCCGCTTGCGTTACACCTTCGGTTCGCTCTGTGTCAACTTCGCGTCACCGGCTCACAGATGGACACAGACTTTCTAGGGTTCCAGGACAACTGAAAATGTTGGCGCCGGCGGACAGCATCGGATCGAAGGAAAGAGCCCGACCGGCCCGCCTCAGCTTTCGCGAGCGCGACTGCGGGTAGGAGCAGGAGCATCTTCTACTCAGCCCGCACAGTGCAGCTAGTCACCTGGAATCTCGCCGGCCGCGTCAAGCGCCTGCCCGAGCAAGCCACGCTGCTGCTCGCCCTCGCCGCCGACGTGATCTCCCTTCAGGAGCTAGCACCCTCGACGCTGAGCGCTTGGAGCGAGCGCCTGCAAGCCGCCGGCTACCACACCCTCGCAGCACCCGACTCACATGAGCGTCCCCGTCCACTGCGGGTGCTCACCGCCGCGCGTGAACCGCTCCACGAGATCCCCCTACCCGACATCCCCTGGCCCGAGCGAGTGCTCGCCGCGCGTCTGCAGGACGGCAGCGAAATCGTCAACGTTCACTCGCCCACCAGTCCCAAGCCAGGGCTCGCAAAGACACGCACCCACGAAGCGGTCTTCGCGCACTTGGCAAACCCAGCGCCGCAGCGGTTGCGCGTGCTCTGTGGCGATCTGAACACCCCGCGAAAGGAGCACGCCGACGGGACGATCTGGACCTTCGCCCGCGACCAATACGGCCGTCTGCGTCCCGACCGCGGCGAGGCATGGGACCGCGCCGAGTTGGCGCTCATCCAGGGGCTCCATGCTTACGGGTTCCACGACGTTTACCGGCAGCTGCACGGCTACCAGCAGCGCGAGCTCAGCTGGGAATGGCCGCGCTGGGGCGGCGGCTACAGGCTCGACCACCTGCTCATATCCGGGCCGTGGCAGGCCACGAGCTGCCGCTACCTGCACCCACTGCGCAGGGCGGGGCTATCCGATCACTCCCCGCTGCTCGCCCAGCTCCAGCCAGCCGCCGAGCCCACAGCCGCATCGTTTCCCACGGCGCGAAACGGGCAAAAACCACCAATACCAACCAAAAGCACCCGTGCTCACACACGTTCCAAACCCCACGACACGAAGGAGGGCAGGATGGCTGAGCTGAGCGCACGAGACAGCAAGCTCGTGCAGTACCTCAACGAGGCATACGGCAAGGAGAAGGAGCTCGAAACCGCACTCCAAGCACACATCGGCATGACCACCCGAGCGCCCTACAAGAAGCGCCTGCGCCAGCACCTGACAGAGACCAAGCGCCACGCCCGCGAGCTCGAGAAACGAGTGAAGCAGCTCGGCGGCACCCCGCAGACAGTGCCGATCGAGGGCCTCGACCCGATCGCCAAAGGCGCCGGCGCCGCAGTCGAGATCGCCGGTCGCGCCGTAGCCGCCGCGAAGGGGCCGTTGCACGCCATCCGCGGCACCGGCGAGCAGGAGAAGATGCTCAAGAACGCCAAGAGCGAGTACGCCGACGAGCACGAGGAGATCGCGACCTACACCGCGATCGAGACGCTCGCCGAAACGCTCGGCGACACCCAAACCGCCAAGCTCGCACGCGCGATCCGCCGTGAGGAGCAAAGCATGGCTAGCTTCCTCGAGCACCAGATCCCGGTCCTCACGAAAGCCGTCGTACAAGCCGAGATCCCGCCCGCGCAACGCCGCAAAGCAACCACCAGGGCACGCCCCAAACGAGCCGCTACGAATAAAGCCGAAGCGAAACGTACCCCCGCCAAACGCTGAGGGCAGGCCGATGGCCGCAGGCACCGCGCTAGTCGTCATCGACATGCTCAACCGCTACGAGCACGACGACGCCGACACGCTGAGGAACTCCGTCGAGGAGGTGCTGCCCGTCATGCAGACGCTGATCGCGCGAGCGCGCGAACAAGACGCCCCAATCGTCTACGTCAACGACAACTACGACGACTGGAGCGCAGGTCCCGCCGAGCTCTGCGAGCAAGCACTCGCCGGAGCACACCGCGCCCTTCCAAGTCATCGTCCCTCGCGACGCCGTGGCGCACATTCACGAGCACCTCGCTGACGCTGCTCTACAAATGATGAAAACCAACATGCGAGCGAAGATCACCGACGCCGACACCCTGTTCCGAAAACGGTGAAGCCACTCGCTCACTAGCCAGGCGGCGAAGCCGCCGACGCGCTACCGACCTCGAGTCGGATCGCGCTCGTCGAGCAGGCGCAACCTCCTCAGCGGCAGCACGAACCACAGCAGCACAAACGGGACCGCGCCCAGCGCCGCCGTCACCACACCCGCGCTCACACCAAACAACTTGGTCGTGACAAGCAGCAGACAGCCACACATCGCGAGCGCCAAGCACACCAGGCCCGCGATCACCACGCGGTTTGAGTTGAACACGATGTGGCGCTTGTCGTCGTGACGGAAAAGAAAGCGGTGTTCAGCAGACGGCGCGATCATGCAGACCGCTGCGAGCGCCGCCAACACCAGCGTCACGAAATACACGGTGCGCTCGAAATCTCCGACATGCGCGAACCCGGTGTTGAACGGCACGATCAAGAGAAAGGCAAAGAGCACCTGTACGCCCGTGACGACCACGCGCAGCTCGCCGGTCATCTCCTCCAGATTGCGATCCAGACGCTCAAGGCCCGTCTCCCGGCGCCCAGGGGCACCGGCGCGACTCTCGCGATCGGCGTGTGGTGGTTGAGCGTCGCCGGCCATCATCAGTTCCTACCCGCCGTCACTCGCGGCGGGGAATGCAGCTGATCCTTCCGTCGTTCTCGAGGATCGCCCACTGGATGTCGCCGATCGAGGCGATCTGTGCTTGGCGGGCCTCCTCTTGGATGTCTGCGAGCGTAATGCGCTCTCGTCGCATGTTACGCTCGACCGGCCTGCCGTCCTGCACGAGCACGATCGGCTCCCCCTCGGCGATCAGCCGTGCGCGGGGAGAGCGGAATGAGATCCAGCTCACCGCTACCGAGAGTAGCGCGATAGTCGAGATCACAGTCAGCGTGCCCGTCACCGACTGATCACTCTGCGTGATGCCCTGCTGGACTAGATCACCCAAGACCACGAGCAGAATGAAGTCAAATGGCTCGAGGTCTGAGAGCTGGCGCCGACCAACGACGCGAGTCACCAGGAAGATGAAGAAGAAGACGACGGTGGCGCGGATTACGAGGTCCATGAGCTAAGGGAAGATCGTCAGCGAACGATGGACGCTCACGAGCGGGGTTTCGCCGTCATCGAGCTGAACGTCCTCACGGCGCTTGCCGACGTTCGTCGGGTTCACCTGGAAGTAGATCCAGCTGGTCAGCGATTCGCCCGGTTCGAGCTTGCCGTATGACAGGACGACTCGCCCGTCCTTGGAGCGCGATTCTGTCGGTTCGGGCTCGATTGAGTTGACGCTCATCGATTCCCACCATCCTTCATCGAAGACGATTTCGGGCTTCTTGATCTGACGGTGGGCCATCACCCTGACCTTCACCTGGAAGATCAATCCGCTGCGCAGCCGAGCCGGCGCCGTGACGCTCAGGCTCGCGGCACTTGCGTCAGCCGAACTCGTGCTCGGCTTCTGGCCGAACACGCCAAGCAGCGCTAGCACCGGCAAGACGGCGATCGCGCACAGCAACAGTCTGCGGTAGTAGGGATGGTGTCGCCGGCCCGCCAGGTCACGGCTGCGCTCAAGCACCACGCCCTCGGGAGCGTCGGCCATCAATGTCTATTCGAGGGGCGCCACGATGACCCTCCTGACGCTGCGCTCATCCGTCCCCAGAAGAACTGCACGAGTCGCAGCGCTCAGACGCTGCGCAACGATTGAGTCACGCCGCTGTGGGGTAGAAAAGCCGCGAACCCGCGATCAAGGAGACCATGAGGTGAGGATCGGCTATTTCTTGTCCAGCGAGGAGTTCGACCCCCGCGAGCTCATCGCGCAGGCGCGCATGGCCGAGGACGCCGGCTTCCAAGGGCTGTGGATCTCAGACCACTACCACCCCTGGAACGACGAGCAGGGACACAGCGGCTTCGTCTGGTCGACCATCGGCGCCCTCGTACAGGCGACCTCCACGATGAAGGTCACAACCGCAGTGACGTGCCCCACCGTCCGCATCCACCCGGCCGTAATCGCACAGGCCGCCGCGACCTGCGCGGTGCTGCTGGAGGGACGCTTCGCGCTCGGCCTCGGCAGCGGCGAGGCGCTCAACGAGCACATCCTCGGCGACCATTGGCCGGCGGCCGACGAGCGCCTGGAGATGCTCGAGGAGGCCGTGCAGGTCATCCGCACCCTCTGGCAGGGCGGGATGCAAAGCCACCGGGGCCACCACTACCAAGTAGAGAACGCCCGCATCTATGACCTGCCCGAGCAGACACCGCCGATCCTCATCTCCGGGTTCGGCCCCAAGGCCACCAGCCTCGCCGCCAGAATCGGCGACGGCTACTGCACCGTCCAGCCCGAGAAGGAAGAAGTCAAACGGTTCCGCGACGCCGGCGGAAACGGGCCTGTCGCGGGCGGCATGAAGGTCTGCTGGGCCCCTGACGAGCACCAAGCACGCGCCACCGCACACCGGCTGTGGCCCAACGAGCAGCTACCCGGCGAGCTCGCGCAGATCCTGCCGACCCCCGCACACTTCGAGCAAGCAAGCGAACTCATCAGCGAGGACATGGTGGCCGAAGCCGTCCCGTGCGGCCCCGACCTCGACCTGCACCTGCAGGCGATCCGTCGCTACCGCGACGCCGGGTTCGACGAGCTCTACATCCAGCAGATCGGCCCCGACCAAGAACGCTTCTTCCAGACCTACGCCAACGAGATCCTGCCGCACTTCAACAGCGACACCTCAACACTCATCTCAACCACAGCATGAGCACCCACGCCACATCCGCGCCAACGCCTCGCCCCCCAGGCTGGCGCGGCGCACCGGCGCCACAGCTCACCAGCCTCTCCGAAGCAGCGCGCCGGCTCCTCAGAGTCCCCACGCCCGTCGCGGAGCCGATGATCTCAAGAGCCGGTCTGCGCAGCGAGGCGCACCGGGCCCGCCTGATCATGCGCGCCGCCATCAAAGACCAGCAGCAGAGCGGAAGTTAGACACGGCGCACGCAATCAGGCTGCACGACCAGCAGGGGATGACGTTCATCTCGAGTGCTCGGCCGTATCAAGCTCGATAGCTTCGGCGTCAGCGTCGAAGCCCCCACTGCGGTTACGGACAACGATGTGGCCACTCCAGCCCCGCAACGGATGCGCCTGCTCTCGCGCGAGTCCCGCGCACACCCGTTTCGTGACGCGATAGGCGATGACCGGCACGACAAGGAACGCGCCACGGAAGAACCACACCGCGCCTTCATAGCCAAACCCGAACTGGAAGAACAGACGGTCGGCCGAGCCCGCCGCGAACACCACCGCCACCGCCGAGAGCAGCGCAGCGGCAAGCGCGCTGCGCCGCGGATGATCGCGCGGACGCTCAAGCAGATCGTGGCGCCGGTAGTCCCTGCTGATGAAGCGCCGGTCAAGCCACGGCAGCGCATACAACAGCCCGAACACGATGCCGGGAAACAACACCCCGCCAAAAAACGGGTTCGGTACGAGGGTGTGTCCGAAGGCGTGGATCTCCAGGTTCGGCATCAGTCGCAGCGCGCCGATCAGCCACCCCAGATACCAGTCCGGCTGCGCGCCGTTCGTGCCGATATAGGGGTGATAGGGGCCCCACAGCCACACCGGGTTGATCTGGATCAGGCCGCCCATCACCACCAGCAGCGCGGCGACCGCCGCGAACAAGCCCAGCGAGCGCAGCGCGTACCCAGGCCACATCGGGGTGCCCACCACGTTGTCCTCGCGCCGGCCGGGGCCGGCGAATTGAGAGTGGCGCTGGCGCATGATGATCGCCAAGTGCACCGCGATCAGGCCACCGATGATCGCCGGTAGCAGGAACACATGCGCGATGAACAGCCGCGACTCAAACGCCGTCGACCCAGGGAACCTGCCGCCCCACAACGCCGTCGCAAACGGGCCGCCGATCAAAGGGAGCGACATCGCGACCGCCCACGCGATCGCCAGCCCCATCCCCGAGAGCAGATCGTCGGGGAGCGAGTAGCCAGCGAAGCCATCCAAGATCGCGAGCGCCAACAGGGTGACGCCGACGAAGTAGTTGATGTCGCGGGGCTTGCGAAACGCGCCGGTGAACACGATCCGCAGCAGATGGAGGGTGATCGCCGCGACGAACACCAGCGCCGCCCAATGGTGAACCTGCCGGGCGAGCAGCCCGCCCGACACGTCAAAGGAGATGTGCAACGTGGAGGCGTAGGCATTTGAGACGCTCTGGCCCTGCAGCGCCTGGTAGCCGCCGTGGTAGACGGTCTGCGTCGTGTCCGGGTCGAAGAGCAGCGCCAAGAACGTGCCCGTGAGGACCAGGACCACGAACGAGTACAGGGCGATCTCGCCCAGCAGGAAGCTCCAGTGGTCCGGGAACACGTAATCCATCAGCCACCGCATCCCACGCGCTGCGCCCAGCCGCTCATCCACGAACGCCACCGCGTCTACCGGCCGGTCCTTGGCGGTGTGGCTCACGATGGGTCTCCCCACCAGGACGGGCCGACAGGCCCCGACATCGGCCCAGCAGCGCGCAGCACACCGGCGCTGTCGATAGTCAGCGGCAGCTGCGGCAGCGGCCTGCCTGCGGGGCCGAACTCGACGCTGCCACCGTCCAGCACGTCGAACGTGGAGTAGTGGCAGGGGCACACCAGCGCCGGCCCCTTGGACTCGGTGGATGGGCTGAGCGGGTCTCGAAACAGCGAGATAGCGCACGCGGCATGGGTGCAGATCTTCGAGTAGGCAAGGATGCCCTGCGGCGCCCAGTCCGCACGCTCGGCGGGTAGCCGCAGCGTCGCGGGGTCAACGCGCACCACCACGACGGGGGAGCCCAGGTCCTCCTGATCGGCGCCCTGCGGGAACGCGGTCTGAAAGCTCCGTTCGATGATGTCGGCCGCGAGCATCGGGTTGCCCTGCTCGTCCACGAGCGCGCGCCCTGCCCGCCACGGTGTGCGTCGCAGCTGCTCCTCGAGACCAGGGCCGAGCGCCGCCACGGGAATCACGACCGCCGCCGTCAGCCCGGCGCCCGCGACCCCGGCGGCGCCGGCGAGAAGCCGTCGGCGAGTGACGCCCTCCACACCCTCGGCGGCCTGCTCGGTGACCTCACGAGCAGCGTCCGGGTCGGCCAGTCGGGGGCGCTGCTCGACCTTCGTCTCTTGTGGCACCAGCCAGCGGCCCGCGAGCACGAGCGCACAAGCCAGCAAAGCGAGCGCCGCGCCGAGTGCGAGACCCAGCAGCTGCGTATTCGGGTCGAGCACGAACAAAGCGACGAACGCGAGCGCCGCGACCGGCACCAGCAGCAGCACAGCCACGACCAATAGCTCCGCCCATGCGGGTGCGCCTGTGTGCCGCTCAGACGGGTCCACCTCGGGCTGCTGGCCGCGTGCGCGCAGCGCTCCGGTGCGCCACAGCACGAACATCACGATCGCCTTCCAGGCCCGGCTCACGCGCCGCCCCCTGGCCGCGGTGGACGTTCGGGCTGCTCGCTCGTGCGCTCGCCGAGCAGCCTGGCGATCAACAACAGCGCGGCCGCGGCCAGCAGCCACGCGACCATCCCCTCGGGGATCGGGCCGATCCGACCGATGCCCCAGCCGCCCAGGTTGTCTGGGTGCTGGATGCTCTGGATGTAGCGCGCGAGCGAGTTCACCTCCGTGTCGGTGAGCTCGCCTTCGCCGAAGCGAGGCATCACATACGGGCCGATCCGTACCGCCTCACCGACCTGTCTCGGTGTCGCCTGATTCAGCGCAGGGACGATCGCGCCGGTCACGATCCCGCCCTGACCCTGGATCGTGTGGCAGCCCGCGCAGTCCAGTCCGAACAGACGCTGCCCTTCCGCGAGCGATCCTCGGTTCGGCTGCACCGTTGGGATGCCAGGGCCGCCGAACGATCCGACGTAGGCGACGAGCGCCTTGATCTTGCTCGGCGGAAATGCAGGACTCGTCCGCAGCGGCTGCGCCTTCGGGTTGGGCAGCGGCATTCGCCCGGTCTGCAGGTAGAAGTCCGCCGCCAGCGCGCCGACGCCATGCAGGCTCGGGGCGCGGCCACTGATGCCCTGCGCGCTCAGACCGTGGCATGACGCGCAGGAGGAGTCGAACAGCGCGTGACCCTGCGCCACCAGCCCAGAAGGAGCGGCAGTGGAAGTGGGCGAGGGGGTTGCGCTGGCGTCCCAGTGAGCGGCGAAGTCAGTCAGCGCGAGCGCGCCGCACACAAGCGCCACCATCATCATCAGCCGGCGTCTCATCGACCCGCCAGCTCCCGCACCGGCAACCCGGTACTCCGGTCGGCGTAGCGGTCGCGGCGCTGCTGGCGTCGCTCCTCGGCGAGCATCGCGCTCATCGCGATCACGATCGCCAGCACACCCATCACCACGCCGCCAGCCACCAGCATCAGCACCCCAGCTGTCTGCTGGTCCGCCAGCGCCGAGACGTGCAGGTCCCGCGCCGGCGCCAAATAGAACGGGTAGCGGACGTGCTCATCGAACAGGAACACGCCGGCAGGAATCGACATCACGAGCATCGCGGCCATGAGCCACGAGAACCTCGCGATCGCACCAGGCGGGCGCGGAATCGGGTCGGCCGCGAGCAGCGGCAGCAAGAACAGCGTGCCCGTCCAGAAGTAGGCGGCGTGCTCGAGCGCATGGAGTGTCTGGTCGCGCAGCGCCGCTTCATAGACACCCGTCAAATGCGTGGCGAGCACCACAACCGTGAACAACAGGAACCCGCACGCCGGCCTCGTCAACAAGCGCACCGGGCGGCTACGCAGAACCACTACCAGCACACGTCGAGCAGCCGGCGTGGAGGCGCTCAGCGCCAGGCGCACCGGCGCACCCCACAACAGCAGCATCGGTGCGAGGAGGATCAGCAGCAGATGCTCGATCACATGCACCGACAGCAGCTCATCCGCGTACTGGTCGATCCCCGACATCAACGCGAGCGCCAGGACCACCAGCCCCGCCAGAAACGAAACCGCCCGCCAGATCGGCCAGGGCGAGGAGGCGCGGCACATGCCCCACACGTAAAGCCCAGCCGTCATCCCCAGACACACAGAGCAGCACGGGGTCCAAGGCCCACGTACCCAGCAGACGGCTGAGCGTGGGCGGCTGCGCGCTCACCGCAAGCCTTCCCTACGCAGCTCCCGCGAGCGCTCGCGCTGCTCACGCACCACGCCGCCGAGGCCGAGCGCCATGATGCCGACGCCGATCAAGATCAGCCACAGCCCGAACCCGGCGCCGATGAGCGCCACGGCAACCCCGACGACCAGCGCGACCGTAGCGACGGAGCTGTCGGTGATCAGCCGCGGCCCACCAACCTGCCCCTGGCGGATGTCGAGCGCCCACACCACAAGCCCGACGAGCACACACGCTGCGCTGGCCACCGCCGGGATCGCGAACTGGATCAGTTTCGGGGCGAACACGGCCTGCACGCCGGTCAGCACCGCCAGCCACAACCCCCAGACGAGCAGGACGACAGCCGCGCGTCTCACACGCCCACCTCCTCGCGCGCCTCGCGCAGATCCAAAAGGGGCGCGTAGCTGCGTATCGGCGGCAGCTCATGGAAGTTGTGGCGGGGTGGCGGCGAGCTCGTCGCCCACTCGAGCGTCTGCGCCCCCCAAGGATCATCTCCAGCCTCGCGCCGGTCACGCAACGAGACCAGCATGTTCCACATGAACACCAGCACCGACAGCGCGATCACGACCGACCCGGCAGTCTCCAGAATGTTCAACCCCTGCCAACCCGTTGAGGCGGGATAGCGCGCAATCCGCCGCGTCATGCCCTCAGCACCCAGGATGAACATCGGGAAAAAGGTCACGTTCGTCCCGATTACCATCAGCACGAAGTGCAGCTTGCCGAGACGCTCGCGCAACATCGCCCCGGTGATCTTCGGAAACCAGTAGTAGATGCCAGCGAACAAGCCGAACGCGCTGCCCGCGAAGATCGTGTAGTGAAAATGCGCCACCACGAAATACGACATGTTCAGCCCGTAATCCAACGGCGGCGAGGCAAGGATCACCCCCGTCAACCCACCCACGAGGAACTGCACGAGGAAGCCGAGGGCGAACAAGAACGAGGTGGTGAAACGCAGCCTGCCTCGCCACAGCGTCGCTAGGAAATCGAAATACTCCACACCCGCCGGGACGATCAAAGCGGTCGATGTCAGCGCGAAATACTTGTTCGAGAGCACCCCGAACGTGTACATGTGGTGCGCCCACACCGTCATCGACAAGCCAGCGAAAGCGAGCAGCGCGACCACGAACGCGGAGTAGCCGAAAAACCGCCGGGATGAGAACGTGGCCAGCACCTCGCCGACCATCCCCACGAACGGGAAGAACATCACGTACACAACTGGGTGCCCGTAGAACCAGAACAGCGCCTGGTAGTCCACCGCGCCGGCGCCGCCGATGAGCACATCCCCGAAGTGCCGTTGCGCCCACAGCAACCCGAGGGCGAGCAGCAGCGCGGGGAACCCGAACACAACCATCACGCAGGTCACGACCATCGTCCAGGTGAACACCGGCATCCGCATCAGCGTCATCCCCGGCGCACGCCGGCGAAGCGCGGTCGACAGGATGCAGCCCGCCCACAGGATCTGCCCGAGCGTCGCCAGCATCACCCCGAAGATCCACAGTTCCATGCCGCTGCCAGGAGAGTGGATCGAATCTGAGAGCGGGTCGAACCCCCACCAGGAGGCCGCCGCGGCGCCGCCGCTGGTCAGAAACCCCGACCACATGCTCACACCGCCACACAACAGCAACCAGAAGCCCGCCAGCGCCACACGCGGCCCTGCGATCTCGGCCGCCCCGACCTGCAAGGGGACGAAGTACACGCCGACCGCGAGCGCGACCGGCACGATCACGAGGTAGACCATCGTCGAGCCATGCATCGTGAAAAGTTCGTTGTAGGTCTGCTGGGAGACCACGCCGCCGTCCGCCGCGAGCTGGCTTCGCATCAACAACGCCAACAGCCCACCCGCCAGGAAGAACACGAACGCGACCATGCAGGCCGCGCCGGCGATCCGCTTGTGGTCACTCGAGGCGAACGTGCGCGACGCCGCACGGGCAGGCACCGCAACCGCGTTCACGACGACACTCCCTGCCGGGCGGCTTCGTGCGCGAGCCACACTCCGAAGCGCTGCGGGCTGACTGCCCGGATGGCGAAGTGCATCTCGCTGTGATCCTCTCCACAGAGCACCGAGCACTCACCGCCGTAATAGCCGGGCGTCTGGAACAGGAGATCAAAGCGGGTCGTGTAGCCCGGCACGAACTGCCGCTGGTAGTGAAGACCGGGCACCCAGAAGCCGTGAATCACATCCTCAGAGCTACCCACGAATTCAACCTCGCTGCCCGTCGGCACATACGCCGGCGTCGGATGCCACGTGTCGACATCGGCGATGCTCACGCCGTCCGAGTAGATGAAGCGCCAGCTCCACTGCGCGGCGATCACCTTGATCCGAACCCCAGGATGCGCGGCCGTGCGATCGATCGGCGTCTCCGCAGTGAACGTCACCCACAGCAAGAAAGCCACCACGGCCGCCAGGACGCACGCATACGCCGTCTCCAGCACGAGCGCCTGCGAGCGCCGCCCCGGCGTCCTGCGTCTCGCGCCTGCGATCAGCAGCACCAGCAGCGTGCCGAGCACGAGCACGAACACGCCCACGGCGATCGGCAGGTAGATCCCCTCCACGTGCTCGTAGGCGTGCGCCGTGTTCGGCATCAGTGCTCGTAGCGCTCCGCCTCGCCCTCACGCAACGACAGCCCCATCCCAGGGACTGTCGGGTCCGGCCAGAGCCCGCCTTCGCGCAGCGGCGGGGCGCCGTCGAACAGCAGCTCCTCGATGCGGGCGTGGTCGTGGAAATACTCGACGTGCGCAAGCGGCTCGATCGCCGCGCACACGTGCGCGTGCAGCGCCGGGCTTGTGTGCGCAGAGAGCCGCAAGCCACGCGCGGCGCACAGTGCACCCACCTGCAGCATCTGGGTGATGCCGCCGCAGCGCGTCACGTCTGCCTGCAGCACGTCGACCGCGCCGGCGTCGAGCATCCGCCGGAAGTAGAAAAGGTCATAGCCGTACTCGCCTGCGGCGACCTCCATCCCCGCAGGGGCGCGGTCTCGCAGCAATCTGAGTCCCTCGAGGTCATCGGAGGAGACCGGCTCCTCAAACCACGACACCCGAGCCTCTCGCGCGAACGTCTCGGCGAGCGCCAGCGCCTGCTTACGCGAGTAAGCGCCATTCGCGTCCACGAACAACTCGACCCCATCGCCGATCACGCTGCGGGCATGTCGAACGCGCTCAGGATCACGGTCAGGCTCTGAGCCCACCTTCATCTTCACCGCGCCGATTCCCTGTGCCACCCAGCCAGTGAGCTGGCGCTGCATCTGCTCCGGGGTGTAGGTGGTGAACCCGCCGCTGCCATACACCGGCACCCGCTCGCGGACCCGACCCAGCAGAGTGCTCAACGCGACCCCAAGCAACCTTGCCTTCAGGTCCCAGAGCGCGACATCTACGGCCGAGATCCCGCTCGAGGCCACCCCCGGATAGCCGATGTTGCGCACCGCACGACGCATCGCTGCCCACGCCGCCGACGGCGAAAGCGCATCCCCGCCAACAACCGCCTCGCCAAGGAGCTCTGAAACCAGCGCGGCTGCCGCACCCGCCGCGTAACTATAGCCAACGCCGGTATGTCCAGCTGAGCGGGCTTCCACGACGACGATCGTCGTCGTATCCCAGCTAAGCGTGCCATCGGCCTCCGGCGCGTCCGTCGGCACCGTGAACGCCCTCGCCGTGAGCTGCTCGACAACGGGCTTCGCCCCGCGGGCCGGATGCTCCGCGGGGCTCTCGGCGTCTGCGCTGCTCACCGGCCCGACCCGCGATCGTGTCTCGTTCAGCGAGTGCCGACGAAACGAGCGTTCTGCTCGTTCTCGACCTCGACGTGCTCGGGCCGCGGACCCTCATCCCGGCCGCCCTCAATCTCATCGCCCTCGGGCGCCAGCTTTTTGCCGCGCAGCCACATGCTCAACGCATACAGCCCGCCGCCGAGCACGCCAACCACGATCAGCACCAGCACGAGAATGAAAATGCCTCCAAATTCCATGCCAGTCACATACCCAAACCGTCGTTGCTCAAACCGGCGTCGCTCGCGGCTCGGCCTGCGCGAGCGCGACGACCGCGGCGACATGCGAGAGGTGCGTAAGCGTCTGCGGATAGTTGCCCAGCAGCTCACCGCTGGTGGGATCGACCTGCTCTGAGAACAAGCCGAGCGGGCTGGCGGCGCCCATCGTCCGGTCGAACACCTCCCGCGCCTCCGGCAACCTGCCCTGGCGGGCGTAGCACTCAGCCAGCCAGAACGAGCAGGCAAGGAACGCGCCCTCCCGGCCGGGCAGCCCATCGTCCTGGCGGTAGCGGTAGAGAAACCCGTCCGCATCAAGCTCCGCGCGCACCGCGTCAGCGGTGCGGAGCATCCGCTCATCATCGAACTCCACGAACCCCACGACCGGCAGCAGCAGCAGCGCGGCGTCCAACGCCGGCTCGTCAAAGCACTGCACGAACACGCCACGCTCAGAGTCATAGCCGCGCGTCTCGATCGCCTCGCGCATCTCCTTCCGCGCTTTCTCCCAGCGCCGCGTCGGCGCCGTGCGCGCGCACTCCTCAGCCAGCCTGAGGCCGCTGTCCACCGCCGCCCAACAGCACGCCTTGGAGTGAACGAAATGCCGCGGCTCACCCCGCCACTCCCAGATCCCCCGGTCGGGCTCAGACCACCGCTGCACCGCAGTGTCGACGAGTTCTGAGAAGAACCGCCATTCGTCATCGTCAGGGGAGTGCCCACGGCGATGCCACCGCCACGCCAGATTGAGGATCTCGCCGAAGGCGTCCAACTGCAGCTGACCGGCAGCTTCGTTACCGACCCGTACCGGCCGCGAGCCACGATAGCCCTCCAGCTCCAGGCATTCCTCAGAGATGCGTCGCTCACCACCGATCCCGAACAGAATCTGCAGGTCCTCGGCGTGCCCGGCGCTAGTGCGCACGATGAAATGGCGAAACCGCCGGGCCTCACGCTCGCAGCCAAGCTCCGCCAGCGCGTGCGCCGTCAGCGTCGAGTCCCGCACCCAGCTGAAGCGGTAATCCCAGTTGCGCTCGCCGCCCAACGTCTCCGGCAACGAGGTCGTGGGGGCAGCCACGATCGCCCCGGTCGGCGCGTAGGTCAGCGCCTTCAGCGTCAACGCCGAACGCACGACCGCATCGTGATCGGGGCCGTCCTTGCTCAACCGCTCACGCCAAGCGCGCCACCACTGCACGGTCTCCTCAAGACGCTCGTCCACCTTCCCCGCATCCAACGCGCTCTGCTCTCGCTCAAGCAGATGCGGGCGCACGAACCGGATCAACAGTCGCAGCCGCTCCCCGGCATGGATCTGGCCGCCCGCGACGATCGCTTCCTGCTCGACGCGCAGCTCGCCGTCGCTCCAAACCAAGAGCCCGTCGTCGCCGCCGATCGCCGTAAACACGTCTACCGCGGCGCGACGCAGCCACGGCCGCACCGCCCCGTAGTCAAACCGGGGTGCCACCTCGAAGCGCACCTCCGCGCTGCCGCGCTCGCACTCCACGATCCGCACCAGCTCACGATGCGGCTCAAGCGCCCCGTGCTCGCGCATCGCAAAGAAATCCCTCACTCGCACAGTCCCCTGCGGCCCTTCAAGGAGACTCTCGAGCACCAGCGTGTCCTCGATATAGCTCACGCCCCGCCAGCTCGCCTCGCCCTCCACGCCTACCGTGCAGAATCCTCCGCGCTCACGGTCAAGCAGCCGTCCGAAGCAGCTGCCGCTATCGAAACGCGGCAGACAGGACCAGTCGATCGAACCCTCAGCCGAAACCAGCGCGGCGCTGTGACAGTCCCCGATCAGCCCATATGAGCCGATCGCCGGCGCCTGCTTGCTCATCGCCCCCGCCGCATCGCGCCAATCCCCACAAGCCCCGCCGCGACCACAGCGCCGGCGCCAACCAGCCGCCGGTGGCGCGTGAGCTCCCACTGCACGCTGCGCGGCTTGGCCTGCTTATCGAAGTCGCCGTGCGCTGAGCGCTCGCCCGGAAGCGGCGCAAACAAGTTGTCCGGCCGCCCCGCCTGCACAGGCTCATCGGTCTGCTGGGCGTCAAACCCCGTCTTCGCCAGATAGCGGTCGCCGACGCCGGGAGCGAGCGCATTGCCGAGCAGCGTGACAGCGGTCGACGCGCCGACCCACCACTCTCGCCGCGCCGGCTCGCTGACGGCGGCCACGATCGCCCGCGCGGCGACCTCCGGCTGATAGATCGGTGGCACCGGCTGCGGGTGCCGGGGGAGCCGTGTACGCACCGTGTCGAACTGCGGCGTGTTCATAGCCGGCAACTGAACCATCGTCACCCGGACCCCGCTGCCCTCGTGCATCAGCTCGCAACGCAGCGACTCGGTGAACCCCTGGATCGCGTGCTTGCACGCACAGTAAGGGCTCTGCAAGGGGATGCCACGATAGGCCAGCGCCGAGCCGACCTGCACGATCACACCACGATCCCGCGAGCGCATCCGCGAAAGCGCACACAACGTCCCATACACCACCCCGAGATACGTGACCTCAGTCACCCGTCGGAACTCATCGGCGGTGATCTCCCACGTGGGGGCGAACACGCTCGCCATCGCGTTGTTCACCCACACCCCGATCTCGCCGTGCTCCTCCAGCGTGCCCGCTGCCTCCTCGAGCGCCTGCGGGTCAGCGACATCACACTCCAACACCACCGGGCTCCCGCCCAGCGACTGCACCTCAGACGCCGTGGCGGCCAAGGCTTCCTGCCCGCGGGCGATCAGCCCAACCGTCGCACCCTCACGCGCGAACGCCTGCGCGGTGGCGCGCCCTACACCCGAGCTCGCACCCGTCACCGCCACCACGACAGATCCCATCATTCCTCCATCAAACGCCGGCGACTCACACCGCGCATCTACCCAACCGGCCGTCCTGCCAACCCGTAATCGCACCGCCTGTCCGGTGCGATTCACATCGGACGACCGCGGGTATGCGGCCACCGAGATGAGCGAGCGGGCACGATGGACTTCCTGAAAGAGGCGCTGAGCGGCCGCAACCGCTTCGTGCTGCGCCTAGCCCTCGTCGCCGCGCTCGGGGGGTTCCTGTTCGGCTACGACACAGGCGTCATCTCCGGGGCGCTGCCGTTCATCGGCAAGGACCTCGGCGGCGGCGAATTCAACGAACAAGCATTCGTCGGCTCGTTGCTGATCGGCGCCGTCGTAGGGGCGATCCTCTCCGGGTTCTCCGCCGACGCGATCTCACGCCGACGTACCAAGATCATCTCCGGCTGCATCTACGTGATTGGCGCCCTCGCCTCCGCCTTCTCGCAGACCGCACCTGAGCTGATCGCCGCCCGCTTCGTGCTCGACATCTCCGTCGGGACCGCCTCGTTCGTCTCGCCGATGTACATCTCAGAGCTCGCGCCCAAGCGCATCCGCGGCGGCGTGACCTCCTTCAACCAGCTGATGATCGTCAGCGGCATCATGGCCGCCTACCTCGTCAACTGGGCGCTCAAGGACGCAACCGACAACTGGCGCCGGATGCTCGGCCTCGGCGCGCTTCCAGGGCTCGCGCTGGCGATCGGCATGTACTTCCAACCGTTCTCACCCCGGTGGCTGGTCGAGCAAGGCCGCGAGCAGGAGGCACGCGACGTTCTGTGCCGCGCCCGCACCAGCGAGGAGGAGGCAGACGAGGAGCTCGAGGAAATCAAGGAGGCCGCCAAAGAAGCCGGAGGGTTCCGCGAGGTATGGCGCCCACAGGTACGCCCCCTGGTCGCCGTCGGGCTGGCGCTCGCGATCGCGCAGCAGTTCATCGGCGTGAACACCGTCATCTACTACGCGCCGACGATCCTCAAGTTCACCGGGCTATCCACGAACTCCGCGATCACCCAGGCGCTGTCGGTCGGGATCACCAACGTCATCTTCACGATCGTCGCGATCGTGCTGCTCGACCGCGTAGGGCGACGACTACTTTTGATCGTCGGCACCGCAGGGTGCATCCTCTCGCTCGCGCTGCTCGGTGTGTTCTTCTCCTCCAACAGCCTGCAGCACAACGACTCCTGGCTGGCGCTGGTGTGCCTGATCGCCTACATCGCCTCGTTCGCGGTCGGCCTCGGCCCGGTGTTCTGGCTGATGATCTCCGAGATATTCCCGCTGAAGGTCCGCAGCCCCGCGATGAGCCTCTCCACCGTCGGCAACTGGAGCGCCAACTTCCTCGTCTCCTCGTTCTTCCTCACGCTCGTGGGGGCGATCAGCCGCGAGGGCACCTTCTGGCTCTACGCCGGCTTCGGCGTGCTCGCCCTCATCTTCTTCCTCGCCAGAGTGCCCGAGACCAAGGGCCGCTCCCTCGAGGAGATCGCAAGCGACCTCGGAGCAGACCAACAGCAGCACGGTAACGAGACCGTGCCCGCCCACTGACATGCGAGCCTATCCCGACGTGCAGCGATGACCGTGGCGATCCTCGATGTCGACGGGACACTCGTCGACACCAACTACCAGCACGCGCTTGCCTGGTATCGCGCGTTCCGCGACCACGCGATCATCCTCCCGATCTGGCGCCTTCACCGTCACATCGGCATGGGCGGCGCCCAGCTAGTCGAGAAGGTCACCGACGCTGACGTGGAGCACCGGCTCGGCGATCAGATCCGCTCACGCGAGAGCGAGCGCTACAGCGAAATGATCGGCGAAGTCGAAGCCGTCAGCCAAGCCAGCGAGCTACTCAGCGACCTACGCGACCGCGGCCACACGGTCATCCTCGCAAGCTCCGCCAAGAAGCCCGAGATCGAGCACTACATCGACCTGCTCGGCGCGCGCCAGCTCGCCGACGGATGGACGAGCGCCAGCGACGT
Organism: uncultured Solirubrobacteraceae bacterium; assembly: GCA_963703625.1. GTDB lineage: Bacteria > Actinomycetota > Thermoleophilia > Solirubrobacterales > Solirubrobacteraceae > Palsa-744. The sequence goes on from CAVPEY010000006.1 coordinate 304,726, forward strand.
GCAAGCGACCAGGCCCCAGCCCGACCTCGTGAACGCTGCCCTGGAATGCGCGGACGCGCAACCGGAGCAGGCGGTGATGATCGGCGACACACCCTGGGACGTCCAAGCAGCCCAGCGCGCCGGCGTGCAAACGCTCGCGGTGATGACCGGCGGCTTCTCAAAAGAAGAGTTGTGCGAAGCAGGCGCCATCGATGTCTACGAGTCGGTTGCTGAGCTGCGCTCCTCACTCGAGGAGACAGTCCTGCGGGGCAAGCCATCCAGATCGTGAGCATCTCGCTCACTGGCGCACGCGAACGGTTCAGGCACTGTCGCTGGCATCCGCGAGCAACTCCAGTACCGCCTTCTCGACGCGAGCACGGACTCTCGCTTTGCCAAGATCCGGGCCAGCGCGACCGATTGTCTCAGCGATCGTCACCCCGGCCTGAAAACGGTCGATCACCCTCGGGTCCACATATGACGCACGACACACCGCGGGCGTATTACCCAAATACGCGGCAACCGTCTTGATCGCCTGTTTGACCTCCCGCTCACGCGCGGCTTTTCCTTTCACCTTCTCTGCGCCTGCCAGCGCGACCGCGGCGAGCACCGTCGCGTTCCAGGTACGAAAGTCCTTGGCGGTGAACTCCCCACCCAAGCACTGCTTCAGGTAGGCGTTCACCTCCTCGGCGGTCAGGTCCCTCCAGCCGTTGCTCGCGCGGTAGGCCAGCAGCTGCGAGCCGGTGCGCCGCCGCTTGAGGGCCCCGACCATCACCAGCGCCTCGGGGTCGGCGATCGCCTGCACCCGCCGCTGCCCAGACTTCGCCGGGAAATCGAAGATCACCTCACGCTCCTCGACGGTCACGTGCTCGCGCAGCATCGTCGTCAACCCATAGGACTCGTTGCGCTCCGCGTAGTCCTCAGAGCCGATACGGAAGAACCCCAGATCAAGCAGCCGGACCGCCAAGGCCAACACCCGCTGCTCGGTCAACTGCCCACCCGCGACCTGCCGCCCGTCGCTCGGGAGCTGCAGGTTGCGAGCGACACGACGACGCAGCCGTGGTAGCGCCGCACCGAAGGCGATCATCGAGTCGAACTTGCGTCGGTCGCGGTGAGCCCGCCAACGCTCGTGGTAGAGGTACTGCTTGCGGCCCGCGGCGTCGACCCCAGTGGCTTGCAGGTGCCCAAGCGGGTCCATGCACACCCACACCTCCCGCCACGCCGGGGGGATCACGAGCTCCGCGATCCGCTCCAGCACCTCGGGATCGTCGACACGCCCTCCGTCGGGGTCGAGGTACTCAAAGCCACGGCCGCGGCGCCGGCGCACAATGCCCGGCGCCGCACAGTTACTACGCCTCAAGCGTGCGATTTCACCCCTCCAAGCATCATCCCGGCCATACCCCGTGCTCTATGAATACAACCACCCAAGCAGCGGGCCGCCCCAGCTCGACATGGTTCGCGCCGGCACGATCGGATAGCTCTCAATGGTAGCCTCGATCGTCTCGATCCGGGCGCGTAGAAAAGGAGCAGTGAGATGGCCCACGACGCGCTATGGCGAATCGCGATGCGGCTCCTGCACCCAGCACCAAACCCACGAGCTTGCACCTCGAGATGCTGATGAGCAACGAGGACCTCGACCACTGGCGTCGAGGAACGCCACTCGCTACGCCTAAGCGTGCGATCTCACCCTCCAAGCATCAGCCAGGCCATATTCGGCGCTCAGCCGTGCAGCCGCTTCCGAGCGCGCCGGTTGCATCCGGCCGCGACGGGGTAAGCGACTACCGAAACAGTCAGCAACCGGAGGCCCGCCATGTCAGCAACAAAGAGCAGCAACGGCATTCTCGCCGAGGACGCCCGTGAGGAGCGCGAGCGGATCGTGGAGATGCTCACCAAGGCGTACTGGATGGAGATCGAGACCGTGATGAGCTACCTCGCCAATGCGGTGAACCCCGACGGCGTGCGCGCCCAGGAGATCATCAAGTCCCTGCGCGAGGACATCCAAGAGGAGCTCGGGCACGCTACCCAGTTCGCCAACCGCATCAAGGAGCTCTACGGGATCGTCCCCGGCTCGATGGACTTCGCAGGCCGAACAGTCCTACCTGCAGCCGCCCGAGCATCAAACGGACATCGTGCACGTCATCAAGGGCGTGATCGAGGCCGAGACCGGCGCGATCGACTTCTACAACGAGATCATCGAGGCGACCGAGGAGACCGATCCCGTCACCAACGACATGGTGATCGCGATCCTCCACGACGAGGAGGGCCACCGCCGCCTGTTCGAGGGATTCCTGCGCGAGTACCAAGACCAGCCGTGAGCAGCACGACTGCCACTGGCCTGGCCACCACAGAGGAGAGCGCCCAAGCGCAGCCGCGATACGTCCTGAGCTTCACCTTCGACGACGGCCCCGACGAGACGTGGACGCCGCGCGTGCTTGAGCAGCTCGCCCGCTGCGAAGTCACGGCGACGTTCTTCATGGTCGGCGAACGAGTACGCGCTCACCCTGACCTCGCCCGCACCGTGCTCGCCGCCGGCCACGAGATCCAGCTGCACTGTGACCGCCACATCCGCCACACCGAGCTCACCGAAGCAGAGCTACAGCTCGACACCGAACTGGCGCTCGACGCCCTAGCCACAGTGGACGTGCGCCCGCAGCTCTGGCGGGCACCGTGGGGAATCTGCACCGACGCGAGCGTTCGAGTAGCCGCACAGGTCGGCCTGCAGCTCGTGCGCTGGTCGATCGACACGCACGACTGGCGCGGCGATCAGCCACAGCACATGCTCGCCGACGCCCAAGGCCAGCTCGCCGACGGCGGGGCGGTGTTGATGCACGACGCAATCGGGCCCGGAGCACTACGTGCCGGCTGCCAGAACACCATTGCGCTGCTACCAGCGCTCGCCGCTGCCGCCCGCGCCGACGGTCTCGCGCTCGCCCCGATGCAACACCCAGCGATCAGCCCGCCAGCGATCGAGGTGCCAGCGTGAGCGTCCAACAGCTACCCCCGCGAGCCTCCACCGCACGACTGCAGGACGCGCTCGCGCGCATCGCCCAACGCGCCGCCGAGCTCGATCGCCAACCACGGTTCCCCACAGAGAACTTCGCCGACCTTCTCGCCGCCGGTGCGCTCACACCCCCGCCCGATGGACTGGCGAGCCGCTCGTGCGGCAGTGGCCGCCGCGACGCTCGACCGCGCGCATCCTCGACGGACACCTCAACGGCATCGAGCGGCTGACCCTCGCGCCCGAGCCGCTCGCTCCACGAGCTCACCCAGATCAGGACGGAAGCTGCGGCTGGGCGTATGGGGCGCAGACCCAGCCGCCGGCGAGGGGCCACCCGCCCGGCTCGAGCACACCAACGGACAGCCGGTGCTGCGCGGCGTCAAGACCTTCTGCTCGGGCGCCGGCGGCGTTCAGCGCGCGCTCATCCTCGCCGCAGACCACGACGGCTCCCGCCGCCTCGTCTACCTCGACACCACCAGCAGCCAGATCAGCATCGACCGCGGCTGGTATCAAGCATCTGGGCTGCGCGCCTCAGAGAGCCACCGCGTCGAGTTCCACGACACGCCCATCCTCGCGGTCCTCGGCGGCCCCGGCGAGCTATCACGCGAGCCCTACTTCTCCCGCGACGGCATCCGCACCTCCGCCACCTGGGCCGGGCTCGCCGACAGCATCATGCGCGAGACCGTCAGCGCTGACCCCGGCGCACCGACGCGTACAGGCCACGGCTCGGCAGGATGCGGTCGCGCGCACGATCGACCGCTGGCTCAAGGAACGCCACCGAGCCTGACCGGACGACCGCACCAGTCGACCCGGCCGTGCTCGCCCTGGAATGCCGCGTCGTCCTCGCAGACGCCGCCCGACTGATCTCGACCCAGGCGGCACAGGTCTGCGGGTCACGGGCACTGATCGGCGCGAGCACCCTCGACCGCGCCCGCCGCGACCTCGACCTGTTCCTCCTGCAGCATCGGCTGGACCCCAAGCTCGCAAAGCTCGGCGCGCACACGCTCGACCACGGAGAGAGCATGAGCGCCACCGCCGACCTCGCGCGCTTCGAGCGTCTCTACCAGCAAAGCCCCGACCCCTGGGGCTACCGCACCAGCAGCTACGAGCAAGAAAAGTACGCGGCGACGCTCGCAGCGCTGCCGAAGCAAACCCACGGCCTGGCCCTGGAGGTTGGCTGCTCGATCGGCGTGTTCACCGGCCAGCTCGCCGCGCGCTGCGAGCACGTGGTCGCGATCGACTTCTCCCTCAGCGCCCTGGAGCTCGCCCGCCGCATCGAGGAGCCCAGCTGGTTTGACGAGCACGACATCCAGCTGCGCCTCGGCTACGAAGTCACAGCCATCGACCCCAGCACAGGCGCCGTGCACGCCGACGGATACGCGCTCAGAGCCGACGCGATCGTGCTCGCCACCGGCGCCGAACCATCCCGCCCCGACCTGCCCGGCCTGGACGACCCGCGGGTACAGACGATGCGCGAGCGACCCGACAGCGAACGTATCGCCTCACAAGCCAAGCCAGGCACCCATACCATCGTGCTCGGCACCGGCTTCATCGGCTGCGAGCTAGCCGCATCGCTCGCGCAGCGCGGCGCCCAGGTGACGCTCGCAGGCCTTGAACCAGCGCCGCAGCAGCAGCGCCTCGGCGCCGAGGCCGCCGAGCGCATAGCGCATTGGCTGGCGGACCTCGGCGTGACGCTACACATGGGCGTGAAGGTCTCCGCCGTGCACAACGGCCGCATCGTCGCGCTCAACCACGGCGACCCAATCGAGGCCGACAACGTGGTGCTCGGCATGGGGGTTCAGCCCCGCAGCGAGCTAGCCGAGCAAGCTGGCCTTACGATCGTCAAGGGAGCGATCCTCACCGACGCGCAGATGCGCGCCCACGACCGGGTGCTCGCTGTCGGCGACGTCGCCTACGCCCACAACCGCAGCGCAGGACGACGACTGCGCGTAGAACACTGGGGCGACGCGCTCGGCCAAGGCGAGATCGCCGGGCGCGTACTCGCCGGCCAGAACACGCACTGGCAAGACGTGCCCGGCTTCTGGTCGACCATCGGCCAGCACACCCTCAAGTACGCAGCCTGGGGCGACGGCCACGACCAATGCAGACTCGACGAGCACCCCGACGGCGCGTTCACCGTGTGGTACTCGCACCACGACAAGCTCGTCGGTGCGCTCACCTACGATCGCGACGAGGACTACGAACAAGCGCAACAGCTCATCGCTGCCGGGGGAAGCCCACCATGAACGAGCACCCGCTAGACCTCCACGGGATGCCGGCGGCCGTTGAGCTGCTGGCCGACTACGGACCCTCACAAGGCAAGGGCGACGCGATGTGGCGAGGACTCGCCGCCACCAGCAGCGAAATCGTCGCGTTCGCCGACACAGACACCGAGGACTTCCATGAAGGATTCCTCCTCGGGCTCCTCGGCCCGCTGCTCTGCGACCCCGACATACAGCTCGTCAAGGGCACCTTCCGTCGCCCGTTCCGCAACGGCGACACCGTGCTCGCCGAAGGCGGCGGGCGCGTCACCGAGCTGATGGCAAGGCCGCTGCTCAACCTCCATGCCCCGCAGCTGGCTGTGTTCGACCAGCCGCTCGCGGGGGAGACCGCCGGCGCGCCGGGCGCTGCTCGAACAGATCCCGTTCGCCGCCTTCCGGCGTCGAGATAGCAATGCTGATCGACAGCTGGCGAACCTGCGGGCTGGACGCGCTCGCCCAAGTCGACCTCGGTCAGCGGCAAAACCGCCACCAGCCACTGCGAGACCTCTCAGCGATGGCCTACGCCGTGCTCCTCGCCGCCCAAACCCGCTTCCTTGGGCCGGAGTTCGCCGACAGCAACGCCTTGCAGCTCAATGATCCTGCCACCCACCAGCACCGCCGAACTGATGGAGACACGCCACGTAACTCTCGAGGAACGCCCACCGCTCATCGAGCATCGTCAACGCACGAAGGCTCACGCATCGCGACGGAGTTTTGCGGCGCCAGCACAAGGGTAGGAGGCAGAGCATGAGCGCCGAGAACGACATGACCCCGCGCTTACCCATGCCGACCGAAAAGGAGCGCTATGAGCGAGACCGTCGCCGACCACCTGCTCAACCGCCTAGCGACCGAGTGGGGAGTGAAACGCATCTACGGCTACCCCGGCGACGGCATCAACGGCATCATGGGCGCCTTCGGCCGCGCAGATGACTGCCCAGAGTTCATCCAGGTGCGCCACGAGGAGATGGCTGCCTTCATGGCCTGTGCGCACGCGAAGTTCACAGGTGAAGCCGGCGTGTGTCTCGCCACCTCCGGCCCCGGTGCGATTCACCTGCTCAACGGCCTCTACGACGCGAAGCTCGACCACCAGCCGGTCGTCGCGATCATCGGCCAGCAGGCCAGGCTCGGCCTGGGCGGCAACTATCAGCAGGAGGTCGACCTCACCACCCTCTACAAGGACGTCGCGCACGAGTACGTCCAGATGGCAACCGAGCCCGGCCAGATCCGTCACCTGATCGACCGCGCTATGCGGATCGCGCTCTCCGAGCGCACCGTCACTTGCGTGATCGTCCCCAACGACCTGCAGATGGAACCAGCCGTGCCGACACCACCGCACGCTCACGGCACCGTTCACTCCGGCCCCGGCTACACACCCCCGAACGTCACGCCCAACGACGAGCAGCTGCGGCGTGCCGCCGAGGCGCTCAACGCGGGCGAGCGCGTAGCGATGCTCGTCGGCGCCGGCGCGCTGCACGCCACCCAAGAGGTGATCGAGGTCGCCGACACGCTTGGCGCCGGGGTCGCCAAGGCGCTGCTCGGTAAGGCTGCCGTACCCGATGACCTGCCGTTCGTCACCGGCTCAATCGGCTTGCTGGGCACACGCCCCAGCTGGGACATGATGCAGGACTGCGACACGCTACTGATGGTCGGCTCCAGCTTCCCCTACTCGGAGTTTCTGCCCGAAGAGGGCCAGGCCCGCGGCGTGCAGATCGACCTGGACGGCAGGATGCTCGGCATCCGCTACCCAATGGAGGTAAACCTCGTCGGCGACAGCGCGCTCACCCTCAAAGCGCTCCTGCCGTTGCTCGAGCGCAAGGACGATCGCGGCTGGCGGGAGAAGATCGAAAAGAACATGAGCGAGTGGTGGCAGGTCATCGATAAGCGCGCTCACGAGCCCGCCAAGCCGATCAACCCGCAGCTGATCTTCCACGAGCTCTCAAAGCGCCTACCCGACGGCGCGATCCTCACCTCCGACTCCGGCTCGGCGGCCAACTGGTACGCCCGCGACGTGCGGCTACGCGCCGGCATGATGGCCACCCTCTCGGGCACCCTCGCGACGATGGGACCGGGTGTGCCGTATGCGATCGCGGCGAAGTTCGCGCACCCTGACAGGCCCGTGATCGCGCTCGTCGGCGACGGGGCGATGCAGATGAACGGGCTCGCCGAGCTGATCACGATCGCCAAGTACCGCGAGCGCTGGTCAGACCAGCGGCTGATCGTGCTCGTGCTCAACAACCGCGACCTCAACCAGGTCACGTGGGAGCAGCGCGCGATGTCCGGCGACCCAAAGTTCGTCGAGTCCCAGGAACTACCCGACGTGCCCTACGCGCGGTGGGCGGAAATGATCGGGCTGAACGGCATCCGCACCGACGACCCCGAAGCGATCGGCGCGTGCTGGGATCAGGCGCTCGCCGCCGACCGGCCCACCGTGCTCGAGGTGTGCTGTGACCCCGAAGTGCCGCCGCTGCCGCCGCACATCACGATCGAGCAGGCCCGCTCGTTCGCCAAGGCGATCCTGCACGGAGACCCCGGCAGCCGGCGGATCATCGCCCAAGCGCTGCGCCAAAAGCTGCCCGAGCTCCTCCCAGGACGATGAGCACCAAGCGCCTGCTGGCAAACCTGCGCCGCGGTCGCGCGCAGCGCACCCTCGCCGCCGCGACCGCGGCAAGCGCGCTGCCGCTCGGCCTTGAGATCTACTTCGAGCACTTCCGCGGCTCCTTCGGCGACAAGTGGATGTGGACCCCCGTCGTGCTCTCACCGATCCTCACCGCCGCCGGACTCGCAGGCGTGGGCTCCAAACGAGCAGCGAGGACCGTGCTGCCCGCTGTGTCTGCCCTGTACTGCCTGGACGGACTGATCGGCGTCTACACCCACATACAAGGCGTGCGAAAGCGTCCCGGCGGGTTCTCAGAGCCGCTCTACAACATCGTTATGGGGCCGCCGCTGCTCGCGCCCGGCTCGCTCGCCCTCGTCGGTGGCATGGGCCTCGCGGCGGCGCTCGCCGAGCGGGAGCGCTGAGGAGGATGGCGCAGGCACCGAGCTCGTCGGCCGGGCATATCCCCAAGCAGGGCGGCGACACCACGCCAGGGCCGCCCGCAGGGCTCCCACACCAGCGCAAGGGCACCACGCCGCAGATGCGCGGGCGCTACCCCGACTACGACGTGCTGAGCGCCGTCTCCCATTGGGACGCGAAGACACGCGGAGTCGTGCTCGACCGGGTAGCGAACGTCGCGCCGATCCGCTTCTTCACCGAACAGGAGGCACGCACGCTGGGAGCGTTCTGTGATGTCGTGACCGGCCAGGCCTCAGAGCCGCGCATCCCCGTGCTTGAGATGGTCGACGCGAAGCTCCACGCCGGCCGGCTGGACGGGTTTCGCCACCACGACATGCCGCCCGACCCCGAGACCTGGCAGCAGGTCGCGGCCAACCTCGACGACAGCGCCCGCGAGCACGGCTCAGACGACGGGTTCGCCGCCGCCAGCTCAGAGACCCAGCACGAGATCGTGCAGCAGTTCTCCGAAGGCAAGCTCGACTGGGAGCTGCCCGTCACGAAGGCGTGGGGAGTAGTGATGCGCGGCGTGCTCGGCGCGTTCTACTCACACCCCTGGGCGTGGAATGAGATCGGCTTCGGCGGCCCCGCCTACCCACGCGGGTACGCACGGCTCGGCGCCGGGCAACGCGAGCACTGGGAGGCCCCACCAGAGTTCGCGCTCGACCCCGTGGCCGATGTGCACGAGCGGGGCCTTGAGTGAGAGATCGTCTGCGTGTCGCTCTGAAGGGCGCAGTGCGCCCACCCGAGAACGACTCCGCGTTCTTGCTCGATCCACACCGGCGAGGTGTGCCAGGGCGCGAGCGTATGCGCCGCTACAGCCCCGACGAGGCGGTCGACATGCTGATCGTCGGTGCGGGAGCAGGCGGCGCAACGCTCGCGCAACGACTCGCCCGCAAAGGCTGGCGCGTGCTCGTACTCGAGGCCGGGCCCTTCTGGGACCCCGACGAGGATTGGGTCTCAGACGAGGCCGGCGCGCACCCGCTGTATTGGACGGAGGAGCGCATCATCGGCGGCGATGATCCCGTGGAGCTCGGCAAGAACAACTGCGGCCGTGGCGTCGGCGGCTCGATGATCCACTACGCCGGGTTCACGCCGCGCTTTCACCCCTCAGACTTCGAGGTCTACACCCGCGACGGAGTAGCCGCCGACTGGCCCATCACTTACGAGGATCTCAAGCCCCACTACGAGTGCCTAGAGCGCGAGCTGCCCGTCGCCGGCGAATTCTGGCCCTGGGGCGACCCCCACGACTATCCGCACGGTCCGCACCCGGTCGGCGCCGGCGCGCTGAAGGCGTGGGAGGGAGCCAGGCGCCTGGGGATCGAGATGCGCGTCGGCCCCGTCGGCATCGCCAACGGCAGCTTCGGGCACCGCCCGCACTGCATCTACCGAGGCTTCTGCCTACAAGGCTGCAAGGTCGGCGCCAAGGCATCCCCGCTCGTCACCCACATCCCCGACGCGCTGGAGCACGGCGTCGAGGTGCGCGCCGACTGCATGGTCACGCAGATCGAGACCAACGAGACCGGGCGCTGCACCGGCGTCACCTACTTCCACGACGGCCAAGAGCGCTTCCAAGCAGCAGATGCGATCACTGTCGCCGGCTACTCGATCGAGACGCCACGGCTGCTGTTGCACTCCACCAGCAGCCGGTTCCCCAACGGTCTCGCCAACGAGAACGACCTCGTGGGACGCGGGGTCATGGTGCAGGGCGCACCCCAGGTCGCCGGACGCTTCCCCGAGGAGATGCGCATGTACAAGGCGCCTCCGCCGGAGATCAACTCCGAGCAGTTCTACGAGACAGACCCTGGACGCGGATTCGCCCGCGGCTTCTCGATCCAGACCGTAGGCCCTTTGCCGATCGGCTGGGCCGAGCACGTCCTCGCCGACGGACACTGGGGGCAGTCGCTCAGGGAGTACATGCGCGACTACAACCACTGGTACACGATCGGCTGTCTCTCAGAGCTCCTGCCCAGAGCGGAGAACCGCGTCACGCTCGCCGAGCAGACCGACCGCAACGGGATGCCCGTCGCGCGCCTGGACTACACGCAATGCGAGAACGACCGAGCGAACATCGCCTACGCCAAGAACAAGCTCCACGAAATCCTCCACGCCGTCGAAGCACAGGACATCCTCACGATCGACCGCTACGCCCACCTCGTCGGCGGCTGCCCGATGTCAGACAAACCCGAGACCGGCGTCATCGACCGAGACCACCGCGCCTGGGGAATACCCAACCTGTTCGTCTGCGACGGCAGCGTGATGCCAACTCAAGGGTCAGCTAACCCGGCGCTCACGATCATGGCCCTCGCATCTCGCCTCGCCGAGCGCCTGGGCGCAAAGCGGATCGACCCCGCCAGCACACGACCCGTCGAGAGTCGCGCATGAGCCTCCTGATCCGCACCGACCACATCTGGGACCTCAGCCAGCCCATCTTCCACGACGGCCCCGCATGGGCCGAGTATGACCCGCCGAACCTCACCCACAACTACCGCCGCGAAGCCGAGGGATTCAACGCCGAGACACTCACACTGAACACGCACACCGGCACCCACGTCGACGTGCCGTACCACTTCGACGACAGCGGCCCCACGATCGAGCAGGTGCCGCTCACCGCATTCGCCGCGCCCGCCGTGTTCCTCGACCTGCGCGAGCGCGTCAAAGCAGGCGAGCCGATCGGCCCCGACATCCTCGACGGCACCCTCGATCAGCTCCAACACGGAGACGTTGCCGTGCTCGTCACCGGCTGGGAGCCAAACGGGCCGTAAGCGAGGAGTACCTCAAGCGCTGGCCCTACCTGGGCGGTGACGGCGCCCGGCTCCTGCTCGAGCACGGCATCTCCGCCGTAGGGATCGACGCGCTCAGCATCGGCGGCTGGGGCGGACCCGAGAAGGGCGAACCCGCCCACGTCGCGCTGCTCGGCGCCGGCAAGGTCATCATCGAGGAGCTCAACATCCCCGACGAGCTCGCGGGCCGCCGCTGTTTCTTCACCGCCTTCCCCGTCCTGCTTGAAGGCTGCGGCGGAGCGTGGACACGCGCCGTCGCCTGGGAGATCGACGACACCGACCAATGAGCACCCTCGCCTTGTGTGTCGAACCCCGCCGCGCCGGGTAGGTCAAGCTCATGGTCGCCGAGCAACGACAGATCGAATGGGACACCGCCGAGATCGACGACGGCACGCTCACCGTGCAGCTGGCCGGCGCGTCCTCCAAGTCATGGAAGGCGCGTTTGGAGAACGTGCTCGCGCTGCTGGACACGCCGCACAGCGGCTGGGGAGAGGTCAGCCTCACCAAAAAGGCGATCAAGGTCTCCGGCGTCCAGCAGGGCAACGAGGCCGGGCTGCGTCACTTCCTCGAGAGCGCGGTCCTTCAAGCCAACACGGACACCGCGCCCGACGCACCCTCACCGCACGACGAGGAGGACGACGAGCCCGACGCCGACGAGCAGATGGCCCAGACCTTTCGCAGCTTCGCCGCCGAGCACCAACACCGCTAGCAGCCGCCTCCTCGCTTTTGCCGGCACGACGAGCGGGTAGATGCAGCGATAACCACAAACCCGAGGAGGACCCACGATGGCCAAAGATCACGGCCCCAGCGTCAAGAACGACAAACAGTACGAAGGACTCCGCGAAAAGGGCATGAGCAAGGAACGCGCAGCAAAGATCGCCAACAGCCCAGGCTCATCCAAACGAGGCGGCAAGAGCTCAGGCTCAGGCACAAAACGCAAAGCCAGCACCCAAGGCGGCACCAAAGTGCAGAAGGCCGCCGCAGGATGCAAGGGCGCCAAAAAGAGCAACAGCTAGACCATGCCCGAGCATGCCCCCGACAGCCATGCCGGCAGCCCCAGCAAGACGCCACTCGCTTCGCTCTCCTCGCACTACGCTCCCGGCCAAGAGCGCCCGCTCGGCTCCTACGCCATCCTCACCGGCGCGTACACCACCGGCCTCGCCGGCGGCCTGATCGCGCTGCGCGTCCGTCACCACCAGCTGCCCGAGCGACCCACGACCGGCGACCTGCTGCTCATCGGCATCGCCACCCACAAGCTCAGCCGGCTGCTCGCGAAGGACAAGGTGACGAGCTTCATCCGCGCGCCCTTCACCCGCTACCAAGAGCCAAGCGGGCAGGGCGAGGTCGATGAGGAACCCTACGGCCACGGTCTGCACCTCGCCGTCGGAGAGCTCCTGGTGTGCCCCTACTGCCTCGCCCAATGGGTAGCTACCGCTCTCACGCTCGGACTCATCGGCGCCCCACGCCTCACGCGCCTCATCAGCTCCGTATTCCTCGCACACACCATCTCGGACTTCCTGCAGGTCGCCTACCGCGCAGCTGAGGACAAGCTGTGAAAAACACCAGGCCACGGCCCTTACTGGCTCGTTTGCCACCCAGGGGCCAGGGGTAGACGACAGACAGACCGAAAGCTCGCCAACGAAACAGAGGGAGGCAGCAGCGAAATGGCATCCACACAGCTAACCGGCAAGACAGTGGCCTTTCTCACCGCACAAGAGGGCATCGAGGAGGTCGAGCTCACAGAGCCCTGGAAGGCCGTCAAAGACGCAGGCGCCACGCCCAGGCTGATCGCCCCCGAAAGCGGCGAGATCCAGGCGCTCAACCACCTCGACAAGAGCTCGACATACACCGTCGATCAGGCCCTCGAGGACGCCGACCCCGACGAATACGACGCGCTGGTGCTCCCCGGCGGCGTGGCCAACCCCGACCAGCTGCGCACCGACGAGCGCGCCATCCAGTTCGTGCAGCAGATCTTCGCTGCGGGCAAGCCCGTCGGAGTCATCTGCCACGGCCCCTGGACACTCGTGGAGGCAGACCTCGTGCACGGGCGCAAGCTCACCTCCTGGCCATCCCTGCAAACCGACATCCGCAACGCTGGCGGGGAATGGGTCGACGAGGAAGTGGTTGTCGATGAGGGGCTCGTCTCGAGCCGCAAGCCGGACGACCTGCCGGCGTTCTGCGCGAAGATCGTCGAGGAGTTCGCAGAGGGCCGTCACCAAACAGCCCAGGCTGGCGCCACCGCCCACGCGGACTGACTCCTCAGCTGCATAAGGGAGAAGGATTAGTTGTGCGCGCAGCCTCAATCCTGCATCTTGGCGGTGTGCTGTTTTCACACGGCCATAAAACCTGAATTGCCTGGGTAATCGCGCTCGCACTCGCGATTACCGGATTCATTGCCCGCAGGTCGAGACGCAGACCCTAAGAGACGCAGGGCCTTAGGGCTCACGACTTTTTTGGTGAGGGGTTGATGGTGTAGTTCCAGTCGCCATGGAATGGGTGTCGGGTGATGTTTACGCCGGCGAGCTGTTCATCGGTGACTGTGATGTGGGTGGGGTAGGAGCGCTGATCGAGTTGGGCGTAGACCTTCAGGCCGGTGCTTGTCCTGGTGGAGGCGATCAGGTTGATGATCACCTCGTGGGTTTCGAGTGGGCGTCCGCGCCAGTTGAGGCTCATGAAGGAGAACAGGCAGTGCTCGATCTTGTTCCACTTCGAGGTGCCGGGAGGGAAGTGGCAGACCACGATCTGGAGCCCGGTCGTGTCGGCTAGGCGCTGGCACTCGACCTTCCAGAGCTTGGTGCGGTTGGAGTTCGCGCCGCCGCAGTCGGCGGTGATCGTCAAGCGCTTGGCGTCTGGGTAGCGTTCGCAGCCGAGCTGCTGCCACCAGCCGATGATCGAGTTGACCGCGAACTCGGCCGTGTTGCCGTCGATCCCGACGTTCACCCAGCCCTCATCGTTGCGCAGGTCATAGATCCCGAACGGGATCGCGTGCCCGAGATCCTTGTCCTTGAAGTCGTGGGTACGGACCTCGACTGGTCGACCGGAGGGCTCGAACTCTCGGCCGACTGCCTTGAAATCGCCGACCAGCTCGCGCTTCTTGGAATCGATCGAGATCGCGGGCTCGCCCGCCCCGAGCGCCGCAGCGACTGTCTGGTTGATGTGCTGAAACTGAGCGTCGCGGTCCGGATGCTGAGTGCCCTCCCGGGTCTTGCGGTTCGCCTGCAGGCTGTAGCCCTTGGCCTTCAACAACCGCAGCACCGTGCGATCGACCACCTCATGCCCCATCTCCCGCAGCGCCTCAGCCAGCTTGACCGCGCTCTTGGACGTCCACCGCAATGGCGACTCAGGATCGCCACGCGTGACCGGATCGATCAACGCGTCCAACGCCTCAGAAAGACCAGGCTCACGCTCCGAGATCCCCGGCCGCCCAGCGCCCGCCCTGCGCACCCGATCAGGCGCCAGCTCCTCGCCATCCCCGTCCAGCTCCGCGAGCCCCCGCCTGACCGTCCCCTCCGAGACCCCCATCGCACGCGCCACCGCCGCGATCCCACCACGCCCATGCGAACGCGCCTCCGCGGCCGCCCACCGCCGCCGCGACCGCTCATTCAACAAGCCCTTCATCAACCCATACCGCTCACGGATAGCGCCCTCATCAATCACGCACCCATAGTTCTACGCCACACCCCCAAACCCTCTAACAATTTAGTCGTGAACCCTAAAGCAGTCCGCACACGCGCATGGTGGGAAACAGGGGCCGCGGGGTTAGCCGCTCCGATCGGCGGGGTAGATCAAGCGACATCAACTTCTAGGAGGCACAAAAACGATGGTGGCACTACTTGCGTTGATACTCATCCTTGCGATCTTCGGCGGCCTCGGGTTCGCCGTCCATCTGCTCTGGATCGTGTTGGTGATAGCGATCCTGCTGTGGCTGATCGGGTTCTTCATCGGCGGTGCGCCCGTCGGTGGCGGACGTAGGCGCTGGTACGGACGCTGGTGATGAACGCCACAGCCTCAGCCCCAGAGCAAAGAGAAGGACGAATCGCCCGCTCTTGGCGACTGACCAAGGCGTCCTGGCAGGTTGTCTGTGAGGATCGCGTGATCCTGCTGCTCGCGATCCTCTCCACGCTCGTGGGAGCAGTCTGCATCGCCCGCCTTGGCAGTAGCGGCACGCACGGCCAAACGTGGGTATAAACGGGCCGTGGAGATCCAGCAGCTCGAAACGCAGGCAGAC
This sequence comes from uncultured Solirubrobacteraceae bacterium, assembly GCA_963703625.1. GTDB lineage: Bacteria > Actinomycetota > Thermoleophilia > Solirubrobacterales > Solirubrobacteraceae > Palsa-744. The sequence continues at coordinate 320,021 of CAVPEY010000006.1, forward strand.
AAGGGGGCCCGCGCCAGGAACGAACACACCGCGCTCGGCTCCTCCGTCTCTGAGAGTCGCCGCAACCACCTCCTGAGCATCACCGACTCGGCGCTCGGCTACATGTCCCTGGAGGACATGCTCTCCGAGCTTCTGGAGCGCATCCGGAACGCCCTGGAAGTCGACACCGCCGCGGTCCTGCTGCTCGATGAGGATCGCGGCGCACTCGTCGCACGCGCCGCAGGAGGACTGGAGGAGGAGGTCCGCCAGGGCGTGCAGATACCGCTTACCCGTGGTTTCGCTGGCCGCGTCGCCGCCCAGGGGCGTCCGATCATCATCGAGGATCTCGACCACGCCGACGTGGTAAACCCGATCCTCCGACAGCGGGGCATCCGCTCGATGCTCGGCGTGCCTATCCACGTCGAAGGTCGCGTCATCGGCGTGATGCACATCGGCACGCTCGTCAAGCGTGCTTTCGACGAGGACGACGTGATGCTGCTGCAACTCGCCGCCGACCGCGAGATCATGCGCTCGCTCGTGGACGACGTGAGCATCGACAGCGACCAACACGGAACCGTCGTGACCATCACCAAGCGGCTCTCCCACCAAGCATGAGCCCACTCAACATCGAACGGATCGACGGAGTGCCCATCGCACACAATCCACGAAGACATCGACGCGGCCAACGCCACTGTCACCCAACAGCAACTGGCCGACGCGCTCGGCCCCGACGCCTCAAGCCTCATCATCGACCTCATCGAGACGCGCTACCTCGACAGCGCAGGTATCGACATGCTGCTACGCCTCAGCGACCGCCTCGACCACCGCCGCGCCAAGCTCATCCTCGTGATCCCCGACACCTCACAGCTAAAGCGCCTCGCCACAATCGTTGGTCTGTCCGATGCGATCGCCATCCACCCAAGCCTCCCAGAGGCACGGCAAGAGGCCGCCAAACGCCCGCCGGGACAGGCCGCCGCGCACCCTCAGCAAGTGGCCGAACCACCATCGGCTGACCACAGCTTCTGAAGCCGCCACGACCTCGGCGGAACCCCTGGACGAGCAGTAGACTTGCCCAGCAACCACTACCGCCCGTCATGGCCGAAGAAGCCACCACCGCACCCGCTTACAATCCACAGGTGACGCGCTCGCCCCAAAAACAGAGGGTGAAGGTGAACAGTCAGCATCCCTATCTGACCATCGAGGTGACGAGTACACCGGGGGCTCGCGCCATCGCCCTGAACGGCGAAGCGGACCTTTTGGGCGCTCCCAACATCGAAGCGGCCGTCGCAGACGCTGCCACAGGCGAAGCACAACGCACAGTCGTCGACCTCAGAAACCTCACGTTCATCGACTCAAGCGGCCTACGCGCACTCATGGGAGGCCATGAACAGTGCATCGCACGAGGCCACGAGCTGCGGATCATCCCCGGCCCAGCGAACGTACAGCGCCTGTTCGAGCTCAGCGGGATGAACGAGATCCTTCCCTTCTGCGACCCCGAGCTCGCGGGCGACGTCCCGCCGAGCGACGATCCCCAGATCTAGCCGCCGCGCTAGCCCTGGGCGATGCTGAGGCCCAGCCAGACGATGACCAGCGACACCAAGAAGATCGCCGCCTCCAGCACGTGCATAGTCGGGCGCTTCAGATGCCAGCCGACCAGCACGCACACCACGCCGACCACCGCGAGCTTCACATGCAGCTTGCCGTCTGCCCACAGGTGATAGTGGCTAGCCATCGCGCTGCCCGTCGCGGCCAGCACCGTGATCGCGACCAGCGTGCCCCAACCGAAACGGCGTGCGACCCGACGCACCTGTGTCAAGTCACCGCTCTGCCGGGCGACCGGTACTACCGCAGCCGCCAACACCAGCTGGCCGCCGACAAAGAAGGCCATCGCCAGCAAGTGCAAAAAGAGCACCGCTCGCCACAGGTTGCTCACAGCACCGCCTCGCTCAACCGCCCGCGCATCGCCTGCAGATTGTCCTTTCTACCGTCCCGATGACGCCAACGCCGCCCACCGGCTCAGACCAAAGCCGCTCCGGCGGGCGGCAAGTCGGCAACTCGCCATGCCTCCCAGTGATCACAGAAATCATATCGGCTCCCGATATAGTCGCGTTGCGTGAGCGCCACCAACCCAGCGGGACGTTTCCCAAGCGACGCCGTGGTCCCACCCGACCAAAGATCACACGGCAGTGAGCGCCTGCTAGGCGACTTCACGACCACACCACGAGTGTTCGCGCTGCTCGCCGGCGCCATACCGCTAGGTGCAGTGGTCGCGTTGCTCGCGCTCGCGCTGCTCGACTTGATCGCGCTCATCACGCACCTCGCCTACACCGGCACCATCTCGACCACGCTCGGCCCACCGGACACCAGCGTCCTTGGGCCGCTCAGCGTACTCGTGCCAGTTGCCGGCGGGCTCATCGTGGGATTGATGGCTCGCTATGGCTCTGAGCGCATCCGCGGCCACGGCATCCCCGAGGCGATGGAAACCATCCTCCTGCGCGGCAGCCGCATGGAGCCACGCCTTGCCGTGCTCAAGCCCATCTCGAGCGCGGTCAGCATCGGCACCGGCGGCCCGTTCGGCGCCGAGGGCCCGATCATCGTCACCGGCGGCGCCACCGGCAGCATCCTCGGCCAGTTGCTGCACCTCACCGCTGCCGAGCGACGCTGCCTACTCGTCGCCGGAGCAGCCGCCGGCATGACCGCCGTGTTCGGCACCCCCGTCGCAGCAGTGCTACTCGCGGTCGAGCTGCTGCTGTTCGAGTGGCGACCACGCTCAATGATCCCCGTCGCACTCGCCGCCTGCGCCGCCGAGGCAACCCGAGAAGCCCTCGCCAACGCCGGCCTCCTGCACAAGGCACCGCTGTTCGCGGTCAGCGCCCACGCCACCCTGGCGCCCTCCGTCTCAGCCGGCGCGCTGCTCATCGGCCTAGCGTGCGGCGGCCTGGCATGGGTGATGACCCGCTGCGTCTACGGCGCCGAGGATCTGTTCGCACGCCTGCCGCTGCACTGGTCTTGGTGGCCCGCGATCGGCGGCCTCGTGGTCGGCATCGGCGGGCTGATCGAACCACGCGCGCTCGGCGTCGGCTACAACACGATCGGCGCCGAGCTCGCCGGTACGCTCGCTCTCAGCACCCTCGCCGTACTGCTCGTCGTCAAGCTCACGATCTGGGCAACCGCGCTCGGCTCCAACACCAGCGGCGGCATCCTCGCACCGCTGCTGATGCTCGGCGCGGCCCTCGGCGGTCTACTCGGCGCCATCCTGCCGGGCGCCACCGAGGGAACGTGGGCCATGATCGGTATGGCCGCCGCAATGGCAGGCGTGATGCGCTCGCCCTTCACCAGCATCGTCTTCGCGGTCGAGCTGACCCACGACATCGGGGCGCTCCTGCCACTCCTCGCAGCCTGCACGATCGCGCATCTCATCAGCGTCTTGACACTGCGGCGCTCGATCCTGACCGAGAAGATCGCCCGCCGCGGCTACCACGTCACCCGCGAGTACGAAGTCGACCCGCTGCACGCGCTGCTCGTCCGCGACGTCATGCAAACCGACGTTCTCACGGTCGCTCCAGACTCAACCGTTGCAGACCTCTACGAGCAGCTCCCCGAGGGCTCCGAGCTACGCCGCCAACGCCTCTACCCGGTCCTCGACAACGACGAGCGCCTCCTCGGAGTGCTCGCGCTCTCCGACATTCGCGCCCCGCAGAACAGCACATCCTCCGCCGGCGCCACGGCACGCAGCCCACTCGTCGCAAGGCCCGGTGAGACACTGCGCGAAACAGCAGACCGGATGGTCGCCACCGGCCACACCGTGCTCCCCGTCATCGATGACCACGAGCCGCCGCGACTCCTCGGCCTCCTCAGCCAGTTCGATCTGCTCAAGGCACATGAGCGCCTCCTGATCGAGGAGCGCCACCGCGAGCGTCCCCTGCGCCCCCTCAAGGCGACCACGAGCCTCGCCAGACTCCGGGCTGTCCGCGAGCCAGCACCATGACCCCAACAGCCGCTAGCCAGTCACTGCAGGACTCCGACTACCGCCGCCTGCTCGCATTCCGCAGCGAGCTACGAGCCTTCACACGATGGAGCGAAGAAAGCGCAAGAACAGCCGGACTCACCCCAGCTCTGCATCAGCTCCTGCTCGTCGTACGCGGCCACATCTCCGAACAAGGACCAACCATCAGCGATGCGGCCGATGCGCTGCACATCCGCCACCACAGCGCCGTCGAGCTAGCCCAACGCGCAGAGACTGCAGGCTTGATCGAACGCGCCCGAGACACGACCGACCATCGCCAGCTCCATCTGAAGCTCACCGCTGCTGGAGAAGTACAACTCGAGGCGCTCACGCGCCAGCACCTACCACGCATTCAGGCACTAACCGATGTCCTAGACGACGTATGCGCCTCATCCACAACTCCGACATCGAGATGACACCTCTCGTTCCAAGCCTCGTCACCGACCTCGCCGTCTCGGGCGCGCTCCGGCTAATGCCGTGGTTGCTCGGCAAGCCACTCATCGAGCATCGGGCGCGTGAAGCGAATGTGGCGGCCTACTCGCCGGCACGGCAGTAGGCCGCTGCGCACCGCCTCATAGACCCAGCTCGTCTTGACGTTCAGATACCAAGCGGCCTGGTCGGGGCGAAGGAGCCGATCTTCCTTCAGGGCAACCGCCGGCTGCTGTTCTGTCGTTGGTCCTTGCATACGCACATACAGACCCCGAGCGCTTCCGACCGGCCAACGGATTTGCGCGAGCCACGATCGGCCGCCGCCCGATCGGGTCCTATCCGACTGGCACGATCCAGGCCATGAGCCAGCCGCAAGTCCCTGACGATGGCGTCAAGCACCTGACCACCGGCAACTGGCTGGAGCCCGACCCGATCTGCCTGAAGTTCGTGGAGGTCAACCTCGCCACCGCAGAGCGCCGTCCACCGACCGGCGAAGGCTGGGCCGTGCGGTTCCTCGCCGTCGATCTCGCGCCCACCGTGGCGAGCGAGGTTCGAGATATGTGGGAGGCCGCCCGCGGGATGCTGCTCTACGGCTGGTTCTACTACGCGATCTACGCGATCGGCGAACACCAGCTCCGGCGCGTCGCCGACGCCGCGGTCCTGCATCGCTACCAGCAGGCCGGCGGGCCGCCGAACAAGAAGCCCGGACCCGAAGGCGAGCAGCGCTGGCCCGACCTGATGACGCGCGTGAACTGGCTCATCTCCGCTGGCGTCATCCCTGCCAAGAAGCGGGACCGCTGGGACCTCGTGCGCGGGCTGCGCAACGAGACCACGCACGCCAACATCCGGCATCTCACGCCGCCGCACGAAGCGCTGCGCGTGCTCGAACTCCTGGCGGCCGAGATCGACGCCCTGTTCGCTCCCGAGCCCCGTTTGGACACAAACGCGGCCCTCTAGGGAAATAGCTGGGGAAATAGTCGCCCCCGTCCGAAAGCCCTGATAGCCTCAAAATCGTTGTGTGGGCTGGGTTTCCGGTGATGCCGGAGGAGGGACTCGAACCCCCGACACGCGGATTATGATGCCGCGGCGGTGTGGCTTGGATGTCCGGGGCCGGGCCACGGCGCCAAGCACAGAACGAGTTGGCACTCGCTGATCGCGCGTACCTCGTGGCGCTCGCCAGGGTCGAAATAGATCAGGCTCGGCGCGGACAGCGTTCGCTCGCTCGCGCCCGCGCTCACGAGCAGCTCGCCGCGTAGGACGAACACAAGCGCGTGCTCATGGACTTGGTGCTCCTGCAGAGCCTCACCCTGGGGCAGCAGCAGCGCGATCACGCGATTCGCGTCCTCGTCGGAGCGAAGGATCTGTGGATGGTGCGCCGCGACACGCAGACGATCTAGCTCCCAAATCTGCACCCGCCCGATTCTAAGCGCAGGCAGAACCCAGCGGATAGCTTGTGCGGCCAGATGCCCGACACGGCCATCAAGATCGAGGATCTGCGCGTCGTGCGCGGCGGGCGCCCCGTGCTCCACGGTCTCAACCTGCAGGTCGCAAGTGGGTCGGTGACAGGTCTGCTCGGCCCAAGCGGCTGCGGCAAGACCACGCTGATGCGCGCAATCGTCGGCGTGCAGATCATCCACGCCGGCCGGGTGAACGTGCTCGGCGAACACGCTGGCTCACCAAAGCTACGCCGGCGCGTCGGCTACGTGACGCAGGCCCCGTCCGTGTACGGCGATCTCAGCATCGGCGAGAACCTGCGCTACTTCGCCGCGATCCTCGGCGTCAGCGCCCAGCGCATCGGCGAGGTCGTCCAGACGGTCGGCCTGGCCGGTCGTGAGCGTCAGGTCGTCGCCTCGCTCTCCGGCGGGGAGCGCTCGCGGGTGTCGCTTGCCACTGCTCTGTTGGGCGACCCCGAGTTGCTGGTGCTCGACGAGCCCACCGTCGGCCTTGACCCCGTGCTCCGCGCCGAACTGTGGAGCACCTTTCGCCAGCTCGCCCAGGCCGGCAGCACTCTGCTGATCTCAAGTCACGTGATGGATGAGGCGAGCGAGTGCGACGAGCTGCTGCTGATGCGCGAGGGGGCGCTACTTGAGCAGAGCACGCCTGAGCAGCTACGCGAGCGCACCGGCGAGCAGGACCTCGGCCGCGCGTTCCTGACGATCATCGAGCAGGCATCCAGGTGAGCGGGCAGATCACGCTCGCCACAGCCAAGCGTGTGCTCTGGCAGATACGCCGCGACAGGCGCACGATTGCGCTGCTGCTCGTCGTGCCTGCCGGGCTGCTCGTGCTGATGCGCTACGTCTTCGACGGCCAGCCCGACACCTTCCAGGCGATCGGGGCGCCGATGTGCGGCCTGTTCCCGTTCATCATCATGTTCCTCGTCACCTCGATCGCCATGCTGCGCGAGCGCACCAGCGGCACGCTGGAACGGCTGATGAGCCTGCCGCTCGCCAAGGCCGACCTGCTCGCCGGCTACGGGACCGCCTTCGGTCTGCTCGCCGCGCTGCAGGCGCTGGTCGTATGCCTCGTCGGGTTCCTCCTGCTCGGCCTGCACGCCCCGCACGGCGCATGGGTGGTCGGGCTGCTCGCCATCGGCAACGCCGTGCTCGGCATGGCCCTCGGCCTGTTCGTCAGCGCGTTCGCGCGCACCGAGTTCCAGGCCGTGCAGTTCATGCCCGCGATCATCTTCCCCCAGCTACTGCTATGCGGGCTGTTCGTAGACCGGCACACAATGGCCGGCGTGCTCTACGGGCTCTCAAGCGCGCTGCCGCTCACCTACGCCTACGACGCGCTGGCGCGCGCCACCCATCCCCAACCGCTCGGCGGCCGGGTCGCACTCGATGTCGCCGTGATCGTCGGTGCGACGCTGATCGCACTGACGCTCGGCGCGCTCACTCTGCGCGACGGACTGCGTGAGCGGCCGGCCGGCGGCCGGCGCGGTCGACGGCACCGTGATGACCGGCACCGGCGAGCTCTGAAGCAGCTCGGTCGTGACCGTCCCAAGCGCCTCGTGCAGCCGCGAATGTGGCTTTGAGCCGAGCACGATCGCGCGAGCAGCATGGCGCCGGGCGGCCTCCATCAACGCCGCCGCGGGGTCCTGGTCTGCGACGTGGGTCTCGAGGTCGATATCGAACAGAGCGTCATCGCCGTCGAGCATCAACTCATCGAGGATCGCGCGGCCCATCTCGCGGCGCTCGTCGGTGCTGCTGAGCGGGCTCGGCGGCACGTGCTGGCCCCGGCAGGCATACACGATCACGAGCTTGCCGCCCGCGGCCAACTCATTCGCCGCCCAACGGGCGGCGTGACGCGAGCTCTCGCTGCGGTCATAGCCGAGCACCATGCAGGGTCCGCCGGCCCCGCCACCATCGCCGCTCCTGGGTGTCATGTCGGTGTCTTCTCGCGGTCCTGTGCGTCCAGGTAGGGCGCCAGGTACTTGGTGGCGATCTTGCTCGGTGGCGACCAGGTTGGTGTGTCGGTCAGCTCCGAGCTGAACCCGTGCCCGCCCGTGATCTTCGCTGTCAGATACAACGGCTTTTCGCCCGTCAGCAGCATCCCGTGGATCACGGGGTGAAACGGCTCGGGTGTGACATCCGCGCCGGCCGCCGCCGCGATCGACTGCGCCACCACATCGGCCTGCTGAGAGCCAACGCCCCCATGCTTGACCGGAAACTCAGTGCAGTCCCCGGCCGCGTAGACGCCCTCGACATCCAGCACGTGCCCGAAGCGGTCCACGCGCAAAAAGCCGTGTTCACTCAACGGGATGCCACGCACGCTGGGGCCATAGAGCTCGGGCAGCGCGATCACACGATCCACGTGCAGCCGCCGGTCGCCAGGGTTGATGACCACCTCGCCCTCCTCGTGAACTTCAGCGTAGGCGGAGTGGATCGTCTGGACATTCGACCGCGCAAGCAGCTCCGCGATCGCGCTGCTCACGTTCTGCCCGAAGATCGCAAGCGGGCTGTCCTCCGGCGTGACGAGCGTGATCGCCACATCCATGTTCATGTCATAGGCGCGGCCGGCGGTCATCAGCGCAAGCTCATACAAAGGCAGCGGCCACGCCATCCGGCCGGGCGCGACGAACGCGAGGCTTTTGATGTAGCCGCCCTCGACATCCTGGATGATGCCGTGCAGGATCTCGTCCATGCGGGCGGCGTCGATCGTGACCGCGTGCCGATAGCGCGGGGTCGCCTTCGCCCCGAGCGCCAGCACCAGCGCGTCGTACTCCAGCTGCTCATCGCCCTTGGTGTGGGCGACCCGGTTATTGGGGTCCACCCACGCCAGCTCGTCGCAGATCAGACTCGCGCCGGCGTCGCTGACGATCGGCGCGAGCGGGTAGCGGCGGGCCTGTCCCTGCGCGAAGGGCTCGCGCACGGTCATCGGGCGGTAGTGGAAGTCGGGGTTGGGTGCGATCACGGTCACGTCAGTCAGCTCCGGCGCGAGGTCGTGCAGCGCCAGGACTGTCTCAAGCGCCGCTACGCCGCCGCCGGCGATCAGCACTCGCCGGGGCTCGGTATTGGGGGTCGTAGTGTTCATGCTCAGCATCTTATGGTCGTGTGTGGGCTTTAGTAGTCGAGTAAATCCGTGTTCGTAGCGGGTGGAAACTACGGAGCCGGCACATGGTTAGACGGTCGCACTCCCCACACCAGCGCGCGGGCCACGTCCAGGCTTGAGACGACGCCCAGCGGACGGGCCGAGTCCTGGTCGGTCACGATCAGATGCGAGCACTCGTGCTCGCCCATCAGCTGCGCGGCGCGTTGGACCTCCTCGCCGGGCTCGATCGTGACGACCTCGCTCGCGGCGACCTCGCCAGCTTCCTCATCCATCCTGCCGGTGGCCGCGGCGCGCATCAGGTCGATGTCGGAGATGACGCCCCACACGAGGCGCTCGCTGCGATGCGGGCCACGCGCGAGGCCGTCTACGACAACGCAGTGGACGCTGTTCTCGGCCATCAACGAGATGACCTCCGTCAGCGGCGTCTGCGGCGGACAGTCGATGATCCCTTGGTTCATTACGTCAACAACGGCAATTTCACTGAAATGGGGTGGCAGCGGCATTTTATCTTCCTCCTTGCGCATGGCTTGGTGTGGTCTTGGGATGAGGCTCTCACCAAGCGCGTGCTGTGCCATCCGCAGGAGCCGCGCGCAGCGGGTGCGTGTTTTCCTCGGATGCCCGTCAAGGCGCGACGATCTCTACTGCGGGTAGCAGGCCGCGTGGTAGCACTCGCCCGAACGCAGATCCCTACCTTGCTCGGCTGACGCGGAGGTCTTGCGGGGCCTGCCGTCCACGACGAGGATCATCGGCTCATAGGCGCCGATCACATCGCCGCAGTGCGCGCAATGTGGCTTCTCCGGCATCGGGTCGGGTCTCTTAGAAGGGCTCTGGGGCTGGGGCATAACGCGCTCGGAGGGCGCCGTTCGGTCTGATCGACACCGCCGCTGAGCGTAGATTGCCGGCGGCCTGCTCTATCAGGGGAATCCCGCAATCCGGTGGGGCGGACTACGGGTAAGCTCCGAGGATGGTCGAGGATTCCGATGAGCGATGGCATCGACAGCTGCTCGATGTTGGGCAGGCGCTTGTCACCGAGCTCGACCAGGAGGCTGTGCTCGATCGTGTCCTTGAGGCCGCAAGGGAGATCACCGGAGCTCGCTATGCCGCCATCGGCGTCCTCAACGAGGATCACTCTGATCTTGAGCAGTTCCTGACCGTTGGAATCGACGAGGCGACCCACCGCACCATCGGGGCGCTGCCTCGCGGCCGCGGGGTGCTCGGGACGCTGATCGAACACCCCGAGCCGTTGCGCCTGACCGATGTCGGCCAGCACCCCTCTAGCTACGGGTTCCCGGCAGGGCATCCGCCGATGCGCTCTTTTCTCGGCGTGCCCGTCCTCGTTCGCGGGCAGGCATGGGGCAACCTGTACCTCACCGACAAGCAGGACGGCGAGTTCACCGAGACCGACGAGCAGGCTGTCGTGATGCTTGCGCGGTGGGCGGCTGTGGCGATCGAGAACGCCCGGCTGTATGAGGTCAGCGAGCGGCGCCGCCACGAGCTTGAGAAGGCGATCCGCGGGCTGGAGGCCACGCGCGACATCGCCGTCGCGGTCGGCGGCGAGGTATCGCTCGGGCGCGTGCTTGAGCTGATCGTCAAGCGGGGCCGCGCGCTCGTCGGTGCGCGTAGCCTCGTGATCATGCTGCGCGAGGCAGAGGAGCTAGTCGTGCACTCCAGCGCCGGGCACGCCGAGGACATGCGAGGGGTCCGCCTGCCGGTCGCCAGCTCGACCTCCGGGCAGGTACTCAGGCGCGGTCGTCCCGAGCGGATCACGGACGTGGCCGCTCGCCTACGGATCGCTCCACGCGAGTTCGGGGTGCCCGACGCGCAGACCGCGCTGCTGGTGCCGATGGTTCATCGCGGCGAGGCGCTTGGCATCCTCGCGGCCTTCGATCACGGCGCAGACCAGGACGTGTTCAGCGAGGACGACGAGCAGATGCTGCGCCTGTTCGCGCTCAGTGCCGCGACGGCGGTGGCGCTCGCGCAGAGTGTGCAGGCCGACCGGCTGCGCAGCTCGCTGGCCGCTGCCGACGCGGAGCGGCGCCACTGGGCCAGGGAGCTGCACGACGAGACGCTGCAGAGCCTCGGCGGACTTCGCCTGCTGCTCGCCACCGTGCTCGCGCAGGACGACCTCAACCCGACACGGGACGCGATCGGCGAAGCTGCCGAGCACATCGAGCGGGAGATCGAAAACCTCCGCGCGATCATCACCGAGCTGCGGCCCGCCGCGCTGGACGAGCTCGGTCTCAGAGCAGCAATTGAGGCGCTGCTAGACCGCCACCGTGAGCAGAGCGGAGCCACCATCGACAGCGACCTTGACCTACCCGCTCGTGCGGGCGATCACGAGAACATAGACCCTGAGATGCAGACCACTGTCTACCGGCTGCTGCAGGAGGCGCTCACCAACATCACCAAGCACGCGCGCGCCAACACTGTCCGCGTAACGCTCAAACAGAGCGACGGCGAACTGTCGATCGAAGTGCAGGACGACGGTCAAGGATTCGACACCAGCGCTCAGAGCAGCGGCTTCGGGCTCCTCGGGATGCACGAGCGGGTCGGCCTGGCCGGCGGGACGCTCAGCATCAGCTCGGACTCTGGCGGGACGCTCCTGGCAGCGCGTCTGCCGCTGCGCGCCGCCGCTATGGGAATCTCAGGTGCCCAGCAGGCCGCGTCGTAGCGCGTAGCGCACCAGCTCCGCGCGGGTCCGCAGGCCGAGCTTGCTGTGGATGTGTGCCCGGTGGGTCTCGATCGTGCGCGGCGAGATGTGCAGTTTGCGGGCGATCTCCACAGTGGTGTAGCCGAGCACGATCAGCCTGAGCACTTCGACCTCGCGCACCGTCAAGTCGTCGGTCGTCAATGAGCGGTGAAGCGCAGCCAGGCGAGCCGCGACGCTGGGGCTCAGATATTCCTCGCCGCGGGCCGCGGAACGCACGGCCTCGAGCAGATCGGTATCGGCGCAATCCTTCCAGACGAACCCCAGCGCGCCGGCTGCAATCGCACGCTGCGCGAAGGCGGGGTTCTCCTCCATCGTGACGACCACGATCTGCGTCTCGGGGACGCGCTCGCGCAACTGACCGATCGTCTGCAGGCTCGCCATGCCGGACATACCCAGGTCCAGCACCAGCACATGCGGCTGCTGGCCATGCACATGGGCAGCAGCGCCCGTCAGGTCGTCGGCTTCGGCGACCACCTCGATGTTCTGCTCGCTCTCCAGCAGCAGACGCAAACTACGGCGCATCAAGGCGTGATCGTCGGCCACCACGACCCGGATCGGGGCAGTCGCCGACGCCGGCGCCACATCCACAGAGACAGTCGGAGCCAACTGCAAGTGTCCAGACATGCTCCGACCCTACGTGCTCGCCGGTGCCGTGCCCACGGGGGAAACGCCCTTACACGTGGCGGGAAAGCACGGACTAGAGACAGTGCTACAAGCACACCGGCTGCCCGTGCCTAGAGCGATCTGCCGGTCGACGGCGCGCGTCAGCATCGCCGTCTGCGCCTCGACGCTCTGTTCGCAATCGACCGCGAGCACGCACTCCTCGGGTAGCTCATCCAACGCCTGGAAACGATCAAACTGAGCAGCGACAACCTCGGGCGTCGCGTCTGAAGCCCGCTCGGGGCTCTGCATCCGCCTGGCGGCCCGCGCAAGCGCCGTCTGCAGCGTCACCTGGCACTGGACGGTCAGGAAGCTCACACCGTCGCGGCGCAGCACGGCAAAAAGCGCCGCACGCTCGCGGCGCGTGTGGCAGGTGGCATCGACAATCACGCCACCACGGCCCTCCAGGCGCGAGAGCGCCTCGCGGGCCAACGACAGGTACACCGCCTGGGTGAACTCCGGGGTGTAGTGCTCGGGTCTCGCGCGCTCGCTGAGCGCCACCCCCGCGAGACGCTTTCGCAGCACATCCGAGGAGACGACCGGCAGCCGCGCCTGGCGAGCGAGATGCGTGGCCAGCGTTGACTTGCCGCTCGCCGCTGGCCCACAGACCACGATCACGACCGAGCCGCGAGCCCGCCAGCAAAGCCGCTGCGCGAGCCTCCACAGACGCTCGGCCCGTGCCCGCTCCCGGCGACGAAGCCCGCCGTGATGGGAGCTGGCCGCGATCAACGCCACCTTGGCGCGCACGAGCGCCCAATAGGCGCCATAAAACGCGCGTAGTTGGGCGCTGCCCGGATCACCCCCAGCGTGACGGTAGGCGCGCGCCAGCTCCCGCGCGGCCCAGCGCCGGCCATGAGCTTCCAGATCCATCGCAAGGAACGCCAGATCGCGGGCAACATCCATCTGGCGCAGCGCCGGGTCAAACTCGATCCGGTCAACGACACGGATCGGTGACCCGAGCAGCACGTGCTCACAGCGCAGATCGCCGTGCCCGTCGCGGACCAGCCCCCGCTGCACACGCCGCTCAAGCTCACTGGCGTGAGCGTCCACGAACACCTCCCCGAAGGCGCGCATCGTCTCAACCCGCCAACTGCCAGGGAACGACAGGCGTTCGATCTCCTGCAGGTTCACCATC
>CAVPEY010000007.1:0-151985 GCA_963703625.1 uncultured Solirubrobacteraceae bacterium
GAATGGCATCGGATGGGGGTACCAATCGACTGCCGATCATGCTTACCGGCAACTCGTTGACTGGCCCGACCGGCCAGCCTGAGATCGTCGCCAGTTCACTAACGTCAGTCGCAGCGGCAATCGCCAGCCAGCCGTGGCGGTGATGACCGGCTTGACTCTGCACGAGCGCACCCAAAAGCGAACGCCCGGCGCTTCGGCAGCTCGGATGGCCCCGAGCACCTGTCGAATCAACTGACGTCGTTCGCGGCTCGGAGTCTTGGCTATGACCGCCACCCGACCAACCGCCCGCCAGCCCGGTTTCACCTTGCTTGGTACGCAGGGCGCTGCGCAGTTCGGCATCTGCCGGTGGCGGTGGACCGAACGGCGCGAGCAGTAGCGCGCCAACCCATGACTCACGACCAATGGCCTGCGGGTCATGCGGCACAGTTGCCGCCGCGAGCGGGCGGCCAAGCACCCACTGCACGCACAACCGCTCACCTTTATGCAGATGCGCCAGCGCCGTCAGCAGGGCACGACTGAGCCCGGCCATGTCGTCGGTTCGGAGCGGTCGTCGCCTCGTCGTCAGCCGTAGCCCGACAGCATGACTCGCGCCTAGTGGTGGGCGCGTTGGGACTTCCTCGATCGCTAGGCCGGAATCGCCGCCCTGAGTTGATCGACCGTCCGCTTGCCGCCGGCTCTCAGGCAACGCCAGCCGATGCTCGACTGTGCCGGGAGAACAGGTTCCGTCTCAATAACGATTGGCTGACCACCGGCCGAGGCCAGCAGGCGAAAGACTTCGTAATCTGCTCGGGCATCACTTCGCGCGGCCAGCGCAGCCGATACCACCTCATCGCTGTAGCCGTCACTCCGACGCCTCCGGCTCACTGCGGCGTTTCTGTGCTTTCTTGGACTTGGACCGTTTGGCTTGCTGTTCGGCTCCCGCTTCCTTTTGCGCCGTCTGATACTCCAGCTCGATAAGCGCGGGCCAAGCGGCGCACGTCAGTCGGGCGACGTTCACCCGGCCGCGCGGATGCGTGGATAACTTTGCCCATGATGATAAGTTCTTGACATAAATATGCTCCTTTCCGTTCCACTCCGGGCCGAAAGACAGATAAGCGAGCACCACCTCCTTGCTCACAAGGAGTCATTAGTCATTCATAGGTGCGTCCAAAGGTCTCTTATAACCGGGCCGTGTACTGCTTACGGGAGTAACGGGAACCTTCTAGTTAACGACACAATCAGCGGATGTGTCAATACCCCTTTGTCTATTTGACGACACCGATACGACGTTCCGTATCAGCGGTAGATATGTCACCAACGCGACCGGCGAAATTGGTAGATAGACCAACCAACAAAGCCCACGAGCACCACGCCGCCAACAATGAGTAGCACCGGCAGCACAGCCAGAATGAGGCGAGCCGCGACGTAGAGCAGGACGGCGATCACAAAAACGGTCCACGCCATACTCATGGCCGAGTCCCGCCAGCGAGAGGGCGGCGTGGTCACGGTCGCCCGCCTCCGCACCGCTCCATCTTCCAAAATCCCTCATCCAGCTCTCGCCGCATGGTGGCGGCATCCCGTCGCAGTTCGTCCTTGAATGCGGCAAGCTGCATTTGACAGCGGAGCCGGTGCAGCTCCATAAGCACATTGCAGGGCAACTCGTCTCGCTGGGCCATCAAGTGATCACGCCGCATCGCTAGCCTCCAAAGCGACGCATGATGCGCCGGTCGTTGATGGTCGCCATGCGCTGCGCAGCTCGTGCCGTCATCTCGATCTTGGCGGCCGACGTGCCGGCCCGGCTCAGCCCGTACTCGACCAAATCCATTTCCTCGGAGACGGCCGCGCGGTTGGCGTCGGCAAGCGCCTGACTGTCGTAGATATCTACTTGGGCACGGAAGCGAGCACCGAGCCCATAGCGATGCAGCTCCAATGCCGTCGAGGCTTCGGCCTTCCGAGCTTGGACGACTTGGCGGCGATTCAGACCACTGTCGTCATCAGTCGGTACGGGAAGGAAGGACATGGACAGCCTCCTTTGCAGAGTTGTGGGTCGCAGGATTGGGCGAGGGGGACAGAGCAGGACGAGACGGGTTAGGGACCGATAGGACTCCGGCGCGGCGACGGCCGATGGCATCGCGGCGCACCAGCTCGGCAAGGCCGGGGACACCCTCAGCGTCAGCCAAGATGGCGGCGTGCAGAGCCGCCGCGTGGCGTTCGGCTGCCACGTCGGGCAGGCCGTAGACCTCACGGGCAGCCGGGCAGACACGGCCGTCGCGGGCTTCCTCGATCGGGCAGCCTTGGCAGGGATGGGGATTGGGAGGAGGGGTCATCTGCGAGTAGCTCAGCACGTCATAGCCACACGCAACAGGGGTCCATATCGTTGGACCCCGGCTCCACCGCTTGGGTTCAAGCATTGGACCCCAGGGTCCTACGAATGGACCCCTCGGACGCCGACCGCGCCCTGAAAGAATCCATTTCGATGGAACCTCAAGTGCCGCCGCCTGAAGCACCAGACAGCCCAATCACCGATGCCGTGCTCCGAGCCGAGCTCAGCCTGGCGCGTGAGCATGGCCTAGACGACCCGGACCATCCGCTGCCCAATCTCCTCGCCGTCGCCCGCATCCTCAGCGCGAAGCCAACAGACGCGGAACAGATCGAGGATGCCATCACCCAGGCCATCGGCATCCTTGGCGGCGACGACGCCAAGGCCCTCCTGGCGCTTATGGGGTTCACCGACGACACCCGCGGTCTTCGAGTCAGGCCACGACGGGAGAAGGCCGCCGAACTCATCGGGCACATCACTTACGAAGGCTTCCGCACCCGTCACGAGCGGGCACTACTCCGATCAGTCGCCAGCCATCTTTCCGGTCTCGTCAGAGAGCGCCGTATGGCAGACAGGATCACCTCGGCTGAAACGGCGTCCGCTCGGATAGAGGTTTTCACGCCGTCGCCCACATCGGCCAATGCAGACGCAAGCACAACTCCACAGGCAGATCAACAAGCCGCACCCGACGGCCGTCGCTCACCCAAACCGTGGCGTCTACTAGCGCTCGGAGCTTGCCTCGTTATTGGCGCCGCTTTGCTGGTAGCAGTTCTCTCGCCTGGCAACTCTATTCCACGTCATTGTGGCTCTACGGGCTTGCAATTCGTCAACACGGTGTCTCAGGATGCCGAAAAACCCTCCAACCTATTCGTATACGCCCCACATCAATACTCCAATGAAGAAGGCTGGGCATCGTACACTCTCTCTTGGAAAGATGTAGCGCAGGAAAACTTCCATGCTGGCGAAACCAGACTGCTAGCTCTCACATATCACAATGAACTGAACGAATATGTCGCCGGCCTACTTGCTCGGGTCGGGCTTTCCAATAGTGCGGCGTTGCAACCACACAGCGTCTGCGTCTACCAAGAACCCGACCCCGCTCACAGCCATCTAGGCACGGCATTGCCAGGTAAAGCGTTGGCACAAACCGGACTCCGACTCCCCACCTTGCCACCTTACAGCGCCGTCTACCTCACTTTTGAGGTAAAGCTACCAGCGTCACTTAGCCAACACAAGGTAGAAATCTATGGCGCAATCAACCATCCATCAGCGATTGCCGGGCTTGATTGGTATAGCGCTACCGCCGCCAATGGACTGACACTACCACTCACCAAGTGATGTAAGTATTGCCAAAGCCTTGTATTTATGAGATAATTTACTCAGTAAATAAGGATCGTATAGGTGACAGAAGCATTGGACCCGTGGCGAGCGGGACAACCAGACGGCAGTGCCGGAGCGATGGTCGGTGATGATGGCTACGTGCTACTCGGCTATTTATGTGATGAACACCCACGCAGTGACCTCGACTCCTGGGGAGAAGCGGATACCACCGGCTTCACAGCGTGGCACTCACTTGAACGTGAACTCCAGACGTTACCGCTACCCCCAGAACTCGACAGAGACCGTCAGCGCTTGCCATTCGAGCGCCTTACCGTGCAACTTCATGGAGCACTGCCATACAGTGAAGCCGAACGGCAGTGGCTGGTAGACACTGAACCCCCGGACCCGCTTCTTCTTTTTAACCCCGCCAATAGATCACAAAACCATTGTTGAAGTACAAAGTCGGCATCACGAACGTTATCTCGGACTGGAAGCGCGGATAGTCTCTGCCGGTCTGATCCACGTTGTAAGCGGCCGAGACCTCATGCGCCGCTGGCTATCCTGGCGCAGTGAAACCGATGAGTACACCGGCCAAGGCTCGCTCGACCAAGCACGGGAAGCGCTTGCTGACCTCATCGGATTAGTGGCACCCGATGAGACGTTGCCAAGCTCATATATAGAAAAACTGAGGTAGGAGCCAACGGCGGAGAGTCCTACCGCTTCGCCAAGACACTCCGACTAGCAGTTACTACCATCCCCGCCACAGACACAAACACTCCCTTCGCCTCCAACTTCACAGTTTTGCCGTGCTTAAGCAGCTTCTTTCCTGCCGCCGTCAGCCTGATCTTGACCTTGCTGGTTCCAGCTCCCGAAAAAGACGCTTGACCACTCGCCACCAACACCGGCTTAGCCTTGACCTTCTTGGTCAGCTTCGCTCCACTCGGCACCTCGTACCACTGCACGCTCAGCCTCCCAGCCTCCAGTGCCGTGAAGCTCATGGTCAGTCCGCCGGCCCTGAGCAGAACGCCGATCTTGGCGGCCTTGCCTGACGGGACAAGCTGCCGACCCAACAAGGCCGCGATCTGCGCCGCGCTAATCGTTGCCACTGGCGTAGTGTTGCCTGCGCCCGATGGAGTCGAGTTGCTGGTCGTGCTGCTGGTGGCGGGCGGTTTGTTCGCCGCTTCTTCTTCATGGACTTTGTGGGCTTCTTCGGTGCCCACACTGAGCACGACGTTTTCTGTGCCGGAGTCCGAACCAAGGTAGTTGGCATCGCCGCCATAGGTCGCGCCGATGGTGTGCGCCCCGTAGGCTGCATAGCTGGTCTGACAGGTAGCCGTCGCTGAGGCTCCGGCTTGGGTCAGCGGTCGAGCTGAGCAACCGGCGATTGCGGTGCTGCCATCAAAGAACGTCATCCCGCCACTCAATGCGGGACCACCGGCACTGTTCGGTGTCACCGTAGCGGTGTAGGTGACGGTTTCACCGCGCAGCGGTGTGGCGTTGGAGACGCTGAGTGTGGTGGTGGTCGCCTGCCGACTGCCTGACGCCGGACAGGCCGTTTCCGTCGCCCCGATAGGTTCACTGGCTCCACCGTTGAAGGCGGCATCGCCCGCCCAGGCAAATTTGCCCGAGGGGCAGGTGCTCGGCACGCTGACGCTGTTGAATACCACGCCGCTTTCTTCTCGACTCGCCCCGACGTTGAGCGTCAGGGACGTAATGCTGGCATCTGGCGCACCGGGCACCGTTTCTATGGTCGGCACCGTCAGCACGAGGTCTTGGCCGTAGGGAGCGCTATCGCTGACGTAGTGCCCTTCCATGATGATTTCTATCTGGACAGGTGGGCCGCCTTCCACGAAGAAATACAGCACCCCAGCCGGTCCAAACACCGCCTGCACCGTGGCTTCCTCTTCGATGGCTTCGGTTCCGAAGTACAGCACCAGTTTCAGCGACCCAACTGGCCCGGCCAGCGATCCGCCCGGACAGCCATAGGGTCCAAACTGTTCAAGGGTGAACTTGCTGCATGTCGGGAAGCCAGCGCTTGACACCCCGACGCCCGCTGGCAGATGCACGGTCAGCCCGGTCAGTGGTTCGACGTGTCCGTGATATTCGCTGCCACTGAACGTCAGTTCGCTGGTGTAGCTGGTGCCTTCGCCCAGCCGACTGACCGGCGAGAACGTCGAGGCGAAGCTGACGGTGTGAGCGCTGGCCACCGACGGCAGCAGCGAGCTACCGAGCAGGAGGGCCAACAGGGCGAGGAGTGTGCCGCTGGCCCAACTCCGAGACCGGCCGTGCAGGGACGGGGAGGCGATGGTCGGCATGGCTGCTGTGGTCTCCTTGTCGGCGGGTGTAGTACGCAAGCTGCTTGTCCCGGATTAGCGGGCTATCTCCTATCTTACGGGAAACGGCAAGGAGCCCGGACAGTCGGCTTGTAGCTTCGCTGCATGACCAGTCCGCGAGGCAATACCGAGGCCAGCCGCGCCCTGGCCCTTGGTGCCCTGGTGCGCAAGCTCCGTCGTGATCGCCACCTGACCCTCAACCAGCTCGCCGAGCGCGTGCCGATGTCCGCCTCCAACCTCTCCCGCATCGAGCTCGGCTCCCAAGGACCACCAGCCGACGAGATCATCGAGCGCATCGGCCACGCCCTGCAAACCGATCCCGCCGAGCTACTGCGAGCCGCTGGCCGCTACGCCACCGGCAAGACCTTCGAGGAGACGGTCTTGGCTCGTTTGGACGCCATCGGCCGCGACGTGCGCGAGGTCAAGAAAGCACTCACAAGCAGCCGCAAGACCTGATAGCCTGATTCCCGCTCGCCGGGCTATCTGCCGGGCAAGCGCAAACACCACAATACGAAAAGTGGCCCCGCGCAGTTGGTAGCTGCCGGGGCCGTGGCACAGGAGGTATGCGCTCCCATGCAGCCCTATCGTAGTCAGAGCGACGACCCGCAGGTGGCCCAGCGAGCCATCATCCGTCCAATCCACGGCCCGGATTTGTCCGGGCTCGGCGTCTAGGTGCAGGCATCATGCGCCTTACAGAGCTGGACATCAGCGCCGCCGCTTACGCCTGCTTGCAAGCGGTCGGCATCACCAAGATCGAGGACTTCGAGCAGTATCCCTGCGACAAGTTGCTAGAGCTACCCCACTTCGGGGCGCTTGAGATTTATGAAGTCATCCGCGAGCTAAATAAGCATAAGCTGACCCTGCCAGCTCTCCCCGGCGCCAAAGTGCGGGTGCCATCCACACCGAAACATGAGGTCATCCGCCTGCGACTCATCGACGGCCTGACCTATGAGCAAGTCGGCCAGCAGGTCGGGCTTAGCAAGGAGCGCGTGCGCCAGATACTACGAGCCCACTACGGCCTACGCATCAAGCCGCCAGCCGTTGACGCACGGCGACGGCGCGAAACGATCGAGCGGATATGGGCGTCATAGACACAGCAAGGCATCACCGACGTGGCACCGAACGTCTGATCCTGCTGTCACTTCTCCGACGCAACCGTCCCGCGCAATGGTCTCGTGCCGAATTGAAGCGCGATCTGTGCGACATACCTTCCGACGCGATCACGGACGCCCTAACGGAGCTGGAGGCCGTTGGCGTCGTGATCGTCGCCGGAGAGACCATCCAAGCGTCGTCCAGTGCTCGACGCATCGACGCATTGCACATGATCTGCATATAGGAGGCCAGTATGCCTACGAACGAGAGCATCGCTTTCGGCCAGCGACTCCGCCAACTCCGGGCCGGACTCGGCATCTCCAAAGACCATCTCGCCCGAAAAACCGGCATCCACCCGACGGCGATCCGGCGCTTCGAGCGCGGGGATCGTGAACCTCTACTAAAGAGCATCCTGCGCCTTGCCGACGGCTTAGGCGTACAACCTGGTGCGCTATTGGACACCCTTGGAGAGCGTCGGCTTACACCCGCAGAGTTCGAGCAGCACTTCGGACATCTCCCCACCGACGGCGAGGGCTAACACTCCGTAGCGTCGCTCACTGGCACTTGTACGACGCGCATGCTGGCGAATTATCCGAGGGTCTAAGCTCCCCCTATGGCGAGCTTCAAGGTAGGCGACCGCGTCACGCTAAAGCAACCTCTCCCCGGCAGCAAGGACAACGTCGGGACCGTCGTCGCGCTGAATGCGGATGCAACGATCATGGTCCAGTGGGAAGGGCCGGAAGCGCCAGCCGAGCCCACGAAGTTCTCGGCGCTCGCGCTAGACCGCGCCGATTAGAGCAAAGCTCGCAGCTACATCAGGGCTCCCGCAGTCGATAGCGCCCTCTCGCCACCTTGACGAATCGCGGAGATGGACCCGCAATGTTGCCGGCTAGAGCAGCCTTGACCGAAGCCCAGCGCACCGGCTCCCCAAGTAGCGCCTCTACAGCCGCGTGGATCTCCTTGGCCTGCATTGGCTCCTGTCGGTCAACCAGCACGCGGACGACTGCCTCCACGATCCAGCCCACCCGACGATGCCGCGCCCCGATGGTCCCAGTAGGCTTGACCCGCGCCAGCCGCCGGGGCAGCTTCGGCGGTCCTTCGAGCAGCACTTTCAGCGGTCCCGTCGGGTTGGAAAGCTGCCTGGCAAGGTCCATGACATCAGGCCCCGTGTTTACGGGGCTTTTTGCGTTCTTGAGCTTGTTGGCCGAGGGAGGCCAAAGGTTGTTTTCCCACAGGCTTCCCACATGAGCCTCCAGATGCGGCCGTGAGTGCCGGTCTGAAGGGCGGCCAGTAGTACCCGGTTGGGCGTGTGGTGGACCGGTCGAAGTCAAGGCTGGGACGGTGCTACGCCCCTGAGTAGGATGGCTGGCGAGACCTCCAGCGCGTCTGCCAGCCGAACGAGCGTCGTGACGCGAGGATCACGAAGTCCTCGCTCGATCCGGGATACCTCGGTCACGTGGATGCCCGAGCGATGGCTGACCTCTTCCTGGGTCAGTCGCTTCTTCTTTCGAGCGCGGGAGACATTGGCCGCGAAGACCTCCAGGGAAGACACATCCGTGATGGTCTTGTGAACTTGGCTTAGTCGCCAGAGGGGATTTCACAAGTCAATCCAAAATTGAGTAGCCTGACTTACGGGCAACGTGGTTGCCGAGTGCCGCTGGAGCAGCACGTGCGAAGGAAGGGGCAGCGATGCGCAAGAGACGAGTCCATGAGAAGGCGAAGCCGTCGAGCATGACGGCCGCTCTTCCCATGCTCCGCGTCGTCTTGGTTGCCTTGGCGCTCATCTTGGGCTCCAGCGGGACGGCTCGCGCCGAAACGACCACTACCTTCTACTACACCGGCGGCGAGCAGACCCTGGCGATACCCACAGGCGTCTCGACCATCACCGTAGTCGCCGATGGTGGCAGGGGAGGCTCCGCGAACGGCAACACGGTGCTTGGCGGTGACGGCGCCACGGTGTCGGGCACCATCAGCGTAGCCCCAGGAAGCACTCTCTATATGGAGGTCGGTAAGAACGGCGAATCGACCGCATACTACGGAGCTGGAGGCGGAGCCTCCGATGTCAGGACCTGCTCGCGGGCCACTAACGTTTGCGCCGGGGGTGGTATCTCCCTTGGCTCACGCTTGCTGGTCGCTGGCGGTGGGGGCGGCGCTGGGTGGCGCAGCGTACCCCCCGGCGGTGCTGCTCCTGCGACCGGAAGCGCTGGCGGTAATGCAGGCCAACCCGGCGAACCGGGAGTATCCCCGGCTAGTAGTGCTTTGTTAGGTCTGGGGTAGGGTTTGCTGGTTGAGCGGGGAATTCTTCTCGCGTCTGTCGTTCCCGAGGCGAGGAGGCATGATGACGGTTGTGGCGAGTGTGGATGTGGATGTTCCCTCGGTTGTGCGTGAGCGTTTGGAGGCGTTCGCGGGTGAGGTGTTGGCGGAGGCGACGAATCGGCCGGTGCAGGTGGTCAACGGTGGGTTGTACCTGCGGGGGTTGATCGAGCAGGGTCCGCGTAAGTCGCTTGAGCCGCTTGTCGAGCGTTTGGGCGAGGAGGCTGACTATCACTCGATGCAACAGTTCTTGGCGGACAGCCCGTGGGATCCGGTGCTGGTGGTCAAGGCGGTCGCGGAGCGGGTGGCGCCGCAGGTTGATGTGCAGGCTTGGGTGATCGATGACACCGGGTTCCCGAAGGATGGCAAGGACTCGCCCGGGGTCAAGCGCCAGTATTCAGGGACGCTGGGGAAGACCGGCAACTGCCAGATCGGCGTGTCGCTGCATGCCGTCGGGGGGCAGGGGACGGTGCCGTTGGGGTGGGCTCTGTATCTGCCTGCGGAGTGGTGTGAGGATCCAGAGCGCCGAGCGAAGGCGAAGATCCCCCAGGAGGTTCAGTTCAAGACCAAGCCCGAGCTGGGCGTCGAGTTGGTTGAGCAAGCGGCGGGCTGGAAGGTTAAGCAAGCGCCCGTGCTGGGTGACTGCGCCTATGGCAATAACACCGAGCTGCGCGACAAGCTGCACGCCGCGGGACTCCAGTACGTGCTGTCGGTCTCGCCCGAGACGACTGTGTTCGCGCCCGAGACCGCCTTCGAAGTGCCCTCCAACGCGGGCAAGGCGGGCGGGCGTTACCTGCGTCCGCGGCCGGACCGCGAGGCGGAGTCGATCGGCGCGCTCGTTGCCGGCTTCCGAGAGAGGTGTCTGAAGACCGTCAGCTTCCGTGATGGGCCACACGGCAAGCCGGTCAAGTCCCGGTTCGTCTTCGTGCGTGTCCGTGCCGCGCACCACTGGCGTGCGAGTCTCGGCAGGTGGGCCAACGCTCACGAGATCCCGCCCCGCGAGGAATGGCTGATCGCCGAATGGCCAAAGGACGCCGAGCAGCCGACCGACTACTGGCTGGCCAACCTCCCCGCTTCCACCAAACCCGGGGATCTCGCCAGGCTCGCCCGGCTGCGCTGGAAGATCGAGCTGGACTACAAGCAGCTCAAGGGCGAGCTCGGCCTCGACCACTACGAGGGACGCTCATACCTCGGCTGGTATCACCACACCGCCCTGGTCACCGCCGCGCACGGCTTCCTCACCCTGGAGCGCCTGCACCCAAAAGCCCAGCGGCCGGCCTGACACTCCCCAAGGCCGTGCTGCTGATGCAGCCGATCCTCAAGTGCTGGACCGGC
The DNA here is from genome assembly GCA_963703625.1 of uncultured Solirubrobacteraceae bacterium. Taxonomy (GTDB): domain Bacteria; phylum Actinomycetota; class Thermoleophilia; order Solirubrobacterales; family Solirubrobacteraceae; genus Palsa-744. Next base: position 10,693 of record CAVPEY010000007.1, read on the forward strand.
CGCTGCACCACCTGCCAGCAACAAATCGACCTCAACCAGATCCCATTACACCCCACCAGACAAGACGAACAACACCTAACAAAGCACTACTAGATGAGTAGTGCCACGGTTTTAGGCGGTGTAGTTGGCGGGGCTGTGGGGTGGGGGGCCGGGGCGGTGGTTGAGTGCGATGGCGGCTGTGAGTGCGGCGAAGCGGGTGAGCAGCCGCACGCGGAGGTTTTCCAGGGTGCGGGCGCCGTGACGCTCGAGCGTGAGGATGTCCTTGCAGGTCCAGAAGATCGACTCGATGCGTTGGCGTATCGGCGCGAGGTGCGGGCCGCGGCCGCGCTCGTCTTTGCGGCGGGGGCGCATGATCGCGGCGTCGAGGTTGGCGAGTTCGGCTTCGAAGTCCTTGCCGCGGAAGTTCTTATCGCCGATCAGGATCAGCATCTGGCCGGGCTGTCGCTCACAGCGCTCGACGAGTTGCAGGCACACGAGCTTCTCGTCGATCTTTGGCGAGGTCAGCGCCAGCGCTCTGGGAGTGCCGTCCAAAGCACACCGGGCGTGAAGGCGAAACCCCCAGAAGTAGCGGCTGTGACTGGCGCAATAGCCGTAGTCGGCGGCGTTGGCGAGCGCGTCACCGAGGCTGGAGATCCCGCCCCGCTTGACGGTCTCACGGCTGCGGGCGCACTCCACCGGCGTGGAATCGACCAGCAGCAGATCGTCATAGAAACCGGGGCTGTGCCTGGCGAGCTCCCGGATCAGCGACTCGATCGTCCCGGACAAGCGCAGTCTGCGCTTATGGAACGCGGTCCGCTCGGGCAAACGGGGGAACAGGTGGCCAAGCTGACGACGAGCAGCCCGCAAGAACCGTGCGTCGGATGGCATCCCCATCATCGCCTGAGCGATACACAGCGTGATCAGTTCCGCATCGGAGATCCTTCGCCTAGCGTTTTCTGTCCGCTCGGGCAGGAAATCATCCACCGTGCAGTAAACAGCGATAAGCAGCAGATCGAGGTCGGCGTCCATCGAGGCCCCTCCCGGGTCGGCGGTGACATTGAGTACCGCCGACTTCGATCTGCCTGCCTACAACCCCTCCCGCGACCCACGACCACCCCCACCGCCGTGACACTACTCATCTAGTGGTGCATTCGTGAAGTTCGTGGATTGTTGAAGGGGTGTTGTGGTCGTTGCCGAAGTTGTCGCTGTCCTGTTCAGCGATGATGGGGGTTCGGTATGCCTGCGTTGGCGAAGCGGATCGAGATCGGAGCGGAGGATCGAGCGGAGCTCGAACGGATCGTGCGCTCAAGCACCGCGGAGGTGCGGATGGTCGAGCGCGCCCAGATCGTGTTGGAGGCTGGCGAGGGCCGCTCGGCCGCGGAGATCGGCCGGCTGTTGGGATGTTCGACGAACACGGCGCAGAAGTGGCGGGCGCGCTATGAGCAGGACGGGATCGCTGCCCTTGTCGACTTGCCGCGCTCGGGCAAACCGCTGATCCATTCCCAGGAGGTTCGGGCGAGGCTGATCGCCAAGGCGTGCACGCGGCCACCCGAAACACTGGAGGGCGCACAGCAGGAACGCTGGACCTATGAGCAGCTCGGCGCGACGGTCGGGATGTCGGCCTCCCACGCGCACGCGATCCTCTCTCGTGCCGACATCAAGCCTCACCGGACTGACTACTGGATCATGAGCGACTTCTCCCGGCCCGAGTTCGAGGAGCGCCTGAAAGAGGTCTGCGGTCTCTACGTGAATCCGCCCGAGAACGTGCTGGTGCTCTCGATCGACGAAAAGACCGGCATCCAGGCCAAGGCGCCGACCAAACCCGACACGCTCCCGGCTCCTGGGCGCCCGACACGGCGCGAGCACGAATATGTCCGCAACGGCACCCAATGCCTGTTCGCCTGCCTGAAAGTCACGGAAGGCGACGTGCTCGCGATGCCGTCAAAGACACGCAACCGCCACGACCTGATCCGCTTCCTCGACCAGCTCGACACCGAGATCCCCATCATCGAGGGACAGAAGATCATCGCGGTCAGCGACAACCTCTCCACCCGTGGCACCCAAGAGGTCACAGAATGGCTGGCGAATCATCCACGCTGGAGTTTCCAGTTCACCCCAACCCATGCTTCGTGGCTGAACCAAATCGAGATCTTCTTCTCGATCCTCTACCGCCGACTACTCAAGCACGGCAGCTTCTTCAGCGAAGAAGACCTCGCCGAACAAATGCTCGCCTTCATCGAGACCTACAACCAAACCGCCAAACCATTCAAGTGGACCTACACCGGCAAGGTCCTCGAGGCATAACCAACGAACTTCACGAATGAACCACTAGCCGGGTAACGGGCGGTGAAGATGGGGAGTCCGGCACGGCCCTGGCGGGAGGAACCGGGGGAACTGGGGGAGTCGGCAACAACGGGGAAACGGGCAGCGGCGGAGACGGGAGTCTTGGTAGCGGAGGCTCTGGCGGCGAAACTAGAGAATTCGGCAAGCAGGGAGGACCGGCCGGTGGTGGAGGTGGCGGCGGACTCTACGGCGGCGGTGGTGGTGGTGAAGGAGGATCTGGCTGGGGAGAACGCGGCGGAAGTGGAGGTGGAGGCGGGGGTTCCAGTCTCGTGCCACCCGGAGGAACCCTTGGAATAGACACGACCGGAGTCCCCATGATTCAGATTACAGTTCCAACGCCAGTCAAAGAAGAATCCAAAAAGGAAGAACCCGCAAAAGAAGAATCGAAGAAAGAAGAATCTCCAGCTACTATTCCGGCCCAGTAAACGTCCGACGGGGCTGGTAGGTTTTTGTGTGTGAGGACTCGGGACGCGAGGCGGTTGGGGCAGGTGGCTCAGGAGGAGATCCGACGGCGCGCGGTGGCGCTGGTCGGGGAGGGGCGCTCGCAGACGGAGGTCGCGGGGCTGCTTGACGTTTCGCGTCAGTCTGTGAGTGAGTGGGTGCGCGCTCAGCGTCTCGGTGGGGACGACGCGCTCGCGGCGGGTAAGCGCGGACGGCGGCCGGGTGAGAAGACGGCGCTGACGGCCTTTCAGCAGGCACAGATCGCGAAGGCGATCCGGGAGAAGAACCCTGACCAGCTGAAGCTTCCGGGGTTTCTGTGGACGAGGGCGTTGGTGTGCGAGCTAATCGACCGGCGGTATGGGATCCGTGTCGCGGAGAAGACGGCGGGGCGCTATCTACGGGCGTGGGGGTTCGGCCCGCAGAAGCCCGCCAGACGCGCGTTCGAGCAGAACCCGGAGATGGTCGCCCGTTGGCTGGATGAGCGCTACCCCGCGATCAAAGAGCGTGCTCACCGCGAAAAGTCCCTGATCCTGTGGGCGGATGAGATGGGGTTGCGCTCTGATCACACCGCCGGGCGGTCGTGGAGCCCGGTTGGGCAGACCCCTGTGATCGAGGGCACCGGCCAGCGGTTCGGCACGAACGTGATCTCCGCGATCTCCAACAAGGGACACCTGTCCTTCGGGGTGTTCAAGGAGAAATTCGTCGCCGAGGTGTTCATCGACTTCCTAAACCGCCTCATCCGCCAGAGCAAAGGGCAGAAGATCATCCTGATCCTCGACGGGCACCCCGTACACCGCGCAAAGAAGGTGAAACAGTGGGTCGAATCACACGCTGAGCAGATCGAGCTGCAATTCCTGCCCGGCTACGCCCCAGAGCTCAACCCGACCGAGCTACTCAACCAAGACGTCAAGACCAACGCCCTCGGCCGCCGCCGGCCCCACACCCAGGACGAGCTGATCGGCGAGACCCGCAGCTACCTACGCTCCCGACAGCGAACACCACGAATCGTCGCCAACTACTTCGAGGAGAAACACGTCAGCTACGCCAAAGCCGCCTGACGGCTATTTACTAGGCCGAAGTAGTAAAACCTCTTCTACCTCGCCAACTACGCTGACTCAGCCAATAGTCGCTTCTTTGATCCCTACGACGGTTTCTGGTCCCAGTCTGACACCGGCACCGATCAAACATGAGTTGTCTAAAGCACAGCTTCTTGCGAAAGAACTGACAAAGTGCAAAAAAATCAAGAAGAAGAGAAAACGCGCAAAGTGTGTCGCTGCTGCAAAGAAACGTTACTCACCCAAGATCAAGAAATAGCAACGTCGAATCACCTGCCAGTTACCGTGGTTCAGGCAGCCACGAGGCTCAGAGTCAGGTGTCCCCTCTCGACACACCATGTGAACGACTGGTGGTATAATTTCAGGGACCGTCCGTGACGTCTGTCGCGGTCCAACCGACCCTGAAGGGAGGGGTGACAGTGGATTTATTCCTGGCATTATTAGCCGTAATCATAGCTCAAGTATGCATTTATAAAGCACTTACCAGATGAGTGAATGAGAGTGTTTGATGTTTATTTATATAAAAGATATGTTTGATTTGGATTTAAAGGTGAAGGCAATCTTTACTTTTAGCACTTTCAAGATGCATGACCTGTAGTCGACGCGAGCTGATCATGTGGTTCGCGTCGACGCAGGGCCATGCGGCTACCTGAAGAGAAGGCCGGTGGGCCGGTGGGCCGGCGGGCTAGCCGGTCGCTGACGATGAAGCCCACGCGCCACTTCCCGGCTGTGTTCTGATAACCGCAGCGAAGCCGCTTGATCTTGGGTCGGAGGGTGACGCGCATCGCATCGTAATGCGGTGAGGCGTGGACGCTCTGCCCTCCTTGCCCTCACCGAGAGCACTACACAGCACTACACGCTACCCTTCTGATAGATGACGGACGTACGTACAGAAGATCTCGACCCCCAGCAGCGCTTTGCGGAAAAGGAGCGGGCTCGCCACGCCGATCTGGAGGCGCTGCGGTCTGGGCGTAAGACGAAGACGCAGCTCAAGCGCGAGACCGAGGCGTTTGCGTTCCCGCCCAGCCGCGCACGGATCAACCTGGACGCATCCCACTCCCTGTCCTGAGCGACGGTTGGCGATCCACGACGTGCCCGAGCCGCAAGACGCACTCGAGGTGCCGCCGCCGCTGAGCCTCGATGAGGCGCAGCGAATCATTGCGCGCTTGGAGGAAGTCGTCCGGGAGCAACGTGTTGTCCTGATCGGGGGGCAAGCGGTCTCCATCTGGATCGGGCAGCTTCATAACCGCCTGACGGACCCGCTCATTGCTGAGCCGATCGTCAGTCGTGACATCGACTTTCTCGGCGACGTGGGGGATGTCCGGCTGGCCGGCAAGCTGCTCGGCGGGCATATCCAGGTGGCGAAGTGGGAGGACCGCACCACGCTCGCGGGCGTCGCGATCTTTCTCGACAGCGGTGGTCATGAGCGTCGTCTCGATTTCCTGCAGAGTCCATATGGGATGAACGCCGAGGATGTCAGGAACACGGCGGTCTACCTCGATTTGATCCTCAGCGACGGTCGGCAGGCGCCGGTCTGGGTGATGCATCCCGAGCGTTGTATGGAGAGCCGTGTCTACAACAGCGTGCTGGCGAACAAGCAGACCGACCTCGCTTGGCTGCAGCTTCAAGCGTCGATCCTCTGCGCCCGCGCCTTCAGCCAACTGCTGCTCGACGAACGCGGAGACGCAGTCATCCGGGATGTCCTGAACCTCAACGAGCGCATCTTCCGCTTCGCACAAGAAGATCTGTCCGCCCGCCTGGCGCACCACAGGGGCATCGAGGTCTTCGATGCCGTCCTTGACGACGAGCGGCTGCCCGAGAAGTTCCGGACCGTCCGCCTGCCGCAGATGCGCGAGCGCATCAAGGTGCTGCGCCGGCGGGAACGCGAACGTCTATCGCCCTGAGAGCAAGACGGAGCCGGCACCGGCGGCTCAGCGTCCGGGACCGATGCCGCGGTCGGGCGTGTCGCGGAGGGGTAGGCGGGTGAGCCAGCGTGCTGGCGAGAGGGTGGAGCGAAGCCGTAGAGGACTGCGGCTCGGCGCCCAGCCGGGGTCGAGGCGCTCCGGATGCGCGAGCGAAGGTGTCTGCGCGCGGCTGTTGCACATCTTCTGGGCGAGGCGGGTGATGCGAGCGGCGTCCTGCCCTTCGTTGCCGAGGTCGTCGCGGGCGATGAACCAGTCGGTGCCTGTGCGTGCCCTGGTTGCCTTAACGTAGGCGGTCTCCTTGCTGGTCTGCCAGCCGCCGGTGAGCACGACGGAGCGCTCTACGGTCGCGCCCTGCTGGCGGTAGACGTGCTGCGCGTAGGCCAGTCTCAGCGAGTCGAGATCCTCGCCGGCGAGCTGGATTCTGCGCTGTGATCCGTCGATCGTGACGGTCACGCGCCGCTCGTGGATGGCGCTCACCTGGCCGCGGGTGCCGTTCTCGACCCGCGGCTGCCCTGGCGGGCGGTGCTGCGCGGTGAAGGCGATGAGATCGCCTTCACGCAGGCCGTAGTGGACGCCGGGCAACGGGATCTCCTGGTGTCCGAGTTCGCCGCGCTCTGCGCGTAGGTGTTGGGCGCGGGCGTTGAGCCGGTCGATCTCGGTGTTCGCCGCGTCGGCGATCAACGCGACCTCGCGGATATCGCAGCCGTCCGTGAGCGCAGCCCATGTTTGTACGGCTTGCTCTGCTGCTTGGTCGCGGGTGTCGGAGAGGTGAAGCTGGTCGCGTGAGGCGTAGTGCGCCATCGCACGTTCTGGTTCTCCTGCGCGTAGGGCTTGCCATGCGCGCTGGTCGGCTGGGTCTTTGGTGCGGTGGATGTCTGCGAGTTCGGCGCTGGGTGCGTGATCGGTGAGCCGGTCGAACATGCCGCCGGGGCCGATCGAGGGGAGCTGCTTGCCGTCGCCGACAGCGATCAGCTTCGCCCCGGAGCGCTCCACCAGCTCGTCAAGGCGCTTGTGGTCGACCATCCCCGCCTCGTCCAGGATTACTGTCGTGTCCCTGCCGACGTGGATGGCGCCCGTGTTAGCGCGGGCGACCAGCGAGTCCAGTGTGAGTGTCTGCCCGGCCAGCGCCGGGCTGTCGGCGCCGAGCCGCTCGGCGGTGGACCCGGAGACTGCCACCCCGATCGTCTCTCGCCCGGCGGCCTGCTCCGCACGGGCGGCGGCGTCGATCACCACACCCTTGCCGGTCCCGGCCGGGCCGACGAGGACCGCGGCACGCTCGGGACCCGTGAGCACTTCGAGCGCGTGGTGCTGCTCGGCGCTGAGCGGTCCGCCGATACGCTCCGCGACCTCACGGGCGGCGTTCTCGCGTGCAATGTCGCCGACGTCGCGGCCCGCGGGCTGGGCGAGCTGTGTGGCGCGGCGCTCGATCGCCTGCTCCTGGGCGCGAACGGCGAGGGTGGTCATCCGTCCGCCCTCCAGAGTCAGCACGCGCCGGTCGCGGACCATCTCCCGCGCGACAGCGAGCGCCTGATCCGGCGCCATCTCGCCGGCAGCTTGCTCCAGCACGACTGCGCGCAGGTCGCGCTCCTGGAAGACGGCGTGCTGCTCGTTCAGCTTCGCTTCGACCCGATCCTCGATCGCGCGCTCGCCCTTTGGGCGCTCGGATGCGCCGATCAGACGCACCGCCTCATCCGGACCGAATCCGTGGTCGCGGGCGGTCTGTGTCCACACTCGTTGCAGGTCTGAGCGTGTGGTCAGCTGCTTGGACCGGCGGTTCTCGAGCGCGAGGTTGCGTAGCTCGCCGCGTTCGGGTGCCCGGCCGTAGCGGGCACGGAAGCGCTCCGCCGCCCTGGCGACCTCACGCGAGCGACCGGAGAACGCCTCGCACAGCTCGCGCGGGATACCGGCGATCTCGAAGTACCGGCCATCCTTGCCGGTGCTCTGCTCGATCGCGTATCCCTCCCGCATGAGCTCGTCGGCGCGCGCGGCGCGGTAGAACGCGCCGAGCTCCCGCGCGTTGCGGAAGATTGGCCGCGGGCGACGGCCACGATCCGGTCGTCCTCGCGGACGGCGCCGGTGATGACGACATGACTGTGCAGTTGGGGGTCTGGGGCTCGGGCGCCGGAGACTCCGCGCGCGGTGGTGTGCCGGTACTCGGTTGCGATCACGTCCTTGCGTTCTCTTCTACGACCTGGCCGCTGTAGCGGCGGCGCACGACCGGCACCTCCTCTCGCAGGTGGTGGATCGTCTGCTCGACCGCGCGGCCGTGGGCTTGCTCGATCTGCGCGCGCTGCCACGGGTCGCCGAGCGCCCACACCGTCGAGACGGACTTCGGGGCGCTGAACGTCACGTCGATCCCGCCACCCCGTCCCCCGCCAGCGCCCTCCGGACGCCACCGGCCCGTGCCAGGGTGACGGCCCTCCATCAGCGCGATGAAATCCTTGCCGTCCACCGGCCCGCCGGGCTGAACCCCGAGGCTCTCCAGGGTCTCGGCATCGGCCAGCCAGCGGCCGGGGGCCTGGGTCATCTCGCCGTCGGGGGTCAGGTAGTAGTCCCCGCGCTCGGGCTCCACGGTCTTGCTCTCCAGGTAGCGTGCGTACCCGCCGCCTCGGGACGCACCTATGCTCGCCGCGGTCATCACATGGGTGATGACCCTCAGCGCGCCAAACCGGCCAAGCAATTCGCACAGCGCTCGCTCTGCCACGGCACAGCCGTGCATGTTGTCTGTGCAGGCAGTTGGAGCGGCCGGGCAGGGCCGCTCCGGTCGGGCGTGGCCTAGTTGCGGCTGCGTGACTTCTCTGCGGCGTTGATCTCGGTGGCGAAGTCGCCGATGCTTGCCTCGACGGCGTCGGACGCGGAGTCTGAGAGGAGGGACGCACCGATTTGATCGTCCGCCTGCACGGTCCTGCGGTTGTGTACGTAAATTCGTTTGGCCGCTTTTCGCGGCTCAGGGTCACTAATCATGATGGCCGCCACGAAGCCACCACAGGACGCGTTCGCGCCAGCAGCCGCGCCTCTCTCGCCGCTTCTTGATGCGACGGAGGCTGGGCGGTTGCTGTCGGTACCGGCGTCGTGGGTACTCGCTGAGGCACGAGCGAACCGGATTCCGCATGTGCGTCTCGGGCGCTATGTGCGGTTCAGCGCCGGATGATTTGGAGGAATGGTGGCGAGCGCGGATGCGGGGGCCGTGGCGTACACGAGGTGCAGCCTCGCGTACAGCGCGCTCGCTGCTTGTCGATCGACAGGCAGAGCACGGGAGGCGTCCTGACTAACGAGACGACTATCGCGTTGAAGCAGCCGCAGCGCTCGCTACCTTGGGCGGCCGATGGTGGTGCGCGATCAGGGAGACGATGAGTGATGGCGACAGCGAGGAAGATGACCCGACGGCCTTACGGCGCTGGCTCGCTCTACGCGCGTGGGGGCGTCTGGTATGCGCATTGGCGTGCAGACGGTGGGCGGCAGGTCAAGCGTCGTGTCGGCCCGATGCGCGTTGAGGGCTCGCGGGATGGTCTGACACGCAGCCAGGCCGAGGCAGAGCTGCGTCGGCTGATCGCGGAGACGAAGCCCGCCCGGACGATCGCCGGCGACGCGCTGACGATGGCCGAGCTGGGACGCCGTTACCTCGCGAACCTGGAACGTCAGAGCCGCAAGAAGGCGACGACGACGGCTGTGGAGTCGATCCTGCGCGTTTGGCTTGAGCCGTTCTTTGCGGAGCGCGATCTACGCCGGATCACGGCCCAGGACGTTCAGGATTTGATGACGATGATGGAGAAGGGCGAGAGGCCCGGACCGAAGGCGAAGGGGGACCGTCGCTATGGGCGTCCTGTCGGCGCAAAGTCGGTCCGCAACTACATCGGCTACCTCTCGGCGCTGCTCGGGTTCGCCGAGCGCAAGGGATGGCTGCCCGTGAACGTCGCCCGGCATATCGAGCTGCCCGGCAAGCCCGAGAGCGCCGAGATCAGGTTCCTTGAGCCGCTTGAGGTGCGAGCGCTGGCTGACGCCGCTGTCGATGGGCCTTACCGCGAGATCGACCGTGCGATGTATCTCACGGCCGCGATGACCGGTCTGCGGCAGGGCGAGCTGGTGGCGCTTCGATGGCGCGACGTGGACTGGACCGCCGGCCGGATCAGGGTCCGCCAGAACTACGTGCTGGGCGAGTTCGGCACTCCGAAGTCCCGTCGCTCGACGCGCAGTGTTCCGATGGCCGACGAGGTTGCGGGAGAGCTTGACCGGCTCAGCCGCGCAGTGGGGGAGAGCAGTGGCGATGCTCTCGTGTTCGCCGATCCCCACACGGCCGGGCCGCTCGACAAGGCGGCGATCCTGCGGCGCTTCCGCCGGGCGCTCAAGGCCGCGCAGCTTGAGCAGTCGCATCGCTTCCACGATCTGCGCCACACGTTCGGTACGGCGATGGCTGGCACTGGCGTTCCCATGCGGACCTTGCAGGAGTGGATGGGGCATCGGGACATCGAGACAACCCAGCGCTACGCGGATTACTCGCCGAGCGCGCACGAGTCGGCATTTGTGGAGGCGGCTTTTGGGTCGGGTGGCAGCAGCCGACCGCTCGCCTCGCAGACGACGTGACGGCGCTCAAAGATGCCTAAGGATCGGACTCGACGCCGCTTCTTGGCTTCCGATGTGCAGCTCGTGGTGGAGCGTTCGAGCGAGCACCCCATCGAGTACGCGATCGTGCTCCTCGTGTTGCGGGACGGTCGCTGGCGCACGGTGCGCACGTTCGACAACGCCCACGATCCGAGCGAGCACCACGAGCACGCATACGTCGGCCTGGAGAAGCAGTTTCCCATCGTCACGTATGGCCCGGTGAACGATGCGATGTACGCCGCCGAACTCAAGCTGCTACGCGACTGGCGCGATATCGTTCAGGCTTGGGAGCACATGCAATGAGCGAGATCACCGACAAGACCGATGAGCTGTTCATGGCGGCGTCGCGTAGCGACGACGATCTCGGCTACCCGGCGGATGTCGCGTTCATTCCCAGCGATGAGGAATGGACCGACGACGTTCTCTGGCGCAACCTGATCGAAGGGCAGGCGACCGTCCTTGTCGGCGAGGACACCGAGCTGCTGCTGGTGCCGCTGCGCCGCGGTGTGATCGACCGACTCACGGGCCGTGTGCCCGTCAGCGTCGCGCCCCGAACGCATGGGCACCCCTCGTCCTACGCGACGTTGAGTCGTCTGGGGCGTCACCCGGTGCGCCAAATGCGCGCCCTCGCGCACGCCTGACCCTCGGCGCGCACGGACACGAGAGCGTTCGCAACCGCGTGCGCGTGGAGTTGTCGCGCCCTCGATTGCTCGCTCGGTGAGACGCCACGGCGGTCCGACGTTATCTTCGTGCTAGCTGTCGCCGCTGAGTCGGGCGACCAGTTCGAGCATTGCGTCAAGCGCGGCCTCTAGCGGCTTGGTGTCGCGTTTGACCTGAGTGAGGAGCAGGCCGCCCTGCAGGGCGGCTAGCAGCGCGAGGGCGAGGGTGTCGGGGTCGGTGTCGGGCGTGAGCTCGCCTCGTGCTTGCATCTCTCGTAGACCGCTCTGGATCGTGGCTTCCCAACGTTTGAAGCCCTCGGCGACGTGGGCTCTTGCGTCGGGATCGGTCTCGGCTAGCTGGCCTCCGAGAGAGCCGATTGGGCAGCCGCCGCTGCAGTGGTGCTCGCGCTGGGCCGCGATCACGAAGTCGCGCCAGGCTCGGAGGCCCTCCAGGGTGCTGAAATCGAACATCTCCTGCCCGCCGACCATTGTGTCGGTCTGGTGGTCAACGACTGCCCGGACCAAGGCCGTCTTGTCGTCGAAGTAGTGGTAGAGCTGCGAGCTTGAGACGTCCGCTGCCGCGCGTACGTCCTCGATCGTCGTGTGGGCGACGCCTTGCCGGAAGATCAAGCCGGCCGCCGCGTCGACGATGCGCTGACGGGTCTCCTGGCCCTTGCGCGTCAACGGGCGAGAGGAGGGGCTAGTCGTGTTCATATCGCAGATTCTACCAACAGAATGGATCGCACTATCCATTCTGTGTTAGAGTGGAACGCACAATCCATTGCTGAGGGTCGCGACAACCACTCAAAGGGAGAACGCGATGATATGTCACTTCAAGGCAAGACCGCCCTTATCACTGGCGGCACATCCGGGATGGGTTCCGCCACCGCACTGGCGATGGCCGAGAAGGGCGCGTCGATGATCATCACCGGCCGCGACGAGACCCGCGGCGCGAGCACCGTGGAGAAGATCCGGGCGGGTGGGCACGATGCGCAGTTCATCGCCGCTGACTTCTCGGAGATGTCCGAGGTGGGGCGCGTTGCCGACGCAGCAGGCGAGATCGATGTTCTGGTCAACTGTGCAGGCGTTGCCGCCCTCGGCCCGACGGCTGACACCGACGAGGCGGCGTTCGACGGGCTGTTCCAGATCAACGTCAAGGCGCCGTTCTTCCTCGTCGCCGCGCTCGCCCCGAAGATCGCCGCCCGCGGCGGCGGATCGATCATCAACGTCTCAACGATGGTCGCGAGCTACGGCCAGCCAGGCATGGCTGCCTACGGCGCCTCGCGCGCGGCGATCGAGCTGCTCACCAAGGCGTGGGCCGCCGAATACGGGCCGCAGAACGTCCGCGTCAACGCGGTCGCTCCCGGTCCGACGTTGACCCCGGCGGTGGAGCCGAGGTTGGAGATGGCCAAGGAGTTTGCCAAGACGATTCCGCTCCGCCGCGTCGCTGAAGTGCACGAGCTATCCGACGTCATCACATTCCTCGCGACCCCCGCGGCCGGCTACATCAACGGCGCGATTATCCACGTCGACGGCGGCCGCATCGCGGTCTGAGAGGGCAGGAGATGACTCAAATGCAAACCACCGCAGGAAAGACAATCCTCATCACGGGCGCCAATACCGGCCTCGGTAAGGAGACGGCGAGGCAGCTGGCGCTGCACGATGATTTCGAGCGGATCTACCTCGGCTGCCGCAATCCGGAGAAGGCGGAGCGCGCAAAGGAGGACCTGGAGAAGGTCAGCGGACGCAAGATCTTCGAGGTAGTGATCATCGACCTGGAAGACCTTGCGTCGGTACGTGCTGCGGTGGCCGCGATCGCCGCTCCCTTGAACGCGCTCGCAATGATCGCCGGCGGCATCGGCGGCCGCACGCCAGCATCGTTGACAGAAGACGGGGTGACTGAGCTATTCGCCCAGAACCTGCTCGGTCACGTGGCTCTGCTCGAGAATCTGCTGGCAGCCGGGCTGCTCACGGACGTCGCGGTCCTCGCAGGCAGCGAGGGGGCGCGCGGAATCCCCAAGCTGCGGATCGCTCGACCAAGGTTCACCGATCACAGCTCACAGGAGTTCGCGTCGGTGATCGACGGCTCGTTCTTCGAGGGCGGCAAGTTCGACATGATGCTCTCCTACAGCCAGATCAAGTACCTCGGCGCGCTGTGGATGAGCGCGATGGCCCGCATGCACCCCGAGCTCAGGTTCATCACGATGTCGCCGGGAAACACCGCGGGAACCGACGTGCTGCGCGACCAGCCCGCGCCCGTGCGGATCATCGCCAGCCGGATCGTGCTCCCATACGTCCTGCCTGCCCTTCGCATCGGGCACAAGCTGGACGTCGGGGCCGAGCGATTCGTCAAAGCCCTCACGGACGAGTCACTGCAGAGCGGCGTCTTCTACGCAAGCGCCGCCAAGACGATCACCGGACCGGTCATCGACCAGGCCGAGATCGTTCCCGACTTCCGCGACCCTGAGATCCAAGACCACGCATACGAGGCGATCCAGCGGTTCGTACCGAGGCCCGCCGCGACTTGACGCTGTGCGCGCCGGCCGAGTAACACCAAACCAGAATCAAGACCCGCCGACCGCAACGTAGCCGTCCTGAGATTCGCCCAATTGCAGGGCCGCGGCGCTTGCTTTCCCTTGACGAGAGGTAGCCGCCGTCGGCGCTGATGGCGTCGCTGCTTGAGGACGAACAGGAGGCGTGCGAGCGATCCTTACCAGCGCCGCGAACGGCGCGGACTTGGTAGCAATTTTGGTAGCAATTTGAGCGAACCTGAGCCGATCTGAGAGCACCGTAGGCCAATAAAACCGGGCTATATGGCCTTACCTGGGCGCCAGAGGCGAGTTCGAGCCCAGTATCGCCCACTCCGTAGTCGCCCCAACAACGATGCTGCTGCAAAGTGGCGTGTTCTGATGTCCGGTCGCGCCGTTCCAGCACGTATCGATGGCAAGCGCGGGTCATGGCGGCGGTGCGGAAGCGGGCTCGTCGGCGGTCAGGGCGAGTTCTTTGCAGCCACCTGACACGGGAGGCTGTGGTTCAATCGTTTTCCCGCTCGGCGGTCACGCGCAAGTGACTATCGGGCGGGCCTGAACCTGTGCCTGGCGCCTTCGGTCGTTGGTCTGACTCGAGAGCGCGCGCTGGGGGCGGCGGCTGTCTGATCACCGCTTTCGGTGTGGCTTTCGGCGAGCAACGGTACGAGCTTGCTCGCGATAGGTGAGCCCCATCCGCTGGCGGGGTCCCAGCCGGGTTCGGCGGAGTAGCCAGTGACCGGTGGGTAGCTGTTGTTGCCTTTGGCGATGTCGTGGAATGCTTCGTGATACTCGCCGCTCTTTCCGATTTCGTACAACGCGGGGTTGATGTTCCCCAACGCGTGCCCGGCGACCTGGTCTGCGATCGCGACGAGCCCCGCCCACTGAGGTGCCGCGGCGCTGGTTCCTCCAGAGATCCAGTAGTTGCCGTACTTTGCTTCTTCTTCCTTGCTCTGGCCGCTGCTGCCCCAGACCATTACCATGCCGCCGTCCGCCGCGGCATTGTCGGCGACGTCGGGGACGCCCCGCTGTGTTGTGATTGCGGGGACGCCTTCTTGGTATTTCGGCGTGGCATAGAGCGTGCTGAATCCTCCGCCGGCCGCCAAATGTTCGGGCCAGATGGTCGACGGGGTGGTTTCGTTCCAGACAGACTCGCTGATGTAGTGGCCCGAGCCGAAGTTCGCCGTTAGTTCGCTACCGCCGACCGCCGTGACGTTGGGGTCGCTGGCTGGAATGTTCACTTCGGGATGCGACAGCGGTGCGCTGTATTCGCAGGTCGGCGCAGCGGCACCTTCGTCCCCAGAGCCGGCGACAAACGTTATGCCGTCTTCTACGCCCTCTTTGAACGCGCTCTGTTCTTCTTCTAGCAGCGACGCGGACTCGCATTCCTCAGTTTCGGTGTAACTCATCGAGACGACATCGCCGAGATGGTGTGCGACGACGTAGCGCTCAGTGGCGATGATTTCGGCACTTTCCCCCGAGCGGGCGAGCACCAACACGATCTTTGCTCCGGGCGCCGTGGCGTGCGCCAGCTCAACATCCATCGAGACCTCGAACGAGCCGATGACATCTTCCGGGTTGGATGCGTCAAACGGGGCAACCCCAGAGGGCGCGACCACTTCAAGGCTCGGCGGTGCTGGCAGCTTGAATCTAGAGTCGAATGTCGCGACGTCTTCGTCGAGGGTCGGGTCTTCCGTCCAGTCGATGATTGCAATCGTGACGCCGCTACCGTTCTCGCCGCGGCGGATCAGGGGCGAGAAGCCGTAGGCGCGACTGATCTGGCGCGGCTTATAACAGATGAATTCGGCGTTCGGATTTCGGCAGGACAGGTGTCGCGCTGACAGTCGCGCTGACAGTACACGGGGGTCTAGCCCACCAAGCGAAACTGCCTGCCTCCCGAACGAACCTTCTGCTGAGAGCGGAGTGTGAGCATCGAACACTGCGCCGCTCGCGGTCGCCGATCCCATACTGCACGCCAAGGCGCACGTGGCCACCACCAGCCACCTCTTCCGCCCCTTAGCCACCGCAACATATCGCCTCAACCTGCCCCCCGTCCCATGCTGCTCAGCGGCGAGCATACATCGTCCGCGATGTATCCGTAGCGCGCGCGGCGGCATAGGTCGAGCGCACGCGACCAGTATCCTGAACGCAGATCGGCGCCGCACGCCTCTCTGCTGAGCTCATCCGTTTAGGGGGATGATGCCGGCACGGGTGCATGGCACAGTAAATCGGTGGCCGAAAGAAGCCTCGAGCCCGCAATCCAGGACCGAGCCGCTCCGAGATGAGCGACAAGAGGCGATACGGCGATCCCCGCAAGCAGGCGGCGGAAGGCGCGAAACGCGCGCGACGGAGGTCCAAGCGCGAACTCTCTGTCGGGTTCATCGTCTTCGCGTGGATCGTCTTCTTCGTGCTGTGGTTCGCGGTGGGAAGCCTGCTGGTGGCAGCGATCGTCTTCGCTGGCCTGCTGCTGGCCGGGATAGGCGCGCTCAGCGCGAGCTGAACTCCCGCCCCGCTCGGCCTCAGGCCGGGCTCAGCACACCGGTGCGCTTGACCGTCCGCACAACGGGACGGTCTCGACACGCTGATCGCCGGCCTGGCGGCGATCAGCGGCGGTGTGCTGGTGCTCGCGCTCGTGCGCCCAGCCGCGGTGTCAGCCCCGCCCCCGCCGCCGCGCCCGCGACCGGTTGAAAGGCCGCGACGTAGTGCTACCTTCCGCCCAATGAGCTCGACCGATGACAGCAACGAAATCGATGTACTGCTAGCGGACATCCCGCAGAGCGCAAACGCACTCGGCGAGCCCTCCGCGCCGGCCAACCTCGAGTACTTCGGTGACCTCGAGTGCCCGTTCTGCCAGCAGTTCTCGCTCGAGGTTCTGCCCGCGATCATCAGACGGTGGGTACACACCGGCAAGTTGCAAATCAAGTACCGCGCGTTGCAGACGGCGACGCGCGAGCCGGACGTCTTCTTGGCGCAGCAGTCCGCGGCCCTGGCGGCGGGCAAGCAGGACAAGGCGTGGTACTTCGTTGAGATCTTCTACGCCCAGCAGGGCGAGGAGGGCACGGGCTACGTCACTGACGCCTATCTCGACGGGATCGCGAGCCAGGTCGCGCAGCTGGACCTCGCGCGCTGGGCGACAGACCGCAACGACCCGGAGCTGGCAAACGAGATCACCGCGGACGCTGAGGCGGCCGAGAATGCCGGCCTTGGCGGAACCCCGTCGTTCCTACTCGGTGCGAGCGGACGCGCAATGCGGGTGTTCTCCCCATCCGACGCGACGTCGTTCGACGCGGCGATCGAAGCGCTCGCGGGGGGCAGGTAGTTAGTTCTCGCCCCAGCGCCCGTCGCCGTGATCGCGCGGCGAGCTGTCGCCGTAGAACTGCCTCGCGAGCGCAAGGATCTCTCCCTCGGTGAGGTCCTCGCTGTCGGACTCGATCGAGCCGACGATCCGCTTCATCAGTTCGTGGTCGTGCTGGGCGAGGTACTGCGTGAACTGCAGCATGCCGTTGCTGTGACCGTGACCGTTGCCGATGATCAATATCTCGGCCGCAGGCCTGAGCGCTTGGGCGAGCTCGGCGTACCACGATTTCTCGATGCTGCCGTACCAACCGTCGGGGTTGTTGGCTTTGTGGTGCATCGTGCGCAGCTTGCCGGTGGGGTCCTCGGGCACGATTCTCCGCGACGCGCCCTCCACCACATCAGTCGGGTAGATATCGGCGCCGTGGTAGCTGATGACGAGGATCGCGTGGCCGCTGGGCCCGCTCGCGGCTGGCTGCGTGCTTGGGCCTTGGTGCTCGCGCAGCCCCTCGGCGGTGATGCCGGCGGCCGCGAGCATGCGCCTGAGGTCGACAACCGTCTGCTCGCCGATGTCCTTCCCGCTGGGGCGGTGCAGCGTCTCGGTCTCGCCGCCGACGGCGACCTTGAACTTGCCGTTGTGCTCCTCGGTCACCTCGCCGATCGCCTCCAACAGTGAGAGGACGTCACGCCACTCGATGTTGTGGCTGACCGGGTGGGCGAGGATCGCCTCCGCGGTACGGCGATGGTGGTTGTCGAGGTGCGTGGTGGCGCTCATGAGGATTCGAGCAGCTGCTTCGCGCGCGCCAGCGCCTCGCGCAGGCTGTGCGCGTTGACAACGATCGCGCCGCCATCGCTCGCCGGCTCGATTCTGAGAACCAGCTCGCCGTCTTCGATTCGCGTGAAGCCGAAGAGCCTGTCGCCGACCCAGAACTCCGCGGCGCCGTACTCGGCCTCTTCGGGGCTTACAACGCTGACCTTGAGTTCGTGCTGAGCTGCCATCTGTCCAGTCCGTCGGGTTGCGGTGAACAGCCTACTGCGGCCGGCCAGCAAGAGTCGCGCGCTTATTCCTCGCGATCACGGCGACCCCGACGCGCCCGCCGTCGACATCGATGACCGTGCCGTGCACGAACGATCGCCCGCCCGATGTTGCTCGTGGAGCCCGTTACGAGCGGCCGTCTTGCCCCGCAGCCGCACTCGGCTTGCCCCGTTTCGCTCGCCGACTCAGCCGATACCTAGCGCCTTCGCCTTCGCGGCCGCGAACTCCTCATCCGTGAGCGCGCCGCTGGCATGAAGCGCGACCAGCTCGTTGATCTGTGCGGAGGTCGAGTCCGCGGGTGTGCCTGCCGGCGGCGGCGCCTGCGGCGGGGGCGGGGCAGCGGCCTGAGCTTCACTCGCGGCGGCCTCCTCTGCGCTGCGCTCCCCGCGTTTATGGGCGACGGTCACGATTGCTGCGTTCGGGGTGACACCTCGCCCTCCGCACGCCCCCAGGCGACGGCGTCCCACGAGGCAGGACGCCCCTCTTACCTGGAGGGGTCAAAAACACATCCTTACAGTGAGGGCGACCCCTGGGCCGCCCCCCGTCCACGACGAGCTCACCGAGCGCCGGCGAGCTCCGGATATGCCGCTATTCCCTGCCGAGGGTGCCCTTCTTGATTTGCGCGACGAGCGAGCCCGCGAACGTTTCTGCTCGAGCACGGGACTCTTGCCCGTTTCGATGGTTTCTTCGAGGTTCGTGAATTTCGGCCGCTTCGTATTCGGCTTCTGGGTGCTTTAGCGACGAACTGGTGCGCGTTGGGCGCTTCCGCCAGTCCAGCGAGCCAGTGCCGACGCGAATGAGCGTCATGCCTTCGTTCCTCCTTGCGGTGGGTCTGATCGCGACGGTGCTGCCGCTGATCTCGCGAATCCGTCGCGAGCGCGCTCGAACCTTCGTCCAGATCTCGGCGCCCGCCAGGCTGCAATCTTCGTCCAGAACTCACTCGCGGGCGGGCCAAGCGGGCAGAGGATGACGTAGCTGTGTATATGCGCATGCGCTTGCGTCACCTGCTCCTGGTCGCTGGTGTCGCCCCATTCATCGGTGCCTGCCTGTGCGCTCCCACGTTCGCCGCGACCGGCACGCTCGTGGCGAGCAACTGCGCGCCGGTCGCCGCCAGCAACTCCGGCACGATGGTCTGGTACAGCATGAACGCAGCGGGCGTCTGGGACGCCTACGTCGGTACCGGAAACTGTCAGGGCGCGCCGCTGCTGCCAGCCTATGACGGCAATCGCGGCCCGGCCGCGATCACCGCCGACGGGCGCTACGTGCTGCTCACGACCGCGGTGGGCTTGGACAAGACGCTGCGCTTCTCCGCCCCGGGGCAGGGTTCGGGCAACGCCATCCAGCTGTATGACCGTCAGACGGGCAAGCTGTCGACGCTGCTCCCGGGAGCGACCGCGTCTCAACGCGGCGTCATCTGGCCGGCGTTCAACTCCAACGCCACCAAGATCGTCTGGTCGCAGATGCTGGAAACGGCCGCTGAAGACCCGCCCGTCGGCCGCTGGGCGCTGCACGTCGCCGATGTGAACCTCGCCGCCGGCACGCTCAGCAACAACGTCGAATGGCAGGACCCAAGCGGCGAAGCGAACTTCTTCGAGGCCTACGGCTGGATTCCGAACACCAATCTGCTGGTGTTCATGTCGGGCACGCGGGCGACGACCAGCGGGCTTCGCGCCGCTCAGCTGTTCACGCTCCCGGACGAACTCAACCCCGTCACAGCACCGACGCGGATCAGCCCTGAATTCGCGCCCGTCTGGCCATGGCAGGAAGCTGTCGACGTCTTTCACGAGTTCGCCCATTTCGCCCCCGGCAACCCGTACACCCTGTACACCTCGGTCGGCGCCGACACCGTCGGCGGCGACGATCTCTTCTCCTATGACCTGCGCACCCAGGAAGCGAGCGGTCTGCTCGGACAGCCGACGCGAATCAGCTACTTCGGCGGCGACCTGAACGCCAACATGGGCAGCGAGGCGGTCCCCGGCTGGCCCGCGCCCTCCTACACCGTCGTCACGACGATGGCGTGGGTCAATGGCGGCTGGGTGCTGACCACGTGCCCAGACCTGCTGTGCTCGACGGTGAACGCGTGGCGCGTCGAAGAATCGGGGGACTCCGTCGCCAAAGGGAAAGGCTCCAAGAACTCCCGCGGCACACCTCCCGGCACGACCGAATCCATCGCCGAACCCGGCGGCGGCTCGACGGTCAACGCCGAAGTCGAGCCAGGTGAGGCGGGGCTGCTCGCCTCCAAGCTCAAGGTCTCAAGCGGACGCGTCACGATCGAGCTGCGCTGCGCCGGTGGCGGCCTGTGCACAGGCACGCTCAGGCTCACCGCCAAGCACGCAGGCGCCGGCCATCACCACAAGCGTTCCACCACCGAGACGATCGGCCAGGCTGGTTTCACGATCCTGCCGGAGATGAGCGCCAGCGTGAGCCTGCCGTTGAACGCTGCCGGCAGAGCGCTGCTCCTCGCCGGACACGGCAAGCTGAAAGCGCTGCTCGAGACTCTCGGCGCGGGATCGACCGCGGGGGATGCCTCGAGCTCCACGGCGCAGCGCCTCTCACAGACTGTGCGCCTGAGCGCCTTGATGAAGCCCGCAAAGCGCTAAGCGGATCGCGAGGGCGGGCGCGTCCGGTGGCCGCGTGCTCCGTGGTACGATCGCCAGCGATGGGGAGGAAACGTCCGCCCGTCACGTGGCGGGGGGCAAGGGAGAGAGGCAACGTGGAGCCTGTCGCCGTTCGGACCGTGAGAGCTCGTCAGCGCGCACTCCCGCGCATGGCGCTCGCCGCACTTGCGACGTTCGTGCTCGTGGCGGCGCCGGCGCGCGCCGAAGAACAGTTCGGCGACCTCTCCGGCGGCGCGTTTCAGATCCTCGCGCCCGGCGAGGAAGGCAGCGTGTTCTCCAACCAGTTCTCGATCGATCAGGGCGTGCTCTACAACGCGCTGACACCGTTGCAGGGGAACGTCACCACCAGCGCCCTGGAAACGGACTTCGTTTCGGAGAAGCTCGGCGTGCAGGGGCCGGTGCTCCGCGAAGAAACGACACCGCGTGCGGGCCTGCAGATCATCCGCGACAGCCACGACATCCCGCACATCTACGGGACCACTCGCGCGGCCGTGATGTACGGGTCCGGCTGGGTTGCCGCCAGAGACCGCGGGCTGCTGCTCCGGCTCGGTCTCGGCCCCGCCTTCGTCGCCGCGCTCGGCATCCCCGGCCTCAACCCCGAGGGCCTGCTGCTCGAAGCTCGAGGCTTCACCCCGAGCGCTGAAGCCGTCAGCTTCGTCGCCGGGCAGAAGCAAGTGCTCGAAGAAGACGGGCCGAGCGGCTTTCAGGTGATCTCCGACCTCGAAAACTGGGTCGAAGGCGTCAACGGCTATGAGGCGACGCTACCGGCGCTCCTGCGGCTGCCGACGGTCAATCTCGCCGACGCGATCGCGGGTTTCTCGCTGATCGGGTCGATCTTTGGCAACGGCGGCGGCAACGAAGTCCTCGATTCGCAGTTCCTCGCGCGCCTCGAGCAGAAATACGGGGCGGTCGAAGGCCTCAAGGTGTTCCGGGATCTCAAGGAGGCGGAGGATCCTGAAGCGCCGACCACCGCCACCAAGGCCTTCCCCTACGACACCGTGCCCACAGGCCCGACGCCCGGTGCCGGCATCGTCGAACCGGGCTCGGTCAGCGCGTCCGCCGCCGGTGCCGCGGCCGCGGTCAAAGCCACGCGGCACAAGGCCTCCAACTTCCTGCTCGTCGGCGCCGGTGACTCCGCGAGCGGCCATCCGCTCGCCGTCATGGGTCCGCAGCTCGGTTACTCCTATCCCGAGCTCGTCTTCCAGGCCGACCTGCACGGTCCGGGCATCGACGCCGAGGGCGCCGTCGCCCCGATCTCGCCGTATGTCTTCATCGGGCGCGGCAAGAGCTTCGCTTGGAGCCTCACGAGCGCTGGCAGCGAGAACACGCAGCAGTTCCTCGAGAAGCTGTGCAACCCCGAAGGCGGGCCGGTCACGAGCGAATCGGACTACTACGAACACGACGGGCAGTGCCTGCCGTTTCACACGTTCGACGCCGGGCGCCTGGCGGCGGGCGAAGGCGAACCGGCGCACGAGGTGTACTTCAAAGAAAGCATCCACGGCCCGATCAGCGGCACGGCGACGGTCGCCGGCAGGCCCTACGCGATCGCCAACGATCGCAGC
Source organism: uncultured Solirubrobacteraceae bacterium (assembly GCA_963703625.1). Taxonomy (GTDB): domain Bacteria; phylum Actinomycetota; class Thermoleophilia; order Solirubrobacterales; family Solirubrobacteraceae; genus Palsa-744. The sequence goes on from CAVPEY010000007.1 coordinate 32,729, forward strand.
ACGCGCGGTCGCGAGCCCGCGGGTGAGGTGGCGTTCAGCATGCTCGACTCAGATCAGGTGAACAACCCCCAGCAGTTCTTCGAAGCGGCGAACCACCTCGAGACGACGTTCAACATGGCCTACCTCGACAGCAAGCACATCGCCTTCTTCTCAACCGGGCGGCTGCCGATCCTCGCGCCCGGCACCGACCCGAGCCTGCCGACGTTCGGCACCGGCCCCTACGACTGGAAAGGCTTCCTCTCGCTCGAACAGCACCCGCACGAAGTCGACCCTACGGGCAACAGGCTGCTGAACTGGAACAACAAACCCGCGCCCGAATGGGGTGCGGCCTCCGACAACTTCTCCTACGGCCCGGTGTATCGGGTGCAGATGTTCAATGGCTTCAAAGCCGGCATGAACGAGGCCGACGACGCCTCGATCATGAACCGCGCCGCGACGCAGGACTTCCGCGCGGTCACCGACTGGCCGCTGATCGCACGCGTCCTCGCGGCGCAGCCCGCGCCCAGCAAACTCGCGGAAGTTGCCGTCAACGAGGTCACTAGCTGGTCGCAGAGCGGCGCCAGCCTGCTCGGCATCACGAGGCCGTTCGCGCCGGCTGCGGCGGTGCTCGAGAAGGTCTTCACGCCGATCGCCGAAGCCGTCCTCAGCCCTGTGCTCGGGCCCCTGCTTCCCGAATTCGAGGCGATTGACTCCCCCGATGACGGCCCGTCGTCGACCGGATCGGCCTTCGACACCGGCTGGTATGGCTACATCTACAAGGATCTGCGCACGCTGCTCGGCGAAAAGGTGCTCCAGCCCTACAGCCGCGGCTACTGTGGCAACGGCAACCTCGACGCGTGCAGCGCGTCGCTGTGGCAGTCGATCCAGGCCGGCGTCGAAGCGCTAGCCGCCGAACAGGGCCCGAAGCCGGCGTTTTGGCGGGCACCCGAAGTGAGGATCAAGTTCCCGCCGGGCCTGTTGCCGTACACGATGCGTTGGACCAACCGCTCGACCTTCCAGCAGGTGATCGAGTTCACGGGCTCCTCGGAACCGTGATCCGCCACGCTTCGACCTTCGAGCACAGCAGATCGGGGCACGTCGCGGCGACCCACGCGCCGTGCACCCACGCCATCGTCGTCACGACTTTGTAGGATGGCTTCGGCCAGCCCGGTACCGCCTGCGTTCCCAGGTTCGCGTTCAGGTTTCCGCCGAAGTAGCTGATCCGGGTCGGCTGCCCGAGCAGTCCGCCGGGCTGCTGGCGCTGCAGATCATAGGAGAACAGGTCATCGCCGCCGACCGTGTCGGCCCCCACCGACGTGTACAGCGTGTGCGGGTGGTTGGGGGCGAAGTGCGCGAACTCGTGAAAGACGTTGACCGCCGATTGCCACGGCCAAACGGGCGCGAACGGGGGACTGATCCGCGTCGGCGCGGTCTGCGGCTCAAGCCCTTCGGGGAGCGTGAACAGCTGCGCGGCGCGCAGGCCGGGACTGCCCGAGCGTGTCCCGGACATGAAGATCAGCAGGTTCGTGTTCGGCACCCACCCGTAGGCCTCGTAGAAGCTGGGCCGGCTGCCCGGTTGCTGCCATTCGACGTTGTCGCTGAGCATGCCCGCCGCGAGGTTCACGTCGGCGACGTGCAGCGCCCATCTACCGACCGGTGGGTCTTCCAGGGCGGTTTCGAGCAGCTGTGACCACACGATCTTCGTGGCATTGGCGTTGAACGTCGGCCAGATCACCCCGCGCTGGAAGGCGCGCGCGCCGGCGAGCAGGGTCGAGAGCCTGTGGGTCCGGCGGTCATACAGCTGGATCGCGTTACCCGAGCCCTGCCCCGGCGCGGAGTCGCTGAGCGTCCTGTCCAAGCCGACGGCGCTCGTCAGCAGCACATAGCGGCCATTGGCGGTGATGCCGGCCGGACCGCGGTTGCCGTCATACGGCGCCAGCAGCGGCTTGCCGTGGCAGCTGCCATTGCCGATATAGGCGTCCCACACCCCCGCGCTGTTGCGCCGATACCAGACCATCGTGCCGGAGCTGCTGGCAGCGACCGGAGCGCAGTTGCCGGCGACGAACGCGTCGTGGGGGCCCGCATCGGCGCTCGCGGCGAGCGTCTGCCCGCAGCTCGCCAACGCGAGCAGCAGCACGAGGCCGACGAGGAGAAGATAGAGAGAGCGCGCTTGCATCCGCGAGCGCCACACATTAGCTCGCCGCGCTCGCTGCGACGCGCGCCTGACCCGGGTCTTGCGAGCCCGCGCGGACGCGGAGCGGTCCCCGGTATGTAACCTGCCCCGCCAGCGCGAGGATCACGCACAGCACATGAGGAAATCGACTCCCACACCGCTTGCCGGTCGCACCGCCGTCATCAGCGGCGCGGGATCCGGCATCGGACGCAGCCTCGCGCAACGGCTCTCGCTCCACGGCTGTCCGCTCGCGCTCGCCGACGCCGACAGCGCGACCCTGGCCGAGACTACGGCGCTGCTCGATGGCCCGACGCTCACGCGCGTGCTCGACGTGCGTGACCGCGACAGCCAGCTCGCGTTCGCCGCCGAGGTCCGCGACTGGTCTGGGGCGCCGATCGGCGCGGTCTTCAACAATGCCGGTGTCGGCTTCGCCGCGCCGTTCGCAGCCGGCTCCAGCGGGGAGGACGAGCGTCTGATGTCGATCAACTTCGACGGCGTCGTCAACGGCGTGCGCGCCTTCCTGCCGATCCTGCTCGAGCAGCGCGACGGCGCGATCGTCAACACCTCGAGCATCTACGGCCTCACGGGCCTTCGCAATCAGACCGCCTACTGCGCCTCGAAGTTCGCGGTGCGGGGGTTCACCGATGCGCTGCGCCAAGAGCTGGTCGGTACGGGCGTGCGCGCGATCACGGTCTACCCGGGCGGGGTCAAGACCAACATCGTCGCCAACGCGCACGTGCACTCCGACCTCGACGACGGCCGTAGCCCCGAGGAGCTCACCGCGGAATTCCACGCGCGTGCGCGCACGACGCCCGAGCAGGCCGCGGCGATCATCCACGGTGGCGTCGATCGCGGCAGGGCACGGATCCTGGTCGGCCCCGACGCGCGGCTGTTCGACGTGCTCGAGCGGATCGCACCGACCCAAACGATGACGGTGCTGGGGGCGCTCGAGCGTCTCGGCCGCCGTCGCTCAGCTTGACAGGCCGTCTGGCCCGTGCTATCAACCTCCGTAAATAGCGGGGTTGCGCTCCCGCTTTGCTCCCAAACTCGAACAGCGCGACAATCAGGGGGGGCCTGGCTTGTCTAGTTTCATTCAGACGCCTGATGGCTACGCCCAAGTAACACGATTGGCGACGTAGGATCGGACACTACTGCTGTGATCACGGACGGCAAGGAAGCCACATTGAGCGACATCGAGCGCGACGCGATCGCGCTGAGGAACCGAGGGCTCTCACATGAGCGCGCCACTCGGACGCTCGGGCTCGGACGCTCGCCTGTACGCATCGTGAAGGTTCCCGTCGTGGACGCCGCCGGGGCTCCGACGCGCCGCTGCGACGTGCGTCTGGTGCGCTCGGTGCGCGACCCGTCGGCCGATCACGCCTGGGACGCCGAGGGCAGCGAGATCACCGCCGTCGTGATCCTGCGCGACGTCACTCCCTCACGCGTGGCGTCCTTCGTGCAGGCGGCGACCGACGGCGACGGCTCGATCTCGCCGGGGCTCCTCGATCAGCTGCTCCCCGAGGGCGAGAGCACGCGCCCGAACCGCGGCGAGCCGCAGCTCAGCGAGCGCGAACACCAGGTGCTGCGGATGCTCGCCGAGGGCGAGAGCACGCGTGGCATCGCCGAGCGCCTGAACTACTCCGAGCGAACCGTCAAGAACATCGTGCGCGACCTGCTGGTCAAGCTCGACTGCAAGACCAGGGCCCACGCTGTCGCGCTGGCCGTGCGCCAAGGGGTGATCTGAAATCGAATCGGCGCACGTCGCGTGAGCGGCAAGGTCGCGGTCATCGGCCTTGACTGCGCCGAGCCCAAGCTCGTCTTCGATCGCTGGCGCGAGGAGCTCCCGAACCTCAGCCGGCTGATGAGCGTCGGCACCTGGGGACCGCTCGCGAGCGTTGACCCGCCGATAACCGTGCCGGCGTGGAGCTGCATGATGACCGGGCGCGACCCCGGCGAGCTCGGTATCTACGGGTTTCGCAATCGCAGCGCCCACGACTACCGCTCGATGTCGGTGGCCGACTCGAGCTCCGTTGCGATCGATCGTGTCTGGGATCGCCTCTCGCGAGCGGGCAAGCACGTGATCGTCCTCGGCGTGCCGCAGACCTCACCGCCGGTGCCGGTCAACGGCGAGCTCGTGTCGTGCTTCCTGACCGCGGACACGCGCAAGGACCCCTACACCCATCCTCCCGAGCTGCGCAGCGAGATCGAGTCGCTGGTCGGCTCCTACCGCGTCGACGTGCGCAACTTCCGCAGCGACGACCGCGACCGGATCCTCGCCGAGATCTATGAGATGACCGAGCAGCGCTTCACCGTCGCCCGCCACCTGCTCGACACGCGGCCGTGGGACTTCTTCATGATGGTCGAGATCGGGCTCGACCGGATGCACCACGCCTTCTGGCGCTTCCTTGACACCCGGCATCCGCGCCACGAGCCCAACCACCGCTATGGCGAGGCGATTCGCAGCTACTACATCTACCTCGACGAAGAGATCGGCGAGCTGCTCGAGCGCTTCGACGAGGACACAACCGTGCTCGTCGTCTCCGATCACGGCGCGCGGCCGATGCAGGGCGCGATCTGCGTGAACGAATGGCTCGTTCAGGAGGGCTACCTGGTGCTCGAGGAGCCGCCGCAGGGGCCGACGCCGTTCAGCGAGGCGAAGGTCGACTGGAGCAGGACCCGCGCGTGGGGGGAGGGCGGCTACTACTGCCGGCTGTGCGTCAACCTCGCCGGCCGCGAGCCCGAGGGCACCGTCGCCGAGGAGGAGTACGAGGCGCTGCTCGACGAGCTCGCCGACCGCCTCGAGCGGCTACCCGGACCCGAGGGCGAGTCGATCGGCACCCGCGTCTTTCGCCCGCAGGAGCTGTGGCGCGAGCAGCGCGGGATCCCGCCCGACCTGATCGTCTACTTCGGCGACCTCGGCTGGCGCAGCAACGGCAGCTTCGGCCACGGGCGCCACTGGACATACGACAACGACACCGGCCCCGACGACGCCAACCACGACCGCAACGGGCTGTGCATCATCGCCGGCCCCGGCGTGCCCGCGCAACGCCGCGAGGACCTCGTCATCTACGACGTCGCACCGACGATCCTCGCCCAGGCCGGCCTCGTGCCCGACGAGGAGCTGCGCGGCCGCGTGCTCGCGACCGCGCGGAGCCCCACCATCTAGCCCACAGCGGCGCGGCTCAGCCGACGTGCAGCGAGGTTGTGTGACCGCTGGCGTCGGTGACCCGCACGCTCTCAGCGAGAGTGCCCGTCCTGTGCTGCTTGGCCTTGCTCTCGAGCGTGCTGCTCTCGCGCAGCAGCGGCCCGCGGGCAACCAGCGACACAGCGGATGTGGCGTGCGTGAAGATGATCGCCAGCCTGCCGCTCGCGAGCCGAGCGCTCTTGACGGCGGCACCGGACAGCGACAGACCCTTGACGACGGCCGCCGCGACCAGCGCCTTGTGGCTGAAGCTCACGCCTGAGGGCAGCCCGAACGACAGCGACACGAGCCCGGCGCCGCTGCCGCCGTGCGCGTGGATGCTGAGCTTCGGCTTGCCGCTCGCGAGCCCGCTCCAGGATCCGGAGGCCTTCGGCTTGGCGCCCGCGGCCGAACAGCCGACGTTCGTCACCGGGCCCGTCACCTTCACGGCCGGGTTCCCGTTCTGAGGCACGAGCGTCGCCGCGATTGTGGCGTTCTGGCATTCGGTCGTGAACGCGGGCCCCGCCGGTACGCCCGTGAACGTGTAGGAGATCGAGTTCAGCGGGATGTCGGGGAAGCTCAGGAACGTGATCGTGTGTTCGGTGAGGTTCAGCGGCCCGACCACCGAGAACTGGTACGGCGGCGGGAAGGACATCGTCACCGCGCCGGTGACCTGCTGGCTCAGTGACCCCGAGTTGATCGAGCCCGCAAGCGTCAGCAGGCCGGCGTTCAGGGCCGTGGCCGGCAGGTCCGGAGAGCTGGCGTCGACGGTGCCGACGGTGCAGGTCGAGCCTTTGAAGCACGGCGCGAGCACTTTGTTGATCTTCACGCCGTTCGGGTTCCCGAACGCGATCGCGCCGGTCGCAGATTCGTCGGCGCCGCTCTGGGTGATCGTCACGACGACGTCCGCTCCGCCCTTGATCTTGGTGACCGTGGCGGCGACTTTCGGGGCGTAGGGCACTGTGTTGCAGCCCGTCACGACCAGGGGCGCGCTCGCCGATGCGGTGCTGTCCAATTCATAGGACAACGTCTGGATCGTCACCGCTCGGCTGGCGCTGCACGTCGTCGGCAGCCGCGGGCTCGCAAGCGTGAACTGCATTGCTTCGATCCCGATCGGGAAGCCGAGGAAGGACACCGTCCACGTCGCCGGGGAGGTGGGGGAGGGCGATACCGGGCCGGTGATCGTCGCGCCTCCCTGGATCACGAAGGCGATGCCGGCGAGGTTGGCGAGCGTCGGTGGCGCCACGAGATACAGCGTGACGGGAGTCGCTACGCCTTTGGTGCTGTTGATCGTGCCAGTCCCGAGCACACACAGCGGGTTCGGCGCCGTCGCGGTGACGCACTCGCCGCCGTTCATGCCGAGGTTCAGCAGGAATCCCGGCGGGAAGGCGATCGTCAGATTTTTGACGGAGTCAACGCCCAGCCTGGGGTTGAAGTTGATGTTGAAGCCGGTGGCAGGACTGGTGCCCGCGGTCGTGCCGGCACCCTGTTCCAGTGTCAGCGTCGGCGTGAGCACGGCCTGTGCAAGTGCCGGGCAGATCGCAATCACGGCCGCTACCAGCAGCCCGGTCAGTGCAGTTCTGGCGAACATCAATTTATTCCTCCGTGTATTAGCCATTGCTCAGTTCCAGGGCCGACGGCCCGGCGATCTGCTGCATGTGCTTCTCGAACACGCCGACGGCGCATTTGATGCCGTCTTCCGCGCGAATGCGCTCGCCGAGCGCGGCCGCGCGCTCACGGATCTTCACGTCTGTGACTGCAGCCGCGATCGCCTCGTGCAGGCGCTCGGGGGAGAGCTTGCGCCGGCGGATCGGCGCCGGTCCGGCGCCCAGGGCGTGGATCGTCCGACCCCACGCGACCTGGTCGATCATGTGCGGCACGACGACCGACGGCACACCGGCCTTCAGCGCTGTCGCGGTCGTCCCGGCGCCGCCGTGGTGCACGACCGCGCTGCAACGCTCGAACAGCCAGTCGTGGCTGATCGCGCCGACCGTGTGCACGGTGTCGGGCAGCTCCGCCTTGCCGAAGCCCTGAGCGCCGCGAATCAGCACGCCGCGCTGGCCGGCTCGCCGCAGCGCCTCGACCGCGAGCTCGCTCATGCCCTGCGGATCGGCGTCGATCATGCTGCCGAAGCCGACGCACACAGGCGGCGGTCCCGCCTCGAGGAACTGCGCGAGCTCCTGTGGCGGCTCGGGGTCGACGTCGTTCTGCAGAAACCAATAGCCGGTCACCTGCGTCGAGGGGCTCAGCGGCGCCGAGTCGGGCACGACCGCCGGGCTGTATGCGCGCAGCTCGAGCGTCTGGCGGGCGGCGAGCTGGCCCACAGGCTCGCGCCAGGAGAGCGGCGGCAGGCCGGCCGCGCGTCGGGCTGCACGGAGCCAACGGCGCATCGCCAGCCACGCCGTCTGACGCACGGCCGGCGCCGCCGGGCTCTGCGCCATCCGCGGTGGCGGGCACAGACGTGCGCGAACGAGCTGCGCACCGGAATGCTCGGAGGCCTGCCAGCCGAGCAGCAGCGCGAGCTCGTTGGTAACGATCACCTCGGCTCCCTCGCACGCGCTGAGCGCGTCGGCGAGGCGCTGGCCGAGGACCGAGTGCGCGTCCTTGACAAGCGCCACCAGCGCGGGCGTCTGGTGCGATCCACGCTGCGCCGTGCGTCGGTCCGCGGCCGTCGCGCCGCGGCTGATCCGCCCCTCCGCGAGCGGCGCGAACTCGAGGCCCGCGTCGGTCACCTGCCGCTCGAAACGGGGGAACGCGGCGACGCGAACATCGTTTCCGGCCGCCGCCAGACCGAGTCCGAAGCCGAGCAGCGGCTGGACGTCGCCGCGCGACCCCAGGCTCAGGAGCGTGATCCGCATCGTGCGCCTCCCGTCACGGCTCTCCCACGACGCCCGCGTACCGGAGCGCTCGTTCGAGCCTCAGCGTCAGCGCGGACAGATCACCGTTGCCGTCGCTGCTCGCGCGCAGCCGTCGCAGGTCGCGCAGGGCCTGCGCCTTCTCACCGCGGGCCGCCGCGGCCTGGGCGGCGTCCAGCAGTCGCTGCGCCGGCGAGGACGAGCCGACCCGCGCGATGCTCGCGCGAGGAAACGCGGAGGACCCGAGCACGCCACGCACCGAGCCGAACGTCGCCGCGGGCTCCGGCGTCGGCATCGTCTGCACGTTCGAGGGTTCGGACTTCTCGCCGGCTGCGTTCTCGGCGATCACCTCATACACCCGATGGGCGCTGCTGTGAGCGACGAAGTACGCGCTGCTGGTCGTACCGATCGGTTCAAACTGACCGGGCACCGCGACGTTGACCGCCAGCGCGCCGGGAGTTTCGGGTTCGGTCAGGATCGGTTCAGCGCCTTCGTACTCGAATCCGCTCGCGAGCGTCGGCTGTGGCTTCAGGTACAGCGACAGGTTGACTTCGGAGGCGGCCAGGACCTCGTAGTGGCTCGCCGACGCCGAAGGGTTCCACGAGAGCAGCGTGCTCTTGCGCTTGCCCTTGCCCGTGGCCTGCGCGATCATCGCGCTCGGCGCCGAGACTTTGTGTGGACGGTCGATCAGCGACGAGCACGTCGATTCGCGGTCGTCGAGGATCATCGTCCCCTGCGCCTGGTTGGCGCTGCCGATGTACAGTTCTTCGCCGCCGGGCCCGCTCGTTTCCAGCGTTCGCGCGCCGAAGTCGTATTCGCCGTCGCCGAAGGCGTCGCGCGTCACCGGGAACCAATCTTCGCCGTCGCACGTCGACCACAGCTGGTAGCCGGCGGAGCCTGCGAGCAGGTCCCCGAGCCAGCCTTTGCCTTTGTAGCCTTTGACGAGCTCGGCCCAGCTGTTGGTGCCGACGTACAGCCCGCCGCCGAAGTCGGCCATCCGCCAGAAGTGGGCGTTGAAGAGGCTGTCGAAGCCGTCGTCGAGGCCACTCGTCGGGTATGCGATCTGGCCGTTGGGCAGCTTGCGCGGGTTGCCGACGACGAGCGTCCACTGCCCGTCGGGTGCGATCCGGATCATCTCCGATTTCGGCAGCGTGTTCTGATACCAGCCGCTCGCGCCGACGTACAGCCGGTCGCGGTAGACGTGCATCGACACGACAGAGGTGATTTCCGCGCCGCTGCCGGCGCCTCCGGTGATGATCGGCACGAACGGCCGGTCCTCGCCGCTGGCCTCCCACACGGAGTAGCCGGAGGTCGCGTTGCCGCAACCGAGATACAGGTCGCCGTGGAACGTGACGGCTTCGAAGATGTCGAGGTTCGCCGGGCTCACCTGGATCAGCCGGGGATGCTGCGACGACGGGTTGGTGACCTCGAACAGCGATCCGTCGCCGGTCAGGTCGGGCGTCGCGGTCACGAACAGGTGGTGCTTCCACACGACCATCGCGCGGTAGCCCATCGGGTGGACCTCGCCGCCCGGGTAGTGGACGGTCACGGCTGGCAGTTTCAGCGCTTCCCAATGGATGCCGTCGTAGCTGCGCAGGATCCGCGGGGGGTGGGTGCGCAGCAGCGACGGCAGGTACTCGTCGGGGCTGACGCCGGCCGCGTACAGGGCTTCCCGGCCGTCGCGTTCCTTGAAGGTGACCATCGAGCGGTAGGCGATGTCGCTCGCCACGTGCAGGTTCGATTCGACGGGGTTGCGCAGCGTGGGAGAGCGGTAGACGCGCTTCCAGATACCGGTCTCGGGCGTGTACTGCCAGATCTCGGCGCGCAGCCTCAGGTCGTACGGGTTCGCCGGACAGCGGACGTTCAGGGACGGGTTGATCGTGTACTTCTGCTCCAGGGGCACGAAGAACTGGGTCGTCTCGTTTTCGACGCACAGCACGTCGCGTCCGGTGCCGACGTACAGCTGGCCCTTGAACCAGCCCATCGACCACGCGTAGGAGTTGTCGCGTTCGCCAAACCCGTTCTGGGCGATCACGCCGTGTCCTGATTCGTCGACGAAGCTGGTGCCGGGCCCGGATCCGTCGGCCAAGCTGGTGCCGGCCGTTGCATCCGCAAACGCCAGCAGCGCCGCAAGTACCACCAGCACGCACGGCATCGTCCTTGCCCCTCTAGAAAGACTCACGACATGTTCCTTTCGATTGCTTCCCTAGCGCCCGGTGTCCCGGTTCCGTTGGCTTGCGCGCCCGCCGCTGCGGCGGCGCGTCCATCCACTGCGGATGCCATCTCCGACGGCTTGTTGCTGCACCCCCGCATCGCGATGTGGTAAGCGAAGCGCCCCGTGGGCAGCAGGTCGTCGAAGATGTAGGCGATCAGGTGCAGCGGCATCAGCACGCGTGCCGCGCGGGGCGCGTGCAGCGGCACCCGCACGGCGAGGATCGCGAGCGTCACCAGCTCCTGCAGGCCGACGCCGGTACGCGCCATCCGCTCTACCGTGAACTGCGGTTCGAGCAGGCCGGCGAGCTCCTCGGTGGCGAAATGACGGTGTTCCTCCTCGTCCGTTCCGACGACGCCCTCGAGCTCGGGCCACGATGGTCGCCTCCGGCGCAGCGCCGCGTACACGTTGACGGCGTCCAGATGCCTCGTCGGGCCGCGATGCGGCACGCTGACGATGATCGTGCCCCCCGGACGCAGCACGCGGTGCGCCTCTGCGAGCACGCGCTCGGGCTCGGCGTCGTGCTCGATCACGTCGAGCAGCAGCACCGCGTCGGCGCAGCTGTCCGCGAGCGGCAGCTCGCCGCCGTCCGCGTCGACCATGGGCAGCCACGGGAAGTGTCGCTGCGCCCGCTCCACCAGCTCGGGATCGCGCTCGACGCCGACGATCAGTCGCGGCTCGCGTGCACGCGCGACGATCGCGACCGAGCCATAGCCGCCGGCGCAGCCGATGTCGAGCACGCGCAGCGCGTCGCTCGGCAACCATCGCCGCGCGCGGCCCCAGCGCCCGACGTAGGAGAGCAGGCGCGGGCGCCTCGGCGCCTCCCCAGGCCTCGCCGCGGCAAACGGGTCGCGTCGGCCGGCGAGCGAGGGTGACGCGAGCGCGCTCATGACAGCGCCTGCTCCTGCTCGGGCACCGGCGTCACGCCGGCCTTCGCTCGCCGTTGCACCCGCCGGATGTGGCCGCCGAAGTACAGCCGCTCGAACAGGCTCTGCGGCATGTAGCGGCGCAGCGCGATCACGATCGACGCGCCGCGACCGACGACGTAGCGCATGCGCGGCTGCGGGGTGCTCAACGCCTTGGTGATCGTGCGGGCGACGTCCGCGGGCCGCGTCGGTGAGCGCTTGACGAGCTTGTCGGCGATCGCCTCGCTCTCGCGGAACAGCCCGGCATACGGGCTGGCCGGGTCCTCGGCGCGCGCAGCCGTGCCGCGATGGCGCGACCAGCGTGTCGTCTCGATGATCCCCGGCTCGACGATCACCGACTGGATACCGAACGGCGCGAGCTCCTGCGCCAGTCCCTCGCCGAGGCCCTCCTGCGCGAACTTGGTCGCGCAGTACATAGTCACGCCGAAGCCGCACACCCGCCCACCGACCGACGTGACGGTCACGATCCGTCCGCAGCCCGCCTCGCGCATGTGCGGAATCACCGCCTGTGTGACCGCGATCGTGCCGAGGACGTTGGTCTCGAACAGCTGCCTGATCTCCTCCTCGTCGCAGTCCTCGGTGCAGCCGCGCAGGCCGACACCGGCGTTGTTGACGAGCCCGAAGACGCCGCCGGCGGCGTCCACGACCGTGCCCACCGCCTCGGCGATGCTCGCGCGGTCGGTCACGTCGAGCCGCAGCACCTCGAGCTCGACGCCGCGCTCGGACGCGGCTGCCTGCAGCTCCGCACGCTGGTCGGGGTTGCGGACCGTCGCGAACACCCGAAAGCCTGCCGCGGCGAGCTGCAGGGAGGTCTCGAGGCCGATGCCGGTGCCGCTGCCGGTGACGATCACGGCGTCTCCCGGCCGCCCAGGTCGTCCCTTGTCGATGCCGCGCATCACTCGCCCCGGATCTCGAGCGCTGCGGCCGCGGGGAGCCGTTCGACGATCGCCCGCGCGACCAACTCGGGTTGCTCCATCGGGCCGAAGTGCCCCCACTCGGTCTTCGGCATCAGCACGGCGTGCGCGTTGGGGAGGTGCTGCTCGAGGTACTCGAAGGTATCGATGAACGCCGAGTGCTCGGTGTAGATCAGCACGACCGGCGTCTCGATCGAGCCGACGCGCGCGAGCGTCAGCGAGCCGATCTGGCGGTAATCCTCCGACAGCGTCGTCTCGTCGAGCAGCCGCAGCAGCGGCTTGGGGTTGCGCGGCAGGCCCCTGAGCGGCCCCCACTGCTTCGGTAGGTCGATCGTCGCTCTGATCATGTAGCGCATGTCCGAGCGCTTGTCCACGGGCACGGGGTGCCCGGCTTCCTCGAGCGCCCGCGCCCAGTAGGACCAGCCGACCCAGCCGTCCGGCCGGCGGCTCTCCTCGAGCGCCGGCAGGGCCGCCTCGATCGCGATCACCTCGCGCACACGGTCGGGGTGGCCCAACGCGTGGTAGAGGGCGATGTCGGCGCCGTAGCTGTGCCCGGCGATCAACGGACGCTCGATCTCGAGCGCGTCGAGCAGCTCGCGCAGATCGCCTGCCATCGCGTCGAGGGTGTAGCCCGAGGGCGGTGTGTCGCTGTGGCCGTGACCGCGCAGGTCGTAGGTGAGCACCCGGAAGTGCTCAGCCAGCTCGGGAACCATCTGCAGGTGCCACACGGCGAGGTTGCCGGTGAGGCCGTGCACCATCACCAGGTCTGGCCCCTCGCCGACCTGCTGGTAGTGAATCCGCACCCCGTTCTCGAGGGTCGTCTTCGGCATCAGTACGTCTCCTCGCGGCTCACTCGACGTACCCCAATGCACGCAGGCGCTCCATCAACGCCGCCTGCTCCTCGGGCGCGAGCTCGACGCCGGCCGCCGGGCTCGCCACGAGCTTCGCGGGCGGTCCCGCGGGGGCGCGACGCAGCGGGCGTCGATCGAGCTCGCCGCCCTCGAAGATCGACTCGGGAACGGTGCCGGACATGTCTTCGGGAGCAGGCAGGCCGATCTGGTGCAGCAGCAACGGGGCGACGTCGACGATCGACAGTTCCTCGACCGACGCGCCGGCGCGGATGCCCGGGCCCGCGGCCATGAAGATGCCCTCCCAACGGTGATGGCCACGCGGCTGCGGGCGCCGCGCGACGACCGTCGCGGATGGCAGGATCGACATCGTGCCGCCGTCGGCGAGCACCAGCGAGAGGTCCGGGCCGAGCTGCTCGAAGGGGCCCGCGAACGCCTGCCCGCGCGTCCATACCTCATCGACCAGCGGCTGGCCGTCGGACGGCCGTTCGACGGCGCGCAGGCCCTCGGCGATGTCGTGCGCGAGCTTCGCGCGGGCCTCGTCGGGCATCGGGTCCTCGCTGCCGGGGAGGCGATCGACGATGTTGATCCCCTGGCTCGAGGGCGTCGCGGCGTAGGCGACCGTGCGCGACCAGTCCAACGCGTGCACGTGGCGGGTCATCTCGGCGAAGCCGACGTCGGTGTCAGCGCGGCCGTTCGTGCTCGCCGCACCGCCGTTGGCGCTGTCCGGTTCCGCCCACGTCAGGTATCCCTGCTGCTCCAGCCACGAGTTGACATGGAACACGTCCTGGGTCGGCCCGAAGCCGTGATCGGAGGCGAGCACGACCGTCGTGTCCGGGCCCGCGAGCTCGACGATGCTGCGGATCTGCTCGTCGAGCGAGCGGAAGTAACGCTCGCAGCGCTCGATCATGTCCTGCTCCCAGGCACTCGGTTGCTCGGGCCGGCAGGCGGGGTCGATGAAGCGCCAGCACAGGTGCTGGAGCTTGTCCACGCCGTCGAACATGACCGCCATCAGGTCGGCCGGCTCGTCCTGCATCAGGTAGCGCATCACCTCCGCCCAGCGCTGCTCGCGGCGGATGTGCAGCTCGACGAACTCAGCGTGCTCGTCCTCGGGACAGCCGTCGATCGCCTTGATCTCGAGCTCCATGTCGAGCATCTCGCGCGGGTTGAAGCCTGGGAGCGCCTTCAGTCGGTCGAACAGGCCGGGCGGGTGGCAGCCGAGCCGCAGCTGACGCCAGGGCATCATGCCGCCGGGCACGACGGCGCCCTCGACGGGCGGCGCGGGGAACATCAGTGGGAAGTTCAGCGAGATGATGCGGCGCTGCTGTTCGCTTGCGAGGCTCCAGATCGTCGCCGAGCGGACATCCTGAGAGCTGGCGAACGAGAAGTACACGCTGCCGGGCTCTTCCTTCTGGAAGAAGTCGAAGATGCCGTGCTGGCCGGGGTGCTTGCCGGTCACCAGCGAGGTCCACGCCGGCGGCGTCAGCGGCGGCATGATCGAGCGCAGCACCGCGCGCGTGCCGCGCGCCGAGAGCTCTGACAGGAACGGCATCACGCCCGACTCCATGTAGGGGTCCAGGACCGTGAACGTCGCTCCGTCGAGTCCGATCAGCAGGGTTCCCATGCGTCAGACCTCCAGTGGACTCGGTTGCCGGTGCTCGCACACGAACATCGCGAGCTCCGAGACGCTGAGGTCGCGCTCGTCGATCGGGCGCTGGCCGATTTCCTCGAAGAACTGGGGGAACGGCAGGCGGCCGTAGCGCTGCTGGACCATCGTCGAAAGCACGACGATCTCGAGCGACTCGAGACCGAGGTCGGCGACGAACCGCGTCTGCGGCCCGATCTCGCCCGTGTGCTCCCAGTCGCCGCTGGCCTCGTTCAAGAGCGCGAGGATTCCCTGCATCACCTGTGGGTCGAGTGTCGTCATGACGTTGCCTCCGTGGCCTCGTGATCGCCTGCAGGACCTGGATACAGGGCGGTGGCGGCGATGAGGTCCCCCTCGCGGAGCGTCCAAGCTAGCAACCGCTCACCCGCCACGTCCAGCTCTACAACCTCGCTGTCAATCTCGATCGCGTAAGGGCGCGGAGCGCCAGAGCCGCCGCCGAGCCCCGCCCCGAGCGCCTTGCCCGCGGCCTCCTTCGCACACCACAGGCGCAGCAGCCACTCCTGCGCGGCGTCTGCGGGCAACGGCTCGAGCAGGCGACGCTCCGCCTGATTCAGTGCCGCCTGCGCGAAGCCGGGCGCCCGCGACACGAGCGGCTCGACGTCGATGCCGACGCCGCTGCCGGCGCGCGGGGGCGCCAGCGATGCGAAGGCCGCCGCGTGGCCTTGCGCGTGCGTGAGCGAGACCAGCGGCAGCTCGGCCAGCCCCTCGAGGCCGGGCGCGACCACGACCGGCGCGCCGCGCTCGTCGGGCAGGATCTCGATTTCGGCGGGCAGCAGCTCGAGTCCGTAGGCGCCGCGCAACAGCTCCGCCACGCACTCCTTCGCAGCGGTGCGGGCGGCCAGCCACTCGAGCTGCCGGTTTTCGGGCAGCATCAGCGCGTCGAACAGCTCGCGCTCGCGGCGACCGAGCACGCGGCTCGCCCACACCGGCTTCCACAGCGCGCGGTCGGCCGGCATCCGCGCGTCGAGCAGCCGGCACGCGACGCGCCGGCCTGCGTGGGCGATCAGCGGCCCGGGCCACGGTGTCGACAGCGGCGCCAGCGCCGCCGGCCGCGCCAGCGGCGCGAACCGCTCCGGCACGTCGAAGCGCTTGTCGGCCCACCCCGTCAACCGCATCCAGCAGCGCCCGCTCGCGTCGAGCACGTCGATGTCCGAGCTCACCAGCTGCTCGCCTTGGAGCCTGATCGCCGCGGAGCACGCGAGCGTCTCGCCGTGCGCCGGCGGCGGCCCGTACAGATCGAGCGCCTCGAGCCGGAAGGGGAACACGACGCGGGCCCGATCGAGCATCTCCGCGGCCCAGAAGCCGACCACCTGGCCGGCGGCGTCCAGCGCCACCGGGTCGAGCACGAAGCTCGGGTCAGGGTTCTCGCGCACCAGACCCACGCGCGCCAACACTTCCAGCTGCGCTCGCGCGCCCTCGGGCGCGACGACGTCGACGCTCGTGACGCCCTGCCACAGCGGTTGGTGAAACATCGCTTCCTCGTAGAGCTGCTCGCCACGCCAGCGCGACGGTCTGCCACCCGCCAGCGCGAGCGTCATCGGCGCCGGCGCCGGCGGAAAGCCATCTGTCAGCAGCACCGTCGCCTCGACCACCGGGTCAGTCTCAGAGTCGTCGCCGAGGTCACGCAGCTCGACCCGTACCCGCTCGCAGCCGCCCTCGGCTGCGATGCGGCGAACAGCGACCTCGAGTGTCTTCGGGCCGTCGGGGAACGCCAGCCAGCGGTGCGCGCGCAGATCGCGCAGCCCGGTGACGGTCAGCTCCGGCAGCAGGCACGACGCCGCCTCCGCGATGATCTCGATGCTCATCGCGAGCGGCATCAGCGCGAGCGCGTGGAGCCCGGGATCGCTGCGCGACACCGTCCGGCCGAGCGTGTGATCGAGCAGGTAGCGGTCCTCGGCGGGATCGACCAGCCGGCGCGCCACGAGCTCCACCTCGGGCTCCCAGGCAACCACCGTGCCCACCAGCGGCCGCCGCGCCTGCTCGAGCGCGACCGCCGCGCCGCCGCCGAGATAGGCGCTCATCACCTGCTCGTTCATCGCCAGGAAGCGCTCCATCGTCTCGAGGTAGCCGTCGAGCGCGACCGCGAGCTCGTCCTCGTCGCTCGAGAACGCGGCCGGCGAGGCGACGAGGGGCGGCTGCGCGGGCTGAGCCGGCTGAGCGCGCAGCGCGGGCAGAAGCTCCGGCGGGCTCTGGGCGGAGGAGGCGGCGAGCGCTTCGTGAACCTGTACCACGTTTGGACCCGGCTGCCTGTGTGCCGCGAGCAGGTCGTTCGCCGGATGCGTGTCCGGTGCGTTGCCGTTGCCGTTGCGGTTGCCGTTTGCGCTGCCGTTGCGGCTCGCGTCCTCGCCGCTGGAGCGCAGCAGCTCGAGTGCCTCGTCTGGGAGGCGCAGCATCGGCCAGGTCGTCGACAGCGCGATCTCGTGGCTGGCGCCCTCGCTCGCGGGCGTCGCGTGGCGCCAGTCGATCGCGTGCACGTCGCGCTGTGCGTACAGATAGCCGAGGTCGAGCGTGACGTCGTGCGCGGCGAGCATGCCCACGAGGTGGCTCAGCTGCGCTGTGCCGGAGCGGCGCATGACGTCGGGCGCGACCGTGCAGGCGGGGCGCCCGCGCAGGATGTCCTGCATGAACGACGTCATGTTGCCGCGCGGGCCGACCTCGATGAACACGCGCGCACCGTCGTCGTGCAGGGCCTCAATCGTCTCGCGGAAGCGGACCGGCTGCGTCCAGTGCTCGACGAGCAGCTCGCGGATCGCCGCCGGATCCTCCGGGTAGCGCCCGGCGGTCGTGCACGACCACAGCGGCGTGCTGGCGGCGCGCACCGGCAGCTCGGCGAAGATCGGGCGCAGGTCCTCGGCGAACGGCGCGAACAGCGGCGTGTGCACGGCGCGGTCATACGGGAGCTGCTCGCACATCAGCCCCTCCTCGACCGCGATCGCTTTCGCGCGGGCGGCCGCGGCCGCCTCGCCGACGAGCACCGCCTGGTGCGGGCAGTTGTCCATCGCCAGGTACAGCTCGCCGCCGGCCTGCTCGCCGATCCGCCGCGCGCTCGCGGCGTCGGCGCCGATCGCCAGCAGCACCGCGGCGGGAACCTCGTGGCGCTCGGCGGCGGCGGCGTAGGACGCGTTCAGGCCATGGGAGAAGGTCCCCAGGCGCTCGTCGGTCTCGACGTCGAGCGCGCCCGCGGCCATCGCGGCGGAGTGCTCGCCGGAGCTGTGGCCGAGCATCGCGTCGCAGCGCGGCACGAGCCTGCGGATGACCTCGTACACGGCGGCGTTGGCGGTCAGCACCGCCTCGACGGCGATGTCCAGCTCCATCAGCCGCGCCTCGGTGAGCGCGCGCTCGGCGTCGGAGAACGCCGGTCGCGGAAACACCCAGTCGCTGAGCAGGTGCCCGCGCGGGTGCCGGGCGTAGATCCGGTCGATCCGATCGAACACCGCGCGCGCCTCCTCGAACTGCAGGCACAGGTCCGAGAGCATGTTCGGGTACTGGGCGCCCTCGCCGGGGAACACGTAGACGATCTTGCCGCCGGGTCCGAGCGGCTCGGACTCGTAGTAGATCCCGGAGGTCATCTTGATCCGCGTGCAGTCGGGGTCGCGCAGCTTCTCGATCGCCTGACCGAGCTTGCGTACGAGGTCCTCCGTGGAGGACACGACGAGCGCCAGCCGCCTCGGTTGAGGCGTGCCGCCGAGCTCCTGGCTGAGCGTGAAGGCGAGGTCTGCGAGCGCGATCTCGGGGTCGCGTTCGAGCGCGGCCAGCAGCTCGCTCGCCGCGTCGGTGAGCGCCTGCGGCGAGTCGCGCTCGAGGATGCAGACCTCGGTGTCCCACGCGGGGCGATGCTCGGGGCTGCGCGCACCTTCGAACTCCTCGAGCACGGCGTGCGCGTTGATGCCGCCGAAGCCGAACGCGTTGATCCCGGCGCGCCGCGGCTCGCTGGCGCCGTGGATCCACGGTCGCGTCTCGGTGTTGATGTAGAACGGCGTGTGCTCGAGCCCGAGCTCGGGGTTGGGCTGCTCGCAGGCGATCGTCGGCGGCAGCACGCGGTGGTGCAGCGCGAGCGCGGTCTTGATCAGGCCGGCGACCCCCGCCGCTGGGATCGTGTGGCCGATCATCGACTTGACCGTGCCCACCGCGCAGCGCGGCAGCTCGCCGTCGCGCTCGCCGAACACGCTCGTCAACGCCTGCACCTCGGTCGCGTCGCCGACCGGCGTGCCCGTGCCGTGCGCCTCGATCAGCCCGATGCTCGCGGGCGAGACCTCAGCGGCGGCGTAGGCCCGCTGCAGCGCCAGTTCCTCACCCTCGACGCGTGGCGCCATCACGCTCATCCCGCGGCCGTCGCTGGCGACGCCGACGCCGCGGATCACCGCATACACGCGGTCGCCGTCGCGAACGGCGTCCTCGGCGCGCTTGAGCACGACCGCGCCGATGCCCTCGCTCAGTAGCGTCCCGTCGGCGTCCTTGTCGAACGCGCGCAGCTGCTGGCGGCGTGACAGGGCGCCGAGCCGGCAGAACAGGTTGAGCGTCGCGACCGGCATCCACACCTGCGAGCCACCCGCCAGCGCGAGGTCGTGGTCGCCCGCGAGCAGACCCCGCACCGCGTGCTCGACCGCCACCAGCGAGGAGGCGCAGGCGGCATCGATCGTGTAGGCGGGGCCCATCAGATCGAGACGGTTGGCGATGCGCCCGACGATGATGTTGGGGATCAGGCCGGGAACGGTTTCCGGCCCGAGCGCCGGCAGCACCCGCTGCAGCTCCCCCCGCAGCCGCTCGAGCTCCGCCTCCGAGCGCCACGGATCGAGCTGGCGCAGGAGATCGAGCGTCTGCCCGATGACAAGGCCGCGCTGCAGCGCGATCGCGTTGCCGCCGTTGAGGTAGGTGCCCTTGCCGAAGATCACCGCCGTGCGCGCGCGCACCTCGGCCGAGAGCTCCGTCGCGCCGGCGTCCGCGAGCGCGTCGGTCGCCACCTGCAGCGCCAGCCACTGGTCTGGCTCGCCGCCGACCGCGACCGGCGGGATGCCGTGCGCCAGCGGGTCAAAGCGCGCGAGCGACCCCAGGTAGCCGCCGCGCTTGCAGTAGGTGCGATCGGGGTCCGCGAAGTCCGGGTCGTAGTAGACATCGGGGTCCCACGCCTGCGGCGGCGGGTCCGAGGTCGCATCGAGCCCGCCGAGGATGTTGCGCCAGTAGGCGTCGAGGTCGCCCGCGCCGGGAAACAGGCAGGCCATGCCGACGATCGCGACGCCGCCTTGCGTGCCCGTCTCTGACATCAGGCCTTGGCTCCCGCGAGGCGGTTCAGCGCCTGCGTGCCGACGCCGACGACGTCGTGAAGGAGCGCCAGCAGCCGCCCGTCGGCGCCGTAGAACCAGTGGTCGGCGTGGCACAGCGGCAGGTTGCTCGCCGGTCGGATCCGCAGCTCGTGGCGCACCGGCTCCTGCGCGGCGGGCTCGCCGAGCTTCACGTAGGCGCCGATCTCGGCCGGCAGCAGCGTCACCTCCCACTGCAGGCGCGCCCACAGCACCTGCATCTGCAGCGCGCTGTCGACCAGCACGGGGTCGAGCAGCCAGTGCAGGCCCTCCGCGCCCGCGACGCACTGTGCCGGCTGGGAGGGGCGCAGCAGTGCGCTCGCTCCGCGTGCGTCCATCCCGTCGATCGCGACGATGCCCTGGAACAGCGGCCCGTGGAACAGCAGGTCGCGGTAGGCGTCGGCGACCGGCAACGGGAACGGCGCCAGCTCGGGCAGCGGCGCGGGACGTGCGGCGATCCCGGGTTTGCTCGGATCGTGCAGGCCCGGCAGATCGCGCGGGGCGAGCAGCTCCCCGAGCTGCACCCGCGCACGGTAGTGTGGCCGACCCTCGGCCACCGGCTTGATCGTGACCTCGATCTCCCCGGCATCGTCCTGCGGCGTGGCGTCGATCCTCACGCTCGCCGGTCGGTCGTGCTCGAGCGCGAGGCCAGCGAGCAGCCGGATCGTGCTCAGCCCCGCGACCGGTCGTCCGGGCGCGGCCGTGGCGGCGAGCTCGGCCATCAGCTCCATCGCGACCGCGAACGGGAGCACCGGCCGGCCGTCGATGCGGTGATCGCCGAGATACAGGTCGCGCGCCAGCTCGAAGGTGTAGAGCGCCTGCACAGACGGTCCGCCGGCGCCGGGGCCAGGTACGACCTCTTTGGCGCCCGCGAGCAGCGCCAGCCCGGCCGCCTGCTCGGGCTCGGCGGCGGTCGTGCTCGCCGCGCCCTGTGCGCCGTCGGCACCCTGCACCGCCGCGAGTCCCGTGGCTGCCCCGATCACGACCTCGGCCTCGCCCTTGCGGCCGCGGCTCAGCTCCTGCTCGAGCATCCGCGCGCCGTGGTCGAGCCCGATCAGCGCGACGCCGCGTCGGGTGAACTCGGCTTCCAGCCAGGGGGAGACCATGCCCGCCGCCCGCCACGGACCCCAGTCGACCGACACGACCCGCGCCGGCCAGCGGCGATCGAGCTCGTGCGCGAGCTTGGCGAGGACTTCGCTCGCAGCCGCGTAGTCGGCCTGTCCGCGATTGCCGAAGCGACCGGAGACCGAGCTGAACAGCACGAGGAAGCGCAGGCCCTGCGGACGCAGCCGCTCGGCGAGCGTCCGGGCCGCGCCGGCCTTGGTGGCGAGCACCCGCTCGAGCGACGAGCGTTGCTTGTCGCGGATCAGGCTGTCCTCGATCACACCGGCGCCGTGCACGACGCCGTCGATGCGCCCGTGGCGCGCGTAGACCGAGTCGATCAGCGCGCCGAACGCATCGCTATCGGAGACGTCGCAGACGAGGTACTCGACGCCGGCGCCGGTCGCGCGCAGGCGCTCGAGGTTCTCGCGCACCTCGCGGGCGGCGAGGGTCCGCCGGCAGTCCTGCTCGACGAGCGCCGGCTTCAGCTCCCTGTGCTCGCGCTTGCGCAGCTCGATCATCGCCGCTCGCAGCTCTGCGAGCTCGCTCAGCCCCGCCGTCTGCTCGCTCTCGGCTTCCAGCGGCGTGCGCCCCACGAGCACGAACGTGTGGCGGCGGCGCTCGGCCAGCGTCAACGCGACGTGCGCAGTGATGCCGCGGGCGCCGCCGGTGACGAGCAGCACGCTGTCCGCGTCCAGCGTCTGCCCGAAGCGGCGCTCGGCGAGCGGCGCCGGCACGACGCCGAGCTGCACGCGCTCATCGTCGCGATATCCGACCTCGACCAGTCCGTCCGCCGCCGACAGCTCGGCGAGCAGGTGGGCGGCCGCCGCCGTGGCGGGCATCGCCTGTAGATCCACAGACTTGACGCGCACCGCGGGCCACTCCTGCGCGGCGGACTTGAGGAAGCCGTGGATCGCGCCCTGGGGAGCCGCGCCGAGCGGAGCGTCGCCATCCACGCCGAAGGCGCCGCCGAGGCCGGTGGCGCCGAGGAGCACCGCGCCGCCTGCGCTCGCCGCCGCCTCGAGCTGCTCGCGCAGCGCCTGTGCGAGCGCGAGCAGCGTGGTCAGCGCGCCGTACTCCGGCTGCGGCTCGGCGAGCGCCGCGAGGTGGACGAGCGCCTTGACGCCGCCGTCCGCGTGCGTGCGCGCGGCCAGCGCGCACGCCTCGTCGGCGTCACGCGGCTGTTCCTCGTGCGCGAGGCGGATGACCGTCTCACCGCGGGCGGCGAGCGCCTGCTCGAGCTCCGCGCCGATGCCCTGTTCGTCGTCGACGATCACGACCGCGCCAGGACCTGTCAGCCCGGTGCCGTCGATGATCGCGGGAGCGCTCTGAGCCTGCACGACGAACCGACCGATGCGCTCCTCTTCGGCCGGCCCCTCCTCAAAAGGGCGTTGCGCCCCCGCCTGTTCCCCCGGCGGTGCCGCCGTGGCCGTCACGCCGGAGCCGCCGAGCGCGGCTTCGAGGATGTCGATCACCGCCGTCAGCGTGCGACTCGCGGTGAGCTCCTCGATATCGATCGCCGAGCGATCCTCCAGGCCGAGGCCCTGCGTCAGCGTGCCCGCGATCTCCACGCGCTTGATCGAGTCGATCCCGAGGTCACCCTCGAGGTCGGCATCGAGCCCGAGCATCTCGGCCGGGTAGCCCGTGCGCTCGCTGACCACCGCGAGCAGCCGCTCCTGGATCTGCGCACGCGTCATCGCCGTCGCGACGCCGGCTGCCTGCGCCTGCGGCGTCGCGGACGTCGCCGCCACGGGCGCCGGCGCGGGCGTCGGCTCCACAGCCGGGGCGGGAGCGGGCGCCTCGGCGGGTGCGGCCGGCTGGACCGGCGCCACCTGAGCGGCCGCCGGCGCAGGGGCTGGTGCGGGCGCGGCCGGGAGCGCGGCTGCAGCCGGGCGCACCGGTGCGAGCGCTGACCGCTGCAGTCCCACGCCCGGCAGCGTCGCCGCTCCGCGCGCGGCGCCGAGGTAGCCCAGCATCACGCTGCTCTGTGCCTCGAGGAACTGCTGCATCACCTGCTGGTGGCGGAGCATCACCTCAGCGACGCGGTCACCGGCCGCGGGCGCCGCCGAGATCTGCCCGCCCTGCAGCGCGCGCGTGCCGATCTCTGCGCCCGGCGGCGAACGATCGGGATGGCCGTTGCTCGTCTCGAACTGCTCCGGCAGGAAGGCGGGGACGACCGGGCCCCCGCCGTTGGTGCTCGTGTTGGTCACGGGTCTGTGCTCCTCTTGTTCGGCGACATGGATCGGCGCCGCCGGTGCACGGGTCGTGCCGGCGGGCCATGCACGGCCGCCGTCGACGAGCCAGGTCGCGCCCGGCTCCTCGGCGGTGTGGCCATTGCCGCGCGGATCGAGACGCGCGGCGGGACGTCCTTCGAAGAGGCGCTCGGTCTGCACCGGCAGCCCCTCGGCGGCGAGCGCCGCCAGGCAGTGCAGCAGCGACAGCAGGCCGGAACGGCCCGGCCGGTCCATCGGGACGGCGAGGTGCTCGCGCTCGCCGAGGATCTGCGGGACAAGGCCGGCGAGCACCGAGCGTGGCCCGACCTCGACGAAGACGCGGGCGCCGTCGCGGTACATCGCGTCGATCTCGCGCACGAACTCCACGGGGCGGATCAGGTGCTCGGACAGGACCTGCGCGATCGCCGCGGTCTCCTGCTCGTGCGCCTCGCCCGTCGTGTTGGAATACACCGGGACGCGCGGGACGGCGAGGCTCGTGCGCTCGAGCAGCTGCGCGAAGCGCTGCTGTGCGCCGGCGACGTGGGGCGAGTGAAACGCGCACGCGACGGGCAGCATCCGCGCCCCGACGCCGCGCTCGCGGCACCACTCGACCGCGGCCTCGACGTGCTCCTGCGGTCCGGACAGCACCGTCTGGCGCGGCGAGTTGAGGTTCGCGGCGACGACGCCGCCGCCCTCGAGCAGCGGCGCCAGCGCGTCGGGTGGCGCCTCGACGGCCGCCATCGCGCCGGCCTCGACCGCGCTGGCCTGCTTCATCAAGCGTCCCCGCGCCTCGGAGACGCGTAGCAGCTGCTCGACGTCGATGCCACCGGCGGCGGCGAGCGCGACGAACTCGCCGTAGCTGTGCCCCGCCGTCAGCTCGGGGACGATCCCCAGCGTCTCGAGCACACGCAGATAGGCGAGCTCTGTCGCCCCGAGCGCCGCCTGCGCCACGTGCGTGTCGGTCAGCTCGGACTGGCGAGCGCGCTGCTCCTCGGGCGTGAACGACGGCGGCGGGAAGACGTAGCCGCTGAGCGGCTGCTCGTAGCAGTCCGCCAGCACCCGGTCTGCGAGCTCGAACTGCTCGCGCGCCTCGGGGAAGGCGATCGCGAGCTCGCGCCCCATGTTCACCATCTGCGAGCCCTGGCCGGGGAACAGGAACGCAACCCGACCCTCTGCGGCCAACGGCCGCTCGGACCAGTGGATGCCGCTGGGATCGTGCACGCGTTCCTCGGCGCCGACGAGCAGCTCCCGCGTCCGGCCGAGCTTCCCGCGCAGATCCTCCAAGGACTCGGCGACCAGCGCGAGCGTCGGGCTGGTGGCCTCGCGCGCGTGAAACTCGAGTGCGAGGCGGTGGGCGAGCGCGTCCAGCCGCGGAGGCTCGGCGGCAGCGAGCTCGACTTCGAGCTGCTCGAGCGCGCGAAGCACCTCGGCGCGGCTGCCGCGCCACAGCAGCAGCTCGCCCGGCCAGCGCGGCATCGCGGTCTCGGGGTCGTCGCGGTAGGCGCCCGTGTACTCCTCGAGCACGATGTGGAAGTCGGTGCCGCCGAAGCCGAACGCGCTGACCCCGGCCCGGCGCGGATGTGCCGCACCGCCTGTCAGCCACGGGCGCGCTTCGCTGTTGACGTAGAACGGGCTCTCCGGGAACGACGCCTTCGGGTTGGGTTCCTCGACGCCGATCGTCGGTGGCAGCACGCGGTGGTGCAGCGCCAGCGCGGCCTTGACGATGCCCGCGACGCCGGCGGTCGCCTTCGTGTGTCCGATCATCGACTTGACCGACCCCACCGCGCACCACTGGCGGCTGTCGGAGTGCTCGGCGAAGACGGTGCTGAGCGCCTTGATCTCGGCACCGTCGCCGGCGACGGTGCCCGTGCCGTGCGCCTCCACCAGACCGACGGTCGCGGGCGAGAAGCGCGCCTGCGCGTACGCCCGTCGCAGCGCGCGCATCTGGCCCTCGGGCCGCGGCGCCGTGAGGCTCCTGTCGCGGCCGTCGCTCGCGGCGCCGACGCCGCGGATCACGGCGTAGATGCGGTCGCCGTCGCGCTCGGCGTCCGCCAGGCGCTTGAGCACGACCGTCGCGAACCCCTCGCTGATCGCGATCCCGTCGGCGCTCGCGTCGAACGGACGGCAGCGTCCGGTCGGCGACAGCGCGTGTGTCTTGGCGAAGCACAGGTACGCGAACGGGTTCTGAATCGCGTCGACGCCGCCCGCGAGCACCATGTCGCTGGTACCGACCTGCAGCTCTCGGGCGCCGAGGCCGATCGCGCTCAGCGACGAGGCGCAGGCGGCGTCGACGGTGTAGTTGGTCCCGCCGAAGTCGAGGCGGTTGGCGATGCGCCCCGCGGCGACGTTCATCAAGAGACCGGCGAAGCTGTCCTCGGTCCACTCGGGCAGCGCGTCAAAGAGCTGTTCCTGCAGCTGCGGGTGCGCGTCGCCCAGCAGCGACGGGATCGCCGAGCGCACGGTGTAGCCGACGGACGTGTCGGCGCCGCCGCCGCCCGCGCCCAGGATCACCGAGGTGCGTTCCCGGTCGAACGGACGCGTCGCATATCCCGCGTCGCGCAGCGCGGCCTGCGCGCACAGCAGCGCGAGCAGCTGGAACGGCTCGATCGAGGCGAGCGACTTCGGCGGTAGCCCGAGCGTCATCGGGTCGAGCGCCACCGGGTCGATGAAGCCGCCCCAGCGCGAGTACACCTTGTCGCGCGCGGCCGGGTCGGGGTCATACATCCGCCGCCAGTCCCAGCGCTCCGCGGGGACCTCGCCGATCGCGTCGACCCTGTCGATGATGTTGGCCCAGAAGCTCGCCACGTCGGGCGCGCTCGGCAGGATGCAGCCGAGGCCGACGATCGCGACGTCCGCAGGCGGCGGCGCCGGCGGCTCTGGGCCCGCCTGCGGCGCCGCCAGCTCCTCGAGCAGCTCGCTGCTCGCGTGCGAGACTTCGCTGTGCAGCTCGGCGATGCTCGTCACGCTGTCGCGCAGCGCGGTGACCTGGCCGATCATGTACATGCCGCGCTGCCACTGCTCGCAGGCGTCGACGTCGACGAGCTCGGAGTCGGCGCGGTCGACGCCCTTCGACGCGACCCGCAGGCGTCCGATGTTGAGCTGCTCGAGGCGGCCGCGCAGCTCCTCGGCGTCGATCCCCTCCGAGCGCAGGCTGCGCCGCTCGGCCTCGAACTGCTCGACGAACGGTGAGGGCAGGCAGCGCGTGGCGTGGCCGGGCCCGCTCTCGAGCAGAGCGGTGTCGGCGGCGGCGATCGCGGCCTCCTGGAACAGCGGCGTGATCGCGCCGCATTCGGTGGCCTCGCGCGTGAACAGGTAGCCGGTGCCCATCAGCGCACCGATCTGCGCGCCGCGCGCGCTCGCTGCTGCCGCCGCGGCGGCAGCCATCGCCGCCGAGCGGGCGTCGTGGATGCCGCCCGCGAGCAGCACCTGGCAGTCGGAGGCGTCGTTCGGAAGCTCCTCGAGCAGGACGCGGAACATCGTGTCCCAGAGCACGAAGCTCGTGCGGGGGCCGACGTGGCCGCCGCACTCGCGCCCCTCGAACACGAAGCGGCGCGCGCCGTCCGCGAGGTACAGCTTCAACAGCCCCGGCGAGGGGACGTGCAGGTAGGTCTCGATGCCGTCGGCTTCGAGCTCGCGCGCCTGGTCGGGACGCCCGCCGGCGATCAGCGCGAACGGCGGGCGATGCTCGCGCACGACCTCGAGCTGCTCAGCGCGC
Organism: uncultured Solirubrobacteraceae bacterium; assembly: GCA_963703625.1. Lineage (GTDB taxonomy): Bacteria > Actinomycetota > Thermoleophilia > Solirubrobacterales > Solirubrobacteraceae > Palsa-744. The sequence continues at coordinate 59,809 of CAVPEY010000007.1, forward strand.
AGCTCGGCGGGCACGAAGCCGAGCAGCCCGACGCCCCACGAGCGCTCCCCGAGGAGCTTCGCCGTCTGCTCGAGCAGCGCGCTGGCTTCGCCGGCGCGCATCAGAGCCAGCGCGAGGAAGGGCAGGCCGCCGCCTGCGGCGACCGCCGCGGCGAACTCCGCGCGGTCGCTGACGCGCGTCATCGGACCCTGCACGAGCGGGTAGCGGGTGCGGTGTGCCTGTGCGACGCCGGCGCCCTCAGCGAGCGGGTTGCCGTCCGCGAGCGTGTCGCAGGCGCGCGCGATCGCGGAGCCGAGACCGTCGATGATGCCGGCGACGGTCTCGAAGCTGCGCGCCAGCTCGGCGGCGAAGGCGGCGTCCTGCCCGAGCGGGAGCACGGCCGTGTCCACGCCCGCTCCGGCGACGTGGGCCCTGACGCCCGCTCGCCAAGTGCCACGGGCGTCGGCGCTCGCCAGCAGCTCGTCCTCGACGGCGCGCAGCTGCTCGAGGCTGTGCATGCCCGGCCGGCTGTAGGCGCGGAACGGCGCGCCCAGCTCCGCGCCGAGCGTCACGGTCTCGCTGCCGTCGGTTCCGGCGAGCGTCGCCCGCAGGTTGTCCGGGAGCGGCGACTCGCGCGTCAGCAGCAGCTGCGCGTCGAGCACCGCGCCTGCGGCGCCGGCGACGTATGCCGCGGCGACGGTGTGCCGGCCGATCCCGCCGTGTATGAAGACGGGGACGCCGAGCGTCCCGAGCAGTCGCTGGGAGAGCACGAACGAGCCCTCCTCGCCGATCCAGCCGCCCGCCTCGTGCCCCTTGGCGATCACGGCGTCGGCGCCGGCGTCCTGCGCCGCGACGGCCTCGCCGAGCGCCGTGGCGACTACATACGCCTGCAGGCCCGCGCCGTGTACCAGCTCGACGAGCGCCGGCAGCTCCTCCGCCGGCGTGTTCGCGAGCAGGATCGTGTCGAGACCGTCCGGTTGCGCGGTGAGCACGGCGGCGAGCGTCTCGGCGCCATCGAGCAGCACGCCGCAGCGACCCCGCCCGAGCTCGCACAGGCGCCGAAGCTGAGCGAGGCCGGCATCGAGGTCGATCGCGAACTCGAGGTTGACCACGCCGAGGGCACCCGCACGACTGCCGGCGATCGGAACAGTGGCGTCCGGCGAGCCGGACGGGCACAACACGACGAATTGAAACAATGTGGGCCCTTCGTGTAGGTGTCTCCATCCGGTCGGAGAAGCATCCGAGACCGCGGACGTTGCGGACTTTGGCCCACGCAGACAGAGTGGTCAAGCAGCGACAGGCAATGTTGCACGAAGGTGCAAATCGCATTGACCATGCGGTGTGAGCGACCCTAACCTGCACCCGGCTACCCCGTGTTGGGACGCCGGACAGCCTCGCTGGAAACGCGTCGACAGCGCAGGGGAGCAGCGTCGGCTTACACGTTTCCAACGCGCCCGGGGGGCCTTTCTCTTGTCCGTCCTGTCGCACTCTTCGCCTCCTTCGCAACTGGATCCCCCGCACTCGCGCGAACGCCTCGAGTGGCTGTGCGACCCGCACAGCCTCGAGCCGCTCGAGCCGGCTTCGATGCCAGACGACACCGAGGTCGGGGTGCATGCGGCATGGGGTCGCGTCGCCGGGCGCCCGATCCTCTGCTACGCCCAGGACGCCTCGATCGCCGCCGGATCGGTGGGCGTGCCCGAGGCCGAGGTGATCGTCCGCGCGCTGCGTCACAGCCGTCAGATCGGGGTTCCGCTCGTCGGCTTCATGGAGTCTGCGGGCGCCCGCCTGCAGGAGGGCGCCGCCGCGCTGGGCGGATTCGGACGGATCTTCTTCGAGAACGTGGCGCTCTCCGGTCGGGCGCCCCAGATCTCGGTGATCACCGGTGTCTCGGCCGGCGGCGGCTGCTATTCGCCCGCGCTGACCGACTTCGTCGTGATGACCGACAGGGCCTCGATGTTCCTGACCGGTCCGCGGATCGTCAAGCGGGCGCTCGGCGAGGACGTCACGACCTCCGCGCTCGGCGGTACGCGCGTGCACGCCCGCAACGGCGTCTGCGACTTCGTCGCAGACGACGATCGCAGTGCGATCGGGCTGTTGCGCGAGCTGCTCGGCTACCTGCCCCAGAACGGGTCCGAGCCACCGCCGCCGATCGCGGCCGAATCCCCGACCGGCGAGGATCCGGCGGGCGTGCTGCCGGCGCGCAGCCGCAACTACTACGACGTCCGCGAGCTGATTGGACGGCTGGTGGATGGCGGTCGCTTCCGCGAGGTCTCCGAGCGCTGGGCACGCAACATGGTCGTCGGCTTCGCGCGCATGGAAGGGCACACCGTCGCGATCATCGCCAACCAGGCGCGCCACCGCGGCGGCGTGATCGACGTCGCGGCCTCGCAGAAGGGCAGGAAGTTCGTACGCACCTGCGATGCCTTCGGGATCCCGATGCTCGTGCTGGTCGACACGCCGGGCTTCATGCCCGGCAGCCGCGAGGAGGCGGCCGGAGTCATCAGCCACGGCGCCGAACTGGTGCGTGCGTTCGCCGCCGCCAGCGCGCCGCGGGTGACCGTGATCGTGCGCAAGGCTTTCGGCGGCGCGTTCATCACGATGAACTCCAAGGATCTCGGCGCCGATGCGGCGTTCTGCTGGCCGGACGCCGAGATCGGGATCATGAGCCCGGAGGCCGCCGTCGAGATCATCCACGGCCGCCGGCTGCGCCGGATTCGCGGCGCCGACGTGCGCGAACGGCTCGCCCGCCGCTACGCCGAGGACAGCCTCACCGCGCAGGCCGCGGTCGCCTGCGGCGCGGTCGACGCCGTCATCCAGCCGGCCCAGACACGCGAGCACGTGCTGCGTGCGCTGCGCCAGGAGCGGCGCGCCGCCGAGGGCAACACCGATATCGTCAACGCGCCGAGCACGGGACCCGTACGAACGGCGGGCAGAGCGTCCCGGCAGCCGCCGCGGCCGGCAGATGCGACCAACAACCTCTACCGTCTCAAAACCGCCCCGGAGGGAGCACAGACATGAAGCTTGTCCCCCGCACAACTACGCTCGCACTGATCCTCCTCGCCACGTCCGCCACGCTGGCGGGCGCTTCGAGCAGCCTGTCGGGCGAATACGTGACGACCGTCAAGACCGCCGGGAGCCTCAACGGCACCTACCGCATCGCCTTCAGCCCCGGCCACTTCATCCTGCACGCGCCCTACGACATCACCGGCCACGGGACCTACTCGATCTCCGGCTCGAAGATCACGATGCACGGCCCGTCTGCGACCTGCACGGCGTCGGGCACCTACGAATTCAAGATCTCCGGCAGCTACCTGTCGTTCAAGAAGATCCACGACCCATGCCAGCGCTCGGAGATCCTGACGCCGCACGCGCTGAAGCGAACCTGACGTCGTAACCGCCCGCGCATCCGAAGCTCAGGCGAGGACGCGCGCGCGAGCGAGGTGCGAGCCGGGGCTTGGGTGCAGCCCGTCGCTGCGCGTCGCGCAGTAGCGCGCGCCGAGCTGCTCGGGGCCCAGGTTCTCGATGATCTCGAGCCCCGTTCCCTGCAACTGCTGTTGCAGGCGCGGCGGGTCGAACCCCGAGACCCACGGCTCGCCGAGTGCCGCGACCTCGGCGCGCGCCTTCTGCATCGGGTCCTCCGCGTCGCCGGACTCGAGCAGGCTTTGGTCGAGGTAGCTGAAAACGACCTCGCTGCCGGCCGGAGCGCAGGACGCGATCGCGGTGAGCGTGCCGAGGTTGGCCTCACGGGTGAGATAGCCGGTCACGCCGAGCCACGAGAAGAACGAGGGAAGCTCGCGGCGAAACGGCGAGCCGGCCAGGGCGTCGTCCAGCCGTGTCTCGCTGAGATCGGCGGACACCAGGTGCAGGCCGGCCGGCAGCGCAATCCCGGAGGCGGCGAGCCGGTCGATCTTCAGCTCCTGGGTGCTGGGGTGGTCCACCTCGAAGATCTCGAGCTCGTGCGCGAACGGCGGGCGGCGCAGCGCGAAGCTGTCCATGCCGGCGCCGACGATCACGTATTGGCGGACCCCATCGCGCACGGCCTCGGCGAGACGATCCTCGGTGTAGCGGGCGCGCAGGATCACCGTCCCGTAGGAGGGGTGCGCGCGCAGGATCGCGTCCAGGTCGGGCGCCCCGGCACGCGTCTGCACCGCCTCACGCTCGCCGGCGAAGCCAAGGCGATCGCCCCACGGGTCCTCGATCAGCGCAGGACTGTCAAGACGCGTGTGAACCGCTCGCATCAGCGCCGTCCCGATCGCCGTCGTGCTCGCGCGCCCCGCGTCCACCGCGCAATTCTCCCACAAGCTCGAAAGGCCGGCTCCTTGGTCGAAATGTCCAAGCAGGGCGCGATCAGATTGGCCAGCGGGCCCTGTCGGGCTCGCGACGACGGGCTCATACTTGCAGCCATGTCCGAGGATCCCGAGATCATCGGCGGGCCCACCCCGATCCCCGTCCCGCGCGAGGGCGACCTGTACCGCTGGAAGGTCCAGAACGGGCGCGCCGAACAGCACGTCTACGTGCAGATCGCCGGTTCGCTGGTGCCTGAGAAGTTCGACGAGCCGCTGCGCTCGGGAATCGAGTCGAAGGGCAAGTCGGTGCTCGTCAAGCTGCTCGAGCGTGGCAACGTGCCGACGCGGATCAAGATCACCTCGGCGGGGATCACGGAAGTCGGCACGGACCGCCGCTCCCGTCCCTGCTCGGTGTAGGGTCGCTCAGCCGGCCGCGGCGCGCACGAAGCGCTCGGTGACGGCGAACGCGCGCTGCATCGTGCCCCAGTCGAGGTTCTCCGGCGTGTCGCTCGGCCAGTGGTAGTTGGCCGGAAACTTGGTCTCATCGATCGAAGCCAGCGTTGCGGCGGCGTAGCCGCGCCGCAACGCGACGAGCGCGTCGGTGGCGGCGACGGTCCGCAGCCCGCGCACGAGCTCGACCTCGAGCGCCGCGGCCGCATCGGCCAGTCGCCGGCGAGCGCTGTCGCTGTAGGGGCGCATCCGCAACATGCCCTCGGCCTCGACCAGCGTCAACGTCGGGCTGCCCACGCACTCGAGGCACAGCACCGTCGTGCGGTCAGGGTCGAGCGCGCCGCGATGGCGGCGCATGAAGCCCTGCATGCCCTCCATGAACGACTCCTCCGAGCCGGTCGACAGCAGCAGCACGCGCACGCCGGGCGGCGGGCGTTCAGACAGCGCGCGGCTCAACGCGACGAGCACGGCGACCGCGCTGAGGTTGTCGTTCGCGCCGGGCACGACCGCGCTTGCGCCGATGTCGAGCATCGCGGCCGCGGCGCAGCCCGCCAGCAGCGAACCCGCCCGCACGAGGCCCGCGCGCCCGAGCAGCGACCCGAGCGCCACGAACACAGGGCCGAGCCACGTGGCGTACATGATCGGCACGGTCTGCTGCGCCCGCTCGTGCTGCGCAGGAAAGCGCTCGGCGAACAGTCGCGGTAGCGCCGGGTGGAAGACCAGCCCGCTGTGGGCCGCGTCGTGATGCGCGACCACCACGATCGTCTCGTGTGCGTCTGGGTCGCCGGCCTCCGCAACGACGTTGAACGTGTCGCGCTGCGGCAGCGCCGCGCGCCGGAACCACAGGCGTCCGCCGCCGACGTCGTCCCAGATCGCCGCGGCGGCGCCGGCCCCGACCGCCGCCGCGAGCAGCCGCACCGGTCGCGAGCGCCGCTGGCGGCGCACGGTCAGACCGGCGAGCACGGCGGCGCCGTTGAGCAGGCCGAGCGGCCACCAGTAGCCGCCGTGGGCGCGCTCGACCTCGACCCGCGTGGGGTGGCCGTGCTCGCGCATCCGCGAAGCGATCCACTCGGCTGCCCGGCACTCGCCCTCGGAAGCCGACGGTCGCTCGATCGCCGCGAGCCGATCGACGACAGCGTGCAGCTCGTCCGCGAGCCATGCAGGCTGCGCCGACTCGAAGGCGGTGTCGGCGGCGGTCGCGCTCATACGCAGACGCTAGCCCAGGTGGCGGTCTGGCGCGAATCAAGCCGCCGGCGCCCGGCGCCGATGAGGCAGGGCGATGATGCGACTGCGGTCCTTCGTGTGCGTGGCCGGTGTCGTGGCGCTGCTGGTCGGCGCCAGCGACGCAGCTGCCCGCACGCACCGGCGCGCCGAGCCTCCTACGGTCGGCCACGCCGCGATCATCGGCGGCGCACCTGCCGCCGACGCGGCGTTCCCGTGGCTCGCGGAGATGATCGACGTAAGGGGAAACGAGGCGGTCGAGTGCACCGGGAGCGTCGTCGCTCCGCGGCTGATCCTGACGGCCGGCCACTGCGTCGAGAACCTGCGCACCGGCGCTGCATATCCGGCATCCGGCTTCAGCGTCATGACGTTCACGCAGTCCCCGACGGGCGGCGAACGTCAGGTCTCGACGGTGTCGGGCGTGATCCCCTATGAAGGCTTCAAACGCAGGGTTGACACCGGCGACGCGGCGCTGCTGGCACTGTCGGCGCCGGTGCGCGCTCCGGCGATCACGCTCGCCACGAGCGCCGACGCCGGTGAGCTGCAGGCGGGGACCACGGCGACGATCGTGGGATGGGGGAAGACCCGCTTCACCGAGCGCGAACCCAGTCGCACACTGCGTGCCGCCGGCACCGTCGTGCAGGCGAGCACCTGGTGCGTACGCACAGCACCGCCGTTCTTCGTCACCGGCGAGCTGTGCGCCCTGGACGCGCCGAGCTACACGACCGGGGGCTGTAACGGTGACAGCGGCGGTCCGCTGCTGATCGCCGGCGCGAACGGGGTGCCGGTCGACGTCGGCATCGCGGTCCACGTCTACGGGCGCTGCTCGACGCGGCGCCCGACGGTGTTCACGCGCATCGACGCGATCGCGCCCTGGCTCGACAGCTGGATCGCGGCATACGCAGCGCCCGTCTAGGCTTCAACCCGTGAGCGTGACCGCACGCGCCGGGGGCATGGCGTATCGGGAGGCCGGGGAGCGGACGGCGCCGGCGGTGCTGCTCGTCCACGGCTACCCTGAGAGCTCGTACATGTGGCATCGGGCGCTGCCTGCACTCGCAGACGCGGGCTGGCGCGCGCTCGCGCCCGACCTGCCCGGATACGGCGACTCCGAGCCCGGCGCGGAGCCGGGCTCGTGGGAGGCGCACGTGCAGGCACTCGAGCGCTTCGTCGGTGAGCTGCAGCCGGGACCGGTCGCGCTCGTGACGCACGACTGGGGCGTGATGATCGGCCTGCGCTGGGCGTGCGATCACCCGGGCGCGGCCAGCGCGCTGGTGATCTCCGACGGCGGCTTCTTCTCCGACCGCCGCTGGCACGAGGTGGCGAACGTGATGCGCACGCCCGGCGACGGCGAGCGGCTGATCGAGGGCTACACGCGCGATGGCTTCGCCGCCGCCCTCGGCGCCGTCTCCAGCGGCATCGACGAGGAGGCTGTGACGGAGTACTGGAAGGCGTTCGCCGACGACGAACGCCGCCGCCGGCAGCTCGAGCTCTACCGCTCCGGGGACTTCGACAAGCTCGTACCGTACGAGGGTCGTCTCGCTGCGCTGGAGCTGCCCGCGCTGATCCTGTGGGGCCAGGGCGACCGCTTCGCGGGAGTCCAGATGGCACAACGCTTCCACGTCGAGCTCCCCGGCTCGGAGCTCGACGTGATCGAGGATGCCGGGCATTTCGTCTGGGACGACGAGCCCGAGCGCAGCAACGCCGCGCTCGTGGACTTCCTGCGCCGCCGCGTCGCCTGAGCCGCCGCGCTCACTCGATGTGGATCGTCGGCTCGGTCGCCGACAGCTGGTCGGGGAGGTTGATGTCCACGCCCGGCGGCGGGTCCACGTGGCCCGCCAGCAGCGGGTCCTCGGTATCGCGCATCCACGCCTCGAGGCGGGCCCGCAGGTCGGCGAGCACCGCCGCGTAGGCGGGGTCCTCGAGCACGTTGTTCGCCTCGTTGGGGTCGAACACGAGGTCGTACAGCTGTTCTTTGGGGATCACCCGCTCGCCCCAACCGCCGCGCAGCAGCAGGTCCTTGCTGGGCCCGTCGTCGGTGTTCGGCAGCACCGGCGTCAGCCGCTCGCCCCAGCGGCGGATGTACTTGTGTCGAGCCGTGCGGACCGCACGCTGGGGCTCATATGCGGCATGCCACGTCGAGCCGGCGAAGACCTCCTCGCGCGCGCTCGTCGTGTGCCCGTGCAGCAGCCCCAGCAACGAGACGCCCTGCAGGAACGGCGGGCGCTCGATCTCCAGGTACTCGCACACGGTCGGGTAGATGTCGATGTGGGAGACGAGCGCGTCGATCACGCGACCGCCGTTGAACGGCTCGGGGCCGCGCAGCACCAGCATCACCCCGAGACCGCGGTCATACAGCGTCGCCTTGGCGCCGGGGAACGGCATCCCGTGGTCGGTGGTGAAGATGACCAGCGTGTCGTCCATCAGCCCCGACGCGTCGAGCTGGTTGAGCACCATGCCGACGCCGTGGTCGAGGGAGCGCGCGCTCGCCTTGAAGGCGGCCACGTCGGCACGCACCTCGGGCGTGTCGGGGAGGTTGTTCGGCGGCTTCGAGTAGTGCACGTCGCGCAGCGAGCCCGGGCCGAGGAATTCCCTGTGCGTCTCGAAGAAGCCGACCGACAGGAACAGCGGGCGATCGCGCGGGCGGCGCAGCACCTCCATCGCCAGCGGCGCCACCGTCTCGACGCGGGTCGTGGGGATCTTCAGCACCTCGTCGTAGCCGATCACCCCGGGCTCCTTGGAGATGTGCTGCTCGCCGATCAGCGTCGAGGTGTAGCCGGCTTTGCGCAGCGTGTGCACGATGTGGTGGCGGTAGTCGCGCAGCGACCAGCCACGGTGGGCGAGGCCGAGCATCCCGTTGCTCTGGCCGTACTGCCCCGTCAGCAGGCACGCGCGGCTGGCCGAGCACGTCGGCGCGGCGCAGAACGCCTCGCGAAACAGCACGCCCTGGTCGGCCAGCGCCTGCACGTTCGGCATCGGCACGGGCTCGCCGTAGGGCTGCACATAGCGGCCGGTGTCGTGCGAGTGCAAGTAGAGGATGTTCGGGCGGTCGGTCACGGTCAGAGGCTCTTGGAAGTGCCCTACCGGCAGTTCACGGGGTATTGTTCACCAAGCCAGTGTTCTTGTCCTGGTCACCGCGATGACGCCGATGCTCTCCTACCTCGTGTGCGCGACACCGCGAAGCGGCAGCACTCTACTTTGCCAGGCGCTCACTCAGACCGGAGTCGCCGGTCAGCCCGAGGAGTACTTCGAGGCGCTGGCGCGTTCAGGCCTCCCGCGACGTCCGCACGAGTATTTCGACCCGGACCGCCACGCCAACATCGTCGAACGACTCGCCTTTCGCGAGATGCCCGACGGCGTCGCCAGGCCCAACCCGCTGTGGCACCCGGAGACCTACGACCAGTACCTCGCGTGGGCGCTCGAGGAGGGCACCAGCCCCAACGGCGTGTTCGGCGCGAAGATCATGTGGGGGTACCTGGGGGACTTCGCCGAGCTGCTGCGCGGCGTCGAAGGGATGGCCGGCCGGCCGCTGCCGGAGCTGCTGGCGCGGGCGTTTCCCGGCCTGCGCTACATCCAGATCACGCGCGAGAACAAGATCCGCCAGGCGGTGTCGCTGTGGAAGGCAGTGCAGACGCAGGCGTGGAAGGCCGGGGACGAGGTCGAGCGCTCGGTCGAGCTGGTGTTCTCGTTCCGCGCGATCAACTACCTCGTGCGGCTCCTGACCGCGCACGACGCCTCCTGGGACGCGTACTTCCTCGGTCTCGGCGCCGAGCCGTTGAAGCTCACCTACGAGGAGCTCGCCGAGAGCACCGACGCGGTCATCCGCCGGGTGCTTGCGCACCTCGGCATCCCGGCCCCCGCCGAGCTCAGCGTCGGCAGGCCAAAGCTGTCGGTCCAAGCCGACGAGATCTCAGAGGTTTGGGTCAGGCGGGTGGACGCGCACCTGCGCGCGCTCGAGGCGCCCGAGCCGGCGTGAGCGCGGCGCTGCTCAGAGCTGCGGCTCGGCGCGTTCGACCGCCTCGGCGAGCGACGCCAGGCTGACGTCCAGGGCGAGCGCGATGCGCCTGACGGTCGTCCACGTGGGGTTGGCGTGCCCGCGCTCGATGCGTGCGAAAGCGGCCACCGTCAGGCCGGCGCTGTGCGCCAGGTCCTCCTGCGTGTCACCGCGCGCGACGCGCATGCTCCGCACAGTGCTCGCGAGCGCGAGATCTGGCTGGCTGGGCGCCGACACAATCAGAAACATCGCACGTCGCGAGTAGCAAGATCCAGACAGCGAACTGCTGGTATCCCGCTGCCGCGACGCCGTCCCCGGGACGGCGTCAGCCTCGTTCGGCACGGCGCACTGCGCGCCCGTGCCCGCCGCGTCGCGCGTGGCTAGCGGACGCTCGGGAGCCGGTACTTGCGCGTCCTCGAGGAGCGCTCCAGCAACCCGAGCTCGACAAGCGTCGACGCATACCGGTGTGCGGTGCTCGGGCTCATCCCCAGCTCGCGCGAGAGCTCGACGATCCCGCGCTCGGACCCGTCGAGGCCGAAACGCGTGAGCAGCGACAGGCCGCGCATCAGCGATCGCGACATGCGCGGGTCGGCTTCGTCGTCGTAGGCCAGATCTCCAGCCGGAGGGTCTCCATCGTCGCCGTCCACGCTGTCGACGCCCCGGAGCTCGGCTCCGCCGGGCGCTCTCAGCGCGTTGCCAATCAGGGTCGAGACGCTCGGCGCGCGGCTGTGCGTGGCGGCGCGCACGACCGCATCGACCTGGGCGGGGGAGAGGGCGATCGAGATTGAGTTCGGCTCGTCATCGGTCATGCCGTGCAGGCTCGCATATTCAGACGATCGTCTGCAAGCGATGTTTCTCAGTCGATCCGCCCCCAAAACTGCTTGTGCGTGCAATCATTGCTGCATGAGCAAAATCTCGGTCACGCACTTCACCGATCCCGGCTGTCCATTCGCCTACTCCGCGAGCCCCGCGCTGGCGGTCCTGCGCTGGCGCTACGGCGACCAGCTCGACTGGCGCCTCGTCACGATCGGCCTCGCGGAGGACCCGCAGCGTTATCTCGACGCCGGCTACACGCCGACGCGGTCGACGATCGGCCAGCAGAGCTACTTCAAGCGCTTCGGCATGCCGCTGTTGATGGAACCGCGCGCCCGCGTCACGGCCACATCGCGCGCCTGCCGCGCGATCGTCGCCACGCGCAGGCTGTACCCCGGGCGCGAGGACGAAGTCCTGCGCGCGCTGCAGCTCGCGTGGTTCACGACGCCGCTGCTGCTCGACGAGGACGCCGACATCGCACAGGCGCTCGCGCGGGTCGACGGGCTCGACGTCGACGGCGTCGTCGCGGCGATCGAGGACCCCGAGACGCTGATGGCGTACGAGGACGACAAGGAACAGACCCGCAGCGCCGAGGGCGGTCCGACCGACTTCCAGGGCAAGGCGCGGCAGACCGACGGCCCGGTGCGCTACTCGGCGCCCTCGCTCGTCTTCCACAACGAGGCCGGGCTGCGTCTCGAGGCCGGCGGCTTTCAGACGATCGAGGCGTACGACGTGGTGATCGCGAACCTCGACCCGACGCTCGAGCGCCAGGCGCCCCCGGAGGACGCGATCGACGCGCTGCGAGCCTTCCCCGACGGGCTCGTGACCGCCGAGGTCGCAGCGATCCTCGCCCAGAACAACCAGCTCCCTGACCGTGACGCCGCCGAGCGCGCGCTGATCGAGCTGGCCGGGGCCGGGGCCGTCCGCCGTCAGGCGCTCGCCGACGACGCGCTCTGGCAGCTCGCCCCAGTCGCAAGTCGCAGCGTCGAACCGGCGCTGCACGCCGCGCCGCGGGCCGTATAACCATCGCTATACGGCGCTCGTCGCGCGGAGCGACAGGCAGGACCGCCCGGCGACGAACACGCGCCGCGGCCGGGTAGCCTCCAACGCTTGAGATGTCCGTGACGGTCACCCTCCCCGACGGCAACCAGCTCGAGCTGCCCGACGGCGCCACCGGCGCCGATGCCGCCGCGGCGATCGGGCCTGGCCTCGCGCGCGCGGCGCTCGCGATCGAGATCTCAGCGCCTGGAGGCGACGGCGCCACGGGCGAGGGCCCGGAGGTACGCGATCTCGCGCGCCCACTCCCCGACGGCGCCCACATCGCGATCCTCACTAAAAATGATGGGCCGCAGGCCCTGCAGCTGATTCGCCACGACGCCGCGCACGTGCTCGCCGCGGCCGTCATGGAGCTCTACCCGGGCGTGAAGATCTCGATCGGGCCGCCGATCGAGGACGGCTTCTACTACGACTTCGAGTTCCCCGACGGCGTCGCGCTCTCAGAGGCGGCCTTCCCGCAGATCGAAGAGCTGATGCGCGCGCACGTCAAGGCCGCCGAGCCGTTCGAGCGTGAGGACGTGCCGGTCGGGCAGGCGCGCGAGCGCTTCCTCGCCGAGCGTCAGGACTACAAGGTCGAGCTGATCGACGACCTCGTGACGGCGGCCGCCGAGAGCCTGCACCGCGAACCGCTGCGCACGGTCTCGCTGTACACCAACGGCCCCTTCACCGACCTCTGTCGCGGGCCACACGCACCGAGTACCAAGACCGTCGGCGCCTTCAAGCTGAGCTCGGTCGCCGGCGCCTACTGGCGGGGCGACTCCACCAGGACGATGCTCACGCGCATCTACGGCACCGCGTTCTTCACCAGGGCCGAGCTCGAGGAGCACCTCGAGCGGCTCGAGCAGGCGAGAGCGCGCGACCATCGCAAGCTCGGGCGCGAGCTCGGGCTGTTCACCTTCTCCGACGTCTCACCCGGCGCCGCCTTCTGGATGCCCGCCGGCACGACGATCTTCAACTCGCTGGTGGCGCTCTCGCGCCAGATGGGCGCTGAACGCGGCTACTCCGAGGTGAAGACCCCGCAGATCTTCGACGCGGAGCTGTGGCGCACCTCGGGGCACTGGGACAAGTACCGCGAGAACATGTTCACGCTCGAGGTCGAGGGTCGCGAGATGGCCGTCAAGCCGATGAACTGCCCCGGCCACTGCCACCTGTTCGCCCAGACCCGCCACTCCTACCGCGACCTGCCCGTGCGCTACTTCGAGCCGGGCCTGCTGCACCGCAACGAGGCCTCAGGGGTTCTGCACGGGCTGTTGCGCGTGCGGCACTTCGCGCAGGACGACGCGCACATCTTCTGCACCGAGGAGCAGGTCCAGGAGCGAGGTCACGAGCTGCGCTCGAGATGGCGTTCGCGACCTACGCGCTGTTCGACTTCGAGGTGCGCCTCGAGCTCTCGACCCGTCCCGAGCAGCGCGATCGGCACCGACGAGATGTGGGACCGCGCCGAGGCAGCAGCTCGCGCGCGCGCTCGACGAGCTCGGCCTCGCATACGAGCTGAACCCCGGCGACGGCGCGTTCTACGGGCCGAAGATCGACATGCACGTGACCGACTCGCTCGGGCGCTCGTGGCAGCTCGGCACGGTCCAGCTCGACTACTCGATGCCGGAGCGCTTCGAGCTCACCTACACCGGCGCCGACAACGCAGGAGCACACGCCCGGTGATGATCCATCGCGCGCTGCTCGGCTCCTACGAGCGCTTCATCGGCATCATGCTCGAGCACTACGCCGGCGAGCTGCCGCTGTGGCTCGCACCGGTGCAGGCGATCGTGCTGCCGGTGTCCGACCGCTTCAACGACTACGCCGCCGAGGTCATCGACGCGCTGCGCGACGCGGGCGCGCGCGCCGAGCTCGACGAGCGCAGCGAGTCGGTCGCGCGCAAGATCCGCGACGCGGAGCTGCGCAAGATCCCCTACATGCTGGTCGTCGGCGAGCGCGAGCAACGCGACGGCACCGTGTCGGTGCGCGAGCACGGCGGCGGGGACGCCGGCAGCGTGCCGCTCAAAGAGTTCACAAACCGACTCGCAGGCGAGCTATACTCGGCCCCGTTGACGCCCCGCAAATCCTCACACAGCCACGCGTAGCGATCGCTTGACGCGCGGCCACCACAGCTAGTGCCGGTTCCGCGCAGGTTCGACCGGCGCCCGCCCGAGCGGGACACGACCAGGATCAACGAGCGAATCCGCGTGCCCGAGGTCCGGCTGATCGACGACGAGGGCAAGCAGATCGGCGTGCATGAAGACGCCCGACGCGCTCGTCTTCGCCCAGGAGCGCGACCTCGACCTCGTCGAGGTCGCCCCCGAGGCGCGCCCGCCGGTGTGCCGCGTGCTCGACTACTCCAAGTACAAGTACGAGCAGGCCCAGAAGGTCAAGCAGGCGCGCAAGCACCAGCAGCAGATCACGGTGCGCGAGATCAAGTTCCGCCCGAAGATCGCCCAGCACGACTACGACACCAAGAAGCACCACGTCGAGCGCTTCCTGCGCCACAAGGACAAGGTCAAGGTCACGATCATGTTCCGCGGACGCGAGGTCACGCACCCCGAGCGCGGCACCGCGATCCTCGACCGGCTCGCCGAGGAGCTCTCCGAGCTGGGCGTCGTCGAGCAGCGCCCGATGCAGGAAGGGCGCAACATGACGATGATGATGGCGCCGTCCAAAGCCGTGCTCGCCGGCAAGGCCAGCAGCGGCGAGGCCGCCGACGAGGTCTTCCCCGCAGCCGCCCAGGGCGACCTCGCCGCGGAGGCGCTCGAGTCGGCGCTCGAGGACGGCGCGCGCGCCACCGAGCCGGTCTCCGAGCCTGCGCCCGCGACGCCCGAGCCCGCGGCCGAGGCAGCGCCCGAGCCGCGCACGACGCCGGCGGCCGACGGCGGAACCCCTGCTGCGAGCAGCACCGTGTCATAATCAGCGACCCGAGGGTGGCGTAGGCGACCGTTGGTCGTCAACCCGGGCCCTCGTTCTCTGGTTCTATGCCCAAGATGAAGACACACTCCGGCGCCAAGAAGCGCTTCAAAGTCACCGCCACCGGCAAGGTGCGGGGCCGGCACGCCTTCACGAGCCACATCCTCGAGAAGAAGTCGCCCAAACACAAGCGCGCGCTCGGCAGGCCCGCGATCCTCTCCGAGCGACGACACGCCGCGCATCAAGCGCATGCTGGGGGTCGGCAAATGACGCGCGTCAAGCGCTCGGTCGCACGCCCGCAAGAAGCGCCGCGCGACGCTCGAGCTGACGAAGGGCTTCCGCGGCGAGGCGCACTCGAACTACAAGCGCGCCAAGGAGGCGCTGATGAAGGCGGACGCCTACGCCTACCGCGACCGGCGCAACCGCAAGCGCGACTTCCGCCGGCTGTGGATCACCCGCATCAACGCCGCCGCGCGCGTCAACGGCATGAGCTACTCGCAGTTCATGCACGGCCTCACGCTGGCCGGCGTCGAGCTCGACCGCAAGGTGCTCGCCGACATCGCCGTGCGCGACGCCGACACCTTCCGACGTTTTGCCGAGGTCGCCCGCGAGGCGTCGGCTGCCTGACCCCGCAAAGCGCCGGGGCACCGGCAAACGACAGACAGCCTCCCGGGCGTCGCTCCTGAAAAGGACGGCGCCTTTTTTTGTGACCATGAGCCAAATCCACATCCCCACACAACCCCCACCTGAAGGCCGTGCGCCACCTGCACACGCAAGCGCGAGCGCGCCCGCAGCGGCCTGTTCCTGGCCGAGGGCGAGGATCTGCTCGCCGCCGCCGAGCACGCCGGGCGCCCGCTCGTCGAGGGCTACCGCGCTGGCCGGCTGCGGAGCTCGGCGGCGACGGACTTCCACGACGTCGAGCGCGCCGCGCTCGCGAGCGGTCTCGACGCTCGGCTCCGGCACGCGCGTGATCGGCGTCTACGAGCAGCGCTGGAGCGCCGCCCGCGGGGCCGCTGTGCGTGTACCTGCACGGCGTCGCGCGATCCCGGCAACGTCGGCACCGTGCTGCGCTCGGCCGCAGGCCTTCGGCGCCTCGCTGCGTCGCGCTCGGCCCCGACTGCGCCGACCCGTACGCGCCGAAGGCGGTGCGCGCCAGCATGGGCGCGATCTTCGCCGTGGCGCTCGCGCGCGTCAGCGACATCGCGCGAGCTGCCCGGCGAGCGCGATCGCGCTCGCCGCCGACGCCGGCGAGCCGCTGCGCGGGCCGCGGCGACGGCGCCGACGCTGACGCTGCTCGTCGGCGCCGAGCGCGACGGGCTGCCGCGCGAGGTCGCTCGCGCGCCTGCGAGCGCGTCGCGCACGATCCCGATCGCGACCGACTCGCTGAACGCCGCGATGGCCGCGACGGTGGCGCTGTATGAGCTGACCCGCGAGCGCCGCCGCCGCATCTAGGGTCCGCGCGTCATGATCGAGCGGATCGAGGAGCTGCGCGCGCAGGCGCGAGAGCGCGATCGTCGGCCGCGGGCTCGCAGCGACGCGCTCGAGGAGCTGCGCGTGCGCTACCTCGGGCGCAAGGCCGAGCTGCCGCAGCTGCTGCGCGGCGTCGCCGAGCTGCCCGCCGAGCAGCGCGGCGCGGTCGGCAAGGCCGCCAACGAGGCGCGCCAGGCGCTCGAGGCGCTGATCGAGGCGCGCGCCGGCGCAGCTCGCCGGCGGCGAGCTCGAGCGCGCAGCTGCGCGACGATCGCGTCGACGTCACGCTGCCGGGCGCGCCGCCGCAGCCGATCGGGCGCCTGCACGTGCTCACGGCCGACGCGCCGCGAGCTCGAAGACATCTTCCTCGGCCTCGGCTTCACGGTCATGGAGGGGCCCGAGATCGAGACCGTGCACTACAACTTCGACGCGCTCAACCACAGCCCCACGCACCCGGCGCGGGCGCGCACCGACACCTTCTACGTCGTGCAGGAGGGCGCCGGCGAGCTTCCACCGCAGGACGAGCTGGTGCTGCGCACGCACACCTCGCCGATGCAGGTGCGCGCGATGGAAGCGCACCCGCCGCCGCTGTACGTGGTGATCCCCGGGCGCGTCTACCGGCCCGACTCCGACGCCACGCACACGCCCCAGTTCCACCAGATCGAGGGTCTCGCCGTCGACGAGGACATCACGCTCGCCGACCTCAAGGGCACGCTGCTGGAGTTCGCGCGCGCGGTCTTCGGCGACGAGCGCGACGTGCGTCTGCGCCCGCACTTCTTCCCCTTCACCGAGCCGAGCGTCGAGGTCGACGTGTCCTGCTTTCACTGCGACGGGCAAGGGCTTCCTGCGCGACGGCTCGCGCTGCTCCGCTGTGCAAGGGCGAGGGCTGGCTCGAGGTGCTCGGCGCGGGCGAGGTCGACCCCAACGTCTACGCCCACGTACCCACGACCGAGCGCAACGCGCCCGGCTATGACCCCGAGAAGGTGCAGGGCTTCGCCTGGGGGATGGGCGTCGAGCGGATCGCGATGCTCAAGCACGGCATCCCCGACCTGCGGCTCTACTACGAGAACGACCTGCGCTTTCTGGAGCAGTTCTGATGAGGGTGCCGCTGCCGTGGCTGCGCGAATACTGCGATCCGCCGACCTCGACGTGCGCGAGATCGAGGAGCGCCTGACGATGACCGGCACGAAGGTCGAGGCGATCCACCACCACGGCGTGCCGTCGACGGAGCGACTTCGTCGTCGGGCGCGTGCTGAGCGCCGAGCAGCACCCGGACGCCGACCGCCTGAAGGTCTGCAAGGTCGACCTCGGCGAGCGACGCGAGCGCGGCCCGGCGACGATCGTCTGCGGCGCGCCGAACGTCGCCGCCGGACAGACCGTCGCCGTCGCGCGGCCCGGCGCGGTGATGCCCGACGGCACGCAAGCTCGAAGCAGGCGAAGCTGCGCGGGGTGCTCTCCGAAGGGATGATCCTGTCCGAGCCGCGAGCTGGAGCTCGGCGGCGGACGCCGCAGGGCATCCTCGTGCTCGACGAGCCAGCTGCTCGACGCCGAGCTCGCGCCCGGCACGCCGCTCGCGCGACGTGCTGCCGATCGCGACGGACGTGCTCGAGCTCGAGATCACCCCCAACCGGCCCGACTGCCTCGGCGTGTACGGGGTCGCGCGCGAGCTGCACGCGGCGACCGGCGCACCGCTCGCGCCGGCGCCGTGGAGCGAGGACCCCGGCACGCTCGGCGCCTGTGTCGGGCGCCGAGGTGATCCGTCGAGTGCCCCGAGCTGTGCCCGCGCTTCACCGCGCGCGTGTTCGAGGACGTCACGATCGCGCCGTCGCCGCCGTGGCTGCAGGCGCGGCTCACCGCCGCCGGACAGCGCGCCGATCAACAACGTCGTCGACATCACCAACTACGCGATGCTGCTCACCGGCCAGCCGCTGCACGCCTTCGACCTCGACCGCGTCGCGGGCGCGCGACTGACGGTGCGCCGCGCCGCACGACGGCGAGCAGGTGCAGACGCTCGACGGCCAGACGCGCACGCTCGATCGCGAGATGGTCGTGATCGAGGACGCCGACGGGCCCGACGTCGATCGCCGGGCTGATGGGCGGCGCGCGCTCGGAGGTCGCGCCGGACACCACGCGCGTGCTGCTGGAGGTCGCCACCTGGAACGGACCCAACATCCACCGCAGCCTCGTGGGCGCTCGGCCTGCGCAGCGAGGCCTCGGCGCGCTTCGAGAAGGGGCTGCAGCCGGAGCAGTGCATGCACGCGCAGGCGGTCGCGAGCGCGGCTGATGATCGAGCTGTGCGGCGCGACGCGTCGTGCCCGGGCACGATCGACGTCGGCCTGGCGACGGCGCGCCCGCGCGCCGGCGATCGCGCCTGCGCGAGGCGCGCGTGCAGGCGATCCTCGGCGTCGCCGTCGCGCCCGAGCGCCAGGCCGAGATCCTGACCGCGCTCGACTTCGAGACCGCAGCCGGCGCGCCGACGGGCTCGAGGTGACCGTGCCGGCGCTGCGCCGCGACGACGTCACGCGCGAGGTCGACCTGATCGAGGAGGTCGCGCGCATCGACGGCCTCGAGCGGCTGCCCGCGACGCTGCCGGCACGCCGCGGCGCCGCCGGCACGCTCACGCCACGCCCAGCGCGTGCGCCGCGACGCCGAGGACGCGATCGTCGGCCGCGGCCTGTACGAGATCGTCGGCTGGAGCTTCACCGACCCGGCGCTGCTCGACCGGCTGCTGCTGCCCGCCGATCACCCGCTGCGGCGCGTGGTCGACGCTCGAGAACCCGCTGTCGGAGGCGCAGTCGATCATGCGCCCGACGCTGCTCGGCTCGCTGCTCGACGCCGCCCGGCACAACGTCGCGCGCAACGGCCCCGACGTCGCGATCTTCGAGTCCGGCACCGTCTACCGCGCCGTCGCGCGACGGACGCCGCTCGCGCGCGACGAGCACCACGCGCTCGGCGTGCTGCTCAGCGGGCGCGCTGGCGCCGCACTCCTGGCGCGGCGCAGCCGACGCCGAGGCCGACTTCTTCGCCGCCAAGGCGCTGCTCGGCGCGCTGCTCGACGCGCTTCGCCGTCGACTGGTCCGTGGAGTCCGTCGCGCCGAGCAGTGGCCGTTCCTGCACCCCGGGCGCAGCGCCGCGGTGCTCGCCGGCGGCGGCGAGCGCCTCGGCTTCCTCGGCGAGCTGCACCCGCTCGTCGCCGGCGCGTGGGATCTGCAGCGCACGGCCGCGTTCGCGATCGACCTCGGGCAGGCTCGCCGCGCTCGCGCCAGCGCTGGTCGACGTACTTCCGACGTTCGGTCCGTTCCCCGCGCTGCGCCAGGACCTCGCGGTGACGCTGCCCGAGTCGGTGCCCGCGCGGCGAGCGTGCTCGCGCGCGTGCGCGCGGCGGGCGGCGAGCTGCTCGAGCGACGTGCGCGTGTTCGACGTCTACAGCGGGCGAGCAGGTGGGGGAGGGCCGGCGCTCGCTCGCGCTGGCACTGTCCTTCCGCGCGCTCCGACCGGACGCTCACCGACGAGGACGTCGCGCCGCGCGCGCGAGCGGATCGTCGCGGCACTGCGGCGAGCTCGGGGGTGAGCTGCGTGGCTGAGCTGCGCCTCGCCAGCAGAGCATCGCCGGGCGCGCCGCGCGTGATCGTCGCCGGCGCGACCGGCTTCGCCGGCGCGCTCGCCGCGCACCTGCTGTGGCGCCACCCGGACTTCGAGCTCGTCGCCGTCACCGGGCGCTCGGAGGTCGGGCACGGCGCCTGGACGATCTCTACCCGCGCTACCGCGTGCCGCTGGCGATCGAGGAGCTCGAGCTCGACGCGCCTCGAGCGGCGTCGACGCCGCGGTCGTCGCCTACCCGCACGCCGCCGCCGCGCCGACCGTCGGCGCGCTGCGCGAGCGCGGCGCGCGCGTGGTCGATCTGAGCGCCGACTTCCGCCTCGCTCGATCTCGGCCACCTACGAGCGCTGGTACGGCGACGCACCCGCGCCCGGAGCTGCTCGGCGCAGGCCGTCTACGGTCTGACCGAGCTGCACCGCGCGCGAGATCGCCGGCGCGGCGCATCGTCGCCAACCCCGGCTGCTACCCGACCGCGTCGCTGCTCGCGCTCGCCCCGCTCGCCCGCGCCGGCCTGATCGCGGACGTCGTGATCGACGCCAAGCAGGGGATCTCCGGCGCCGGGCGCGCGTTCGACGAGACCACGCACCTGTCGATGGCCGGCGAGAACATCGTCCCGTACAAGGTCGCCGCGCACCGCCACACGCCCGAGATCGAGGAGCAGCTGCGGGCGCTCGACCCCGCCCACCCCGAGCTGCGGGTGCAGTTCCAGGCGCATCTCGTGCCGCTCGACCAGGGTGAGCTCGCGAGCTGCTACGTGACGCACCACGCGACCCGTCGAGCGCCGAGGAGCTGCGCGGGCTGTACGCCGACGCCTACGCCCACGAGCCGTTCGTCGAGGTCGCCGAGCGGCCGCCGGGCGTGCGCGAGGTGCGCGAGACGAACTTCTGCCGCGTGTTCGCCGCCGCCGACGAGCACACCGGCAAGGTGATCGTGTTCTCGGCGATCGACAACCTCTGGAAGGGCACCTCCTCGCAGGCGCTGCAGAACCTCAACCTGATGTTCGGCTGCCCGGAGACCGAGGGACTCGCTATGAGCGCGTCCGACACCGAGGCGACCGCGGCACGGCCGTTCTTTCGCTCGCGCTGGGCGCCCGCTCCGGCGCACGTGCGCGAGCTCGGGCCCGACGCCGGGCTGCCCGCCGGGTTTCGCGCCGCGGGGGTCGCTTGCGGGCATCAAGCCGAGCGGCAGCCCCGACCTCGGCCTGCTCGTGTGCGACGCGCAGAGCGCCGGTCAGCGCGGCGCGCTTCACCGCCACCGCGCACGCCGGCGGCGCCGGTGCTGCTCAGCCGCGAGCGCTGCCGGCTGGACGCCCTGCGCGTCGTGCTCGCCAACTCCGGCTGCGCGAACGCCGCGACCGGCCGGCGCGGGCTCGACGACGCCGCCAAGACGCAGGGCGCCGCGGCGCTGGCCGTCGGGCGTGGATCCGGCCGCGGTCGCGCTCGCCTCGACCGGCGGCGATCAGCCACGTACCTGCCAGTCGATGCCGTGCTGAAGGGGATCCTCGCGGCGCGCGAGCAGCTGCGCGCGCGACGGCGACACCGACTTCCAGCAGGCGATCCAGACGACCGACGCGTTCGAGAAGCGCGCCAACCTCGAGGTGGAGCTGCCCTCCGGCACCGTGCGTCTCAGCGCCCAGTGCAAGGGCGCCGGGCATGATCTCGCCGCGCTTCGCGACGATGCTCTGCTTCGTGCGAGACCGACGCCGCGCTCGCGCCGAGACCGCCGACCTGCTGCTCGGCGTGTGCGTCAAGCGCTCGTTCGACCGCGCTCCGTCGACGGACAGCTCTCGACGAACGACACCGCGATCCTGATGTGCTCCGGCGCGAGCGGCGTGCGAGATCGCGCCCGAGAGCGAGGACGAGCTGCGCTTCGGCGAGGCGCTCGACGCGCTGCTGCGCGCAGCTCGCGATCATGATGGTCGCCGACGGCGAGGGCGCCGGGCGGATCGCGCGGGTGGTCGTGCGCGGCGGCGATCGCGGACGAGCGCCGAGGCGGCCGCGCGCGCGGTCGCCAACTCGCCGCTCGTCAAGGCCGCGCTGCACGGCGGCGACCCCAACTGGGGCCGGATCGTGCAGGCCGTCGGCGGCGCGCTCGGCGGCGCGGGACCGATTCACGCCGCGCCGCTCGCGCTCGACGTCGCGATCGAGGGCATCCAGGTGTGCGCCGGCGGGCGCCGCGATCCCCTACGACGAGGCCGAGCTCGCGCGCGGCCGTGCAGGGCGACGGAGGTCGAGTACGAGATCACGCTGCCCGGCGAGGGCGCCGAGACCGAGGTGTTCTTCTCCGACCTGTCCCACGAGTACGTGACCGATCAACGCGGAGTACACGACGTGAGCACGCATACCTGCGCGGACGGTGCCATGCGCGACGTCGCCACGCTGCTCGAGGCGCTCCCGTACATCAGGGAGTTCCACGGCAAGACGGTCGTGATCAAGTACGGCGGCGCCGCGATGGAGGACACCGCGCTGCGCGAGGAGTTCGCGCGCGACGTCGTGCTGCTCAAGTACGTCGGGCTGAACCCGATCGTCGTGCACGGCGGCGGCCCCGAGATCACCGCCTACATGGAGCGCCTCGGCCTGCCCGTGCGAGTTCGTCGGCGGCCTGCGCGTCTCCGACGAGGCCACGGTCGAGGTCGCGAAGATGGTGCTCGTCGGCAAGGTCAACAAGGAGATCGTGCTGCGCCTCGAGCCGCCACGGCCAGCCCGCGGTCGGCCTGTGCGGCGACGACGGCTCGCTGTTCCGCGTCGCCCGCCGCGCCGGCGCCCGGCGGCGAGGACATCGGCTTCGTCGGGCGCATCGAGCGCGTCAACGTCGGCGTGATCGAGCACGTCGCGAGCGACTACATCCCGGTGATCGCCTCGGTCGGCGCCGACCGCGAGGGCAGCTCCTACAACGTCAACGCCGACGAGGCCGCCGGCGCGGTCGCGGGCGCGCTCGGCGCCTACAAGGTGATCTTCCTGACCGACGTGCCGCGGCTGGCTGCGCGACCCGGCCGATCCCGAGAGCCTGATCGGCCAGGCCAGCGCCGAGCAGGTGCGCGGATGCGCTCGGCGAGCTGCGAGGGCGGCATGCGCCCGAAGCTCGAGGCCTGCGTGGACGCGATCGAGCGGCGGCGTCAGCGCCGCGCACATCCTCGACGGGCGCATCGCCGCACTCGCTGCTGCTGGAGCTGTTCACCGACGCGGGGATCGGCACCAAGATCGAGGCCGTCGCCGTGAGTCTCGCGGAGCTGCAGGAGCTGGAGCGCGCGAGCGTGATCGGCTCCTACGCGCGCTTGCCGGTCGAGTTCGTGCGCGGCGAGGGCGCGCGGCTGTGGGACGTCGAGGGCAACGAGTACCTCGACTTCCTGTGCGGCATCTCGGTGACGAGCCTCGGGCACTGCCACCCGCGCGTCGTGGAGGCCGTGCGCGAGCAGGTCGGACGGCTGATGCACGTCGAGCAACCTGTTCTACACCGAGCCCGCGATGCGCCTCGCCGCGCGGCTGTCGCAGTCGAGCCTCGGCGGCAAGGTGTTCTTCTGCAACTCGGGCGCCGAGGCCAGCGAGGCGGCGATCAAGCTCGCGCGCAAGGCGCGCCCCGGCGGCGACGTCGTGGTCGTCCACGGCGCCTTCCACGGACGTACCTACGGCGCGCTGTCGGCGACCCCGCAGGAGTCCAAGCAGGCGCCGTTCGCGCCGCTCGTGCCGGGCTTTCGCGCGGTCGCACCCGACGCCCGAGGCGCTGCGCGCGGCGGTCGACGAGCGACACCGCGGCCGTGCTGCTCGAGCCGATCCAGGGCGAGAGCGGCGTGCAACGTGCTCTCCGAACGAGCTGCTGGCGAGCGCGCGCGAGGCGTGCGACGAGCACGGCGCGGCGCTGATCTTCGACGAGGTCCAGTGCGGGATGGGCCGCACCGGCACGCTGTGGGCGTATGAGCAGACGGACGTGCGTGCCCGACGCGATCACGGTCGCGAAGGCGCTCGGCGGCGGCCTGCCGATCGGCGCGCTGATCACCGGCGAGCGCCTCGCCGACGTGCTGCGCACCGGGCGACCACGGCTCGACCTTCGCCGGCGGGCCGGTGATCGCGAGCGCGGCGCTCGCGGCGCTCGAAGCGACCGACGAGCCGGCGCTGCTGGAGCGCGTGCGCGAGCTGGGGCGGCGCCTCGCCGACGGCCTCGAGCGCCTTGCCGCACGTGCGCTCGGTGCGCGGCCGCGGCCTGATGCTCGCCTGCGAGCTCGACGTGCCGGCGCCCGCAGGTCGCGCGCCGTGCGCTGCTCGACGCAGCGGCTCGTGCGTCAACGCCACGGGCGCGACGACGCTGCGGCTGCTGCCGCCGCTGGTCATCGGCCCGGCGGAGATCGACGACGCGCTCGCCCGGCTCGGGCGCGCGCTGGAGGGCTGAGCGCTGCGGCGTGAGCTGGCAGACGGCTTCGAGCTCGACGACGATCCCGCGCGGGTCGACGTCGACGCCGTGCACGCGTTCATCAGCGGCGAGTCCTACTGGGGGCGCGGGCGCTCGCGTGCGCTGGTCGAGCGGGCGATTCGCGGATCGGCGCGCGTCGTGGGGCTGTATCGCGGTCGCGAGCAGGTGGGCTTCGCCCGCGCTGTGTCCGACTGCGCGATCATCGCCTACCTCGCGGATGTGTACGTGCTCTCCGGCTGGCGCGGTCGTGGGCTCGGCGTCGAGCTCGTGCGCGAGATCCTCGACGCCGACTTCGGCCCGAACGTGCGTTGGCTGCTGCACACCGCCGACGCCCAGGGCATGTACGCGAAGCTCGGCTTCAGCGGCGACGCGAGCACCTACCCGCTGATGCAACGCGGCCTTGGCCCCGGCGGACGTGACCGCGCGAGCGCGGCACGTCCCGAGTAGCCTACGCCGCCGTGAGCCGCGAGCACCAGATCCCGATGCTGCGCACCGCCTCCTACGAGGCCGACCCCGAGCAGGTGCACCGCGTGCTGCTGCTCTACTCCGGCGGCCTCGACACGAGCGTGATGCTCAAGTGGATCCAGGACTCCTACGACGCGGAGGTCGTGTGCCTGACGGTGAACCTCGGGCAGCCCGGCGAGGACTACGAGGTGATCGAAGGCAAGGCGATGCGGTTGGGCGCGCTCGAGTGCCACGTCGTCGACGCGCGCGAGCAGTTCGCCCACGAGTTCGTGCTGCCGGCGATCAAGGCCAACGCCCTGTACGGCGGCGGCTACCCGCTGTTCACGGCGCTCGGACGCCCGCTGATCGCCAAGCTCGCGGTCGAGCAGGCCCGCGCTTCGCGCTGCGACACGATCGCCCACGGATGCACCGGCAAGGGCAACGACCAGGTGCGCATCGAGGCGACGATCGCGACGCTCGCGCCGGAGCTGAAGGTGATCGCGCCGGTGCGCTCGTGGCAGATGGGGCGCGAGGAGGAGCTCGCCTATGCGCGCGAGCACGGCATCCCAATTAAGACCTTCCCCACGCAATCCGGCGCCGAGGCCACGCCGTACTCGATCGACGACAACCTCTGGGGGCGCTCCTCGGAGGGCCGCTGGATCGAGGATCTCGAGCACGCCCCCGACGACGACGTCTTCCAGCTCGTCACCCCTCCGGAGCAGGCTCCTGACGAGCCCCAGCAGATCGAGCTGGGCTTCGAGCGCGGCGTCCCGGTGACCCTCGACGGCGAGCGCCTCGAGCTCGTGACGCTGATCGAACGTGTGGCTGAGATCGGAGCACGCCACGGCGTCGGCATCGTCGACCACATCGAGGACCGCATCGTCGGGCTGAAGGTGCGCGACATCTACGAGGTGCCGGCGGCGGCGATCGTGCTGCTCGCCCACCAGGAGCTCGAGCATCTGGTCGGAACGATCCACCAGAACCAGTTCAAGCCGGAGCTCGACCGCCAGTGGGCCTACCTCGTCTACGCCGGCCTATGGTGGGAGCCGCTGCGCGGTGACCTGGACGCCTACATGGAGCGCGTCAACGAGCAGGTCACCGGCACGATCGGCGTGAAGCTCTACAAGGGCCACGCCCGCGTGCAGACGCGCTCATCCCCGAACGCCGTGTATGACGCGAGCCTCGCTTCCTTCTCACAGTCCGGCGGCCTCTTCTCGCAGTCCGCCGCCCCCGGTTTCATCGAGCTGTGGTCGCTGCAGTCGCGGATGGCATGGCGCCTGCGTAACAGCCGAGATTACCCACGAGCTGAGGAGGGAACATGACCGACTCTTTGACCCAGGGAATCCAGACGGTGCTGGTTCCCGTGTCCGACCTGGCGAGCGCCAAGGCGCTGTACAGCGCGCTGCTCGGCATGGAGCCGCAGAGCGACTCCTCCTACTACGTCGGCTTTGACGCCGCCGGCCAGCAGATCGGGCTGGTGCCGGGCGGCGGACCGCAGGCGATGAGCTCGCCGGTGCCGTTCTGGCACGTGGCGGACATCGAGGCGAAGCTCGGTGAGCTGACAGCCGCGGGCGCCACCGTCAAGGAACCCGCGCACGATGTCGGTCGCGGGCGCCTCGTGGCGACCGTCACCGACGCCGACGGCAACGTGCTCGGGCTGCTCCAGGATCCGTGAGCGCCGCCGCCCGCTCGCGCGCGGCACGACAGGCTGCCGACAGCCCACGATCTGATCCGCGTGCAGGGCGCGCGGGTGAACAACCTCAAGGACGTCAGCGTCGAGATCGCCAAGCGCCGGCTGACGGTGTTCACCGGCGTCTCCGGCTCGGGCAAGAGCTCGCTGGTGTTCGGCACGATCGCCGCGGAGTCGTGCAGGGCTTCATACCGACGCTGGCCCGGCCCGAGGTCGACCTCCTGGAGGGGCTGACGACGGCGATCATCGTCGACCAGGAGCGCCCGGGCGGGAACCCTCGATCGACCGTCGGCACCGTCACCGACGCGAACGCGATGCTGCGGATCGTCTTCAGCCGGCTCGGACAGCTTCGACACATCCGTGCTGGAGTACCAGCTCGGCGGCCGCGACATCAGCGAGGTGCTCGCGATGTCGGTGAGCGAGGCCGAGGACGAGCCGACGGCCGGCTACACCTCGCCGACGTCGAGCGGCTGCTCGGCCTGCTCGACCGGATCGTCGACGCCGGCAAGTCGGTAATCGCGATCACGCACCACCAGGCCGTGATGGCGCACGCCGACTGGACGATCGACCTCGGCCCCGGCGCCGGGGCCGACGGCGGCCGGGTCGTCTTCGAGGGCACACCCGCCGACCTCGTCGCCGGCTGGCAGGGAAGCAAATCCCTGACCGGCGAGCACCTCGCGGCCTACGTCAGCGCCTGAGCGAGGCGCGCTGCGAGCCGGCGCCGGGCGCGTGCCACAGACGTCCGGCGCGACCCTTACCTTGGCCCCAACGTGATGGTGGAGGGAAGCGAGACGCCGAACGGCGAACAGGGCTCCGGACCCGAGGGTCGCCCGCGCCGTGGCGAAGGCGATCTGCTGGCCGAACGGCGCGCGCGGCGCGCCGCCGAGAGCGGCGAGGTGGCGCTGATGCGCCGTGCCGAGGCGGCCGAAGCCACCGTGCAGACGCTCGAACGCCACGTCGCGAGCCTGCAGCAGCGGCTGCGGGAGGCCGAGGAGGACCGCGTGCGGATCAGCGAGTCGCTCGAGCACGAGCGCACCCTGACGCTCGAGCGCGAGAGCGAGCTCAGGCGCGTCAAGCAGCGCGAGTACGCCGAGCAGCAGCTGCGCGTGGAGGCGGAGGAGCGGATGCTCGGCCTCGACCGCGAGAGCCGCATCGAGATCGAGCGCCTCGAGCTGCGGCTGAGCACCAGCGAGGACGACGCTCGCGAGCTGTTGCTGAGCATCGAGCGGCTGCAGCGCCAGCTCGCCGAGGCCGAGCAGGCCGCGGCTGCAGACCGAGCCGCGGTGCGGAACGTCGAGCAGGGACTGCAGGAGCGGCTCGACGAGTTGGAGGGCCGGCTCGATGAGCTGCAGCGCGGGCTGAACGCCGAGCGGACCGCACGGGCTCGCTCCGAGCGGCTGCTCGAGCGCATGCGCGAAGGTCACGGCCGCCTCGAGCTGCTGCTCGGGGAGATGAACGGCATCATCGCGCGGGTGACGACGGCGCTCGCGCGGGACGAGCGCCCGGCGATCGTCAGTGAGCCCGCCCCCGTGGCATCCCCGGAGGTCCGCGGCGCCGAGATGGCCGACGCGCTCGCGGCGGCGGTCGAGCGCCTGCGCGCGCGCGCCGAGGCTGCGCCGCTCGAAGCGCAGACGCTCGCGCCGGAGCCGCAGACGACGGCCCCGCCGTCCTCGGGCGCCTTCCATGAGCCGCGCGTGCGGCCTGCGGCGCACAGGCACAGCCTGTCGTGGTTCGCGCGCCGGAAGTTGCGGCGCAAACTGCGACGGGAACGGCGTGCGCAGTGAGCTCCTCCGCCTCCGCGACGCCTAGCATGCTGTGTCAGTGAGCAGCCTCTCCTGCGCCCATCTGCACGTTCACTCCGAGTACTCGCTGCTCGACGGCGCGTGCAAGATCGACGCGCTCGCTGAGCGCGCGGCAGCGTTCGACCAGCCGGCCCTGGCACTCACCGACCACGGCGTGATGAACGGCGCGGTCGAGCTGTACAAGGCGTGCGCCAAGCACGGCGTCAAGCCGATCATCGGCTGCGAGATCTATCTGGTGGACGACCACACCGCCACGGGCAAGGTCGAGCGCAACCACCTGACGCTGCTCGCCGCCGACGACGCCGGCTACCGCAACCTCGTGAAGCTCTCCTCGGCCGGCTTCCTTGAGGGACTGCAGCGGGGCAAGCCGACCGTCGACCTCGCCCAGGTCGAGCGCCACTCCGAGGGTGTGATCGCGCTCACGGGCTGCCTGGCCTCGCGCTTCTGCCAGCGGCTGCTGCAGGACCGCGAGCAGGAGGCGCGCGCCCACGCTGATGAGCTGCTGGGCGTGTTCGGTGCCGAGAACGTGTACTTCGAGGTCCAGAAGAACGGGCTGGCGCCGCAGGACAAGTGCAACGCGGGGATCGTGCGCATCGCGCGCGAGGTCGGCGGCAGCCTCGTCGGCACCGGCGACGTGCACTACCTGCGCCGCGAGGACTACGACCACCACACGGCGCTGCTGTGCGTGCAGACCAAGAGCACGATCGCAGCGCCGAAGCTGACGTTCGACACGAACGAGTTCTACCTGCGCGACAGCGAGGAAATGTCACGCGTGTTCGCCGAGTGGCCCGAGGCGATCGCCAGCACGCTCGAGATCGCCGAGCGCTGCTCGGTCGAGATCGAGCTTGGCAAGCAGTTGATCCCGCGCTACCCGACGCCCGACTCGAGCGACGAGCGTGCGTACCTGCGCGCGCGAGTACTCGAGGGATTGCGCCTGCGCTACGGCGACCCGCCACCGGCGGCGGCGGTCGAGCGCATGGAGATGGAGCTCGACGTGATCGATCGTATGGGCTTCAACGCGTACTTCCTGATCGTCTGGGACTTCGTCAAGTTCGCCAAGGAGAACGGGATCGCCGTCGGGCCCGGCCGCGGCTCGGCAGCGGGCTCGATCGTCTCCTACTGCCTCGCGATCACCGACGTCGACCCACTGCGCTACGACCTGCTGTTCGAGCGTTTCCTGAACCCCGAGCGCGTGTCGATGCCGGACATCGACATCGACTTCTCGGTGCGCGGACGCGAGCGCGTGATGAAGTACGTGACCGACAAGTACGGGCGCGAGTCGGTCGCGCAGATCGTCACGTTCGGCAAGATGTTCCCGCGCGCGGCGACGCGCGACGCGGCCAGGGTGCTGGGCTTCGACTACGGCGCCGGTGATCGCCTCGCGAAGCTGATCCCCGACCCGATCATGGGTCGCTCGCCGTCGTTCGAGGAATGTCTGAAGCCGGGCCAGCCGCTGCGCAAGGCCTGCGACGAGGACCCGACGGCGAAGCAGATCGTCGAGGTCGCGCAGGGACTCGAGGGGATCGTGCGCAACTCCTCGATCCACGCGGCGGCGGTCGTGATCGCCGACCGGCCGCTGACCGACATCGTGCCGCTGCAGCTAGCCGACGCCGGCACCGACGAGGACGGCGAGCGCGTGTTTCGCACGGTGACTCAGTTCTCGATGAAGCCGATCGAGGAGATCGGCATCCTCAAGATGGACTTCCTGGGGCTGCGCAACCTGGATGTGATCGAGGACGCCCTGGACATCATCGAGCGCTCGACGGGGACCCGGCCCGACATGACCACGCTGCCGCTCGATGACCAGCGGACCTACGAGATGATGGCCCGTGGGGACTCCACGGGGGTCTTCCAGTTCGAGTCCGAGGGCATGCGCGAGGCGCTGAAGAAGGTGCGCCCGGACGAGTTCGAAGACCTCGTCGCGCTCAACGCCCTGTATCGCCCAGGGGCGATGGACCAGATTCCCGTGTACGCCAAAGGCAAGCACCACCCCGAGTCGATCGCCTACCCCGACGAGCGCCTGCGCGACATCCTCGAATCCTCCAAGGGCGTGATCCTCTACCAGGAGCAGGCGATGCAGATCTCCAAGGAGCTCGCCGGCTTCTCGGGCGCCAAGGCGGACGACCTGCGCAAGGCGATCGGCAAGAAGAACCGCCAGGCGATGGCGGCGCTGAAGCCGGAGTTCGTCGCGGGCTGCCGCGCGTCGGGCACCAGGCCCGAGGTGATCGAGTTCCTGTGGAAGACCAACGAACGCTCCGCCGACTACTCGTTCAACAAGAGCCACGCGGCCTGCTACGGGCTGATCGGCTACCGCACGGCGTGGCTGAAGGCGAACCACACCGCCGAGTACATGGCGGCGCTGATCTCCTCGGTGATGTCCACGAAGGACAAGGTCCCGTACTTCGTCGCGCGCTGCGAGGACATGGGCATCGAGATCCTGCCGCCGGACGTCAACCTCTCAGACCACGAGTTCACGGTGGGCGCGCCGTCGCAGGAGGGTGGCCTCGGCAGCATCCGCTTCGGCCTGGACGCGGTCAAGGGTGTCGGCTACCAGGCGGTCGAGGCGATCAAGCAGGCGCGCGCGGACTCCTCGCCCGCGGTGGGTGGGCGTCCATTCACCTCGATCTGGGACTTCTGCGAGCGCGTCGACAGCCGCACCGTGAACAAGAAGGCGATCGAGGCGCTGGTCAAGTGCGGCGCGCTCGGCTCGACCGGCGCGACGCGCAAGGGCATGCTGGAAATCCTCGAGAAGGCGCAGGCCAAAGGCCAACAGGTCCAGCAGGATGCGCAGGTCGGCCAGGGCTCGATCTTCGACCTGCAGGAAGACAGCGCGGAGGCCGGGGCAGCGGCGCCCGGCGGGCCGCCCGTGAGCGCGTTCGCCGCGCCGGTGCATCCGCCGATCCCGAGCGAGGAGTTCGAGCAGGCCGAGCTGCTGGCGGCCGAGAAGGAAGCGATCGGGCTGTTCGTGTCAGCGCATCCGCTGAAGCCGCTGCGCGATGCGCTGCGCGCCCGCGTGGATTGCCCGATCGCGGCGCTGGAAGACCGCCGGGACAAGGACTGGGTGACGGTCGGCGGCATCATCACCGAGGCCAAGCGGATCCGTACCCGCAACGGCGATCACATGATGTTCGCGACGCTCGACGACCTCGGCGGGGCGGTCGAGGTGCTGGTGTTCGGCAAGGCGCTGGCCGAGCACGAGGCGGCGCTCGCGGTCGACGAGGTCGTACTCGTGAAGGGCCGCGTCGACCACAAGGAAGCCGGCAAGACGTGCGTGGTGGTGCAGAGCGTCGAGAAGTTCGCGCCCTCCGCGGAGGAGGTCGAGCGCGCGAGCAGCCAGGCGCGCGCGGCGGCACGCACCGCCTCCGCGCTCGCGCAGCCCGTCCGGCTACGGATCGTCGCGGCGGAGCTGAGCGAGAGCGCGATCGAGGAGCTCAGAGATCGAATCGAGGACTGCCGCGGCACCGCCGAGGTGATCGTCGAGATCGAGGCCAGCGACGGGCGCACGCGCTGCCTGCGCCTCGGTGAGGACTATCGCGTGCGCCACACGCCGACGCTGCTCGCCGAGCTGAACGCGGCCGTCGGCGCGGGCTCCGTCGATGCTGCGCCCGCGGTCGTGGCAGTCGCGCCGCTCGCCGCCGTCGCGAGCGCCTGAGCGCGCGCGGGCTCCGCGCGTCAGCCGCGCCGGGCGAGGGCGCGCTCGCGCAGCTCGAACGCGAGCGCGACTTCAGCCGCCGCGGGTCCTTTGCGATCCTCCCCAGGCGTCTCGAGGATGCACGGCGTTCCGGCCAGCGACGGCGGCGACAGGAATGCCTCACAGCCCTTCTCGCCGAGTTCGCCCTGTCCGATGTTCGCGTGACGGTCGCGGTTTGCGCCGAGCGGCGTCTGCGAGTCGTTGAGGTGCAGCGAGCGGACACGTCCGCGACCGAGCTTGCGCGTGCACTGGCGCAGCACGCGGGCCATCTCGCCCGCGGTACGGATGTCATAGCCGGAGGCGAACAGGTGGCAGGAGTCCAGACACACACCGAGGCGTTGATCGCCGCCGGCGCCGTCCACCAGCGCCGCCAGCTCGTCAATCGAGCGCCCGAGCGTGCCGCCGGCGCCGGCGGTGTTCTCGAGATGCAGCTCACAGCCCTCGCTCTCGTTGAGCGCCTCGCGGATCGTCGCGGCGGCGCGCTCGATCGCCTCACCGACGTGTCCGGCCTTGGCCGAGCCCGGATGCAGCACCACCCCGGCGGCGCCGATCGCCTGGCCGGCGCGTAGCGAGTGAGTCAGAGACGCGAGCGATTTCTCGCGAATGTCGGGGTCGTCGCTGGCGCAGTTGAGCAGGTACACAGCGTGGATCAGCACCGCGTCGATCGGGCTCGCGCTCATCGCCTCGCGAAAGGCCGCTACATCCTCGTCCCGGTAGACCGTTCCTCTCCACATGCGCGGCGACTGGTTGAAGATCTGAATCGCGGTGCAGCCGCGCTCGACGCCGCGCTCGATCGCCTTCGGCAGGCCGCCGGCGGGGGAGACGTGCGCTCCGATCAGCATGCGCGCCAGTGTATGGCGGCGCGCAGCCGCACACCAGCGGTTCGGCGCCGATCGTCACCACGAACGCCTCCGAGCGGAGCCCCAGCCCAGGGGCGGTTTCGTAGAAGCCGGCGCCTGGTCTCTTCGCCGGCGTGGCGCACGCCGGATCGGCGTAGTTGCCGTGTTTGTGGGCGACGCGGATACAGCTCGGCGGCGGTCCCGGCCGCCATTCAAACTGGCCCCTGTGGTTGGCAGTGCCGCGTTTGCTCCTGGACAGCGTCTGGCAGCTGCCCAAGCCTAAAGCAAGCCGCTAGGGTCGAAGCATGCGGGTTCGCTTCGCACCATCTCCGACGGGCGCGCTGCACATCGGCGGCGCCCGCACGGCGCTGTTCAACTGGCTGCTCGCACGTCACGACGGCGGTGAGCTCGTGCTTCGCATCGAGGACACCGACCGCGAGCGCTCGACGCCGGAGAACATCGAGCAGATCCTCGACGCGCTGCGCTGGCTGGAACTCGACTGGGACGAGGGGCCGATCCTGCAGACGGCGCGCTCCGAGCGCCACCAGGAGGCATTGCGGGCGCTGCTCGACTCCGGCCACGCCTATCGCTCGCGCGCCACCGCTGAGGACGTGAAGGCGTTCAAGGAGCTCTACGGCGCGGAGCGCGGATTTCGCGGCGAGGTCGACAGCGAGGGGGCGGTGCGCCTGCGCGTGCCCAACGACGGCGCGACGGTCGTGCATGACGTGATCCGTGGCGACACGCGCTTCGAGCACGTGCACCTCGACGATCCTGTGATCGCGCGCGCCGACGGGTCGGTGCTCTACAACTTCGCCGTCGCGATCGACGATCTCGACGCCGGGATCACGCACGTGGTGCGCGGCGAGGACCACCTGTCGAACACGCCGAAGCAGCTGCTGGTGCTCGAGGCGGCGCGGGCTGCTGGCTTCGGGCCTGACGTGGCGCCGCCGATCTACGCGCACCTGCCGCTGCTGCACGGCCCCGACGGCAAGAAGCTGTCCAAGCGCCACGGCGCGGCCTCCGTGCAGGAGCTCAGAGACGCCGGCTACCTGCCCGAGGCGATCAGGAACTATCTGGCGCTGCTCGGCTGGGGCGCCGGCGACGACGCGACGGTGCTCTCGACCGAGGAGCTCGTGGAGCGCTTCACGCTCGAGCGCGTGAGTCGCAATCCGGCTCGCTTCGACGAGGTCAAGCTGCGCTGGCTCAACGGGCTGTACATCCGCAAACTGCCGGTTCGCGAGCTGGCGCGGCGGCTGGAAGCGTTCACCGGGCGCGAAGGGCTCGAGCAGGCGGCACGGATCAGCCAGGAGAAGATCCAGACGCTCGCCGATTTCCTGCCGCTGGCGGGATCGCTGCTCGACGGTCCCGCTGAGGATCCGAAGGCGCGTGAGCGCTGGCTCGACGACGACGGCCGCGCGTCGCTGGCCGACGCGCGCGAAGCGCTCGCAGCGATCGAGCGCTTCGACGAGGCGAGCATCGAGCAGGCGCTCGCGAGCGTGATTGAGCAGCGCGGGGTCAAGCCGCGCGAGGTCTACCAGCCGCTGCGCGTCGCGCTCACCGGCGGCACCGTCTCGCCGGGAATCTTCGAGAGCGTGGCGTTGCTCGGCCGCGAGGAGACGCTGCGGCGGATCGATCGCGTCCCCGTGAGCAGCCGGCGTCCCTAGCAGCACCTGGTAATCGGCCGGAAGGACCCCAGCCTAAATCCTTTGCCCGCCGTTGCCGATACGACAGCAACGTCCGAACAAATGGAGTCGTACAGGCGAACCCAAGGAAGGGGTCGAACACCGCATGCAGGCCACCGCCGCCGCACAGAAGCTGTCCACAGCACAGAAACCGACCGGAGCGCAGAGGCTCGGCGTCGCCAAGAAGCGCACCGCGCCAAAGGCGTCGGCAAAGCAGTTGACGAAATCGAACTTGCAGACACCGAGCCCGCCTCAGCAGCGTGCGATCGCGCCCAGCTCCGCCTCTGGTGAGCGCCACCAGAACGAGGGCCACGGGCGCCGGCTGACGATGGCCTTCGAGGCGCTCGAGGCGTTTCCCGGCGCTCGCGGAGTCACGCGACCGTCTGCTCGCTGTCGTCTCCAGGGAGCACGTCGCGACTGCTGACGTGGTCGCCGCGGTCGAGTCCGATGTCGCGCTGCTGATCGCGGTCCTGCGCCTGGCCAATCGCGCACAGGACGGGCGTGCACGCGTCGACACCGCCGTGGCGGCGGTCGAGATCCTCAGCCCGCAGACGGTGCAGGCGGTCGCCAACCGCGTGCGCACGTTCGACTTCTTCGAGCGCGCGAGCGTCTGGGACGCCGCGCCGGAGCGCTTCCGGCTGCATGCGATGGCGACGCAGCACGCTGCTGACCGCATCGCGATGGAGGTCGGCTACGAGAACCGCGACCGCCTGACCGTCACGAGCCTCATGCACGACGTCGGCAAGCTCGTGCTGCTGCACGCCTATCCTGGCTACCCCGCGCAGGTGCACCGTGGCGCGAGGACGCCTGAGGAGCGCCTGCACCAGGAGCGTCGCGAGCTCGGGGTCGACCACGCGCTCGTCGGCGGCGTGCTGATCCGCCGCTGGGGCCTGCCGTCATCGCTGGCGACGCCGATCGAGCGCCACCACAACCCCGACGTCGAAGGCGAGGCCGCGTTCATCCGGCTCGCCGACATGCTCGCCCACTACGAACAGGGCGCGCGCGTCTCGCCGACGGAAATGCTGCACACCGCCCGCAGCGTCGGCCTTGGGCCCGACGAGCTCAGGCGCGTCATGTATGAACTGCCGAGCCCCACGAGCCAGCGCCAGCGTCACGTCGACCCGTGCCCGCTGTCCGGCCGCGAGCTTGGCGTGCTGCAGCGCCTCGCCGAAGGCAAGGTCTACAAGCAGATCGCCCACGAGCTGACGCTGTCGACGAGCACCGTGCGCACGCACCTGCACAACATCTACGGCAAGCTCGGCGCCGTCGACCGCGCGCAGGCGGTGCTGATCGCGACGGAGCGCGGCTGGTTGTAGGGGCTGCAGCCGCCCAGACTGTGCGGCGTGGGTGGCCCTCGCCGTGCTCAGGTCTCCGCTCCCATTTACCGCAGAAAATGCGAACGCTGTATAGCCATCGTTATACAGTGTTCGCTTTTGGTAGCTCAAGCAGGACCGAGCGAGGACTGACGCCGCCGCCCCCCTGCGGGATACTGGCGGGCGGATGTCGCAGCAGAACGTCGAGATGATCGAGGAAGCCTTCGCGCGCTTTGGCGCGACCGGTGAACCCATGTGGAGCACCACGGGCCAGGACGTCGAAGTTCACGAGCACGACATACCGGACGCGAGCGTATATCGAGGCCATACGGGCTACCGCCAGTGGCTCAAGGATTGGGCCAGCGCGTGGTCGGAGTTCGCGCTCGAGCCGCTGCGCCTCGATGGCCGCGACGAGAACGCGCAGAGCGCGTGATCTCGATCACCAGCAAGTCCCCGTACGCGGTGCTGGCACTCGCCGAGCTCGCGCGCAGCGGCGGCTCGGAGCCGGTGCCGATCGGTGAGCTGGCGCGCAGGCGAGACGTGCCGGTGCAGTTCCTCGAGCAGCTGTTCGCGGTGCTGCGCCGCGGCGGTGTGATCAGCTCGCAGCGTGGCGTCAAGGGCGGCTATCGCTTCGCGCGCGAGCCCTCGACGATCACGGTGCTCGAGGTCGTCGAGCTGCTCGATGGCCCGCTCGGCCGCGACGCGCAGGGCGTGTTCGCGGATGCCGCCGACGCCGCGCGCAGGACGCTCGAGCAGATGACGATCGCCGACGTGCTCGAGCGGGAGCAGCGCGAAGCGGGCGCGAGCATGTATCACATCTGAATCGATGTTCTGCTGCGACATCGCCGGCGCAGTATCGCTCAGACGGCGAACGCTGGCAGTCGCCCACTATTGTCGTGGCCATGTCTGGAATTCCGATCAACATTGCGGAGTTGGTTGGCGGCACGCCCCTGTTGGGGCTCCCGCGCATGCTCGAGGGCACAGCGGCGGCGGAGAACGGCGTCGAGCTGTTCGCGAAGCTGGAGGCCTTCAACCCAGGCGGCAGCGTCAAGGATCGGATCGGCGTGGCGATGATCGAGGCGGCCGAGGCCGAAGGCAGGATCGAGCCGGGCCGCACGACGATCGTCGAGGCGACGAGCGGCAACACTGGGATCGCGCTGGCGTTCGTGTGCGCGGCGAAGGGCTATGAGCTGGTGCTGACGCTGCCCCAGGGAATGAGTCGCGAGCGTGAGAGCCTGCTGCGGCTGTACGGGGCGCGCGTCGAGATCACCGAGTCGCTGGGGGGGATGGGCGAGGCGGTGGCGGCGGCGCGCGCGATGGCGCGCGACTCCGACGTGTTCCTGCCCGACCAGTTCTCCAACCCCGCCAACCCCGAGATCCACCGACGCACCACCGGACCTGAGATCGAGCGCGCGCTCGAGGGCCGCGTCGACGTGCTCGTCGCGGGCGTCGGCACGGGCGGCACGATCACCGGCGTCGGCGAGTACCTGCGCGAGCACGCAAACCGGGATCTGCAGGTCGTGGCGGTCGAGCCGCACGGCTCGGCGGTGCTGTCGGGCGGCGCGGCCGGGCCGCACCGCATCCAGGGCATCGGCGCGGGCTTCGTGCCGCCGGTGCTCAACCGCGAGCTGCTGGACGAGGTCATCCCGGTGAGCGACGACGACGCAATTCAGACCGCGTGGAGCTTTGCCAAAGGCGCGGGCCTGCTCGCAGGGATCTCCGGGGGGGCCGCGCTGTGGGCGGCGCTGCAGGTTGCCACCCGCCCGGAGTCGCGGGGCAAGCGCATTGTCGTCGTCGTTCCAGACTCCGGCGAGCGCTACGTCTCGCAAGCGTTCTTCGCCCCCTGACGGCACCCGCCGGCCTTGCACGTGCCACCAGCACGCGCAAGCCCGCCGTGCACCGTCAGACGCGTGTTGCCTGGACCAACGCAAACACTTTTAAGGGCGCCCCTCTTGGGGGCGCTCGCGGGGTCGCGCTTTGAACAGCACCGGGCGTGCGCTCACGGTGAGCATGACCGCGAACAGCAGCCCAGCGAGCACGTTGGCGAACAGCGTGAAGTCGATCGTGATCGGGCTGAAGATCTGCTCGTGTGTCGGGCGTATCGTCGGGATCAGGCCGGCGGCGCCGAACAGGCCGTCGATGATCAGCGCCGCGAGCACCATCGCGACGAACATCAAGGCGACGATCCGCAGCGCGTACGCGTCGCCGTAGTACTTGCGGTAGATCTGGATGATCGGGAGGATGATCAGGTCGGCGAAGATGAACGCGATCACGCCGGCGAAGCCGATGCCGCCGGACCACAGCACGGCGGCGAGCGGCACGTTGCCGACCGAGCACACGAAGCTGAGCGCCGCGACGATCGGCCCGACGATTGCGTTCTCGACGAGCTTCACGCCGGCGGGAGCGTGCGTGATGAACAGCGCGTTGAAGAAGCTGTCGGGCAGTTGGGCGATGAAGCCCGCGAGCAGGAAGCCGATCGTCAGCTCCTTCCACAGCATCGACCAGTCCATGCGGAAGTTGCCGGCGACCTCGCTCCACCCGCTCGCGCTTCGCAGGCGCCGGCGCAGCGACAGGGGCTCGCTTGCGTCGTGCCCGCGCTCGTGCTCGTGGCGGTGATGCTCGTGGCCGACCCGCTCGGCCGCGTCGGCGTGTGCTCGCGCCTGCGTCTCCAGGCGCTTTGACACGAACGATCGCAGCAGCGCCGACATCAGCACGATCATGACGACGCCGCCGATCAGCTCGGCGAGCGTGAACTGCCACCCGAGCAGGACCCAGATGACGATCCCGAGCTCGACCACCAGGTTCGTCGAGGCGAACTGGAAGGCGAGCGCGGACGCGGCGCTGGCGCCCTTCGCAAACAGGCTCCTGGCGATCACGATCGCAGCGTAGCTGCACGAGGACGACGCGGCGCCGAAGCCGGTGGCGAGCGCCAGCGGGCGCACGCCGGAGCCACCGAGAGCCTGCTGGATGCGCTCGCGGGGAACCCACGCCTGCACCACGCCTGAGATCGCGAACCCGAGGACGAGCGCCCACCACACCTGCCACGCCATCAGGAACGCGTCTTCGAGGCCGTCGCCGATCGTGCTGAGGACACCCATCCTCGTCAAGTATGAGCAGGGCGAGGAGCCTCGCAGGCCGCTGGAGAGCGCGGATCTGCCCGCTACGCTGTGGCCATGGCCGGTTTCGAGGGGTTCGCACGGGTGGCCAAGGAGCTGCGTCGCGACGTGCTCGCGGCGCGTGATCGCGACCCGGCGGCGCGCGGCGTCTCACCGGCGGAGATCCTCGCGACGTGGCCCGGCATCCACGCGTTGCTCGCCTACCGCGTCGCCCACGCGCTGCAGCTCGCGGGCGTCCCGTTCCTGCCGCGCCTGATCTCGATGCTCACGCGGGCACTCACCGGTATCGAGATTCACCCGGCCGCCGAGATCGGGCGCGGCCTGTTCATCGACCACGGCGCCGGCGTCGTGATCGGCGAGACCGCTGCGATCGGCGACGACGTGACGCTCTACCAGGGAGTCACCCTGGGAGGCACCGGCTTTGCGACCGGTAAGCGCCATCCGACGGTGCAGGACAACGTCACGATCGGCTCGGGCGCGAAGCTGCTGGGGCCGATCACGATCGGCCACGGCGCCAAGATCGGCGCCAACAGCGTCGTCATCACCGACGTGCCGCCGAACGCGACCGTCGTCGGCAACCCCGGTCACCCGGTGCGCGTCGACGGCCGCCGCGTCGAGGGTCCCGACGCCGACTGGATCCACCTGCCCGACCCGGTCGCCGAGGCGATCCAGGCGCTGTCGAGTCGGATCGTCACGCTCGAACGGATGCTCGCCGAGCACACCGACGCCGAGCCCGAGCAGATCGCCGAGGTCAGGCCGCTGCGCACCGTCAAGGGCCCGAACCCCGCCGGCGGCTGAGCCGCGCCGAGAGGTGCCGAGACGCACGGCAGCTCCGGTCGCCATGTCGCTACATTCGAGCGCGTGACGATCGAACGCATGGACCACGTGGGCATCGTCGTTGACGACCTCGCGTCGGCGACGGCGTTCTTCGTCGAGCTCGTCGTGATCGCGATCGTTCTGACGCAGCTCGGGTTGATCCGCGATGTCCTCTACACGGGTCCCCGCACGCTCGATCCGGTGGGTGCGTTGCTGTCCGTGCTCGGGATGGGGGTGTGGTTCTTGGGATCCTCGTGTGGCAGGAGGGCGGCGAGTATGTGGGCCTGATAATCGCGGCCGGCGCCCTGGCCCTGTACGTGCTGGCACGATGGCTCGTGCGCCGCCACGGTGAAGGAAAGGCGACGGTGCTCGACCCTGAGCTTTTCCGTCTTCCCCACTTTCGGATCGGGGTCACCCAGCAGACGCTGCAGCAAATCACCCTCGGCGGCGCCATGATCGCGCTACCGATCTTCCTGCAGATCCGCCTCGAGTACAACGCTCTACAGGCGGGCCTGTCGCTGGCCCCACTTTCACTGACGATGTTCGCCTTCGCGATGCTCGCGGGTCGGCGAGCCGGGGACCGGAGACCCGCGAGCATCGTGCGCGCGGGCTTCACGCTGAGCACCGCCGGCATGGCTCTACTCATACCGATCATTCCCAGAGCCGACTCCGGGTGGTACCTCGTGGTTCCCCTCATAATCGCCGGTGCCGGGCTCGGACTACTCGTCTCGCAGCTGAACGACTACACGCTCGCCCCGATCGAGAGGAGCGGGTAAGCGAGGCCGCCGGGGTCAACTCGGCCGGCGGATCGTTCGGACTTTCCTTCGGGCTCGCAATGGCGGGCGGCATCCTTTTGGCGACGCTCTCGCTGGCATTCACCAACAAGACCGAATCGAGCACGGTGATCCGTCCCGCGCAGCAGGATCAGATCGCTGACACGCTCGAGCACGACGCCCAGGTCGTGAGCAACACGCAGCTCGAACAGATGCTTGCCCATGAGCGCCCCGCCGTCCGGCAAGAGGTCCTCGAGATCAACCGCGACTCGAGCAACCTTGCCTTGCAGGTCGCCCTGCTCGTTCCGATCCTCGCGAGCGGGCTCGGGCTCTTCAACTCGTTCCGAATGCTGCGTCTGCCCGATGTCGAGCCCTCGGGCGGGATCGAGGGCGCCGTCCTCGGTTGACGCCAGCTACAGATCCTCGGGCGTCGAGTGGGTGGCTCTCCGTCGGGTCGTGCAGCGTGCGTCCGCTAGGCTCCGTCCTCCGCGAGCCAAGCCTTTGCCTCGGCTAGATCGCGGGTGCGGAAGCCTCGGGCCCTTCCGGGCAGCAGGAAGGAGAGGGCGCGCAACGCGGGACGTATCCAGTCCTCGTCGCTGACTACCGCTACGCGCTCGTAGGAGGTCGCGTGTCGCACACGGAAGCCCGTGTCAGCGCGCATGGCGTCGCCCTCGACCTCGCGGGCTTCAGCGCCGATCAGATAGAGCAGCCGCACGTTGCGGCCTGCAGCGATCTCTTGGCGCAATACAGGCTCGACGGTCTCCTCCCAATCGTCGTCCTCCACCTCCCCGACGGCCTCAAAGCCGATCGTCCCAGCTGGCATGTCCGTGATCGTTCGCAACATCGCCCGGTCCCTTCTCGTGACTGCCACCGCGGTGACAGCTGTATCGAAGTCGACTGTCACCATAAACCTTCTATCTCACCCGCCGCTCAGACCAGTTCGCCCGCGGGCACATCTATGCTGGGTTTCGTGTCTGAGAACCCCCACGCTGCGCACATTCAGGAGCTGCTGCAGGACCTCAACGAGCCGCAGCGGGAGGCCGTCACGCACGGCGAGGGGCCGCTGCTGATCCTGGCCG
Source organism: uncultured Solirubrobacteraceae bacterium (assembly GCA_963703625.1). Classification (GTDB taxonomy): domain Bacteria; phylum Actinomycetota; class Thermoleophilia; order Solirubrobacterales; family Solirubrobacteraceae; genus Palsa-744. The sequence continues at coordinate 101,216 of CAVPEY010000007.1, forward strand.
GCGCCGGCAGCGGCAAGACGCGCGTGCTCGCGCACCGGATCGCGTTCCTGATCTACACAGACCAGGCGCAGGCGGGGGAGATCCTCGCGATCACGTTCACGAACAAGGCCGCCAGCGAGATGCGTGAGCGCGTCGAGGGCCTGCTCGGCCACGGCACCCGCGGGATGTGGGTGATGACCTTCCACGCCGCGTGCGCGCGGATCCTGCGCGCGGAGGCGCAGCGGCTCGGCTACACGCGCCAGTTCACGATCTACGACCAGGCCGACGCCCGACGGCTGACCAAGCGCTCGGCCGACGCCGTCGGCGTGGACTCCAAGCGCTTCACCCCGGCCGCGATCCACAACCAGATCTCTGCCGCCAAGAACCAGCTGATCGACGCGGCCTCCTACCGCCAGCGGGTCGGCTCACAGTTCGAGGAGATGATCGCCGACGTCTACGACATCTACGAGCGCGACCTGCACCGCATGAACGCGATGGACTTCGACGATCTGCTGTTCCGCGTCGTCAACCTGCTGGAGCTGTTCGAGGACGTCCGCGAGCGCTATCGCGACACCTTCCGTCACGTGCTCGTCGACGAGTACCAGGACACCAACCACGCGCAGTACCGGATGCTGCAGCTGCTGGTGGGGGGTGGGCGCCCGCCGCAGCGGGGCGGCGCGCAGCCAGGGGATCGCCCGACCTACAGCGGCCCCCTCGGGCACCGCAACCTGGCGGTTGTCGGCGACGACGCGCAGTCGATCTACAGCTTCCGTCAAGCCGACATCCGCAACATCCTCGACTTCTCCGAGGACTTCCCCGACGCGCGGGTGGTGAAGCTCGAGCAGAACTATCGCTCGACCGAGACGATCCTGCGCGCCGCCAACGCTGTGATCGCGAACAACCGCGGCGGCATCGCCAAGCGGCTGTGGAGCGAACTGGGACAGGGCGAGCAGATCCAGCTGCGCGTGCTCGACGACGAGTACGCCGAGGCGCGATTCGTCGTCGGCGAGATCCAGCGCCTGGACGATGAGGATCCCGCCCACCCCTCACGCGCGGAGATCGCCGTGCTGTACCGCACCAACGCGCTGTCGCGCGTGCTCGAGGAAGTCGCTCACGCGCGAGGACATCGCCTATCAGGTGATCGGCGGCACCAAGTTCTTCGAACGCGCCGAGATCAAGGACGCGATCGCGTACCTGTCGCTGATCGCCAACCCCGCCGACGTCGTCAGCTTCACGCGCGTGGTCAACTCGCCGCGACGTGGCATCGGACAGACCTCGCTCGCGCGCGTGCTCGCCCACGCCGACGCGCTCGGCATCCCGGTGTGGGAGGCCGCGGCGCGGCCCGAGCAGGTCCCCGGCCTCGGCTCCGCGGCGATCAAGGCGCTCGGGCGCTTCATGGACACGATGCAGGAGCTGCGTGGTCTTGCCGGGATGGCGCCCGTCGGGCCGGCGCCGGACGCGGCAGACGTCGCCACGGGCGCCGACGGCGAGGTGATCGACGCGGGCGTCCCGGTCGGTGACCTGCTCGAGGCGCTGCTGTCGCAGACCGGCTACGTCGAGGCGCTCGAGGCCGAGCGCACGATCGAGTCTCAGGGCCGCATCGAGAACCTCGAGCAGCTGGTCGAGGGGGCGCGCAGTTCGACGCGCAGGCGGCTGAAGGCCAGGACACGCTGGCCGCGTACCTGCAGGAGGTCGCGCTCGTGGCCGACGCGGACAGCCGCAGCGACGAGGGGCTCGTGACGCTGATGACACTGCACAACGCCAAGGGCCTCGAGTATCCGACGGTGTTCATCGCCGGCTGCGAGGACGGCGTGTTCCCGCACTCGCGCGCGATCGAGGATGGCGGCCTCGAGGAGGAGCGCCGGCTCTTCTACGTCGGGATCACGCGCGCGATGCGGCGGCTGTACCTCACCTACGCGCGCCGCCGCGCGGTGTTCGGCGCGCAGAGCTACGGCATGCGCAGCCGCTTCCTCGACGAGATCCCAACGGACCTGCTCGAGGAGCCCCTGCAGAGCGCGTTTCGCCCCGGCGCGAGCTGGTCGGCGGGCGCTGGCGGGCTCGCGGTGACGGCGCGGCGCGGCTCCGGCCAGAGCAGCTGGGGGAGCCCCGCGGGCAGCGGGCGCGCGGCAGCGGCGTTGCAGGCGGGCGTGTCGGTCGCTACGCAGTTCCGCCTCGGTGAGGACGTCGTGCACGCCGCGTTCGGTGACGGCGTGGTCACCGGCGTCGAGCCCGGCGGAGTGATCGTCGTGCGTTTCGCCGACGACGGCTCCGAGCGCAAGCTGATGGCTGAGTATGCCCCCGTCAGCCGGCGCTGACGCGCGCGTTCCTTTCTCGCTGCAAACGCATAGCATCTGCGCATGAGCGCGACGATCATCGACGGCCGGGCGATCGCAGCGCGGGTGCGCGCCGACGTCGCCCGCGACGTGGAGGTGTTCACGCGCGAGCTCGGCCGCCCGCCGGGCCTCGCGACGGTGCTCGTCGGCGATGACCCCGCCTCGGCCGTCTACGTCGCCGGCAAGCAGCGCGCGTGCGTCGAGGTGGGAATCGTGCCCTTCGACCGGCGCCTGCCCGCCGACGCCTCCTTCGAGCAGGTCGCCGACGAGCTCGAACGCCTCAACGCCGACCGTGCCGTCAGCGGCGTGCTGCTGCAGCTGCCCGTTCCCGAGCACCTCGACGGGCCGGCGCTGACCGCGATGATCAGCCCCGACAAGGACGTCGACGGGCTGACCCCCGTCAACGCCGGGCTGCTGTCGCTCGGGCGCCCGGGCCTGCGCCCGGCGACACCGTCCGGGGTGATGGAGATGCTCGCCGACGCCGGCGTCGAGCTCGAAGGCGCCGAAGCGGTCGTCATCGGCCGCTCGAACCTGTTCGGCAAGCCGATGGCACAGCTGCTGCTCGCACGCAACGCCACCGTGACCGCCTGCCACTCGCGCACGCGCGACCTGCGCGAGGTGTGCGCGCGCGCCGACGTGCTGATCGCGGCCGTCGGGCGCCCGCGACTGGTCGCAGCGCGAGTTCGTGCACCCGGGCGCCGTCGTGATCGACGTCGGCATGAACCGGCTGACGCCCGAGGAGGCCGGCAACAACAGCGGCCTCGTCGGCGACGTCGACTTCGCCGCCGTCTCGGAGGTCGCCTCCGCGATCACACCCGTACCCGGCGGCGTCGGCCCGATGACGATCGCGCTGCTGCTGCGCAACACGCTGCAGGCCGCGCGCTATCAGGCCGAGCTCGAGGCGCTGCTCGGCGAAGTCGACCAGGACATCGTGTGAACGGCGCGCGCGGCGGCCTGCGGCGACTGCGCTTCGGCGAGCTGCTCGCGCTCGCCGGCGCGATCTGCGTGATCGTGTCGCTGTTCGTGCCGCTGCTACGAGACGCCCGATCGGCAACCTCGACGCGTGGGACACGTTCGGCCCCGCCGTCGTGCTGCTGCTCGCCGCGGCATGCGCGGCGCTGGCGATGGTGATCAGCGCGCTCACCGAGCGCAGCACGGCGCTGCCCGTGTCCGACCGCCGTGTGGTGCGTGCTGCTCGGGCTGATCGCGGTCGATCGCCGCGATCGTCCGGGTGCTTCGAGCGCCCCGACCACGCGACCGCCGCCTGCATCGGCGTGTGGCTCGCGCTCGCCGGCGCCGTGGCGATCCTGCTCGGCGCCTGGCAGGCGCTGCGCGACGAACGGCCGTCGCTGTATCGCCCCGTACGGCCCGAGCCGCGCCCGCGACCGCTAGGCCGCCGCGACCGACAGCTCTCCATAGAATGCGCGGCACTGTGATCGGACGCGACGAGGTTCTGCACGTGGCGCGGCTTGCGCGCCTCGCGCTCGGCGAGGAGGAGATCGAGCCGATGGCGCGCGAGCTGTCCGCCGTGCTCGACCACGTCGCGCGGATCGGCGAGCTCGACCTCGACGACGTCGCCGCCGACCTCCCACGTCGTCGCTGATCGAGCTCACCGGCCGCGCTGCGCGCCGACGAGCCGCGTCCGTGCCTGCCCCGCGAGAGTCGCGCTCGCGCAGGCGCCCGCCGTCGCCGACGAGGGATTCCTCGTCCCGAGCCCGCAGGCATGAGCGACGCTCGCTCGAGCCTGTCGGCCGCGCAGGCGGCGGCGGCGATCGCTGCCGGCACGCTGTCCGCGGCGGAGCTGTTCGAGGCCTACCGCGCGCGCGCGGCCGCCGACCGGGCGGCCAGGCGAGGAGGGTCTGAACTGCTTCACGTGGGTCGCCGAGGGCGAGCAGTCCGCTGGCGGGAGCGCGAACGGGCCGCTCGGCGGCGTGCCGCTGGCGGTCAAGGACCTGTTCTGCACCGAGGGCGTGCCCAGCCAGTCGGGCTCGCGGATCCTCGAGGGCTATCTGCCGCCGTACACCGCGACGCGTCGTCGCAGCGCCTGTACGACGCCGGCGCGACGCTGCTCGCGAAGACCAACCAGGACGAGTTCGCGATGGGCTCCTCGACCGAGAACTCGGCGTTCGGGCCGACGCTCAACCCGTGGGACCGCGACGCGCGTGCCGGGCGGCTCCTCCGGCGGCAGCGCCGCGGCGGTCGCCGCCGGTCTCGCGCCGTGGGCGCTCGGCACCGACACCGGCGGCTCGATCCGCCAGCCGGCCGCGCTGTGCGGCATCGTCGGGCTCAAACCGACCTACGGCGCGGTCTCGCGCTACGGCATGATCGCGTTCGCCTCCTCGCTCGACCAGGCCGGACCGCTGACGCGCGACGTCACCGACGCGGCGCTGCTGCTGCGCGCACATGGTCGGCCGCGACGCCTGCGACGCGACCTCGCTGGCGCTTCCCGCACGAGATCGCGCTGCCGCAGCGCCGAGCGCCTCGACGGCGTGCGGCTCGGCATGCCCGCGGAGCTGCAGCGCTCGACGAGGGCGGGGGATCGAGCCGGGCGTGCTCGGGCGCTTCGAGCGGCGCTCGAGCTCGCCGAAGAGCTCGGCGCGCAGCGTGCAGCGAGGTCGCGCTGCCGCACGCCCCGCACGCGCTGTCGGCCTACTACGTGCTCGCCCCGTCGGAGGCCTGCTCGAACCTCGCCCGCTACGACGGCGTGCGCTACGGCATGCGCGCCGAAGGCGCCACAGACCTGCTCGACATGTACACGCGCACCCGCCACGACGGCTTCGGCCCGGAGGTCAAGCGGCGGATCATGCTCGGCACCTACGCGCTCTCCTCCGGCTACTACGACGCCTACTACGGTCGCGCCCAGCGCGTGCGCACGAAGATCGCCGAGGACTTCGCGCACCGCCTTCGAGCGATGTCGATCTGATCGCTCACGCCGACCGCGCCGGGCGTCGCGTTCGAGCTCGGCGAGAAGACCGCCGACCCCTGGCGATGTACCTCAACGACTACTGCACCGTGCCGATGTCGCTCGCCGGGCATCCCCGCGATCTCGATTCCCTGCGGGCTGCAGCGCGGAGAGCGTCGGTACGGGCGCACCGGGGCTGCCCGTCGGCCTGCAGATCGCCGGACCAGCGTTCAGCGAGAACCGCCTGCTCGACGCCGCCTACGCGCTCGAGCAGAGCGATCGGCTTCGACGGCGACGCCGGCCCGTGTCTGAGCCACAGCGCACGCCGCGCCAGCCGCCGGCAGGCGGCTCCTCAGACGACCTCGCCTACGAGCCGGTCATCGGCCTCGAGATCCACGTGCAGCTCGCGACCGCCACGAAGATGTTCTGCGGCTGCGAGCTGTCCTTCGGCGAGCCGCCGAACACGCACACCTGCCCCGTCTGCCTCGGGCTGCCCGGCAGCCTGCCGGTCGCCAACGCGCGCGCCGTGCACTTCGGCCTGATGATCGGCCTCGCGCTCGGCTCTGAGCTCGCGCCGCGCTCGATCTTCCACCGCAAGAACTACTTCTATCCCGACCTGCCCAAGGGCTACCAGATCTCCCAGTACGACGAGCCGCTGTGCCGCGGCGGGCGGCTCGGCGAGGTGCGCATCCACCGCGTGCACCTCGAGGAGGACGCCGCCAAGCTGATCCACGTCGGCTCCAGCGGGCGCATCCACGGCTCCGACGCGAGCATCGTCGACTTCAACCGCGGCGGCACGCCGCTCGCGGAGATCGTCACCGAGCCCGACCTGCGCTCGCCCGAGCAGGCGAGCGAGTGGCTGCAAGCTGCTGCGCACGACGCTGCGCCAGCTCGGCGTCAGCGACGTGAACATGGAGGAGGGCTCGCTGCGCTGCGACGCCAACATCTCGCTGCGCCCGCACGGGCAGCTCGCGAGCTCGGCGTCAAGACCGAGCTGAAGAACATGAACTCCTTCCGCTTCATCGAACGCGGCATCAGAGCCGAGATCGCCCGCCAGGAGAAGATCCTGCGGGGCGGGGGGGACCGTCGAGCAGGAGACGCTGCACTTCGACCCCGCCTCCGGCGCGATCACCTCGCTGCGCTCCAAGGAGGAGGCGCACGACTACCGCTACTTCCCCGAGCCCGACCTGCTGCCCGTCGCGATCGAGCGAGGCGATGATCGAGGCCGCGCGCGCCGACATGACCGAGCTGCCCGCCGACCGCGCCGAGCGCTTCGCAGCGCGAGCTCGCGCTGAGCGCCGACAGCGCCGCAGCTGCTCGCGTTCCGCGCCGAGCTCGGCGACTTCTTCGAGGCCGCGCTCGCCGCCGAGGCGGATCCGTCGCCGGCGCAGACGCTCGCCAACTGGGTCACCGTCGAGCTGGCTGGCGCGGCTCGACGAGGGCGAGGATCCCGCCGAGTCGCGCGTCACGCCGCGGGCGCTCGCCGCGCTCGTCGGGCTGGTCGCCGCCAAGCAGATCAGCGTCGGCGCCGGCCGCCAGGTGCTCGACAGGCTCGTCGCCGAGGGCGGCAGAGCCGCACGCGATCGTCGAGGCCGAGGGGCTCGCCGCGATCGGCGGCGAGGACGAGCTCGCCGGCGATCGTCGCGGCGGCGCTGGCGGCCAACGCCGACGCCGCCGAGCGCGTGCGCGAAGGCAACGCCAAGGCGATCGGCCCGATCGTCGGCTACGTCATGCGCGAGACCAAAGGCCGCGCCGACGGCACCGAGGTCGCACGGCTCGTGCACGAGCAGCTCGGGGCGTGAATCCGTTGGCAAGATGCGGACCGCGCCGTATGTCGTTTTGCGTCGGGCGTATAACCATGGTGATACGGGCCTCGCCGCCGCGTACCACTCAGAAGACCCACGCTCGGCACATTTTGGACGTCGGGCCAAAGGCAAACGGCGCCCGCCACGCCAATATGCCGCTCATGAACCGGTCAGCAGCCAACACAAGCGTTTCATCTCCTCGGCGGTTCATCCTGCTGCCCGAGGAAACGGTCGGCTAGGTCGCATGTACCGTTGATCCCTCCGCAGCGACCAGCGTCGGCTTCCCTCGGCCGACGTCTTCGGTGGAGCGGCCGGGCCAGGGGTTGCGACTTCCTGCTCGGCCGCGAAGCCAGCGCAGCCGGCGTTGCGCCAGTGCCGTCTGGCGCTACCATCTAGATAGATCGGCATGAACGAGTCTTCCGCCAGCTCCCGCTCCATCGGCAAGACCGTGCTCGCGGGCCTCGTCGTCCTCGTCGCAGGCTACATCCTGCTGAAGATCGTCGATCGGTATCGCCCTCGCGCTCGCCGGCACGGTCGCCGTGATCCTCGCGATCGTCGCGATCATCTGGGCTGTACGCGTCCTCTTCTGAGGGGACAACGATGGCCTACGTCGTCATCGCAATCTGCTTCGGGCTCTCCGGCGGGATCGTCGGCAAGTACAAGGGCAGCTCGTTCTGGCTGTGGTTCCTGATCTCCGGCGCCGTCCCGTTCATCGGCCTGTTCGCCGCCGCGGCCTACCGCTCGGAGCGCGACGAGCTGCGTCGCCAGTGCCCCGGCTGCGGCCGCGTGACCAAGGTCTACGACGCGCTGTGCACGCGCTGCGGCACCGAGCTCGAGTTTCCCGACGTCGTGCTCGCGCCAGAATCGATGGAAGCGCGCGCGCGTCACGCCGTCACGCTGATTTCGGCTGCCCTAAGCGAAATTCGGCTGCCCTAAGCGGCTCTTGCGCATACGCTGTCGCTGTTATGAGCGCCAAGCTCGAGACAGCCCCCCAGCCGCACGACGCCCTGCTCGCACGCTGGATCCACCGCGCGGGCTTCGACGACGAGCGCGACTTCGTGCTGCGCGTCGTGCAGCCCGCGCTCGTCGGCATGATCGACGGCACCGTCTCCTCGCTCGCGCCGATCTTCGCCGCCGCGATCTACTCAAGCTCCGCACACAGCGTTGCGTGTCGGCTTCGCCGTCGCCCTCGGCGCTGGGGTCAGCATGGGCTGGTCGGAGGCGCTCTCGGACACCGGCGAGCAGACCGGGCGCGGCTCCGCGGTCGTGCGCGGCTCCATCACCGGCGGCATGACCACGCTCGGCGGCATCTTCCACACGCTGCCGTTCCTGATCTCCAACGTCCACAAAGCGCTGCTCGTCGCCGGCTGTGTCGTCGCCTTCGAGCTGTTCGCCATCGCCTGGGTGCGCAAACGCTTCCTCGAGGTCTCGATGCGCTCCTCGCTGCTCGTCGTCACCGTCGGCGGCGTCGATCGTCCTTGCCATCGGCATCGGCATCGGCTCCTCCTGACCTGGACGTATGCGGACAAGGGTCCGCGCAGAAACCCGCTGGTACACTGGCTTTTTGCCCATAGAGGGTGGCGCAGTCGGCCGCAGGCCGGCCAGCCGGCCCCTCATAACCGATCAGGGGTGGCGCAGTCGGCCGCAGGCCGGCCAGCCCGGGCCCCTCTTCACCAATCAAAAAAGGAAGGGAGGCGACGAATGCGCGCGGTTGATGCGTTGATGGAATGTTTGAAGGCGGAGGGCGTGGACGTCGTCTTCGGCCTGCCCGGCGGCGCCAACCTCCCGACCTACGACGCCTTCGTCGACCGGCGGCATCCGCCACATCCTCGTCCGGCACGAGGCCGGCGGCGGGCACGCCGCCGAGGGCTACGCCAAGGCCACCGGCAAGGTCGGCGTCGCGTTCGCCACCAGCGGCCCCGGCGCGACCAACCTGATCACGCCGATCTGCGACGCGATGATGGACTCCGTGCCGGTCGTGTTCATCACCGGCCAGGTGCGCACCGAGCTGCTCGGCACCGACGGCTTCCAGGAGGCCGACACGATCGGCATCACGATGCCGGTCGTCAAGCACTCGTTCATGATCCAGGACCCGCAGGAGATGCCGCGGGCGATCCACGAGGCTTTCCACATCGCGCGCAGCGGGCGCCCCGGTCCGGTGCTCGTCGACATCCCGCAGGACCTGTCGCGCGCTGAGATCGACTACGAGCCCGTGACCGACGTGCGCCTGCCCGGCTACCAGCCGACGATCGAGGGCAACCAGAAGCAGATCCGCCAGGCCGCCAAGGCGCTCGCGGCTGCACAGCGGCCCGTGATCTACGCCGGCGGCGGCGTCGTCAACGCCAACGCGTCCGCGGAGCTGATCGAGTTCGTCACCTCCGACCGCTTCCCGGTCACCTGCACGCTGATGGGCCTCGGCGCGTTCCCCGCCACGGTGGAGGGGGCGGGTGGCGGGAACCTAATCCGCAGTGGCTCGGGATGCTCGGCATGCACGGCACACGGGCCGCCAACTACGCGATGGACGAGGCCGACCTGATCTGCGCGGTCGGCGCGCGCTTCGACGATCGCATCACCGGCAAGCTCTCCGAGTTCGCGCCGCGCGCGAAGTTCATCCACATCGACGTCGACCCCGCCGAGATCTCCAAGAACGTGCCCGCTCACATCCCGATCGTCGGCGACGCCAAGAACGTGCTCGCGAAGCTGATCATCGAGTACCGCGCGATCGGCGCCGACCCGGCGCGGCTGGACGGCTGGTGGAGCCGGATCGACGGCTGGAAAGCCAAGTACCCGCTCGCCTACGAGGACTCCGTCGACTCGGAGATCAAGCCGCAGTACATGGTCCAGGCGCTGTATGAGGCCACCGGTGGCGAGGCGATCGTCACGAGCGACGTCGGCCAGCACCAGATGTGGACGGCGCAGTACTACGACTTCCCGGCGCCGCGACGCTGGATCAACTCCGGCGGGCTCGGCACGATGGGCTTCGGCCTGCCGGCCGCGATGGGCGCCGCCGTCGGCTGTCCCGATCGCGTCGTCTGCTGTATCGCCGGCGACGGCTCGGTGCAGATGAACGCGCAGGAGCTCGCCACGTGCGCGCAGAACGAGATCCCGATCAAGGTGTTCATCATGAACAACGGCTATCTCGGCATGGTCCGCCAGTGGCAGGAGCTGTTCTGGGACGGCAAATACAGCCACGTCGACATGGGCGAGTTCCCCGACTTCGTCAAGCTCGCCGAGGCCTACGGCGTGACCGGCATGCGCTTCGCCGACAAGAGCACGCTCGTCGAGGACATGCAAGCGCGCGATCGCCACAGACGGCCCCGTGCTCGTCGACGTGCGCGTCACGCGCGAGGAGAACACCTACCCGATGATCCCTGCCGGGCAGGCCGCACGCGAGATGGTGGGGTGAGCGCGCCGATGGGCGAACCGGGAACCAAGGAGCCGCTCAGCCTCGAGGAGCTCGAGGCCTCGACGAACATGCGCACGGGCCGCAAGCACGTGCTCTCGATCCTCGTCGAAAACAAGTCCGGCGTGCTGACGCGCATCGCCGGGCTGTTCGCGCGGCGCGGCTTCAACATCGACACGCTCACCGTCGGGCCGACCGAGGACGAGCAGGTCTCGCGCGTGACGCTGACCGTCGACGGCGCGCTGCACCCGATCGACCAGGTCACCAAGCAGCTGCACAAGCTGATCAACGTCCTCAAGATCCGCGATCTCGAGCCGGCGGACACCGTCGCCCGCGAGCTGGCGCTGTTCAAGGTCTCCGCCGACGGCGTCCAGCGCGGCGAGCTGATGCAGATCGCCGAGATCTTCCGCGGCAAGGTCGTCGACGTCACCAAGCGCGCGGTCATCATCGAGGTGACCGGCACGACCGACAAGATCGAGGCGTTCGAGACGATGGTGCGACCGTTCGGGCTGATCGAGATGATGCGCACCGGCGAGATCGCGATCTCGCGGGGGCGCAGCGAGACCTAGGATCGGCGTGGGCCGCAGCGACGGCGTTTCGCCGGATCCGCGCGCAGCCCCACCAGGCACCCGAGCCGACATCGCACGTCAGCCGTTCGCGCTGAGCGAGCACGACCGCGCCCGGCTGGCGTCGCGGCTGGCGCTCGCCGTCCGGCGCGCGCGACGCAGCGGCGGCGAGGTGCTCGCGACGATCACCGTGCGCGCTCGCCGACGAGCTCGATCCCGCAGCCGTCGTCTGTGCCTCGCGGCGCCCCGGTGAGCACTGGTTCGTGTTCGAGCAGCCCGAGCGCGCGCACGCTGCGCTCGCAGGGCTCGGCGCAGGCGACGAGCATGAGCGCGAGCGGGCCATCGCGCTTCAGAGCGTCGCCGAGCGCTGGCGGGCGCTGTCGGCTGCGGCCGTCGCCGATCCCGCAGAGGAGCCCGCCGGCGGCGGTCCGGTCGCCGTCGGCGGCTTCGCCTTCGCCCCCGATGGCGGCGGCGCCGCCGCACTGGCGGGGCTTCGAGCCGGCGTCGCTGACCGTGCCCGAGCTCACGCTGACGCGCCTGCAGCGCGCGCGGCGAGTCGATCGTGCGCCTCACGCTGGCCGCGCTCGCGCGTCCCGACGACGTCCCCGAGGAGCTGCTCGCGCACCTGCAGCAGCGGCTCTCAGAGCTGCAGGCGCAGCCCGCTGCCGCTGCTCGATCCGGCGCCGACCGGCCGCTTCCAGGTGTCGCAGCGCGATGCCGCCCGAGCACTACGAGGCAGGCCGTCGCGCGCGCCGTCGAGCTGATCCGCGCGGGCGAGCTCGAGAAGATCGTGCTCGCGCGCGAAGTGCAGGTGCACGCGCCCCGCGCCATACGACCCGGCCGCGCTGTTCGGCGTGCTGCGCGAGGAGTTCCCGTCGTGCTTCGTCTTCTGCGTCGGGCGCGGCGACGCCACGCTCATCGCCGCCAGCCCCGAGCTGCTCGTGCGCCGCGAGGGCCACCGCGTGAGCACGCTCGCGCTCGCCGGCTCGACGCGCCGCAGCGCCGACCCCGCGGTCGACGACCACCTCGGCGAGCAGCTGCTGCGCGACGCGAGCTACCGCGAGGAGCACGCGATCGTCGCGCGGCGGATCGAGCGCACGCTGCGCCCGCACGCCGTCTGGGTCACCGCCGCACCCGAGCCCGAGCTCGTGCACGATCGCCAACATCCAGCACCTCGCCACGCCGATCCGCGCGCAGCTCGCCGCGCCGCTCGACGCGCTCGAGCTGGCGGGCCTGATGCACCCCACGCCGGCCGTCGGAGGCGAGCCGCGCGAGCGTCGCAGCGCCGCTGATCCCGGCGCTCGAGGGCCTCGACCGCGGCTGGTACGCGGGTCCCGTCGGCTGGACCGACGCCACCGGCGACGGCGAGTTCTGCGTCGCTCTGCGCTGCGCGCTGCTGCGCGGCAACGTCGCCCGCTGCTACGCCGGCAACGGCATCGTGCGCGACTCCGACCCCGCACGCGAGCTGGCCGAGACGGAGGTCAAGCTGCAGGCGCTGCTGCCGCTGCTGGCGGGGTGAAACGCCTGCAGCCTCGCTCACGCCGCGCTCGCGCGCGCAACCGCGCTCCACACGCGACGGTGCAGCTCGACGTTCTGCGGCGCGATCGCTGCGGACGTGCGACGATGCGTCGAGCCTGTCTGCGGCGAGAGCGCGCGCTCGAGCGCCTCGCGAAGCTCGCACGGTGCTGGACACGCGCTCGTGCTCGAGGCCATACAGCGCTGCCGCGTGCGCGAAGTCCAGGCCCGTCGGCGTCGCGATGTGGCGCGTGTACACGTCCTCGCCGTCCGGCTCGTCTGGACGCGCCGGAGCGCGCGCGATGCTCGCGCCCGAGACCGGCAGGAAGTCGAAGATCCCGCCGCCGCCGTTGTCGAGCAGCACGATCGTGAGCTTCAGCGCGCAGGCGCGGCGCAGCGAGCAGGCCGCCGATGTCGTGCGCGAGCGCGACGTCGCCGATCAGCAGCACCACCGGTCCCGGCCCGTCGGCGGCCGCGCCGAACGCCGAGCGACACGGTGCCGTCGATGCCGTTGGCGCCGCGGTTGCACAGCACGCGCGGCGGGTCCGGCGCGGACCGGCCAGAACGTCTCGATGTCGCGCACCGGCATCGAGGAGGCGACGAACAGGGTCGCCTCCGCTGGCAGCAGCACGCCGAGCTCCGCCGCGACCGCGCGGCTCGGTCAGCTGATCACCTGCGAGCACGCCCACGATCGCCTCGGCGGCGCGCTCGTCGGCGCTGCGCCAGCTCGCCAGCCAGTCCGCATCCGCCGCCGGCTCGCGCAGGGTGTCGCTGAGCGCGGCGCCCAAGCGCGCGAGCGCCGTCGCCGGCTCGAGCGCCAGCGAGTCGCACAGCACAGACGCCGGGTCCTGCCACGCAGCCTCCGGATCGAGCGCGACCTGGCGAACGCCGACGAGCCCCGACAGCCACGTGCGCAGCGGCTTCGACACCGGCAGGTCGCCCACGCGCAGCACGAGATCCGGCCACCATCGCCGACGCGAAGCGCTCGTCGCGCAGCAGCGCGTCGTAGTGGGCGATCGCCGCGTCACCGCGGCGCGCGCCCGACAGCGGGTCGGCCAGCAGCGGCCAGCCCGCGACGCGCGCAAACGTCGCACGCCGCCTCGCCGAGCGGTGTTGCGCGCTCGTGGCGTCCCGCGACGAGCACGCCGCGACGGGCGCCGGCCACCAGTGACAGCAGCTCCGGGTCGGGCCCGTCGCCGACGAGCGCCGGCAGCGAGCGACGCACGTACGGTGCACCGTCGCGACGGCCGCTCGTGTCCTCGGGCAGCTCGTCCTCGCTCACCAGCGGCTCGCGCAGCGGGAAGTTCAGATGCACCGACTCCCGGTCGGCCCTCGAGCGCGGTCCAGTAAGCGCGGCACGCGAGCGTGCGCATCCAGCGCAGCTGCTCCTCGCCCGCCTCGTGCGACCGCCGACCTCGAAGAACCACTTGGCGGCGTCGCCGTACAGCTTCAGCTGGTCGATCGCCTGGCCCGCGCCGTTCTCGCGCAGCTCCGCCGGACGGTCGGCAGTCAGCAGCAGCAGCGGCACGCGCGCCTCGCGCGCCTCGACCGCCGCCGGCAGCAGCTCGGCGGCGGCCGTGCCCGAGGTGCACGCGACGGCGACCGGCAGCCCCGATGCCTTCGCCAGCCCGAGCGCGAAGAATCCGGCGCAGCGCTCGTCGATGTGCGAGTAGCAGCGCAGCCGCGGCTCGCGCGCCAAGCGACAGCACCAGCGGCGCGCAGCGCGAGCCCGGCGAGGTGCACGCCGCGCGCATCCCGCAGCGCGCCAGCTCGTCCACGAAGGCGCGCAGCAACATGTAGATGTCGGTTGTCGGGGTCATAGGATTCTCTGATGCCGGAGAGCGTCGTCCTGCTGCACGGATTCGGCGCTACGCGCCGCGCCTGGGACGGCGTCATCGCGGCGCTCGAGCAGGAACGCTACCGGCCGCTGGCGCTCGACCTGCCCGGCCACGGCGACGCGCCCGAGGACGCGGGCCCGGTGTCGTTCACCAGCATGCGTCGCGCACGTGCTCGCGCGCAGCCCCGAGCGCTTCACGCTCTGCGGGTACTCGATGGGCGGGCGCGTCGCGTTGCACGTGGCGCTCGCCGCGCCCGAGCGCGTCGCGCGGCTGGTGCTCGTGGCGAGCACCGCCGGGATCGAGGACGAGCATCGAGCGTGCCGCAGCGCCGGCGTGCCGACCACGCGCTCGCCGACGAGCTCGACCGTGGCTCGCTACGACCAGTTCATCGAGCGCTGGCGCACACAGCCGCTGTTCGCCGCCGATCCGCCAGCGGTGGCTGCGCTCGCGCGCGAGGACCAGCGCCGCAACCGCCCCGCGGCGCTCGCCGCCGTGCTGCGCGGGATCGGCACGGGCGAGATGGCGCCGTTGTGGAGCCGGCTGGGGGAGCTGACGATGCCGGTGACCGTGATCGCCGGCGAGCGCGATCGGAAGTTCCGCGAGCTCGGGCGAGCGGATGGTCGCGCTGCTGCCGGACGCGCGGATGGTGGTCGTGGCTGGTGGCCACGTGCTGCCGTTGGAGAACCCCGCGGCGGTGGCGAGCGCGCTCGCGTCCGACCAGTGATAGACTAAGTCCATGACTAAGTCTGTTGGCGTGCATGAGGCCAAGACGCATCTTTCGCGGTTGCTCGAGGAGGTTGCGGCCGGCGGCGAGGTGGTGATCACTCGACGGGGCGAAGCCGTCGCCAGTCTCGTGCCGGTGCATCCACCAACTTCCCGGCGTCTAGGGATCGATCGCGGCCGCTTCGTCGTACCGGAGAACTTCGACGGGCCGCTGCCGGACGAGACGCTCGCCGCATTCGAGCAGTGAGGATTCTGCTCGACACCCACATCTTCCTCTGGTTGAACACAGAACCCGAGCGCCTCGGTACGCAGCTCGCAACGATCGAAGATCCACGAGCGGAACTGGTCGTGTCGGCGGCCAGCTCTTGGGAGATTGCGATCAAGCACGGCCTTGGTCGCCTGCCGCTCCCCGAACCCCCCGAGCGCTACGTCCCCGAGCGCATCCGCGCGCTCGCGGCCGAGGGCCTCCCCATCGCGCACAGCCATGCGCTGGCCGTGGCCGGACTACCGCAGTTGCATCGTGACCCTTTCGACCGCCTACTCGTGGCGCAGGCGACTCTGCTCGACCTGCCAATCATGACGGCCGACGCAGAGGTCGCGCAGTACCCGGTGCGCAGCCTCGTCGTAGGCCAGGCCGGCGCCTAGCCCGTCCTCAGCTCGCGCTCGAGCTCGAGCGCGGCAGGCCGTCGATCGGCACGCTCACCAGGACGGCTCCACGCCGAGCCCCGGCGCGGTCGGCAGCGTGATCGTGCCGCCGCGTGCAGGCAGCGGGTCCTCGAGCCCGGCGAACATTCCCAGCGTCGCCAGGCCGCAGTGCTCGATCGGCCCGCGCGAGGCGAGCGCGGCGGCGGCGTGCAGCGCGGCGGCGACGCCGAGCGGCCCGTCGAGGGTCGAGGCCAGGTACACCTCGTGCGCCGTGGGCGCGCACGAGCGTGGCGGCGACGAGCAGGCCGGCGATCCCGCCGCAGCGTGAGATCTTCAGGCAGACCGCGTCGGCCACGCCCGCACCGAGCGCGCCCGGCTCGGCGGCGGTCTCGTCGATCGCGACCCTGACCGCCACGCGCTCGCGCACGGCGCGCATGCCGTGCAGGCCGTGCGTCGGCTCCTCGACCAGCTCGAGGCCGGCCGGCGACAGCGCCTCGATCGTGCGGACTGCCTCCTCGACGCTCCACGCGCCGTTCGCGTCCAGGCGCAGCTTCGCTCCCGGGCCGGCCGCAGCGCGCGTGGCCGCGACGCGACCCGCGTCGTCGCCGATGCCGACCTTGATCTTCAAGCACTCGAAGCCTTCGCCCACCGCGCGCGCTGCCTGCTCGGCGACCCCTGCGCGATCCAGCGCAGCGAGCGTCGCGTTGACGGGCACGCTCGTCGCCGGGTCGTCGCTCAGCAGCGCCGCTACCGGCTTTCCCGCCCGTCGCCCGGCGCGATCCCACAGCGCGAGGTCGATCGCCGCGAGCGCAGCCGGCAGGTCCTCGATGCTCCGGCAGGCTTCGATCACCTGCGCGCCGTTCATATCCGTCGGATCGCGCCAGCGCCGGGCGGTAGCTCTCCAGTACCCGTTTTGCGTACTCCACGCTCACGCCGTCATACGGCTCCAGCGGGGCTGCTTCGCCGAAGCCCGTGACGCCGTCCTCGCCGGTGAGCGCGACGATCAAGAGCTCGCGCTCGGCGACCGCGCCGTAGGAGCTCTGTAGCGGCGTCGCGAGCGCCAGCGATCGGCGCTCGAGCTCGAGCTTCACGAGCCGATCCCGCCGCTGGCCAGGATGCCGGCGGAGAACAGCAGGCAGAAGACGAGCTGCAGCGCACCCGTCCCCGCCAGCGCGCCGTTGAGCGCGGGCCCGTCGGTGCGCGTGCGCACGGTCCGGGTGAGGCGCACAGCGAGCGGGATCGCCGCCCACGGCAGCAGCAGCCACGCGGTCATCGATCCGAGCGGCCAGGGCAGCGGCGCCGTCACGAACGCGCCCGCGAGCATCACCGTGTACAGCCAGCGTGTGCGCGCGCGCCCCAGACGCACCGCCAGCGTGCGCTTGCCGGCACGCCGGTCGGTCTCGAGGTCGCGCACGTTGTTGACGACCAGGATCGCGCTCGCCAGCAGGCCGACCGGGATCGCGCACACGAACGCCTGCCACGGCAGCTGCTGCACCTGCACGAAGTAGGAGCCGGCGACCGCGACGACCCCGAAGAACAGGAACACGAACACCTCGCCGAGACCCTCGTAGCCGTAGGGGCGCGGGCCGCCCGTGTAGAGCACTCCGGCGAGGATCGAAGCTGCGCCGACCGCGATCAGCTCCGGTCCCGCGACCGCGACCAGGTACGCGCCGCACGCGACCGCCAGCCCGAACGTGACGTAGGTCGCGATCAGCACCTGGCTCGGGGGCACGAGGCCGCCCGCGGTCACCCGCACCGGCCCGAGGCGATCCTCGGTGTCGGCTCCGCGGCGCGCGTCGGAGTAGTCGTTCGACAGGTTCGTGCCGACCTGGATGAACACCGCGCCGAGCAGCGCCGCGACGAACGCCAGCGGCCGGAAGTGCCCGGCGCCGAGCGCCAGCGAGGTGCCCACCAGCACCGGCGCCACCGCCGCCGGCAGCGTGCGCACGCGCGCCGCCATCACCCAGATGCGAACGGCGCTCACGCGGCCCGCTTGGGGAAGCGCGAGAAGTCCGGCTTGCGCTTCTGCCGGTACGCGTCCCGCCCCTCCTGCGCCTCCTCGCTGCCGTAGAACAGGAGGTTCGCGTCGTGCGCGAGCTGCTGGATCCCGGACAGCCCGTCCTCGGCCGCGTTGAAGCTCGCCTTCAGCAGCCGCAGCGCGAACGGCGACAGCGCGAGCATCTCGCGGCACCACTGCGACGGTCTCCTCCTCGAGGCGCTCGAGCGGCACGACCGTGTTGACCAGGCCCATCTCGAGCGCCTCCTGCGGCGGAGTACTGCCGGCACAGAAACCAGATCTCCTTGGCCTTCTTCGGGCCGACGAGGTTGGCGAGCAGGCCGGCGCCGAAGCCGCCGTCGAAGGAGCCGACCTTCGGGCCGACCTGCCCGAAGCGCGCGTTGTCCGCCGCGATCGTGAGGTCGCAGACGAGATGCAGCACGTGCCCGCCGCCGATCGCGTAGCCGGCGACCATCGCCACCACCGGCTTCGGCAGCCGGCGGATCTGGATGTGCAGGTCGGTGACGTGGAAGCGGCCGACGTTTGACTGGGTGCCCGCCGTCATCGTCGTCGTCGAGGTAGCCGGAGTCGCCGCGTACGCGCTGGTCGCCGCCGGAGCAGAACGCCTCGCGGCCCTCGCCGGTGAGGACGATCACGCCGATGTCGGTGTCCTCGCGCGCATCCTCCAGCGCGTGGGAGATCTCGATCACGGTGCGCGGACGGAACGCGTTTCGGACCTCGGGCCGAGCGATCGTGATCTTCGCGATGCCCTCGTCGGGGCCGCTCGACTTCTCGTAGCGGATGTCCGTGAAGTCGCCGCCGGCGGGGGGCGGCGCGGGGATCCAGGTGACGCTCATCGCGCGAAGGCTAGCCTGTGCGCCATGGAGGTCGAGGCATGGCTCGCTCGCGCAGCCGCGACGCAGCCCGAACGCACGGCGCTTGCAGACACCCGGGGGGGACTGGTCCTACGCCCGGCTGCACGACGCTGCGCGGTTCGCCGCGGGCGAGCTGATCGAGCGCGGGGCCGGGCGCGGCGCGCGCGTGGCGATCGCGCTCCCCGCCGGGCTCGAGTTCGCGCAGGCGCTGCACGCATGCCTGCTGCTCGGCGCGGTCGCAGTACCTGTCGACCTGCGCCTCGCGCCGGGCGAGCGCGAGCGGATCGCGGCGGGCGCCGACGTGCTCGTCGAGCAGCCGCTGGGGGAGGGGCTCGTGCCGGCGAGACTTCCCGGGGTCGGCATGCACGAGCTCGACGCCGCCGCCGTCGTGATCCACACGTCGGGCACGACATCAGCGCCACGGCCGGTCGAGCTGACCTACGGCAACTTCCTGTGGAGCGCGCTCGGCTCGGCCGTCGCGCTGGGTCTCGATCGCAACGAGCGCTGGCTGTGCGCGCTGCCGCTGTCGCATGTCGGCGGGCTGTCGATCCTGCTGCGCTCGGCGATCTACGCAACGACCGCCGTGGTGCACGAGCGCTTCGAGGAGGACCGCGTGCTGCAGGCGCTCGAGCGAGCAGCGCGTGACGCTCGTGAGCCTCGTCGCGACGACGCTCGCACGGCTGCTCGACGCCGGACTCGAACGTCCACCCGCGCTGCGCGTGCGCGCTCACCGGCGGCGGGCCCGTTCCTGCGGCGCTCCTCCGGCGCGCCCGGAGGGCAGGCGTGCCGGTCAGCCTCACCTACGGCCTCACCGAGAGCTGCTCGCAGGCGACGACGACGGCCGCCGCTGAAATCGACGAGCTCGGCAACGCGGGGGCGCTCGGCGAGGACGCAGACGTGCCACGCAACGCCGGCCCGCCGCTGTTCTGCACCCGCGTGCAGATCGCCGGCGACGGCGAGATCCTGCTGGCGGGGCCGACCGTCGCGGCCGCAGCGCTCGCCGCAGACGGCTGGCTGCACACCGGCGACCTCGGCGAGCTCGACGACTGCAGGCGCCTGCGCGTGACCGGGCGCAAGGCCGACACGATCGTCAGCGGCGGCGAGAACGTGGCACCGGTCGAGGTCGAGGCGGTGCTCGAGGCGCACCCGCAGGTGCTCGAGGCCGCCGTGCTCGGACGCAGCGATCCGCAATGGGGCGAGGCCGTCACGGCGATCGTCGTCGCGCGCGTCGGCGCGGCGCCCGAGCCGGAGGAGCTGCGCGCCCACTGCGCGCGGGCGCTCGCGCCCTACAAGGTCCCCAAGCGAGTCGTGCTCAGCTCCGAGCCGCTGCCGCGCACCCGCTCGGGCAAGCTGCTCCGCCGGGAGCTGCAGTGAGCTTCGACGCGAACGCCTACCGGCAGGCAAGCCTCGAAGGCTGGGAAGCGGCAGCGAGCGGCTGGGTCCGTCGCGAGGAGCTGATGCGCGAGTTCGCCGCGCCCGTTTCGCACTGGATGATCGAAGTCGTGGATCCGCAGCCCGGTGAGCGTGTGCTCGAGCTGGCCGCCGGGCTGGGGGAGACCGGGATGCTGGCCGCCGAGCTGGTCGCGCCGCTCGGCGGCGTGATCGTCTCCGACCAGGCCGAGGCGATGCTCGACGGCGCGCGCGCGCGCGTCGATCGCGCTCGGCCTCTCAAACGTCGAGTTCCAGGTGCTGAACGCCGAATGGATCGACCTGCCGCTCGCCAGCGTCGATGTCGTTCTGTGCCGCTGGGGCTACATGCTGATGGCCGACCCAGCCGCCGCGCTCGGGGAGACGCGCCGTGTGCTGCGACCCGGCGGGCGTCTCGCGCTCGCGGTATGGGACTCGCTCGCAGAGAATCCGTGGGCGCTCGAGCCCGCGCAGGAGCTGATCGCGCGTGGCCTCAGCCCGGCGCCCGACCCGACGGCCGAGCCCGTGCCCGGCCCGTTCGCGCTCGGCGCAGCGTGGCGTGTGCAGGAGCTGCTCGAGCAGGCGGGGTTCGCCGAGGTCGACGTGGAGGCGATCGAGCTGACCCGCCGCCACCCCGACTTCGAGCATCTCTGGGATGTGACGCTCGACCTCTCGCGCAGCTTCCACGACATCGTGCTCTCCCATCCACAGCCTGAGATCGAGGAGATCAAGCACTCGCTGGCCGAACGCTTCGCCCCTTACACCGCGCGCCGACGGAACGCTCGCGATACCCGCGCGCACGCTGCTGGCGCGCGCGAGCGCCTGAGGGCAACGCCCGGAGAAGTTGGATAGCCTGCGGCGAATGATCTACGACGACGACGCAGACCTCACGCTCCTCGACGGCAAGACCGTCGCCATCATCGGCTACGGCTCGCAGGGCCACGCCCACGCGCTCAACCTCAAGGACTCCGGCGTCAAAGTCGTCGTCGGCCTGCGCGAGGACTCCGACTCGGTCGCCAAGGCGCGCGAGCAGGGCCTCGAGGTGCTGCCGGTCGTCGAGGCCGCCAGCCGCGGCGACGTCGTGATGATCCTGCTGCCGGACGAGCGCCACCACGACGTCTGGGAGCAGGAGATCCGCGACGGCATCGCCGAGGGCAACATGATCCTCTTCGGCCACGGCTTCTCGATCCACTACAACGAGATCGAGCCGCCGCCCGGGGTCGACGTCGGCATGGTCGCGCCGAAGGGTCCCGGCCACCTCGTGCGCCGCCAGTTCACCGAAGGCAGCGGCGTGCCCGGGCTGATCGCCGTCGAGCAGGACGCGACCGGCAACGCGCGCGCGCTGGCGCTCGCCTACGCCAAGGGCATCGGCTGCACGCGCGGCGGCGTGATCGAGACGACCTTCAAGGACGAGACCGAGACGGACCTGTTCGGCGAGCAGGCGGTCCTCTGCGGCGGCGCCTCCGAGCTCGTCCAGGCCGGCTTCGAGACGCTCGTCGACGCCGGCTATGACCCCGAGATGGCCTACTTCGAGTGCCTGCACGAGCTGAAGCTGATCGCGGACCTGATGTACGAGAAGGGGCTCGCGGGGATGCGCTACTCGATCTCCAACACGGCCGAGTACGGCGACTACACGCGCGGCAAGCGCGTGATCACCGAGGAGACGCGCGCGAGCATGCGCAAGATCCTCGAGGAGATCCAGTCGGGCGACTTCGCGCGCGAGTGGATCGCCGAGAACCGCGCCGGCCAGGAGAACTTCAAGCGCATGCGCGCCGAACAGGCCGACACCCAGATCGAGCACGTCGGCAGGGAGCTGCGCTCGCACATGGACTGGATCAAGCCCTCTTTCTAGAGGCCCACCCACGGACCAGGCCAGTGCTCGCCTACGTCTTCTGGCACCGTCCCCGCGCAGACGCGCCGGTCGATGCCTACGAGCAGGCGCAGATCGCCTTCCACCGCTCGCTCGCCCGTGCACGTCCGGTCGGGATGCGCTGCTCGGCGGCGTTCAAGCTCGACGAGGTCCCGTGGGCGGTGCATCGCGCGGACACCGAAGCGCTCGACTCCGGGCGCCCCGGCTACGAGGACTGGTACCTGCTCGAGGACTTCGCGGCGCTCGGCGTGCTGAACGAGGCGGCCGTCGGTCGCGGTCACCGCAGCACGCACGACGCGGCGGCGCGGCACCTCGGCGGCGGCGCCGGAGGGCTGTATGCGCTCCTCGAGGGTGGGCGCTCTGACACCGGCGCGCTCGCAACCCCGCTGGCCGAGGCCAACGTCGGGATCTGGGTCGCACGGCCGGTCGGCGCGCCGCGGCGCCAGCTCGGGGAGCTGCTCGGCGACGGCATGGACCCCGAGCACGCGAGCCTCTGGCGCCGTCAGCTGGTGCTCGGCCCCGCACCCGAGTTCTGCCTGCTCGTCAGGGAGGAGTCGGTGTTCGACGAGCCTGCCGGCGTCGCGCCCACGCGCCTGCCCGAAGGCTGGAGTGCGACGGTCCTCAAGCGTGATGTCCTCTGGCATGGGTGACTAGCGTTCGACCGCGCGCAGCGCGGGCGCGACCGCTGAGCGAGCCGGCGCCGTTCGCTACACTCGCGTCGTCGTCGCGACTGGCGCTCGGGTGGAGTTCACCACCGGGGAGCGGCGGCTCGGCATTGCCGCGCGCCTGGGCACCTCATCAAAAGCGACCATCCCCAGCGGGTAAGGACGAGCGAGGAGCCCACATGACGACGAGCCCCACCACAGAGCAGACGCAACTGGTCATCCCCGAGGAGCTGCGGCCTCGCGACGGCCGTTTCGGCTGCGGGACCGTCGAAGGTCCGCCCCGAGGCGCTCGTGCGGCTCGCCACCGACGGCGCCGCGGTGATGGGTACATCGCACCGGCAGAAGCCGGTCAAGCAACTCGTCGGCGAGATCCGGGCCGGCCTGCGCGAGTTGTTCGCGCTACCCGACGGCTACGAGGTCGCGCTCGGCAACGGCGGCGCGACCGCCTTCTGGGACGCCGCGGCGTTCGGTCTGATCTCGCGCCACGCCCTGCACCTGACCTACGGAGAGTTCTCCCAAAAGTTCGCGGACGTCACCGCCGGCGCCCCGTTCCTCGCGGAGCCGAAGGTCATCGCGGCCGACGCCGGTGACGCTCCCGACCCTACGTCGCTCGGGCCGCTGGCCGGGCACGGTCTCGCCGACGTCATCGCCTGGGCCCACAACGAGACCTCGACCGGTGTGATGGTGCCCGTCGCGCGCCCGGCCGCGTCCGCCGACGCGCTGGTGCTCGTCGATGCCACCTCCGGCGCGGGCGGCCTGCCCGTCGACATCCTGCAGGCCGACGCGTACTACTTCGCACCGCAGAAGTGCTTCGCGGGCGACGGCGGGCTGTGGCTGGCGCTGCTGAGCCCCGATGCGCTCGAACGGATCGAGGCTCTGCACGCCTCCGATCGCTGGATCCCACCGTCACTGTCGTTGCACACCGCGGTCGAGAACTCGCTCAAGGACCAGACCTACAACACGCCCGCCGTCGCGACGCTGTTCCTGCTCGCCGATCAGATCCGCTGGATGCTCGACGGCGGCGGCCTGGACTGGTGCGTTGCGCGCTCCGCCGCCTCCTCGACGCATCTGTACGGCTGGGCGCAGGAGAGCGACTACGCGACGCCATTCGTCAAGGACCCGAACAAGCGCTCGCTGGTCGTCGGCACGATCGACTTCGACGAGCGCGTCGACGCCGCCGCGGTCGCGGCGACGCTGCGCGCCAATGGGATCGTCGACGTCGAGCCCTACCGCAAGCTCGGGCGCAACCAGCTGCGGGTCGCGATGTATCCCGGCGGTCGAGACCGCCGACGTGCAGGCGCTGACGGCCTGCATCGACTGGGTCGTCGAGCGGAGCGGACGATGAGCGCCCAGGCGCCGGCCGCGGCGGCCGCTGAGACGGTGGACGGACAGCGCCCGCGGGTGCTCGTCAAGGAGAAGATCGGCGACTCCGGCGTGGCGCTGCTGCGCGAGCACTTCGACGTCGACGTCGGGGTCGACTGGAACGACGAGCAGCTCGCCGAGCGTATCGGCGAGTACGACGGCATCGTGATCCGCTCGGCGACGAAGCTGACCGCTGAGCTGATCGCGCGCGCCGGGCGCCTGCAGGTGATCGGCCGCGCAGGCGTGGGCGTCGACAACGTCGACGTTGCTGCGGCCACGCAGCGCGGGATCGTCGTCGCCAACGCGCCCGAGTCAAACGTCGTGACCGCCGCGGAGCACACGATGGCGCTGCTGCTGGCGCTGGCGCGCAACGTGCCGCAGGCCTATGCGGCGCTCGTTGCCGGAAAATGGGACCGCTCGAAGTACTCCGGCGTCGAGCTCTACGAGAAGACGCTCGGGGTCATCGGCTTCGGCCGGATCGGCCAGCTCGTCGCGCAGCGCGCACGCGGCTTCGGCATGCGCGTCGTGGCGTTCGACCCGTTCGTCAGCTCGGAGCGCTACCGCGAGCTCGGCGTCGAGAACGTCGACGGTGTCGAGGGCCTCTACGCGCAGTCGGACTTCATCACGATCCACCTGCCGAAGACGCCGGAGACGGAAGGCTTCCTCGACACCGACGCCTTCGCGAAGATGCGCGACGGCGTGCGCGTGCTGAACGTGGCGCGCGGCGGGCTGATCGACGACGGCGCGCTACAGGCCGCGCTGGACTCGGGCAAGGTCGCAGGCGCGGCGATCGACGTGTTCGCCAAGGAGCCGACGACCGAGCACCCGCTGTTCGGATACGCCAACGTCGTCGTCACGCCGCACCTGGGCGCCTCGACCGCGGAGGCGACCGACCGCGCCGGCTACCAGAGCGCCGAGCAGGTCGTCGCCGCGCTGACCGGCGGCGTCGTCTCGACGGCCGTCAACATCCCGGCGATCGCCGCCGAGGACATGGAGATCCTCGGCCCGTTCCTGCCGCTGGCCTCGCAGCTCGGACGCCTGGCGATGGAGCTCGCGGAGGGCAGCTCGGTGGAGCGGATCGAGGCGGCGTTCCTCGGCAGGATCGCCGACTTCGACACGCGCCTGTTGGGGCTCGCAGTGATCGTGGGCGCGCTGCAGGGCCGCGGCGAGGAGCCCGTCAACCTCGTCAACGCACCGACGATGGCCCAGCAGCGAGGCATCGTCTTCGAGGAGAAGTCGGTCTCCGAGGCGCAGGACTTCAACGAGCTGATCCGCGTCACGGTCGTCTCCGGCTCCGAGCGGGTCGCGGTGGCCGGCACCGGCATCGGGCCGAACCGAGCGCCGCACCTCGTCGAGGTCCAGGGCCGACGCCTGACGATCGAGCTCGAGCCGCACGTGACGGTCTTCCGCTACGAGGACCTGCCGGGGATGATCGGCCGCGTCGGCACGATCTTCGGCGCGCACGGCGATCAATATCTCATCGGCGGCGGTCGGTCACGTCCCCGACGGGCGTGAGACCGCCGACGACAGGCGCCTGGCGGCGATGGTCGTGACGACCGACGCCGCCGTTCCCGACCCAGTCGTCGCGGAGATCGTCGCCTCTGAGGGCTTCGTCAACGGCTGGTCGGTGGACCTTGGCTGAGGCGATGCGCGCGGTCGTCATCACGAAGCATGGGGGACCTGAGGTGTTGCGGGTGGAGGAGCGCCCCGATCCGGTTCTCGGGGCGGGCGAGGTCCGCATCGAGGTATCCGCCGCGGGGATCAACTTCGCCGACGTGATGGCCCGCATGGGCTTGTACCCCGACGCGCCGAAGACACCCTGTGTCGTCGGCTACGAGGTCGCCGGCACGATCCTCGAGCTCGGCGAGGGGGCATCTACCCCAGCCCACTCGCTGACGCCCGGCCAGCGCGTGATCGCGGGCACGCAGTTCGGCGGCTACGCCTCGCAGGTCGTCGTTCCCGCCGCCGATGTCCTACCGCTCGCCGATGACCTCAGCTTCGAGCAGGGCGCGGCGATCCCCGTCAACTACGGCACGGCGTGGGCCGGCCTGATCGGCTATGGCAACGTGCAGCCGGGCGAGCGCGTGCTCGTGCACTCGGCCGGCGGTGGCGTCGGGATCGCCGCCACCCAGCTCGCCAAGCACAGCGGCGCCGAGGTCTACGGCACCGCCTCGCCAGGCAAGCACGCGCGCTGCCTCGAGCTCGGCGTCGACCACGCGCTCGACTACACCACCCCCGGCTGGGAGCGCGGGCTGCCCCGCTTCGACGTGATCCTCGACGCCGTCGGCGGCAAGAGCTTCCGCACGAGCTACTCGCTGCTGCGCCCCGGCGGACGCCTCGTCGCGTTCGGCGCCTCGGCGCTCGTCTCCGGTGAGAAACGCAACCCCGTGACGGCGCTGCGCGGCGTGATCCGGATGCCGCGCTTCAACATGATCAAGCAGATGTCCGAATCGAAGGCCGTGATCGGCCTGAACATGCTGAGCCTGTGGAAGGACCGCGGGTCGCTGCAGCCGTGGATCGGCCCGCTGCAGGCGATGCTCGACGCCGGTGTCATCAAACCGGTCGTCGCGGGGGTCTTCGACTTCGAGGACGCCGGCGCCGCCCAGACGATGATCGTCGAGCGGCGTAACGTCGGCAAGGTCGTGCTCACGCCCTGAGGCACGTCGTTTGAGCCGCGGTTGGCGGGGTGCTAGCCTGCCCGAAGATGTCGTTTCAGTTCTCGCTTCTGTCTCTCCTCCTGCTCCCCCCTCGGGGGGAATAGCGCGTGGCGGCCGCGTAGCCGCATACCCAGCAGAGAGGAACGACAAGCGAGATAGAGAAGGAGCACGAACGACATGAGCACTCACGACGGGAAGACCAACGGCACCGATCGCGGCGTCGCCGACGGGGCGCCCGGTGGCCGCGACGAGGCCGACCGCGTCCAGATCTTCGACACGACGCTGCGCGACGGCGAGCAGTCGCCGGGGATCTCGCTGAACAAGCAGGAAAAGCTCGAGATCGCCCATCAGCTGGCGCGCCTGGGCGTGGACGTGATCGAGGCCGGCTTCCCGATCACCTCGCCCGGCGACTTCGAGTCGGTGCAGGCGATCGCGCGGGAGGTGGAAGGCCCCGTGATCTGCGGGCTGGCGCGCACCGTCAAGCAGGACATCGACGCGGCCTGGCAGGCGGTCAAGGACTCCGAGCGTCCGCGCATCCACATGTTCATCGCCACCAGCGACATCCACATCGAGCGCAAGCTGCAGACCACGCGCGAGGACGTCAAGGGCCAGGTGCGCGCGGCCGTGGCACAGGCGCGCGAATACACCGACGATGTCGAGTTCTCGCCCGAGGACGGCTCGCGCTCTGACGTGCAGTACATGGCCGAGGTGATCGCAGATCGCGCTCGACGAGGGCGCCACGACGATCAACGTCCCCGACACCGTCGGCTACACGATGCCGAGCGAGTACGCAGCGATGTTCACCGAGCTCTACCGCCTGGTGCCCGGCCTGCGCGACGTGACCGTGTCGGTGCACTGCCACGACGACCTGGGGCTGGCGGTCGCCAACTCGCTGGCCGGCCTGGAAGCAGGCTGCCGCCAGGTCGAGTGCGCGATCAACGGCATCGGCGAGCGCGCCGGCAACGCGTCGCTCGAGGAGATCGTGATGCTGCTGCACACGCGCGAGCCGAGCCTCGGCCTGTGGACGGGCGCGGTCACGACGGAGATCGCGCGCACGAGCCGGCTGGTGTCGCGCCTGACCGGCTACCAGGTGCAGCCGAACAAGGCGATCGTCGGGCGCAACGCGTTCGCGCACGAGGCGGGCATCCACCAGGACGGCGTGCTGAAGGAGCGCACCACCTACGAGATCATGGACGCAACCACGGTCGGGCTGCGCAGCAACTCGATCGTGCTCGGCAAGCACTCGGGCCGCCACGC
The DNA here is from genome assembly GCA_963703625.1 of uncultured Solirubrobacteraceae bacterium. Lineage (GTDB taxonomy): Bacteria > Actinomycetota > Thermoleophilia > Solirubrobacterales > Solirubrobacteraceae > Palsa-744. Next base: position 129,014 of record CAVPEY010000007.1, read on the forward strand.
CCTGAGCAAAGCACTCGAGGAGATGGGCTTCGAGCTCGACGGCCAGGCGCTGAACACCGCGTTCAAGCGCTTCAAGGAGATCGCCGACCGCAAGAAGCAGGTGACCGCGATGGACCTCGAGGCGCTCGTCACCGACGAGCTGCGCGAGGAGATCGCCGGCTACGCGCTCGAGTCGTTCGAGGTCGACGCCTCCTCGCTGCGCCCGCCGCACGCGCGCGTGTCGGTGACGCTGCCAGACGGCTCCTGCGCCAAGGGCTCGTTCACCGGCGACGGCCCAATCGACGCCGTGTTCCAGGCGATCAACGCCGCGACCGCCAGCACGCCGACGCTCAGCGACTTCACGATCGGCGCCGTCACCGAGGGCCAGGACGCGCTCGGCGAGGTCTCCGTCGTGCTCGAGGTCGAAGGCTTCACCGGCGCCGGGCAGGGCGTGTCGACGGACATCATCGACGCGGCCGCGCGCGCTTACGTGCGGGCGCTGTCGGTCGCCGTCGCGCGCTCGCGCGCGGATGATGCGATCGGGCTGCCCGAGAGCGCCGCCGGCTGACGTCGTTTTTACGACGACGTTTCCGGGACCCCGCCGCCCCCGCCGGGGTCGCGCGCAGGCGTCAGGCTACTTGTCCTTTGAAGGGAGGGCTCGTCAGGCGAAGAACTCGACGACCGCGACCCGCCAGCCGGGCACCGCGTCGCTCAGGTCGAGCTCGCCGTCGGTGCAGACGCTTATCTCGCCGGACGCTCTATACACGGTGCCCGTGCCGCGGGCGGGATCGAGCACGAGGATGGCGGTCACGCCCGCAGCCACCCAGCCCAAGGCCTTGGACTCGACCTCGCTGAAGCTGTCGCCCGGTGAGACGACCTCGACGGCAAAATCAGGTGGACCGGGCCAGAATCTGACGGTTCGGCCGACGGCCTCCGCGTGCGCCTTGCCGACGAATGCCGCGTCGGGCGCGCGCACGGTGTCGGGATCGCTGGCCAGGATGAATCCCGTCTCGGCACCGAAGGTCACGCCGGTACCCGTGGCATGCACATGGACACTCAGCAGCCGGCCGGCTGTCATCGCGACACGACCATGCTCTGCGCCGGCGGGCGTCATCGCCCGCAGCTGCCCTTCGATGAGCTCATGGCGCATGCCGTCGTCGGGGAGGTTCCAGAGATCGTCCGCGCTGAATGCGATCGCATGTGACGCCATGCAGAAAGGCTAGCGGTGCACCCGGCAAGGGGCGAGCACTGTGCTCGGTGTTTGTGTCGCCAAACTCACACGAACAGCGTGGCGATCGCTTGGGACACAATTCCCGACCGTGTGGGGGCGTCCGTGATAACGTACGTTTGTATGACAGCAGACGCGGTCAACGTGGAGGCGTCGCCCGACCACGCCTCGGCGCTCTCGCCGATGGTGATCGGAGCGCGCGTCAAGGCGCTGCGCGAGTCCGCAGGCCTGTCGCTGCGCGACCTGTCAGAGCGCAGCGGTGTCAGCGCGCCGATGCTCTCGCAGGTCGAGCGCGGTGAGACCAGCCCGACGCTGACCGTGGCCTCGCGGATCGCCGCAGGCCTCGAGCTGCGGCTCTCGCAGCTGTTGCGCCTGGACGAGGATGGCGCTGTGACGATCGTGCCAGCCGGCGAGCGCACCCGCGGTGGCAACAAGCGGCGCGGCCACGGCTTTGAGGTGCTGACCTCCTCACAGCCGGGCCAGCGGGCGGAGATCTCGCGGCACACGCTTGCACCCGGCGGTGCAACCGGCGCGGCCGACGACCCGCCGATGCACGAGCCCGGCAGCCGTGAGACCGCGCTAGTCGAGGCGGGCTCAGTCGTGCTCGTCTGCGACGGGCAGCAGTACGTGCTCGATGCCGGCGACTGCGTCACCTTCGACGCCGACCTGCCGCACCACTTCGAGAATCCCAAGGCGCACGACGCGGACGCCGAGTTCCTGGCCGTCGTCTCCGCAGGACTGAGGCGCAGCTAGATGCCTGCCACGCCGAACCCCGCTCCGGGCGGGCGGGACATCATGGATGTCCTCATAAACACGACATCCACCACCACCGACGAGCACGAGGACCGATGACCATGCCCAAGACGCTGTTCGAGAAGATCTGGGAGGCGCACGAAGTGGGGGAAGCGAGTCGGGTCTCCTCTACATCGACCTGCACCTCGTGCACGAGGTCACGAGCCCGCAGGCCTTCGACGGGCTGCGCCTCGCCGGGCGCACCGTTCGTCGCCCCGACCGCACGCTGGCCACCGCGGACCACAACACACCGACCGACGGCACACCCGTCGCCGCGCGGATCAGCGACGAGCTCTCACGCGTGCAGGTCGAAACGCTCGAGCGTAACTGCGAGGAGTTCGGCGTGCCCGTGTACTCGCTCGGCTCCGAGCGCCAGGGGATCGTGCACGTGATCGGACCCGAGCTCGGCGTCACCCAGCCCGGCATGACGATCGTCTGTGGCGACTCGCACACCTCCACGCACGGCGCCTTCGGCGCACTCGCCTTCGGCATCGGCACCTCCGAGGTCGAGCACGTGCTCGCCACGCAGTGCATGGTGCAGCAGAAGCCACGCTCGATGCGGATCCGCTACGAGGGCGAGCTCGGCTTCGGCGTCACCGCCAAGGACCTGATCCTCGGCACGCTCGGCCAGCTCGGCGTCGGCGCCCTCACCGGCCACGCCGTCGAGTACGCCGGCCCGGCGATCGAGGCGCTCTCGATGGAGGGCCGCATGACCGTCTGCAACATGACGATCGAGGGCGGCGGGCGCGCCGGCATGATCGCCCCCGATGAGACCACCTTCGCCTGGTTCGCAGACGCCGAGCGCGCTGGCACGCCGCGCCCGGGTGCGCCGCGCGACGCCGAGCTCGACGCCGCGATCGAGACGCTGGCGCAAGCTGGCCACCGACGCTGGCGCCGAGTTCGACACCGAGGTCGTGATCGACGCGAGCGCGATCTCGCCGCAGGTGACCTGGGGCACGAACCCGGGCATGGTGCGCGCCGTCACCGAGCGCGTGCCCGCGCCCGAGGAGTTCGACAGTCCCGCCGACCGCGAGGCGACCGAACGCGCGCTGCACTACATGGCGCTTGAGCCGGGAACGCCGATCGAGCAGATCGCGGTGGACCGCGTGTTCATCGGCTCGTGCACCAACTCGCGCATCGGCGACCTGCGCGCCGCCGCCGCGGTCGTCGCCGGCAGGAAGGTCTCGCCGTCGGTCAACGCGATGGTCGTGCCCGGTTCCCAGCAGGTCAAGGCGCAGGCCGAGGCGGAGGGCCTGGACCGGGTCTTCCGCGACGCCGGCTTTGACTGGCGCGTCGCCGGCTGCTCGATGTGCCTCGGCATGAACCCCGACATCCTCGCGCCCGGCGAGCGTTGCGCCTCGACGTCCAACCGCAACTTCGAGGGGCGCCAGGGCCGCGGCGGGCGCACGCACCTCGTGTCCCCGCAGATGGCCGCCGCCGCCGCGATCGAGGGCCGCTTCGTCGACATCAGGGAGTGGTCGTGAGCGGCGCGGGCGGGATGCACGCCGAGCCGCTTCGGCCAGGCGCGCACTGGCAGCGCGAAGGGCTCGCCGCGAGCTTCGCCGAGCGGCGCGCGATCCTGTTGCCGCAGCTCGACGTGCAGGAGGATCTCATCAGGCTGCTGCTCGAGCGCGGCCGGCGTCCGATCGAGCGCTTCCTCGACCTCGGCTGCGGCGCCGGCGCAATGAGTGAGCTCGTGCTCGACGCCCATGCCGATGCACACGGCGTACTCGTCGACTTCTCCGCACCGATGTTCGCGCGCCTGGACGACCGGCTAGCCATGCACGCGGGACGCTGGGAGGCCGTGCGCAGCGACCTCAACGATCCCGGGTGGCGCGACGGACTGCCGGACGGGCGCTACGACGCGATCGTCTCCGGGCTCGCCATCCACCACCTCCCGCCGGAACGCAAGCGCGCTCTGTTCGCCGAGCTGCTCCCGTTGCTGGAGAGCGGTGGCATCTTCGTCAACATGGACTACGTCACGATCGTCGGCCCCCTGCAGGGACTCTTCGACGAGCAGATGCTCGCCAACGCTGTGCGCGCGGACCGCGAGAGCGGGGGCAGTCACACGCACGTCGAGCTCGAGCTCGAGGACGATGACGACCGCCCCGACACCGTCGAGGACCAGCTCCGCTGGCTGCGCGACGCCGGCTTCGCCGATGTCGAAGTGCACTTCAAGTGGGCTGAGGCCGCCGTCTTCGGCGGGGCCCGGCCTGACCAGGCAACACAGGAGAAGTGATGGAACCGATCGAGACAATCAGCGGGCCGGTCAGCTACCTCGACCGCGCCGACGTGGACACCGACCAGATCATGCCCAAGCAGTTCCTCAAGCGCGTCGAGTGCACAGGCTTCGGTCAGTTCCTGTTCTACGACTGGGCCAAAGAGCCCGACTGGAACCTGCCGCCCAACCCGATCCTCGTCGCCGGCGAGAACTTCGGCTGCGGCTCCTCACGCGAGCACGCCCCCTGGGGGCTGCAGGACTATGGTTTCCAGGCCATCGTCGCGCCGTCCTTCGCGGACATCTTCTACTCCAACTGCACCAAGATCGGGCTGCTGCCGATCGTCCTCTCCGACGAGGACTGCAAAGCGCTCGCCCGCTCCGGTCACGGCCAGGTCGACCTCAGCGAGCAGGAGGTGCGCTTCGCCGGCCGCCAGGTGCCGTTCGAGATCGACCACGAGATCCGCCACCGCTTGCTCGGCGGGCTCGACGACATCGCGCTCACGCTCCGGCAGGGCGAGGCGATCGACGCATACGAGGGTCAGCGCGAGGCGCGTGAGCCAGGGGTGCCGGTGACCACGGCGCTGTGACCCTGAGCTGATCACGTCGGCACGGCGTGATTCAGTGCCGGCGTGGGCACCTCGAGTGGGCTTGTTCCAATCGTCTTGGGCATCGGGCTGGCGGTGGTCACTGGGGTCGCCGTCGCTGGCTCCCGTAATCGCGGCGGCGACCCGCGCGATTCGCTGTTCGCGTTCGCCGTGCTGTTGATCGGCTTCCCGATTCTCGCCGCCGCGCTGTATCTGCTGGGCTGGTCGATCGAGAAGGATCGAAAGCTGCCACCGGTCGAAGCGCGCCTGGAGAACTGGCTGACCCTCGTGCTCGCGCTGTTGGTGATCGCGCCAGCTGCCCGTTTCGCCTGGATCGGGACCTTCTCCGGCGAGGACCGGCCTCCGTGGGATCGGGGCTTCAGCGACCGCTTGTCCAAAAGCCTCGTGTTCGCGATCGGCAGCCTGGCCGTTGAGGAAGCTTTCGGCATTCGAGCACGCCGACGGTCGCTGGCAGACGATCGAGATCTCCACGATCGGTCGACTCGACCGACCTCTCACGCTGAAGGTCACAATCCGCCTGACGGATCGGGGCATGTTCTGGTATGTGGAAGATGCATCTGAGCTGGTGCGCTTCCACGGGTGGGCGGCCAACCATCTGCTGGCTCCGACGGCCACGGTGCACAGACAGCGGCTGGTGCTCGCCAACCTGACTGTGCGAGCCGACAGGCACCTTGAGGTCAAGGAGTGGAACGGCAGGCGAGCACAGTGGCTGGAAGCGTGCGCGCGAATCGCGTCAACCGCGCGGCTCCGCCAGACCAAGCCTCGCCCGAGCGTGTGGCCGGACTGGTCCACGTTCGCTATGAACAGCTCGATGCCGCTGGCCTACGCATGGCGATTCGCGAACCGACAGCGTCGTAGTGCCGCCCGACGCGCATCGCGAGTGATCCACCCCTTGCCTATATGCTCTGCCACCTCGCCAGCCCCCGGCGGCGTAATAGATCCATGCCATATCGCATCGTCACCCTCCCCGGCGACGGCATCGGCCCTGAGATCATGGCGCCGACGCTCGAGCTGCTCGAAACGCTCGGCGACTTCGAGTTCGAGGAGCATCTGTTCGGCGGCGCCTCGATCGACGTCGACGGCGTGGCGCTGACCGACGAGGTGCTCGACGCGTGCAGGCACGCCGACGCGGTGCTGCTGGCGGCCGTCGGTGGCCCCAAGTGGGACAGCACCGACCCGAGCAAGCCGCGCCCCGAGCAGGGTCTGCTCGGCCTGCGCAAGGGCCTGGGGCTGTACGCCAACCTGCGTCCCGTCAAGCCGCTGCCGGCGCTGTACGACGCCTCGCCGCTGCGACGCGAGCGGATCGAAGGAACCGACCTGCTGGTCGTGCGCGAGCTGACCGGCGGCATCTACTTCGGCGAGAAGACGCGCACCGCGACGACGGCCTCCGACCTGTGCGCCTACAGCAGCGAGGAGATCGAGCGGATCGCCCGCACCGCCTTCGAGGCCGCCAAGCGGCGCTCCTCGGACCCGAAGGTGACGAGCGTCGACAAGGCCAACGTGCTCGAGACCTCACGGCTGTGGCGCGAGGTCGTCAGCGCAGCTGCACACGCGGGAGTTCCCCGACGTCGAGCTCGAGCACGTGCTCGTCGACAACGCCGCCATGCAGCTCGTCTCCGCGCCACGCGACTTCGACATGATCGTCACCGAGAACATGTTCGGAGACATCCTCTCCGACGAGGCCGCGATGCTCACCGGCTCGATCGGCATGCTCCCGAGCGCGTCGCTGGGAGCCGATGGGCCCGGGCGTGTTCGAGCCGGTGCACGGCTCGGCGCCGGACATCGCCGGACAGGGCGTCGCCAACCCGCTGGCGATGTTCCTCTCGGCGGCGCTGATGCTGCGCCACGGGCTCGGCTTGGAAAGCGAGGCCACGGCTGTAGAATCGGGCGTTGAAGCGCGCACTCGCGAGGGGCCTGCGGACGCCCGACCTGGGCGGCGATGCGGGGACCGCGCAGGCGACGAGGGCAGTGCTCGACAACGTCGAACTAGGAGACGCATGAACGTGGAGCCGACCGACCTCATCTGGATGAACGGAGATTTCGTCGCCTGGGAGGACGCCAAGGTCCACGTCCTGACGCACGGCCTGCACTACGGCACGGGCGTGTTCGAGGGCGTGCGCTGCTACGACACGGAGCTCGGACCGGCGGTGTTCCGCAACGCCGAGCACGTCGAGCGCCTGCTGCGCTCGGCCGAGCTCTACTACATGGCCGCTGCCCTACTCCGCCGAGCAGCTGCGCGCGGCGACGCTCGAGCTCGTGGCGCGCAACGGCCTGCGCTCCTGCTACATCCGCCCGATCGTCTACCGCGGCTACGGCCAGATGGGCCTGAACCCGCTGGACGCGCCGGTCGACGTGACGATCGCGTGCTGGGAGTGGGGCGACCTACCTCGGCGAGGAGGGCATGCGCAACGGCGTGCGCGCGAAGGTCTCCTCGTGGCGGCGCATCAGCCCCGACTCGCTGATCCCGCATGCGAAGGCCTCGCGGCCAGTACCTCAACAGCGTGCTCGCGAAGGTCGAGTCGGTGAAGGCCGGCTACGAAGAGGCGATCCTGCTCGACGACCACGGCCACGTGTGCGAGGGCACCGGCGAGAACGTCTACATCGTGCGCGACGGCGAGATCGCCACGCCCGGGCAGCACAACTCGATCCTCGACGGGATCACGCGCCGCTCGGTGATGCAGATCGCGCGGGACCTCGGCTACACGGTGGTCGAGCGCAACGTCGCGCGCGCGGAGATGTACCTCGCCGACGAGGTGTTCCTGTCGGGCACCGCCGCCGAGCTCGTGCCGGTGCGCGAGGTCGACGACCACGAGATCGGCACGGGCAAGCCGGGCGAGATCACGCGCGTGCTGCAGGCGGCCTTCGACGACGCGATCCACGGGCGCTCCGAGCGCTACCGCGAGTGGCTCGACGTCGTGCACCGCCGTCGACGCTGACCGACCCCCTACGGGCGGCGGTGCCCCGCCCGCCGGCGAGGCGCCCGTCGGCTCGCAGCCGGCTTCCGCGGGCTAGGAGCCGGGTGGCCGACATACAGCTATACGACGCCACCCTGCGCGACGGCATGGGGGGAGGCGGCCTGACGCTCACGGCCGAGGAGAAGCTGCGCGTCGTGCACGCGCTCGACGAGCTCGGCGTGGACATGATCGAGGCCGGCTTCCCCTCGTCGAACCCGAAGGAGCGCGAGCTGTTCGAGCTGCTCGCGGGCGAGACGCTGCGCCACGCGGAGATCGTCGCCTTCGGCATGACGCGCCGGCGCGAGGTCGCCGCCGAGCACGACGAGGGCCTGCGCGTGCTGGCGGAGTCGCTTCGCGCCGGTCGTGCACGCTCGTGGGCAAGGCGTCGGTGCTGCACGTCGAGAAGGTCGTGCGCGTGTCGCGCGAGGAGAACCTCGCGATGATCGCCGACTCGGTCGCGTTCCTGCGTCGGCGCGGGCAAGCGCGTGCTGCTCGACGCCGAGCACTTCTTCGACGGCTTCGCGCTCGACCCCGCGCTACGCGCTGGACTGCCTGCGCGCGGCCGCCGACGCGGGCGCCGAGCGGCTCGTGCTGTGCGACACCAACGGGGGCTCGCTGCCGCCGCACATCCGGACGGCGTTCGCAGTGGTCAGCGAAGCGCTGCCCGGCACGCCCGCTCGGCATCCACACGCACGACGACTCCGGCTGCGCGGTCGCGAACACGCTGACCGCCGTCGAAGGCGGCGCCACGCAGGTGCAGGGCACGATCAACGGCATCGGCGAGCGCACCGGCAACGCGAACCTGATCACGATCATCGCCGACCTGCAGCTGAAGATGGGCGTCGAGCTGCTCGCGCCCGAGCAGCTCGCGCGCCTGACCGAGACCGCGCACTTCGTCGACGAGCTGCTCAACCGCACGCCCAACCCGGCGCAGCCATACGTCGGCAAGCACGCGTTCGCGCACAAGGCGGGGCTGCACGCCGCGGGCGTGCGCGCCGACGCCGCAGACCTTCGAGCACGTCGACCCGGCGGTCGTCGGCAACGGCCGCGACGTGCTGATCTCCGAGCTCTCCGGCCGCGGCACGATCGTCGAGAAGGCCGCAGCAGGCTGGCATCGCGGCCGACGAGGAGCTCGCGCAGCGCGTGGTCGAGCGCGTCAAGGAGCTCGAGCACGAGGGCTTCCAGTTCGAGGCGGCCGACGGCTCGTTCGAGCTGTTGCTGCGCAAGGAGGCGGGCGAGTACGAGCCGCTGTTCCGCCTGGAGTCCTGGCGCGTGATCGTCGAGAAGCGCGCCGACGGGCAGCGCCGAGACCGAGGCGACGATCAAGATCTGGCTCGGCGGCGAGCGCTACGTGCGCACCGCCGAGGGCAACGGCCCGGTGAACGCTCTCGACCGCGCGCTGCGCGATGCGATCGGCGAGATCCACCCGCACCTGCGCGACATCGAGCTCGTCAACTTCAAGGTGCGCATCCTCGATGAGACCAAGGGCACCGGCGCGGTCACGCGCGTGCTGATCGACGCGTCCGACGGCCACGACGTGTGGGGCTCGATCGGCGTTCGGAGAACCTGATCGCGGCGTCGTGGGACGCGCTGGTCGACTCGCTCGAGTACGGCATGCAAGGCAAGCGACGGGCCGCGGCGGAGTCGGCGCTCGGCTCGAGCGGCAGGGTGTAGTGGCGCCAGCGGGCGCCGGCGCGAGCGACTTCGCCGAGGCGCGAGGCGACACGGATCAGGTGGTCCCGCTCGCGCGGCCGGTGCTGGGCGAGGAGGAGGAGCAGGCGGTGCTCGCGGTGCTGCGCTCGGGCCAGCTGTCGCTGGGGCCGCGCGTGCCGGAGTTCGAGCGCCGCTTTGCGGCGCGTGTAGGTGCGCCGCTGGCGAGCGCCGTCAGCAGCGGCACCGCGGGGCTGCACCTCGCGCTGCGAGCGGTCGGCGTCGAAGACGGGCGACGAGGTCGTGACGAGCCCGTTCTCGTTCGTCGCATCGGCTAACGCCGCGCTGTACGAGCGCGCGCGCCCGGTGTTCGCGGACATCGACCCGGTGACGCTCAACCTCGACCCGGACGCGGCGGCGGCCGCGGTCACGCGAGCGCACGCGGGCGCTGCTGCCGGTGCACATCTTCGGCTATCCCGCCGACTGCCCGCGTTCGAGCAGCTCGCCGGGAGGCACGGTCTCGCGATCGTCGAGGACGCGTGCGAGGCGCTCGGCGCGGCGCACGCCGACGGCGTCGCCGTCGGCGGGCGCGGGCACCCGGCGGTGTTCGGCTTCTACGCGAACAAGCAGCTGACGACCGGCGAGGGCGGGATGATCACGCTCGCCGAGCCCGCGCTCAAGCAGCGCATCGACTCCGAGCGCAACCAGGGCCGCGCGCCGGACATGGGCTGGCTCGACCACGACCGGCTGGGCTTCAACTACCGACTGTCGGACATCGCGTGCGCGCTCGGGATCGCGCAGCTCGCAGCGCCTGGAGCGAGATGCTCGACGCGCGCGCGCGCGTCGCCGCGCTGCTACCGGCGAGGCGCTGGCGGGGATCGAGGGTCTCGAGCTGCCGTGCGCGGACCGTGACGGGGACCGGCGCGGCTGGTTCGTGTTCGTCGTGCAGCTGCCGCGCGGCGTCGACCGCGACGAGACGGTGCGCGCGCTCGCGCGCGGCGGGCATCCAGAGCAAGCCGTATCTGCCGGCGATCCACCTGATGAGCTTCTACCGCGAGCGCTTCGGCCACCGCGCGGGTGAGTTCCCGGTCTGCGAGGACGTGGCGGCGCGCTCGCTGGCGCTGCCGTTCTTCCCGGAGATGAGCGAGGGACAGGTCGCGCGCGTCTCGCAGCGGCTCGCCGCGGTGCTGGACGCGCGGCGCGCCACCGTAGACTGAGCGCCCGTGTCGCGCTTCAATCGAGCCCCAGGACCCCGACTTCCAGCGCCTGAACACCTCGATCGGCTTCGACCGGCGCCTGTGGCCGCAGGACATCGCGCAGTCGCGCGCGCACGCGAGGATGCTCGCCGAGCGCGAGATCATCACCGATCGAGGATCGCGACGCGCTGCTGGCCGGGCTCGACGCGGTCGCGCGCGAGCTGCGCCGACGGGCGCTTCCGCGTTCGATCGCCGACGACGAGGACATCCACATGGCGATCGAGCGGCGTCTGACCGAGATCGTCGGGCCGGTCGGCGGGCGGCTGCACACGGCGCGCTCGCGCAACGACCAGGTGGTGACCGATCTGGCGATGTACACGCGCGAGCGCGCGTCGGAGGCGCAGGCGCGCGATCACGGCGCTGATGGCGCGCTGCTCGAGCGCGCGGAGGAGCACATCGACTGGCCGATGCCCGGCTACACGCACCTGCAGCGCGCCCAGCCGGTGTACCTCGGCCACCACCTGCTCGCCTACTTCTGGATGTTCGCGCGCGACCGCGCGCGCTTCGCCTTCGCCGAGCGCGAGTGCTGGGCGACTGCCGCTCGGCGCGGGCGCGCTCGCGGGCGTGAACTTCGACACCGACCGCGGCTTGCTCGCACGCGAGCTCGGCTTCGACGGCGTGGCGCCGAACTCGATCGACGCGGTCTCCGGCCGCGACTTCGTGCTCGACTACCTCGCCGCGGCGGCGACCTGCGCGACCCACCTCTCGCGCCTCGGGGCCGAGCTGGTGCTGTGGTCGAGCGCCGAGTTCGGCTTCTGCGAGCTGCCGGACGCGTGGAGCTCGGGCTCCTCGATCATGCCGCAGAAGAAGAACCCCGACGCGGCCGAGCTGCTGCGCGCGAAGGCGCCGCGCGTCGTCGGCCACCTGGCGGCGTTGCACGGCGTGATGCACGCGCTGCCGCTGACCTACAACAAGGACCTGCAGGAGGACAAGGAGCACCTGTTCGACGTCGTCGACACGCTGCGAGCTGACGCTGGCGCGCGGCGACGGGGATGATCGCGGGCGTGCGCTTCAACCGCGAGCGGATGCGCGAGGCGGCCTCCGACGAGCTGATCGCGGCGACCGACGTCGCCGACCTGCTGGTGCGCCTGGGGATGCCCTTCCGCGAGGCGCACGGCGTCGTCGCCGGGCTCGTGCGCAGCGCGCTCGACACCGGCACGCCGCTCTCGGAGCTGAGCGCCGAGGAGCTCGCCGCGCACAGCGAGCTGCTCGGCGGCACATCGCGAGCGAGTTCCAGCGCGTGCTCGCGCAGGGCTCGTGGCTCGAGTCGAAGGTCTCCGAGGGCGGCACGTCGCTGGCCCGCGTGCGCGAGCAGCTGGCGCTGGCGCGCGACGGCGCTCGATGCGGCTTGCTTCGCGCTGACTTCTACGCGCGCCCCGTGCTCGAGGTCGCCCGCGACCTGATCGGCTGCACGGTCGCGCACGCGCGACTGCGCCGGCGTGATCGTCGAGACGGAGGCCTACCACGAGAGCGAGCCGGCCTGCCACGCGTTCGTCGGGCTGACGCCGCGCACGCGCACGCTCTTCGGGCAGCCCGGCCGCGCGTACGTGTACCGCTCCTACGGCATCCACGCGATGCTGAACGCCGTGTGCGAGCCCGAGGGCGTCGGCGCGGCGGTGCTGATCCGCGCGCTCGAGCCGGTGACGGGGATCGAGTCGATGCGCGCGCGCCGCGGGCTCGCGCCCGGAGCACGGGTCGAGGAGCTGTGCTCGGGGCCGGGCAAGCTGACGCAGGCGCTCGGCATCGCGCTCGCCGAGAACGGCACCTCGCTGGCGAGCGGCCCGGTGCGCATCGGGCCGCGCGACCGGCGCGTGGCGGGACTCGCCCGTGCTCGCGGGCACGCGCATCGGGATCACGAAGGCGGTCGAGCTGCCCTGGCGCTTCTGCGCGGCGGACCCGCTTACGTCTCGCGCCCGCGGCTCGCCGGCGCGCGCGCCTGAGCGAGCCGTCCCGGTAGGCGCCGGCGCCGTCAGCCTCCGGGCGCGACCCCGCCGGTCTGCGACGGCGTCGAGGATGCGGGCGGAGTCGGAGTGGGGCTGGGGGTCGCCGGCGCCGGGGTCGCGGGGGCCGGTTCGGCGGCCGGGGGAGCCTTGGGCGTCGCGGCGTGTTCGGGCGTGCGCGCTTCGCCGCCGGCTTCGCGCGTGGGGGCGGCGGGGGTCGCGGAGCCGCCTTTGCCGTTGTTGGGCGTCGCGGGGCCGGTGTTGTTGCTGGGTGGCGCGTTGGACGGCTTCGGCGCGGCTGTCGCGGGAGTCGTCGCCGTCGAGACTTCGCTCGACTGGCCGCCGGAGCCCTTTTTCGCGGCCGAGCGTTCGGCGCGTTCCTGTTCGATCTGCAGCGCCGAGGTCATGAAGTCGTGCCAGATCAGCGCTGGGAAGGTGCCGCCGAGCACGGGCCCGTCCGTCGAAGTCGGTGGTCATCGGGATCAGCTTGTTGGGGTAGCCGACCCACACGGCGACGGTGAACTTGGAGTCCCAGCCGACGAACCACGCGTCGCCGTAGTTGGAGGTCGTGCCGGTCTTGCCGGCCGCGAACTGGCCGATCGCGGCCGCTCTGCCGGTCCCGTACTGGATCACCGCTTCGAGCATCGTCGTCTCGGTGGTCGCGACTTCTGCGGGCAGCACCCGGTGGGTGCGCACGCTGTTCTTGTCCACACGCGATCCGTCGGGCAGCCGCTGGCTGCCGGCTCTGACTTCCTGGATGCCGACCGGCGCGTCGTCTTCGACCATCGAGCCGGCTGACGCGGTCGCCGTCGTGCGCGATCGTCTCGTACGCGTGCGCCATGTCGAGCGGCGTGACGCCGATCGTCAGCCCGCCGATCGTCATCGCGGCGTTGGTCGAGAGCGGCGTGGTGATGCCCATCCGCTGCGCGAGCGAGGCGATGTTGGTGGTGCCGACCTTCAGCCCGACTTCGGCGAAGATCGAGTTGTCGGAGTAGGCGAGGGCGCCGGTCAGGCTGTTGGACCCGGTGTAGGCGCCTTCGTCGTTGTGCACGACGAACTTTTCGACCCCGTGGGGTCCGTGATAGTGGAAGATCTTTTCCTTCGACGGCCACACCGAGTCCGGTGAGATGCCGTCCTCGAGCGCCGCGGCGAGGTCGAACGCCTTGAACGATGAGCCCGGCTGGCGCTCGCCCTGGGTGGCGAGGTTGAAGGGGCTTTCGTCATAGTTGCGCCCGCCCACCATCGCGCGCACCTCGCCCGTCGAGTTTTCGATCGCGACGAGCGCGGCGGACGGGTCTTCGGAGAAGGGCAGGTAGTTCTGGACCGCCTGTTCGGCTGCGCGCTGGAGGCTCAGGTCGAGCGTCGTCTTGACCTGCAGCCCGCCGGCGAACGCGCGCGGCGCGCCGTAGCGTTCGATCACCTGCTGCTGCACCCAGCTCGTGAAGTAGCCGACATCCGCGCCTTCGATCGTCTGCTCCTGAGGCGCCTGGATCTCTTCGCCGGCGGGCAGCGGCTGCCTGACGCTTTCCTCGTACATCGCTCGGCTGAGGTAGCCCTGCTCGAGCATCTGGTAGAGCACGACGTCGCGTCGGTCCTTGGCGGCGAGCGGATGCGCGTCGGGGTCGTACGCGGTGGGCGACTGGATGATGCCAGCGAGCAGCGCCGCCTCCCACGGTTTCAGCTGTTGCACGCACAGTTCGTGACCGGGCATGCCACAGCCGAGGTGGGCTGGTTCGTGGCCGAAGTAGGTCTCGGCCGCCGCCTCGATGCCGTAGGCGCCGTTGCCGAAGTAGATCGTGTTGAGGTAGGCGGTGATGATCTTTTCCTTGCTCCACTTGTGCGAGAGCTGGTAGGCGAGCGCCGCCTCGCGGAGCTTCTCGAAGATCGTGCGGTGCGACTGGGCCTGCAGCGCGTTCTTGATGAACTGCTCCTCGATCGTCGAGGCGCCCTGGAGGTTGCCCCGGTGCTCGATGTCGTCGACGAACGCGCGTGCGATGCCGCGGATGTCGATGCCGCTGTTGGTGCGGAAGCGCTTGTCCTCGATCGAGATGACCGCGTTCTTGACGATCACGGGGATCTGACCCGCGGTCACGATCACGCGATTCTGCTGCGAGAGCACGCCGATCGGGTGACCGAGGTCGTCGGTCAGGGTCGAGCTCTTCTCTTCCTTGTACTGCGAGAACTTGGTCAGCGACGGCAGGTCCGAGGCGATCGACACGAAGATCCCGAACACGAACGAGACCAGGCCGAGCACGAGGACTGCCAGCAGGATCGCCACGAAGCGCAACCGCTTCAACCGCGGACGGGCCGGCGATCGCGGCTCGATGGGCGGCAATTGCGGCTCCGGCGGCGGCGGACGCAGCTCGGTGGGCGTTATATCGGGGCGATCGTCATCGCTCATCAGCAGCGGCGGAGGGCGGGCCCGTCCGCCGTGCGGGGAGGACCCGATCCCGGCGGCGCGGGCCGCGCGGGCGGGCGGCGCAGCAGGACCCTCCGGCGGGCGAGAGTCTAGCATTGGCCCAGATGCCGAACGCCACCGACGGAGCCGATCCAGCGAGCGGCACTGGGTCCTCCGGCGCAGCTCGGCTGGCGGCCGAGCTGGCCGGCAGCGCGGTCGACAGCCTGCCGGCGGGCGCGCTCGCGGCGAAGCTCGAGAAGGCCAAGCGCGAGGGGCGCCCGCTGCGAGTCAAGCTGGGCATCGACCCGACGGCGCCCGACATCCATCTCGGACACGCGGTCGTGCTGCGCAAGCTGCGCGAGTTCCAGGACGCCGGACACACGGTCGTGCTGATCGTCGGCGACTTCACCGCGCGCGTGGGCGACCCGTCGGGCCGCTCGACGCTGCGCCCGATGCTCTCGGCGCAGGAGATCGACGCGAACGCGGCGACCTACCAGGCGCAGGCGCTGAAGATCCTCGACCCGGACCCGCGAGCGGCTGGAGGTCAGGCGCAACGGCGAGTGGCTGGACATGGCGATGAGCGAGCTGCTGGCGCTGGTGCGCGACGACGACGGCGGCGCAGCTGCTCGAGCGCGACGACTTCGCCAAGCGCTGGTCGGCGCGCGAGCCGATCTCGATGCTCGAGCTGCTGTACCCGCTGCTGCAGGGCTATGACTCGGTGGCGGTGCGCGCCGACGTCGAGCTCGGCGGCACCGACCAGAAGTTCAACCTGCTGCTCGGACGCGACATCCAGCGCGCCTACGGCCAACCCGAGCAGGCGATCATGACGATGCCGATCCTGGTCGGCGTCGACGGGCGCCAGAAGATGTCGAAGTCGCTGGGCAACCAGATCGGCGTCACCGACGCGCCGCAGGAGATGTACGGCAAGACGATGGCGATCCCCGACGAGGCGCTCGAGCAGTACTACCGGCTGCTGCTCGGGCGCGAGCCGGCGATCGGCGAGGGCGCGGGCGCGCGCTCGCCACGCGACGCCAAGCGCGCGCTCGCACGCGAGCTCGTCGCGTGGCTGCACTCGCGAGGCCGACGCACAGGCGGCCGAGGCGCACTTCGACCGGGTGTTCGTCGCAGCGCGGCGTGCCCGAGGAGATCGAGGACGCGCGCTTCGAGTGCGTCGAGGGCATGGTGCACCTGCCCGGCCTGATGGCGAGCGAGCTCGGCATCTCGCGCTCGGAGGCGCGCCGGCTGATCGACCAGGGCGGCGTCACGCTCGACGAGGTCCAGCTCGCGGCGGGCCAGCACGACGTGACCATGCGAGCGGGCCGACGGCCAGATCTTGAGGGTCGGCAGGCGCCGGCGGTTCCGCCGCGCGCCGCTGCGCGCCGGCTGAGACCGACGCGGGCGCTCGGCGCGCTATACTCGCTGGTCGGCCCACAGGCGCCCTCGGGCGTTGGGCCGGATCGGTCTCCTCCAGAAGGAACCCCTTTCGGTGAGGCGCGGCGGTCTTTGAAAACTCAACAGCATGCGCATCTACGATCCAACTTCGGATCGTGGTGTGCGTCCAGGTTCGACCCGCCAGCGGGAGCGTCTATGACGCCTCCGGGTGGCGGACAAGAGTCAAGTAGAGAAGTACCCCGTCATGGTTCGGGACCACGGTGTATAGGTTCCGAGTTGCACTAGCCGGTCAGGCGCTTGCGCCGGATCGGCCAAGGCAGACCAATGACAGCTTTTCGTGAAGTTCTTCACGGAGAGTTTGATCCTGGCTCAGGACGAACGCTGGCGGCGTGCTTAACACATGCAAGTGGAGCGACGAACCAGGGCTTGCCCTGGGGCAGAGCCGCGAACGGGTGAGTAACACGTGGGTTACCTGCCTCGATGACCGGGACAACCCGAGGAAACTCGGGCTAATACCGGATGTGCCCGCAAGGGGAAAGGAAGCTTCGGCCTCCGCATCGAGATGGGCCCGCGGCCCATTAGCTTGTTGGTGAGGTAACGGCTCACCAAGGCTTCGATGGGTAGCTGGTCTGAGAGGACGATCAGCCACACTGGGACTGAGACACGGCCCAGACTCCTACGGGAGGCAGCAGTGGGGAATCTTGCGCAATGCGCGAAAGCGTGACGCAGCAACGCCGCGTGGGGGAAGAAGGCTTTCGGGTTGTAAACCCCTTTCAGTTGGGACGAAGCTTCTCCGGTGAATAGCCGGATGGAGTGACGGTACCTTCACAAGAAGCACCGGCTAACTACGTGCCAGCAGCCGCGGTAATACGTAGGGTGCAAGCGTTGTCCGGAATTATTGGGCGTAAAGAGCGTGTAGGCGGCCTCGATTAGTCCGCTGTGAAAGTCCAGGGCTCAACCCTGGAATGCCGGTGGATACTGTCGGGCTAGAGTCCGGAAGGGGCGAGTGGAATTCCTGGTGTAGCGGTGAAATGCGCAGATATCAGGAGGAACACCAATGGCGAAGGCAGCTCGCTGGGACGTGACTGACGCTGAGACGCGAAAGCGTGGGGAGCAAACAGGATTAGATACCCTGGTAGTCCACGCTGTAAACGATGGCAACTAGATGTGGGGGGTGTCGACTCCCCCCGTGTCGAAGCTAACGCATTAAGTTGCCCGCCTGGGGAGTACGGCCGCAAGGCTAAAACTCAAAGGAATTGACGGGGGCCCGCACAAGCAGCGGAGCATGTGGTTTAATTCGACGCGACGCGAAGAACCTTACCTGGGCTTGACATGTGAGTGACCGGCGTGGAAACACACCTTCCCTTCGGGGCACTTTCACAGGTGGTGCATGGCTGTCGTCAGCTCGTGTCGTGAGATGTTGGGTTAAGTCCCGCAACGAGCGCAACCCCCGTCGCATGTTGCCAGCATTTAGTTGGGGACTCATGCGAGACTGCCGGTGACAAACCGGAGGAAGGTGGGGATGACGTCAAGTCCTCATGCCCCTTATGTCCAGGGCTACACACGTGCTACATTGGCGCATACAGAGGGCTGCGATACCGCGAGGTGGAGCGAATCCCTTAAAGTGCGTCTCGGTTCGGATTGCAGGCTGAAATTCGCCTGCATGAAGGCGGAGTTGCTAGTAATCGCGGATCAGCACTGCCGCGGTGAATACGTTCCCGGGCCTTGTACACACCGCCCGTCACACCACGGGAGTGAGCAACACCCGAAGCCGGTGGCCTAACCCGCAAGGGAGGGAGCCGTCGAAGGTGGGGCTCGTGACTGGGGTGAAGTCGTAACAAGGTAGCCGTAGCGGAAGCTGCGGCTGGATCACCTCCTTTCTAGGGAGCACCTAGCGGTGCCCCGATCGCAGCGGCCGTCGCACGTCGGGCTCGTCGCGGCCGCGAAGCGCTCGAGGCTGGCGGTGTCCGAGCGGATCGGGCCTAGCATGTCGACCGAACCTGGCTGGATGGCCGTGCCGCGACGCGACTCCCGTACTACTTCGGGAGCACTGCGGCGCCGGCCGCAAACGACCCCAGCATGCTGTTGAGTTTTGAGAGACCGGCGTCCGCCGGATCGCGTGGATACGTCGCATATGGCGTGACCAACAGACGCGAGCCCGGCCGGCGTTATACGCCTCTCCACGATCCTTGAAAACTGCACAGAAGCCACAATCAGCCGCCATCGATAAGCGGCGGCTGAAAAACGGGTATCACCGGGCCCTGCAAGATCTGGGAGCTCCGCGAGGGGCGATCAGGTCGCGTTGGGCCAGATCACCGTCAAGATAGTAAGGGCACATGGTGGATGCCTTGGCACCAAGAGTCGATGAAGGGCGTGAACGGCTGCGATAAGCCACGGTTAGGCGCTGAATAGCCTTTGACCCGTGGATGCCCGAATGGGGAAACCCAGCGCTGGTAATGCGGCGTTATCCCCGGCTGAACACATAGGCCGGCGGAAGACAAGCGGGGGAAGTGAAACATCTCAGTACCCCGAGGAAAGTAAATCAACAGAGACTCCCTGAGTAGTGGCGAGCGAAAGGGGATCAGCCCAAACCTGGCAGATGTAAGCGGACATGCGTTGTCTGTCGGGGGTTGTAGGGCGTTTGTTCCGAGCCGTGTCCGGCTCGGCGGAAGTTACAAAATCATGTGGTAGTCGAAGCGCGTGGAACCGCGCACCATAGAGGGCAACCGTCCCGTAGACGAAACTGCATGATCTTCCGTCAGACGTTCCTGAGTAAGTCCGCACCCGTGAAACGCGGACTGAACCTGGGGGGACCACCCTCCAAGGCTAAGTACTCCTTGGTGACCGATAGCGGACTAGTACCGTGAGGGAAAGGTGAAAAGTACCCCGGAAGGGGAGTGAAATAGTACCTGAAACCGCGTGCCTACAAGCGGTGGGAGCAGACTTGTTCTGTGACCGCGTGCTTTTTGCATAACGAGCCGGCGAGTTACTCGTCTGCGGCAAGGTTAAGCGATGAGCGGAGCCGTAGCGAAAGCGAGTCCTAATAGGGCGACATAGTCGTAGGCGGTAGACCCGAAACTGAGCGAGCTACCCATGGGCAGGCTGAAGCGGGGGTAAGACCTCGTGGAGGGCCGAACCGACCTAGGTTGAAAACTGGGCGGATGACCTGTGGGTCGGAGTGAAAGGCTAATCAAGCTCAGTGATATCTGGTTCTCTCCGAAATATATTTAGGTATAGCCTCGGATAAATTGCGTGTTGGCCGTAGAGCACTGTTTGGATTAGGGGCCCTACCAGGTTACCGACTTCAGGCAAACTCCGAAGACCAATCACGTTTACTCCGGGAGTCAGTTGCTGGGGGATAAACTTCAGCGTCAAAAGGGAAACAGCCCAGACCGCCAGCTAAGGTCCCTAAGTACTAGCTAAGTGGGAAACGATGTTCGAGTGCATAGACAACCAGGAGGTTGGCTTAGAGGCAGCCACCCTTGAAAGAGTGCGTAACAGCTCACTGGTCAAGTGTTCGAGCGCGGACAATGTAACGGGGCTCAAGCTAGTCACCGAAGCTGCGGGTGCGTGAGACCTTCGGGTCGATCGCGCGGTAGGAGAGCGTTCCCATGCCAGCAAAGCGGCGGCGTAAGCCAGCCGTGGAGGCATGGGAAGTGAGAATGCCGGCATAAGTAACGAAAGAGGGGTGAGAATCCCCTCCACCGATTGCCCAAGGATTCCTGAGTAAAGTTCGTCTGCTCAGGGTTAGTCGGGACCTAAGGCGAGGCCGAAAGGCGTAGTCGATGGCCAACAGGTTGATATTCCTGTACCACGTCGCTTCCGTTTGACCGATGGGGGGACGAGGAAGGCTAAGGGAACCCAGGCGATGGTTGTCCTGGGGTAAGCATGTAGGGGTGGCCCTTGTCAAATGCGGGGCCGCATAACCTGAGGTGCGATGCCAGCTGGCGTTAAGCCGGCGAGTCCCTGACGCCATACCTCCAAGAAAAGCCTCTAGGGAGGAAGCGCGTGCCCGTACCAAAACCGACACAGGTGGGCAAGTAGAGAATACTAAGGTGATCGAGATAACCCTCGTTAAGGAACTCGGCAAAATCGCCCCGTAACTTCGGGATAAGGGGCGCCCCAGTAGGGTGAAGCTCCTCGCGAGTGGAGCCCGAGGGGGCCGCAGTGAATTGGCTGAAGCGACTGTTTACCAAAAACACAGGTCTCTGCTAAGTCGAAAGACGACGTATAGGGGCTGACGCCTGCCCGGTGCCGGAAGGTTACGTGGAGTTGTTAGGGCTTGACCCGAAGCAGCGAAGCTAAGCCCCGGTAAACGGCGGCCGTAACTATCAGTTGACCGAGGTAGTTGTAAAACTTGGCTATATGCTGGAACATCCGAGTATCCCGCACTACGAGTTCCGTCCCAAGTGGGCGGTACCGTGAAAATGTGTCGGGTGCGGACAATCAGCAGGAAAGGCCAGCGTTCAGTCGGCTCAGGACGGTCAACCGCGAGAGCGGTGTCCTGGACGGCGACGAAGACGCTGGAATCCTCAGAGACTATACGCCGAGCCTGTCCTCCAGACCGAGGGCGGGATGAGATAGTCCGCTCTCATGGGCGACCATGAGAGTCGGCCAGAAATGTGCCGACCGCTCGGGCGCGAGTCCGAGTCGTAACAGCAGGAACGGTCCTAAGGTAGCGAAATTCCTTGTCGGGTAAGCACGAACACTTGCCCCGCCGTCTCGCGAGAGACGGTCGAGAACCGGCTCATATCGGGGAAACCCTCCCTGCCGACAGTGGCAGCGGGCAATCCCGAGGGAAGTCCTAGTGACCCCCTAACGACTGATCCGAAAGGAGAGGCGTGTCACGCTCCGGAGAGTCCGGAAATCTATGTGATGCGCAATACGCCGGCCCTCATCGAAAGACAAGGCGCCTATGGAATAGCAGTACCGCTGGATCCCTGGTATCGTCACAGGTCTGCGGAGGGCGAGGGATGCTTTTGCATCTCCTGGCCGTCCGAGCGAAGCTACGAACCGGTCTCGAGGTGAGGCCATCGTTTTCGCTCTCGCTGAACGAGAAGGATCTGCGACTGCTGGAAGATCTGCAGCGTTCTTCGGTTGCGGCTGGATCCGGGAGTCGAAGGGAGATCGCACCTTCAAGTACGAGGCGCGGTCGATCGGAGATCTCACGGACATCATCCTGCCGCACTTTGAGACGTTTCCCCTTGCGGGGATACAAGGCGAGAAGCTGTGCAGGCTTCTCGCGGGTATGCCGGATGGTCGAGCAAGGAGATCATCTGCAGCGCGACGGTTTGCGAGAGATCGTGAGCATCGCCTACCAGATGAATCTGGGAAAGCGTCGCCACTCGCAGGCCACACTCCTAAAGGTGCTTGATGAGGTGAAGGGATAGTCTGCGCTCTCGGATAACGAGAGAACACGCGAAGTTCCGACCTGCACGAATGGCGTAACGACTTCAGCGCTGTCTCAACGAGGGGCTCGGTGAAATTGCAGTCTCGGTGAAGATGCCGAGTACCCGCGGCTAGACGGAAAGACCCCGTGAACCTTTACTACAACTTGGTATTGGGATTCGGTGCATCTCGCTCAGGATAGGTGGGAGGCTTTGAAGCGCTGGTTGCGGCCGGCGTGGAGCCAACCTTGAGATACCACCCTTGGTGTATTGGATTTCTAACAGCGCTCCGTGAATCCGGGCGCTGGACAGTGCCAGGCGGGTAGTTTGACTGGGGCGGTCGCCTCCCAAAATGTAACGGAGGCGCACAAAGGTTCCCTCAGCACGGTTGGAAATCGTGCGTAGAGCGTAAAGGTAGTAAGGGAGCTTGACTGCGAGACCGACAGGTCGAGCAGGTGCGAAAGCAGGTCTTAGTGATCCGGCGGTAGCAAGTGGAAGTGCCGTCGCTCAACGGATAAAAGGTACTCCGGGGATAACAGGCTTATCGGGCCCAAGAGTCCACATCGACGGCCCGGTTTGGCACCTCGATGTCGGCTCGTCGCATCCTGGGGGTGGAGTAGGTCCCAAGGGTTGGGCTGTTCGCCCATTAAAGCGGTACGCGAGCTGGGTTCAGAACGTCGTGAGACAGTTCGGTCCCTATCTGCCGTGGGCGTTGGAGAGTTGAGAGGAGTTGTCCCTAGTACGAGAGGACCGGGATGAACGCACCTCTGGTGTATCTGTTGTCCTGCCAAGGGCATCGCAGATTAGCTACGTCTGGATCGGATAACCGCTGAAAGCATCTAAGCGGGAAGCCGACCTCAAGATGAGCTCTCCCATCCCCTAGAGGGAGTAAGACCCCTGGTAGACCACCAGGTTGATAGGCCGGATCTGGAAGGGCGGTAACGCCTGTAGGAGACCGGTACTAATGGGTCGAGGGCTTGACGGATTTACTTTGTGATACCCGGTTGTGGCGCTGTGCAGTTTTGAGGGATCGCGGAGGCGTGGTCTCTCGCCTTTTTCCGGTGGCTATGGCGAGGGGGAAACACCTCTTCCCATTCCGAACAGAGCAGTTAAGCCCCTCAGCGCCGATGGTACTTGGCTCGCAAGGGCCTGGGAGAGTAGGACGCCGCC